>CAVUBO010000020.1:0-1084970 GCA_963739785.1 uncultured Actinomycetota bacterium | reverse complement strand
CCAGGCGATGCTCGAGTCGACCGAGCGGGACGAGCGCGACCTGTCGTCGCTGAGGCTCGCCGTCACGGGCGCCGCGACCGTCCCCGTAGCCCTCGTCGAGCGCATGCAGTCCGAGACGGGCTTCGACACCGTGCTGACCGCCTACGGCCTGACAGAGGCCGTCGTCGCGACCATGTGCCGCCCGGGCGACCCGGACGCCCGCGTGGCGAACACCTGCGGACGTGCAGCGGCCGGCCTCGAGGTCCGCGTCGCCGCACCCGGCAGCAACGACTCCGTCCTCACCGGCGAGGAGGGCGAGGTGCTGCTCCGCGGCGAGAACGTGATGCTCGGCTATCTCGACGATCCGGAGGCGACCGCGGAGGCGATCGACCTCGACGGCTGGCTGCACACCGGCGACATCGGCCGTCTCGACGAGGACGGCTACCTCAAGATCACCGACAGGCTCAAGGACGTCTTCATCGTCGGCGGCTTCAACGTCTACCCCGCGGAGGTCGAGCAGGTCCTCGCCCGGCTCGACGGGGTGGTCGAGTCCGCCGTCGTCGGAGTTCCGGACGAGCGGCTCGGCGAGGTCGGGCACGCCTTCGTCGTACGGCGCCCCGGGTCGGACCTCGACGAGGACGCCGTGACCGCCTACGCCAAGGAACGTCTGGCGAACTTCAAGGTGCCCCGCGGCATCACCTTCATCGACGACCTCCCCCGCAACCCTTCGGGCAAGGTCCTCAAACGCGAGTTGAGCGCACGCCATGACCGAGAGCACGCCCCCGCCGGATCCCGCAGCCCCCGACGAGGAGGTCGTGACCTACGACGCCGCGGGACGGTCGCGCTGGTGACGCTGAACCGTCCGGAGTACCGCAACGCGCAGAACTCCAAATGACCTACGCCCTCGACGCCGCCTTCACGCGCGCCGTCGACGACGACGAGGTAAAGGTCATCGTGCTCTCCGGCAACGGCAAGCACTTCTGCGCCGGCCACGACATCGGCACTCCGGGGCGAGACGTCGACGAGACCTTCGAGCGCAAGGCAGTGATGTGCGTTGGGGCCCACACCGACAAGGAGGGCGGCGACCTGCGCTTCGCGCGCGAGTCGGAGGTGTACCTCGGCATGTGCCGGCGCTGGCGCGAGATCCCGAAGCCGCTGATCGCGATGGTCCACGGCGCCTGCATCGCCGGCGGCCTCATGCTCGCCTGGTCGTGCAACTTCATCATCGCCTCCGAAGACGCCTTCTTCTCCGACCCGGTGGTGAAGATGGGGATTCCCGGCGTGGAGTACTTCGCACACCCGTGGGTGATGAACCCTCGCGCCGCCAAGGAGTTCCTGTTCACCGGGGACCGGTTCACCGCACAGCGGGCCCGCAAGCCGGAATGGTCAACCAGGTCGTGCCGCGTGACGAGCTCGAGTCGACCACGATCGCGATGGCCGAGCGGATCAGCGCGATGCCTCGGTTCGGCCTCGCGCTCACCAAGAAGGCCGTGAACCAGGCCGAGGACCTCCAGGGCATGCGGACCGGCATGGACTCGGTGTTCGGCCTGCACCACTTCGCGCACGCCCACAACGCCGAGGTCGGCAAGGACTCCCTGGCCGGAATGGACGCGCGCAGCATGCGCGACGGGTCTCGACAGCCGCGATCGACGGAGCAGCGGTGAACCTCGACCTCGACGAGAGCGCGAAGACCTTCCGGGCCGAGGCGCGCGCCTGGCTTGCGGAGAACGTGCCCGCCACCCCTCTGCCGTCGATGGACACCGCGGAGGGCTTCCGTGCCCACAAGGAGTGGGAGGCACTGCTCGCCGAACACCGCTGGTCGGTCGTGTCGTGGCCCCGGGAGTACCACGGCCGCGACGCTTCCCTTCTCGAGTGGGTGATCTTCGAGGAGGAGTACTACCGAAGCGGCGCACCCGGGCGGGTCGGCCAGAACGGCATCTTCCTGCTCGCGCCGATCCTCTTCGAGCACGGCACGCAGGAGCAGCAGGACCGCTTCCTGCCGTCGATGGCGACCGGTGAGCAGGTCTGGGCACAGGCGTGGTCCCGAGCCCGAGGCAGGAAGCGACCTGGCCTCCATCCGCAGCACCGCCGTCCGGGACGACGCACGTGGCGGCTGGCGCCTGAACGGGCAGAAGACGTGGTCGTCGCGAGCCGCCTTCGCAGACTGGGGGTTCGGACTCTTCCGATCCGACCCGGGCGCCGAACGGCATCGAGGACTGACCTACTTCCTCTTCCCGCTCGACGCCGACGGGCTGACCGTCCGGCCGATCGCGCAGCTCGACGGCGAGCCGGGCTTCGCCGAGATCTTCTTCGACGACGTCTTCGTCCCCGACAGCGACGTACTCGGCGCACCGGGTGAGGGATGGCGCGTCGCGATGAGCACTGCGGGCAACGAGCGTGGTCTGTCACTGCGTTCTCCCGGCCGCTTCTGCGCGGCGGCGGACCGCCTCGTCGGCCTGTGGCGCCGAGTGGAGGACGGCCATAGAGCGTCGTCGGCCGCGGACCGGGTCGTCGACGCCTGGATCGGCGCCCAGGCCTACCGCGCCTACACCTGGGGCACGGTCACACGTCTCGCAGCCGGCGGCGATATGGGCGCGGCCGGGAGTGTGAACAAGCTGTTCTGGTCCGAGCTCGACATCTCCGCTGCACGAGACCGCGCTCGACCTGCTCGGCCCGGAGTCGGAGCTGCGAGGTGCACCGCACCCGACGGCGGACGCTGGAGCGAGGGCTACCTCTTCTCGCTCGCCGGGCCGATCTATGCCGGGACGAACGAGATCCAGCGCAACATCGTCGCCGAGCGGCTGCTCGGCCTGCCCAGGGAGGCACGCCGATGAGGTTCGCACTGACCGAGGAGCAGCAGGGCTTCGGTGAGGTGCTCGACGACCTGCTCGCGTCGTCCGACACCCCGCGCCTCGCACGCGCCTGGGGCGCCGGCGAGCCCGGACCGGGGCTCAAGCTGTGGCACCGGCTCGCCGAGCTCGGCGTGACCGGGCTGCTCGTGCCCGAGGACCAAGGCGGGCTCGGCGCCGACGAGGTGGACCTCGTGGTGGCCTTCGAGGCGCTCGGGAGGCACGCCGTGCCGGGGCCGTGGGTGGAGAGCGTCGCCCTGCTGCCCGCACTGCTGCCCAACACGCAGGAGGACGAGCTGCTGGCCGGCATCGTCACCGGCGAGACTCAGGCGACCCTCGCCGTGCCGACGGTCCATCCGTTCGCACTCGACGCCGACGTCGCGGGCGTGTGCCTCGTCCTCGACCGGACACTCCTCCGCCGCGGCGAACCCGGCCCACTCCAGCGGTCGGTGGACCCCGGCACGCCGGCTCTTCCCCCTGGAAGTGGGAGCCGAGGTGGCGGTCCTCGACGAACCCACGGTGGAGCGAGCCTTCGACACGGCGGCACTGGCCTGCGCCGCACAGCTGCTCGGTGCCGGCGAGAGGCTGCTGCACGAGGCGGTCGGCTACGCAGGGCAGCGCAAGCAGTTCGGCCGGGCGATCGGCGAGTTCCAGGCGCTCAAGCACGCCATGGCCGACGTCCGGGTCGCCTTGGACTTCGCGCGACCGCTGGTCTATGTCGCCGCCCTGTCCCTTCATGCCGGCTCCCTCGACATGGGCCGCGACGTGTCGGCGGCGAAGGTCGCCGTCGGCGACGCGGCCTACGCCGCGGCGCGTACCGCCCTGCAGGTCCATGGCGCGATCGGTTACACCGCCGAGCACGACCTCGGACTCTGGATCACCAAGGTCCGCGCCCTCGTGACGGCGTGGGGCACACCCGCGCTCCATCGCGCACGCGTCCTCGCAGCCATCACCTCCGACGTCGAGACGGTGGGTGTCTGAACGTGCTGTTCGCGCTCAGCGAGGAGCAGGCAGAGCTCGCCGGCATGGTCCGCGACCTGCTCCACAAGCGATCGGGCTCCCAGGCGGTTCGAGCGGCTGTCGAGGGGCCGCGTGGCTACGACGAGTCACTCTGGTCGGTGCTGTGCGAGCAGGTCGGGGCAGCCGCGCTCGCCGTCCCCGAGGAGTACGGCGGCGCGGGGTTCACGCTGTTCGAGACCCACCTCGTCCTGGAGGAGCTCGGCGCCGCGCTGACCCCCTCCCCCCTGCTCGGATCCGGTGTTCTCGCCGCCCAGGCGCTGCTCCTCTCGGGCGACGAGACCTCGTGCGCGGAGCTCCTGCCGGGTATCGCCTCCGGCTCCACGGTGGCAGCGCTGGCCTGGGCGGGCGTCGACGGGCGCTGGCCGACCGAGCGCCTCCCGGTCTCCGCCACCTCGTCCGACGACGGGTGGACCGTCGACGGGACAGCCTCATACGTCCTCGACGGGGACCATGCCGACGTCCTGCTGGTGCTCGCGCAGGGCTCATCCGGTGCCCGCGCTGCTCCGGGTCGAGCCGCAACAGCCGCGCGTCCGACGTACTGCCTCGGCGACGATGGACCAGACCCTCCGGCTCGCGACCGTCGAGCTCGACTCAGCGGACGCGACCCTGGTCAGCGCCGACGCGAGCACCTTCCTCCCGACGCTGCGCGACGTCGCGTGCAGCGCGGTGAGCGCACTCCAGGTCGGCGCGGCCCAGCGCTGCCTCGACATGACGGTGGCCTATGCCAAGGAACGCGTCCAGTTCGGCCGGCCCATCGGGTCCTTCCAAGCCCTCAAGCACCGGATGGCCGACATGCTCGTCGAGGTCGAGACCGCGCGCTCCGCGTCGTGGGCCGCGAGCTGGTCCGCCGCCCAGCGCGACGAGGATCTGCCGTGCCGGGCTGCGACCGCCAAGGCCTGGTGCTCGGAGGCCCTCGGCCACGTTGCCGCGGAGACGGTGCAGCTGCACGGCGGCATCGCGATCACGTGGGAGCACGACGCGCAGCTCTACTTCAAGCGGGCACACGCTCTGTCCCAGCTGTTCGGTCAGGCGCACGAGCATCGTCACAGACTCTTCGACCTGTACGGTTTCGCGGGCTGACACACCCAGTCAGGTGCCGGGGCGCGGCTGCCTCTCGGCCTGTAGCTGGGTCTCGGTCTCCACGAACCCGACGGACCGGTAGATGCGGATGGCCGAGTACTCCGGGTCGGCCACCATGACGAGCTTGCGCGCCCCCAGCTCGGCGAAGCCTCGTCTGCTCGCGTGGTACACCAGCGTCCCGGCGAGCCCCCGGCCTCGAGCGTCGGGGCGGGTCTCGACGGACTGGAAGCGCGCAAGCTCCGGGCCGGCCCGGAAGAGCCCCATCCCGGAGAGCAGACGCCCCTCCTCGAAGGCGCCGAACCACGAGCCGTGACCACTTTCGACGAGCCCTCTGATGGTCGCCACCTTCGCGACCGCGAACTCGCGGTAGGACGTCGGGTCGAGCCCCTCGTCGATGCACGCCATGCGGAGGTCGACGAGCTGGTCCCAGTCCGTGTCACTCGAAAGCGTTCGGTACTCCGCGTCACGGTTCGGGCGAGGGGGCTCATGGACCGCGCTGGCGGTCATGACCGCCTGGCCCTCGACGGACAGTCCTCTCTCGGTGAAGGAGCGCAGGGTGTCGGATCGGCCGTCGACTCCGTCGAAACCGAGCGCGACATGCTGGGCCTGTGGGAACTCGGCTGCGAACGCCTCGAGCCATCGGTCGGTGTCCTCGGTGGCCGGTGGGGACTCCAGCAGGAGGAAGTTCCCCCACCAGTGGCCGGGGTTGTGCGGGGACCGCACCGCGATGTGGTCGCCGCGGTCCTCGACCAGGCTGCCGCCGAGACGGAGCAGCGCGAGGTCGGTCTGGAAGCCGAGTGAGCAGACGTGCACGCCCGGACTCTAGGCTCTCGTCTGCTCCGGGGCGTACGACGACACTCTGATGTCGGCGGGCAGGGCAACCCGACCCGCTCCCGATCAACCGTACTGGGGCGGCACAGTTCGGGCAGGTGAGCAACGGGAGCGCATGCACTGTCATGGCGATGTGCGGGTGCCTGGTCACGAAGGTTGATCGAGCCGAGCATCCAGAGGGAAGCGTGCCGAATCTCAGGATCCCAAGAGGAGGCGTGGCGTAGCGCCGTCGCTGGCGTTCAGGCCGCCTGATAAGCCGTCCTGTCCCTGTCGGGTGGCGAGGCGTCCGAGAGAACCGGTGCGGGCTTGAATCCTTTGAAGACGAGGTAGAGGCCCAGAGACAGCTCCCAGAGTGCCTCGGGCACGCTCATGAGACCCTGCACGGGCGAACCTGCCTCGATGACGTCGTACATTACGAGGACCCCAGAAACAATGAGCAGGGGACCGGCGACCAGCGCCAAGATGGCCAAGCCGCGCGGAACCAGGCCGGACCGGTACATGAGATAGCCCAGGATCAGTCCATTCCCGACACCGACCATGAAGCCGGGGCCGAGCAGGAATGTTGCGTCGTGGATCGCGACGAGTGATTCGCCTGCCGTTATGAGGCTCGCTGACCCTTCAGCGCTATCCGAACGTAGCGTCAGGATTGCGAGCATGCTGACGATGCCCACCGCGATGAAGACGCACTCCATGATCCGCGCCGCGAGAAACCCATGAGCCAGCGCGTAGTTCTGCCGCCTCAGGATGGGAAGAAAGGCGAGGGCTGTTCCGACATTGGCCAGAATCAACAACATCTCAAGAAGTGCACCTGTAGCGATCCTGGCATCCTCGCCGGACCCGACGATGTAGTTGACGTCATCCAGGACCGGTGCGTAGAAAAAGAAAAACGCGGGAATCGAAGTAGCAAATGTAATGAGCCACAGCACTCCGCCGATGAGTGCAAGCCTTCGATAGGTATTCACATTGTCTCCGATCGTGCGAACGGAAGGGACAATCGAACGTATCGCCCGCCCAGAGCCGCGTCCCCGGAACGCCGCAACGTACGGATCTAATGGCATTTGCCGACCTGCTTCGGCAGGCTCGGTTCCGGTAGCGGCCAGCGGGTCAGCACTCTCCGAATCTGATCGCTTGCAGGTCTGCCGCGATCCGCACGGAGTCGCCCCGGTTGGCGCGCATCATCGAGCCGGGCCGTTGAGCGGACTGTCGTCAGGCGGTCGTTCTAGGCTGGCGGCATGAACAAGGGCTGGGTGTGGGCGGCTTATGTCCTCTTCGCGCTGTGTCTGATCGGTTCCGTCGCCTGGCCGCTCTGGTCGGACAGTGACTTGTGGATGCTCGGCTTCGGTGCCCTTGCCGTCGTCATCATCTTCCCCGTCATCCTCTGGCCCGCGATCCGAGGTGTGATGTCCGCCTTCAACATGAAGGAGCCGCCGAGCGGCAGCACTCACACGCGATAGCCAGTCGGCCCGGCCGGAGTCGCACGAACGTAGCGCGCGTAGTCAGAGCGCCGAGCGGCCTTCGCGGCTACTCTGCAAGGATGCGGCTCGTCGAGGTCGGCGACATCGAGCTGGAGGTCCACGACGTGGGGACGGGGGAGCCCGTCGTCCTGGTGCAGACAGCGCTGACAGCCGACGAGTTGGCGCCGCTGGCCGAACAGCTCGATGCCCGTGGCGGGTACCGTGCGATCGTCTACCACCGGCGCGGCTACGCGGGCAGCAGCCCGGTCCATGGCTCCGGGTCCGTGGTTCGAGATGCCGCCGACTGTCGAGATCTCATCGTCGCGCTGGGGCTGCACAAGGTCCACATCGTCGGCTACTCGTACAGCGGCGCCGTTGGCCTGCAACTTGCCGTTGACGCCGCGGAGCACGTGCACACCCTGACCCTGATCGAACCTCCTCCGGTGCACGTACCGAGCTCCGGCGAGTTTCGCGCGGCGAACTCCCGACTCATGGAGACGAGTCGGGCGCACGGGCCGGGCACGGCGCTCGAGGAGTTCCTTGCCCTCGTGATCGGGCCTAACTGGCGAAACGAGGTCGAGCAGCGTCTGCCGGGCGCGGCCGAGCAGATGCAGCGCGACACCGCGACGTTCTTCGACACCGACCTGCCGGCCTTGTTGTCCTGGCACTTCGACCGTCGAAGACGCGCGCCACGTCAACTGCCCGGTGCTCCAGATCAGCGGCAGCGACAGCGGTCCCTGGTTCGCCGAGGTCCGGGACCTGGTCCGGGCCTGGTTGCCCAGGCCGAGGACGTACTGCTCACCGGCGCCGATCACTCCCTGGCCCTGACGCACACACCCCAGATCGCGGACGCGCTCGCGGACTTCCTCGGCCGCCACGCAATCCCGGCTGATGGCGGCCCGGCCTGACCCTGCAAGCGACACCAGAAACGCCCGGATATAGCGGCGGACCGCGCGGTCATGCCGATTGGTTCGGAGTCAGCGAAACAGCCACCGCGACTCAGGACACGTGTGCCGCTTACGACTCATTCGCCGCTCGCGGATACGACGTCGCACGCGTCGGGCGCCACGGCCCGATGGTCGGTGGGACGGCAGCACCGCGACGATCTACCGCCACGCCCTCGACCGCCCACAGACCGAGTCCGAGGGCGAGCTCGGCACGGGCTTCTCGGTCGATGTGGCGCGCATTGGGAGCGGGAGCTTTTTCGCGCGTCGAAACGCCCAGCCGTCGACTGATGAAGCACATCCGACCTCGGCAGTCGCGACCAACTGAGGACCCACCCAGTTACGTCCGGATCCTGGATCTGAGCGCTCGTAACCGGTGAAACCTGATCTAGTTCGTCTCGCCAGGGAACGGGCCCTGGATGCGAAGCGGAAGGTCGAGAGCATGGGCGGCGGACTGTCGAGGCGGGGGTTCCTGGGAGCTGCCGCGGGTATCGCAGCGGCCAGCGTGGCGAGTCCTGCCCGGGCGAGCATCCTCCCCGTACCGGTGACCGAGGAGCGCCGGCAGGCCGTCGTCATCGGGTCGGGCTTCGGCGGCGGGGTGACCGCACGGCGGCTCGGCCGGGCAGGCGTCAAGACGCTCGTCCTCGAGCGCGGCATGCGCTGGCCGACCGGGCCCGGGTCGGACACCTTCCCGACCCTTTCGAACAACGACCACCGCTCGTCGTGGCTGTCCCCGGTCCCGACGATGCCGGTGCCGCCGACGAACCCGAACGCCTTCGTGCCCTACACCGGCCTCATCGAGCGGGTCCGGGGCGTCGCCATCGACGTGATGTGCGTCGCCGCCGTGGGTGGTGGCTCCATCAGCTATCACGGCATGACCGTCCAGCCCCAGCAGGCCTCCTTCGCGCTGACCGTGTCGAGCTCGATCGACTACGAGCAGCTCGACCGCGACCACTACCGGCGCGTGGCGCGTGACCTCCGGGTCTCGCCGATCCCCGACGACGTCCTCGCCGATCCCCGTTACCTCGCGCCGCGCCTGTTCCAGAAGCGCGGACGTGAGGCCGGCTTCGACACGTTCCGGATCGACTCACCGACCGACTGGGACATCGTGCGGCAGGAGCTGCGTGGCGAGCTGCCTGCGTCCTACATCACCGGTGACATGACCTTCGGCTGCAACAACGGTGGCCGCTACTCCGTCGACGTCACCTACCTGGCCCAGGCCGTCGCCACCGGCAACGTCCAGGTCGCACCGCTGCACCGTGTCGCGGACGTCTCCCGTAGCCCCAAGGGCGAGTGGGTCATCGAGTGCGAGCGGATCTCGACCGGCGGCCAGGTCCTGGAGCGCAAGAGGATCACCACAGGCGCCCTGTTCCTCGGTGCGGGCTCTCCCGGCACGACGCGGCTGATGGTCAAGGCCCGCGACAAGGGTTTGATCCCCGACCTGCCGGACGGTGTCGGCACGGGCTGGGGCACCAACGGGGAGCGTGTCTACGCGGCCGTCACGACCCAGGACAGCCCCGGCGCCTACCAGGCGGGCCCTGTTGCGATGGGCGCCCGCGACTGGTCTGACCCGGCACGCGCACTCACCATGACCACGGGACCACTCCCGCTGCCGGCTGACGTCAACACCTACACCGTGGCTGGGTTCATGGTGACGAACGAGACCGGCTACTGGCAGTACGACGCGGTGCGCGACGACGCGATCCCGGTGTGGGACAAGTCGAAGGAGGCCGACACCAAGCCGGTCCTCGACGCCGCAGTGGAGAAGCTCACGAGCGACACCCCGTTCCACATCAACGCCGACTCGAACCTCTTCGACGACACCACCTTCCACGCCGTGGGAGGAATGCCGTTCGGCACCGCGGTCGACGACGCGGGACGGGTGCTCGGCCAGAGGGGCCTCTACGTCATGGACGGCTCGCGGATCGCGGGCTCCTGCGCGGCATGCAACCCGTCGATGACCATCGCCGCGCTCGCGGAGTACTCGATGGACAGAGTCCTGCGCGAGGACGCCGACCTTCTCGCGTGAGCTTTCGGCACCGCCTGACCTCCGCCGTCCTGCCTCGGCGCCTCAGTCGCGCGGCCAGGCACCCGCCGCGGCGGGCGCGCTGCTCACCAGGACAGCCGGGCCCAGACCGTCTTGCCCTGCAGCTCCTCGCGCACTCCCCAGTCGTCGCAGACCGTGTCGATCAAGTGCAGGCCACGGCCACCGGTGGAGTCGAGGGCGGATTCGCTCAGCGTCGGCAGCCGGTGGCCGCTGTCGAACACCTCGATGAGCAGCGAGTCGTCCGCGGCGTCGAGCGTGACCCGCACCGGCCCGTCGCCCTGTCGCACCGCGTTCGTGACCAGCTCGGAGATGACGAGCAGGACCGCGTCGCTCCGGTCGGACGGCACGTCGGAGCCCGCGAGCCAGCCCTCGGCCCATGAACGTGCCAGCGGCACTGACATGGGGTGCTCCGGCAGCGAACGCTCGACCCGCCGCGACGACGCGCTCACGCTCGGCGGGACGAGGGCAGCGAGCACGGCGACATCGTCACCGCGGTTGCCGGCGGGGAGTAGGCCCAGCGCGGTGTCGAGGACACGCGAGGGACCAGCGGCGGGCGGCAGGGTCTCGAGCAGGGCGACGAGCCGTCCTATCCCCTCGTCGATGTCCCAGGTCCGGGTCTCCACCAGACCGTCGGTGTAGAGCAGCAGGACCGCTCCTGCCGGCAGGTGCGAGCTCCGCTCCTCCCAGCGCTGACCGATCCCCAGAGGTGGACCGGTCGCGACCTCGACCTGGCTCAGAGAGGTGCCCTCGTCGCCGGTCCCGAGGACGATGGGCGGAAGGTGGCCGGCACAGGCCACTGTCGCGAGGCGTGCCTCGACGTCGAGGTGGACGACGAGGACCGTGGCCAGCAGCTCACTGTCGAGCCGGTCGAGGTAGTCCGCGGTCCGGGCCAGCACGCCTGCCGGCGGGTGGCCCTCACATGCGCTGGCCCGGACGACGGTGCGCAGCTGGCCCATCAGGGCCGCCGCCTGCACGTCGTGGCCCTGTACGTCGCCGACGACCAGGACCAGCCCGTCGTCGACGGCGATCGCGTCGAACCAGTCACCGCCCACGTGCACACCCGGGTCCCCGGTGCGGTAACGCGCGGCCAGGTCGACCGAGCCGATGCGAGCGGGGATGTCGGGGAGGAGGCTGCGCTGGAAGGTCAGCCCGAGTGCGCGCTCCTCGGCGAGCTCGCGCTCTCGCTGCTCGTCGAGCCGGCTGCGCTCGATCGCCGTGGCCACGGTCCGCACCAGAACGTCGATGAGCGCCAGGTCGCTGGGGTTGGGTCTGGAGGGCTGGGGGTAGTACATGGCGAAGGTGCCGAGCACCCGACCGCCGACACCGACGATCGGCGTCGACCAGCACGCCTGGAGGCCCGCGCCCAACGCGAGAGCCTTGAAGTCGGCCCAGAGCGGATCGGTGCCGATGTTCTCGACGATCACCTGTCGGCGGAGGTACGCCGCGGTTCCGCACGATCCGACCGCGGGGCCGATCTCGACGCCGTGGATGGCGGCGTTGTAGTCCGCCGGAAGGCTCGGGCGCGGCGCCGTGCAACAGATGCCTGCCCGAATCGTCCATGAGGAGGATCGAGGCGAGCAGGCCACCGGTCGAGACCCGCTCCACCACGCGCAGAAGTGACTCGAGCGCCTGCGGGAGGGTGTGACCGGCCACCACGCCTGCAAGCAGCTCCAGCTGGGCAGCGAGAAGTAGCGTGTCACGCCCCTCGTCCTCCAGGGGGTGCACGGTGGTGGCAGTCATCGTCGGCCGACTCTACGCCGCACCGCCCCCGGAGACCATTCGTCCGGGCTCTCCCCTCCCGGGGTTCGGCGGCGCCGCCGCCGGTGTCAGGGCGCTGGTGTCCCGGGCTGGTGTTCCGGGCTCATCCGGGCCGGACAGCGCCGGAGTAGGGCATCGAGAACACGGGTGCGACGACGACGCCGTCGCTCGGGTTCGCCGCATGGACGATCTTCCCGTTCCCGATGTAGACCCCGACGTGGCTCACCGGTGAGTAGTAGAAGACCAGGTCGCCCGGCTGGAGCTGGGACTGCGCCACGGAGGCCCCCGAGCTCATCTGCCCGCTCGAGGAGTGCGGCAGGCTGACTCCGCCCTGGCCCCACGCCATCAGGGTGAGGCCGGAGCAGTCGAACGCGTCAGGTCCGGAGGCCCCCCACACGTAGGCGTCGCCGACCTGGGCCAGCGCGTAGTCGACCGCGGCGCCCGCACGACCCGACGCCGAGGGCGACGGTGCAGGTGCCGCCGGAGTCGGAGCCGGCGAGGTCGGCGCGGGTACCGGGTCGCGGCTCTGCTCGAGGGCACGAGACGCGCTCGCCGCGCGCTCTGCGGCCTCGGCGGCGGCGTCGGTCTTCAGACGGTCGAGGAGCTTTCTGGCCGCACTCGCCTTCTCATCGATCTTCGCTTTGTGGGTGGCCAGCTCGCGCTTGGTCTCCGCGACCTGCGACAGCTCACGCCTCGCGGCCTGCTGGCGTATCTCCAGCTGCTTGGCCTGGCTGGCGAACTGCGCCTTCAGCTCGGTCTGCTGGTCGTTGTACTGCGAGACGACGACCAGTCGCTCGAGGAACGCGTCCGGACTGTCGGAGAGGGCGACCTGGGAGGCGGACGAGAAGGCCTGGCCCTGGGACTGGGCGACCACCGCCGAGACGACCTCCCGGCGGGCGTCCTCGACCTCGGCCTGTTTCCGGGACAGGTCCGCCCGAAGCGACCTGAGGCGGGACTGTGCCTGCGCGAGGCGGTCGCGCGACTCGTTGAGCCGCTCTGAGGCCACCTCGGCCTGGTGGTACAAAGCGTCGACCCGCACCTGGACATCGGCGATGTCCGGTTCAGCCGAGCTGGGTGAGGCAACGAGCAACGAGCCGCCGAGGGCGGTGATGCACAAGGTCATGAGTGCGCGTGTGACGCGCTTCCGGCCGTCGGCCACGAGCGGACGCTCTCTCTCTTTGTCCTGACGCCTACCGGGTTAGCTGACGGGTTCGGGCGGCAAAGTCTCCCTACGCACTCGATCGGGACCGGGAGCCGGTCGTCGTCTCGTGCGATTCACCCCAGGAACGTGGGTCCCCGGCTCCGCGCTCTGGTTTCCCTCCTCCTGAGCGCGGACTCGGCGCGGCGCCCGAGTCGACCCCCTCTGGTCGGCTTTCGCGGACGCCTGCTTCACATACTCGGCCACAGATATGATCCGCAAACATCCGAGAGGGGTGCGCTGGACCAGTTTTCGGACTTTTCCGCCTTGCGCCTGCTCGGTCAGCCGGCGAGGTCGCGCTCGGCCTCCGTGCGGGCGTACCGGCCCCGGTAGAACAGCAGGGGGTGCGGCGCGTCCTCGACGCCGAGGTCCATCACACGCCCGATGACGACGTAGTGGTCACCGGCTTCGTGCACGGCGTAGATGGTGCAGTCGACCCAGCCGAGGACCCCTTCGAGCAACGGAGCACCCGTGGCCGAGGGGCGCCACGAGACGCCGGCGAACTTGTCGGCGCCCTTTCGGGCGAAGCCGTCGGACAGGTCCAGCTGGTCATGCGAGAGCAGGTTGACGCAGAAGTACCCGGCACGCTGTATCTGGGGCCAGGCACGCGAGCTCTTCGCCGGGCAGAACAGGACCAGCGGCGGGTCGAGCGACACCGAGCTGAACGACTGGCACGTCATCCCCACGGGTTGACCGTTGCTCATGCTCGTCACAACGGTGACACCGGTGCAGAAGCGACCGAGTACGTCGCGGAACTTCCGGGCGCTGTTCTCCGCCTCCGGGTCGTCGCCTGCCACGGGCACCAGCGGCTCACGGAGATCGAGATCGAACTGGCCGAGCCAGGAGTCGATCAGCTCCTGGCTGGGCCAGTTCTCGCCGGCGGACGGCTTCATGCCGTCGGGAACCTCACTGGTGGCCGACACTGAAGTCATGCCCCCAGTAGCTGACCGCGGTGCTCTCCCGCGCCACCCAGCGCTCGTCGTCGACCGTGAGCCCCTCGGTGCCGTACTCCACGTCGAAGCCGCCGGGTGACTTCACGTAGAAGGAGACCATCTGGTCGTTCATGTGACGGCCGAGCGTCGCGCTCAGCGGCACCTTGTGCTTGCGCACCCTCTCGAGCGCGCGGCCGACGTCGTCGAGCTTCTCGACCTCGACCATGATGTGCACGCACCTGGCCGGGTTCGGCATGGGCAGGAACGCGAGGCTGTGGTGGCGAGGGTTGCAGCCCAGGAAACGCAGCCAGGCCGTCGAACCGGGCTCCTTGCCCACGAACTCCCCCGGCATCCGCATCGAGTCGCGCAGCCGGAAGCCGAGGACGTCGGTGTAGAAGCGAAGCGCCTCCTCGTCGTCGGTGACCGGGAGCACGATGTGGCCCAGGCCCTGCTCCGCGGTGACGAAGGTGTTGGCGTACGGCGTCACGACCGGACGTGCCTCGTAGCTCGCGCCGTGGAAGAGCTCGAAGACGTTCTCGAAGGGGTCCTGGAGACGAACCATGCCCTCCACCCGTCGCTCCGCGAGCTCTTCGGCCGAGGCGTCCTCCACCTCGACGCCGTGGTGCTTGAGGTGGTCGACCGCCGCGGCCAGGGCGCGATGGTCGGCTACCTCCCAGCCCATGGCGCCCATCCGGTCGTGCTCGGAGGGAGTGACGACGACGCGCGCCGACATCTCGTCCATCCGGAAGTACAGATGGTCGGGGTTCGGGCCGCGAGCCTCGACCAGCCCGAGCACCTTGCCGGCGAAGTGCCGCCACTGCTCGAGGTCGGTGCTCTCCACCCGGACGTAGCCGAGTGCGCGGATGTCGATCACGACTCTCTCCTCATCGATGTGCGGCGTGCATCGTTCAGCGGGCTCAGGGCGTGCTCCGTGGTCGGGGTCTCTCCTGGTGCAGGGCGAGGTACCCCGAAGCCACGGTGAAGAACTCGTCCGCCGCCTCGATCTGGGCCCAGTGCCCACAGTTGGGGAAGACGTGCAGTGACGCCTTCGGGATCAGCTTGAGCGCCGCGAGCGCGCCGTCGAGAGGGTTCACGCGGTCCTCCCTGCCCCAGGTGAGCAGGACCGGCTGGCGCAGCTTGTACGCCTCGCGCCAGAGGAAGCCTTCCTCGTAGGTGTCGGGCCTGGCGAAGGAGGCGCCCATCGAGGCCATCGCCTCGGCCGCGCCCGGTGCGGTCGCGGAGGCGAACCGGTCCTCGACCAGCTCGTCGGTGACCAGCGACTGGTCCACGACCATCGTGCGGATGAACGCCTCCATCTTCTCCTTGGACGGGCCGGGATCCGCGCCGAAGTCGTAGAGTCGCTTGATCCCCTCGGTGGGGTCCGCCGCGAAGACGTTCAGGCTCAGCCCACCGGGACCCATCAGGATCATGCGGCCGACCCGCTTGGGGTGCCTCAGCGCGAACCGCACCGCAGTGCCACCGCCGAGCGAGTTGCCGAGCAGGTGCACCTTCTCGATGCCGAGCTCGTCGAGCAGCTCCGCGAGCTTGTCCGCAGCGAAGGTGAAGAAGTGCCCCTGGACCTCGGGCTTGTCGGACTCCCCGAAGCCGGGCTGGTCCACGAGCAGGGTCCGGAACTGCTCGGCGAACCGGCCCAGCGAGGGCCCGAAGTTGCTCCACGCGGATGCTCCCGGACCTCCGCCGTGCAGCATCACGAGCGGCAGGCCTGCGCCGACCTCGGTCGGCTCCCCCGCTTCGTGGTAGTGCAGCGTGATGTCACCTGCCTTGGCGAAGCGGCTCGTGCTCTCGCGGGTCGGCCCCGGTGTCGATGCGGCCATCTCTCAGTACATCCCCGGGTCGATCTTCTGGCCGAACTCGAGCGAGCCGTACATCACCAGCGCCCGCTCCGGGTCGTTGGCCGCGTGGACACGTCCCGCGTGCGCGTCCCGCCAGGCGCGCTGGAGGTAGGTTCCCTCGCCCAGGGCACGACCGCCGGAGGCCTCGAAGAGCGTGTCGATGGCGGCCACCGCCCGCTCGGTGCCGATCACCTGGTCGCGGCGTACCTTCAGACGCAGGTTCAACGGGATCTTCTCGCCCTTGGCCACCACGTCCTGGAGCTCGCGGATGTTGTTCGTCAACAGCGCCCAGGCGGCGTCGATCTCACTCGACGCGCGGGCGATGCGGACGCTCGCGAACGGGTCGTTGACCGTCTTCTCGGCGATGTAGGCCGCACGGACGCGCTTGCGCTGCATCTCCACGTGCTCGTCGTAGGCGCCGGTCGCCATCCCGACGATCGGGGCAGTGATCGTCGAGGTGAAGATCGAGTGGAAGGGGAGCTTGTAGAGGTCTCCGGCGTTCTGCTCCTGACCGGGCCCGTAGCAGCGGCCGGTGTCCCCCATGCTCAGGGTGAACTCGTCGGGCACGAAGACGTCGTCGACGACGATGTCGTTGGAGCCGGTGCCGCGGAGCCCACGACGTTCCAGACGTCCTCGACCACGTAGTCGGACCGGGGCACCATGAACGTCTTGAAGTCGACGATCTGGCCCTCGGCGTTGGAGACCAGGCCGCCCGAGCAGCACCCACGTGGCGTGGTCGCAACCCGAGGAGAAGCTCCACCGTCCGCTGAGCTGGTAGCCCCCCTCCACCTGCAGCGCCTTGCCGGTGGGGGCGTACGACGACGAGAGGCGGGTCGTCGTGTCCTCGCCCCACACTGCTTGCTGGGCCCGGTCGTGGAAGAGCGCGACCTGCCAGGGGTGGACGCCCAGCACCGAGGAGACCCAGCCCGTGGAGCCGCAGGCGCTCGCGATCATCCGCACCGCGGCGTAGAAGTCGACCGGATCGCTCTCGAGCCCGTCGAAGCGTCGCGGCTGGAGCAGCCGGAAGAAGCCGGTCGACTCGAGATCCTTGATGGACGACTCCGGGACGACCCGCAGGCGCTCGGCCTCTTCGGCGCGCTCACGGAACTGCGGCAAGAGGTCACGCACCGCGTCGAGGACTGCCTTCGACATCTGCCTACTCCCAAACTGCCGGGGAACGCGGGCGCGTCCCGATGACCCAATACTAGAACACGTTCTCGTTTTGCGCGAGGTCCTGGACCCGCGTCTTCGTCAGGACTCCTGCTCGCGCTTGAGCTCCAGGGCGATGTCGATCAGCTGGTCCTCCTGGCCGCCGATCAGCTTGCGCTCCCCCGCGCGCAGCAGGATCTTGGCCCCGGAGACGCCGTAGCGCTCGGCGGCGCGGCCGGCGTGCTTGAGGAAGCTCGAGTAGACGCCGGCGTAGCCCATCATCAGCGTCATGCGGTCGAGGCGGCACTCCTCCGGCATCGCCGGACGGATCACGTCCTCGGCCGCGTCGACGATGCTGAGGAAGTCCACGCCGGTCCTCCAGCCGAGCTTGTCGCAGACCCCGATGAACGCCTCGAGAGGCGTGTTGCCCGCACCCGCGCCGAAGCGCCGGACGCTGCCGTCGATCTGTGTCGCGCCGGCACGTGCGGCGATCACGGTGTTCGCGACTCCGAGGCCGAGGTTCTCGTGGCCGTGGAACCCGACGGCGGCCTGGTCGCCGATCTCCGCGACGAGGGCGGCCACCCGGTCGGCGGTCTGCTCCATCACAAGAGCACCGGCGGAGTCGACGACGTACACGCACTGGCAGCCCGAGTCGACCATGATCCGCGCCTGCTTGGCGAGCACCTCCGGCGGCTGCGTGTGCGCCATCATCAAGAAGCCGACCGTCTCGAGGCCACGCTCACGGGCGAGGCGGAAGTGCTGCTCGGAGACGTCCGCCTCGGTGCAGTGCGTCGCGATCCGGCAGATCGAGCCGCCGTTGTCCTGGGCGGCGAGGATGTCGTCCTTGGTCCCCACCCCGGGCAGCATCAAGAACGCGATCCTTGCCCGCTTCGCGGTCTCGGCCGCGATCTTGATCAGCTCCTGCTCCGGCGTACGGGAGAAGCCGTAGTTGAACGACGATCCACCGAGCCCGTCACCGTGGGTCACCTCGATCACCGGGATGCCGGAGGCGTCGAGGGCCGCGACGATGGACCGGACCTCCTCGGCGGTGAACTGGTGCCGCTTGTGGTGGGAACCGTCGCGCAGGCAGGTGTCGGTGAGCCTCAGGTCGAGCTCGTCGGACCACGTGCGCTCGAGCTCGTCGATCCGGTGGTCGAGCTTGTCAGGACCAGTCATGTCAGGCGTCCTTCCGAGTGGTTCCGACAGGCTCGACCAGCCTTTGCGCGATGCGCTCGCCGACCTTGGTCGCCGCGGCGGTCATGATGTCGAGGTTCCCGGCGTACGGCGGGAGGTAGTCCCCTGCCCCCTCGACCTCCACGAAGATGCTGATCTTCTTGGCGCCGCGCGTCTCCGGGGAGGGCGGGTCGACCTGCGGCTCCTGCAGCAGCCTGTAGCCGGGAACGTACGTCGCGACCTCGGCGGCCATGGCCTTCACGGACTCGACGATCGCCTCCTCCCCCGCCTGGTCGAGGTCGGGCGACACGGCGCAGAAGATCGTGTCCCGCATGATCATCGGCGGCTCCGCGGGGTTGAGGATGATGATCGCCTTGCCCTCGGCTGCGCCGCCGATCGTCTCCACGCCCCGCGAGGTGGTCCGGGTGAACTCGTCGATGTTCTGACGCGTGCCGGGGCCCGCGGAGAGCGAGGAGACCGAGGCGACTATCTCGGCGTAGCTGACCGGGACCACCCGCGACACCGCGGCCACCATGGGAATGGTGGCCTGGCCCCCACAGGTGATCATGTTGACGTTCATCGCGCCGACGTGCTCGTCGAGGTTCACCGGCGGGATGACCGCCGGACCCACCGCCGCAGGGGTCAGGTCGACCGCGCGGATCCCGGCCTCCTCGTAGCGAGGGGCGTACTCGCGGTGGACGTAGGCCGAGGTGGCCTCGAAGACCAGGTCGGGCAGCTCGTCCTGCTTGAGCAGCCAGTCCACGCCCTCGTGGGTCGCCTCGAGCCCCAGCCCCGAGGCCCGCCTGAGCCCTTCGCTCTCGGGGTCGACCCCGATCATCCAGCGCGGCTCCACGACTTCTGAGCGCAGCAGCTTGTAGAGCAGGTCGGTGCCGATGTTGCCCGACCCGACGATCGCGGCCGTGGCCTTGCCACCGCGGCCACTTCGGCTGACAGGCTGGTTCATGCGTCACTCCCTGTATCACTCGTGGAGCCGGCTGTGGATCCGGCACCGGAGTCGGCGGAGCCGGTGAAGGACAGGGCCACGCTGCCGAGCCCCTTGAACTCCGCGGCGAAGTCGTCCCCGGGGCGTACGTCGATGGCGCGCGTGCAGGAGCCGGGCAGGATGACGTGGCCGGCCTCGAGGCGTACGCCGAAGCTCGCCACCTTGCGCGCGAGCCAGGCCACCGCCGTCACGGGGTTGCCGAGCACGGCGTCGGACCGCCCTTCGGCCACCACCTCGCCGTTACGCGTCAAGACGGCGTCGATGCCCAGCAGGTCGATGTCGCGGGGCCTCACGCGTCCCTTGCCGAGCACGAAGCCGGCCGAAGAGGCATTGTCGGCGATCGTGTCGACGAGGCCGATGCGCCAGTCGACGATCCGGCTGTCGATCAGCTCGATGGCCGGTGCGACGTACTCGGTGGCGGCGAGCACGTCCTCCTCGCTGCAGCCCTCACCGGGAAGCGTCTGCCCGAGGACGAACCCGACCTCGACCTCCACCCGCGGGTAGCAGTACCGCGAGACGTCGACCGGCTCGTCCTCGGTCAGCGCCATCTCGTCGAGCAGGTGGCCGTAGTCCGGCTCGTCGACTCCCATCATCTGCTGCATGGCCTCGGAGGAGAGGCCCACCTTGTGGCCGAGCACGGAGGCGCCTCGCGCGATCCGGTCGCGGATGTTGAGCAGCGCCACCTCGTAGGAGTCGACGACGTCCATCGCCGGGAAGATCTCGGCCAGGGGCCGGACCGGCTCGCGTCGTGACTCCGCATGGGCAAGCAGGGCCGCGGCCTCGCGGCGTTCCTCATCCGACAGCATCGGCCGGCTCCTCCTGGTCGGTGGTGGTCGTCTCGGTGGTGGTCGCGTCGGACGCCTGTGCGGCCCGGCTCACGGAGCGGCCGGCGCGGCGCCCTGAGTACACGCAGTCCGCGAGCGAGAGCCCGCTGACGTAGGAGTTCGAGCAGATCCCGGCGGCGGTCCGGCCCGCGGCGTACAGCCCGGGAACCGCAAGGCCGTCCTCACGCAGCACCTGGCCGGTCTGCTCGTCCACGACGAGCCCGCCGAGCGTCATGGTCGGGCAGGGGAAGCCGACCGAGGACCGCACGGAGATGTCGATCAACGAGAACGGCGGCTCGAGGACCTCCTGCATCTGGTCCGCCGGCTTCCCGAGCGGGTCGTCGACGCCGCTGCGCACCACCTCGTTGTACGCCGCGACGGTGCACTCGGCCTCCGAGCCGTCGATGCCCACCTTGGCGCAGACCTCGGCGACGCTCTCGCCCTCGGTGCGCCCGGAGCCGAACATCGTGAGCGTCTGGAGCCGCTGGAACCACAGCGTCTGATGAGGGACCTGCTTCTTGGCCTCACGAAGCACCCGCTGGTCGACGAGCAGGTGCGCCTGCCCCTCGTGCTCGTGGATGACGGCCTCCGCGACCGCTGCGCCGTAGAGGGCCTCGTTGCAGACGCGGTGGCCGTTCGGGCCGAGGAGCACGCCCTTCGCGAGCGCCGAGGGCGGCGTGTAGAAACGCCAGGCCGAGGCCCGGTCCATGTACTTGGTCGCGGCGCCGACAGCCTGGCCCATGCGGATGCCGCTGCCGTCGTCGCCGAGAGTGCCGAGGGGTAGCCCCCGGGCGTACGGCGCAGCCTGCTCCCGCACCATCTCGCGGTTGAACGCGAAACCACCCGCGCAGAGCACCACGCCGTGACGCGCGCGCACCGTCCACCGCCGGCCGAAGCGTCGCTCGATGCTTTCGAGGCGGCGGCTCAGCGCCTTGCCCGCCGGGCGGTACCAGAGGTTGAGCTTGCCGACCTTGCCGGCCATCCAGCGGTAGCGGCGCACCACGTGGCCGGGAGCCCCCTCGATCGTCGAGCAGACCACGCCGGTGACCGCACCGGACTCGTCGGTGACGAGCTCCACGGCTCGGGTGAGGCCTCGAACGGGCACACCACGCTGCTCGACCGCCTTGCGCAGCGGGGCGAACACCGCCTTGCCCGAGGTCCCCCTCCCCTTCGCACGGTGCCCGCGCTGGGCGGGGGCCGCGACCGCGCGGGAGGGGCCGGCGAGCTCGTTGCCCGAGTAGTACAGGTAGTACTTGTTGGTCGGGTAGGAGGTCTTGTACGGCGCCAGGCTCCCTTCGAAGGGCACCCCGTGGCTCTCGAGCCAGCCGAGCAGGTCGACCGACCCTTCGCAGAACGAACGCAGCGTCTCCTCGGACACCGCGCCGTCCGTCTCGAGCCGGAGGTAGGCGAGCATCTGCTCCGGGGTGTCCTCGACGCCGGCCGTCTGCTGATGACGGGTGCCGCCTCCGGCGTACACGATGCCGCCGCTGATGGCGGTCGCGCCGCCGCCGTTGAACCGGTCGAGGACCAGCACGTCCTCACCGGCGTCCGAGGCCTCGATCGCGGCACAGGCACCGGCGGCACCGAACCCGACGACGACCACGTCGGCGACGTCGTCCCAAGATGGCTCTCCCACGGCACTCCTCACAGCAAGGCCCTCCATCGACTGGAGAGAAAAGTAGAACCTGTTCTCACTCTACGAGGATTCGTCACCCTGCCGCCACCCCTCGAAGGTCGAGGAGCGGACGCTGTTCGAGAAATGTGGAACCTGTTACAGTTTTTGCGCTCGGGACGCACGCTTGCGACTGTCGTCCCAGCGATCAGACGATGGTCGAGCGACGCTGGAGGTCACATGGTTCGGTCCGCCCCCGAGGGTGAGGCCTCCCCCGACCACAGCGTGGACGTCGTGGTCGTGGGCGCCGGCGGCGCCGGCATGACCGCTGCGCTCGCCGCGAAGCACAAGGGGCTCGACACGCTCGTGGTCGAGAAGAGCGGCTTCTTCGGGGGCTCGACCGCACGCTCCGGGGGCGGGGTCTGGATCCCCGGCAACTACGCCCTGAGAAGTGCGGGCGTGCCCGACAGCCTCGAAGACGCCAAGACCTACCTCGCCTCGATCGTCGGCGACGTGGTCCCCGAGGCGAGGCGCCACGCCTTCCTGGAGCGGGGACCGGAGACCCTGGAGTTCGTCCGGGACCACTCTGCCGCCGACTTCATGTGGGTCCCGGAGTACTCCGACTACTACCCCGAGGCACCGGGTGGCCGCGCCATCGGACGCTCGGTCGAGCCCCGGCCCGTCAACGGGAGGATCATCGGCGACGAGCTCGAGCGACTCCACCCGCCGTACGCCAAGGCCCCCGCGGGGATGGTCGTCACGCAGGCGAACTACCGCTGGATGAGCCTGGCCATGCGGACCATGAAGGGTCCGCTCACCACGCTTCGCATCGTCCTGGGCCGGATGCTCAACCTCCTGCTCCGACGCCCGATGTACGCGATGGGCGCCGCGTTGACGATCGGCCTCCGCAAGGGGCTCCTCGATGCGGGCGTCCCGATCTGGTACGAGTCGGAGCTGACCGAGCTCGTGCTCGAGGGCGGTCGCGTGGCAGGTGTACGCCTTCTGCGTGACGGTCGGTCCATGACCGTGCGCGCGCGCCACGGAGTCGTGCTCGCCTCGGGCGGCTTCGAGAAGAACCTCGAGATGCGCGAGAGGTACCAGCGCTCCCCCATCACGACGGACTGGACGACGGGCGCCGCGTCCAACACCGGGGGCGGCATCAACGCGGGCCTGGCGGTCGGCGCCGACGTCGCCCTGATGGACGACGCCTGGTGGGGTCCGACGATCCCGCTCACCGGCGGCCCGTACTTCTGCCTGTCCGAGCGCAACCTGCCCGGCGCGATCATCGTGAACCAGGCAGGCAAGCGCTACGCCAACGAGGCCTCACCGTACGTCGACGCGGTCCACGCCATGTACGACGGCGAGGCCGACAGCGGCGTCTCCCACGTCCCGTCGTGGATGGTCCTCGACCAGCGTTACCGGAACCGCTACCTCTTCGCGGGTCTCGGCCCGCGCCAGCCCTTCCCCGGCCGGTGGTACAAGCACGGGACCCTGTTCAAGAGCGACGACGTCGAGGGCCTCGCCGAGCAGATCGGCGTGGATCCCGCAGGACTGGCCGAGACCGTCAGGCGCTTCAACGAGATGGCGCGCACCGGCGTCGACACGGACTTCCACCGTGGCGACAGCGCCTACGACAAGTACTACGGCGACCCGACGAACAAGCCCAACCCGTGCCTCGGCCCGATCGACCGGGCCCCGTTCTACGCCGTCAAGATCGTCCCGGGCGACCTCGGCACCAAGGGCGGGATCGTCACCGACGAGAACGCTCGGGCACTGCGCCCCGACGGCTCGGTGATCGCGGGGCTCTACGCGGCCGGCAACGCCTCCGCTGCCGTCATGGGCAACACCTACGCAGGCGCGGGATCGACGATCGGCCCCGCCATGGTGTTCGGCTACCTCGCGGCACTCGACATCGCCGAGCGGGCCGCCGCGGCGGCGACACCAGAGCAGAGCACCCCACACAGCACCGGGAAGGCGAGCTGACATGCCCATCGACCCCGCCAAGGCCATCGGCGCAGAGCTCCCCGAGCGCCGCTTCTCCTGGACCGAGTCCGACGTGCTGCTCTACCACCTCGGGGTGGGGGCCGGGTCGCGCCCCGGCGACCAGACCGACCCCAGGGCGCTGCGCTACACCCTCGACGACGAGCAGCTCCAGGTGCTGCCGTCCTTCGGCATCGTGGCCCCGACCTTCCACGAGACCGAGGCGCCGAGCCTCGACCTTCCCGGGTGCGACATCGACCTCGCGAACGTCCTCCACGGCAGCCAGGAGATCGTCGTGCACCGGCCTCTTCCCGCTGCTGCGCGGGCAACCCTACGCACTCGGATCAGCGACGTCTGGGACAAGGGCAAGGCTGCGGTCATCGTCCAGGAAGGCGTGGCCGTCGACGACGAGGGCGAGCCCTTGTTCACCACCCGGTCGAGCATCTTCGTCCGCGGCGAGGGCGGCTGGGGCGGCGAGCGAGGCCCTTCGAGCAAGCTCGAGCTGCCTGAGCGCGCACCCGACGCCGACACGGCCTACGAGACCACGCCTCAGCAGGCCATGCTCTACCGGCTGTGCGGCGACCGGAACCCTCTCCACGCGGACCCTGGGTTCGCGGCGGCCGCCGGCTTCCCGGCGCCGATCCTGCACGGGCTGTGCTCGTACGGCATCGTGCTCCGCACCGTCGTCGACGCGCTGCTGGACTCCGACACCGCGACCGTCCGAGGCTTCAGCGCACGCTTCGCAGGCGTGGTCTTCCCCGGCGAGACGATCCGGGTCCGCGCCTGGGACGAGGGGACCCAGATCCTGGTCTCCGCGACCATCCGGAGCTACAACGACGACCGCGACGGCGCTCCGGTGCTGGCCGACGCAGTGCTGACGCGAGCCTGACTGGTCCAGTCTCCCGATGACGGGTCCGCCGGTTTCCTCCTGCTTCCGCGGGGGTATCTCTGGCTTCCCAACACAGGAGGAATCATGCGAATCGGGACAATCGTCGTCGTCGCCTGGCTGGTCATCGGCGCCCTAGCAGCAGTCCAGCGCGGGTACTTCCGCGGGGAAGACGCCAGCTGCGCGAAGGTCAGCACCATCGCGATCACCGTCGTGGCAGGGCCGCTGAACTACGTCGGCCTGAACCCCAAGGTCAAGGACTGTGAAGCACCGGAGCCGTCCCGGTAGGCGCCTCGCCTGCGTCGCCGGGGCAGGGCAGGGGCCTACGGGTCAGTGGAGGAGCAGCAGCGTCGCGAACCCGACGCTGACCCAGGCCCCCGCCGCCACGGCCAGCGGCAGCAGACGCACCTCTCTGAGCGCGACCGACGCCACGGCCGCAGACAGGACCAGGAGCGAGACGATGACCCCTCGCTGGTCGAGATAGTCCGAGGCCAGCACCCGGGCACACTCCGCGAGCGGCACACCAACGGCGAACGCCCAGCCGGCCAGGCGAAGTAGCGGGCGGCGCGCCCTCGACCACGCACCGGCGAGGCCGGCGAGGGGGCCCATGATGCCCGCCCAGGCCGCCCAGTAGTACGCGCCGCCAGACTGCACCACGTTGTACAACCGGACGTCGTGGACGACGTTCACGAACAGCGCATAGCTCACGAGTCCGCCGAGGATCAGCAGCAGCCCGGCCCCGGCTGCTACGAGCGGCGGACGGAGGGCGAGGCGACCACCCGCGAACCCGAGAAGCACCCACGGCGCACCGAGCTCGGGAAGCCGTCCCCAGAAACCCCCGGCGTACTGGCCGACATCGGCGTAGACACCGAGCAGTGCGGCGGCCACGACCAGGACGACCACCCCGGCCCAGCGCCCCCTGGGGGCAGACGCTGCCGCCGACCGGGGTCGCCGTCCCCTGACGCTCGTTGACTCGTCTCCGACCATGCCCTCCCCCCGCAAACCCCCGCAGACCCTGCATTCGCTGTCGAGTTCACTGTGAGCAGTAGATGTCCGGAACCGCAAGACCTGAAATGGGGACTACGGTGAGGCGGTGGAGCCAACGACATGAGCGCGTCAGATGCCGCCGAGACAGCCACTGATCGCCTGAGCGCACCGAGTGCCGGGGCGGCGCTGCACCGCCTCGCAGACGCGTCGCTGCGCTACGCCTCGGCCAAGGTGGAGGACTGGACCGGCAGGCTGAACGCGGCCGCGGCACCCACGGGAGCCACCCAGCGGGCCGGTGTCGAGGTGGCCAAAGCATCGGTCCTCGGGAAGAACCCCGTCTGGGCCGCCGTCAAGGGCGCCTGGCTCGGTGCAAGCGGCAAGGCCAGGCTCGCGGTGGTCGTATCCCTGGTCCTGCTCCTGGTCGCATCACCCGTGCTTCTGCTCCTGCTCCTCCTGGGGCTCCTTGTGACAGGGATCATTGCAGCGGTCCGGACAACCAGGTCCTGATGTGTCGTCGCATATCGGATGAATGGGGCGTCCTGGCGCACGAAAATCGTGGCTCCCGTTTGGACGCGTGCATCGATCTGCATACTCTGAACGGGCTCCGAGTCCCGTCGGAGCGTCGTTCCGGGACAACGCCGAATCCTGTCCCGTACCCGGGCGGCACCTACGAGATACACCCTGGGACAGGAGCGGGGGACCCAAGTTCCACGGTCCCCGGCACGGTCTGCTCCTGGTGAGCCGACCGTCCCCCGGAGTGACCTCGGGGTGAAGCCTCCACCGCCGTGCGGCACCGGAGGCCGGGCACACCTTTCCGCCCGAACCCGACAGCTCACCTCGCAGGCGTGCCGAGAGGTCTGGTTGTCATGCGTACACGCATGTTCGTGGCGACTCTTGTCGCCGTCATCTCCGCCTTCGTCCCCGCGCTCATGGCCTCCCCCGCGGACGCCGCGAGCCTGAGCACCTGGAAGCGACTCGCCCAGTGCGAGTCCGGCGGCCGCTGGCACATCAACACCGGTAACGGCTACTACGGCGGGCTGCAGTTCAGCCACTCGACGTGGCGCGCCTACGGCGGCGGCAAGTACGCCTCCCACGCCCACCGCGCATCGCGCCGCGAGCAGATCCGTATCGCGGAGAAGGTCCTCCGCGCCCAGGGCTGGGGCGCGTGGCCGGCCTGCACGAGCAAGCTCGGCCTGCGCTGACCATGCGACGCCGGCTGCCTGTCGTACCGACGGCAGGCAGCCGGCGTCGTCGAGGGCCGGAACCGCCGACCCTCAGGCTCGGCCGAGCACGAGGCCGCTGGTGGGCACGCCCGTACCGGCGGTGACGAGCACGTGCCGGGCATCGTCCACCTGGTTCACCGACGTGCCGCGCACCTGACGGACTGCCTCGGCGATGCCGTTCATCCCGTGGATGTAGGCCTCGCCGAGCTGCCCGCCGTGGGTGTTCAGAGGCAGCCGGCCGCCGAGCTCGATCGCACCGTCTGCGACGAAGTCGCGGGCCTCCCCCCGGCCGCAGAAGCCGAGCTCCTCGAGCTGCATGAGCACGAACGGCGTGAAGTGGTCGTAGAGCACGGCCGTGTCGATGTCGGCCGGGCCGAGACCGGACTGGCGCCACAGCTCGCGGCCGACGAGGCCCATCTCCTGGAGACCGATCTCGTCGCGGTAGTACGACGTCATCACGAACTGGTCCGGCCCCGACCCCTGAGCCGCCGCGCGGATGACCGCCGGAGGCCGGCGCAGGTCCCGGGCTCGCTCGGCCGAGGTCACGACGATGGCCACGGCCCCGTCACTCTCCTGGCAGCAGTCCAGGAGGTGCAGCGGGTCGGCGATCATGCGTGAGGCCTGGTGGTCCGCCAACGTGATCGGCTTGCCGTAGAACCACGCGTGGGGGTTCTTCGCCGCGTGCTTGCGGTCCGCGACCGCCACCCTGCCGAAGTCCTCGCTGGTGGCGCCGTACTCGTGCATGTAGCGGCGGGCGAACATCGCCACCGTCGCGGCGGGCGTGCCGAGGCCCATCGGGTAGGTCCAGGCGTTGTCGAGACCGTTGGTGTTGACCTGCGTCGCGGCGGCCACGGAGACCTGGCCGAAGCGGCTGCCCGAGCGCTCGTTGAACCCGCGGTAGCAGACCACCACGTCGGCGACCCCTGTCGCCACGGCCATCGCCGCATGCAGCACGGTGCCGCACGCGGCTCCCCCGCCGTAGTTGACGCGGCTGAAGAACCGCAGCTCGGGGATGCCGAGCTCCCTGGCCAGTGCGATCTCCGAGCTCGTGTCCATCGTGAAGGTCACGAGCCCGTCCACGTCTGCCGGTTCGAGGCCGGCGTCCGCGAGAGCCGCGAGAGTGGCCTCGGCCGAGAGCTGCAGCTCGCTACGACCGGAGTCCTTCGAGAACTCGGTCGCCCCGACCCCGACGATCGCCGTCTGCCCGTCGATCCCGCGGCTCATCGTGCTGACCCCTCGGACGGGGCGACGGTCACCGTGCCGGTGACGTGGTCGCCGAGAGAGTTGCTGCCGCGTACGTCGACCACGAACCGCTGCTCCCCGTCGGCCTCGACCTCCCCGGACACGCTGCCGGTGAACGTGAGCGTGTCGTAGGGGTAGGCCGGCGCGCCGAGACGGATCTTGATCCCGCGCACGAGCACCTCCGGACCGAGCTGGTCGGTGACGTAGCGCTGGACGAGCCCGGTCGTGGTCAAGATGTTGAGGAAGATGTCCTTGGACCCGCGCTCGACCGCCAGGTCGCGGTCGTGATGCACGTCCTGGAAGTCGCGGGTCGCGATCGCGGTGCTCACGATGAGGGTCGGCGTGACGGGGAGCTCCCAGGACGGGAGCTGCGCTCCGACCTCCAGGGCGGTTCGGGTGGCGGCGCTCATCGAGGGGCTCCTGTCGCGGGTCGCCAGGCGGGGAGGGTGAGCTCGTCGTCGACGCGGACCATCGAGACCTCGACCGGCATGCCGATCTCGACCTCGTCGTCGGCGACCCCGAGGAGCTCACCGACCATCCGGACGCCCTCGTCGAGCTCGACGAGGGCGATCAGGATCGGCAGCTCCTTGCCGGGCACCGGCGGGTGTCGGTGCACGACGTAGGAGTACACGGATCCGGTGCCGTCGGCGACGACGTAGTCCGGCTCGGACGCGCCGCAGGCCGGGCACATCGGGCCGGGTGGGTGGCGCAGCCGTCCGCAGGCCCCGCACTTCTGGATGCGCAGCTCACCCTTGCGGGTGCCCTCCCAGAAGAACTCGGAGTCGCGGTTGACCATGGGCCGAAGCACCGCCGCGGGTCCTGCCCCGCTCCGCTCGCCGGTCCCTTGCTCAGCCGCGACGTCCTCGCTGCCGGCAGCCGGCGTGGGCAGGGCGGGCTTGAACTTGAGGATGCGCCAGACCATGGTGGCGACCGGTTCGTCGCCGACCCTCCAGGTGTTCTCGGTGGTCACGAAGTAGCCCTCACCGAGGCCGGTCTTCTTCGGTCCCACGACCGACTCGAGCCGGCTGGTCAACGACAGCTGCTCGCCCGGGCGCAGGTAGCGCAGGTAGGTCTGCTCGGAGTCGGTGGCGACCACCGAGGTGTAGCCGGCCTCGTCGAGCATCGACATCGTGGCGTAGAGCGGCTCGTTCGGGTCCCGAGTCGCGTGGAGACCGCCCATCGTCCACACCTGGACCATGGCGGGAGGTGCGACGGGCTCACCGTGCACGGATGCGGCGGCAGCCTCGGGGTCGACATAGACCGGGTTCTGGTCGCCGATGGCCTCCACCCAGTTGTTGACCATCGGCTGGTTGACCTGGTCACGGGCGAGCCGCGGCGCGGACTCACCTCCTGCAGCGATCCGGTCCGCCTCGGCGATGATCCACTCGTGGCTCCCGTGGGCCGGTGCGCCGCCCCCGGCTGCGGCGCTCATCGCGGCACCTTCGGCAGGCCCAGACCCGTCATCGACACGAGCTCGCGCTGCACCTCGTTGACGCCGCCGCCGAAGGTGAGCACGAGGTTGCGCTTGGCGTGGCTGTCGAGCCATCGCATCAGCCGTGCGGTTTCCGGGTCCGCCGGGTCGCCGTACCTGCCGACGATCTCCCCCAGGCTCCGGCCGAGGTGCTGGATCCGGTCGGAGGCGAAGATCTTGCTGGCGGAGGCGTCGGCGACGCTCACCGGACCGGATGCACCGGCCGCGGCGACCTGGTAGTTCAAGAGCTCGTTCACGCGGATGGCCGCGGCCGCCTCGGCGAGCACCCGCTGCACGTCCGGCTGGTGCACGACAAGTCCGCCGTCGGGTGCCTCGTGGGTCTCGCACCAGGCCCGGACGTTGTCGCGCAGGCCCTCGATACGGCCGGCCGGCCCGAGCATGACCCGCTCGTGGTTGAGCTGGGTCGTGATGAGCTTCCAGCCCTGGTTCTCCTCACCGACGAGCATGTCGACGGGGACCCTGACGTCGTTGTAGTACGTGGCGTTGACGTGGTGCGCGCCGTCGCAGGTGATGATCGGCGTCCAGGAGTACCCGGGGTCCGTCGTGTCGACGATCAGCACCGAGATGCCCTTGTGCTTGGGAGCGTCGGGGTCGGTGCGCACGGCCAACCAGACGTAGTCGGCCTCGTGGCCGCCCGTGGTCCACATCTTCTGCCCGTTGACGACGTAGTGGTCGCCCTCGCGGCGCGCGGACGTGCGCAGCGAGGCCAGGTCGGTGCCCGCGTCGGGCTCGGAGTAGCCGATCGCGAAGTGCACGTCACCGGACAGGATCCTGGGCAGGAACATGTCCTTCTGCCTCTGCGTCCCGTAGACCTGGAGCGTCGGCCCCACGGTCTGCAGGGTGACCGAGGGCAGCGGGATGTCGGCCCGCGACGCCTCGTTGGCGAAGATCTGCTGCTCGATCTCGCCGAACCCGCGGCCGCCGTACTCCTTGGGCCAGCCCACGCCCATCCAGCCGTCGCGGCCCATCCGCCTGACCACGTCGCGGTAGACCTCGCCGTGCCGCTCGACCAGGAGCAGGTCGCGCTCCTCGGGGGTCATCAGGTTCTCGAAGTAGGAGCGCAGCTCGTCGCGCAGCGCCTTCTGCTCGTCGGTCAGCTCCAGCTGCATGTCAGCACCTTCCCCGGCCCTGTTCGGCGATGGCGTCGAGTGTCTGCTGCGTGCCGCCCAGCGCCCGCGCGATGTCCTTGCCCCAGGAGAAGTACGCGTGCAGCGGGTAGGTCACGTCGACCCCCATCCCGCCGTGCAGGTGGTGGCACGTGTGGAGCGCGGCCGGCCCCTCGACGGTGAACCAGTACGCCGCGACCGCGAGATCGGCGTCGGCGTCCATCCCCTGCACCTCCGCGGTCGCCAGCCGCCAGGCCGCCGACGTCGCTGCCAGCCCGATGGTGCGCGAGGCGATGTAGACGTCGGCCATCTGGGCCGACACGGCCTGGAACTCCGCAAGGGCACGCCCGAACTGCCGGCGCTCCTTGACGTACTCGGCCGTGAGGTCCCTGGCGCCTGCCACGACGCCGTCGCCGAAGAGACAGAGCGCGGCGATCGCATGCCTGCGCAGGTTGTCCGCGGCGCCCTCCGCGAGCAGGTCGGCCTCGGCGACCTCGACGTCGTCGAGCACGAGCGTGGCCTCGGTCCCCTCACCTCGCGATGCTCCACCGGGCAGGACGGTGACCCCGCCGCGCCCCGGGTCGAGGAGTACGACGGCCGCTCCCCCTGTCTCGACCGAGGCAGACACCAGGACCAGCCCCGCCGTGTCGAGGTGGCTCACCCCGACCTTGCGGCCCGACAGGAGGAGCCGACCCCCGTCACGGCGCAGTGTCGTGCGCGGCCGGTGCGGCAGGGCGCAGCCGGTCTCGTTCAGGGCGACCGCGAGCACGCTCTCGCCGGTCACGACGCCGGGCAGGATCCGCTGCCTCTGCTCCTCGCTCCCGGACGCCACGATGGTCGGCACGGCACAGGCCAGGGTCTCTCCGATCGGCAGGCCGGCAGCGCGACGACCCGCCTCGTGGAGCATCGTGCCCACCTCGAGCAGGCCGAGCCCCTCACCGCCGTAGTCGGCCGGGACAGCCACGCCGAGCAGGTTCGCGTCCGCGAGCGCCTTCCATCCCGCGGTGTCCCGGTCCAGGACGTCGCGGACGACTTCGCGGACCGCAGCCTGGGTCTCCGTGGGCGTGAAGTCCACCTGGGCCCCTCTCGACGCATAGACGGTGCAGCGGAAAACTGGAACTTGTTCTAGTCTATCCACAAGCGACCACGCCGCAACCCTGAGGAGCGACTTCGTGACCACCCGGGCCATGCGAAGGTCATACATCCGCAAGGCAGTCCCACTGCCGTCGACGGAGATCCCGAAAGGCCGGATGGTCGACCTCCCGGGACGCGGCTCGACGTACGTCACCGTCACACCGGGACCGCCGGGCGCCCCCACCCTCCTGCTGCTGCACGCCGTGGCGTGCACCGGGCTGCTCACCTGGTTCCCGGCGATCCCGGAGCTGTCCAAGCGCTACCGCGTGGTCACGCTGGACCAGCGGTGGCACGGGCAGGGCATCATGTCGCCGGAGTTCTCGCTCTACGACTGCGCCGACGACGTCGCCTCGCTCATCGAGACGCTCGGCCTCGACAACGTCATCGTCGGCGGCTACTCGATGGGCTCGATCATCGCCCAGCGGACGTGGCGGCAGCACCCTCACCTCGTGTCCGGCCTCGTCCTGGGTGCGACCACCGACCGGTTCCGGAACTCACCGAGCGAGATGCTCTTCTTCCACTCGATGGCCCTGTCGATGGGCACCCTGCGCGGGCTGTCCCGGTCGCGCACCGCGACGGCCGCCGCCCGTGGTGCAGCCCGCATGCTCGACATCGACAACCCGGAGGACCTCCACGACTGGGCCCTCTCGGAGTTCCGCCGCACCAGCCCGTGGGCCGTGGCGCAGGCCGTGGCTGCGTTGGGCCGACACCACTCGCGGCCGTGGCTGCGCCGCATCGACGTGCCGACGGCCGTGGTGGTGATGAGGAAGGATCGCGTCATCCCTGCCGAACGCCAGCGGGCGCTGGCGATGCGCATACCCGGCGCGACCATGCACGAGGCCGACACCGGCCACGCCGGGTGTGTCCTCGCTGCGGAGACGTTCGTGCCGGCGCTACTCGAGGCGTGCGCGTCGGTCGCTGCGCGCGTGCGCGACCGTAGCCGCCTCGAGGGCGGCCTGCAGCTCTGACGGGATGTGGCGGGCCAGGTCCCACAGCGCCGGGACGAGCTCGCGACAGGCGAGCAGGCCCACGTTCATCCGCCCGTTGTTCGACATGACCGTCACATTGAGGCCGGCACCGTGGAAGACCGGGCCGAGCGGGTAGAGCGCCTCGATCCGGGCGCCCATGAAGTACACCGGCACCGGAGGTCCAGGGACGTTCGAGACGACCAGGTTGTGCACGACCGGGTGGCGCTCGGCGAGCCGGAGCCTGGAGTAGACGCGCACCGCCATCGCGAACGTGCGGGGGGCCGCGAACTGCGCCCAGTCCTGGAGCGTGTCCGCGTCGATCGCGTGATGGTGCTCCTTGACGTCGGAGTTGGTCTGCGCGATCACCCGGATGCGCTCGAGCGGGTCCTCGATGTCGGTGTAGAGCTTGGTGAACATCCCAGACACCTTGTTGCTGCCGGTGCGCTTGGACTTCCCGTGGACCGACACCGGAACCATCGCGACGAGTGAGCTCGAGGGCAGCTCATGCCGCTCCTCGAGGTAGCGACGCAACGCGCCGCCGACCAGGCCGAGCACGACGTCGTTGACGGTGGCGCCCGCGGCGGCCTTGACCCGCTTCACCTCGTCGAGGTCGAAGTCGACGAAGGCGGCCGACCGATGGCCCGTGATCGTCCCGTTGAAGGAGGTACGGGGAGCGGTGAACGGGGCCGGCATCGCCTTGCCCTTGCGAGCCCGGCCGACCCAGTTGGTCACGATCCCCGCCGAGGGCAGGACCAGCTTCGCGATCTCGAGCGGCCTCGTGGCGGCGGTCACCGCGGCCCGCGCAGCGAGCTCGAGGTCGCTCGGCACCCGCTCGTGCTGGAGCGGCTGGTCGGGGACGGGCGGCGCCTCGGGCTCGAGGCTGCACAGGTTGGAGATCAGGTTGGCGCCGGAGACGCCGTCGACCGTGGCGTGGTGCATCTTGGAGAACACCGCGATCCGTCCGTCGGCGAGCCCCTCGATCACCCACATCTCCCACAACGGCCGCGAGCGGTCGAGCGGGATCCCGGCGAGGTGGCCGACCACCTCGGCGAGCTCCTCCTCGCCTCCCGGGGAGGGCACGGCGAGCCGGTGCACGTGCCGGTCGATGTCGAAGTCGTCGTCGATCACCCACACGGGGTGGTCGAGGTGGAGCGGGACCGTGTGCAGGGTGCGGAGGAACTCCGGCATCGCGCTGATCCGCCGCTTGATCGCAGCCTTGAGCGACTCGAACGAGTACGGCTCGGGCATCGTCTCGGGCGAGATCATCACCACGCCGCAGACGTGCAGGAGCTGGGTCGAGGACTCCAGGTACAGGAAGCTCGCGTCGAGCCCGCTGAGTCGGTTCATGCCACTCATGGTACGCCGTTTCTAGAACGCGTTCTACTTTGCCTATGCTGGTCGCATGCCGGACAGCTTCCTGCGACGCCAGATCGTCACCGCAGCCCTGACCGCGAACGCCCTGCGCCCTGTGCCGGGCAGCTGGCCGGGCATCCCGGCCATGTTCGGCGGCTGGCTGACCAGTGAGCTGGCGCCCCATCTGCTCGCCGCCACCACGGCCGACACGCTGGTCCACCTAACGCGCGACCGTGGAAAGGGTCACGCCCGAAAGCCCGCCTACGGTCTCGCGGTGGCGAGTATCGCAGGGCTGTCCTACCTCGTCCGACAGGCCGAGGCGGCGAAGGGAGACGTCGACCGCGCACTGGCCGAGGCGCTCGGGCAGCAGTACCTCGAAGAGCTCACCAAGGTTCACACGGACGTCGACATGGCCACGCCGTGGCGACAGCTGGTGATGCCGTTCCGGATGCAGAACCCCGAGGTCGAGGTCGTCAAGGACATCACGTACGCCGGTCGTGGCAGCACCCGCGGGCTGCTCGACGTCTACCGGCGGGCCGGCCGCCCCGTGGCGGGTGCGCCGGTGCTGCTCCAGGTCCACGGTGGCGGATGGACGATCGGCAACAAGGACCAGCAGGGCATCCCGCTGATGCTGCACATGGCCGCGCGCGGGTGGGTCTGTGTGGCCATCAACTACCGGCTCAGCCCCCGCCACCAGTTCCCCACCCACCTCGTGGACGTGAAGCGCTCGATCGCGTGGATCCGCGAGAACATCGCGGAGTACGGCGGGGACCCGTCGTACATCGCGATCACGGGGGGCTCCGCCGGCGGCCACCTGACTGCTCTGGCCGCGCTCACGCCGAACGAACCGGAGTACCAGCCGGGATTCGAGGACGCCGACACCTCGCTCCAGGCGGCGGTCCCCCACTACGGCGTCTACGACTTCGCGGGAGCAAGCGGCGAGCGGCGGGCGCTGCAGATGCGCGACAGCTTCTTGGGGCCGCGCATCCTGCAGAAGGACCCGAGACGCCACCTGTCGGACTTCGAGCGGGCCTCGCCGCTGCTGCGGGTCAACGCCGACGCCCCGCCGTTCTTCGTCATCCACGGTGCGCACGACACGCTCGTGCCCGTGTCCCAGGCACGTCACTTCGTGCGCGCCCTCCGCGACGTCTCCACGAGTCCCGTCGCCTACGCCGAGCTCCCGGGGACCCAGCACGCGTTCGACGTGTTCCCCTCGATCCGCAGCGCCCACGTCGTGCGGGGCGTGGACCGGTTCCTGCGGTGGAACTACGCGCGGTGGAAGGATGCGCGCCGGCCGGCCTGACCCAGGGCCGCCTGGCCGTGGCCTTGTTTGCGGTCCGTCTGCTGCCTCAGCCCACCCGGTCGAGGAACTCCCGCGAGCGCTGCAGCACCAGCGCCGCCGCGTCCGCGTCGTACGAGGACAGCGTGCTGTCGGCGAACAGGTGCCGGTCGCCCGGGTAGACGAACAGCTCGGCCAGCTCGGCCCCGACCGCTCTCGACCAGCTCGCGGGCGGCGTCGATGTCCCCCTCCAGCGCGAAGAACGGGTCCTTGTCCATGCCGTGTATCTGCACCGGGACCCCGTCGGGCCACGGCCCGAAGGCCCACTCGCCGGTGATCGGGATGCAGGACTCGTAGAGCAGCGCGCCGCGCGCGCCGGGCCGGGTCTGGGCGAGCCGCTGCGCCGTCCCGGCGCCGAAGGAGAATCCGGCGTACACCAGTCCCTCGGGCAGGTCGGCCACGGCCCGGTCCACGCGCTCGCTCATGACGTCGTCCCCGACCGCCTGGACGTGGGCGACGCCCTCGTCGATCGTTGCCGGGCGCTCCCCGTCGAACAGGTCCGGCGTGTGCACGGTGTGCCCACCGGCGCGAAGCCCCTCGGCGAACGCGCGCACACCTTCGGTGAGTCCCTGCACGTGGTGGAACAGCACAACTTCGGCCATCTTCAGACTCCTGTCGTCGCTTGGATGGGTCCGACTGTAGAGCGCATACCGGACACTTCGCGTCCGGTTTGGCTGCGTGCCGGGTCTTCGGTGGGTCTTCGCCGGGGCTCAACCGCGCGGAAGGCCGAGGATGCGCTCCCCCGCGACGTTGCGAAGCACCTGCGTGGTGCCTCCGGCGATGCTGAGACAGCGGGTGAGCAGCAGCTCATGCAGCGCCTCGGGGGCTTCCTCCGCCGCCCCAGAGAGGGCCTCCGCGCCCAGCAGCTCGTAGGCGAGCTCCGCGGCCTCCTGGCGGTGCCGGACTCCGACCAGCTTCTGCACGCTCGACTCCGCACCTGGTCCCTGCCCGGCCAACGACCGGAGGGTCGAGCGTGCTCCGAGCATGCTGACGGTGACCGCGTCCGCGACGGCCGCACCCACCCGCGCGCTCTCGGCGCCGGCGTCGGCGTCGGCGGTTCCGCCCCTGCGTCGCAGCACGCGCAGGGCGCGCTCGACACTGACCCCGAGGGAGGACCCGCTCATCGCGACCCGCTCGTTCGCCAACGTGGTGCGAGCCAGCTTCCAGCCGTCGTCGACCTCGCCGACGACACAGTCGTCCGGCACGAACACACCGTCGAGGAAGACCTCGTTGAAGACCGCCTGCCCGGTGATCTCCCGCAACGGACGGATCTCGATGCCCTCCCGGCGCATGTCGACCACGAAGTAGGTGATGCCCTTGTGCTGAGGGGCATCGGGGTTGGTCCGCGCCAGGCAGATCCCCCAGTCGGCAGAGGCTGCCAGCGAGGTCCACACCTTCTGGCCGGTCAGGCGCCAGCCTCCCTCGACGCGCTCGGCCTTCGTGCGGAGCGACGCCAGGTCCGAGCCGGCGCCAGGCTCGCTGAAGAGCTGGCACCACGTGATCTCGCCGCGGAGCGTGGCCCCGACGAACCGCCCCTTCTGCGCATCGGTCCCGTGCCCCAGGATCGTCGGCGCGGCCCATCCCCCGATCTTGAGGTCGGGCCGGCTGATCCCGGCGGCAGCGAGCTCCTGGTCGATGACGAGCTGGGTGCGGGGGTCCGCGCCACGACCGTACGGCGTCGGCCAGTGCGGAGCTATCAGGCCGGCCTCGGCCAGGGCGGTACGACGGGCATCCTCATCGACGGCCCGGACCCGCTCGACATCCGCCCGGACCGACGCGCGGAGCTCCTCCGCGTCGCCGTCGAGGTCGATGTGGAGCCTCCGGCGTACCCCGTCCAGGGCGAGGCCCGCCACCGCACTTCTCAGCCGGCCCGTGCCGCCGAGGAGCTGCCGGGTGCTCAACGCACGCCGCAGGTGGAGGTGCGCGTCGTGCTCCCAGGTGAACCCGATCCCGCCGAGCACCTGGATGCAGTCCTTGGCGTTCTCCACCGCGGCGTCGAGCGCCACGACCCCGGCGACCGCGGCGGCGAAGGACAGCTGGGCCGGCTCCTCGTCGTGGGCGCAGGCCGCGCCCCACGCCACGGCGGTGGCCGACTCGGCACGCTCCAGCATCTGCGCGCACAGGTGCTTGATCGCCTGGAAGGAGCCGATCTTGCGTCCGAACTGCTCGCGGACCGAGGCGTACTCGACCGCGGTCCGAAGAGCCCACCTCGCTGTGCCGGACGCCTCTGCGGCGGCGAGAACCGTGAGCAGCGCTCCTACCCGGCCGGCCTCGACCTCGAGCCGGGCGTCGGACTCGACCACGGCGTCCCGGAGGTGCACCGACCCGACGGTCCGGGAGAGGTCGGGGGCGGTGGACGCCGGCTCGATCGCCACCCCCGCGCTGTCGGCCGGCACGACGAACCACGTCTCGGAACCACCCGAGGAGACGCCGAGGAGCAGGTGTGTGCCGCTGCCCGCGTCCAGGACGACCGGCACCGTCCCGCTCACCGTCCCCCCGTCGGGGCCGAAGGTCAGCGAAGCACAGGTCGGAGCCATGGCCACCCGGACCGAGCCCTCGCAGATCCCCGGCAGCAGCCGCTTGGCCACCGCGGTGTCCGCGTGCTCGGCGAGCAGGGTCGCGCACGTCGCGGTCGACAGGAGAGGCCCGGCCACCAGACCTTGGGCAGCGGCCTCCAGGGCGCAGGCAAGGTCGACCAGCCTCCCGCCGGCACCGCCACACGACTCGGGGACCCCGATGCCGAGCACGCCTAGCTCCGCGAGCTCCTCCCATGCTGCGGTCAGGTGCTCGGTCCCGGCACCCTCCGCAGCGCGGACGGCCTCGGCGAACCCGCCGGCCGCTGCCCACTGGGCCAGAGACGAGGCCAGTGCGGCCTGCTCCTCGGTCAGTCCGATCGTCACTGCGCGACTCCTCGACCAATCTAGAACGTGTTTCAATACTGCCACGGATACGCTGACGCGCGCACGCTGCGTCCGAGACCGGATAAGAGGACCCCATGGCCACCCCTGACAGCCGCACCACGCCCGGCATGCCCGAGGACCTGCTCGAGCACGCCTTGGCCGCGAAGGGCTTCATGCCCCTCGACGAGGGCGACCTGCTGCACCGCCTCGCCCGCGAGCGGCTGCCCCACGGCCCGGTCCTCGAGGTGGGGACCTACTGCGGGAAGTCCGCGGTCTACCTCGGCGCTGCAGCCCGCGAGGTCGGTGGCACCGTCTTCACGGTGGACCACCACCGTGGCTCGGAGGAGAACCAGGAAGGCTGGGAGTACCACGACGCCTCTCTGGTCGACCCCGAGGTGGGCAGGCTGGACACCCTCCCCCACTTCCGGCGGACCATCGCGCTCGCCGGCCTGGAGGAGCAGGTGGTCGCGATCGTCGGCCGGTCCACGACCGTCTCGGCGCTGTGGCGCACGCCGCTGTCCCTGCTGTTCATCGACGGCGGCCACACCGACGAGCACGCCGGCAACGACTACCAGGGCTGGGGCCGCTGGGTCGCACGCGATGGCCTGATGGTGGTCCACGACGTCTTCCCCGACCCGGCCGACGGCGGCCAGGCGCCCTACCGGGTCTACCTGCGCGCCCTCGAGAGCGGCGACTTCACCGAGACCGAGGTGCTCGGCTCGATGCGGGTCCTAACGCGTACGCGGGGAGAGGCCGGCGACCCGGTCCGCTGACCTCTTCGCCGTCGCGTCGGCCGGCACGCAGCCGCACTCGAGGCCGATCTCGGTGAAGCCCGCGGGCAGGGTCATGCCCCGGAAGATGTCCGACCCCGGTGTCGTGCCCGACAGTGCGTCGACAGCGAGTACGACGGCCGCCGCGGTCCAGGTGCTGCACTCCTCCGGCCACCGGGCGTCGTCGGGGTAGACGTAGCCGGTCCAGTAGGAGCCGTCCGGGTCGCGCAGGTGCTGCATCGACTCGAGCAGCTCGAGGGCCAGGTCGTACTCCCCTACCGCGTCGAGGGCGAGCACGAGCTCACAGGTCTCCGCGCCGGTCACCCAGGGCCGGTCGTCCACACAGCGGATCCCGAGCCCGTCGACGACGAAGTCGTCCCACCGAGCCTTGATCCGGCGGGCGGCGGCGCCCTCCTCGCGAAGCGCCCCGCCGAGAATCGGGTAGTACCAGTCCATGGAGTATCGCGTCTTGGGGACGAAGAGGTCCTCGTGCTCGCGCAGCGCGTGCCCGAGCCGTCCTGCCGCGAGCTCCCACTCGGGCTGCGGCTCGTCGGACAGCTCGCTGAGGGCGAGCCCGCAGGCCAGGGCGTGGTAGATGCTCGAGCTCCCCGAGATGAGAGCGGTCTCCTCCACGCCTCCGAAGACGTTGGCGGCCCAGGCGATCCCGCCGAACGGCAGCTGCATCGCCGTGACACAGTCCAGCGCCCGTCGTACGACCGGCCATGCCCGTCGTACGAACGCCTCGTCCCGGCGGACCAGCCAGTGGTGCCACACGCCCACAGCGACGTAGGCGGTCATGTTCGTGTCCACGGCGGCGTCGTCGACCACGCCCGCGGTGATCTTCATCGGCCACGACCCGTCGGGCCGCTGGGTCTCGAACAGCCACGCGTAGGCTCGCTCCGCGGCCTCGACCTCACCGCCGACGAGCAGCGCCATCGCGCACTCGACGTGGTCCCAGGTGTCGACGTGACCGCCCGCGAACCACGGGATGGCCCCGGACTCCTCCTGTGCGCGCGCGATCGACGCGGCCGTCGCCCGGATGTCGTGGGCGGAGAGCAGCTCCGGGAAGTGTGGGATCTCGGGCGTCATGGGCAGGTTCAGGGCTTCGTGAGGTAGAGGACCATGCTCTTGCCGATGACCGGGTTGAGCAGCGCTTCGGCGGTCCGGGTCAGCCGGGGACGCTTCATGATGTCCCACACCAGCAGCCGGTGGTAGGTCTTGGGCAGCACGTGGTCCGAGTTGTCCACGCCGACCGCACACTTGAGCCACCAGTACGGCGAGTGCAGCGCGTGCGCGTGCTCCTTTCCCGCGTAGGTCATGCCGGCCCTCTCCAGCTTCCCGACGAGCTCGTCACCGGTGTAGATGCGGACGTGGCCGCCTTCGACCTCGTGATACTCGTCGGAGAGCGCCCAGCAGATCTTCTCCGGCAGCCAGCGGGGGACGGTGACGGCCATCGTCCCGCCGGGGCGCAGCACACGGACCAGCTCCGCGATCGCGGACTCGTCGTCGGGGATGTGCTCGAGGACCTCGGCCGCGACCACCCGGTCGAACTCGCCGTCGGCGAAGGGCAGCTGGAGGGCGTCGCCCTGCTTGACGTCCGCCTCGGCGCCGTCTGGCACCTCGTTCGCCTTGCGCATGGCCGCGAACATGTCCGAGACACCAGCGAGCTCGTCGGCGTCCTGGTCGAACGCGATGACGTCGGTGCCGCGACGGTAGAGCTCGAACGCGTGGCGCCCGGCGCCACACCCCATGTCGAGGACACGGTCCCCGGCCTGGACTCCAAGCCGGTCGAAGTCAACGGTCAGCATCTGTTCAGCTCTCCTTGGTGTTCGTGTCCTCGATGGCCCGCTGGTAGGCCGCTGCAGTGGCCTCGGCCACTGCTCGCCAGCTGAACTTCTCCAATGCCCGCCGACGCCCGGCGGCGCCCATCCGGTGCCGCCGCTCCGGGTCGTCGAGCAGCCCCTCGAGCGCCGCAGCGAGCTCCCCGACGTCACCGGGGGTGACGAGGTCGGCGCACAGCCCGTCCTCACCCACCACCTCCGGGATCGCCCCCGCGCGGCTGACCACGAGCGGTGTGCCGCAGGCCATGGCTTCCACCGTGGGCAGCGAGAACCCCTCGTAGAGCGAGGGGACGCAGGCGATCTCGGCCGAACCGACGACCTCGGCGAGCTCGGTGTCGCTCAGCCCGCTGACGAAGCGGACGCTGTCCTTGATCGAGAGCCGGTCGATCAGCTGCTCGGTGCGGCCGCCGGGCTTGGGGCGGGTGATCAGCAGCAGCTCGGCGTCGCGCTCGGTGCGCAGCTTCGCGAAGGCCTCGAGCAGGGTGGCGATGCCCTTCATCGGGGTGTCCGCGCTCGCCATGGCGACGATCCGGCCGGGGACGCGGGGGTCCTGGTAGTGCTGGAACACCTCGGGCTCGACGCCGAGCGGGATGACCTCGATGCGCTCCGGGGCGACCTTGAAGTCGGCGACGATGTCACGGGCCGAGGACATCGAGACGGTCAGCACGTGCTTCATCCGGCGCGCGACGCGGCCCTGCATCGTGAGGAAGCCGTACCAGCGCCGGGTGGTCAGCTTCTTGTGGCCACGGGCGGCCTTCAGGTCCACCCGGCGGTCGAACGTGATCGGGTGGTGGATCGTGGTCACGAGCGGCATGCCGCTGCGGGCGATGTCGAGGAGGCCGTAGCCGAGCGTCTGGTTGTCGTGCACGACGTCGAAGTCCTGGAGCCTCTTGCGCAGGACGCGGGCGGCGCGGAGGCTGAAGGTCAGCGGCTCCGGGAACCCCGCGGTGTACATGGTCGCGACCTCGAGGACGTCGATGCCGTCCCGGATCTCGCTCGGCTTCGGCGTGCGGAACGGGTCCGGCTCGCGGTAGAGGTCGAGGCTCGGCAGCTTGGTCAGGCGCACTCCCGGGTCGAGCTCCGGGTAGGGCTGGCCGGAGAAGACCTCGACGTCGTGCCCGAGGGCGACGAGCTCACGGCTCAAGTGCCTGACGTACACACCCTGGCCCCCGCAGTGCGGTTTGCTGCGGTAGGACAGCAGAGCGATACGCACGTTTTCGACCTCCGAAACTGGGGAATCTGCGACTGAAACGTGTTTCGATTATGCCGGGAGCCGGTGTTAGCCTACGCGTTGAGAGGCCCTGCAATTCGCCGGTGGTCCCTACAACGAGCCAACCGGGAATAAGCGACGGGAGCACCACCGTGACCAGCATGAACTCGCTCACCTTCGAGGAGCTCGGATCCGCGGCGCAGCGTGACCGACGCAAGCGGATCCTCGACGCCACGATCGCGCTGGCCTCCAAGGGGGGCTTCGACGCCGTGCAGATGCGGGCCGTGGCCGAGCGGGCCGACGTCGCGCTCGGCACCCTCTACCGATACTTCCCGTCGAAGATCCACCTGCTCGTGTCGGCGCTGGCGCGAGAGTTCGAGCAGGCGAACGCGGCGCTGGACCGCAAGCCGGTCCCGGGCGACACCTCGGCCGACCGGGTGATCTACGTCCTGAGCCGCAACACCCGCGCCCTCCAGCGCGACCCGAACCTCACCGAGGCCCTCACCCGCGCGTTCATGTTCGCAGACGCCTCGGTGGCCAACGAGATCCACGCTGTCGGCATGCACGTCACCCGGATGCTGATGCGCGCGATGAACGAGACGGGCACCCCGAGCGACGAGATCGAGCCGACCGAGGAGGACATCGCGATCGCCAAGGTGATCGGCGACGTCTGGCTCGCCAGCCTGGTGCAGTGGGTGACCGGTCGCGCCTCCGCGGCAGACGTCAGCAAGTCGATCGACGTCGCCGTCCGGCTGCTGCTGCGCGACTGAGGTCGCCGGGACCGACTCAGCCACCGTAGGCGTGCGTGGCGGTCGCCCCGCCGTCGCAGACGAACTCGGCTCCGGTGCAGTAGCCGCTCTCGTCGCTGGCGAGAAAGACGTAGACCGACGCGACGTCCTCCGGCTTGCCGACCCGCTTGAGCGCGACCTTGCTCCCGCCCCACTCGAGCCCTTCTTCACCGGCGTAGTCCCGGATCATGGCCGTGTCGATCATCCCGGGGTGGACGGAGTTGACCCTGATCCCCTTGGGACCGAGCTCCATCGCCGCGGACTTGGTCATGCCGCGGATCGCGAACTTGCTCGCCGTGTAGGCCACCAGCAGAGGCATGCCGCCGAGCCCCTCGATCGAGGACGAGTTGACGATCGAGCCCGAGCCTCGCTCGGCCATGGGGCCGGCCACGGCCCGCATGCCGAGGAACGTGCCGATCTGGTTGATCCGGATCACCCGCTCGTAGTCCTCGAGCGAGGTCTTGGTGAGCTCGCTGAAGAGCAGGACGCCTGCGTTGTTGACCAGTACGTCGACGTGGCCGAACGTCTCGACCGCCTCGCTGACCGCACTCTCCCAGTCGGCCTCGCTGGTCACGTCGAGGTGCCGGTAGTACGCCTGCTCCCCCAGCTCGTCGGCCAGTGCCTTTCCGGGGTCGTCGGCGATGTCGGCGACCACGACCTTCGCGCCCTCACCTACGAACGCGCGCGCGGCGGCGGCGCCCTGGCCCTGCGCTCCTCCGGTGACCAGGGCCACCTTGCCGGCGAGTCGACCTGTGCTGCTCATGCGTGAAGTCCTTTGCGGTGGTTGAGATGGTCCGGCGGGGGCTCGATCAGCCGAGGGGCTGGCCGGCGATGTTCATGATGCTGTCGGCCGCGAAGCCGTTCGCCGGGTCGCGGTCGGCGAAGTAGGAGCCGACCTGTTTGTCGAGGTCGTGGAGGTCCCAGGTGTCGCCCTGCGCGTCGAAGCGCTGCTCCACGACCGGAGCGGCGAGCAGGGCCACCATCCCGCCGTACACCACGAACACCTGGCCGGTGATCTGGTCCGCGGCGGGAGAGGCGAGGTAGGCGACCAGCGGCGCGACGTGCTCGGGCGAGAGCGGGTCGACGTCCTGGTCGGCGCCGTGCTCGCCGAAGACGTTGTGGGTCATCGCGGTGCGCGCGCGGGGGCAGATGGCGTTGGCCCGCACTCCCAGCCGCCCGAGGCCGCGCGCCGTCGAGAGCGTGAGCGCCGCGATCCCGCCCTTGGCGGCCGCGTAGTTCGCCTGACCGGGCGAACCCACGAGGAAGGCCTCCGAGGCGGTGTTGACGACCCGGCCGTAGACCGGCTGTCCGGTCGCCTTCGAGACCGACCGCCAGTGGGCGCCGGCGTTGCGCGAGAGCAGGAAGTGCCCGCGCAGGTGCACCCGGATGACGAGGTCCCAGTCCTCGTCGGACATGTTGAACAGCATCTTGTCGCGGATGACGCCCGCGTTGTTCACGACGATGTCCAGGCTGCCGAGGCGGTCCACGGCAGCGCTGGTCAGGGCGTCCGCGGTCGACCGCTCGCCGATGTCGCCCGCGACCACGACCGCCTCGCCACCTCGCGAGAGGATCTCCTCGGCGACGGCGTCCGCGGCACCCGGCAGGTCGTTGAGCACGACCCGGGCACCGGCGTCGGCGAGCGCGATGGCCTCGGCCCGACCGAGACCGGCGCCGGCGCCGGTCACGACCGCCACGCGACCGTCGAGGGAGAGACTTTCGTCAGGCATCGGGGTTCCTCTCGATACGCAGCGCGTTGCGTGGGCATGAGTCGACCGCCTGCATGATCCGCGACTCGTCGGCGGGTGTCACGGCCGTCTCCAGCAGGTGCAGGTTGTCGTCGTCGTCGAGGTCGAAGACTTCCGGGGCGATGCCGACGCAGATGCCGTTGGCCTCGCACAGGTCGTAGTCCACGGCCAGGCGGCCGACGGTCTCGGGGCTCTGGCTCATCGATGTCTCCTCATCAGGGCTCGTGCTGGTCGGCTCATGTCGTCCGGGGTCACGACCCGGCCGGGGCGAGCATCTTGCGGTGGTCCCAGGAGGCGGTCCTGGTCGGTACGACGACCACGCCGACGCGTTTGCGGACCTGCCGCTCGACCTCGTCGCGGCCGATGTCACCGAGGTCGGCACCGTCGACCATGCGTGAGGCCACCGAGGTGCCGATCGCGCGGATGGCGTCCTCGTCGGTGACGAGCTCGGCGCGGCCGCTGATCGAGACGCCACGCAGCTCGAAGTAGTCATCCCCCGTCTCGACAAGACAGGTGATCCGCGGGTCGCGCTCCAGGTTCTTGATCTTCTGGGAGCGCCCGTAGGTCCAGAAGGCGATCCGGCCGTCGCGCACGACGTAGAAGAGAGTCGTGAGATGCGGGCTCCCGTCGGGGTTGACCGTCGCGACCTGCACTTTCTTGGACGCAGCCAAGAACCCCTCGATCTCGGGCTCGGTCATCTTGACCAGGTCCCTGCCCTTGGCAGCCACAGCGGCCGGCCCTCCTCCTCGTCGGTCCCGACCAGCGCGGCCTGGTGGAACGTGTTCTAGTTTAGGGGCACATGCGGCACTTGGCCAGAGCCGACCCCTCGGATCCGGCAAGTGGCGCGAACCGGGGAGGCAACGAACATAGGGTGTGACCCATGCCGTCTCATGCGCCACACCAGTCCCCTGCGCAGGCCGAGGTGGAGTCCGTCATCGGCAGCCACCTGCCCGCGGGGCTCACCGGAACGGTCTCGGTCTGGTGCGGCGACACCCACGGCCGGGCGTCGTACACCCGCCTGCCGGACGCCCGTCACTACGCCGCGAGCACGATGAAGCTCCCGTTGCTGGTCGCTGCCTACCGCAGGCACGAGCGATCGGAGGTAGACCTCGACCAGGCGGTGTCCGTGCGCAACCGGTTCGCCTCGGCCTTCGACGGCAGCCCCTTCTCCCTGGACCAGGACGACGACCAGGACGACGAGACCTGGGCGCGGGTGGGGGGATCCTCGACGCTGCGCCGTCTCGTGCGTCACGCGATCGTGCGGTCGGGCAACCTCGCCACGAACCTTGCGCTCGAGCAGGTCGGCGTCGGCGAGGTCGCGGCGGTCCTGCGGGATGCCGGGTGCACGCCCGGCACCGTGCTCCCGAGGGGCATCGAGGACGCCGCGGCGAGGTCCGCCGGACTCGACAATCTCGTCACCGCCGGCGACCTGGCCCTGGTCATGTGCGGTGTCGCCTCGAGGATGCTCGCCGGCGAGGAGACCTGCCGAGAGATCGAGTCGGTCCTCGCAGCCCAGGAGTACCGCGACGGGATCCCGGCCGGCCTGCCCGCGTCCACCTACGTCGCGAACAAGACCGGCTGGGTCGGGGGCGTCTCCCACGACGTGGCGCTCGTGCGGCCGGAGGGGGCGGATCCCTACGTCCTGGCGGTCTGCACCACCTCGGACCTCTCCGAGGACGAGGCAGCCCGGCTGATCGCCGCGGTCAGCACGACGATGTGGCAGGAGCGAGTCGGGTGAGCAGGATAGAGCGCATCACGTGCCACCGGGTGAGCGTGCCGCTGCACACCCCGTTCGTCACTGCGCTCCGGCGCACCACGACCACCGACAGCCTCCTGGTCCAGGTGACCGACAGCGACGGCGCCACCGGCTGGGGTGAGGCCCCGCAGGTCTGGCAGGTCACGGGCGAGTCGGTGGCCGGGGCCGAGGCCTGCGTCGGCGGCCCGCTCCGGGATGCGGTTCTCGGCGGGGATGCGGACGACCTCGTGGAGCTCACTCGTCGTGTGGCGGGTGCGGTAGCCAGGAACTTCGGCGCCAAGGCGGCCGTGGACGTCGCCCTGCACGATCTCACCGCGCGACGGCGCGGGGTGAGCCTGCCGGTGCTTCTCGGGTCGTCCACCCGTCGCGTCACGACCGACGTGACGCTCGCCGCCGGCAGCGCGGAACAGCTCGCCGAGGTCGCTGCCGCCCGGGTCAAGGACGGCTTCGGCGTGCTCAAGCTCAAGGTGGGGACCGACGCGGCCGCCGACGTCGAGCGGGTCCGGTCGGCCCGGGCGGCCGTGGGGCCCGACGTCGCCCTGCGCCTCGACGCGAACCAGGGCTGGACGCCACGCGAAGCCGTGCGAGTGATCAGCGCCCTCGAGGACGCCCAGGTCGGCGTCGAGCTCGTGGAGCAACCGGTGCGCGCCGAGGACCTCGACGGCCTGGCCTGGGTGTCGGCGCGGGTGGCCACCGCGGTGATGGCCGACGAGTCCGTGTACGGCGTCCGGGACCTGGTGAAGGTCATCGAGCGGCGGGCGGCGGACATGGTCAACGTGAAGCTCGCCAAGTGCGGCGGCCTCGGCCCCGCCCGCACGCTGCTCGAGCTCGCCCGGGCGCACGAGATGGGGACGATCGTGGGGTCGATGATGGAGACGCACGTCGGTGTGGGCGCCGCAGCCAGCCTGGTCGCTGCCTTCGGGACGAGCGCGGTCTCCGACCTCGACGCCGCGTGGTGGGCGGCGAGCTCGCCGGTCCGGGGCGGTCTGCGCTACGACGGGGCGACGGTCGTGCTCCCCGACTCCCCCGGCCTCGGGGTGGAGGGGCTCGCCTGATGGGTGGGCACCTGCTCTTCGGTGGACCGGACGTCTACGAGGTCGGTGTCCCGGCCGCGACCGTGTGGACCTCGCCCCACGCGCCGCGCGACGTCGACCGGCCCGCTGTGCTCGAGGTGCCCGACGTGGCGGCGTGGGCGGCCGCGATGGATGCGACGGTCCGCAAGGGGCTCAAGGGCCGGACGCTGACGCAGCTTCTGATCGGCGAGCCTGTGCGGGTCCTCGACGAGCAGGGCGACTGGGTCCGCGTCGTCGCGCTCGGCCAGTCCTCCTCCGCGGACCCGGCCGGCTACCCCGGCTGGATGCGACGCGCGCACCTCGCCGCCCCGGTGGCCCGGCGAACCGGGCCGAGTGCCTTCGTGATGACCCGTACCGCGCCGTGCAGGCTCGACGACGGCACCGCGCTGGCGCTGTCGTTCGGCACCACCCTCTGGCTCGACTCCGTGAGCGAGGAGGAAGCCTGCGTGATGCTTCCCGGCGGCCGACGGGGACTGGTCCCGCTGGGCCACCTGCGGCTGGCGCACGAGAAGCAGCAGCCGGTCTACGGTGCCGACGACCTGCTGGATGCCGCCTCACAGTTCCTGGGGTTGCGCTACCTGTGGGGCGGGACCAGCGCCTGGGGGCTGGACTGCTCCGGCCTCGTGCATCTGGTGTTCCGCGCCTTCGGCGTGGTCGTCCCGCGCGACGCCTTCGACCAGGCCTCACACGTCAGTCCTGTGCCGCTGGACGAGGTGCGCCCAGGAGACCTGTACTTCTTCGCCCGCCCGGGGGAACGGGTCTACCACGTCGGCTTCGTGAGCCGTCCCGTCGGCGCCGGCGGTCTCCGGTGGATGCTGCACGCCCCCGAGGGCGGAGAGCTCATCGAGGACGCGCCGCTCGCCCCGCACCGGCTCGAGACGCTGGTCGCCGCCGGGCGCGTCAGGAAGCCGGATGCCGGCCAGATCCCTCGTCGCGACGAGGACTGACGGGCCCCGGCCGGCAGGTCACTCGTCGCCGTCCTCCTCGTCGTCCAAGAGGCCCTGCTTCTCGGCCTCCCGGACGAGGCGACGGACGTTCTCCACGCTGCCGCAGTCGTCGTCCATCTGCTTGTTGCGCTCGGTGGCGAACTTCTCGCCCAGCTCGGCGCGGACCTTCTCGGAGACCTCCTCACGAGCCGGGTTGAGGATCGTGAGCTCCTCCTCGGTGAGGTGGTGGTTGACCGTTGCCGCGAGCTCCTCGACCGCGTCGTCGAAGGCCTGGGTGTCGGTGCCGACCAGCTCGAGGACCTTGAGCAGCTTCTCGTTGCCCTCGGCGTGCTCCTCCTCCCCGTGCTCCGCCTCGTGGTCGTCGATCGCATCCTTGCGGCGCAGCGTCGGGTAGACGAACTTCTCCTCCGCCTCGGCGTGGGCCACGTGCAGCGTGGCGAAGGCTGCTCGCACGGCGTCACGGTCGGAGCTGCTGTCGCGCAGCTGACGCAACAGATGCTCGAAACGTCGGTGGTCCTCGAGGATCAGCTCGACGACGTCGCCGGAGACGGGGCGTCCGAGCTCAATGGGGGTGCTCATGGCACCGGTATACCCCCTACCCCATCCACCATGCTCGACGTACGCGAGAAGTCACCCCGGTCACAGTGGCCGTTCGGTTCGACCAGCAGGCCGAGGGCCCGGCTGCGTCGACCGGCCGACCGGCAGGGTCAGCCGTTCTCCCAGTCACGTCGCGGACCCGTCTCCGCCGCGACCTCGCGCTGGGAGCGGTTATGAGAGACCACCAGGCTCGCCACCGCGGTCACCGCCAGGGTGCCGACGATGACGCTGAGCGAGACCCAGATGGGGATCTCCAGCCACGATGCCTCGAAGTTCTCGCCGCCGTTGATGAACGGCAGCTCGTTCTCGTGCAGGGCGTGGAAGACCAGCTTGACCCCGATGAAGCCGAGCAGGAACGCCAGGCCGTAGGAGAGGAAGATCAAGCGCTGCAGCAGGCCGCCGATCAGGAAGTAGAGCTGGCGCAGACCCATCAGAGCGAAGATGTTCGCGGTGAAGACGAGGTACGGGTCCTTGGTCAGGCCGTAGATCGCGGGGATCGAGTCGAGCGCGAAGAGCAGGTCGGTGGTGCCCAGGGTCAGGATCACGATGAACATCGGCGTGATCAGGCGCTTGCCGTTCTCGCGGATGAAGAGCTTCGTCCCGTGGTACTCCTTGGTCGCCGGGAAGCGCCGCTCCACGAAGAGCACGAGCTTGTTCTCCTCGTACTCGTCGTCGTCCTCGGCCCCCTCCCGAGCCAGCTTGATGGCGGTGAAGATCAAGAACGCGCCGAAGACGTAGAACACCCAGCTGAACTGGTTGATCGCCGCCGCCCCGACCAGGATGAACGCCGCGCGCATCACCAGCGCGAGCACGATGCCGATCATCAGAGCCGTCTGCTGGTACTGCCGCGGCACCGAGAACTTGCTCATGATGATGAGGAAGATGAAGAGGTTGTCGACCGAGAGGGAGTACTCCGTCAGCCATCCTGCGAAGAACTCCGGCCCGGGCGCCTGACTGAGCTCGTGGGGCTCGGCGAAGATCCACAGCGCGACCCCGAACAGCACGGCGATCCCGATGAAGAAGGCCAGGTGCGTCGACACCTCCTTCATGGAGGGCTCGTGCGGGCGCCGGCCGATGATCAGCAGGTCGACCAGCAGAACCCCGGTCGTGATGACCACCGTTACCGCCCAGATGGTGGGGCTGGCGACGGAGTCACCAAGAAGTCTGTCCACGAGTCGTTCTCCTCCGGAGGGTCTGTCGAGAGTGCCCACGCGTCCAGCACGTGAAACACCAGGTCAAGGATCAGCTCCGGAGGTCTCTCCCGTCCGCGCCTTCTCGGCCGGACCAGCGGCGCCGGGACTCTGCTCGGCTCGGCGAGCAGGAGTCCGTGATGACGACACCGCTGCGAAGGAATACTCCCCTCCACGCAGCGGCAAGTCTCCCAGACGCCGCGATGGCCGCCAAACCGGCATCGTCCTCCGGCCTCAGTCGAGGCAGAACTCGTTTCCTTCGGGATCCTGCATCACGATGAAGCCGGCCTCGCCGGGACTGGAGTCAGGCTCGAACCGCTTGCCCCGCGTAGCACCCAGAGCGACGAGCCGCTCGGCCTCGGCCTCGAGCGCCGCCATCCGCCGCTCACCGCGCAGCTCAGGCGCCACGCGCACGTCGAGGTGGACCCGGTTCTTCGCCGTCTTGCCCTCAGGCACGCGCTGGAAGAAGAGACGGGGTCCGATGCCCTGAGGGTCTCGACAGGCCGACCGGGAGTTCCACTCCCCGCGAGGAACACCCCACGCCTCGAGCGCCTCCTCCCACGAGTCGTGACCTGGCGGAGGAGGCTCCTCGGCGTAACCGAGCACCTCCCGCCAGAACGCGGCGAGCGCCGCGGGGTCGGCGCAGTCGAAGGTCACCTGGACCTGGCGCACGTCGGGCATGGTCACACTCCCTGTGGTCGGTGCTTCTTCGGAAGACGCGAGACGACGAGGTCGTAGGACGCATCGACCGCCTCGTGGATCTCGTCATCGGGGATGCCACGGCCTACCGACAGGGTGTTCCAGCCGGAGCGGCCGATGTAGGCCATCACGGAGGCGTCCTTCGGGTAGCGGGCCAGCCACTCGTCGGCCTCCTCCCGGGTCAGCCCGCACTTCACGCCCAGGGAGTCGACGTCCCCGGAGCCCAGGAACGCGAAGATCTTGTCGTGCACCTTGGCGACGGTGTCGCCCTCCCAAGGCTCGTCCTCCCACGCCCCTGGCTTGGCCAGGCAGTAGGTCAGGAGCTCCTCGCGAGTCATGGCGTCAGCGCACCCCGGCCTCGACCATCTGGCGGAGCTCCTTCTTCAGCTCCGAGATCTCGTCGCGTAGGCGGGCGGCGAGCTCGAACTGGAGCTCCGCTGCGGCGGCGTGCATCTGGTCGGTCAGCTGCTGGACCAGGTCTGCGAGGTCCTGCGACGGCAGCCCGGCGAGCTCGGCGGCGTGCTTGCCCGCCTCGCGTGACAGACCGGGCACGGGTGCCTTCTTGCCCTTCTCGCCGCCGGCCTTCTGCCAGGTCTTGAGCAGCTCCTCGGTGCTCTCGTCCTCGCGGGCGAGCATCTCGGTGATGTCGGCGATCTTCTTGCGCAACGGCTGCGGGTCGACCCCGTTGGCCTTGTTGTAGGCGACCTGCTTCTCGCGCCGCCGGTTGGTCTCCTCGATGGCCTTCTCCATCGACGGTGTCACCTTGTCGGCGTACATGATCACCTGGCCGGAGACGTTCCGGGCGGCACGGCCGATCGTCTGGATCAGCGACTTGTCGGAGCGGAGGAAACCCTCCTTGTCGGCGTCGAGGATCGCCACGAGCGACACCTCGGGCAGGTCGAGGCCCTCTCGCAGGAGGTTGATGCCGACGAGGACGTCGTACTCCCCCATCCGGAGCTCGCGCAGCAGCTCGATGCGGCGCAGGGTGTCGACCTCGCTGTGGAGGTAGCGGGTGCGGATGCCGGCCTCGAGGAGGTAGTCGGTGAGGTCCTCCGACATCTTCTTGGTCAGCGTGGTGACCAGCACGCGCTCGCTCTTCTCCACACGGTCGTTGATCTGGTGGATCAGGTCGTCGATCTGGCCCTTGGTGCCCCTGACGATGACCTCCGGGTCGACGAGACCGGTGGGCCTGATGATCTGCTCCACGACGTTGCCCGGGCCGCCGACCTTGGACATCTCGTAGTTGCCCGGGGTCGCGGAGAGGTAGATGGTCTGCCCGATCCGATCGAGGAACTCCTCCCACTTCAGCGGGCGGTTGTCCATGGCGCTCGGCAGCCGGAACCCGTGGTCGACGAGGTTGCGCTTGCGCGACATGTCGCCTTCGTACATGCCGCCGACCTGCGGGACGGTCACGTGTGACTCGTCCACGACGAGCATGAAGTCCTCGGGGAAGTAGTCGAGCAGACAGTTCGGCGCGGAACCGGGTTTGCGGCCGTCGATGTGCATCGAGTAGTTCTCGATGCCCGAGCAGGACCCGACCTGGCGCATCATCTCGACGTCGTAGGTGGTGCGCATCCGCAGGCGCTGGGCCTCGAGCAGCTTGCCCTGCTTCTCGAACGTGGCGAGCTGGTCCTCGAGCTCGAGCTCGATGCCCTTGATCGCGCGCTCCATCCGCTCGGGACCCGCGACGTAGTGCGTGGCCGGGAAGATGTAGAGCTCCTCGTCCTCGGTGACGACCTCGCCGGTCACCGGGTGGAGCGTCATCAGCCGCTCGACCTCGTCGCCGAAGAACTCGACGCGGACCGCGAGCTCCTCGTAGACCGGGAAGATCTCGAGCGTGTCGCCGCGCACCCGGAACGTGCCCCGGGTGAAGGCCATGTCGTTGCGGGAGTACTGGATCCCCACGAGCTGGCGCAAGATCGAGTCTCGGTCGTGCTCGTCGCCGACCTTCAGCCGGATCATCCGGTCGACGTACTCCTGGGGCGTGCCGAGGCCGTAGATGCAGGAGACGGTCGACACCACGATCACGTCGCGGCGGGTGAGCAGGGAGTTCGTCGCGGAGTGGCGCAGCCGCTCGACCTCCTCGTTGATCGAGGAGTCCTTCTCGATGTAGGTGTCGGTCTGTGGGACGTACGCCTCGGGCTGGTAGTAGTCGTAGTACGAGACGAAGTACTCGACCGCGTTGTCGGGGAAGAGCTGGCGCAGCTCGTTGGCGAACTGCGCGGCGAGCGTCTTGTTCGGCTGGAGCACGAGGGTGGGCCGCTGGAGCCGTTCCACCGCCCAGGCGACGGTCGCAGTCTTTCCGGTGCCGGTCGCGCCGAGGAGGACGACGTCCTTCTCCCCCGCCTGGATGCGCTTCTCGATGTCGGCGATCGCGGTCGGCTGGTCGCCCGAGGGCTGGTACTCGGACACGACTTTGAACGGCGCGACACGGCGCTCCAGGTCGGTGACAGGCCTCATGTCGATCGAGCCTACGACGTGCCACCGACGGTTTCCTCTGGCCTGTGACCCACGGCACGGAACCGGAAGCGGCAACCAGGCGTCCGATCCTGCGAGAGACCGGCCGAGAGTGCCCGAGAGCTGGGAGGGTGGACGAATGCGCACAGAACGGGTTGCCGGGACACCGGTCATCGCGGTTCTCGCTGTGGTCCTGGCCGCGTGCGGCGCCGTGACCAGCGGTACGCCGGACAGCGGATCCACCAGGGCCGACCTGGAGGGCAGCTGGCACCTCGTGTCGGGCCACGACGACGAGGGACGTCTCCCCCGCGGCACCGGCTCGGAGGTCACTCTCCTGGTGGACAGCAAGGGCGCAGGCGGGTCGTCCGCGTGCAACCACTACGGCGTGACGGTGACCGTCGACGGCGACACGGTCGACTTCGCCGACGCCTACGGGACGGAGATGGCCTGTGAGCCGGTGGTGATGCTCCTCGAGCGGCGCTACCTCGCCGCCCTCGATGTCGTGGAGCATGCCGAGCGTGATGGCAGGGAGCTCGCGCTCTCAGGTCCTCGCGTCAGGCTGCGGTTCGAGCTCGACGCGGCTGTCGCCCCGTCCGGGGCCGCTTCGACCTCGTGGACGACAGAGTGAGGGTCAGCGAGGACGCTGACATCGACGCAGGGCTTGGGCCTCGCGTTCCGCGCAGGGTGAGCCGTTGCCCGAAAACATCTTGGCCGGGTGACTAGATTGACCCCGTGAGCACACGACGTCCCGCGCCTCCGCGTCTGGCCCTCTGGTCACTCGCTGGCGTGAGCACGTGGCTCAAGCGCGCGCTGTTCACGTTCTTCGGCATCCCCTTCGTCGTCGCCGTCGTGATGACGCTGGTCGACTCCTACCGGCGGCGGGGGAAGAAGCCCAAGCCGTTCCCGACCGACCCTCCGGGCGACGTGCAGATCGGCGACGGCGGCGTGCGTACCTACACCTACGGCCAGCACCTGTACGACGACATGCTCGACGCGATCGCCTCCGCCAAGGAGCAGGTCCTCTTCGAGTCCTACATCTGGAAGGGCGACGAGGTCGGCGAGCAGTTCAAGCGAGCGCTGACCGAGGCGGCCGGGCGAGGCGTCGAGGTCTATGCCATCTACGACGGGTTCGCGAACCTGGTGGTCTCGCCACGGTTCAAGCGCTTCGGACCGAGACTGAGAGTGCTGGAGTACCCCGTCTACAGCGCGGGGTGGAGGTTCTTCGACATCCGGCGGTACGGCCGGGACCACCGCAAGATCCTCGTGGTCGACGACCGCGTCGGCTTCGTCGGCGGCTACAACGTCGGCACCGCGTACGCGACGGAGTGGCGCGACACGCACGTGCGCATCACCGGCCCCGGTGTGTGGGATCTCAAGCGAGCTTTCGCCGACTTCTGGAACCTCAACCGAGGCTCGCGGAACGGCGGCCGTCCGCTGCTCCTGGAGACGGCGTCGGACTGGGAGCCGCGGATCCGGATGCACCGGAACATCCCCCGGTTGTGGGTGTTCCCGATCCGGTCGATGTACCTCGAGGCGATCAACCGCGCCTACCAGCACATCTACATGACGCACGCCTACTTCATCCCCGACACCGACTTCGTCGATGCCTTGAAGGCGGCGGCGCAGCGCGGTGTGGACGTGCGGCTCCTGGTCCCCGAGACGTCGAACCACGTGGTCGCCGACTGGCTCTCACGGGGCTACTACGGCGAGCTCCTCGCCTCCGGCGTACGCATCTTCAGGTTCCAGGGCGCCATGGTGCACGCGAAGACCGCCACCGTCGACGGCCGCTGGTCCACCGTGGGCACGGCGAACATCGACCGCTTGAGCATGACCGGGAACTACGAGATCAACGTCGAGTTCATCGATCCGGAGATGGCCGCGCAGATGGAGAGCGTCTTCGCCACCGACCTGAGCAACGCGCGCGAGCTCACCCGCGAGGAGTGGGACGCCCGCGGGGCGCACCGGAAGTTCACCGAGCTCGTTCTCGCTCCCCTTCGACCGTTCCTGTGAGGCCCGGCCGCCCGGGGGCGAGACTCAGTGCTTCTTGTCGCGCGGGACGATCTCGATGTGCTGGGTCTTGGCCTCGGCCTTCGCGTGCTTCTCGGCCCGCTTCTGCTTCAGGGTCTTGCCGGTCTTCTTCGCCGCGTGCTGCGGCCGGGACTTCTCGTGCATGGTCGCTCCTCGGTCGAAGCCGGTGGTGGCTTCACGCCATGACGCTACGCCTGCACGCCGGTGTTGGCATGTGCCTTTCGTCCCCCGACTGGCACGGCGCGTAGCCGGCCGTCCACCCCGGCCGGCGGTGCCGGGGCGACGCTCAGGCGCTGGGGATGTCCATCAGCCCGCTGAAGGTGAGCGCGGCCTTGACGTCGCCGCGGACCTTGAGCTGTCCGCGCAGCACGCCCTTGACCGGGTTGAGGCGGCCGGTGACGAGCTTGAGGAACTGCGCGCCGTCGAGCGCGATCGTCGCATCGCGGTCCTTGCCGGCATCGGCCTCGCTGACCCGCTCGACCGTCGCCCTGCCGCCGCTGAGGGTCACCACGAAGCGGTCGGACTCGCCGTCGGGCCGTCCGCCGATCTTGAAGCCCACAGCGAGCTGCGTGCCCCCGTGCCTTCTCCGCGTGGACGTAGTCGGGGAGCCGCCGGAACACCTCCGTGAGCACGACCTCGCGCAGCCCACCTGCCAACACCGCGTGGAGGTGCGCGTCCTTGACCTTCGCGATGGCCACCGCCACGTCCACCGGGTCCAGGGCTGTGGGGTCGACCGCGACGCCGTCGCCGCCCGGGATCCGGAAGACGCCGCCCACGGTCAGGGCGAGCATCTCGTCACCGTCGATGCGCAGCCGGTCGCCCAGGTACAGCAGGGCGGCGTTGACGCCACCGGTGACCAGTCGGACGAAGTCGAGCATGTCGCAGGTGATGGTCACGTCACTGGCGACGCCGGAGGGGGGTACGACGGTCACGCCGCTGTCGCCGAACTGGAGGACATGGGTCTCCGGCCCACGATGGGCGAGCCGTAGGTGGAAGCAGACCGTGCCGTCCACGAGAGCCAGCCGCTCCGCGACGGCGAACTCGTCGAGCCGTGCGAGGACGCTGCCCACCGCCGCGGACCGGACAGCATCCTCGTCGAGGAGCTGCGCGAGGTCACGGTCGGCGGTGGCTCCGGCCAGCTTCACGATGAGCTCGGCGTCGGACTCGTAGAAGAAGCGGTCGAGCTCTTCCTCGGTCATGCCGGCCAACGTGGACGGAAGGTCGGTCACAGGGTGCTCCCAGATGCTGTTGCCAGTGACACGACTGTCTCTGGGCAACGCCCGAATTGCAAGCATCCACAGGCGGAACGCCTTCAGCTCACCCGGAAACGCCCGCGCTCCACCGAAGCGGGCAGATGCCGGCGAGGCGCCATCCTCGCACCGCGTCTCGGCCGCCCGAGGCCGGCCAGCTCGACGAGTCGCTGCACCCGGTGCCGGTGCGGACGGTACGGCTCGAGCAGCTCGGCCATCCCGTCGTCGTCGACTGCCTCACCGGTCAACGCCCACCCGACGTTCTTGGCGATGTGGTAGTCACCGAAGCTCACCGCGTCGGCGTCGCCGTGCGCACGGAAGCGAACCTCCGCCGACGTCCATACACCGATGCCCGGCAGCGACCGGAGGCGGCGGTCCACCTCCACGGGGTCGATGCCTACCGTCCGCTCGAGAGAGCAGGCCACCCGCGCTGCGGTCACGACGGCCCGGGACCGCGCGGGGTCGACGTGCATGCGCAGCCACTCCCACGACGGGATCAACCGGATCTGCTCAGGCGAGGGCTGCACTCGCAGACCCCTGTCGGCACCAGGGCCAGGTGCAGGCTCGCCGAAACGGCGAACCAGCATGCGGAACCCGGCGAACGCCTCCTGTCCCGTGACCTTCTGCTCGATGATCGCCGGCACCAGCGACTCCATCACCAGTCCGCTGCGCGCCACCCTCCAGTGCGGGTGACGGCGGTGGGCGTCTGCGATCACCGGATGCCGTGGCTCGAAGCCGCTCGGGTCGTCCTCGGCGCCCAGCATCGCCGGAAGCTGCTCCAGGACCCAGTCGGCCCCGGGCCCCCACGCTGCGGCGTGCACCTGCCCGTCGTACGGCCTGCTCTCGAGCCGCAGCGTCACCACACCCTCGGGAGTGCGGAGCCCGCGCCAGATCGTGCCGTCGGGGTCCGTGCGGAACGTCGGGTCCCCCGCGCCTCGTCGGCCCGGCCGCAGCACGACGGCCACGGGGCACGGCCACGAGGGAGACCAGAGCCGCTCGGCATCAGGCGGGGGATTTGTCTGCATCGTCTCAAGGCTAACCCCGCACGCCCCCGTTCAGGACGCGCATCCTCGGCTGAACCCGCGACTGGGGGTGGTGGCGGACACAATGGCTCCATGCAACTCGCCGAGCTGGTCGCCACCTCCCGCGCCCTGACCGCGACGCGTTCGCGCAAGGCGAAGATCGAGGCGCTCGCGACCGCCCTGCGCAGCGCCGCGCCCGACGAGGTGGAGACCGCGACGGCCTACCTGTCCGGAGTCCTGCGGCAGCGACGGACAGGGCTCGGCTGGCGCAGCCTCAACGACCTGCCGCCTCCGGCAGCCGAGACCAGCCTGACGGTCTCGGAGGTTCACGAGACCTTCGAGGAGGTCAGCACGGTGGCCGGCGCAGGGTCCAAGCAGACCCGCACCGACCTGGTGAACCGGCTCTTCGCACGCGCGACCGCCGAGGAGCAGGACTACCTCCGGCGGCTGGTGACCGGCGAGCTGCGCCAGGGAGCGCTCGACGGTCTCATGCTCGAGGCCATCGCGGCTGCCTCGGACGCTCCGACGGAGGCGGTGCGCCGAGCCTCGATGCTGTGCGGCGCCACGCTCCCGGTCGCCGTCGCCGCACTCACCGGTGGTGAGCAGGCCCTCGCGGGCTTCGCGCTCGAGGTGGGCCGGCCGGTCCGGCCGATGCTGGCCTCGAGCGCTGCTGACCTGGCGGCCGCTCTCGAGAAGCTCGGCCCCGGCGAGGAGCTCGCTGTCGACTGCAAGCTCGACGGCATCCGGGTCCAGGTGCACAAGTACGACGGGCAGGTGCGTGTGTTCACCCGGACCCTCGACGACATCACCGACCGCCTGCCCGAGGTGGTCGAGGCCGTCTCCGCGCTGCCGGCAACGGCCCTCGTCCTCGACGGAGAGGCGATCGCACTCGAGGCCTCCGGGCGCCCACGCCCCTTCCAGGAGACCGCCGCCCGCACCGCGAGCAGGCTCGACGTCGCGACGCTGCGCGAGCAGGTGCCGCTGACCTCGTACTTCTTCGACGTCCTCCACGTCGACGGCACCGACCTTCTCGACCTCCCCGCGCGTGAGCGGTTCCGCGCGCTCACCGAGTCGCTCCCCGAGGACCTCGTCGTCCCGCGGCGGACCACCCGCGACGCCGAGGAGGCGGCGGCCTTCTTCGACGAGGTGGTCGGCCTCGGCCACGAGGGCGTCGTGGTGAAGAGCCTGGAGACCGGCTACGAGGCCGGCCGCCGCGGTGCGTCTTGGGTCAAGGTCAAGCCACGCCACACCCTGGACCTGGTCGTGCTGGCCGTGGAGTGGGGCAGCGGCCGTCGGTCGGGCAAGCTCTCCAACATCCACCTCGGTGCCCGGGACGGCCAGGGCGGCTTCGTCATGCTGGGCAAGACCTTCAAGGGGATGACCGACGAGATGCTCGAGTGGCAGACCAAGCGGTTCCTCGAGCTCGAGACGTCCCGGTCGTCGTACGTCGTGCACGTGCGTCCCGAGCAGGTGGTGGAGGTCGCCTTCGACGGGATCCAGACCTCGACGCGCTATCCCGGCGGGATGGCGCTGCGCTTCGCCCGTGTCCTCCGCTACCGCGACGACAAGACCGCCGACGAGGCCGACACCATCGAGACGGTCCGTTCGCTCCGCTAGCCCTTCTCCGTTCTCCGGTGGTCGACGCGCACACGCGCCACGTCGCCGGTCCTGGCCTGCGGCGCGCACGTGTGCTGCAGTGGCCAGGTGGATGCCGACGAGCTCGCCCGACACTTCGGCCTCGGCCGCGCCACGGGTCTGTCGGACGGCCCGGTCGCACGGGGAAGACAGGGTGTCGTGTGGCGGCTGGAGACCTCAGACGGGCTCTGGGCCGTGAAGGTGCCGTTCCACGAGTCCGATGAGGAGAAGGTGCGTTCGGCGACCGCGTTCCAGGAGGCTGCTTACGCCGCCGGCGTACCGACGCCTCGGGTTCGACGAACGACCGACGGATGCGTGTTCGCCGACTCGGGAGGCAGGCGGGTCAGGGTGTACGAGTGGGTCGACCTGCTCGGCCCCGACATCCACCTCGACCCTGCCCGCGTCGGCTCGGTCGTGGCCGCCATTCACCAGGTGTCCCACACCGACCCCGGCGCGCCGGACCCGTGGTACCACGAACCGGTCGGGGCCGATCGCTGGGACGAGCTGGTCGGGAGACTTCGGCAGGCGGATGCGCCGTTTGCCGGACGGTTGGCCGAGCTGCGTGACGAGCTGGTCGCGCTCGAGTCCTGGGTCGAGCCACCGCAGACGCTGCAGACCTGTCACCGCGACCTGTGGGCCGACAACGTCCTGCCGACCGCGGACGGTGGACTCTGCGTCATCGACTGGGAGAACAGCGGGCCCGCTGACCCGAGCCAGGAGCTGGGATGCGTTCTCTTCGAGTTCGCGCGGAGCGAGCCGGGACGAGCCCGCGCACTCGTCGACGCCTACAGGGAGGCGGGTGGACCTGCCGAGGTGGACCGCCGCGGACACTTCTCGATGCTCATCGCGCAGCTCGGACACATCGCCGAGACCGCCGCCCGAGACTGGCTGGAGCCCAACCGCCGCTCGCCGGTCCGTGCCGACTCCGCCGCCTGGATCGGCGAGCTCCTCGACGAACCGCACACCCGCGAGCTGCTCGAGGCGATTCTGGGCTGGGCACACGGGGACGTCGCACCCTCCTAGACGGCACCGGTGGGCCTCGGTCCAGGTGTAACCGTTCGTGCCACTCGCTGTTGCACATCCACGTAGAATCGCCCTATGAGCACCGAGCCCCTCTCGCACCCCAGGACCGACGGCCGGCGATCGGCGGCGGCCGTGCGGAGGAGGGCTCGCGAGAAGGAGATCCTCGACGCCACCCGCGCGCTCTTCGACGAGCGCGGCGTCCGCGACGCGCAGATCGAGGACATCGCCCGGGCGGTCGGGATCAACCGCGCGATCATCTACCGCCACTTCTCCGGCAAGGAGGAGCTCTTCGCGCTCACGCTCGTCGGCTACCTCGAGGACCTCGACGCACGGCTCGCCGCTGCCGACTCCCGCGAAGCCGAGCCACGCGCCCGCTTGCAGTCGCTCACCGCCGCCTTCATGGACTTCGGCATCGAGTTCCCCGCGTTCGTCGACTGCGCCCAGACCCTGATGCGCCGTCCGGGCCCGGAGCTCCTCGAGGAGGTCAGCGAGGGTGCGGTCTACCGACTCGGCCGCGGCATCGCCACGTGCCTCGCCCGCGTCGCAGGAGCGCTCGAGGCCGGCATCGCCGAGGGCACCTTCGCCGACCAGGACGTCCACCTGCTGGCCAACACCCTGTACGCCACCGGTCTGGGCGGCATGCAGCTCGCCCGGGTCGGCATGCTCGTGAAGGAGGCGGCGCCCGGCGTACCCACCGTGGCCGCGCTCTCCCCCGAGCAGGTCAAGGAGCACATGGTCGCCACCGCTCTGGCCATGGCGACCGGCGGCTCCCTCGGCCTGACCGCCTGCCCGGTGCTGTCGCTGCGCCGGGCAGACGCAGGCTCCGCCTACTTCTCGATGATCGCGGTGACGCCCTGGCCACCGGCGGCGCAGATCGAGATCACGCCGCGGCCCGAGCCCTTCTCGTCCAGCAGCTTGGCCAGGGTCGCGACGATCCGGCCGCCGGTCGCCGCGAACGGGTGACCCGCGGCGAGCGAGGAGCCGGCCACGTTGAGCTTGTCGCGGTCGATCGAGCCCAGAGGCGCGTCGAGGCCCAGCCGCTCCTTGCAGAAGATCGGGTCCTCCCACGCCTTGAGCGTCGCGAGCACCTGGGAGGCGAACGCCTCGTGGATCTCGTAGAAGTCGAAGTCCTGAAGGGTGAGGCCGGCACGCTCCAGCATCCGGGGCATGGCGTAGGCGGGAGCCATGAGCAGCCCCTCGCCACCGTGGACGTAGTCGACCGCGGCGGTCTCGGCGAACGTGAGGTACGCCAGGACCGGGAGGCCCTTCGCCTCGGCGTACTCCTCCGAGGCGAGCAGCACAGCGGACGCGCCGTCGGTCAGCGGCGTCGAGTTCGCGGCGGTCATCGTCGCGGCCTCGCCCTTGCCGAAGACCGGCTTGAGCTTGCCGAGCTTCTCCATCGAGGAGTCGGCGCGAAGGTTCTGGTCGCGCTCGAGGCCGTTGAACGGCGTGACCAGGTCGTCGAGGAAGCCGCGGTCGTAGGCGGCAGCGAGGTTCTGGTGCGACCGGACCGCGAGCTCGTCCTGCTCCTCGCGGCCGATGTCCCACTCCAGCGCGGTCAGTGCGGCCGACTCGCCCATGGAGAGACCGGTGCGAGGCTCCTTGTTGGCCGGGATGGCCGGAGTCAGGTGGCCCGGACGGACCTTGGCGAGTGCGGCCAGACGCCCTTGGAGCGTCTTCGCCCGGTTCGCCTCGAGGAGGATCTTGCGCAGCTTCTCGTTCACGGCGATCGGCGCGTCGGAGGTCGTGTCCGTGCCGCCGGCGATGCCGACCTCGATCTGGCCGAGAGCGATCTTGTTGGCCACCGCGATGGTCGCCTGGATGCCGGTGTCGCAGGCCTGCTGGATGTCGTAGGCCGGCGTGTGGGGGTCGAGCTTCGAGCCCAGCACCGACTCGCGCGTGAGGTTGAAGTCGCGGGAGTGCTTGAGCACGGCACCTGCGACGACCTCGCCGAGACGCTCGCCCTCGAGACCGAAGCGCGCGACCAGGCCGTCGATCGCTGCGGTGAGCATGTCCTGGTTGGAGGCGGTCGAGTAGACGGTGTTCGACCGGGCGAACGGGATGCGGTTTCCGCCGATGACGGCGACCCTGCGGACGGGCTGGGTGTTGGCCTGCATGTGTCAGCTCCTGATCGTGCCGGGGTGTCGTCCCTCGTGGGGATGGTCAGTGGCCTCCCAGCCACTGTGGAAGTCTTGCAGCGTCCATCCTTGCGCCCCTCCGGGGCGGTAGGGAACGTAGTGAGTGCCACATCACGAAAAGTGGACTCCGAGTTACACCCATAGTTACATATCGGGAGAGCCGTCGTACCCGCCCGCACCCGGGCACCTGAGTACCACCCAACCGGAGGAGAGGCGTCCGCATGACCACGCGTTACCAGTCCCTGATCAGCACCCCCGTCGGGCAGCTGCTCGCCAAGAACCTCGGACTGCCGAACCCGGTGAAGCTCGAGCGCTACGAGGAAGGCGCGCCGCTGGTCAGCGGGACCGTGATGGTCGGTGGCGACGGCCGTCTCTCGTCCACGGTCGTCGGCTCGCTCGACGACCTGAGCATTGCCAACGTCACCACGGCCACGCCCGAGGAGAAGTACAAGGCGCTGGTCTTCGACGCCACCGGCATCGAGAGCTCCGCGGGCCTCGTCGAGCTGCAGAAGTTCTTCACGCCGCTGATGCGCAGCCTCGAGTCCTGCCCCCGCGTCGTGGTGCTCGGCACGCCTCCGGAGATGACCAACAGCAACGAGGAGCGCGTCGCCCAGCGGGCCCTCGAGGGGTTCACCCGCTCCCTCGGCAAGGAGATCGGTCGTGGCGGCACCGTGCAGCTCGTGTACGTCGCACCGGCCGCCGACGCCGCCATCGAGTCGACGCTGGCCTTCCTGCTCTCCCCCAAGTCGGCCTACGTCTCGGGCCAGGTGATCCGGATCGGCACCACGGGCTCCGCCTCCGCCGAGCCGGTCGCGGACTGGACGAAGCCGCTCGACGGGAAGGTCGCGATCGTCACGGGCGCCAGCCGCGGCATCGGCGAGGAGATCGCCCGCGTGCTCCACCGCGACGGCGCCACCGTCCTCGGCGTCGACGTGCCCCAGGCGGCCAGCGAGCTCCAGGCCGTCATGAAGGACATCGACGGCGACCAGCTGATGCTCGACATCACCGCCAAGGACGCCCCGCAGCGGATCGCCAAGCACGTCAAGGACAAGCACGGCGGCGTCGACATCGTCGTGCACAACGCCGGCATCACGCGGGACAAGAAGCTGGCGAACATGAAGGAGGACGGCTGGTCCTCCGCGATCGCGGTGAACCTGACCGCCCCCGAGCGGATCACCGCCGAGCTCCTCGACCAGGGCCTGGTGCGGCCCAACGGCCGGATCATCGGGGTCTCCTCCATCGCCGGCATCGCGGGCAACGTCGGCCAGACCAACTACGCCGCCTCCAAGGCCGGTGTCATCGGGCTCGTCCAGTCCCTCGCCGACTCGCTCGAGGACGGCATCACGATCAACGCCGTGGCCCCTGGCTTCATCCACACGAAGATGACGGCCGCGGTGCCGTTCATGACCCGCGAGGTGGGGAGCATGCTCAACGCGATGTCCCAGGGCGGCCTGCCCGTCGACGTCGCCGAGACCATCGCCTGGTACGCCAACCCCGGCTCCACCGCCGTGAACGGCAACGTGGTCCGGGTCTGCGGCCAGATGATGCTCGGGGCGTGAGTGCGATGGGCGAGCCCACCACCCGAGAGGTCACCGGTGACCCGAGCACGTTCCCGCTGCTGCTGAAGGCTGCCCTCCCCGTCATACCGGGAGTCTCGAAGCTGCCGGGGGTGAAGAAGTCGGGATCGTCCCTGCCCGAGCTGACCCTGACCCGCCACGACGTCGCGATCGACCGCGGCCACGTGGCGTCGTACTCCGAGGTCTGCGGCTTCGGGCTCAAGGAGACCGTGCCGCTGACCTACCCGCACATGCTCGCCTTCCCGCTGCACATGGCGATCATGACCGACGGCGACTTCCCGTTCCCCGCGATCGGGACGGTGCACCTGGAGAACTCCATCAGCCAGCACCGTGCCATCTCGGCCGGAGAGTCGCTGCAGGTGACCGCGCGTCCGGAGGGGCTGCGCGAGCACGCCAAGGGCAAGGTCTTCGACATCCTCACCGAGGTGCATTCGTCCGGCGAGCTGGTGTGGGAGGCGACCTCGACCTTCCTGCGTCGCGGCAGGCCCGATGGCGAAGCAGCCGACACCGGCCTGCGGCTCGAGGAGGTGCCCGCCTCCGGCATCGAGTGGCGGCTCGGCGCGGACCTCGGCCGGCGCTACGCCGCTGTCTCGGGCGACCACAACCCGATCCACCTGTACGCGGTCACCGCGAAGGCGTTCGGTTTCCCGCGGCAGATCGCGCACGGGATGTGGAGCAAGGCCCGGTGTGTGGCGATGCTGGAGCCACGACTTCCCGACGCGGTCAGGGTCGACGTCGCGTTCAAGAAGCCCATCCTGCTGCCGGGCACGGTCGCGTTCGGCTCCCGGCAGCTGCCTGCCACGAGCGCGAGCGCGAGCCGCAGCCGGGACTGGGCGTTCTCGCTGACCAGCCCGAAGAACGGCGCCCCGCACCTGCTGGGTCGCACCACCGCGCTCTGACCGCGGAGACCAGGCACCCCATGTGAGTGACGGACGGCCCCACACCCTGCGGGACCGTCCGTCACTCACATTCCGGCTGGTCAGACGTCGCCGGCAGCGCCGTCCGCATCCTCGCGATACCTGCGCCGCTGCTCCTCGGCTCGCTCACGGCAACGACGGAGGAACTCCTCGTCCGACTCCGAGTCCACGGCGGCGGCGCGACCGGGACGGTCGTACTCAGGGAAGGCAGGTGCCTGCCGCTCGTAGGCCCTGGCACGTCGCGCGCCACGTCGGGGGCGGCCGGCCGCCAGCCAGGCCACCGACCCGACGAGCGGGAAGAACAGCACCAGGACGAGCCAGCCCCACTTGGGGAGGTGCTGCACCTCGTCCTCACGCGCCATGACCACGTCGATCACGCAGAAGATCCACAGCACCAGGACCACCGGCCCGACGAACTCGGCAAGCCTCACCACCGCGCCACCACCCCTGTACTACGCCCCGCCGACGATCGGCGTGCGGCGCAGCCTAACGCCCTACGGCACCCCAGGGGGACGAATCCCCCGGTCAGCGCGGGCGCTCAGTCGCGTCGCCGGATGAGCCCCTCCTGGGCGACCGACGCCACGAGCACGCCGTCCTCGGTGAAGAGCCGACCGAAGGCGAGCCCTCGCGCGCCCGAAGCGGACGGCGACACCTGGTCGTAGAGCAGCCACTCGTCGGCCCGGAACGGCCGGTGGAACCAGATCGTGTGGTCCAGGGAGGCCGACTGCATCTTGGGGTGCGAGACGTGCATGCCGTGCGGAACCAGGGACGATCCAAGGAGCGTCATGTCACTGGCGTAGGTGAACGCCGCCCGGTGGAGCAGCGGGTCGTCGCCGAGCTCGCCGCTCACCCGGATCCACAGTCGTGACTGCGACGGGTGCTCGTCGTCGGGCAGCACGCCGCCCGGTCGAGAGTCGCCGACGTAGCGCAGCTCGAGGGCCGCCCACTCGCGCATCCACTCGTCCGCGTTGTCCGGCGACCGCTCCTGGAAGATCTTCCCCAGGTCGATCGACTCCGCGGGCCCGGGCCCCGGTGGCATGACGTCCTGGTGCTCGAAGCCCTCCTCGGGCACCTGGAAGCTCGCCGTCATGTAGTAGATGCCCCGGCCGTGCTGACGGGCCACGATGCGGCGCGTCGAGAAGGACTTTCCGTCACGGATCCGCTCCACGTCGTACACGATCGGCACCGCGGTGTCGCCGGGCCGCAGGAAGTAGCTGTGCAGCGAGTGCACCTCCCGCTCCGGGTCGACGGTTCGGGCGCCCGCCACCAGGGCCTGCGCGGCGACCTGGCCGCCGAAGACCCGCTGGAGCATGGTGTCCGGCTGGATGCCGCGGAACAGGTTGATGTCGATGGTCTCCAGGTCGAGGAGCTCGACGAGCTCGTCGGCAGAACTGGGCAAGGGAACCTCTACTCGTCGGGGCGGTCGCGCCGGTCGAGACCGGCGAGGAAACGTTCGAACTCGGCGCCGAGCTCCTCGCCGGTGGGCAGCTCCTGCTCCTCGGCGAGCGGAAGGACGGACCCGTCCTCGGGGTCGGGCCGGTGGAAGGCGTCGTACTGCTGCTCCAGACCCGCGACGACGTCGCGGACCTCAGCGGAGTCCTCGATCTGGGCGGCGATCTCGAGCATCCTCGCCTCTCCGGTGGCACGCAGCGGGTCGAGGTCGAAGTCGAGACCGGTGGCGGCCTGGACCGACTCGAGCAGGGCGGCCGACGCCAGCGGATAGTCGAACTGTGCGACGTAGTGAGGAATGTGGGCCACGAAGCCGCCGGCCGGGTGACCCCACTCCCCCAGCCGGAACTCGAGGAGCGCCTGAGCGCTCGCCGGCACACGGATCTGCCCGCGCCAGACGTTCTTCTGCACGAGCAGGTCAGTGGTCGTCGCGTGGTTGGTGAGCATGACCGGCCTCGTGTGCGGGACCGCCATCGGCACCGCTCCCATCGCGACGGTCAGCCGGACCCCGAAGTGCTCCACGACGGTGCGGACCGCGAGGGCGAACGCCTCCCAGTGCATGTCGGGCTCGGGACCGTGGAGGAGCAGGTAGGGCATCCCGGTGCTGTCCTTCTGGACCCGCACGACGAGGCGAGGAGCCTCGTAGCCCTCGTAGTGGTGCTCGACGAACGTCATGGGGGGCCGACGTGCCCGGTAGTCGTAGAAGTCGTCGATCGAGAAGCTCGCCACCACCCGGCCCGGGGACTCTGAGAGGAGGTGCTTCGCGGCGAGGTTCGCGGCGTTGCCGGCGTCGAGGAAACCGTCGAGGGCGTGGATGAGGACCGGGCCGTTCCTGCGGCCCTCGAGCTCGGGCACCTCGTCGACGATGTGCACGAAGCGGGATGCCTCAGCCATCTTTGTACCTTTCGCACTGACTCGTTGGGGACTACCAAGCGTATGCGGGCGCTGCTTCGACTAACGTCCCGCTATGCGTTCGCGTGCCGACGATCACGTCACAGTGTCGCAAACCGGGGTCGCGGAGGCCCTCGTCGCCGACCTGCGCAGCCGCATCGCCGAGGCGGCCGACCCGGAGCGTGCCCCGGCCATGCAGGCCTACATGAAGTCGGCCATGCCCTTCCGCGGCGTGAGCGCGGTGCCGTTGCGCAGGATCAACCGGAGCCTGCTCGACGCCCACCGGCTAACCGATCGGAGGACCTGGGAGCGGACGGTCCGCACGCTGTGGGACGAGGCCGCGTACCGCGAGGAGAGGTACGCCGCCGTCGCTCTCAGCGGCCACCGGTTCTACCGCGCCTTCCAGGACGCGGACTCGCTCGACCTCTACCGGCACCTCGTCGTCACGGGAGCGTGGTGGGACCTCGTCGACGACGTGGCCGTCCACCGCGTCGGCCCGATCCTTCGAGCCGACCCTGCGACCGTGACCCCGATGATGCGTGCGTGGGCCCGCGACGACGACCTCTGGGTACGACGTACCGCCATCTTGTGCCAGCTCGCGAGCAAGGCCGCCACCGACACCGACCTCCTCGCCGACGTGCTCACCGCCAACGTCGAGGGCACTCGCCACGGCAAGGAGTTCTTCATCCGCAAGGCGCTCGGCTGGGCGTTGCGCGAGTACGCCAAGACCGACCCGGCCTGGGTGCTCGCGTTCGTCGAGGCACACGCCGACGAGCTCTCCGGCCTGACGCGGCGAGAGGCTCTGAAGCACCTCCGCCCGGTCTAGGCGGGTGACCACCGGCACAGTCCGACCTCCTTCCCGGCTTTGTTACCAGCCGGTAGCATCACCGGGAACATTCCCCTACGACGCATGAAGGAGCCTTCGTGGCCCGACAGTTGCGAGAGGTCGTCTTCGTCGACGGTGTGCGAACACCGTTCGGCAAGGCCAAGGGCCAGTACGCCGAGACGCGTGCGGACGACCTCGTGATCAAGTGCATCCGTGAGCTCATGCGACGCAACCCGAACCTCCCGCCGGAGCGGGTCGACGAGGTCGCGATCGCCGCCACCACCCAGATCGGCGACCAGGGCCTCACCATCGGCCGCACCGCCGCGCTCCTCGCCGGGCTGCCGCAGAGCACCCCGGGCTACTCCGTCGACCGCATGTGCGCCGGCGCGATGACCGCGGTCACCACCACCGCCGGCGGGATCGCCTTCGGCGCCTACGACATCGCCATCGCCGGCGGCGTCGAGCACATGGGCCGCCACCCCATGGGCGAGGGCGTGGACCCGAACCCGCGGATCATCTCCGAGAAGGTCGTCGACCCCGACGCCCTCGTCATGGGCAAGACCGCGGAGAACCTCCACGACCGCTACCCGACGATCACCAAGGAGCGCGCCGACGCCTTCGCCGTCCGCTCGCAGGAGAAGACCGCCAAGGCCTACGCCGACAACGTGATCCAGCCGGACCTGGTCCCGGTCGCGACCCGGTCGGCCGAGAACGGCTGGGGCCTCGCCACGACCGACGAGCCGCCCCGTCCCGGGCACCACGATGGAGGACCTCGCCGCCCTCAAGACCCCGTTCCGGGCGCACGGCCGCGTGACCCCGGGCAATGCCGCGGGCCTCAACGACGGCGCCACCGCGGCGCTGATCGCCGACGAGGAGACCGCCCGCGAGCTCGGCCTCCCGGTCAAGATGCGCCTGGTCTCCTACTCGTTCGTCGGTGTCGAGCCGGAGGTCATGGGCGCCGGCCCGATCCCGGCCACCGAGAAGGCCCTGACAGCAGGCGGGCCTGACCATCGACGACATCGACGCCTTCGAGGTCAACGAGGCCTTCGCCGTACAGGTGCTCGCCTTCCTCGAGCACTTCGGCATCGCCGACGACGACGCGCGCGTGAACCCCTACGGCGGAGCGATCGCGATGGGCCACCCGCTCGCCTCCTCCGGGGTGCGGCTGATGACCCAGCTCGCCCGCCAGTTCGAGGACCGCCCCGAGGTCCGCTACGGCATGACCACCATGTGCATCGGCATCGGCATGGGCGGCACCGTGATCTGGGAGAACCCGCACTGGAACGGCGCCGCCGACAAGACCGAGGAAGGTGCAGCCTGATGACCACGACTCCCGAGTTCCAGGCGCTGCTCGACCGCGGTGTCGCGATGTCCGGCGACGAGGTGGTGACGCAGGCGAAGCTCCGCTACGTCGACCTGCCCTTCGGCGCGGGCACGCATGGCGCTGATCACCCTCGACAACGGTCTCGACCACACCCGGCCGAACACCTTCGGGCCCAAGGGCCTCGCCGCGCTCAACACCGCGATCGACGAGGCGCTCTCCCGCGACGACGTCGCAGCGATCGGCGTGACCGGGAAGCCCTTCATCCTCGCCGCCGGCGCCGACCTGTCCGGGCTGTCGGGACTGGGCGGTCGTGACGACGCCAAGCTCATCGCGCAGCTCGGTCACGGCGTGTTCCGCAAGCTCGTGGACGGCGGCAAGCCCTCCTTCGGCTTCATCAACGGCCTTGCGCTCGGTGGTGGCCTCGAGGTGGCGCTGAACTGCACCTATCGCACAGTCCAGGACAGCGCTCCGGCGGTCGGCCTCCCCGAGGTCATGCTCGGGCTCATCCCCGGTTGGGGCGGCGCCTACCTGGTCCCGAACCTCGTCGGTGCCGAGAAGGCCGTGAAGCTCGTCATCGAGAACCCGCTGAACCAGGGCAAGACCCTCAACGGGCACGCGGCGTTCGAGCTCGGTCTCGCGGACGCGGAGTTCTCCGGCGCCGACTTCCTCGAGCAGTCGATGCTCTGGGCCGCCAAGGTCCTCAACGGCGACGTCACGGTCGAGCGCCCCGAGGTCGACCGCGGTGATGCGTGGGACGCGGCGGTCGCCAAGGGCCGCTCGATCGCGGACGCCAAGACAGGCGGGGCGGCCCCGGCGGCCTACCGTGCGCTCGACCTGATCGCAGCGGCGAAGGACGGCAGCCGCGACGAGGGCTTCGCCGCCGAGGACGACGCGCTCGCAGACCTGATCATGACGCCGGAGCTGCGGGCGAGCCTGTACTCCTTCGACCTCGTGCAGAAGCGCGCCAAGCGTCCCGCCGGAGCCCCCGACAAGGCGCTCGCCCGCCCTGTCACGAAGGTCGGCATCGTGGGCGCCGGACTCATGGCGAGCCAGCTCGCGCTGCTCTTCGCCCGGCGCCTCCAGGTGCCCGTCGTACTCACCGACCTCGACCAGGCACGGGTGGACAAGGGCGTCGGCTACGTCCACGAGGAGGTCGACAAGCTGCTCCTCAAGGGCCGGCTGAGCCAGGACAAGGCCAACCGGCTCAAGGCTCTGGTCACCGGCGCGAGTCGAGAAGAAGGACGTCTTCGGCGACGCCGACTTCGTGATCGAGGCCGTCTTCGAGGAGATGGGCGTCAAGAAGCAGGTCTTCGCCGACGTCGAGAAGATCGTCTCGCCCGAGTGCGTGCTCGCGACGAACACCTCCTCGCTCTCGATCACGGAGATGGCTGCCGACCTCGAGCACCCCGAGCGGGTCGTCGGCTTCCACTTCTTCAACCCGGTCGCCGTCATGCCGCTGCTCGAGATCGTCAAGGGCGGCCAGACCGACGACGCGACACTGGCCACGGCGTTCGCCACGGGCAAGTCGCTGAAGAAGACCACGATCCTGGTCAAGGACAGCCCGTCCTTCATCGTGAACCGGCTGCTCGGTCGATTCATGGGCGAGGTCAGCAGGGTCGTCGACGAGGGCACACCGCTCGACGTGGCCGACGGAGCGTTCTCCGGAGTTGCTCCCATGCCGCCGTTCATGCTGCTCGGGCTCGTGGGACCGGCCGTCGCCCTGCACAACAACAAGACACTGCACGGCGCCTTCCCCGACCGGTTCTACGTCTCCCCGAACCTCGAGAAGCTCGTCGCCGCCGGCAAGGCGGCGATCTACGGGCCTGACGGCTCCGTCGACCCCGAGGTCGCCGCGATGTTCGAGACCGGGGACGTTGCGCTGAGTGCCGACCAGGTCCGCGAGCGGGTCCTCTCGGTCCTCGCCGAGGAGGCTCGCCTGATGCTCGACGACGGTGTCGTGGTCGGCCCCGAGGACCTCGATCTCGGCATGATCACGGGCGCGGGCTTCTCGTTCTGGAACGGCGGCCTGACCATGCTTCTCGACCGCACCGGCATCTCCGAGAAGGTCAACGGCAAGAAGTTCCACTGACCCCATCCGCCCCGGGAGCCTCCCGAGGTCGGCTGAGCGAGCGGCTCTTCCCGTGGTGACACCACGGGAAGAGCCGCTTCGCTTTCAGAGGTGGTGCACGCCGTGGCCGGGGTGCGCCGTCATCGGCGGGCGTGCTTCGCAGGCGCGGTGCGCGACATCGCCCGGGCCGTGGGCGGTCTCGTAGCAATAGCGCTGCCCGAGCACCCTGGTCACGACGGTTTCGCTACGAGCCGCCCGAAGCGAAAGGCCGACTCGGCCGGGCGCGGGGCCGAGAAGCACGTGAGGCGCCGGTCCCGAAGGACCGACGCCTCACGCAGGTGATGCAGTGACTCAGGTACTTCTGGTCACGGCGTGGGAGCCGTGATCTTGATCTGAGCCGAGGTGTTGCCCTTCATGGCCTTGGCGACCTTGACGACCGTGCCGTAGCCGACCCCGTCGTCCTTCGGGTTGCCGGTGCCGAGCGGCGTAGCCGCACCGATGTCCATCCCGTAGTACTCCGGGAGCGGGTTGCCGGCGGAGTCCACGAAGCGAACCGAGTACGGGGCGTTGCCCCGCGACGGGACCACCGTGGAAGCGTCAGCGTCCCGGTAGAACAGCCGGCCGTCGGGACGCAGCTCGAAACCGGGGTACCAGCCCAGGTTGTCGGTGAACGTGCTCACCGCCGGGAGGGGCGCGAAGTCGGTGCACTCCTCGACCGTGACGTCATCGGCCTTGGTGAGGCACTCCTTGAACGCGTAGGTCGGCTGGAGGCCGAACGCAGCGTTCGAGGACTGCGGCCGCGACGGCAGGTTCTTCAACGTGGTCGGGTCGAGAGCCGCCGCCGCACCGGTACGACGGAGCGGGTCGAAGTGGCTGTCCACGATCAGCAGCCCACCCTTGGCGCCCTCGGACGGCAGCGACGTCAGGTTGTTCAGGACGTGGTTGACGTTGCCCAACGACGTGTCGCGGTACCAGACGAGCGCACCGGGCGCGTTGTACTTGATCTTCTCGACCTTCCACTGACCGTCTTCGGTCTGGTAGGTCGTGTCGTAGGCGTACTTCAGGCCCTCGTCGAACCCGTCGAAGTTGCGCCACTCGACCAGGTAGTACTGCGCCTTGGAGCTCGTGCCGGTGTCGATGACCCACCCTGCGCCGAGGGCCTCACCGTCGACGAAGGTGCCGGTCGCCGGCGTCCAGCCGTTCGCGCCGTTCTCCACGTCGTCGGACCAGGTGGTCTGGCCGCCGCCGGTGACGGAGAAGTCGTCGGAGAACCAGCCGCGCTCCTCGAAGGCAGCGTCGGTCGCCTGCAGCAGCCGGACCTGGACCGTCTGGTTCTTGAACTGCGAGAGGTCGATGTAGTCGTGACGCCAGCCGTGGCTGTCGCCGGTCAGACCGAACTCCTTGTTGCCGTAGTCGGCCATCCGGTTGTTCGGGTCGGCGTAGCCGGCCGGGGTGGACACCTCGTCACCGCCGTCGGTGAAGACCCGCTGCTCGGCCCAGGTCTGGCCGCCGTCGGTCGAGACCTCGACGAAGCCGTAGTCCCAGTCCTCCTCGATGACGTAGTTGTTCCACATCCAGAACTTGGCGTCATCGGTGTTGGGCACGTCGACGGAGCGGGTGAGGGTGTTCTTCGCCCAGCTCTGGTCGTTGCCGCCCCACCACATGTTCGCACCGCTGTGCGGCGTGGCCAGCGTGACGACCTTGTTCGGGAGGTTGATCTTGACGCCGTCCTCGGTGCCCTTCAGCGGCCTGGAGCTCTGACCGACGATCACCGAGCGCGGGTCGTCACCGGGGTTGATCTCGACCGGGTCGGCCCAGCCGAGCACCCACTTGTCCCACAGGCCCATGTGCGTCGGCATCGACTGGAAGATCGGGCCGGAGTGCGAGCCGGAGGACATCAGGTCCCAGAAGTCGACATCGGAGTCGCCGCCGCTGCCGGTGTCGTACAGGTCCGGGAGACCGAGGTCGTGGCCGTACTCGTGCGCGAACACGCCGACGCCGGAGTCCTCGGGCTGGACGATGTAGTTCGACAGCTTCAGGTCCGTCCCGGGCACGTCGGCGCCACCGGCGACCGCCGAGGAGTGCGCCCAGATGGCGTAGCTGCCCTCGGCGCCGCCGCCGCCGGACTTGTCCGCGCCGGCGTGGACGAGCACGACGTGGTCGATGACACCGTCCGGCTCGTAGTAGTTGCCGTCACCGTCGACGTCGCCCTGGTCCTCGATGTCGTAGTCGGCCCACGGGAAGTCCGGCTGGGCCTCCGCGAGCGCGGCCACCGCGTCGATGGGCAGCTGGCCGGGGCCGAGCGGGTTGTCGGGGTGACCCTGCATGTCCTGGATCGCGCCGGCCTCCCACACCCCCTCGTCGTTCTTGTGGCAGGTGGACGCGCCGTAGTACGCCTCGGAGTGGTCGACCTTGACCCACGGGGTCGCCGCACCGTGACCGTGTAGGCGCCGTGCGACATCTCCTCGTACATGTTCTTCATGGTGTAGCCGGAGATGTCGATGCCCGGCTTGCCGTCGGGGCCCGTCAGGTCGGGGCGAACCCGCTCGGTGATGCCCTCGTCGGTGTAGAGCATCTTGTTGTAGTGCTCGGACGAGAAGTCCGGGACCCACATCGAGTTGTTGTCCTTGAGCTCGGCCCGTCGCACCGGGGTTCGGGATGTTGTTGTGGAGCGGGCCGTTCTGGACCGACCCGGGCTTGCAGTCCGTGGCCCCGAACGCCGTCGGCACCTGCACGTCCGAGAAGTCGTCGTTCGCGCTCTCGTTGAACTCGACCAGGATCGTGAGGAGCTTGGCCTCCTGGGTCGACTTCGCGCCCTTGTAGTGGCTCTTGATCGCCTTCGGGCTCTTGCCCGACTTGATCGCCTTGGCCTCGAGCTTGGCCAGCTCGTGGGCCGTGACCGGGTTGCCGCGCGCGTTCTTCGCGTCGACCTTCATCGCACGGGCGATGGCGTCGTCGCGCCGGTCAGCGGTCTTGCTGCCCTTCGATGCCTTGACGTCCTTGCTGAAGGCCTTCTCGACCTGCGGCGCGACGTAGTTGATGTAGTAATCCGAACCGCTCGAGGCGGCGCTGGACGTGTTGTTCGTTTCGGCGGCTGCAGAGGTCACCGTGGTCGCACTGGTCGCGAGACCGGTGGTGAGAAGTGCGATGGCGGGAACTGCTGCAGCGACGCGGAACCGAGAAACACCGTGGTGACGGTGAGACATCTCTCCCCTTTCGGCCCGGGGGTTCCCCGGGGTTTGGTACCGCAGGGGCACGCAGTGGATCTCGACGTGCCCGGGAGGTGGCCGGGCGTCACCCCGAAAGTGACGTGGACCACCACAACCGAGCAACCGTCACATTGGCCACATGAAGATGTCCATACCCAAACCTCGCGTGTTACCACTTCTTTACCTTTTATCCCCCTTTTGAGAAGAACCTCCACGAGACCGGCTCTTCGCCCGGAAGGGCCTTCGGCAGACGGCTCCCGCCGGCCTTTCGTGACCGGCGGGGAGCCGCCTGAACGGGAGGCGCAGAGCGTCAGCGGGGGCGAGTGGCCCGCTCCAGCGCGACCGCGAAGACCGTGAAGCAGACGGTCGTGATCGCGCAGCCCCACCACATGACGTTCGACAGCATGAACGCCGCAGTGCCCGCGAGCACCGACACCGGCGCCCACCAGCGGACCAACCCTGCCCGCCAGAGCGCGAAGGCGGCGAGCGGCAGCGCGGTCAGCAGGCCGACGATGCCGGGCAGGATCATGACCGGGACGCCCCACATGGTCTCGCCCATGTGGTCGGCGACCGCGACGGTCCCGTCGACCCCGTACAGCTGGCCGATGGCGGAGTCGTACCAGTCGGAGAGAAGCATGCCCGGCAGCGTCGTCATGCCGGCGAAGCCGAGCACGGCAGCGATGTTGGCGAGCCAGGCTCCCTTGCCCTTGACGTAGGCGGCCAGCAGGAGCGCCGGCCCGATCCAGAAGGCGTAGGCCCAGTGGAAGCCGAGCGACTTGAACTGGAGCGCCTCCGGTCGCGCGGCGTAGACCTCCCACATCTCGCGTCCTGAGGACCCGGCGCCCGGGTCGGCGTAGGCACCGACGATGGCGAACAGGCCCGCGAGGACCGGTGAGGCGACGATGAACCAGCGGCGCACGGCGACGGCTCGCGGCGGACGGTCCACGGTCAGGCCGGAGTCGGCTGCGGAGACCTGGCTGGGGCTGGTGGTGACGGCGGACATCTCGGTCCCTTTCGTTGAACGGCTGAAGTTGCTCAACGATGGCCGTCCGCGTTCTCAGCACGGATCGGCCGCGAGAGGGATTCCGCCCTCAGCCGTACGACGGATCTTCCGACGACTCGCGCTCCCCCGGCACGACGACACCGTTCTCGTAGGCGAAGATCACCGCCTGGACCCGGTCGCGCAGACCGAGCTTGCTCAGCACGTTGCTGACATGGGTCTTGGTGGTGGCCTCCGAGACGAAGAGCCGCTCGGCGATGTCGATGTTGGACAGGCCACGGGCGAGCAGCCCCAGCACCTCGAGCTCACGGGGAGTCAGCCGGCCGAGCGCCGGGTCGGGTGCCCGCGACACGCCGGAAGGCCGTCGTACGAAGGCGTCGATCACGCGCCTGGTCACGCCGGGCGCGAGCAGCGATTCGCCCGAGGCGACCACGCGGATGGCCGAGGCCAGCTCCTCGGCCGGGGCGTCCTTGAGGAGGAAGCCCGAGGCGCCGGCCCGCAGTGCCTCGAACACGTACTCGTCGAGGTCGAAGGTGGTCAGGACGAGGACCCGGGTCGGCACTCCCTCCTCGATCAGAGCGCGGGTGGCCGCCAGCCCGTCGAGGACCGGCATGCGGATGTCCATCAGGGTCACGTCAGGGCGCAGCCTGCGGACGACCTCGACCGCCTCCTCGCCGTTGCCGGCCTCCCCCACGACCTCGAGGTCGGGCTCCGCGTCGAGCAGCGAGCGGAAGCCGGCCCGCACCATGCCCTGGTCGTCGGCGATGACCAGGGACGTCATGGGGCCTCACGGACCGGGAGGCTCGCCGCGAGACGCACGCCGCCGGCCGCACCCGGGCCGATGTCCACGGTGCCGCCGTACAGCGCGACCCTCTCTCGCACTCCCACCAGCCCGTGCCCTCCCGTCGTCACCGTGGCCAGTCCGCGACCCTCGTCCTCGACCTCGATGTCGAGGCGGGTCGGCCCATATCTCAGCACCACCCGGGCCTGCTGCGCGCCGGAATGACGCAAGGCGTTGGTGAGCGCCTCCTGGACGATCCGGTACGCCGCGAGGTCCACCCCCGGCGGCAGGTCGTAGGCCTCCCCCACCACACGCACCTCGACGTCGAGGCCGGAGCCGCGCACCTGCGCGACGAGCCGGTCGAGCTCGTGCAGGCCCGGTTGCGGCATCAGGGACGCCGACTCGCCCTCGCTGCGGAGGACCCCGAAGAGCCGGCGCATCTCGGCCAGGGCCTCCCGGGCCGTGGTCTCCACCGCCGCGAGATCCTCGGCCTCCTTCGCGTGCTCCGGTCCGAGCCTGCGGCGAACCGCCTGGGTCTGGATGGTGACGACGCTGATCGAGTGCGACACGATGTCGTGCAGCTCGCGCGCGATCCGGGTCCGCTCCTCCGCGGCCGCGGCTGCCGCCTCTGCCTCGCGCTCGCCGCTCCAGCCGGTCCGCACGCGCCAGCGCCTCCTCTGTGCGGGCGGCCCGCTGACGGACCGCCGCGCCCACCGACCACGGCCCCACGAAGAACACGAGCGCGGCGGCGAAGTCGCTCGGCACGAACCCCGCTGCGAGGCTGACAGCGCTGAACGGCAGGACCACGACGGCCAGGCCTGCGTAGCTGCGTGGCGGCTCGGTCTCCGACCCGATCGTGTAGCACACCAGCACGAGCGAGAGCAGGGTCGAGAACTGCTGCTCCGGGTTGATCGCGATGTCCACGCCGACCACCAGGACCGCGACCGCGACGGGGAACGACCGCCTCCAGGCGAGCGCCACCATGGCCAGGCCCACGACGACGACGTGGAGGACCGGTGACGGCACCCCTGGACTGACCACCGCCTCCGCCACACCGAACAGCACGAACGCAGCGGCGATCGCGATGTCGACGGGCGGTGGGACCGGAAGGCGCATGCCACGAAGGTAGGCGACCCGCGACCCGGCCACATCGGTCTTGCGAATGAGATCGACCCGCGACCGATCTGAACCTTTCGCGAGGGTCGTCACGTCTAGGGTCTCGAGAGGGTCCGGCGAGGACCCGAGAACCCAAGGGGGACGCATGGCCAAGCGGGACACCGCAGCCTTCGCGGAGTTCGTCGCCGCACGATCGCCCGCCCTGTTCCGGACCGCCTACGTCATGGTCGGTGACCACGGACTGGCCCAGGACCTCGTCCAGGAGGCGCTGACCAAGACCTACGTCGCCTGGCCACGCCTGCGCGAGATCCACAAAGCGGAGGCCTACACGCGCAAGGCGATCACCACGACGTACATCTCCTGGTGGCGGCGCAAGGCGTGGAGCGCCGAGCGGCCGCGTGACGACGTGCCCGACCGGGGCGACCCGAGCGGTCGACACGGCGGTGCGGAGGTGGTCGACCGGGCCTGGCTGTGGGGCGAGCTCCAGGCCCTGCCACCACGGCAGCGCGCGGCGATCGTGCTGCGCTACTACGAGGACCTGAGCGAGGCCCAGACCGCCGAGGCGATGGGCTGCGCCGTGGGGACCGTGAAGAGCCAGGTGGCTCAAGGACTCAAGAGACTCCGGGCGCAGATCGGCGACGACGTCGAGCTCTTCCCGACGAACGAGATGGTGGTGCAGCGATGACCGGGATCCTGAAGGACGTCATGAGGGAGCAGGCCGATGCTCACGCCTCACCGCACTTCGACGCAGGCGCCATCGCCGCGGCCGGCGACCGGCGGGCGAGGCGCGGCCGCGCTGCGGTCGGCTCCCTTGCGGTTGCCGCGGTGGCACTGGGCGTGATCGGGCTGCCCCGGCTGCTCGACGGTGCCGGTACGACGGGCGCCGACGGCGGCCCCGTCGCGGGACAGGGGCGCGAGGTCGTGGGCGGTGCGTTCGCCGAGCGCCGGCCGACGTACGCCGTCGACGACGTCATCCACTGGGGCACACGGTCCTTCCCTGTCGGCGCCACGATCACCTCGTTCGTCCAGACCGACGACGGGTTCGTCTACGCCACGAGGAACGGCGACGTCTGGTTGTTCGACGGCACGGACTCGGAGCGGGTGGGTCACTCGCAGAACCTGCGCCTCCACGCCGACGACAGCGGCTCGCTCGTGGCCTGGGTGGGCAGCGCCGAGGACGGGCGCACACAGTACGTCGTCTACGACACGAGCTCGCGCACCGAGGCGGCCCGGGTCGACGACATCGCGGCCGGCGCCTCCCAGGAGGCGGAGGACCAGGGCGCCGAGGTCTTCGCGGTGGACGACGCTAAGGCGTACTGGCGGACGGACGAGGGGCTGGTCCGCTACGACGTCGCGACCGGCGGCACCGACGTCCTGGCGCGTTCGAAGGCGGTCACCGACCCTGCGCACAAGCCGCCCCGGATCATCGAGATCACCGACGTGGCCAACGGACTCTTCGCATACAGGGATTTCGAGCCGAACGGGGGCTCGGGGCCGATCCGGATCAGCTCGGACCTGGAAAACCAGGCGCCGGCGCTGCCGTCGGGGTACACCGGGTACCTCTCCCCCAGCGCCGGCTACATCGCGACCGACCAGGCCGACGATGCGAAGGTCTACGACACGGCTACTCGTGAGGACGTGACGCCGTCGGCTGGATGGCTACGAGTTCGCGGCCGTCTACGCGTGGCTCGACGACAGCCGGCTGACCATGATCGCCATCGAGAAGCTCGGCGGCAGGCAGCCGATCGACATCCTCGAGTGCACGGTCCCGAAGGGTGCCTGCACGGTGGCGGCCGACGACGTCGCGATCTACGACGAGAAGGCGGCGCCTTCGCTCGCCCTGCCGGTGGGCGAGCGGCTCGGGGACTGACCACCGGCCGACCCGGCGACGGGTCAGCGCTCGGCGGAGGCCTCCGCGGTCTCCGCCGAGCTCTTGCCCACGCGGCTGTGGCGCTGGCCGTAGGCGAAGTACACGACGAACCCGAGCGCCATCCAGACCGCGAACCGGACCCAGGTGTCTCCGGTCAGGTTGAGCATCAGGTAGAAGCACAGCAGCACCGAGAGCGTTGCCACCAGCGGCGCCGCCGGCACCTTGAACGAGCGGGGAAGGTCGGGCCGGGTCCGGCGCAGGATGACCACGCCCACGCTGACCAGGATGAACGCGAAGAGCGTCCCGATGTTCACCAGGTGCGCCAGGGTCTCCAGGCCGATGAAACCGGAGAGGACGGAGACGGCGACGCCGGTGATGAGGGTGATCTTGAACGGGGTGCGGAAGGTGGAGTGCACCTTGGCCAGGCCCACCGGGAGGAGTCCGTCGCGGGCCATCGCGAAGGCGACCCGGGTCTGCCCGAGCATCAGGATCATCACGACCACGGTCAGGCCGATGCAGGCGCCGATGGCGATCAGGTTGCCCATCCAGGTGACACCCACCGCGTCGAACGCGGTCGCCAGAGGGGCAGCGTCGTCGGGGTCGATCTCGGTGTAGTTCTGCATCCCGGTGATCACCAGGCTCACCGCGCCGTAGAGCAGGGTGACGATGGCGAGGGATCCCAGGATGCCGATCGGCACGTCACGCTGTGGGTTGCGTGCCTCCTCGGCGGTGGTGGCGACCACGTCGAAGCCGATGAACGCGAAGAACACGAGGGCGGCGCCCGCCACCACTCCGGCAAGGCCGTAGACAGCGGGCTCCAGGCCGAGCAGCGACGTGATCAGCGGCAGCTGCATGAAGCCTCCCTCGGACTCCGGGGTGGGCTTCGACGGCGGGACGAACGGGGTGTAGTTGCCGAGCTTGATGTACCCGATCCCGGCGACGACGACCATCACGACGACGACCAGCTTGATCGCGACGACGACCTGGTTGATGACGCTCGAGAGCTTGATGCCCACCACCAGGACCGTCATCACCGCCAGTGAGATCAGCACTGCCGGCAGGTTGACGATGCCGTCCTCTGCGGAGGCGATGGCCGTCGGGACCTCGAACGGTGTCCCGGCGAGGAGGTTCTGGAGGTATCCCGAGAAGCCCGTGGCCAGGGCCGCCGACCCGATCGTGAACTCCAGCACGAGGTCCCAGCCGATGATCCACGCGATCAGCTCACCGAAGGTCGCGTAGCTGAAGGTGTAGGCGCTTCCGGCCACCGGCACGGTCGAGGCGAACTCGGCGTAGCACAGCGCGGCGAGGCCACAGGCCAGACCCGCGATCACGAACGACACCGACACCGCGGGCCCGGCGTTCGTCGCCGCGGCGGTCCCGGTGAGCACGAAGATCCCGGCGCCGATGATCACCCCGACGCCGAAGACCACCAGGTCGAGTGCGCCGAGGTTCTTCTTCAGGCTGTGGTCAGGGTGGTCGGTGTCCTTGATGGACTGCTCCACCGACTTCGTACGCAGTAGATTCATGACCGCTCCTCGCAAGCCAACGACGGCCTAGCCAGACATACCCAGATTGCCCTGTACTGATGCCTCCGCGCGAGTGCAGACCGACGAGCGGTCAGTCGACCGGGAGCAGCGACTCCCCGCGGTCGAGGGCGCTGACGTCCTCGACGATGCTGCGGGCCAGCTTCTGGGCGGTCAGGCCGATCTCGTCGAGGATCTTCGCTCGCTTGGCGTGGTCGAGGAAGCGCTGCGGGATGCCGTGCAGGCGCACGGGAGTGTCGATCCGCGCCTCGTTGACCATCTGAAGCAGGACCGAGCCGCAGCCGCCGGCGAGCCCGTTGTCCTCGACGCTCACGACGAGCCGGTGCTCGCGTGCGAGGTCGAGGATCGCCGGGTCGAACGGCTTGACCCACCTGGGGTCGACCACCGTGACGCCGACGCCCTGCGCCACCAGCCGCTCGGCGACCTCGACCGAGGTGGAGGCCATCGAGCCGATGCCCACCAGCAAGACGTCCTTGGCGCCGTTGCGCACCAGCACGTCCATCGAGCCTGCCTTGTCGACGCGCTCGACGTCGGCGGGCGGTGGCCCCTTCGGGAAGCGTACGACGGTGGGGGCGTCGTCGACCTGGACCGCCTCGCGGAGCAGCTCGCGCAGACGCGCGCCGTCGCGCGGGGCGGCCAGGCGAAGGCCCGGGACGACCTGAAGGATCGACATGTCCCACATGCCGTTGTGGCTGGCGCCGTCGTCACCGGTCACGCCGGAACGGTCGAGCACGAAGGTCACGCCGCACCGGTGCAGCGCGACGTCCATCAGCACCTGGTCGAAGGCACGGTTGAGGAAGGTCGCGTAGATCGCGACGACGGGGTGCAGCCCGCCCATGGCGAGCCCGGCCGCGGAGGTGGTGGCGTGCTGCTCGGCGATGCCCACGTCGAAGGTGCGTTCGGGATACCTCGCGGCGAACTGGTCCAGACCCACCGGGTGGAGCATCGCGGCGGTGATGGCGACGAGGTCCTTGCGCTCGCCACCGAGGGTGACCATCTCGTCGGCGAAGACGTCGGTCCAGATCTGGCCCTTGGGGTTCTCCACGCCGGTCTCGACGTCGAACGGTCCCGGCGAGTGGAAGTTGTCCGCCTCGTGCCGCTCAGCCGCGTCGTAGCCGAAGCCCTTCTTGGTGATCACGTGCACGATCACCGGGCCGCCGAAGCGCTTCGCCTTGGCCAGCGCCTGCTCCACGGCCGCCCGGTCGTGACCGTCGATCGGTCCGACGTACTTGAGGCCGAGGTCCTCGAACAGGCCCTGGGGCGCGATGGCGTCCTTCATGCCCTTCTTGACCGCGTGCAGCGCGTCGTACACCGCCGGGCCGACCCCGCGCACGCCGGTGAGGCGCTTCTTGACGAGGTCGAGGACCTCCTCGTAGCGCGGGTTCGTGCGCAGCGTGGTGAGGTGGTTGGCGAGCCCGCCGACGGTCGGCGTGTAGGAGCGGCCGTTGTCGTTGACGACCATGACCAGCTTGCGGTCCTGGTTGGCGGCGATGTTGTTCAGCGCCTCCCAGGCCATGCCGCCCGTCAGTCCGCCGTCGCCGATGACCGCGACGACGTACCTGTCCTCACCACGGATCGAGAAGGCCTTGGCCAGCCCGTCGGCGTAGGACAGGGCGGTCGAGGCGTGGGAGTTCTCGACGACGTCGTGGTCGGACTCGGCCTGGCTCGGGTAGCCCGACAGGCCACCCTCCTGGCGGAGCGTGTCGAACTGCGCGGCCCGGCCGGTGAGGGCCTTGTGGACGTAGGCCTGGTGACCGGTGTCGAAGACGATGCGATCGGTCGGCGAGTCGAAGACCCGGTGGATCGCCATCGTGAGCTCCACGACCCCGAGGTTCGGACCGAGGTGCCCTCCGGTCCTCGAGACCTTCGTGACCAGGAAGTCGCGGACCTCGCTCGCGAGCTCGTCGAGCTGGTGGTCGTCGAGGTCGCGCAGGTCGCGCGGCCCGGTGATCGACTCCAGATAACCCATCAGTCTTCTCAATCCCAACCCTCGGCGAACAACCATCCGAGTCTAGTAGGCGAACGCTCAGACCTCGAAGACGGCAACCGCCGGCTCGACCAGACTGCCGAGCCAGACCCGCCCTGCGTGCTCGCGCACCCCGGTGACCATGTGGAACGACGAGGCGTCGAACGACCGGTCGTGCGCGACGGCCCCGCCGTCGTCGAAGGCCATCACCCGGGCCGTGCGCTTCGGCTTGGGCTGCAGTGCCTCCGGGAGACGCCAGGCAGCACGACGCAGGGACATCGGACCCTTCATCAAGCCCTCGACGACCGGGTCCTTGGGTGAGGCGATGGTCACCCAGATCAGGCCGTCGCTCCCCTTGGCGATGTTGTCCGGGTAGCCGGGCAGGTCCGCGACGAGGAAGTCGGTCCGGCCGGCCCGCGCCCCGGTCAGCCAGTGGCGTACGACGGACCGCCCCGCCGTCTCGGCCACGGCGACGTAGGACTCGTCTGCTGCGAGGGCCACCCCGTTCGCGAAGCGCAGCCCCTCGACCACGACCGAGACCGACCCATCGGGGTCGCGACGCATGAGCCGGCCCGACGAGGTGTTCTCCACCATGTCGGCCTTCCACCGGTCGATGCCGTGGAAGCGGGACGAGTCGCTGAACCAGATCGTGCCGTCGCCGGCGACCGCCGCGTTGTTGCAGAAGGTCATCCGCTGGCCGTGGACGAGCGTGGTGCAGCTCCTCGACCGCGCCGGAGCCGGTGTCCATGGCGAGGAGGCCGCGCCGGGCGTCGCAGACCAGCAGGCGGCCGTCAGGGAGCAGCTCGAGACCGAGGGGCCGGCCACCGGTGTCCCCGACCCGCTCGAGGCGGGCCCCTTCGTCACGCACACGCCAGATGGCGCCGTCCTCGGTGCCGGTGTAGACGGCCCCGTCCTGGTCGACGAGCACGTCCTCGGCGCCGTGTCCGGGAACTCGCAGCACGGTCAGCCGCTGTGACTCGGCAGCACGTGGGGCGCCACCCGATGCGGGTCGGACGGAATGGGTGGTCATGCCTGAAACGTTACAGCCGCGCGACGAAGCGGCGTCCCCGCAGCGCCTCCTCGACGAGCCCGACCGCCCGCCGCTCTGCTGTAAGCCGGGCCGACTCGGTGTGCCAGGTCTCTACAGCCGCCTCCACCGTGCCCGGCTCGGCCACGTCGCGAAGGATGGCCCGAGCCTCGCTCAGGCCCCGCCGGACCGACGCCTGGGAGGCCTCGACGTGCAGCACCGCGAACCGGGCGAGGACCACCACGTGCCGCCGGAGCACCGGGTAGGAGCGGTACTCGGGCGGGCAGATGTCCAGCAGCCAGTTCGCCGCGGTCTGCTCCCACCCGGGGGCGTCGGGAGGGCGCACCTGGCGCGGCCAACCGGGAGGTGCGACGTACTCAGCCATGCCCCAGGATAGCCCAGAGGTTCGAACATGTGTTCGACTCTGCCGATCCGGGACCGGTGCCTTCTGGAGGGGGCGCTCGGCCTGCCGGCGCCTGGCTCAGCCGGGGAGGAAGGAGAGCCGGACCTCCCGCTCGTGGTTGTCGACGTTCAGGTCCACCAGGCAGATGCTCTGCCAGGTGCCGAGCAGGAGACTGCCGGCAACGACCGGCACCGTCGCGTAGGGAGGGACGAGCGCGGGCATCACGTGCGACCTGCCGTGGCCGCGGGAGCCGTGCCTGTGCCTCCAGCGGTCGTCGGCGGGGAGGAGCTCGCCGAGCGTGGCCATGAGGTCCTCGTCGCTCCCGGCGCCGGTCTCGAGGATCGCGATCCCGGCGGTGGCGTGCGGGACGAACACGTGGAGCAGCCCGGACCCGCCCTCCTGGGCGGCGAACCGCTCGCAGTCACGCGTGATGTCCAGGACCGCGTCACGGTCCCCGGTCGTGTAGGAGAACGTCTCGGAGCGCATGGCGCCCATCTTGGCGCAACCCCTTCAGATCGTCCTGACCGAGTTACGGCTTATCGCACCTATCCCGGGATCCGCCCGCTTCGCACCTGCCTCACAAGGGTCATCGAAATCCGTCCCATCTCGTCATCTTCCCCCAGCCCACTACGAGTGGCGGGTGCATGCACCTAGCGTCGAAGACAGGGTGTACCCGTCGTCGTGACCACACGGGGCACGACGTGGCGCCGAGCTCGGGGGTCTGATGCAACTGCGACGGATGTTCACCGTCTTCGCGCTGGTGTTCGGCCTCACCCTGCTCTTCCTGGGCCACTGGATGGGGCCGGAGGACGAACCTCGGGCCTACGACGGCCAGATGCGCATCGTGACCAAGCCGGACGCGAGCCTGCCGTCGACGGTGACCGTGCCGACGCCCAAGGGCGGCCGGTCGGTCCAGCCGGTGGAGCTCGGCCACTACGACATCCCGCTCACGGCACTGCTGGCCTACCAGCGCGCCGCCGACATCCTGGCCTCCGTCAAACCGTCCTGCGGGCTGCCGTGGACCCTGCTGGCCGCCATCGGCCGCGTCGAGTCCGACCACGGCCGGTACGCCGCGTCGACACTGGGCGCCGACGGGGTCTCGAGCCCCCAGGTGGTCGGGGTCGCGCTCGACGGCGAGGGCCCGGTCGCCAAGATCCACGACACCGACGACGGGTTGTGGGACCAGGACCGCACCTGGGACCGCGCCGTGGGGCCGATGCAGTTCCTCCCCCAGACCTGGCAGATGGTGGGCGTCGACGGTGACGGTGACGGGACGCGCTCCGTCGACGACATCGACGACGCGGCGCTGGCCGCGGGCGTGTACCTCTGCGCCGGTCCGGAGGTTGCCACGCAGGGGGGCCTGACGGCGCCGGAGGCCATGGCGGCCGCGCTCCACCGGTACAACGACTCCGCCGTCTACGTCGCGCTGGTGATGGCCTACGAGGAGAAGTACCGCGGCGGCGAGTTCAAGGTCGCCACCGAGGGCGGTCAGATCGCCGAGGCGTCGGCGGCCCTCTCGGGCCACCCGCTCACGGGCACCCCGGTCAAGGCGGGGACCAGCGACGAGGTGCGCGCGCAGGCTCGTATCAACGCGGGCACCCGCCAGGCCGTGGCCGAGGCGAAGAAGACCGGCGGCAGGACACCCGGCATCTCCGGTCGGCTCCTGTCCCCCGCCGGCGCCCGCACGACGGCCGCTACGCCGTTCGGCCCCGACACTCCGGCGGCCGCCGCGGGACGCTCGCCCCAGGCGTCCGCCGGGACCGGCACCGCCGTTCCTGGCCCGACCACGCAGCCGGGAGGCGTGACCTCCGCCCCCAGCGACGACGCGACCTCCGGCGGGTCGACATCGCCCGTGCCCGGACAGACCCCCGCCGGCTCGGACACGGCAACCCCGGGTAGCACCGCGCCCGACTCCCCTGCGTCCGGCTCGTCCGGCCCGGACAGCGGGGCGCCCGGGTCCCACGACCCGACGGAGGAAGCCTGCACAGCGGACCCGGCGTCCGCCGAGCCGACCGCCACACCCACACCCAACCCACGCCCACGCCCACTCCGGAAGAGTCGACGGACCCGCTCCTCTGCGACGCCGAGGCCACCGACCCGGACGCAGACCACCCCGTCTGCGAGACCCCCTGCGACCCGACGCAGAGCCCGGTCGACTGAAGACCCGGTCCTGCACTCACAGGAGCAGGGACCTGACCAGCACCACGACGGCGGACAGAGCGCACACCAGGAGTACGCCGAAGCGGATGTGGTGACCCGGGACGCGGCTGACCAGGAGCCGCGACAGCGCGACGCCGGCCACGAGGGCGGGCACGAGCGCCAGCGCCAAGAGGAACGTCGACGCCTCCAGAGCCCCGGCCAGGCCCAGGCCCGCGAGACTGAGCGCGGCTCCCGCGATGAAGTACAGCGCCAGTGTGGAGCGGATCTGCGAGGGCGAGCGGTGCTGGTACAGCAGCGCGATGGGTGGTCCACCGATCGACGTCGTCGTTCCGGTGACGCCGGAGACGAAGCCGGCTGCGGACAGCGTCCAGCCGTTGAAGGGGACGACGACTGCCCGCACCGTCAGCACTACGCTCAGCAGCACCATCGAGCCGACCAGGAGCCCCAGCGTCTCGGTGGAGAGCACCGCCACCAGCGCCACGCCGACCGCGGTGCCCGGGACCCGCAAAGGCAACGACCAGGCCAGTCCGCGCCAGTCGATCTCGTGATGCTCGCGAACCAACGTGACCAGGGGCATCCACACGGCCAGCCAGAGCAGCAGGTCGGGCATCAGCTGCGGCGCGACGAGCGTGACGACCGGGGCCGAGATGAGCCCCAGGCCCAGGCCGACGAGCCCCTGGACACCCGCGGCAACGACAAGGGTGGCGACCAGGACGGCCGCCACCCCTGTGCTCACTCCGAGAATGCTCAGCCCTTCAGGAGGCTGCGGAGGACGTACTGCATGATGCCGCCGTTGCGGTAGTAGCTCGCCTCGCCCGGGGTGTCGATCCGCACCTTGGCGTCGAACTCGACGTCACCGGCCTTGACCTTCACGGTGCCCGGGATCTCGCCGTCGTTGAGCGCCGTCACACCCGTGAAGGAGAAGGTCTCCTCGCCGGTCAGGCCCAGCGACTCGGCGTTCTCGCCCTCGGGGAACTGCAGCGGGAGGACACCCATGCCGATCAGGTTCGACCGGTGGATCCGCTCGTAGGACTCCGCGATCACGGCCTTGACGCCCAGCAGCGCGGTGCCCTTGGCGGCCCAGTCGCGCGAGGACCCGGAGCCGTACTCCTTGCCCGCCAGCACCACGAGCGGCGTCCCCGCGGCGACGTAGCTCTCCGAGGCCTCGAAGACGGTCGTGACCTCGCCGTCCTTGGTGAAGTCGCGGGTGAAGCCGCCCTCGGTGCCCGGCGCGAGCTGGTTGCGCAGGCGGATGTTCGCGAACGTGCCCCGGATCATCACCTCGTGGTTGCCTCGACGTGAGCCGTAGGAGTTGAAGTCCCGCTGCCCGACGCCGTGCTCGGCGAGGTACCTGCCCGCAGGCGAGTCCTTCTTGATGGCACCGGCCGGAGAGATGTGGTCGGTGGTCACCGAGTCGCCGAGCTTGAGGAGCACGCGAGCGCCCTCGATGTCCTCCACCGGAGCCGGCTCGTCCGGCATCCCGTCGAAGTAGGGCGCCTTGCGGACGTAGGTCGAGTCCTGTGCCCAGGCGAACGTGTCACCGGACGGGGTGTCGAGGTTCTGCCAGCGCTCGTCACCGGCGAAGACGTCGGCGTAGTCGTTGGTGAACATGTCCGAGGTGATCGCCTGAGCGATGACCTCCTCGACCTCGGTCGGCGAGGGCCAGATGTCCTTGAGGAAGACGTCGTCGCCATTGCTGTCGACACCCAGGGGATCGTTGAACAGGTCGACGTCCATCGACCCGGCCAGGGCGTAGGCGACGACCAGCGGCGGGGACGCGAGGTAGTTCATCTTGATGTCCGGGTTGATCCGGCCCTCGAAGTTCCGGTTGCCCGACAGCACCGACACGACGGCGAGGTCGTTGTCGTTGACGGCCTTGCTCACCTCGGGGATGAGCGGGCCGGAGTTGCCGATGCAGGTGGTGCAGCCGTAACCGACGAGGTTGAAGCCCAGCTTGTCGAGGTAGGGCGTGAGACCGGCACGCTCGTAGTAGTCCGAGACGACCTTCGACCCCGGGGCGAGCGTGGTCTTGACCCACGGCTTGCGCTGGAGGCCCTTCTCGACGGCCTTCTTGGCCAGGAGGGCGGCCCCGATCATGACCGACGGGTTCGAGGTGTTCGTGCAGGACGTGATCGCGGCGATCGTGACGGCGCCGTGGTCGATCTCGAACTTGGTGCCGTCCGCGAGCTCGACCTGGGCCGGGTTCGAGGGTCGGCCGCCGTCCTGGGGAGCTGCGGAGACGTAGTCGTGAGGTGCCTCGGCCCCGTTGCCGCCCTCGTGCGAGGGCGAGTCGGAGGCCGGGAAGGACTCGGCCACGGCCTCGTCGTACCCCTGCTCGTCCTGGGGGACGTACTCGGCGAGAGCACCGCGGAAGGCCTCCTTGGCCTCGCTCAGCGAGACGCGGTCCTGCGGACGCTTCGGGCCGGCCAGCGACGGTACGACGGTCGACAGGTCGAGCTCGAGCTTCTCGGAGTAGCGGGGCTCCGCGTCGGGGTCGTGCCAGAGGCCCTGCTCCTTCGCGTAGGCCTCGACCAGCGCGAGCTGCTCCTCGGAGCGACCGGTGAGCTCGAGGTACTTGAGGGTCTCCTCGTCGAGCGGGAAGACCGCGATCGTGGAGCCGAACTCCGGGGACATGTTGCCGATCGTGGCGCGGTTGGCCAGGGGCAGAGCCGAGACACCGGAGCCGTAGAACTCTACGAACTTGCCGACCACACCGTGCTTGCGGAGCATCTCGGTGATGGTGAGGACGAGGTCGGTCGCGGTTGCACCTTCGGGGAGCTCGCCCGAGAGCTTGAAGCCGACCACGCGCGGGATGAGCATCGACACGGGCTGGCCGAGCATGGCCGCCTCGGCCTCGATCCCGCCGACACCCCAGCCGACGACCCCGATGCCGTTGACCATGGTGGTGTGGGAGTCGGTGCCGACGCAGGTGTCGGGGTAGGCGACCGGCGTGCCGGAGTCCTGGTCACGCGTGAAGACCACGCGGGCGAGGTGCTCGATGTTGACCTGGTGCACGATGCCGGTGCCCGGCGGCACGACCTTGAAGTCGTCGAAGGCGCCCTGACCCCAGCGCAGGAACTGGTAGCGCTCCTTGTTGCGCTCGTACTCGATCTCCACGTTGCGCTCGAACGCCTCGGGCGAGCCGAAGACGTCGGCGATCACGGAGTGGTCGATCACCATCTCGGCGGGCGCCAGGGGGTTGATCTTCGACGGGTCGCCGCCGAGCTCGGCCATGGCCTCACGCATGGTGGCCAGGTCCACGACGCACGGCACGCCGGTGAAGTCCTGCATGATCACGCGCGCGGGCGTGAACTGGATCTCCTTGCTCGGCTCGGCCTCGGCGTCCCAGCCGGCGAGCGCCCGGATGTCGTCGGCGGTGATGTTCGCACCGTCCTCGGTCCGCAGCAGGTTCTCCAGCAAGATCTTGAGGCTGTACGGCAGGGAGTCGACGTCGAGCCCCTCACCCGCCACCGCAGCCAGCCGGTAGATCTCGTAGGACTTCCCGTCCACGTCCAACGTGCCCTTGGCACCAAAGCTGTCCACACTCTTGGGGCTCGGCATGCCCGTCTCCTCACCTCTGGCTGTCGGTCGGTACCCATATTGCCCACGAGTGAACGGCTCGGCCCGACCGGGTCCGGATTTCTCTTGATGTCAAGATACACGACATCAAGCGACGTTCGCCAGCGGGGCCCACCCGCGCGCGCCGGCCGGCGCACCGGCTCCCCTGGACATGTCAGGCATAGTGGGTGCAGAGGTGGTCACTGCCATGGTGGAGCGTCATGAGGCGGTCCGCCAGCACACGGAGGCGATGAGCGTTGGACCTGCGCCGTACGGCCGCTGTCAGCGCAGCAGCCCTCGCCCTGCTCGCGGGGGCAGCCTGCAGCGGTGACAACACCAGCTCCACGCCCGTCCCGGAGGTCGCCGGGACGGAGGCGACCGCCGGGTACAGGCAGGTCAAGGGTCCGACCGTGGTGGCCGTCGGGGACGTCGCCTGTGAGCCAGGGGCAGCCAGGACCCGGACGAGCTGCCAGCAGGCCGCCACCGCCCGCCTCGCCCGACGTCTCGAGCCGCGCCGCGTCCTCGGGCTCGGCGACCAGCAGTACGAGTCCGGCGCGCTCACGGCCTACCGTGCGTCCTACGACAAGAGCTGGGGCGCACTGAGATCCCTCACCAGGCCGGTCCCCGGCAACCACGAGTACAGGACGAGCGGAGCCTCGGGCTACTACACGTACTTCAAGCGGCAACAGCCGGGCGCACCCGGCTACTACGCCTTCGACGTCGGCTCATGGCGCGTCTACGCCCTGAACACCAACTGCGACCTCGTCGACTGCGCGCGGGAGAACCAGTGGCTGGACCGGAACATGAGGAACCACCCCCGCAGGTGCAGCGCCATCACCATGCACCACCCGAGGTACTCCTCAGCGCTGCACGGCTCGAACACCTTCGTGAAGCCGTTGTGGAGGACCGCGTTGCGGCACCGCACCGACCTGGCGCTCGCCGGGCACGACCACGACTACGAACGGTTCCGGAGGATGAACGCCACGGGCGGCCCGCGCCGTAGCGGCATGGCCTCGTTCGTCTCAGGCGCCGGGGGAAAGACCCTCTACCCGTGGCGGTCGAAGGCGCCTGGGTCGGTGGCTCGCTTCAACAGCGACTTCGGCGTGCTCGCACTTCGGCTGGGCAAGGGCAGGTACGGCTGGCAGTACCGGACCGTCGCCGGAAAGGTCGTCGACTCCGGCACCGGCCGCTGCGTCTGACCCGCGCGAGCTCAGCCGGCCTGCTCGAGCACGGCGACGCACTCCACGTGGTGGGTCATCGGGAAGATGTCGAAGGCCCTCAGCGAGCTCAGGTGATACCCGTGCTCGGCGAAGATCGCGACGTCGCGGGCCAGAGCGCCCGGGTCGCAGGCGACGTAGGCCACTGCGCGCGGGGCCAGTCCCACGACCGCCTCGACGACCTCTCGCTTGGCGCCGACCCGCGGCGGGTCGAGCACGACCAGGTCGCACTGCTGCCCCACCGTGCCGCGGCGCAGCGCCCGCTCGACCCGGTCGACCACGGCCTCGACCTGGGGCAGGTCCGCGAGGTTCCGTGCGGCGTCCTCCACCGCGGTCGCGTCCGACTCGACGGCGACGACCCGGCCGGTCGGGCCGACACGTTCTGCGAGCGTGGCCGAGAACAGTCCCACGCCGGAGTACAGGTCGGCGGCGGCCTCGCCCGGCTGCGGGTCGAGACCTTCGACCACGGCCGCGAGAAGCGCCTCGGCGGCACCGGGGTGCACCTGCCAGAAGCCGGAGCCCGTGACCTCGAAGAGCCGGCCAGCGGCCTTCTCGTGGAGCACCTCCGGACCTTCGACGTACATGTCCTTCGCCGTGGTCTCGATGAGCAGCTGCTCCCCCGTGCTCGAGCCGATCGCCTCGACCGCCTCGGCGTCGGACCATCCGCGGTCGACCACGCCCGGAAGGCGGGGGTGGCTGATCGGGCAGTGGTCGATCCGGACCACCTCGCGCGAACGGTGCTTGCGGAGGCCGGCGTACCCCTGCCGGTCGACGGCGAACTGCACGCGGGTGCGCCAGCCGAGTCCCTCGTCGTCCCCGGGCACCGCCTCCACCGAGACCTCGACGTCGAGCTTCGCGAGGCGCTGCAGCTGCTCGCGCACGACGGCCGCCTTCAGCTCACGCTGCGCCGGCAGGCGGACGTGCTGGAAGTCGCAACCGCCGCACTTGCCCGGGCCCGAGAAGGGGCAGGGCGGTTCGACCCGGTCCGCCGACGCGGAGAGGATCTCCACCGCGTCAGCACGCAGGAACTTCGACCCCTCGTCGCCCTCGGTGACGCGTGCGACCACGCGCTCTCCGGGCAGGGTGTGCCGGACGAAGACGACGCGGCCCTCGTGCCGGGCGACGCAGTGACCGCCGTGTGCCACGGGTCCGACGTCGACCGTGTAGCGCTCACCGACCAGCGAGCGTCCGCGGGCCGGCCGCTCGCGACTGGCCCGCCTCACCAGCGGGTCCGACCGCGTCGCACGTCGCCCGCCTTGACCTGGTGCAGCTGACGCTCCTCGCGCTCCTTGGCGAGCTGGGAGGACCGCAGCTGGTAGGGAACGGAGATGACCATGACGCCCGGGGTGAAGTTGAGCCGGGTCTTCAGCCGGAGGGCGGTCTGGTTGTGCAGCACCTGCTCCCACCAGCGGCCGACGACGTACTGCGGGATGTACACGGCCACGACACCGCGTGGGTTGGCGTTCCGGATGCTGCGTGCGTAGTCGACGATCGGCTTGATGATCTCCCGGTACGGCGAGTAGAGCACCTTCAGCGGGACGTCGATGTGCCTGTCGTCCCACTCCTCGAGGAGCTGGGCGGTGGTTGCCGGATCCGTGTCGACGAACACCGCCTCGAGCACGTTGGGCCGCGACGCCTTCGCGTAGGCGAGCGCTCGCATCGTCGGCTTGTGCAGCTTCGACACGGTGACGATCGCGTGCACCCGCGTCGGCAGGAACTGGTCGGTCTCCTCGGCGACGAGCTCGGACGCGACGCTGTCGTAGTGGCGGCGGATGCTCTTCATGATCAGGTAGAAGGTGCCCATGGCGAGGATCGCGATCCAGGCGCCGGCCAGGAACTTGGTGAGCAGCACGACCACGAGCACCACCGCCGTCATCCCGAGGCCGAAGGTGTTGATCGCGCGAGAGCGCATCATCCGTCGCCGCTCCGCGGGCTGGGTCTCGGTCTTCAGGTGCCGCGTCCAGTGCCGGATCATCCCGAGCTGGCTGAGGTTGAACGAGACGAAGACCCCGACGATGTAGAGCTGGATCAGCCTGGTCACCTCGGCGTCGAAGGCGACGATCAGCGCGATCGCCATGAACGCGAGGATCGAGATGCCGTTGCTGTAGGCCAGGCGGTCGCCGCGCGCCGCGAGCTGACGGGGCAGGAAGCCGTCCTTGGCGAGGATGGAGCCGAGCACGGGGAAGCCGTTGAACGCGGTGTTCGCGGCCAGCACCAAGATGATGCCGGTCATCGCGATCACGAAGTAGAACCCAAGATCGAAGTTGTCGAAGACCCCGCGGGCGATCTGCGCGATCACCGTGTGCTGGTCGTAGCCCGCCGGCAGGGTGGAGCCGTCGGGCTCCCGCAGCTGGTCGAGGTTGTGCGGGTCGACGTACTTCAGCGACATCGCGCGGGCGAGCGTGATGACGCTGAGCATCATCGCGATCGCGATCATGCCGAGCAGGAGCAGGGTGCTCGCGGCGTTGCGGCTCTTGGGCTTGCGGAAGGCCGGAACGCCGTTGGAGATGGCCTCGACACCGGTCAGGGCAGCACACCCGGAGGAGAACGCCCGGGCCAGCAGGACCACCAGGGCGACGGTCGTGATCGTGCCCTCGTACCCGGGCTCGGGGATGATGGTGAGGTTCGCGCTCTCCGCATCGGGGAGGTCGCCGGTCAGCGTCCGCAGGAGACCCCAGGCGCACATGCCGAGGATGGCGACCATGAAGCCGTAGGTGGGGACCGCGAAGAACACGCCGGACTCGCGCACCCCTCGGAGGTTCAGCGCCGCCAGCAGGATCACCAGGATGCTCGCCACCAGCGCCTCGTGACCCGAGACGAAGCCGATGGCCGCAGCGGCGTTCTGGACCCCGGACGAGATCGACACCGCGACCGTCAAGACGTAGTCCACCAGGAGGGCGCTGGCCACGGTCACGCCAGCGTTCTGACCGAGGTTGACCGAGGCCACCTCGTAGTCGCCGCCGCCGCTGGGATAGGCGTGCACGTTCTGCCGGTACGACGCCACGACGGTCAGCATCACCAGTGCGACGAGCAGCGCGATCTTCCAGGACCAGGCGTACGCGGCTACGCCGGCGACCGAGAGCATGATGAAGATCTCGTCGGGAGCGTAGGCCACGGACGAGAGCGCGTCACTCGCGAAGACCGGAAGCGCGATCCGCTTGGGAAGCAGCGTCTCCCCCAGCTGCGTACTGCGCAGTTTGCGCCCGAGAAGAATCCGCTTCGATACGTCGGCAACACCCACGCCATGAAGGCTAAACCACGATCACTCCGCCGCCTGACGCGCCGCCCGTGCTCCGCGGTGTAGCGTTTTGCCCGTGCATGTTGTGATCATGGGCTGCGGCCGCGTCGGCTCCACCCTCGCCCGTAGTCTCGAGGACCGTGGCCATACCGTCGCGGTCATCGACAGCAACCCCGATGCGTTCCGCCGCCTGGGCCCTGGGTTCAACGGCACCAAGGTGACCGGGATCGGCTTCGACCAGGACGTCCTCGACCGCGCCGACATCGAGAAGGCCGGCGCCTTCTGCGCCGTGTCGAGCGGTGACAACTCCAACATCATCGCCGCGCGGGTGGCCCGCGAGACCTTCGGGATCCAGCAGGTCGTCGCACGCATCTACGACCCCGGACGAGCCGAGGTCTACCAGCGGCTCGGCATCACCACGGTTGCGACGGTGAAGTGGACCGCCGACCAGGTGCTCCGGCGGATCCTGCCCGCCGGCGCCGAGCCGGACTTCCGCGATCCCTCGGGCACGATCCGGCTCGACCAGTTTCGCGCGACCGAGGCCTGGGTCGGACAGCGGACGGTGGACTTCCAGCTGCAGTCGGGCAGCCGGATCGCCTGGATCGACCGCCTCGGCGAGGGCATGCTGCCCACCCGTGAGAGCGTCATCCAGGAGGGCGACGTCCTGCACCTGGTCATGCGCGAGGAGAACGCCGACCGCGTCTACACAGTGTTCGAGCACGGGCCGGAGGCCGACTGATGCGCGTAGCCATTGCCGGAGCCGGAGCGGTCGGGCGCTCGATCGCGCGTGAGCTGATCCAGAACGGCCACAAGGTCCTCCTGATCGACAAGAACCCCGAGTCCATCAAGCCCGACCGGGTGCCCAAGGCGGAGTGGCTGCTCGCCGACTCGTGCGAGCTCTCCTCCCTGGAGGAGGCGCGGCTCGAGCACTGCGACGTGGTGATCGCCGCGACCGGTGACGACAAGGCGAACCTCGTCACCTCGCTGCTCGCGAAGACCGAGTTCGGCGTGCCGAGGACCGTGGGCCGGGTCAACCACCCCAACAACGAGTGGCTCTTCACCGAGGCATGGGGCGTGGACGTCAACGTCTCCACCCCGCGCATCATGTCCGCCCTGGTCGAGGAGGCCGTGACCGTGGGCGACCTGGTGCGGCTGTTCACCTTCCGCAAGGGCAACGCCAACCTCGTGGAGATGACCCTCCCGGAGGACTCGCCCTACATCGGCAAGCCCACCGGTCTCATCCCGTGGCCGGAGAACTGCTCGCTGGTGACCATCCTGCGCGACGGCCAGGTCTACACGCCGTCCCCGGAGCAGCCGATCGAGACCGGTGACGAGCTGTTGTTCGTGGCGGCCGCCGACTCCGAGGCCGAGCTCCAGTCGCTCCTCGCCCCCGTGGAGCACAGTCCCTAGGCGGTCTCGTCCTCGGTCCCGAGCACGGGCGTGCGGTCCCGCGCCAGGATCCAGACCATCGCGGCGAGCGCAGCGAGCTGGAGCGGCCAGCCCATGAGGATCTTCGAGAACCCCAGGGCAGCCACCGCGGCGTCGGCCTCGATGCCTGCGCTCTTCCCGGCGAGGTAGAGGGGTAGCTGGACGGCGACCCGCACCACGCAGGGCAGCACCAGAAGCCAGCTGAGGTGGCTGCACAGCCGCACGATCTGCCGGTCGCGGCGCCAGGCGGTGGGATCCCCCGCGACGCTCCCGACCATGAAGCCCACGAGTGGCCACCGGACGATGATGGACAGGGAGATGAGCACCGCGTAAGCCGCGTTGTAGATGATCCCGGGCAGGAAGTACGCCAGCGCCTGGTCGTTCTCGTCGCCGCCGCCCTGAGCGCTGCGCCAGGCGAAGAACGCGCCGATCCCGATGCCGAAGATGCTGTTGAGGACGTACTGGACACTGGACCGCTGCACGAGGCGGACCACGAGCAGCAGCAGTGCCGCGGCGACGCTCACGACCAGTGAGCGCTGGAGATCCTTGGTCGAGAGGAACGACACCGTGAAGAGGATCGTGGGTACGGCGGCCTCCAGCATGCCGCGGCGCCCACCGAGCGCGTGAGAGAGCTGTGCGCGAACCACCGCCTCGACGGTCTGCTGGGTCGCAGGCGGGGTCACGGGGTCAGCACCTCAGCTCGTAGCGCGGGTTGTACATGACGCGCGTGGAGTCATGACGGCCGATCCGGCCCTCGACGCGGATGTTGCGGCCGGGCTCGACCCCGGCGATCCGGCGGCGGCCGAGCCAGACCACGGTGATGACACCGGAGCCGTCGTAGAGCTCGGCCTCGAGGGCGGGCACACCGCCACGTGGACGGAGGGTCACGGTGCGCAGGCTGCCCTGGAGCTCGACGTACTCGCGCTCGGTCGCATCTGCGATCGCGCAGCAACCGGCTCTCTCGGTGTCACTGCGCAGCTGCTTGGCCTCGAGGTCGGCCGTACTCGCCCAGCGGGAAAGAGAGCGGCGTACCCGGCCCTTGACTTGCGACATGACTCCAGCGTAGCCAGCGACTCAGACGTCCTCGCCCGAGACCGGGCGGGCGTTGCTGGGCATCACCAGGGGAAGCGGCTCGCCCGGGGCCATCGGGGCGTTGCCGCGGACCACGACCACGTCGCCGAGCGCGCGCTCGAGGTCACCGTCCTCCGAGGGTGAAACGGCGGGGCGACCGAGGAACGTCGCACGCAGCAGCCAGCGGGGGCCGGAGATCCCGAGCACGCGTGAGGGCTGCGTCGCCGCCTGCCCGTCTGGCGTCGTGGCCGGCATCGCGACGTGCAGCTCGGTGCCGTGAGGGCCCTCGGCCTCGGTCGCGGTGCCGCCACGGCGGGCGGTCTCCGCGGCGATCTGCCTGCGGATGTCGGACCAGATGTCGCCGTTGCGGGGAGCTGCGAACGGCCGCAGCTCGACCGCCCCTTCGGGACCCACGAGGAGCACCGCCGCGACCTGCTGGCTCGCCTCGTCGACCTGGATGCGCAGCTCGAGCCCGGGAGTTCCCTTGACCACCAGGCCGCCGAGGTCGACGCGGGTGGGGTCGTCCTCGTCGAGGGCCACCTCGGAGGCGTCCCAAGGACCCGCCGCACGCTCGGTCCCCGTGGCGGGCCCGGGAGCCGGCTCGACCTCGGGCGACGATGCGACGTCGGCCTCGGTCGCGTCGGCCACCTCGGTCCCGTCGGCGGCCTCGGTCGCCTCGACCTGCTCGGACTTGTTGCGTCGGAACTTCACTGCTTCTCCTCGAGCGCCCGGGACGCGTTGCTGTCGAAACCTCCGGTAGAACCGTAGCCCCCGTCGCCACGGTCGGATCCCGGCAGCCGCTCCACCTCGACGAAACGGGCCCGCTCGACACGCTGGACCACGAGCTGCGCGATGCGGTCGCCGCGGCGCAGAGTCACCGGCTCGGCCGGGTCGAGGTTGATCAGCATCACCTTGACCTCACCGCGGTAACCGGCGTCGACGGTCCCCGGCGCGTTCACGATCGAGATCCCGCAGCGAGCGGCGAGGCCCGATCGCGGGTGGACGAGTGCGACGTACCCGTCGGGCAGGGCGACGCTCACTCCGGTGGGCACCATCGCCCGCTCCCCGGGGGCAAGATCGACGTCCACGGTGGTGGTGAGGTCCGCGCCGGCGTCACCTGGGTGTGCGTACGACGGCAGCGGGACTCCCGCGTCGAGTCGGCGGATCAAGATCTCCACGCTTCCCTGGTTGCCGTGCATGGTGGCAGACCCTATCTGCAGACCGGCGAGGCTTCGGTGGCAGGCTTGTCCCCGACAACCCTGCCCCGACCCAGTGGACGAGTGAGCGAGTGACCGGCGTGAGTTCCGAGACGAGCGTGCTGTACGACGAGCGACTGCGCGTGCCACTTCGCTGGTGGGTCCAGGCGATCATGTTCCTCGCCAGCGTGTGGCTCGCGTTCATCGTGGCGCTGCCGGCCGCCGCCGCGTGGACCGCCACGGCCGTCCTGGCCGGCGCGGTGGTCGCGCTCTTCCTCGGCTACGGCTCGGCGCGGATCCGCGTCGAGGGTGGTGTGCTGCACGCCGGACGGGCGCACATCCCGGTGTCGATGCTGGCGACGCCGACACCCCTCGACAAGGACACGACCCGCCTCGTCGCCGGGCGTGACGCGAACGCGCACGCCTACCTGCTGCTGCGCCCCTACCTGAAGCGCTCGGTGCGCGTCGAGGTCGTCGACCCGACCGACCCGGTGCCCTACTGGCTCGTCTCGACGCGGCGACCCGAGGAGCTGGCCGGCGCGCTGGCGGCCGCGGGCGTGCAGTAGGGCTGCGGCGCCCCGTCACAGCAGGGCTCGTAGTAGAGACAGTTCGGACAGCGGTTGTGCGCCTGCTCGGCGTACATCTGGGTACCGCAGCCAGGACAAGCAAGATCGATCGCCATGTGCCCATGCTGCGCCGGCATCTGCCCGGTTGCCCGGAGCGACACGTCCGGGAGGCCCGAGTGGCAGACTGGCCGAGCAAATGGGCACGACGATCCCTACACAGGAGGAACCCTATGGCCTCGGGCTCGAAGGTCTGGAGCGTGATGGCGCTTGCCTCGACCGTCGGTGCGGGCATCGCCGCGCGCAAGGCGATGACGACCTCGTGGAAGGTCGCGACCGGCAAGGAGCCGCCGGAGAACCCTGCCGACCCGGACGTCTCGATCGGCGAGGCACTGGCCTGGGCGATGGTCAGCGGTCTCACCATCGGCGTGGCCCGGATGCTGGCGTCACGGAAGGCAGCGAGCTACTACCGCAAGTCCACCGGTCATCTACCGGCGAACCTCCAGTCGGCAAGCTCCTGACGCCGGGCGACCGACGGCAAGCGAAAAGGCCGGCCCCTCACGGGGGGCCGGCCTTCGTCGTCTCCGGAGCGCCGAGCCTCAGGCGCAGTCGCGGCAGATCATGCGCTTGGCGTCTGCGAGCTGGCTGCGGTGGTGTACCAGGAAGCAGCTCATGCAGGTGAACTCGTCCTCCTGGCGAGGCTTGACCTCGACCGCCAGCTCCTCGTGTGAGAGGTCGGCGCCGGGGAGCTCGAAGGACTCAGCGGCTTCCGCCTCGTCCTCGTCGACCTTGCCGGAGTTCTTGTCGTGGCGACGAGCCTTCAGCTCCTCGAGGCTCTCTTCGCCCTGCTCTTCGTCTGTCTTACGCGGTGCGTCGTAATCGGTGGCCATCTTCGTCTCCTGCCCCCTGGGGGTCCGGGGTGTCATGCTCGAGTTCTGCGGGCGATCAAGTCGAGCGGATTGTGCACCAAACCGTTCGGCCCTTGCACGCCCATTCCGCACGTGTCGTGAGTGTCACACGCGATTCCCGGGTGTGCAGCGAAACAACTACAGCCCGGGGCCCTCTATTCCCCATCCGCGGCGAAGAACCCGCATCCTCGACGAGTGTGAGGAAATCCTCGAAGCCCGCGGCGGGTCCGGCGACGACACATGATGCCGCCCACCCCGAGCCGGGTCTCGAGCCGGGCCCCGGCCTCCGTCGCCACCAGGCCTCCGGCAGCCATGTCCCAGGGGTTGAGACCCTCCTCGACGAACCCGTCGAACCGCCCGGCGGCCACGCGCGCAGAGGTCGAGCGCCGCGGAGCCCAGCCGCCGGATGTCGCGCACGGTGGCGAGCATCCGCGCCACAGCGGCGGCCTGGAGCGCGCGCACCTCGGCGACGTAGCTGAAGCCCGTGGCGACCAGGCGCTGCTCGAGGGGCACGACGCCGCGCACCCGTAACGGGCGGCCGTCGACGGTGGCGCCACCGCCTCGGGTCGCGGCGAAGACCTCGCCGGTCGACGACGTTCACGACCACACCGGCCACGACCTCGCCGTCGCGGCGGGCCGCGATCGAGACGGCGTACTGAGGGATGCCGTAGAGGAAGTTGACCGTCCCGTCGATCGGGTCGACGACCCACGTGACACCCGTCGTGGACTCGGCAGAGCTGCCCTCCTCGCCGAGGAAGCCGTCACCTGGCCGGGCCCGCGTCAGCCGGGTGTAGATCAGCTGCTCCGCGGCCCGGTCGGCCTCCGTCACGACGTCCACCGGGCTCGACTTGGTCTCCGTGACCTCGACTCCGGCGCGTCGACGCTGCCTGACCAGGACGGCCGCCTCCTCGGCGACGGCGCGGGCCAGCTCGAGCAGGTCCTCGTCGGTCTCCCGGTCACGCACCCGCTCACTCCCCGGGTCACTCACGGCTCAGTCCTCACCGCAGAGCGCCGGCCTCGGACCCGCGCGCGTTCGCGCAGCAGCCGCGCGGGCAGACGTCCCACGACGCCTCGAGGCTCCCGACCGTCGCCCGGGCAACCTCCTCGCCTCGTTCGATCGCCGCGCGCTCGAGCAGCAGGTCCCGCGCCAGGGCCACGAACCGTGGGTCGACCCCGGCGGTGGCAGCACGTGCGAAGCCGAGCCCGAGCTTCTCCGCCGTCACCCGTGCCTCGGTGTCGAGGTCGTAGACCACCTCCATGTGGTCGGAGACGAAGCCGATCGGGACGACCACGACACCGCGCGCACCTCTGCGGGCGACCTCCTCGAGGTGGTCGTTGATGTCCGGTTCGAGCCAGGGGATGTGCGGCGCACCGGACCGGGAGCAGTACACGAGCTCGCGCGGAGTACCGGTGGCCGGTCTCCTGCCGGACCCGCTCACCGATCGCCTCGGCGACGCTCAGGTGCTGGGTCACGTAGGCCCTGCCCTCGGGTCCGCTCGCGTCGTTCATCGACAGCGGGATCGAGTGGGTCACGAAGACGATGTGCGCGTCGTGGCGGACGGCCTCGTCGAGCTCGGCCAGGGCCGAGAGCGTGGCGTCGACCATCGGCTCCACGAAGCCGGGGTGGTTGAAGTAGTGGCGCAGCCGGTCCAGCCTCGGGGCGCCCTCGCCGACCGTGGCGACGGCGTCGGCAAGGTTCTCGCGGTACTGGCGGCATCCGGAGTACGACGAGTACGCGCTCGTCACGAGGCACGCCGCCCGTCGTACGCCGTCCTCGGCCATCTGACGGATCGTGTCGGTCAGGTACGGGTCCCAGTTGCGGTTGCCCCAGTAGACGGGGATGTCGATGCCGGCCGAGGCCAGGTCCTCCCTCATCGCGGCCAGGAACTCACGGTTCTGGTCGTTGATCGGGCTGCGTCCCCCGAAGAGGTAGTAGTGCTCGCCCACCTCCTCGAGACGCTCACGCGGGATGCCCCGGCCACGAGTCACGTTCTCCAGGAAGGGGACGACGTCCTCGGGCTTCTCGGGACCACCGAAGGAGACCAGCATGAGGGCGTCGTACGGCGCCACGTCAGGGTGCATGCGGACATCTTAGGATTGCGCTCCAATGCTCACTCCCTATCGCCGGGTGCTCGCAGTCCCGGGCGCCCTGGCGTTCTCCCTCACCGGCCTCGTCGCGCGCCTGCCGATCTCGATGCTCAGCCTCGGCATCGTCATCCTGGTGTCGACGAGCACCGGCTCCTACCGTCTGGCCGGCTCGGTCGCCGCCGCCTACCTGGTCGGCAACGCGGTGTTCGCCATCGTGCAGGGACGGATGGCCGACCGACTTGGCCAGAGCAGGGTCCTGCCGTGGACGATCCTGGTCTCCACAGTGGGCCTGAGCCTGATGATGTGGGCCGTCGAGGCCGGCTGGCCCTCACCCCTCCCCCACCTCCTCGCGGCGGTCGGAGGTGCCGCACAGCCCCAGATCGGCTCGTGCGTCAGGGCGCGCTGGTCCCACAGCCTCTCGGACAAGCGACAGCTGCAGACCGCCTTCGCCCTGGAGGCCGTGGTCGACGAGGCGGTCTTCGTCCTCGGGCCGATCCTGGTGACGACGCTCGCCACAGCGGTCCATCCCCTGGCCGGGCTCGGCGCGGCGATCGTGGCCGGGTTGCTCGGAACGCTCGCCCTCGCGGCACAGCGTTCCACCGAGCCCCGGTCCACACGGACTCCGACCGTCACCACCCACGTGTCCCGATGGGCTGGGGCGTCCTCGGGCCACTCGTCCTCGCCGGCATCGCTCTGGGCGCGGTCTTCGGCGGGCTCGAGGTCGGCACAGTGGCGTTCTCCGAGGAGCTCGGCTCGCAGGCCGCCTCCGGTCCGGTCCTGGCGCTGTTCGCGCTGGGCAGCCTGCTCGCCGGCTTCGTGTCCGGCATGCTCCCCCTGCGCTCCAGCAACGCCACGCGCTTTCGCTGGGGAACGGTCGCGCTCGCCGTGGCCCTGCTGCCGCTGCCCTTCGTCGGCGGATTCGCCCTCCTGGCCGCGGTGATGTTCGTCGCGGGCTGCACGATCGCCCCGACCCTGATCGCGATCGTGGCCTGGATCGAGGAGACCGTGCCGGCGCGGCGGCTCACCGAGGGGATCTCGATCGCGACCACGGGCGTCGCCGTCGGTGTCGCGCCCGGGGCGGCCCTGGTCGGAGCGGTCGTCGACCGTCACGGCGCCTCGGTCAGCTTCTGGGTCCCCGTGCTCGCCGCCGGAGCCGGCGCGCTGCTCGCGCTCGCCTCCTGGTTCACCCCGGCCGGGCGAGGTCAGGCCGGCAGCGTCTCTCCGAGGTAGCGCGCCAGCGGCCGGCCACCCTCGCGAGCCGACTACTCAGGCGGGGCCAGAGCCCAGCGGATCGTCCGAGTGACCGCCGCTCCTGCGGGGCGGACCAGCAGCGCCTCGACCGGCGGGAACCACGGGAGTGCGAGGTGGTCGCGCGCCCACCTCGGCAGCAGCGCGACCGCCGCCGCGGCGATGGCGGCGTACGGCGGACGGGCAAGTGGCGGCAGGGGCGGCGTCAGCAGGATGAACCGGGCCGCCTCGCGGGCTGCCCGGGTGGCCTCGAGCTCTGGCCGGTACTCCGCGATCTGCTGCCGCAGCTCGCCCTCGCTGCGCGGCGGGTCGACCGCGCCGAGCGCCTCGGCGACCCGAGCCGGTCTCCGCGACGTAGCGGTCCCGCCCCTCGGCATCGAGGGGCTTGTGCCCGAACCGCTGGTGTGCCGTGAGGAAGCTGTCTATCTCGGCGACGTGCACCCAGCGCAGCAGGTGCGGGTCGGAGGCGGCGTACGGCCTCCCGTCGGGCGCCGTACCCCGCACCCTCTCGTGGACTGCTCGGATCCGGCGGACCATGGCCTCCGCGTCAGCGGCGGGGCCGAACGTGGTGACCGCCAGGAAGTGGCTGGTGCGCTGGAGCCTCCCCCACGGGTCGCCCTTGTAGCCGGAGTGGGCGGCCACGCCTGCCATCGCCAAGGGGTGCAGGGACTGAAGCAGAAGTGCGCGCACGCCGCCGACGAACATCGACGCGTCACCGTGGACCTGCCGGATCGCGGCACCCTCCGGGAACCAGCGCGGCCCGGGAGTGCCGTGTATGCGCTCGCGTCGCGCCGGGCCCTCCGGCCCTGCGACGCGGGCGAAGAGCCGCTCACCGAGCCGGCTTCGGACCTCGTGCACCACGGGCGACGTCACGCCTTCGAGTATGCCGTGGTCGTGGTAGGCGGCCTGTCGCCCTGACATGCCACCGGGCCATGGTCAGGGACCGCGGGGCTCAGGTGCTGGCCGACCCAAGCGCCCGGGGCGCGTGCCAGTCCCGCCACCACGCGACCAGCCGCCAGGCGGTGCAGAGCGCGGCCGCCGGGATCGCATAGACCCAGGTCGCCAGCGCGGACGCGTCCCCGAGCACCGCCACCGACGCGCCCACCATGGCCGGGGTTGCGTACAGCTCACTGCGCAGGACCACCGGCACCCGTGCCGGCGAGGAGATCACGGACGACACCGCCACCCACCGCCGTCAGCGTCCCCATCAGGACCGCAGGGACGGGCCCCAGCCCGTAGTCCAGCGCCTTGAGCGCACCCACCACGCAGAACAGGCCGAGCCCCGCGGCGTCGAACACGGTGACCAGTCGCTCCATGCGGCCGAGGACGGGATGGAACCAGAAGGTGACCAGCCCGGCCACGACCGGGACCATGAGGTACCTCCAGTCCGAGAGCGCCGCCGGCGGGACCGCGCCGATCAGGACGTCGCGCATGAAACCGCCGCCGAGGCCCGTCGCACCCGCGAGCACGAGGACACCGAAGAGGTCGAGCTCCTTGCGCACCCCGACGAGGCCACCGGAGATCGCGAAGACGAAGATTCCGGTCAGGTCGAGAACGACGAGCAGGGCACCGGGACCGTCGACCGAAGATTGCACCCGGCGAGGTTAGCGACCCGCGCGCCGACTGCGCCTCAGCGTCCCCCGCCTGAAGTAGGCTCAGGCGGACAACACGACCAGATTCAGGAGCATCCCGTCATGCAGGACCTCACGCTCGTGGGGCTGACCGAGGACAAGTCGAAGCTCGTCCTCGTCAGTGACTCGGGTGTGAAGTTCACCCTTCCTGCGGACGCGAAGCTCCGGGCCGCTCTCCGCGGTGACCTCGCACGACTCGGCCAGTTGGAGATTCGAATGGACAGCGCACTGCGGCCCCGGGACATCCAGGCCAGGATCCGCGCCGGGGAGAGCCCCGAGACCGTGGCCGAGGCAGCCCAGACGACGGTCGACCGGATCATGACCTACGCCGGTCCGGTCCTCGCCGAGCGCGCCCACATCGCCGACCGGGCCCAGCGGGCGTCGATCCGCCGTAGGGCCGGCGAGGGACCCGCCCGCATCCTCGGCGACGCCGTGACCGAGCACCTGCGCTCGAAGAACATGGACCCGACGTCGGTCGACTGGGACTCGTGGCGCCGCGAGGACGGCCGGTGGACCCTCGTCGCCAGCTTCCAGGCGGCCGAGCGTGACCGACGAGCGGAGTTCATCTTCGACGTCCAAGGCCGCTACGTGGTGGCCGAGGACGACGAGGCACGGTGGCTCGTGGGCGAGCAGCCCGTCCGCGCCCCTGCACAGCCTGCACCCGGTGCTCCCACCGCTCGCCGACTCTCCGCCGTGGGACGCGATCAGGAGCTGCCCCTCGGTGACGACGCCATCGAGCTGGTCACCGGCGACGGCTCCGAGGACGAGCTGCAAGGCAGCCGCGACGAGAGGACCGTGGACCTCACCCAGACCGCGCGGGACCTCCGCATCGGTACGCCGGCCAGGGCCGAAGAGCTCGCCGCGGCCGGGGACGCCGACTGGATGGCCACACAGGCCAGCGACCGGCCCCGGGGCGCACAGCAGGAGGCACCCCCGCAGGCGCAGGAGCCGGTCGAGAGCGACGAGCCCGAGCAGACCGAGGAGCAGGCCGACACCCCGGAGACGGAGGCCGCAGAGCCGGCGCCGAAGAAGACCGGGCGCAAGGGCCGGCGCGCCTCGGTACCCAGCTGGGACGAGATCATGTTCGGCGGCGGGCGCTCCGAGTAGGTCGAGCGCTAGGCTGCCGGGCAACCTTCGACCACTGACTGCGGAGACGGCAGATGACCTACTTCGTCACCGGCGCCACCGGCTTCATCGGACGCCATCTCGTCCAGGAGCTCCTCGCCAACCGTGAGGGCGAGATCTCGCTCCTCGTCCGGCCGAGCTCACGGGACCGGGTGGAAGCCCTGATCCGTGGCTGGGGCGCCGCCCAGCGGGTCAGTGTGGTGCCCGGCGACCTGGGGAGCCCCATGCTCGGGGTCCCCGAGGACTGGCTGGCAGAGCACAAGGGGCAGGTCGAGCACTTCTTCCACGTGGCCGCCCTCTACGACATGACCGCCTCGGACGAGCGCAACGAGGAGCTCAACGTCGGCGGCACCCGCTCCGCCCTCGAGCTCGCCGCCGCTCTCGACGCCGGGACCTTCCACCACGTCTCGTCGGTGGCGGTCGCGGGCGACTACCAGGGAGTCTTCGACGAGGCGATGTTCGACGAGGGCCAGGGCCTGCCCTCCGCCTACCACCGCACGAAGTTCGAGTCCGAGCGCATCGTGCGCGAGGAGTCACGGGTCCCCTGGCGTGTGTACCGTCCCGCGGTCGTGGTCGGACACTCCGAGACCGGGGCCATGGACAAGGTCGACGGCCCCTACTACTTCTTCCCGCTGTTCAAGCGGCTCCGAGACACGCTCCCCCAGTGGCTCCCCGTCCTCGGGGTCGACCTCGGCGACACCAACGTCGTCCCCGTCGACTACGTAGCCTCGGCGATGGACCACATCGCGCACCGGCCAGGGCTCGACGGGCAGGCCTTCCACCTGGTGAACCCCGAGCCGCAGGCGACGGTCGACGTCGTCAACGCCTTCGCGACCGCCGCCAAGGCGCCTCGGTTCACCGTGCCGGTCGACCGCCGGCTCACCGGCCTCCTCCCGGCCGGCCTGCTGCCCGCCGGGCTGCTGCCCAAGGCGCTCCAGCTCGGCCCGGTGCAGCTCGCCCTCCGCGAGACCGTCGGGAGGCTCGGCATCCCGCCGGAGGTCCTCGGCCACGTCTCCTTCCCGAGCCATTTCGCCGCCCGTCGTACCCTCAAGGCGCTGCGCGGCTCCGGCATCTCCTGCCCCGACCTCGACAGCTACGCGCCGGCGCTGTGGAGCTACTGGGAGGACCACCTCGACGAGGACACCGCCCGCAACGAGGCTGCGCGCAAGGCCCTCGGTGGCAAGACTGTCGTGATCACGGGCGCCTCCTCCGGCATCGGCCGCTCCACAGCGTTGAAGGTGGCCCAGGCCGGCGGCGTCCCCCTCCTGGTGGCACGGGGCAAGGAGAAGCTCGAGGACACCAGGGCCGACATCGAGCGCATGGGTGGCACCGCGTTCGTCTACGCCTGCGACCTGTCCGACCTCGAGGCGATCGACCGCCTCTGCGAGCAGCTGTGCGCCGAGCACGCGACCATCGACTTCGTCGTCAACAACGCGGGACGGTCCATCAGGCGGTCCCTGGCGCTGAGCCACGACCGGTTCCACGACTTCGAGCGGACCATGGCGCTCAACTACTTCGGCGCGGTCCGGCTGGTGATGGGCCTGATGGAGAAGATGCGCGCCCAGGGTCACGGGCACGTCGTCAACGTCAGCTCCATCGGAGTGCAGACGAGCCCGCCCCGCTTCAGCGCCTACGTCGCCTCGAAGGCCGCGCTCGACGCCTGGAGCAACGTGGTCAGCTCCGAGGTGTTCGGCGACGGCGTGGGCTTCACCACGATCCACATGCCGCTGGTGAAGACGCCGATGATCGCCCCGACGAAGATCTACGACGCGTTCCCCACGATCACCCCCGCGCAGGCGGCCGACATGGTCCTGACGGCGATGCTGGAGCGGCCGCACGAGGTCAACACCGCGCTCGGCACGCTGGGAGCCGTGGCCCACACGCTGGCGCCCAAGACGACGTTCCGGGTGCTGCACATGGCCTACCAGGTCTTCCCGGACTCCGCGGCCGCGAAGGGGGACGAGGCGGAGACCACTCCGACGTCGGAGCAGATGTTCCTCGCCCGCCTGCTCAAGGGCGTCCACTGGTGAGGAACCGGCACAGACCGCTGCCCTGAGAAGGCGAGGTCGGGGATCGGTACCCCTGATCTCACCGACCGCCCGACCTCGCGCGCCAAGTACAACGACGCCAGGCGGCAGAAGGTCACGGCCTGGGCCCGGAGGTCACGGACCGGTGGCGACCGGTCGGTCGCCGCTGCGCACCCACTCGCTCCACGACCCGGGGTAGAGCGCCGCGTCGAGACCGAGCGCCTCCAGTGCCAGCACGTCGTGGGCTGCGGTCACGCCCGAGCCGCAGTAGACCCCGACCTCGCGGCCCGGGCGGACGCCGGCGTGCTCGTAGACGGCCGTGAGCGACGCCGCCTGCTTGAACCGGCCGCCCGACGCCTCCAGGTTCGCAGCGGTCGGGACGTTGACCGCGCCCGGGATGTGGCCGGCCACGGGGTCGACCGGCTCCACCTCGCCACGGAAGCGCTCCGGCGCCCGTGCGTCCACGAGCGCGCCCTCGCGAGCGACGCGGGCCGCGCCGTCCGCATCGAGAACCGGCATGGCACCGGGGCGTGCGGTGAAGTCGCCCGCCGCGACCTCGGTCGGCCCCTCCTCGATCTGCCCGACGTCCTCGAGCCACGCCTGCCAGCCGCCGTCGAGCACCTTGACCTGCCGGTGACCGTGGAAGCGCAGCAACCACCAGCACCGCGCCGCGGACGTTCCCGCCACCGCGTCGTACACCACGACCGGGACGCCGGTCCGCACGCCGCATCGGCGCATCGCGGCCTCGAAGCGTGCCACGTCCGGGAGCGGGTGCCGGCCGCCGAGACCCGGGGGGTCGGCGAGGTCGGTGTCGAGGTCGACGTAGGACGCTCCCGGAATGTGCCCACGCAGGAACTCCTCGTGTCCGTGCGGGCCGCCGAGCTGCCAGCGGACGTCGAGCAGCACCACCGGTTCCTCGAGAAGGGCGAGGCGCCGTGGCGTGATCAGCGGGGTGTGCGGCACTGGAGCCCCTCTCAGTCGAACGGAAGCGGGTCGGGGACCATGGACACCGCCTTGGCGCGGGCGGCGGTGAGCTTGCGCCGGTGGTGCTGACGGCAGAGCACCTCGTAGCCGACGATCGGCCCGTCGGCATCGGGCTCGTCCCCGGCGTTGATGTCGCCGACCACGATCACCGCTCCCTCGGTCACCATCACGCCGTTCTCCGTGCGGGCGTTGTGCGTGGCCCGCTTGCCGCACCAGCACAGGGCCTCGACCTGGAGCACCTGCATCCGGTCGGCGAGCTCGACGAGCCGGGCCGAGCCCGGGAACATCTGGGAGCGGAAGTCGGTGAGGATGCCGAAGGCGAAGACGTCGATCTGGAGCTCGTCGACGATCCGTGCGAGCTGCTCGATCTGCTCGCGGGTGTAGAACTGCGCCTCGTCACAGATCAGGTAGTCGATCCGCGCGCCGTGGGTCAGCGAGTGCACGACGTAGTTCCAGAAGTCGAAGTCGTCCTCGACCTCCCGGGCCTCGTGGGTGAGCCCGAGCCGGCTCGACAACGTGGCCGCACCGGCGCGGTCGCGCGTGGTGAAGATCCTGCCCATCCGGCCACGAACTGCGTGGTTGTGGTTCGTCTGGAGGGCGAGGGTGGACTTACCAGAGTCCATCGTGCCGGTGAAGAATTGGAGTTCAGCCACGGGCGAGCATCATGCCACGTCAGGCAACGAGAATCGGGATCAACATCTCCGCCGACGTCAACGAGCCGTGCAGCCCCACGAGCTTGGTCTCGATCGGGAACGCGGAGCGGCTCAGCACGGCGTAGTCGTCACGGCAGGCGACCAGCACGTCACCGATGCGCGGGCGTACGTCGGAGGACAGCTCGCCGAACCAGCCGAGTCTCAGCGCCTCGTCACGGGTGAGCACCTCGGCGCGCTCCCCCAGCACCTCCCGCCAGGTCGCGACCACGTCGTCGACCGCGCCGCCTCGGCAGTACAGCTGGCGGAAGCGGGCCTCGCCACCGAAGAGCGCGACGCCCTCGCGAAGCTCGGGATGGTCGTCGACGTCGATGCGCGACTCCGGAGGTGAGTCCACCATGCCGTGGTCGGCCACGACGACGATGCGTACGTCGGAGGGCAGCGACTCGCGCAGCTGCTCAGCCGCCGCATCGATCATCGCCAGCTCCTGCTTCCACTGCAGGGACCTCACCCCGTAGGCGTGCCCGGTCCAGTCGAGGTCGCCGTCGTACATGTAGGTCAGCGAGGGCGATCCGGAGGACGCCTCGACCACCGCGGCGAGACGCTCGCCGACCTTGTCCGCGCCGACGAACTCTGCACCACGGGTGCCTGCGACGGTCAGCCCCGAGCCGGCGAAGTCACGCTTGTTCACCACCGTCGTGTGAACGCCCGATGCCGCGAGGCGCGCGAAGGCCGTCGTGTGCGGCTGCCACTCCCGCGGCTCGACGTCGGCGTCCCACAGCAGGGCGTTGAGCAGCCGGTCGCTGCCCGGGATCCTGGAGGTGTAGCCGACGATGCCGTGCATGCCGGGTGTCAGCGCGGTGCCCAGCGAGGTCAGGCTGGTGGCAGTGGTCGAGGGCACCCCGACCGTCGCAGGCGCCTGCCGGCCGAGCAGCGAGTGCAGGAAGGGCGCCTCGTCGGGGTGCTCGCACAGCAGCTCGTAGCCGAGTCCGTCGACCAGGAAGACCACGTACCGCTGCGCCTCGGGCAGGACCAGCGACGTGGCACCGAGCCCGGCCTCGACGCCGAGGGCCTTGGCGACCGACGGGAGGACGTCCCCCAGCGACCGGTCGTGGTACGCCGGGGGGACGAACGCCGCGCCCGTCACTGGTGCGAGGTGCCGGCGGTGCTCGCCGAGAGCGCCTCGGCGAAGTCGAGCACGTGGGCTACCGCGTCGACGCCGTCGGCGGCGGCGCTGACCCGGATCGAGAAGTCGTCGGAGGCGATCACGCCGGTGTAGCCGTGGTCGGCGTCGCACTGCGGGTCGCTGCACGCTGCAGGCTCGAGGTCCACGCGACCCACGCCGCCCCAGCCGATGGTCAGCACGACCTCGTTCGCCCCGGGCGGAGGCACGGGCTTGCCCACGTAGGACGCGGGGTTGGCGACCATCCGGTTCACCACGACCGAGCGGACCGTGGAGAGCATGACCGCCTCGGTGGAGGTCGAGGTGTACGGCGCGGGCAGCAGGTCGTCCGGCTCGTGCTCGTCGGTGTGAGCGACGAGCAGCCGGGTCGGGGTGAGCACGACCACCGTGATGTGGCGGCGCACCTCGTCACGGTCGATGGTCGGCTCGTGATGCACGAGGTAGGAGACCACACGCTCACCCGCCACGGCGGCGTTCACCGAGTCGGCCACCACGTCCGGGTAGTACCCGGACTTCTCGATGGCGGCGCGAAGATCTGCGTAGCTGTCAGGCATGCTGCCCAGTCTTTCATGCAGCCCGGCCGGATCAGGCCGCAAGGACGACCTCGGGCTCCAGCCCGTCCTGCGCCGGGGACAGGTGCCGCCGCAGGCGGAGGAAGAGCAGCGCGGCCGCGGCCGTGCCTCCGACCGTGCACGCGACCCACAGGTGCGCGAGGTCGTTGCCGATCAGCATGCCGCTCAGCGCCGGGCCGATGATCATCGCCACGGTCCAGGTCATGCCCTGCAGCGCGTTGTAGCGGCCGCGGAGCTCCTCGGCGGCGAGGTCGTTGATGATCGCCGGCGCAACCGGTGCCCACAGCGTCTCGCCGAGACCGAACATGCCCATGCCGACGACGATCAGGAGCACAGCCACCCAGCCGTCGACCGCGTCCGAGGTGGCGATCACGGCCCACGAAGCCGACCAGACCAGCGCGCACAGCGCCAGCATGGAGGTGCGACGACGACCCTTGATCAACCGCAGGGTCACCAGCTGCCCCACGACGATGGCGGCGGTGTTGGCGCCGAACGCCCAGCCGAGCGCCCGCGCAGGGATGTCCGCCACACCCACCGCGTAGGCGGCGAAACCCGCCTCGAACTGGGCGTAGCCGAAGGTGATCACCAGGATCGAGATCGCCGTCACCCGGAGCAGGGTCTTGTCGCGTAGGACCACACCCCAGCCAGGCTGCGGCCCGACCTGCTGCTCGGCAGTCTCCCGGCTCATCGCACCGGTGCCGCGCGGCAGGCTGAGGATGACCACGATGTACGCGACGTAGGAGAGCGCGTCGATGAAGTAGAGCCGCTCGAACGACGCGGGGTCGTTGACGTGGATCAGCAGCGCGCTGACCACACCACCGATACCGAGACCGGCGTTGAGAAGCATGAACTGGAAGCCGTAGACCTTCTCCCGCGAGCCCTCGGGGACCAGCCGGGTCAGCATCGCCGTGGCGGCCGGGTACAGGCCGACCGTGCCGAGCGTGATGAAGGACGCGACGGCGAAGGCGTGCAGGGTGTTCTCGACGAATGCCAGCGAGGCGACGCCGGCAGCCTCCGCGGTGAGCCCGACCAGCATCACCGGACGCGGGCCGAAGCGGTCGATCAACGTGCCGCCGATGGGCGACCCGAGGAAGCCGAGGAGACCCATCCACGCGAAGAGCAGCCCCACGGTCGGGGTGGAGATGCCGCGCACCTCGGCCAGGTAGACGTAGAGGAACGGCATCGTCAGGCCGCTCCCCAGAGCGGAGAAGGCGATGCCGATGAAGATGCGCTTCACCAGCGGGTCGAGGCCGGGCGGGACGAGCTCTTCGGGTAGCGGGGTCAGATCGCGGTCGGTGGTCACAGCCGGAAATTGTCCGGTAAGAGGCAGTATCCCCGCCAACGAATTACGGAGTCCGTGCGTGACACCGAACACCCACCAGGTCAGCCGTGCAGCGTGTCCCCCGCCTGCGCGCTGAGCCGCCGCACGAACCAGTCGGACCGGGCATCGGAGATCGGCTCGACCCGCCCCTTGGCGTCGAGCACGGTGGCGCCACCGGCACCGACGAGCACGAGGTTCAGATCGAGCGAGCGCATCTGGGGCAGGTCGTTCTTGAGCTGCGCGATCCGCAGGAGCAGGTGCTCGATCGCGGCCACGTCGACCTTCTCGCTGCCGCGGTAGCCGAACAGCATCGGCGCCGCCTTGATCTCGCGGACCATGTCCGCCGCCTCGCCGCGATGCATGGGCGGGATCCGGTAGGAGCGGTCACCGAGGAGCTCCGTGGCGACCCCGGAGACGCCGAATGACACCACGGGTCCGAACAGCGGGTCCTCCATGCCGCCGATCGCGACCGGGATGCCGGGGGCGGCGACACGCTGCACGATGAAGCCCGCCTTGTCGGGATCGTCGATGATCGAGTGCATCGTCGTCCAGGCGTCGCGCATCTCCGCCTCGGTGTCGATGTTGCGCCAGACGTGGGCGAGGTCGGGACGCTGGCGCAGGTGCTCGGCAGTGGCCTTGAGCACGACGTCCCAGCCGAGACTCTTCCCGGCCTCGACGGCCTCGTCCTCGGAGCTGACCTCGATCCGCTGCCAGAGGCTCACGCCGTAGGCGTCGAGCAGCTCGCCGAGCTCCTCGAAGGTCAGGTCCCGGCCCTCCGGCGAGCCGATCAGCATCTGGTTCAGCATGCGGCGGGCCCGCGTCACGTCGACCTCCTCAGGGGCCACGAGCTCACCCTCGGGCTTCGCCAGCCAGGCGGAGTACTCCACGACCCGCGCCAGCGCTCGCACCGCGGCCTCGACAGCGGAGTACGACGGCACGGAGCCCCTGCCGGCGGTGCTTCCGGCGACGTCGGGAACCCGCAGCAGCTCCGGGACGCCCTCGGTAGCGAGAAAGGTGGAGACGAGCGGCTTCTCGGACTGCTCCCCCACCGCCGCGAGCACGTCGGCCACCTCGACGCCGGTCGTGTTCAACGGCGGGATGAACACGGCGACGACGGCGTCGCACCCCGGGTCGTCGATCGCGCCGTCGAGCGCCTCCTCGAAGTCCTCCGCGGTCGCCTCGGGTCCCAGTGCGACCGACTTGCACACCTCGAGGCCCGCCGCCGCGGCGGCGTCGGCCGCCAGGAGACCCAGCGCGTCGGAGTTGCCGACGACCGCCACCCGTCGGCCCTTGGGGAGCGGCTGGTGCGCGACGAGCTGGGCGACGTCGAACATCTCGTCGAGGTTGTCGACCTGGATCACCCCGGCCTGACGGAACATCGCGTCGACCGCGGCCTGCGGGGCGACGATCGTGCGGACCGCGTGGCCCATGGGCACGCCCTGGGTGGTCCGACCGGAGCGGACCGCGATCACCGGCTTGCGCCGGGAGACGCGTCGCGCGACCCGGCTGAACTTGCGGGGGTTTCCGATCGACTCGAGGTAGAGCAGGACGACCTCGGTGGCAGCGTCCTCCTCCCAGTACTGGAGCAGGTCGTTGCCGGAGACGTCGGCCCGGTTGCCCGCGCTGACGAAGGTCGACAGGCCGAGCCCGCGACGCGCGACCTTCTCCAGGATCGCCACGCCGAGGGCGCCGGACTGGCAGAAGAACCCTGCCCTGCCGCGCGGCGGCATCACCGTCGACAAGGAGGCGTTGAGCGAGGCGTCGCTGGAGGTGTTGATGATGCCCAGCGCGTTGGGCCCGATCAGCCGCAGGCCGTAGCTGCGGGCCAGGCTGACCAGCCGCCGCTGGCGGGCGCGCCCCTCCTCCCCGGTCTCGGCGAAGCCGGCAGAGATCACGATCAGGCCGTGCACCCCCTTGGCCGCGCAGTCGAGCACGACGTCGTGCACCGCGTCGGCCGGGACGGCGACGATCGCCACGTCGACCTGGTCGGGGATGTCGGCGACGCTCTTGTAGGCCGGCATGCCCGAGACCGCCTCGGCGGCGGGGTTCACGACGTACACCCGTCCGGTGTAGTCGCCGAGCACGAGGTTGTGCACCAGGGTCTGCCCGACGGTGTCCTGACGGCGGGAGGCGCCGATGATCGCGACGCTGCGGGCGTTGAAGAAGCGCTGGATCGAGGCCGCCTCGGCCCGGTGCTCGCGCGAGAGCATGACGCCGATCGAGGTGTCGGTGGAGTCGATCGGGAACTCGAATCGCATGACACCGTCCTCGAAGCCGCCAGCGACCTGGTAGCCGGCCTCGCGGAAGATCTGGATCATCCGCTGGTTCTCGGGGAGCACCTCGGCCACGAACTTCTTCACGCCCCGCTCCCGCCCGGCCTGGGCCAGGTGCTCGAGCAGCAGCTGGGCGATGCCGCGGCCCTGGTGGGCGTCCTGCACGAGGAAGGCGACCTCCGCATCGTCCCCGTGACCCTCGGCATCGACGATCCGGTCGAAACGGCCGACCGCGATGATCTTCTCCGCGACCGTGAGCACGAACGCCACACGGTCCTTGTGGTCGACGTGCGTGAACCGCTTCACGTCGCGGTCGGACAGCGTCGGCATCGGCGCGAAGAAGCGAAGGTACTTCGACTCCGCGGAGACCTGGGCGTAGAACTCGACCAGCCGCTCCGCGTCGTCGCCGGAGATGGGCCGCAGCCGAGCGGTGTGCCCGTCGCGCAGGAGTACGTCGGCCTCCCAGTGTCGTGGGTAGGCCGGAGCTGTCGCCGGAGCCGTTTCAGGGGCGCTCACGCAAGGCAATCTAGCGGGTCCGGCCCAACTGCGGCGTGCCCCTGCGCCGATGCGCGGACACCGCAGGAGACAATGGCGCAATGGCAAAGCGCACAAAGCCTGCACCGCCCTCTGACGACTTCGAGGAACACATCGTCGACATCGACGTCGGCGACGAGATGCGAGGCAGCTTCCTCGAGTACGCCTACTCGGTGATCTACAGCCGGGCACTGCCCGACGCGCGGGACGGGCTCAAGCCTGTCCAGCGGCGGATCCTCTACACGATGGGCGAGATGAACCTCCGCCCCGACCGGGGCCACGTGAAGAGCGCCCGCGTCGTCGGTGAGGTCATGGGTCGCCTGCACCCCCACGGCGACGGGGCGATCTACGACGCCCTGGTCCGCATGGTGCAGCCCTGGTCCCTGCGGGTCCCGCTCGTCGACGGCCACGGCAACTTCGGCTCCCCCGACAACGGCCCGGCCGCCATGCGTTACACCGAGTGCCGGATGGCGCCGGCAGCGATGCCGATGACGGTCTCGATCGACGAGGAGACCGTCGACTTCAAGCCGAACTACGACAGCCGGGAGCTCGAGCCGACGGTGCTGCCCGCGGCGATCCCGAACCTCGTCGTCAACGGCGCCTCGGGCATCGCGGTCGGCATGGCGACCAACATGGCCCCCCACAACCTGGTGGAGGTCGTCCAGGCGCTGCGTCACCTGATCTCCAACCCAGCCGCCGACCTCGACGCGCTGATGCGCTTCATCCCCGGGCCCGACCTGCCCACCGGCGGAAAGATCGTCGGCCTCGACGGCATCCGTGACGCCTACGAGTCGGGCAGGGGGTCGTTCAAGATGCGCGCGACCGCCCGCGTGGAGAGCGTCACGCCGCGTCGCAAGGGCATCGTCGTCAACGAGCTGCCGTACGGCGTGGGCCCGGAGAAGGTCATCGAGCGGATCAAGTCCCTCGTCCAGGCCAAGAAGCTCCAGGGCATCTCCGACGTCAAGGACCTCACCGACCACACCAACGGCCTGCGCCTGGTGATCGAGGTCAAGAACGGCTTCCACCCCGAGGCCCTGCTGGAGCAGCTCTACAAGCTCACGCCGATGGAGGACAGCTTCGGCATCAACGCCGTGGCCCTCGTCGACGGCCAGCCGCGCACCCTCGGCCTCAAGGAGATGCTCGAGGTCTACCTCGGGCACCGCTACGACGTCGTGCGGAGGCGGTCGACGTACCGTCGGGGGAAGGCGGCCGACGAGCTGCACCTCGTCGAGGGTCTGCTGATCGCGATCCTGGACATCGACGAGGTGATCCAGCTGATCCGGTCCAGCGAGAACGCCGCCGAGGCCAAGGAGCGCCTGATCCAGGTCTTCGAGCTCAGCGACGTCCAGGCGACCTACATCCTCGACATGGCGCTGCGCCGGCTCACCAAGTACTCCCGCCTCGAGCTGGAGAAGCGCAAGACCGAGCTCGAGCAGACCATCGCCGACCTCGACGCGATCCTCGCCGACGAGAAGCTGCTGCGGCAGGTGGTCTCCGACGAGCTGGCGGAGGTGGCCAAGACCTACGGCACCCCGCGGCGCACCGTGCTCCTCGAGTCCGCCGGTCAGGCGGTCACGTCCACGGTTCCACTCGAGGTGGCCGACGACCCGTGCGTGGTCTACCTGTCCTCGGCCGGCCTCCTCGCTCGCACCACGGGGCTGGACGAGCCCGGCAGCGGCGGTGGCCGTAGCAAGCACGACGTCATCGTGTCCGCAGTGCGCACCACCGCCCGGGGTCAGGTCGGCGCGGTCACGAACCGCGGCCGGGTCGTCAAGCTCGACGTCCTCGACCTGCCGACCCTCCCCGCGACCGCCAACGCGCCCCACCTGCAGGGTGGCGCCCCGGTCAGCGAGTTCCTCTCGCTCGAGGTCGACGAGCAGGTGCTGACCCTCACCGGCTTCGACCCCGACGCCCCCGGCCTGGCCCTCGGCACCGCCCAGGGCGTGGTCAAGCGGGTGAACCCCGAGTTCCTCAGCAACCGCGACGACTGGGAGGTCATCCGGCTCGCCGACGGCGACACGGTCGTGGGCGCCGTGGAGCTGCGGACGGGCGAGGAGATGCTCTGCTTCGTCAGCTCCGACGCCCAGCTCCTCCACTTCTCCGCGACCGGCGTACGCCCGCAGGGGCGCGGCGGCGGCGGGGTCGCGGGCATCCGGCTCGGCGCCGGGCAGCGGGTCGTGTCGTTCACCGCGTTCACGCCCGACGACAGCGCGGTCGTGGTGACCGTGTCGGGGTCGAGCACGGCCCTCCCGGGCACGGAGGCGGGCTCGGTGAAGGTCGCCCCGTTCTCGGAGTACCCCGCCAAGGGCCGCGCCACCGGCGGTGTGCGGTGCCACCGGTTCCTCAAGGGAGAGGACACGCTCGTGCTCGCCTGGGCCGGGCCCGGGCCTGCGCAGGCAGCCGCGGCGAGCGGAGCGGCGGTCGACCTCCCGGAGGCCAACGGCCGCCGGGACGGCTCCGGTGTTCCTGCCCCGCAGCCCATCACCACCGTCTCGTCACCGGCGAACGTCGTGCACCCGGCATCCGTCGGCCGGCAGCCGGCCGGGACGTGAAAGGCTGACCACCATGACCTTCATGCGTCGAACCTTGACCGGTTGCACCCTCGCCGCGGCTCTCGTGCTCAGCGGGTGCAGCAGCGACGCGCGGGAGAGCGAGCAGAGCCCCGAGGAGGTGCTCTCCGCGGCCAAGACGACCCTGGACGAGACGTCCGGGGTCCGCATCAGCCTGTCCACGAAGGAGCTCCCGCCGACCGTCGACGGCATCTTGAAGGCCGAGGGGGTCGGGACCCACGACCCTGCGTTCAAGGGCGACCTCAAGGTGGCCAGCGGCGGCGTCACCGCGGACGTGCCGGTGATCGCGGCCCAGGGCAAGGTCTTCGCGAAGCTTCCGTTCACCACGCGCTTCGTCGACGTGGACCCTGCGGCGTACGCCGCACCGGACCCGGCAGGCCTGATGGAGGCGGACGGCGGTCTCTCCTCGCTGCTCACCGCGGCCGAGGACGTCGAGGAGGGCAAGCAGGTCCGCAGCGGTGAGGACGTCCTCGCCAGCTACACCGGCACGGTCCCCGGCGACGTGGTGGCCTCGATCATCCCGAGTGCCTCCCCGGAGACCGACTTCGAGGCGAGGTTCACCGTGGACGACGAGGACCGGCTCCGTGAGGCGGTGCTGACCGGCGCGTTCTACCCGAAGGCCGACGAGGTCACCTACACGATCACCTTCGACGAGTACGGCACCACAGCGGACATCACGCTTCCGTGAGCACGACCCCGCGGGTCCTCCTGGGGCTCGCCGCCGTCGCCGTCGCGTTCGCCGCCGCCGACACCTACGTGGTCGTGCTCGCTCTGCCGGACATGATGGCCGGGGCCGGGCTCGCGGTCGACGAGCTGCAGCGGGCGGCTCCGATCGTGTCGGGCTTCCTGCTGGGGTACGTCGCGATGCTGCCGCTCATCGGGCGGATCGCCGACCTCCGGGGCAGGCTCCCGGTGCTCGTCGGATCGCTCGTCGTCTTCGCACTGGGGTCCCTCGTGACCGCAGCCTCCTACGACCTGACCAGCATGGTCGCGGGTCGCTTCCTGCAGGGCGCCGGAGGCGGGGGGCTGGTGCCCGCGACCTTGGCTCTCGTCGCGGACATCTACCCGCCGGCCAGGCGCGGTGTCCCGTTGGGCGTCGTCGGCGCGGTTCAGGAGCTCGGAAGCGTCCTCGGCCCCCTGTACGGCGCGCTGCTGCTCGCCGTCGCAGACTGGCGCGCGATCTTCTGGGTGAACCTCGCGATCGGCCTGGTGCTCGCCGCCGCTCTCGCCTCCGCCACCTCCGCCGACGTCACACTCGCCAAGCCCGTCCCCCGGCGTGCCGAGGAGCCGTCGACCGGTCGCGGACGCTCCCCCGACCTGGCCGGCGGCGCCCTGGCCCTGGTCTCGTCGGCTCTGCTCACCCTGGTCCTGATCCAGCCGGAGGTCCTGGTCACCGGCGTCACGGCAGGCCTGGCCTTCCTCCCGGTGACGGGTGAGTCCCGGTGGCTCAGCCCGGTCGCCCTCGCGCTCTACGCGACGGTCGCGGCCCTCGTCGTACGCAGTCTCACGGCTGCGCGACCCCTGCTCGACCTGCGCGGCTGGGTCGAGATCGGACGCCGTGCAGACCTTCTGGGAGCCGCTCTCCTGGCGGTCTGTCTCGGTGGGCTCATCCTCGCCTTCGCCACCGCCGACCCCGAGGTACAGGTCTTCTCCCCCGCCGGCCCCTGGCTCCTCCTCGTCTCGGCGGTTGCGGCCGCTGTCTTCTGGTGGCGCAACCGCCGTGTGGAGGAGCCGCTCGTGCCCCATCGAGCCTTCGCCGCCACCCCTGCCTGGGGCGCCCTGCTGGTCAGCTTCTTCGTGGGGGCGGCTCTCATCGCGGCCCTCGTGGACATCCCGATCTTCGCCCGCATCACGGTCTACCCGGACTCCCAGCTGATGGCTGCCCTGGTGCTGGTGCGCCTCTTGGTCGCGCTTCCCGTAGGGGCCCTCATCGGCGGCTACCTGGTCCGGGTGCTCCCGACGGGGGTGACGACCGCGGCGGGGATGGCGCTCGCCGCGACGGCCTTCGTGTGGATGAGCACCTGGGGACTTGGGAGCCTGCACCAGGTCGTGGCGACCGTGCCCCTCGTGCTGGCGGGCCTCGGGTTCGGGCTCGCGCTCGCGCCGGTCAACGCGAGCCTGCTCGCCGCCACGGCCGACGCGGTGCACGGCGTGTCCAGCGCCTTGCTCGTGGTTGCGAGGATGGTGGGCATGCTCGTCGGCATCTCTGCCCTGACCACGATCGGCCTGCGTCGGTACTACAGCGTCCAGGTCGACCTGCCCACCCCTGCCGAGGTGTGCGGCGCGTCCACCCGCTGCGCTGAGTACACCACGCTGTTGAAGGAGGCCGGGCTCGCACAGCTCCAGACGGTGTTCATGGGCGCAGCCGTCTGCGCACTCGCCGCCGGCGCACTTGCACTGGTGACGTTCCGGACGTCGAGGGCCGCTCGATGACCGGGACGAGCTGCAGCGACGGATCGCTGGCCGCCGGGGAGCCGCTCGCCGGCACCTCGCCGTACGCCGTCGCCTGGCTCGCGCTCGAGCAGAACGGCCCCTGGGGCCCCCGTGCCTTCACCGACAGCCACCTCGACCCCGACGTCGGCCGGGCGATCGAGGAGGTCGCGGCGCGCCACGACGTACGCCCCGCGCTGATCCGCTGCTCCGGGACGTCACGCGGACGAGCACCCTCAGCACGACTCCGGCCGTCGGCTACTCGTGGCCTATACACACCCGCGCGGCACCTGGCTTCTGGAGGGCACCGTCGAAGACCCGTCGGTGGTCCTCGAGGCCGACTGGGGTGGGCTGCAGGCCGGTGACCAGGAGGCGGTACGCCGCTCCCTCCCCTCGCTGTCACCGTCGGTGGAGCCACACCTGCTCGTCTGCACCAACGGCAGACGTGACGTGTGCTGCGCGGTCAAGGGTCGCCCCGTCGCCCTCGGGACAGCCGCCCTGTACCCGGACCGGGTCTGGGAGGTCACGCACACCTCGGGACACCGGTTCGCCCCGACGGCTGTGCTGCTCCCGGCCGGCACCCTCCATGGCCATCTCGACGTGGCCGCTGCCGGAGCGCTGCTGCGCGCCGCGGAGCGCGGGACCACCGTCGTGGAGGGGAGCCGGGGTCGGTCGACCTGGGCGGCCCCGGCGCAGGCCGCCGAGCTCGCCGTCCGCAAGGAGGAGGGCGTGCTCGGCCTCGACGTACTCGAGGTGGCCTGTCACGATTCCACGGGGGAGCGTTCGTGGTCGGCCGAGGTCAGGCACCGCGACGGCCGCTCATGGCTGGTGACGGTCACCGCCGAGGAGTCCGAGGTGCTCAGGGCCGAGTCGTGCGGAAAGGCGCTGAAGCCGATGACCTGGTTCGCCCACGTCACGCAGCAGGCCCGCTCCTAGACGCCATCCCGCTGTCGGAGCGTCTGGGCAGGAAGCCGGTGGGCAGGCAGCTCCACAACGTCCTGCCTCCGGGTGTGCGGTCGACGCCCCACGACCGGGACAGCTTGGCCAGGAGTGCCGAACGGAGCCCCCCGTCCTCGTCGATCGGGATGTCTCCCGACGCCCTTCCGTCTGCCCGGTGCGTCACGGAGATCCGCAGCCAGGTCACCCCGCACTCGAGCTCGAGCGTGACCGGGGGCACGCCGTAGAGGACCGCACAGGTGGCCAGCTCGGTCACCAGCACCTGGGCCGCGGCGAGAGCGTCGTGGCCGTGCTCCGGGCACAGGTGCGCATCAATGGCGTCCCGCGCCGCGCTCGGCGCCTCGATGGAGTGGGGCAGCTCGAGCGAGGCCACGCCGGTGGAGCTACACACTGCCCCTCCCTCCCCCGCCGGAGCTCACCTCGAACACCTCGGCCCAGAGTCCCCCGCCGACCGGCGGGCGTCGAGCCCACACTGCCCGCTCCGGGCGCGTCAGGGAGGTCTGTCGCCGCGGTATACCCAATATTGGGGAGCCTGTGTCCCCTGTCGGAGCCGCACCCTTGAGGTATGCACCACGGGCTGATCGACACCGAGCATCAGGAGTCGAGAGCCGCACTCGCGGGCCTCGTCATCGCCTTGATCCTGGGAATCGCGCTCGGCGCCGCCGTGGGAATCGGGCTGGCGCGTGCCTTCGACTCGGTCGACATCGAACAGCGCGCGCGGGACTTCTCCGACCCCCAGGCAGCGGCACCGGTCCACCCCGATAACCTTCGGCTGTGACCAACGACTTCGACGATCTGCTCGAGGCGAACCGCAAGTTCGCAGAGTCCTTCACCCTGGCCGGGTTCGACGGAGTGGCGCATGCCGGCGTCGCCATCGTGACCTGCATGGACTCACGCATCGACCCGCTCGGGATGCTCGGCCTCAAGCCCGGCGACGCGAAGATCTTCAGGAACCCGGGTGGCCGGGTCACGTCGGCGGCCCTCGAGGCGCTCATCCTCGGCGTCCACCTGCTCAACGTGAACCGCATCCTGGTCGTGCCGCACACCCGCTGCGCGATGGCCTCCGCCAGCGAGCAGGAGCTCCAGGAGCGCATCGGCCGGTCCAGCGGCCAGGACGCCTCGTGGCAGAGCTTCGGCGTGGTGGAGGACCAGCAGGCTGCGCTCCGCGAAGACCTGGCGAAGGTGCATGCGCACCCGCTCATCCCCGACTCCGTCAAGGTCGGCGGGTTCGTCTACAACGTCGACACCGGCCTGCTCGAGCCGCTCTCCTGATCCAGCCGGAGGTCAGGCGTCGATGGCGTCGGCGTCCACCTCGTAGGCGCCCTGGACGATGAACTCCTTGCGGGGGGCGACCTCGGATCCCATCAGCAGCTCGAAGACCTGAGCGGCAGTGTCTGCGTCGTCGAAGGTGATCCGGCGGAGGGTACGGCGCCGGGGGTCCATCGTGGTCTCCGCGAGCTGGTCGGCGTCCATCTCACCGAGTCCCTTGTAGCGCTGGATGGGCTCCTTCCAGCGCACTCCCTTCTTGGTGAGCTCGGCGAGCTTCCGCTGCAGCTCGGGGTCGGAGTAGGTGTAGACGTACTTGTCCATGCCCTTCTTGGGGTTGGACAGCTCGATCCGGTGCAGCGGCGGCACAGCCGAGTAGACCCGCCCCTCGGCGATCAGGTCCGGCATGTACTTGAAGAACAGCGTGGTCAGCAGGCAGCGGATGTGCGCGCCGTCGGAGTCCGCGTCGGCCATGAAGATGATCCGGCCGTAGCGGCGGGCGTCGATGTCGAAGGTGCGCCCGGAACCGGCGCCCACGACCTGGATGATCGAGGCGCACTCGGCGTTCTTGAGCATGTCGCCGACCGAGGCCTTCTGGACGTTCAGGATCTTGCCGCGGATCGGCAGCAGCGCCTGGAACTCGGAGTTGCGGGCGAGCTTGGCAGTGCCGAGCGCCGAGTCACCCTCGACGATGAACAGCTCGCTCTTCTCCATGTCGTTGGAGCGGCAGTCGGCGAGCTTGGCGGGCAGGGCGCTCGACTCGAGGGCGCTCTTGCGACGCTGGGTCTCCTTGTGCTGCCGGGCCGCGATACGGGTGCGGGAGGCGCTGACGACCTTCTCCATGACCAGCTTCGCCTGGGCCTTCTCCGCCCGCTTGGTGGAGGTCAGGAACTTCTTGAGCTCGGCGGCGACGACCCTGCGCACGATGGTGCGCGCAGCCGGGGTGCCGAGCACCTCCTTGGTCTGGCCCTCGAACTGTGGCTCCGCGAGCCGGACCGTCACGACAGCGGTCATCCCCTCGAGGACGTCGTCCTTGATGACGTCGAGGTCGTTGACCTTGAGCTGCTTGGTCGCGCGGAGCGTCTCGTTGAACGTCTTGGTGAGCGCCTGCTCGAAGCCGGAGACGTGGGTGCCGCCCTTCGGCGTGGAGATCACGTTGACGAACGAGCGCATCTCGGTGTCGTAACCGGTGCCCCAGCGCACGGCGACGTCGACCATCAGGTCGCGCTCGACGTCCTGGGGCGTCATGTGCCCCTTGTCGTCGAGCAGCGGCACCGTCTCGGTGAACTTGTCGTGCCCCTCGAGCCGGAGGATGTCGCTGACCGGCTCGTCGGAGGCGAGGAAGTCGCAGAACTCGGTGATCCCGCCGTCGTGGCGGAACCTCTCCTCCACCGGCTCGTCACCGCGCAGGTCGCGGATGACCAGCTCGAGCCCCGGGACGATGAACGAGGTCTGGCGCGCCCGGGTGACCAGCTCGTCGTAGGTGAAGGTGGCGTCCTTGGTGAAGATCTGCCGGTCCGGCCAGAACCGGATCCGGGTGCCGCTGACGCCCTTCTTCACGCGGCCGCCCTTGCGGGTCAGCCCGGACTGAGGAGTGAAGTCGGCACTCGGCCCCTCCTCCGCGAAGACACCGGGCGCCCCGCGCCGGAAGGACATGCCCTGTGTTGCCGGGCTGCGGTCGACGTCGACGTCGAGACGCGCGGACAGAGCGTTGACCACCGAGGCGCCGACGCCGTGCAGACCTCCGGTGGCGACGTAGGAGCCGCCGCCGAACTTGCCGCCGGCGTGGAGCTTGGTGAAGATCACCTCGACGCCGGGAAGACCGGTCTTGGGCTCCTTGTCGACGGGGATGCCCCGACCGTCGTCGTAGACCTCGACCGAGCCGTCCGCGTGCAGGGTCACCTCGATCAGCCCCGCGGCGCCCGCGAGCGCCTCGTCCACACCGTTGTCGATGATCTCCCAGACACAGTGCATGAGCCCACGCGTGTCGGTGGACCCGATGTACATGCCCGGTCGCTTGCGCACCGCCTCGAGTCCCTCGAGGACGAGAAGGTGCTGGGCGTTGTACGAGTTGTCGATCTTCGTTCCTCCGGCGGTGCGGGCTGGCACGTCACTCCTCAACGCAGGTATCGATGCGACGAGCACGCTCTCGTCTCGGACAAATCTACCCGCGACACGCCCAACGCCTCGAATGCCACGCCTACCGCGGTTCGGGCACCGAAGCGGCCACCATGTGGAGCACGTCACGACCTGGCAACGTTGGGTTTCAGAATGTTCCAAACAGGTGACCAGGGTGGCCAAGCCAGGCCAGACTGACAACCGAACAGACTGTGTCGAGGGTCACCCCGGCAAAGGTGCCGGAGGTCCCTGCAAAGGGAAGAGTCCACCGTGATTGGATGTTGGTGTCAGGTGAGGACGCAGATGATTGGCCCCGAGTAAAACAGGGAATGTTGGAGCCAGTCGCTACGTTGAGCAGGACACCATGGAAGGAAAGAGGCCTCAAGTGACCACTGCAGTAGCCCCCAGTACCCCACTGACAGCTGTGGACCGCTGCGACCGTTGCGGTGCTCAGGCCTATCTGCGCGTCGAGCTCTCCGGTGGCGGCGAGCTTCTCTTCTGCGCGCACCACGCCCGTGAGCACGGTGACAAGCTGCGCGAGATCGCCGTCCACGTCCAGGACGAGACCGACCGTCTCACCGACCCCCCGACCACGGCCCCGGACAGCGAACGCTGACCGGCCCGACACCCGTTCCGGGAGCCCCGCACCTGCTGGTGCGGGGCTTCCGGCGTTTTGTGGAAGGGTACGGCTCGTGAACGGAGTCGAACTTCTGGCCGGCCTGGCGATCCTCGTCGGGCTCGTGGGCATCGTCGTCCCCCTGCTTCCCGGCTCGATCCTCATCCTCGCAGCGGTGCTGGTCTGGACCGTCTACGAGGGCACCGGCACCGCCTGGCTCGTCTTCGCGCTGGCCACGACGCTGCTGGTCGTCGGGGCGGTGGTGAAGTACGTCGTCCCGGGTCGCGGCCTGCGTACGGCGGGCGTCCCCAACCGGACGATCATGCTCGGCGGCCTGCTCGGCATCGTCGGGTTCTTCGTGGTCCCGGTGGTTGGGCTGGTCCTGGGTTTCGTGCTCGGCGTCTACCTCTCCGAGGCTCACCGGGTCGGGCGGAACCTCGCCTGGCCCTCGACGGTGGCGGCCATGAAGGCCGCGGGTCTGTCGGTGTTCGTCGAGCTCGTGGCCGGACTCCTCGCCGCAGGCGTCTGGGCCGTGGGCGCGCTGACCACCTGAACGATGGCGATCCTCCTCGCGCTCTTCTCAGCCTTCGCCTTCGGCCTCTCGGACTTCGTCGGCGGGCTGGTCTCCCGGCGCGTCTCGGCGTGGCCGGTGGCTGTGGTCGGGCAGCTCTCGGCAATCGTCTGCACGGCCCTGGTCGCGACGACCGTCACGGGCTCGGCCACCACGCGCGACTTCACCTGGGCGCTCCTGGCGGGAGTCGGCAGCGGCGTCGGCACCGGCTTCCTCTACCGAGGCTTCGCCGCCGGTCGCATGAGCGTGGTGGCTCCGGTCTCGGCGGTCGGCGCAGCCGTCGTACCCGTCGTGGCCGGCGCCTTCTCCGGCGAGCGGCTCTCACTCATCGTCTGGACCGGGATCGCGGTCGCCCTGCCCGGGATCTGGCTGGTCTCGAGCACCACGGAGGAGCTGCCGACTGACGGCGGTCCGGCGCCCCGTGTGAGCCTTGCCGAAGGCGTGCTCGACGGTGTCCTGGCCGGTCTCGGCTTCGGCGTGCTGTTCGCTGCTCTGGGGCAGGTCCCGGCGGAGGCAGGACTGTGGCCGCTCGCCCTGGCGCAGCTCGTCTCGCTGCCTGCTGTCGTCGTCCTCGCCGTCAGCCTCGGCGCCTCCTGGCTCCCTCGCCGGCGCGAGACCTGGTGGGCGCTGCTCGCCGGGCCTCTCGGCGCGTCTGCCACAGCGGCGTTCCTGCTCGCCACCCAGGCCGGATACCTGACCGTCGCGGGCATCCTCGCCTCGCTGTACCCCGCCAGCACTGTGCTGCTCGCCGCCCTCGTACTGCACGAGAAAGTGCACAGAGCCCAAGGCGTGGGCCTTGGGCTCTGTGCGGTTGCGATCGGTCTCGTCGCCGGTGGCTGAGGTCAGCCTCGCTCCACCCAGCGGGTGAAGTCGCGAGGCTTCCCGAGCCAGTCCACCTCGGTCGTCGCCGGCTCCTCGCCCTTGGGGACGTGCTCGCCACCGGTCTTGACCTCCACCCGGACCGCGTCCGGGTTGCCCAGGACCTCGCGGTCGATGCGGATCGAAGCCGTCTCCTTGTCGTAGTCGACCCTCATGATGTAGCTGCCACCGTGAAGGGGCACCTGCCTGTCACTGGCACGCTTCCAGCCCTTGGCCTTCAAGAGCGCATAGTCAGACCCTTCGAAGGTGCCGCCCAGGAAGACGAACTCCGGCCCCTTGCGCGCGCGGTCGGTGTCGATGAAGAGCGACAGGCTGCTGCCGCTCTTGTACGAGCGGCGCAGGTCGCGGTGGACGACCCTGATCCGGACCTGCTCCTCGTTGACGACGCGCACGCGCTGGATGTCGGCGCCGTGAGCCATGTCGCCGCGAGCGTCGGCGAAGGTCGTCGTGGCGGCCGAGGCCGGTCCGGCGAGAGCGACGGTGCCGAGAGTGGAGAGGGCGGCCGCGACGGCGAGGCGGCGGGCGGTGGTGTTCGGACGCGTGTTCAAGATGACTCCTGGAGATGCTCGGCGGCTCCGTCCCGGGGCCTCCGTGCGCCTCACCGTGAGGCGCTGCCACCAAGACGTGTCTTTACCTACCGGGGTTGCATCGAGGGCCTGGCCTGACGGTGTGATGGCCGTCACCGCGGCGACGGCCGGACACAGGGGCCCGGCCCGCACGGTCCGCTCCTCGACTGACGGGTCACCGGCACCGGGGTGGGATACCTTCGGCCCATGGGACGCGCGGCAGCCGCCGCCACGGCAGCACTGATGGCGTCGACGGTGCTCACATCGTGTACGTCGGAGGCGCCTGCGCCGTCCGGGGAGGTCCAGGGTGCGCACGCGCCTACGCGTCCGTCTTCGCTCACCAGACCGTCCCGCGCCCCGTCCGAGTCGACCGGACCCACCCAGCCGACCGGACCGACGCACCCAGCCGTCCGGGCCCGCCGGGTCCTTCGAGGCCGCAGCAGCGATGAGGGACGTCCGCCTTCTCGCCGGTGCGATCGGGCCCCGCCTCACGACCGACCCCGCCTTCCGGAGGGCCGGACGCGTGGTGGAGCGCCGGTTCGCGCGGCTCGGCTACACCGTGCGACGGGAGGAGTTCAGGGTCCCGGCCGGCGACTCGTGGGGAGTCCCCGTCGCGGCGGGGCGATCGTTCAACGTCGTCGCAGAGCCACCGCGGTTCGACCCCTCGCGACCGTACGTCGTCGTCGGCGCGCACCTCGACACCGTGGCCGTCGCACCTGGTGCCGAGGACAACGCCAGCGGTGTCGCGGTGCTCATGGAAGTGGCACGCCTGGCCGCGGCCCACAAGACCCGGCAGCCGACCGTCCTCATAGCCTTCGGCGCCGAGGAGCCGCGCGGCCCTGGCGACGACATGCACCACTTCGGCTCCCGGCACCATGTGCGAGAGCTGCCCGGGACGCGACGGCGCAGCCTGGAGGCGATGGTGTCGCTCGACCGGGTCGGTGTGGGCTCGGTCGTGCCCGTCTGCACGGGCCCGCTGTCACCGCCCCGGGTCCGGCGAGAGCTGCTGGCCGCCGGTAGGCGGGCCGGCGTACCCACGACTCGCTGCGAGAACACCGCCAGCGACCACTGGTCCTTCGAGAAGGCAGGCTTCGCCGTCGCCCGCCTGGGCAGCACCAGCTACCCCGCCTACCACTCGGCCGCCGACGTCCCCGCAGTCGTCAGCTCTGCGCAGCTGGGCCGGACCGGCCGTCTCGTCTGGGCCTGGCTTCGTCGCCCGCCGAGCAGCTCGCCCAGGTGAACGCGCCGGTCACCGTCGTCCACGCCGGAAGGCCGGACCGCTGGTCTCGCGCATCACGTCGAGCACCCGCTGGCCGCGACGCCCGGAGACGATCCGCGGGGCGAAGTCCTCGTCCATCACGTAGGGCACGAACTCGGCTGCCTTGAGCTCCTCTCCCCAGAAGGTGAGCTCCAGGATGGCTCCCTCCTGGGTCTGGCGCATGAAGTCCATGTCGAAGACGAAGTTTCCCAGCGAGTGCACCACCAGGTGGCCCCGCACCGTCTCCGCACCCTGGAGCCAGTGCGGGTGGCCGCCCACGACGACGTCCACACCTGCGCCAACGAGCCGCCGTGAGACGCGGCGCTGGACCGGCTCGGGACGGTTGGTGTACTGCGTGCCCCAGTGCGGCATCGCCACGACGACGTCGACCCGACGGTCGAGCCGTCGTACGGCCGCCACGAACCTGCGCAACGCGGCGCGATCCAACGGGCCGGTGCGAGGAGGCATGCCCACCGTGACCGCTCCTGGCCGGCCGCGAGCCACCACAGGGGTCTCGCCGATCGCGTTGAACCCTAGGACTCCGAAGCGCACACCGCGCCGTTCCACGATCGCCGGACGCCACGCCTCCCGCACGCTCTGGCCCGCCCCGAAGGTCGAGACCCCTCCCGCCCGAAGGCGATGCACCGTCTGCACCAACGCCCGGTCACCGAAGTCACCGACGTGGTTGTTTGCCAGGCCGAGAACGTCGAAGCCGGCCGCCCGGATCCCGTCGACCACCCGCGGGTCCGCGGCGAAGGAGTCACCTCCCTGTGTCGGCGCGCCAGCGCGAGAGAGGGTGCTCTCGAGGTTGCCGAGGGCGACATCTGCCCGAGACAGGCGCCGCGCGGTGGGGCGTAGCGCCGGCGCGGGGTGGCTCGAGCCCCGCGCTGCCTCCGCAACGCCACGGCCCAGCATGATGTCTCCGACCACGCTGACCCTCACCACCGGACCCGGTCTACCCGGGGCCGGAGCTCGCAGTGGATACGCCGCCGGCCGACGCACCGGGTCGATCCCGTCCACCCGCAGCGCGCGGACCTCTGGGCCGAGCACCGACGCGGGGACCACCGCGACAGCCGCCCGCCGATGGACGACCTCCCGGATCGCCGCGCGCGACGAGCCCGACGCGACCTCCCAGGGGCTCCTGCCTGCGATGACTTGTCGCGCCCGCCGCAGTGAGAGGGTCTCGAGGCGACTGCTGTGGTGCACCGCGAGGACGAGTGGCTGGTCGGGCTGGGCGCGCGGGGCCTCGGAGCCGTCCGTCTCGGATCCTGGCACCACGGACCCTGGCGCCACGGAATCGGCTCCGGAGGAGGAGGACGGGAGCGACGGCTCCGACTGCCCCGGCCGGTCGTCCGGCGAGGTCGTCGCGTCGCCCTGCGCCGTGCATGCCGGGAGCACGAGCGCCACGACACCCAATACGAGGGTGGGCCACCGGATGGTCCTCAGCATTCCTCGACGTTAGCGCTCCGCGGACCGCGCCACGCCTGTGTGAGGCAGACCCCGGCCGCGCCGCCTCGCGCTGTTCGGTCCCAGGCGGAACGCACAGCGCCCCCGACCCATGGCCGGGGGCGCTGCGATGTGTCGTGGTGGCAGCCGGGCTCTCGTCAGTCGAGGTAGTCGCGCAGGACCTGCGAGCGCGAGGGGTGCCGCAGCTTCGACATCGTCTTCGACTCGATCTGCCGGATCCGCTCACGCGTGACGCCGTACACCTTGCCGATCTCGTCGAGAGTCTTCGGCTGACCGTCGGTCAGGCCGAAGCGCATCGAGACGACGCCGGCCTCACGCTCGGAGAGCGTGTCGAGCACCGCGTGCAGCTGCTCCTGGAGCAGGGTGAACGAGACCGCGTCGGCGGGGACGATCGCCTCGGAGTCCTCGATGAGGTCACCGAACTCGGAGTCGCCGTCCTCACCGAGCGGCGTGTGCAGGGAGATCGGCTCGCGACCGTACTTCTGGACCTCGATGACCTTCTCCGGGGTCATGTCGAGCTCCTTGGCGAGCTCCTCCGGGGTCGGCTCGCGGCCGAGGTCCTGGAGCATCTGACGCTGGACGCGCGCGAGCTTGTTGATGACCTCGACCATGTGCACCGGGATACGGATGGTGCGGGCCTGGTCGGCCATCGCGCGCGTGATCGCCTGGCGGATCCACCACGTGGCGTACGTCGAGAACTTGTAGCCCTTGGTGTAGTCGAACTTCTCGACCGCGCGGATCAGACCGAGGTTGCCCTCCTGGATCAGGTCCAGGAACAGCATCCCGCGGCCGGTGTACCGCTTTGCCAGCGAGACCACGAGGCGGAGGTTCGCCTCGAGCAGGTGGTTCTTGGCGCGGCGGCCGTCCTCGGAGATCCACTCGAGCTCTTCGCGCGCCTTCTCGGTCAGCTTGCCACCGGCGGCGAGCTTCTCCTCGGAGAAGAGGCCGGCCTCGATCCGCTTGGCGAGCTCGACCTCCATCTCCGCGTTGAGCAGCGGGACCTTGCCGATCTGCTTGAGGTAGTCCTTCACGGGGTCGGCGGTCGCGCCGGCCACCATGACCTGCTGGATCGGCTCGTCGGTGTCGTCCGCGGCGGAGATGACGAAGCCCTTGCTCTCGTCCTCCTCCTCCTTGAGCGTCGGGTCCTCGGCGAGGTCCTTCTCGAACTGCTCGTCCGGGACGTCGGGGAGGACCTTCTTGCCGTCGGGTCCGATGACGGGAGCCGCCACGGTGACCTCGACCTCGTCGGCCTTCTTCTTCGAGGCCGCCTTCTTCGCCGGCGCCTTCGCCGTCTTCTTCGCAGCAGGCGCGGCGGGCTCGTCGCCCTTGGCGGTCTTGGCAGCCGCCTTCTTGGCGGGGGCCTTCTTCGCCGTGCTCGCCTTGACCGTGGAGCGCCCACTGGAGGCGGCCGCGACCTTGCGAGAGGTCGACTCGGCAGCCGAGAGGACGACGGTGACGCCTTCGTCGCTCAGGAACCTCAGCAGAGCCTTGAGGTGCTTGCCGGAGATCGACGCGGCCTCGCTCGTGTCACGCACCGCGTCGGAACTGACCTGTCCGTCTGCCTTACCACGCTCGACCAGGGCCACGACCTCGGGATGAGCAAGGATCTCAGCGGGGAGCTTGCGGGACGTGCTCGTCGACACGAACTACCTCTCGTAAACGGTTCAGGGGCGCGGCAAAGCCCGTACACGTCAAGAGCCGCACCAACATTGTGACACGGCATGGCAACCATCCAAGTCCATACCCTCTCCGGGCTAGCTGCGAGCGGCGGCCTTCTTCTGCTTCTTGAAGGCGCGGACCTTCTCGAGCGAGCTCCCGTCGACCACGTCGGCCACCGAGCGGAACGAGCCCGGCTCGGCGTAGTCCCCAGCAGCCTCGGCCCACCCCTCCGGGCGCACGCCGAGCTGCTTGCCGAGCAGTGCCACGAAGATCTGGGACTTCTGCTTGCCGAAGCCGGGGAGCGCCTGCAGCCGCTTCAGGAGCTCCTTGCCGCTCGTGGCCTCCTCCCAGAGCCGCTCCGTGCGGCCGTCGTACTCCTCGGTGACCTGCGCGGCAAGCGCCTGGATGCGAGCGGCCATGGATCCGGGGAAACGGTGTACGGCGGGGGGCCGGCTGCAGAGGTCGGCGAACTCCTCCGGGTCGGCCGCGGCGATCTCGGCGGGATCGAGCGAGCCGAACCGTTCGAGGATCTTCGCCGGCCCGGCGAACGCCCGCTCCATCGGGAACTGCTGGTCGAGCATCATTCCGGCGAGGAGCGCGAACGGGTAGTCGTCCAGCACAACGTCACTCTTCGCGTCACCCGCGATGTGGAATCCCATGGGCCGAGTATCTCCCAACCGCTGCCGAGCCAGGAGACCCAGACCGACGACGTCATGGGCTGCTCGGTGGGTGCTGTCGAGAGTGCAGTACGAACGGGTCCCGGGAGAGGACCCGTTCGACCGCGTCGCTACACGATCGTCGGCTTCGGGATCGGGCCTACTCCGCGGCCTTGACCGCGAGAACCGGGCACGGCGCGTCGAGAAGGACGCGCTGGGCGTTGCTGCCGAGGATCAGCTTCCCGACAGGCGAGCGGCGGCGGAGCCCGATGACGATCAGCTCGGCGTCGACTTCGGTGGCTACGTTGACCAGGTCCTCGGCCGGGTCCATGCCGCGGACGAGCTGGCGCACGTCGTGCTCGACCCCGTGCGACATGAGCTCGGACTTGACCTCGGCGAGCTGGGCCTCGGACTCGATGGCGTCGCCCCGGTCGAACTCACGTCCACCCCGATGGGAGTTGACCACGAGCAGTCGCAAGCCTCTGAGCTTCGCCTCCTCGGCCGCTCTGCGCAATGCCGCCTTGCCTTCCGGCTTGGGCACGTATCCCACCACGATGGTCCCCATCGACCGTCCTCTCTGTCGCTGTACTGCCTCCCCCGGCGCTCCGCCGTGGGGTCATCGCGCACGCTACCGCAGGTGAGCGCGCCAGAGCCTGTGGACAGAGTGTCGCGGCGATCGCGGCAACTGGGCAGGCTTGGCTCGTGACCACGCTGACCACGACCTCCCTGCTCCGCCTCGAGGTGGGGCGGCTGCGGGCAGTACAGAAAGGCCGACGTTTCGACACGGTCGTCCACCTCGGTCGCGTCGGCGGCCCGTACGTCACCTGCACGGTGCCGCACGCGGATCTGCCGGTGCTCGATGCCGGCACGCGCACGGACGTGGTGTCGATGCTGCTCGAGGACCATGCGACCGCAGACCCAGACCACGGGGCCTGCGTGTGGATCACGAGAGCCGGGGAGCCCAGCCTGCAGGACGAGGACCTCGCGTGGCTCTCGGCGACCGGACGCGCCTTCGGAGCACTGGGCTGCCGCCTCGACGGTTTCTGGACGGTGACCCGCACGGGCTGGCTCGACGTGCGCACCGGCGAGGGGCGGACCTGGAAACGTCTCCGGCTGTGAGCTCCGAGTCGTCCGAACCGTGACAGTCAGGTCCAGGCGTGCACCGGCTCGTTGGTGTGCATGTTCGCGCGGTACTCGTTCAGCGTCGTGCGGAGCGCGTCCATGCGGTCTCCGCAGTCCTCACAACGCTCGTGGAACTTGTCGACGAACCACGAGGCGCCGTTGCGGCCGGTGAGACAACGCTGCTCGATGATCCCGAGCAGCCGGTCACGCTCCTCCACCGCCACGCCCCACGCGTCGAGCCCGGCCCTTGCCATCGGCAACAGCCGGCGAACCACCAGCTCGGTGGCGGGAACCTGGCCGATGCCTGGCCAGTAGAGGTTCGCCTCGATCCCCTGGCGAGCGGCGACGTGGAAGTTCTCCTCCGCCGCGCTGAAGGACATCTGCGACCAGAGTGGACGCTCGTGCTCGGCCAGGGTGCGCACCAGCCCGAAGTAGAACGCGGCGTTGGCCATCGTGTCCGCCACGGTCGGACCCGCGGGCAGCACACGGTTCTCGACGCGCAGATGAGGGGTGCCGTTGACGACGTCGTAGACCGGACGGTTCCAGCGGTAGATCGTGCCGTTGTGCAGCCGGAGCTCTCCGAGCTCCGGAGTCCCCCCTCGCTCGAGGACCTCGACCGGGTCCTCGTCGTCGATGATGGGCAGCAGAGCCGGGAAGTAGCGGACGTTCTCCTCGAACAGGTCGAAGATCGAGTTGATCCACCGTTCGCCGAACCACACCCGGGGGCGGACCCCTTGCGCCTTGAGCTCCTCGCTCCGCGTGTCGGTCGCCTGCTCGAAGAGGGCGATCCGGGTCTCGGCCCACAGCTCCTTGCCGAGCAGGAACGGGGAGTTGGCCCCGAGGGCGAGCTGGACGCCGGCGATCGCCTGGGAGGCGTTCCAGTAGGCGGGAAAGTCGTCGGGGCTCACCTGCACATGGAACTGCGTGCTCGTGCAGGCCGCCTCGGGGACGATCGAGTCCGACGTCGTCTGCAGCCGGTCGGTGCCCGCGATGTCGATGGCCAGGTCCTCACCACGCGCGGCGAGGATCTGGTCGCTCAGGAGCTGGTACCGCGGGTTCGGGCTCAGCGACGAGGGGCTGAAGTGGCCCGCCGAGAGGGTGGGGAGGATACCGATCATCACCAGGTGCGCTCCCCTGTGGGACGCCTTCTCCTCGGCGGCATTGAGGCAGGAGCGGACGCCCTCCTCGAAGGCGGTGAACCCGCGCTCGCTCAGCTTCTGGGGTGCGACGTTGATCTCGACGTTGAACTGCCCGAGCTCGGTGACGAACGAGGGGTCTGCGATGACCTCGAGCGCCTCGATGTTCTTCAGCGCGGGGTTGCCGTCGTCGTCGACGAGGTTCAGCTCGATCTCCAGGCCGGTCATCGGGTCGTCGGCGTCGAACCGCGACTCACGCAGCATCCGCGCGAAGACGTCGAGGCATCGGCGGACCTTCTCGCGATAACGCGTGCGGTCCTCACGCGAGAACTCCTGCTGTGCGACCTCTTCACCCATGTCGGCAGCCTAGAGGCAAGCGTGACGCCTGCCCAGGAGACGCTCCTCAGCCGGCGAACAACGGCAGCTCCCCGGGCGGGATCGGCTGCCAGACGGACGGATGGATGGCGCTCGCGAGCGCCTGTGACACCAACCCGGCCATGCTGTAGTCGGGCTCCGCCTCCTGACAACGCTCGACCGCGCACCAGGCCAGTGCGCCGTCCCCCGCGAGCCACGCCGCGAAGGACAGCAGGGCTGCCGGCGCGGCCACGAGGTCGAGCGGAGTCCGCCGCACCAGGTCGAGCCACAGCTCCACGTGCGTCCGGGAGCTCGAGCGGTTCATCTCCGACCACGCCACGTCACGCACGTCGATGTTCACCAGAGCCACGACCATCCGGCCGGCCTCCTGATGGTCCAGCGGCTCCCCGGTCTGGACAAACCGCCGCACCCGCTCGCGGACCCAGTATCCCTCGCTCCGCAGATGTGACCGGGCTGCCTCCGGGGAGTCCGTGCCGAGCGGGTGCCCCACCAAGGACGTGACCCGTCGCACCGCCTCGTCGGCCGCCTCCGCGACAGCATCGAGCGCGTCCAGATCCGTGCCGATCAGGGAGTCGGCGAGGTCGCGCCGGCTGCCGAAGGTGACCCGGCCGTCGAGGACCGCCTGTGCGGTGATCGGGTGCGACGAGAGGTCGTAGGCAACCCCGTCGGGCGGAGACCAGGTGGGTCCGCAGTCGAGGGCGTGCCACCGTCCGCCGTCGGCGCGCACGGCACAGAGGACGTCGACCTCGTCCATCTCGGGCTGCGCGAGGAGCAGGTCGACGAGGTCGTCGGCGAGCATCTCGTCGTCGGAGTAGGCGACCAGGGCCACTTGACGGGCCCGCGCACGCGTCACGGCGGCCATCAGGGTCCGGACCACCTCGAGGATCTCCTCGTCGTCATCTGCAGGCAGGTCGATGCGCGCGTGGAGGTTGCCCATCTCCCCCGCGGTGACGACGAGGACCAACGAGTCCTCGGGGTGGAAGCCGAGTGCGCTCGGGACGAGTGCCAGGAGGTCGGTGGGCGAGCTGATGCGGTGGAAGGATCGTGTGTTCATGGCGGCAACGCTCGCCCAGCGAGAGCCCCTCGCGCCTCGGCCGATTCGCAGCCTGGGCACGGCCCGACCTCCGACGTACCTGGGGACAGAAGACGGCCGGTGGCGGGTGAGCGCCGGACTGGCTCCGGCGCCAGGCATGATGGGCGGGTGCGCGCCGACCCGACGATCCTCCATGTCGACCTGGACGCGTTCTTCGCCGCCGTGGAGCAGCGCGACAAGCCGTCCCTGCGCGGGAAGCCCGTCGTCGTGGGCGGCGTGGGCGGACGAGGCGTGGTCGCCACCGCGTCGTACGAAGCACGCGCCTTCGGCGTGCGCTCGGCGATGTCCACTGCGGAAGCCCGCTCCCGCTGTCCGCACGCGGCGTTCCTGTCGGGGCGCTTCGGGGCCTATCGCGAGGCCAGCGCAGCGGTGATGTCACTGCTTCGTGACCTCTCGCCCCTCGTCGAGCCGCTCTCGCTCGACGAGGCGTTCGTCGACCTCGCCGCGGCGGGGCTCGAGGACCTCTCCGTCGAGGGGGTCACCGCGGTTGCGCGCAGGCTGAAGGAGGATGTCCACGAGGTGACCGGCGGCCTGCACGGCTCGGTCGGTGTCGCCTCCTCCAAGCTCGTCGCGAAGATCGCCAGCGACCTCGAGAAGCCCGACGGCCTCGTCGTGGTGCCACCCGGCACGGAGCAGGACCTGCTGCGTCCCATGAAGGTCACCGTGATCCCCGGCGTCGGGCCGGCGACCGCCGAGCGGCTGAGGCGCACAGGCGTCCACACCGTCGCAGAACTCGAGCAGCTCTCCCAGGACGAGCTCGTCCGTATCCTCGGCCAGGCCCACGGCACCGGGCTCTTCCGCCTGGCCCGGGCCGACGACGACCGTCCGGTGGTGGCCGAGCGCGAGGCCAAGTCGGTGAGCGTGGAGGGCACCTACGACACCGACCTGGTCGACCGGCGCCTCCTGGTGGGCCTCGTGGAGCGGCAGGCCGGGCAGGTGACCGAACGCCTTCGGAAGGCGAAGCTCTCAGGACGCACGGTCACCCTGAAGGTCCGTCTGCACGACTTCTCCACGCACACGCGGTCGACCACACTGCCCGCGCCCACCGACGACCCGCGGGTCGTGGCCCGACTGGCCCGCACCCTGCTCGGCGAGATGGACACCTCCGGCGGGGTCCGGCTGCTCGGCGTGGGCGTCTCCGGTCTGGCCGACTGGATCCAGGAGGACCTCTTCGCAGACCTCACGGAGGAGACGCCGGATGGCGGGGCGGATGAGTCGGTCGAACCGCTCTCGAGCGACGCGATCGAGCGGGTCACGCGCGGGCGACGCTGGGCGCCCGGCATGGACGTGGTGCATACCGAGCACGGTCCTGGATGGGTCTGGGGCTCGGGCCGTGGGCGCGTGACCGTGCGGTTCGAGACGTCCGAGACACCACCGGGCCCCGTGAAGACCTTCAGCACCGAGGACCCGGCCCTCTCGTCGTTCCCGGGCGGCCGCTACACCGAGCAGTCGCCTGCCTCATCCGGGGGTTCATCCACCGGATGAGACTCCTCAGGCACGCACGAAGCGGACCTCGGTGCCCGGACGCAGCTGTGCGCAGACCGAGAGGTCCCCGGGCGCGACGACCCCCACCACCGGGTAGCCGCCGGTGGTCGGGTGGTCGTTGAGGAAGACCAGTGGCCTGCCGGAGGCGGGCACCTGGATCGCACCCAGCACGAGCCCTTCGCTGGGCAGCTCGTCGGGCAGCTCAGCGGCGTCCCTACGTGACAGCGGTGGCCCGTCCAGCCTCAGCCCGACGCGGTTGGAGTGCGTGGAGACGGTGTAGCTCGTCGCCGACAGGCGGCCGAGGACGTCGTCGGTGAACCAGTCGAGGCGAGGGCCGGGCACGACCCGGACCCGGACGCTGTCGGGATAGCGGAGTACGACGGGCACGTCCACGCCCTGAGCGGAGCCGGCCGGCTCTCCCAGCGGCAGGGTCGTCCCGGCGACGAGCCGTGGTGGCCCCAGGCCGGACAGGGTGTCCGTGGAACGTGAACCGAGGACCCGGGGGGCGTCGACCCCGCCGGAGAAGGCCAGGTAGCTGCGCAGACCCGACACCGCGTGGCCCACCGCCACGGTCTGGCCGGCCCCCAGTGCGACCGGCTCGGCGAAGGGCCGGGGACGTCCGTCGACGGTGACCGCGGCCGGGGCCCCTGTGACCGCGACGACGGTCGGGTGGTCGACGCGCAGGACCACGCCGCCGAGCGTGGTCTCCAGGACCGCCGCCTCGGCAGGGTTGCCCACCAGCCGGTTCGCGTAGCCCGCGGCGTCCACGTCGAGGGCACCGGACCTCGGCACACCCAGATGCGCGAACCCGCGCCGTCCGAGGTCTTGGACCGTCGTGAGCGGACCAGGGTCGAGCACCGTGAGCTTCGTCGTCATCCGGGCACCTCCACGAAACGGACCCGGGCACCCGGCGGGAGTGTCGCCGGCTGCTCCCGGGCCTCGTCCCAGAGCAGGAGGTCGGTGCGGCCGATCAGCTGCCACCCGCCCGGGGAGGCCGACGGGTACACGCCGGTGAACACGTCCGCTAGTCCCACCGCCCCCGCGGGCACCCGGGTGCGCGGCTCCTCCAGCCGCGGCACCGGGCGCGACGCGTCCAGTCCGGTGCAGTAGGCGAACCCGGGCGCGAAGCCGCAGAACGCGACGACCATCTCAGCCGAGGTGTGGAGATCTACCACCTCCCGGGTCGTCACGTCCCAGTGGCGTGCCACCGAGTCCAGGTCGGGTCCGTCGTAGACGGTCGGCACCTCCACGACGGGCCCACGCCCCGCCGGGACCCGCTCACTCCGCTCGGGCTTCCAGGAGGCGACCTCCCCCTCGAGCCGGGCCACGTCGGGTACGCCGGAGAACAGCACCGTGCGCGCGGCGGGGACGACGTCGGCCGCCTCGACCCTGCGCCGCAGCGCCTCGTCGTACACCTTCAGCGCCGTCGCGGTGTCGGCCACCTCCACGAGCAGCGAGTCCGCACCCACCCGAAGGAGTCTCACGCGAAGCTCCGGAGGGTCATCCCGGCTGTCTCCAGGGCACGGCGGACCTCGCTCGCGCTCCGGACCGCCGCCGGGGAGTCACCGTGGACGCAGACCGACGTGACGGAGCCGGACCGGGCCATCTCGAGTGCTCGCGCGGCGATGACGGAGGGCTCGTGGTGCACGGCACCCGGCTGGCCCCGTGGGACCAGCCGTCCCTCGGAGGTGTAGGCACGGTCCGGGAAGCCCTCCGGGTGGGCCACCCGCCCGAGACCCGCGGCGAGCTCGAGGAAGACCGAGCCCGGTAGGCCGAGGACCGGCAGGTCGCCGGACCCGGTCAGGACCGCCCGGGCCTGCTCCTCGTCGTGGACCACGCGGTTGTACAGAGCCCCGTGCGGCTTGAGGTAGGAGACCCGGGTGCCGCAGGCACGAGCGATCTCGTCGAGCAGCCCCACCTGGTGGGCCACCTGCTCACACAGCGTCTCGAAGGGCACGTCGAGGTGCCGCCGGCCGAAGTTCTCCCGGTCGTCGTAGGAGACCTGGGCGCCGACCACGACGCCCCGATCCGCGGCCTCGGAGCACGCGGCTCGCATGATGTCCTCGTCTCCGGCGTGGTAGCCGCAGGCGACGTTGGCGCTCGTGATGACGGCGAGGAGTCCCAGGTCGTCGGTGACCCCTTCACCCAGGTCGGCGTTCAGGTCGATCGTCTGCACCCATCCAAGGTAGGCGATGGCTGTGAAGGCTAGGCTCCTGACGTGTCGCACCCCATCGAACCGCCTCGCGCCAAGAAGGTCCCCACGACCCGCACGTTCCACGGGGACTCGGTCGTGGACGAGTACGAATGGCTCCGCGACAAGGAGTCAGCGGACACGATCGCCTACCTCGAGGCCGAGAACGCCTACACCGAGCAGGCGACCGCTCACCTCGCGGACCTGCGCGAGTCGCTCTTCGAGGAGATCCGCACCCGCACCAAGGAGACCGACCTCTCGGTTCCGTCCCGAATCGGGGCGTACTGGTACTACAGCCGGTCGCTGGAGGGGAAGCAGTACGGCATGAGCTGCCGCTGCCCCGTCTCCTCCCCCGAAGACTGGGCGCCGCCGGAGCTGGAGGCGGACGCCGAGGTGCCGGGCGAGGAGGTGCTGCTCGACCTCAACGTGCTGGCCGAGGGCCACGACTTCTTCTCCCTGGGCGCCTCGTCGATCAGCCCTGACGGCAACCTGCTCGCCTTCAGCGTCGACACCGTGGGCAACGAGCGCTTCCTGCTCCAGGTCAAGGACCTGCGCACCGGCGAGATGCTGCCCGACCAGGTCCCGGACACGGCGTACGGCGCCACGTGGGCGCTCGAGGGGCGGCACCTCTTCTACACGACCGTGGACGACGCCTGGCGCCCCGACCGCGTGTGGCGGCACGAGCTCGGCACCGACCCGTCCGACGACGTCGTGGTCTTCCACGAGCCGGACGAGCGGTTCTGGACCTCGGTCGGCCGCACCCGCAGCGACCGGTTCCTGATGATCGGCGTCGGCTCGAAGTCCACCACGGAGTACCGCGCTCTCGAGGCCTCCGACCCCACGGGTGAGTTCCGCGTGGTGGCGCCGCGTCGCCAGGGCGTCGAGTACAGCGTCGAGCACGCCGTGATCGGCGGCGAGGAGTGCTTCCTCGTCCTCCACAACGACGGCGCCGAGAACTTCACCCTCGCCAAGGCACCGGTGGACGCAACCAGCCACGAGGACTGGGACCCGCTGTTCGACTACGACCCCGACGTCCGGCTCGAGGACGTCGAGGCGTTCGCCGGGCACCTCGTCGTCCAGGAGCGCCGGGAGGGACTGACCCAGCTGCGGGTGATCCCGCTGACCGAGACCGGCCTCGGCGAGGCGTTCCCGGTCGAGTTCGGCCACGCGGTCTACACCGTCGGCACCGGCTCCAACCCGGAGTTCCAGCAGCCGACCGTCCGGCTCGGCTACACCACACTGGCCACACCGCCCGCGGTCTACGACTTCGAGGTCGCCACCCGCGATCTCACGCTGCTCAAGCAGATGCCGGTGCTCGGCGAGTTCGACCCCGAGCGCTACGACCAGCACCGTGAGTGGGCGACCGCCGAGGACGGCACCCGGGTGCCGATCTCGATCGTCTGCCCCAAGGACGCACCGCGCGACGGCTCGATGCCGATGCTGATCTACGGCTACGGCTCCTACGAGTCCTCGATCGACCCGTACTTCACGATCTCCAGGCTCTCGCTGCTCGACCGTGGCGTCGGCTTCGCGATCGCGCACGTCCGTGGTGGCGGGGAGATGGGCCGGCGCTGGTACGACCAGGGCAAGATGCTCGCGAAGAAGAACACCTTCACCGACTTCGTGGCCTGCGCACGCCACCTGGCCGAGACCGGGTGGACGAGCCCCGACCGGCTCGTCGCCGAGGGCGGCAGCGCGGGCGGTCTGCTCATGGGCGCGGTCGCGAACCTCGCCCCGGACGCCTTCCGGGCGATCGTCGCGGACGTGGCCTTCGTGGACGCGTTGACCACCATCCTCGACCCGTCGCTGCCGTTGACGGTCGTGGAGTGGGAGGAGTGGGGCAACCCGCTCGAGGACCCCGACGTGTACGCCTACATGAAGTCCTACTCGCCCTACGAGAACGTCGAGCACAAGCGCTACCCCTCGATCCTGGCGGAGACCTCGCTCAACGACACGCGGGTGCTCTACGTGGAGCCGGCCAAGTGGATCGCCAAGCTGCGCGCGACCGCCGCCGAGCCCCAGGACTTCCTTCTCAAGACGGAGATGGCAGCGGGCCACGGGGGCGTGAGCGGGCGCTACAACGCCTGGCGGGACCGTGCCTTCAGCTACGCCTGGGTGCTCGACAAGCTCGGCCTCGCCTGACCGCGGAGCCTGCGTCCGGACCAGAAGTCGAACCACCCCTGTGAGTTCGCGCTCGCATCAAGCAAGATGAAGCGTGCGCGACTGGTGGAGAGGGAGCCTCGCCCGCGAGCTGACGCGGCTGCGACAAGACGGTCGAGCCGCCGTCCTGTGGTCGCTGCGGGTCACGGTGGCCGCGGTCGCGAGCTACGTCGTGGCGACGCTGTTCTTCCCGGGCACGCAGCCGCTGCTCGCACCCCTGACCGCGATGCTCGTCGTGCAGGTCACCCCGGTCTCGCTCCTCGCCAGCGGCCTCGACCGGGTGGTGGCCGTCGTGGCCGGCGTCTCCGTCGCGGTGACCTTCGCTGCCGTCGTACCCCTCGAGTGGTGGAGCCTCGGCCTGCTCATCTTCGTCTCCATCACGATCGGCCAGGCGCTGCGCCTGCGCTCGAACCTCGTCGAGGTCGCGATCAGCGGCATGCTCGTGCTCGGCGTGGGAGCGCTGAGCGCCGGGTCAGCGGCGTGGCAGCGCATCGCCGAGACGCTGGTGGGCGCCGCGGTGGGCATCGCGGCGAACCTGCTGCTCCCACCCAAGGTGGCGAGTGCCGACGCCGGTCGGGCGATCGACGGGCTGGCCGACTCGGTCAGCGAGCTGCTGAACCGCTCGGCCGACGAGCTCACCGACCTGGTGGCGGAGGATCATGACGTGGCGCCGGCCGCACGGGCGTGGCTGGGCGAGGCGCGTCGGATCACCCACGACATCCCCCGGATCGGCGCCGCCCTCCTCCACGCGGAGCAGGGCCGCCGGTTCAACGTCCGCGCCGTCGGTACGCCCAACGTGGGGCCGGGGCTGCGCCAGGGCCTCGAGGCGCTGGAGCACTCGGCGGTCGCGATCCGCGGGATGTTCCGCGCGCTGGTGGACGCGACGCACGACGCGTCGTGGATCCACGACGACAGCGCCGAGGACGTGTTCATCGGGCTCGCGCAGACGTTCCGCGAGCTCGCCGCCGGCGTCGACGCCTTCGGGCAGCTGGTCCACGACGAGGCCGAACCCACCGAGCGCATGAGCTCCACCAACGTGCAGGCCGTCCGTGAAGCGCTCGACGGCCTGCACGAGGCACGCGCCCGGCTCGACGACCTGCTCACCGCCGATGTCCCTCCCGAGCTGCGCGAGCTGCACGCAGCCGTGCTCTCGACGGTCAAGCGGCTGCTGCGCGAGATGGATCTCGACGAGCGGATCCGTCGACAGGTCCGGATGCTGCGGCCGGCCCGTCCGCGACAGCCGCGCCCCGTCCCACCGGCGTCCACCGGCCCGGCACCGGTCTCACCGGAGCCCTCTCCGGATGCGGAGACCGAGCTGTTGCCGAAGATCCCCGGCGAGCGTCGGGACAAGCCCCGCTCCTGACCAAGGTCCGGGCTCCTCGGTCAACAGCGTTTGCCTCAGGCGGGGCTCTTCTCGCGGTGTCGGTAGCGCAGCCATTGGACAGTGAGGATCGGGACCGCCACCGCGATCATGACCCACCCCTCCCACACGTCGAGGGCCTTGGCGGTGGCGAAGATCGCGGCGAGCGTGAACGTGATGTACAGCCCGAACAGCACTCCATCCCTGGCCTTGCCGCTGCCGTTCTCGAGTAGGACACCCGCGGCCACGGCGATGGCAGCGGCCACGGCTGCGACCGTCCAGTGAGAAGCACCAGCGTCGACGGCCGTACTAGAGGCGTGCGGGGTAATCGGAGTCAGCACGATCGTCGTACCGAGAGCGATCCACGTCTCGAGGGTGTTCCACCTGTCGCTCTTCGCCATCGGCTGGGGCTGCTGCGACTGCTCGGGCGTGGCCGGTGCGCGATGCTCGGTCCACTGCTGGCCGTCCCAATAACGGTACTGGGACGCGTACACGGGGTCCGGGTACCAGGCTGCGGGCTGGTTCGAAGGCACTACGTCGCTCCTCATTGCTTGCTGATGCAAAACAGCTCGATTGGACCATGCCGGACGGGCAGACCTCAGAATCGACGCCTCGGCCGTGGGCCGTGTTCAGCCCATGGCTCACGACAACGTGAGCAGGTGCTCCGGGCGCACAGGTACACGGGTCAGAGCCCTACCGGTCGCGTCCCGGATCGCTGCCACGACCGCGGGAGTGGAGGAGATCGTCGGCGGCTCACCCACACCCCGTAGCCCGTACGGCGCGTGGGGGTCGGCAAGCTCCAGCACCTCGACCTGCATCGGCGGCATGTCCAGCAAGGTCGGCACCAGGTAGTCGGTGAACGAGGGGTTGCGGACCAGCCCGTCGCGCACCTGGATCTCCTCCATCACCGCGAGACCCAGGCCCTGCGCGCTGCCCCCGTGGATCTGCCCCAGCACCGCGTCGGGGTTCACCGCGAAGCCCACGTCCTGGGCGCAGTCGAGGGCGACCACCTTCACCAGGCCCAGCTCCACGTCGACGTCGACGACCGCCCGGTGCGCAGCGAAGGCGAACTGCACGTGCGCCGTACCCTGCCCGGTCTCGGGGTCGATGCCGGTGGTCGGGCGGTGCCGCCACTCCACGGTCCGCTCGACCGAGTCCTCGCCGAGGAGGTCCGCCAGGGCGGCCACCACGACACCGTCGCGGCCCACCACGGCACCGGCGACCAGCTCGAGGTCTTCGGCGGCGAGACCGGAGCGTGCCGCGGCGAGGCCGAGCACGTGGCCGGCGACCGCACGGCACGCTGCCTGGACCGCACCACCGGTGACGTAGCTCTGCCGCGACGCCGACGTCGACCCGGCGCTGCCGACCTGCGTGTCCGCGGTCTGCACCGTGACCCTCTCCACGCCGAGCTCCGTGCGCGCGATCTGCGCCTGCAGGGTCACGAGCCCCTGCCCCACCTCGACCGCTGCGGTGTGCACGAGTGCGGCGGGTTCGCCTCCCACCACCTGCAGCACCACCCGCGCGGTGGAGTAGTCGTCGAAACCTTCGGAGAAGGCGATGTTCTTGATCCCGATGCCGTAGCCGATGCCACGCACGACACCCTCGCCGTGCGTCGTGTTCGCGACACCTCCCGGCATCTCCCGCAGGTCCGGGAGCGCCGCGTCGGGCATCGGCATGTCCCGCACCCGCCGTACGAGCTCGGCCACCGGTGCCGCGGAGTCGATGACCTGGCCGGTGGCCACCTGGTCGCCCTCGCTCAGCGCGTTGCGGATCCGGATCTCGGCCGGGTCCAGACCCACCGCCTCGGCGAGCCGGTCCATCTGCGACTCGTAACCGAACGCCGCCTGGACCGCACCGAAGCCGCGCATCGCGCCGCAGGGCGGGTTGTTGGTGTACGCGCCGTAGCAGTCGATGGTCACGGTCGGGACGACGTACGGACCGGCGCCAAGGGTCGCGGCGTTGGCGACCACCGCGGGTGTGCTCGAGGCGTACGCCCCACCGTCGAGGACGATCTCGGCCTTGACGTAGACGAGCCGGCCGTCGCGTGTGGCGCCGTGCTCGTAGTGCATGCGCGCGGGGTGCCGGTGCACGTGGCCGAAGAAGGACTCCTCGCGGGAGTAGACCATCTTCACCGGCCGGCCGGTGCGCATCGCGAGCATGCAGGCATGCACCTGCATCGACAGGTCTTCCCGGGCGCCGAACGCACCGCCCACGCCGGCAAGAGTGATGCGGACCAGCTCGGGATCCAGCCCGAGCGCTGCAGCGATCTGCGAACGGTCCACGTGCAGCCACTGGGTGGCGACGTAGAGGTCCACCCCGCCGTCGGGGGCGGGAGCCGCGAGGCCCGACTCGGGGCCGAGGAAGGCCTGGTCCTGCATGCCGACCTCGTAGTCGCCCGAGACGACGACGTCCGCGACCGCCGTCTGGTCGCCGTGACGGATCCGGACGTGCCGGACCACGTTGCCGCCCTGGTGCAGCGGCTCGGTCGCCCCGAGCACCGCGGCGCGCGCGTCGGTGACCGGTTGGAGGGGTTCGTAGCCGACGTCGACCAGGTCAAGGGCCCGTCGGGCCGTCTCCGGGTGGTCAGCGGCCACCAGCGCGACCGCTTCGCCCTGGTAGCGCACGCGGTCGGAGGCGAGCACGGGCTGGTCGGCGCGCTCGAGGCCGAACGCGTTCACCCCGGGGACGTCCTCATGTGTGAGCACCGCGAAGACGCCGGGCAGCGCGAGGGCGCGTGCGGTCTCGAGACGGGTGATCCGGGCGTGCGGATGCGGGCTGCGCAGGGTCGCGCCCCACAGCATCCCGTCCATCCAGAGGTCCGAGGAGTAGGCGAACTCGCCCTTCACCTTCAGGGTTCCGTCAGGACGCTGGGCGTTCTCGCCCACTCCCCCGGAGACGCCGTTGGTGGTGGTGCGAGCTCCGGTGACGGTGTCGGTGAGGTCCTCGGTCATCGGGCTCCTCCTCGCCGGTCGAGCAGCCTCCGCGCCTCGCGGGCCGCGGCGCTCGCGAGCGACGGCTCGTCCGCGGTGAGCAGGACGTCGTTCTCGACGACGGGGACACCGTTGACGAGGAGCATCCGCAGCTGCGGCCGGGATCCGAGCACGAGCGCGGCGACCGGGTCGTCGATCCCGGAGTGCGACAGGTCGTCGAGGCGCCAGAGCGCGATGTCGGCGAGCTTCCCGGGCTCGAGGGACCCGATCTCGTCCGCGCGACCCAGGCACCGTGCTCCGCCGATGGTGCCGACCGCCAGCGCCTGTCGAGCCGTCAGCGAGGCCGACCCTCCGCGAAGGCGAGCCACGAGCAGCGCCGCGTGCAGCTCGGCTGCCATCGAGCCCTCCTCGTTGGAGGCCGACCCGTCCACGCCCAGGCCCACCGGGACCCCTGCACCGACGAGGGCGGCGAGCGGAGCCGCGCCGGCCCCGAGCCGGGCGTTGCTCGTCGGGCAGTGCGCGACCCCGGTGCCGCGCTCGGCGAACCGGGCGATCGTCTTGTCGTCGAGGTGCACGCAGTGGGCGAGCCAGACGTCCTCCGCGAGCCAGCCGAGCTCGTCGACGTACTCGGCCGGGCTGCAGCCGAACTGCTCTCGGCAGAAGACCTCCTCCTCGACCGTCTCCGCCAGGTGGGTGTGCAGCCTCACGCCCTTGTCACGGGCGAGCGCTGCCGCCTCCCGCATCAGGTCGCCGGTCACGGAGAACGGCGAGCACGGTGCCACCGCGATGCGCAGCATCGAGCCGGGTGACGGGTCGTGGTAGCGGTCGATGGCCTCTACCGTGGCCGCCAGGGCGGCATCCATGTCCTCGACCACCTCGTCGGGTGGAAGGCCGCCGGCCGACCGGCCGAGGTCCATCGATCCGCGGCACGGATGGAAGCGCAGCCCGACCTGCTTGGCGGACTCGATCTCCGCCGCCAGCACGTCGCCGCCTTCGCGGGGGAACACGTAGTGGTGGTCGGTGGTGGTCGTGCAGCCGGTCCTGGCCAGCCAGCCGAGGCCCGCGGCCGAGGCCGCGCCCACGACGTCCGCGTCGATCCCGGCCCACACCGGGTACAGCGCGGTGAGCCAGTCGAAGAGGTTCGCGTCCTGGGCCAGGCCGCGGGTCGCCCACTGGTAGAGGTGATGGTGGGTGTTCACGAGGCCGGGCGTGGCCAGGCAACCCGACCCGTCCACCACCCGGTCGTCCCCGGTCACGCCCATGGCCGGTCCCGGGCCGACCTCGACGATCCGGTTGCCCTCCACGACGACGTGCCCGTCGGCGTACTCGGTCCCCGCACCGTCGACGGTGGCGACCGCGCAGCCTTGGACGACGGTCCTCATGCCTCAGCTCCTCGTGCGGCGAGCTGCACGGCCTCGATGATCTTCTGGTAGCCGGTGCACCGGCAGAGATTCCCCGCCAGCGCCTCACGGATGTCCGCCTCCGACGGGTCAGGATCCCGCGCGAGCAGGTCGTGCGCGGCGACGACCAGACCGGGGGTGCAGAAGCCGCACTGCACCGCACCGGAGGCCACGAACGCCTCCTGCACCCTGTGCAGCTGATCGCCGTCGGCCAGCCCCTCCACCGTCACGACCGAGCGCCCCTCGGCCTGGCCGGCGGCGACGAGGCACGCACAGACGGGGACCTCGTCGAGGTAGACCGTGCACGATCCGCACTCGCCCTGCTCGCAGGCGTTCTTCGCGCCGGGGAGCCCGAGCCGCTCACGCAGCACGTAGAGCAGGCTCTCGCCCGGCCAGACGTCGTCGGCGATGCGCTGCTCGCCGTTGACCGTGAAGCTCACCTTCATGCCGCAACCCCGTTCCGGTACTCGTCCCATGCCCACGTCAGCGTTCGCCGGGCCATCACGTCGAGGGCGTGCCGGCGATAGGCCGCGCTTCCCCGGACGTCGTCGATCGGCGCGGCGGCCGAGGCGACGAGCTCCGCGAACCGGCGTACGACGGCCGGCGCGATCGGCTCGCGCGTCTCCCACGCCCCTGATGACTCGAGCTCGGCCGTCAGGAGCTCCTCTGCCTCGAGAGCCGCGCGAGGGGTCGGGGCCGCCGAGCCGATGCCGGTGCCGACCCGCCTCCCCGTCGCGTCGAGCCGCAGGCCGAAGGAGGCGACCGCGATCACCATCGCGTTGCGGGTGCCGATCTTCGAGAACTGCTCCGGCCCCGTCGCCCAGGGCACGTGCACAGCCCGGATCAGCTCGTCGGGCTCGAGAGCGCTGCGTTTCACGCCGACGAAGAAGTCACCGGCAGGGACGAGGCGGCTCCCGCGCACCGACTCGATCTCGACCACCGCGCGCGCGGCCAGCAGAGGCGGGTGGGCGTCCCCTGCAGGCGACGCCGAGCCGAGGTTGCCTCCGACTGTGCCCCGGTTGCGGATCTGCGGGGATCCGACTGTGCGGGAGGCCATCGCCAGCCCGGGCAGAAGACCGGCCAGCTCCTCGACCACCTTGCTGTAGGTGACACCCGCCCCGAGCACCACGGTGTCTGCGACGACCGACCAGCTCGAGAGCTCCTCGACCCGGGTCAGGTCGAGCAGCCCCGCCGGCCTGCGTCGGTCGAAGTTCAGCTCGACCATCACGTCCGTGCCGCCGGCGATCGGCAGCAGCTCGGGGGCGGCGGCCTTGGCGGCCAGCGCCTCGGCCCAGGTCGTTGCCTGCACCATGTCCATGTCTGCCTACCAGGGCTCGGGGTCGGGGGTGGCGTCGTCGGCCAGCACGGTTCCCTCGATCAGGCCGTAGGGCCGGTCGGCGACGTAGAAGACCTCGCCGGGGTTGTCGAGTTCGAACGGTGCGAGGTCGACGAGGAAGTGGTGCCTGTTCGGGAGGGTCAGACGCACCTCGGCCACGCTGGGACACGAGGACACGACCCGCTCACCCATGGCGTAGAGCGTCTCCTGCAGCGAGTGGCTGTAGGTGTCGGCGAATGCTGCGAGCAGGGCTGCGCGCGCGGCGTCGTGCGACTTCCCCCAGTCCTCTGGCTGCACGTTGTGGCGCCAGGTGGCGTCGACCGACGTGCAGAGGATCCGGTCGCCGGCCTCGGCGAGGGTGGTGTAGCTGTCGCGTGCGAAGCCCCGGAACTCAGAACCCGTGGTGCTCAGCAGCACCAGGCCGCGCAACCCGGAGAGGTACCGCTCGGCACGCCCGTCGTAGGTGACGATGGTCGTGCGGACCTCGCCGCCGACTTGGGCGAACGAGTGCGGACGCTCGTCGAGACGCTGCCAAGGGTGCTCCCGGACCGCTACCCGGGCGTGGTGGATGCTGGGCCGGGAGTCCACGAAGTGCCGGGCGAGCCGCGCCGCGAACTCCTCGATCTCCCTCACGCCGTGCTCTCGGGCGAAGGCGAAGACCGTGTTCTTCTGCGTGTCGGTCGGCAGCACAGCGGAGTTGTCGCCCGACAGGTGCACCGCATCCATGTCCCCGGCGAGCGCGACGTCGACGGTCAGGTCGTGCAGCGCGTGCCGGTCGGCGGTGCGGTCCACCTTCATCAGCCGCACCTCGGCCTTGCCGTAGCGGTTGCCCCCTAGCCTGGCCATCTCAGCTGCCTCGATACGTCGAGTAGGCGAACGGACTGAGCAGCAGCGGGACGTGGTGGTGCTCGTCCGCGTCGGTGACCTCGAAGACCACCGACACCTCAGGGTAGAACGTCGGCAGCCCGCGGCGCGCGAAGTAGTCGCCGGTGCCGAACACGAGCCGATGCGTCCCGACCGCCGGCACGCGGCTGCCCCAGTCCGTGACCCGGCCGTCCGCATCGGTGGTCGCGTGAGCCATCGGCTCCCAGCGCCCCTCCGCGAGCCGGTCCCACTCCAGGGAGACGCCGACGGCAGGCGTGCCGCTCGTGCCGTCGAGGACGTGGCTGGACAGGCTCACGCGTTCACCATCCCTTCGAGGCGGAGCCGGACGATCGCGGCCAGCTCCTGGAGTACGACGGCGCGCTCGGCGTCCTTGTCGTTGCCGAGCCGGGACTGCTGCGCGTCGTACATCTCCTGCGCGCTTCGCCCTGCGGCACGAATGAGGAAGACGTGACCGAACCGGCGTTCGTACTCGCTGTTGCCCTCCTGGAGCAGACGCTTGATGTCTGCGTCTGCGGACAGGGCCTGGGCCTGCTCGGCGCGCGACCAGGAGTCTTCGCGCGACTCGCCGGTCCGGCGTTCGCCGATGCGGGCGTGCGCGGCGAGCGCCTCGGCCAGGCCCTCGTCGTCGAGTGCCGCGACCAGGCCGTCGGAGGTCTCGGCGAGGTGCTCGCGGGAGGCGAAGGGACGTGCACCGGTCATGCCGCGCAACCAGGAGTCGGCCGCGCAGCAGGCACGCAGCTCGGTGAGAGCCTCGGCCTCGGTGAGACCGTTGAGCCGGTCGAGCGAGCTGTGCTCTACCGCAGGGCGGGGCTGTTGCATCGACGTACCCTCCTGGTGCCGATCTTGTCTATACCACCCGGACCGTGGTCCGGTCACGGCTCCAGCTCCCCGAGAACCCGGAACCGGGCGAGTCCGCCGTCGGGGTGGACGTCGAGCCGCACGTGGGTCACCGGCGGTCCCTGGCTGACCGGGAACTGGTGGCGGGTGTCGGGCTGCACCCGCGTCCTCGGCACCAGGTCGACCCAGGCGTCCGGGTCGTCGAGGTCCTGCCGGCGAGCGTCCAGGCCGCGCACGGACACCGAGCCGGGCGCGTTGCCCACGAAGCAGGAGGCGTCGACCACGACCCGCCGCACGACACCCGCGCCGGCGAGCCTGACGGTGACGAAGTCGTTGCCACCTCCGCGCCGTCGGGCGTTCTCCCAGCCCTCGCCGGTGGTGCGTGCCCGTCCGGGCATCAACAGGTTGCGTGCCGAGGCGTAGAACATGTCCGAGCAGGCGACGACGTCCCCGCCGTGCTCCAGGGCGGCGAGGTCCACGGTGCCGGTCATGAGCAGAGGGTCGGGCGAGGGCGTGCCGTGCACGCGGAGCCGGGCCACGCCGCCGTCGGGATGGAGGGTGAGCCGGACGTGGGTGAAGCGGCGGCCGAGGTCGACGGGGAACTCGTTCGCCGCGTCGCCCTTGACCGGAACCCGCGTCAGCAGCGGTGTCCACTCCGCGGCGAGGACCTCGCCGACCGACGGGTAGCCGGGCAGCTCCGTCGCGGCCACGGAGACGTGCGGCGGGAAGTTGCCGGTGAACCAGGCGGTGTCCACGACGACTCCGGCGACCACACCGGGGACCCCGAGGCGGACGACGGCGTCGTCGGCTCCGGGCTCACGACGCCGCCGCGTCTCCCACCCGTCGTACACCTTCCCCCGCAGCCCGAACTCGGTCGGGTCGTGCACGGCGGGCCCCGGGCTGATGAGGTTCTCCCGGGCGGCGAAGAAGTCGTCGTCGGCGTGGACGACGCTTCCGCCGAGCAGGCGCGAGGCGAGGTCGGGGAGAGCCCGGAAGTCGTCGGCCATCAGCTGCCTCCTCTGCACAGAAGCCGGCCGCGTGGCGGGCCGTCGACGTCGACGACTCGGCCCGCGAGCCAGGTCTGGCGAACCACGCCCGACAGCTCACGGCCGGCGTAGGGCGTGACGGGGCTGCGATGGGCCAGTCGCTCGGGGTCGACCACGAACGTCTCCTCCGGCGCGAGGACGCAGAAGTCGGCGTCGGCGCCGACCGCGATCCGTCCCTTGCGCCGCAACCCGGCACGGTCGGCGGGGCCGGCGGCCATCCACGCCGCGACGTCGACCGGGCTGTGGCCGCGCGCGCGGGCCTCGGTCCAGACCACGGGGAGCCCGAGCTGGAGCGAGCTGATCCCGCCCCAGGCCTTGGCGAAGTCCCCGGTGTCGAGCGCCTTGAGGCCAGGGGGCGACGGAGAGTGGTCGGAGACGACGCAGCCGAGGGTGCCCTGGCCCAGCGCCGCCCACAGCAGCTCGCGGTTCCGGGCCTCGCGGATCGGGGGACAGCACTTGTACGCGGTGCCCCCGTCCGGCACCTCTTCGGCGCTCAGTGCGAGGTAGTGCGGACACGTCTCCGCGGTGACCGGGACCCCCGCCGCATGGGCCTCGGAGAGGACCCGGAGCGCTCGCGCCGTGGACACGTGCACGACGTGCGTGCGACAGCCGGTGCCGCGAGCCGCCTCGACGACGGCGACGATCGCGGCGACCTCGGCGGTGTCGGGCCGCGAGGCGAGGAAGTCGGCGTAGCGGGTCCCGCCGTCCGGGCACTGCGACAGCGCGTCGGGATCCTCGGCGTGCACGAGCACGAGGCCGCCGAACGAGGACACCTGGCTCATCACGCCGCGCAGACCCGCCTCGTCGAGCGCGGGGAACTCCTCGACGCCGGAGTCCACGAGGAAGCACTTGAACCCGAAGACGCCCGCGTCCCAGAGCGAGGGAAGGTCGTGCATGTTGGTCGGCACTGCCCCGGCCCAGAAGCCCACGTCGACGTGACACTGGTCGGCAGCGGCCCTGCGCTTGGTCTCCAGGGCGTCGAGGTCGACGGTCGCTGGGACACTGTTGAGCGGCATGTCGATGATCGTGGTGACACCTCCGGCTGCCGCCGCCCGGGTCGCGTGAGCGAAGCCCTCCCACTCGGTGCGACCCGGCTCGTTCACGTGGACGTGGGTGTCGACCAGGCCGGGCAGCAGGACCACGTCTTCGCCCAGCCGGACCACCTCGGCGGCCTCCATCCCGCCGGGCTCGTCGACACCGACGATGCGCCCACCCGCGACAGCCACCGAGCACGCCCGCTCCTCGCCGCCGACCACGGCACGGGCGGCCTCGATGACCAGGTCCGGGCGGCTCATGTCAGGCCCTGGCCTGCCGCTCCACGGACTCGCGGTAGGCACGCCATCCGCCGTACTCGGTGATGTCGGTGTGCAGACCGTGCTCTCCTCGCCGCAGCACCATCGACAGCGCCGAGGTCCCGTCCGCGAGCTCCACGACGCCGAGCTCGAGCTCCGGCGGCTCGTCCGGCAGGAACCGGTCGCGGATCACCTCGAGGGACACGTCGTACAGCTCGCCCCGCACGGCGGCGCCGGACTCGTCCGATACGGGCAGGATGCCCGGGAACTCGTCGCGCACGGAGAAGAACCGGTACTTGGGGGCGGTCAGCCGCTCCCCCACGAAGGTCTGGTCCGCGATCGTGTGGTGCACGCTTCCGCCGCGCATGCCCTCGCCGTTGGTCATCAGGTACACCACTGCCGGTCCCTCTCGATCGCCTGCATGCATGCTGCCACCGACTGGTCACGGGGCGCAGCGGGTTCGCCACCTCGGCGCTCGGGAACCGCCTGGTCGGGCAGAAAAGGGGACGGTCCGGCTGAAAGTTCCCTGAGAAGTCGCGGCTTTTCGACGAACCCGGCAACTATTGGGCACCCCCACCCGTCCTAACCCACAGAGGGCGCGAACCTGCTGCACAGAGGCAGGTTCGGGAATCTCGGCGAACCCGGTGTCGTTGGGATGAATACAGGTGCTACCTGCGGGTAAGCGCTTGGGGACCAGGAAGGGAGCGCACGTGGCTACGAGTCGTCCGCACACGCGCGAGATCGAGGGACGCGACAGCGTAGGTCTGTACCTCGATGAGATCGCACGTACTCCGCTGCTCGACGCTATCACCGAGGTAGAGCTGAGCAAGACCATCGAGGCCGGCCTGATGGCGCAGCACCTGCTCGACACGGGCAGGGTGGGGCGCCGCAAGGGCGGGGCCCCCAAGAGCGCCACGCAGGAAGAGCTCGAGTGGCTCGCCGCCGAGGGGCAGCACGCCATCCAGCAGTTCATCACCGCGAACCTCCGGCTCGTGGTGTCCATCGCCCGCAAGTACGGGCGCAGCCAGATGCCGATGCTGGACCTCGTCCAGGAAGGCAACACCGGCCTGATCCGCGCGGTCGAGAAGTTCGACTACGCCAAGGGCTACAAGTTCTCCACCTACGCCACCTGGTGGGTGCGCCAGGCGATCACCCGAGGCATCGCCCAGCAGGCCAGGGTCGTGCGCCTCCCGGTGCACGTCGTGGAGGAGCTCAACCAGGTGGGCGCGGCCCGCCGGACCCTCGAACGCCAGCTCGGCAGGGACCCCGAGCCCGAGGAGATCGCAGCAGAGCTCGGCATGGACCTCGACCGCGTCCTCGACCTGGTCACCTGGGGTCGCGAGCACGTCAGCCTCGACACGCCCGTGGACGAGAACGGTGACACCTCGCTGGGCGACCTGATCGCCCAGGAGACCGCGCCGGGGCCGGACGCCACGGTGCTCGACACCGAGTCGCGCGACCGGCTCTCGCGGTTGGTCGAGCTGCTCGACGACCGGGCCGCCGACATCATCCGCTCGCGTTACGGCCTCGTCGACGGCCGGCAGCACAAGCTGGCCGACATCGGCGCCAAGCACGGCATCTCCGCCGAGCGGGTGCGCCAGCTCGAGCGGGAGGCGATCGCGAAGCTTCGCCAGCTCGCCGACCCGGACCTGGCCGCCTGAGGATCCCACGACAGGGTCAGGACGCCGCTCAGGAACCGCCCTCGGGCTGCAGCGACTCGAAGACCTCCGTGACACGCTCGCGGAGGTCTTCGATCGTCCCGGTGTTGTCGATGACGTGGGTCGCCACGGCCAGCCGGTCCTCGCGTGTCGCCTGGGCTGCGATCCGTGCCTCGGCCTCCTCGCGGCTCATCCCGCGCAGGGTCACCATGCGCTCGACCTGGGTCGCCACCGGCACGTCGACGACGAGTACGGCGTCGAACGCAGAGGCCTGACCGGTCTCCGCCAGCAGCGGGATGTCGTGGACCACCACCGCGTCGGGCCCCGCCTCGGCCTCCATGCGGGCGCCGCGCTCGCGCACCCGTGGGTGGATGATCGCCTCGAGCTTGCGGCGGGCCTCCTCGTCGGCGAAGACGATCGCGCCCATCGCGGGCCGGTCGAGCTCACCGTCGGCGGTGAGCACCTGCGGACCGAAGGCCTCCACGATCTCCGCGAGCCCGTCGGTCCCCGGCGCCACCACCTCTCGGGCGAGGAGGTCCGCGTCGATGACCACCGCACCGAGGTCCCGCAGCATCGCCGAGACGGTGCTCTTGCCCGATGCGACTCCCCCGGTCAGGCCCACGCGCACTCTGCTCACGCGGGGCAGTATTCCAGCCCGGCGGTCCGCCGGCAGATCTCGTCCCACGGTGTCGGCCGGAGGCCGAGCTCGCGCGTGATCGCTGTGGAGTCGAGGACGTACGGCCGCTCGAACTGGTAGGTCGTCTCCTTCAGCTCCCGCAGCATCGGGCTCAGGAGGCCGCCCAGGGCCAGGACCGCCTTGGGATAGGCCCGCACGTCCACCGGCTCCTTGCCCGCCGCACGGCAGACGTCGGCGATCGCCTCGCGCTGCGTGCGGGGAGCGTTCGTCGGCGCGTGCCAGATGCGGCCCCACGCGTCCTCGCGGCGCGCCACCGCGACGAGCGCCCTGGCCATGTCACGCACGTCGGTCCACGAGTGCGGCTGGTCGGGACTGCCCAGCACCCGCACCGACTTCCCCGCGAGCGCGCGCGGCGCCAGCCGCGGGATGTGGCCGCCCTCCCCCACGCCGGCCCCCATGTAGTCGGAGCCGCGGACCTCCACCGCCCGGATGCGGCCCGCCCGGTGCGCGGCGAACGCGTCTGCCGTCATGGCGGCACGCACCCGCGCCTTGACGCCCGGAGCGGCGTCCGGGATCCCCTCGACCATCGGACCGTCGACGGGGCCGTACGGGTAGAGGTTCCCGGTGGTCACCAGGACGGCCCCGGTCCGCTCCGCCGCGGCGAGCAGCGCGGCGGCCACCGGAGGCCACATCGTCGGCCACTTGTCGTAGGCAGGTGGGTTGACGCAGTTGTAGATCGCCTGCGCCCCGGATGCGACCTCGGTCAGGCGGACCGCGTCCGTGGCGTCGACCGCCACACGCCGCGCGCCCTCGACGGCGGGCCCGGCGCCGGACCGGCTTGCCAGCAGCACCTCGTGCCCGGTGGCGACCAGCTCCTCGGCAGTCGCCCTTCCGACCGGCCCGGCGCCGACCACCACATGAAGCCCATGCATCTCTGTCTCCCTCTCGCTTAAACCGAGAGCACTGCTCTCGCTTGTGAACGAGCATGGCACCATCGGGCAACAAAGGCAAGAGCAGTGCTCTCGTTTGTTGCCAATGCTCTCCTCAATCGGGATGATCGGGGCATGACCTCGACGAGCGCCACCCGCACCGCCCGCGACATCGCCCGGGCCGAGCTCACCCGGGCGATCCTCGCCAGCGCCCGGGGACAGCTGGCCGAGGTGGGTCCGGCCGCTCTCTCGGTGCGCGCCGTGGCGCGCGACCTCGGCATGGCCTCGTCGGCGACCTACCGCTACTTCCGCAGCCGCGACGAGCTGCTGACCGCGCTCCTCATCGAGGCGTACGACGAGCTGGGCGGGGCCGTCGAGCAGGCCGACGGAGCCATCGACGACCGCTGCGACCTCACGGGCCGGTGGCGCGCGGTCTGTCACGCCGTCCGGGACTGGGCGCGCGCCAACCCCCACGAGTACGCCCTGCTCTACGGAAGTCCCGTGCCGGGCTACGCCGCCCCCGAGACCACCGTGCCCGCGGCCAGCAGGGTGCCCTTGACCCTGCTGGCGCTGGCCCACGACGCACAGCAGGCCGACCGGCCGCTCGGAGCACCGAGCCTGCCCGTGCCGCTCGCTGAGGTCGAGGCGCTGGCCGGCATCCGGGCACTCACCGACTTCACCATCTCCGACGAACGGCTGGTCCGCTCCCTCATCGCCTGGGCGACGCTGTTCGGGCACGTCTCGTTGGAGCTCTTCGGACACATGCACAACGGCGTCCTCGACTACGACGCCCACTTCGCCCAGGTGGTCGACACCCTGGGCGCCGACCTCGGCCTCGGCTGACGGGCGAAGACCCGTGCGTGTGTCGGCGGGTCCTGCCACGATCGCGGTATGACCTCGACGATCTACCTCACCGCCACGACCCTCGACGGGTACATCGCCACGGAGGACAACGACCTCGGCTGGCTCTTCCAGTTCGAAGGGGAGGACCCGACCAACCCCTACGACGAGTTCATCGACAACGTCGGCGCGCTCGCCATGGGCGCGACCACCTACGAGTGGGTCCGCCGCCACCAGCCGGGCGAGTGGGCCTACGACGACCGGCCCACGTGGGTCTTCACGCATCGCGAACTGCCGCTCATCGAGGGCGCGAACCTCAGGTTCACCTCCGACGACGTCCGCTCGGTGCACGCCCAGATGGTCGAGGCGGCCGGGGGCCGAGACGTCTGGCTCGTCGGGGGCGGTGATCTCGTGGGCCAGTTCCTCGACCACGACCTTCTCGACGAGGTGTGGGTGAGCATCACGCCCTTGGTGCTCGGCGCCGGGGCGCCGCTGCTTCCCCGCCGTCACACCACGCCGATGAGGGTGGTCGAGGTGCGACACCACGAGGGCGGGCCCTTCGTGCACGTGCACTACGCGCTGCACTGAGGGCGTCTCACGGCCTCCGGCGCCTCCGGCCCGCGAGCCCCGGGCTGCAAGGATGGCGCGGTGACTCAGCACCTCGACCCCGGTGACCGGGTGGCGCTTCTCGTGCCCGGCTCCCTCGCCTACGTCGACCTCGTCCTGCTCGCGACGCGACAGGGCATCGTGCCGGTTCCGCTCGACCCCCGCCTCACCGAGCGGGAGCAGGCAGCGATCCTCGACGACGTGGACCCTGTCGTGGTGGTGCGTGACCCCGGCGACCTCGTGCGCGTGATGGAAGCCCTCGACCCGGCGCCGCGCAGCCCGGTGCCACTCGTGCGTCCGATGCACATGACCAGCGGTACGACGGGCGCGCCGAAGGGTGTCTGGTCGGGACTGCTCGACGAGGGTTCGGCGCGGGCCCTGGTGCAGGAGGAGCGCGACCTGTGGGGGTTCGCCCCCTCCGACGTACACCTCGTCCTGAGCCCCCTCTACCACTCGGCGCCGCTGCGTTTCGCGACCGGGACGTTGCTCGCCGGCGGGCGGATCGTCGTACCAGGTCCGTTCGACCCAGCGGCGGTGACGCGGGCCATCGTCGAGCACCGGCCGACGAGCACCTTCTGCGTCCCTGCCCACCTCCAGCGCCTGTTCGCCTACTGGGACGAGGTGGGCGTGCCCGACCTGTCCTGCTTCCGGCTCGTCGCACACGCGGGAGCCGCCTGCCCGCCGCGGGTGAAGCAGCGGCTGATCGAGCTCTTCCCCACGGGGTCGACCTGGGAGTTCTACGGCTCGACGGAGGGTCAGTTCACTGCCTGCCGGAGCGAGGAGTGGCTCGAGCACCCGGGCACCGTGGGACGCGCTCGGCCCGGACGGAGGCTCAGCGTCGACAGCGACGGCACGATCTGGTGCACCGTCCCCGATCACGCGCGCTTCTCCTACTGGAACGCCCCCGAGAAGACCGCGGCGGCCTGGCGTGACACGCCCGCGGGCCAAGCCTTCACCGTCGGTGACCTCGGCCGCCTGGACGACGAGGGCTACCTCTACCTGGAGGGGCGCAGGGAGGACCTGGTCATCTCGGGCGGGGTGAACGTCTACCCGGTCGAGGTCGAGCACGTCCTCGCCGAGCACCCACAGGTGAAGGAGGCCGCAGTCTTCGGCGTGGACGACGAGCGTTGGGGCCAACGTGTGTGCGCCGCCGTGGTCGGCTCGGCTACCGCCGATGAGCTCACGGAGTTCGCAGCGCAGCGGCTCGCGCCCCCGAAGCGACCGAAGGCGTACTTCAGCGTGGAGGCACTCCCCCACACCCCGACCGGCAAGATCAAGCGGCTGGAGCTACCAGGGCTGCTCGGCCTGGGCTGAACACCCGAGCCCTCTCGAGCGTCCTAGCCGGCCTGCTCGGTCTCGGCTGCGCAGGCGAAGGTCCGCCGGTAGCGCTGCGGGCTGACTCCGCGCACCCGGGTGAAGTGATGGCGAAGGGTTGCTGCGTTCGCGAAGCCGACGTCCGCGGCGATCTGGTCCACGGACCGGTTTGTGCGCTCGAGGAGCTCCTCGGCCTGCAGCACCCGCTGGCTGGTGATCCAGGCGTGTGGAGTCGTGCCGGTCTCCTCACGGAAGCGCCGGGCGAACGTGCGGGGCGACATCGCGCTCTGGCGCGCCAGGCTCTCGACGGTCATCTCCTGGTCGAGGTTCTCGATGACCCAGGTCAGCAGCGGACCGAGCGTCTCGGCATCGCAGTCGGGAACGGCGCTGCGGATGAACTGGGCCTGCCCCCCGTCGCGCTGCGGCGGCACGACCATCCGGCGGGCCACCATGCTGGCGACAGCCGCGCCGAACTCCTTGCGGTACAGGTGCAGCGCCGCGTCCAGTCCGGCAGCCGATCCCGCCCCGGTGATGATGGGGTCCTCGTCGACGTAGAGCACCTCGGGGATCACGTTCGCCTTCGGGAACCGTGCGGCGAGCTCGTCGGTGTACATCCAGTGCGTCGTGCAGCCGCGACCATCGAGGAGGCCCGCCTCACCGAGCGCGAATGCCCCTGAGCAGACCGACATCACCCGCGCCCCCCGCTGGTAGGCCTGCTGGAGGACTCTGACCACCGCATCGGGGACCGGCTCGTTGCGCGGCACCGCAGGCACCGCGACGAGGTCGGCCTCGGCTACGCGCCCGAGGTCGTGCTCGACGGCGAGGCCGAAGCCGGCAGCGGTCGCCACATGCCCGGGCCGAGGTGTGCACACCGCGAAGTCGAAGGTAGGCATTCCCTGGTCGGACCGGTCCGTCGCCCACGCCTCGCACAGGACACCGAGCTCGAAGGGCCACACCCCGTCGTAGACCACCACCGCCACGTTCTCGATCATGAGATCCACTATGACACCAAGTTGGCAGAAAATCGATGGCAGTTGTCATTCCTGCCACTCGTGGCAGGAATCGAACAGGCGCAGGATTACTGCCATGACCGAACTTCTCATCCTCATCGCCATCTTGTTCGTCGTCGCGGTCGTGGTCGCCACGCTTCGCGACATCCATGACGACGGCTACGGCCGGCGTCCGACACCCCCCAGCCACCACGACCCGTTCGAGACCAGCTTCCGCCTTCGCTCGCACTGAGACGGCGGCACATGAAGACAAGACCACCCCTGCAAGCAGAAGAGGCCCGACCACCCAAGGTGGTCGGGCCTCTCTCGTCTGGCTGGTGCCTGCTCAGCGGCTGCCGAGCCGACGGGTCACTGACCCCCGGTCAGCTTCTCGCGCAGAGCCTGGAGCGCCTCGTCGGAGGCGAGCGAGCCGCCACCCTCCTCGGTAGTCCCCTGGTCAGAGGAGTACGAGGTGGCCTCGCCGGCCTCGGCAGCGGCGACCTTGGCCTCCGCCTGCTGCTTGACGTGAGCCTCCCAGCGAGCGTGCGCCTTGGCGTACTGCTCCTCCCAGGTGGCGCGCTGCTCGTCGTAGCCCTCGAGCCACTCGCCGGTCTCCGGGTCGAAGCCCTCGGGGTAGATGTAGTTGCCCTGCTCGTCGTACGACGCGGTCATGCCGTACAGCGTCGGGTCGAACTCCTCCACCTCAGCGGCGGCAGCGGTCTCGTTGGCCTGCTTGAGCGACAGCGAGATCCGGCGACGCTCGAGGTCGATGTCGATGATCTTGACCATGACGTCGTCGTTGACCTGGACGACCTGCTCGGGGATCTCGACGTGACGCTCGGCGAGCTCGGAGATGTGCACCAGACCCTCGATGCCCTCCTCGACGCGGACGAACGAACCGAACGGCACCAGCTTGGTGACCTTGCCCGGGACGATCTGACCGATCTGGTGGGTACGGGCGAAGTGCTGCCACGGGTCTTCCTGGGTCGCCTTGAGCGACAGGGAGACACGCTCGCGGTCCATGTCGACGTCGAGCACCTCGACGGTGACCTCGTCGCCCACGGCGACAACCTCGGACGGGTGGTCGATGTGCTTCCAGGAGAGCTCGGAGACGTGGACGAGACCGTCGACGCCGCCGAGGTCCACGAACGCACCGAAGTTGACGATCGAGGAGACGACGCCCTTGCGGATCTGACCCTTCTGGAGCTGGGTCAAGAAGCCCTGGCGAACCTCGGACTGGGTCTGCTCGAGCCACGCACGACGCGAGAGCACGACGTTGTTGCGGTTCTTGTCGAGCTCGATGATCTTCGCCTCGAGCTCCTGGCCGACGTACGGCTGGAGGTCGCGCACGCGGCGCATCTCGACGAGCGAGGCGGGAAGGAAGCCACGAAGACCGATGTCGAGGATGAGACCACCCTTGACGACCTCGATGACGGTACCGGTGACGACGCCGTCCTCCTCCTTGACCTGCTCGATCGTGCCCCAGGCGCGCTCGTACTGGGCGCGCTTCTTGGACAGGATCAGACGGCCTTCCTTGTCCTCCTTCTGGAGAACGAGGGCCTCGACCTTGTCGCCGACGGCGACGACCTCGGAGGGGTCGACGTCGTGCTTGATCGAGAGCTCACGCGAGGGGATGACGCCCTCGGTCTTGTAGCCGATGTCGAGCAGGACCTCGTCCCGATCAACCTTGACGATGGTGCCATCGACGATGTCACCGTCGTTGAAGTACTTGATGGTCGCGTCGATCGCCGCGAGGAAGTCCTCTTCGGACCCGATGTCGTTGACCGCAACCTGCGGCGCGTCCGAAAGAGTGGGAGTGCTGCTCGTCATAAGGGAATGGATTCCTTGGATGGATGGTGTCGTGCGGGCGCGCCACAGGAGCCCTTTTCACTACTTCGTATGGTGACTGCCGGCGAGGGCCGACGGTGCGTGACGAAAAGCGAGCGAGAATCTGCTCCGTCTGAGACTCAGGCAGACTCCTTGCGCACCTGTCAGGATACGCGGGTCACCGCGCCTGAGTCCAACCGTGCAGAGCCACGCACCGCGGGCGGACTCCACTGTCCGACCTGTCCTCCGACGAGCCCCTCCGTTGTCGCCAGCACACCATAGTCACAAAGGGTCATGGCGAGGGTTCACCGGCCGCCACTAGCGTCGTGCCCCATGTTGCTGACGGACTGGTTGCAGTGGCCTGTGCTCTCCCACAGCCAAGCGTGCCGCAACGCTCTGCGCGGGTCGATCGAGTCGGCCAGGCACAGGCGGGAGCGGGAGGACGCCGATCGGTTCGTGGAGGAGGTCAACCGCCGGCGGAGCGCGGCCGCAATCGGCTGAACCGCGCGAGCCCGGCGCAGTGGCCGGCGGGACGGAATGCTCGTCAGGCGGGCTCGGCATGAAGGTCGCCGGTGCGCGCCATCGCGAGCAGCAGGTCGTGTGCACGGTCCGCTACCGGGTTCTGACCGCGGCGCGAGGCGAGCTCGACCAGCGCGAACAGGTCCGCAGCCCGCGCGCGGTCGAGCAGGTCCTCGGGCGCGTCGACGACGAGCCCTGAGTACGTCGAGACGACGGCGTCCATGAATCCAGGGCGCCGGTCGAAGCGCAGCAGGTTGCCGAGGTCCGTGAAGGGCGACCCGGCATGTGTGAACTCCCAGTCCAGCAGACCGGTGACCTCTCCGGTCACGGGGTCGACGAGCAGGTTCTTGGGGTTGAAGTCGCTGTGTACGAGGCAGGCGCGGCCGGTCAGGTCGAGGATCTCCTGCGCCCGGTCGGCCAGCTCGGCGAGGGCGGAACGGTCGGCCTCCTCCCACTCCCCCAGCGACGACGCCTCCGCGCAGGTCTCCACCCAGGTGACGAGGTCCTCGCCACCCGGTGGCACCGGTCCGATCCGCAGCTCCCCGTCGAGGAACTCCCCCGGGCGAAGCATCGGCATCTGGGCCAGGCGGGCCAGGATCATCCCGAGGTTGCGCCCGATGGTGGCTGCAAGCTGCTCGTCCGCGTCGGGCAGCACCTCGTCGAGCCGCCTTCCGGGCAGCCAGGTGGTGACGAGCAGCGCGGGTGTCCCGGCCGAGACGTCCGCTCTGCGTACCTCCAGCACGTCGGGCACGGGCACGAGGCCACGGACCAGCCGGAGCACAGCAGCGTCGACCTCGGCGGCGTTCGGCCCCCGCCGGGCACTCCGCGCGCCGTAGATGCGCACGACGGAGCGTTCCCCCGCCACCTGTGCCAGGAAGGTCTCGCCGCTGTGGCCGCCCGCCAGCGGGACCAGCTCTGGAACCGCGTCGATGCCGTCGCCGCTGCCCAGGAGGTCCACGTCCCGATGCTGTCACAGCGGCTACGCCGACAGGGGGACGCCGCTCCCGCGACGTCCCCCTGTGCTCAGAAGAACCGGCGCCGTAGCGCCAAGGCACCCGCCCCGGCCGCCAGGATGGCGATGCCTCCGAGGGTGCGCGCGAGGTTTCGGCCGGGTTCCCCATCCTCGCCCTGGATCTCGTAGCTGTAAGCCGCAAGGCCCACGGCATTCTCCGGGGCCCCGTACACCATGTTCTCGGTCTGAGCCCGCTCGGCGCCGGCTTGGATCGTGGCGTACATCTGGCCGTACTGCTGGGCCGTGGACTCGCCCGCCTCTACCAGCTGGCTCATGCCCTCGTCCGAAAGCCGCTGGGCTCCGGTCTCCAGCTTCGGGGCACCCTCGGCCGCCTGGGTCAGTCCGTCGGCGATCTGCCCGGAGCCGTCGGCGGCCTCACCGAGGCCTGTGGCGAGCTGGTTTGCGCCGTCGGAGAGCTCGACCGAGCCGGCCGCGGCCTCGCTGGTGCCGTCCGCCAGCTCGTCCGACCCGAAGGCCAGCTCCCACAACCCCGCACCCAGGGTGGTCGAGCCGGCGGAGAGCTCCCCCGAACCCGCCGCCAGCAACCTGAGGCCGCCCCACAGCTGCTCGGCGCCGTTGTCCAGGCGGCTCAGGCCGGTCGCCAGCTCGCTGGCTCCGGTGTCGAGCTGCCCGATTCCCGCCGCGAGCTCGGTCGCCCCAGCACTCAGCTCGCCGAGGCCGGTCGACAGCTCGGTCGCACCCGCGTCCAGCTCACCCAAGCCGGTCGAGAGCTCCGTGGCACCGGCATCAAGCTCACCCAAGCCGGTCGAGAGCTCCGTCGCACCGGCATCAAGCTCACCCAAGCCGGTCGCCAGCTCCGTGGCACCGGCATCAAGCTCACCCAGGCCCGTCGCGAGCTCGGTCCCGCCGTCCGCTGCTGTCACGGCGCCGGCCGCGAGCTCGATGCCTCCGGTGTTGGCGGTCCCCAGCCCTGTAGCGAGGAGAGCGGCGCCCTCGCCCGCCGTGAGGATCGCCAGCGAGAGCTCCTCGGCTCCCGCAACGGCTGTCGTACTGCCGGTGCTGAGCGCGTTGACGCCGGCCACGGCAGTGGTGAGGCCTGTGACCAGCGTGCCCAGCCCTTCCCTGACTCCGCCAGGGCCTGCCAGCCCGAGCCTGAACTCCTCCATCCCGACGAGGAGCTGTGAAGTGCCTGCCTCGAGCTCGACCAGACCCCCCACCAGGTCAGTGGCGCCCGCCTCGAGCGCGGTCACGCCGCCGATAGCACCGCCCAAGCCGTTGGACACCTGTGCCAGTCCGGCGCTGGCGGCGGTGAGCTGCTGCACCAGGGTGTCGATGCCCGCCAGCACACCGTCGAGGATGGCCGGGCAGCTGGGGTCCAAGTCACATCCTGGCGTTGCCTGGGCCGCTTGGACACCGGCCACCAGGTTGTCGACCGAGCCGCTGTTGGCCGCTATGGCCGCGATGACCTGGTCCACCCCGCCCTTGGCGAGAGGGAGTCCGTCAGGAGCGAGGAGCTGCTCGAGACCGCCGTCGATCTGCCGTGCCCCGGCGACTGCCTCGCCAAGGCCACCGTCCACCCTGGTGAGGCCGCCGATCAGCGTGTTCGGGTTGCCCGGGTCGCCGAGGGCGGCGATGAGCTGGTCGACACCGGCGCTCAGCGCCTCGGCGCCGGCCTGGGCTGCCGGGAGGCCAGTCTGTGCGTCTGCGAGCTGGGCGAGCCCGGCGCTGATCTGTTGCAGTCCTTCCACGAGAGTCTGGCTCCCCGTCACCAAGTCCGGCCCACCGGTGGAGCTGTTGAACCCCTCCGACAGCGCCTGCCCCCCTGTGAACAGCTCACCGAGGCCGCTGCTCAGCTCGCCTGCCCCGGCGCTGAGCTCGCCGAGCCCGCTCGCCAGCTCCGCGCCACCGGCCGCAGCCGTCGTCGCGCCCGTGGCGAGCTCCACGCCACCGGCCGCAGCCGTCGTCGCGCCCGTGGCGAGCTCCACGCCACCGGCCGCAGCCGTCGTCGCGCCCGTGGCGAGCTCCACGCCACCGGCCGCAGCCGCAGTTGCACCCGTGGCGAGCTCCACGCCACCGGCCGCAGCCGTTCCTGCACCGGCAGCCAGCTCCGCTCCCCCAGCCCGGGCGGCACCGGTGCCGGCCGCGAGCCGGCGTCCACCACGCCGCGCCGTTTCCGTGCCGCCGGCAAGCTCTCCTCCACCCGCCGATGCGCGTCGAGCGCCCCCAGCGAGCTCAGCGGCACCATCCGAGAGGGTGTCACCGCCCGCCGCTGCCTCGCCCGCACCTGCCGCGACCTGGTTTGCACCGTCATCGATGAGGCCGAGTCCGTTGCTGAGCTCGGCTGCACCCTGCGCCAGACGGTTCGACCCAGGCACGGCCACACCGGCCAGACCGGCCTCTAGCTCGACGGCGCCGGCACGCAGCTTGAGCAGGCCGGCGAGCAGCTCGCCAGCCCCGTCGCGCAGCTTGAGCAGGTTGGCGTCGATCTGCCCGGCACCGTTGACCAGCTCGATGCCGGTCTCGGCGCCACCCTGGTAGCTCTCACCCGCCGCCTTGAAGCTCGGGCTCTCCAAGGGGTTCACGGGCAGCGCGCTGATCGCGGCCCTCGGGATGACTCCGTCGGTGATGTGCGCGGAGTAGCCGAACTCGGCCGTGTCCGAGCCGATCGGCGGGAACAACGTCATGGTGAAGGACAGCTTGGTGCCGCCCTTGCCGTCGCCGGCCATGTTGGCCTGGTCCGAGGCCACGTTGGTGAAGTTCGGCGGGGCCACCGTGGTCAGCGAGCCGACCATGGGGATCGGGACGTCCACGGTCTTGGTGACAGTCCCGCCCTGACCGTCGTCGAAGGTGAGCTCCTGCGGCACGGCGGTGATGTTCTTGACGGTGTACCTGACCTCGAGCAGCCCGGACTCGCCGACCACGTCACCGGGCTCGACCGGCTCGCCGTCGAGGAAGTAGCGAACCTGCACGTCCAGCGGCAGATCGCCCTTGTAGTCACTGACCGAGCGCAGGCGTTTCTCGCCGTCGACGGTCATCTCCGCGACCTGTTCTCCGTCCTTGATCTCGAACCCGCCGAAGCCGTCGAGGTTGCGCAGCCCGTCGGTCTCGATCGGGTTGCTGAACTCCACCGAGCCATCACCGGTCAGTGACAGCTGCTCGTAGATCCGCTTGGTGTCGACCGCGCCGGTGGCGTCGGTGTAGATCGAGACGGTCTCGGTGTTGATGATCTGGACGTCGTCATCGGCCGCAGTCGCAGGAAGCGCGGTCATCGCGCACACCACGGCGCTCGTGGCGCTGACTGCCGCGACACGCAGCGGGACGGTAAGTCGGCCGTTCACTTGCTCTCCTCCATCATGTCTTCGAAGCGGTAGGTCTCGTCGTCGTCGCTGCCCGGCGGGGCCCCGTCGTGGCGCCCCACGGGCTCCCCTTCTGCCCGGAGCGAGGAGGGCTGCGACGAGGAAGCCGAGGGCCACCGTGACGAGGAGGCTGGTCGCTGCGACCAAGGAGGTGGAGCCCACCTCCGGTGGGGCGTCGGCGAAGGTGAACTCATAGGCGCCCGCCATGGCAGACGCGCCGAGCAGGGTGGACCACAGCGGAATCCGACCGAAGCTGACCGCGGCGATCGCCACCGCGAGGGCGATGACCAACCCGACGGCGACCGCCCGCCCGCCCGTCGTGTCCGGAAGGACCGCCGCCCGCAGCACGTAGGCGACCCAGGTGACGATGACGCCTCCGGCGAGCCCGCCAGTCGCATCAACGGCGTCCTGTCCGGCACGAGGGCGACAACGGCGCCGACCGCCACACCCAGCAGAGCAACCGGTTCGAGCTCCAGGTCGAACCAGGAGTCCAAGAAAACGGCCAGGACGCCCACGACTATGAGCCCCGCACCGACCAGCAACGTCCTACGCATACTGTCGCCCCCTCTGACGAAGCCGCCGAGCCCCGCAGGACCGACGCGCCCGCTCCACCCCTGGGACCAGGCTCTTCCAGCGACTGTATGGAGCGGCAATTAGGGAAACGTCACCATTTTCAGGGAAAGTCAGGAGAGAAATTCTTGGCGTTTCCTCCCCTATTCCTAGGTGAATCCGTCTGCGGACCCAGCGAGTACGGCGCGCTCGGAGACGTCATGGACCTGCTGCCCGTGATCGATGTCGGCTCGCTAGAGTCACCGCCATGGCGCTGATGGACCTCGTGACCCTGCCGATGCGGGTGGGCGTGGCCGCCACCCAGGTGACCCTCGCCCTTGCGGAGCTCGTCGCTCCCGAGGGGCCCGTACGTCGTGAGGGCGGCTACGCCGAACGCCTCATGTCCGTGATCGGGGAGGACGGCTACATCGAGCGCGTCGCGCGAACGGCCACCGACCCCGATGGACCGATGAGACTCGTCAACGCGCTCGCCGCAGCCATGTCGCCCGACCGTCCCCTGGGCAAGGCCCTCGCGCCCACCGGAGCGCTCGACCGGCTGCTCGCCGTGAACGGACCTCTCGACCGGTTGCTCGCGACGGACGGAGCGCTCAGCCGGCTCTTCGACGAGGAGGGCGCCATCGACAGGCTGCTCGCAAAGGGTGGCCCGCTCGACCTTCTCGTCGCGCCCGATGGACCGCTCGAGCGGCTGCTGGCCGCAGACGGCGCCCTTGACCGGATCACCCGGGAGGGCGGGGTCCTCGACCGTCTCCTGCGGGACGCCGGCCTGGTCGACACGCTCTTCGCCGAAGGCGGGACCGTCGAGAAGCTCACCGCCGACGGCGGCACCCTCGACCAGCTCGTCGCGCTCGGCGAGACGTTGGAAGCGATCGCACCGCGGCTGCAGGAGCTCGGCGTCGTCATCCCCGAGCTGCACCAGTCGGTCGACGCACGCTGAGTGAGGCGGTCGGTCCGCTCGGTGACCTGGCGGGTCGGCTCCCCCGGGGCCGTCGCCGCGCCGCCGTCGAGGCGTGACCGTGTCGTCCTCCGAGGGCATCGAGCCCGTCCGGCGTACCGTCTCCGAGTCCGAGACCCTGCGTGCCAACCGGCGCGACTGGGACGCCTACGCGGACGAGTACCAGGCCACGCACGGAGAGTTCCTCGGGGACACCGGCTTCGTCTGGTCACCCGAGGGAGTCGACGAGGCCGAGGTCCACGTGCTCGGCACGGTGGCCGGTTGCGACGTGCTCGAGATCGGCTGCGGAGCCGCCCAGTGCGCACGCTGGTTGACGACCCAGGGCGCCCGTGCCGTGGGTCTCGACGTGTCCCACCGCCAGCTCCAGCACGGCCTGAGGATCGACCTCGACACCGGGCACGCGGTCCCGACGGTCTGCGCCACGGCCACCGCGCTGCCGTTCTCGGACAGCTCCTTCGACATCGCGTTCTCCGCGTTCGGCGCGCTGCAGTTCGTGTACGACGCGGCGACGGCCGTCGCGGAGGTGGCCCGGGTGCTGCGGCCGGGAGGCCGCTTCGCCTTCTCGGTGACGCACCCGATCCGCTGGAGCATGCCCGACGACCCGTCGGCCGAGGGCCTCGTCGTGACGAGCTCGTACTGGGACCGGACGCCGTACGTCGAGCAGGACGCCTCGGGAGAGGTGACCTACGCCGAGCACCATCGCACGGTCGGCGACTGGGTGCGGATCCTCGCGGCGAACGGCTTCGTCCTCGAGGACCTGCTCGAGCCGGAGTGGCCCGAGGGGCACGACCGCGTGTGGGGCGGATGGGGTCCTGCGCGGGGCGCTCGTCCCCGGTACGGCGATCTTCTCCGCCCGGCTGGCCGGACCTGAACGCGGGCTCGGCTGGCTCGATGCCGACCCGGCCGCTAGGCCCTCCGGCGCGCACGTCCGCAGGCATGGTGAGGAACAGCCCGACCAGGAGGAGCAGGACCCCGCCCACGAGCCCCACCAGCGGCACGACGTTGCGCAGCAGGTTCAGCTGGCTACCCAGGGAGCCGTACTTCGTCGGCGTTGTCCTTGACGGTCTTGTCGTCGTAGGCGGTGGTCACCGCCGTGGTGACCAGACGGTCCTCGCCCTCGTAGCGGAGGGTGTTGTACTGCTCCTCGGTGCGCTTGAGGATGACGCCGGTGTTGGGCTCCACCCAGAGGGTGCGCGCGTTGGAGTAAACCTGCTCCGCCTCGACGTTCCCCTCCACGTCCTCGAGGTCGAGGAGGCTCGCCGGCGCGTCCATCGTCGCGTAGGCGGTCGGCTCGATGTCCTGGATGAACTTGTAGACCGTGACGCCCTCGACCTCTTCGACGCCGGCGTACCTGATCGGCAGCGCCTTCAGCAGCGTGCTGTCCCAGAAGTCGTAGTCCTTCTTCTGGGTGTCGAAGGGGAACTTGAACACCAGGCCCTTGTGCTCGACCGCGCGCTGCTCGCCCTCGACGTCCGAGTAGTACTCGTCGCAGCAGTTGACGGCCTCGGCGGTGTACTCGTCGAACGCGACCCGGTCGACGTCACGGGAGCGGACCACGCCGTCCTCGTCCTTGCTGGACGACGTGTTGACCCACACGACGACACCGTCGGGTGCCTTCTCCGCGGCCTCGACGTCACCGAGCGTGACAGCCGTGGTCTTCAGGTCGGTGGTGATGTTCTTCAAGGTGCTGACGTCGAAGACGTTCGCGTCGGGTCCCACGAGGACGCTGACCGAGTCCTGGTCGGCAGGAGCGACGGCAAGCTTGGGGTACATGTAGAAACGCGCCAGTGGCGCGACCACGATCAGGAAATGCCCCAAGACCCACCAGGATGAGTCCGACAACGCGGCGCATCGGGCCACTTCCTCCCGTCAACACTTGCTCCCTCAAGCAAGTTGCGCACGGAGACTACTCAGCGGGGTGATGCCGTGTCAGACATACCCCCTTGGGTACCCCAGGGCGTGTCTCATCCTCGCTTGCGCAGGACCTGCCACAGGTTCCACGTCGCCACCTCACGCAGACCTGGCACCTTGAGCAGCACGCGTGAGCCAGGCGGCAGGTAGCGCGGGCGCTCCTCGAGGATCTCGAGGTCGTGCGAGATTGCGCCCACCGCAGCCCCGTCCTCGCGTGCGCGGCGAACATGCTCTCGCCGAAGACGTTCTTCGGCGGATGCCCGTGCTTGCGCTCGTAGCGGCGTGCCGCCCGGTGCCCGCCCAGGTAGTGCCACGGTGACGTCTCGTGGCCACCCCACGGCCCGGCCCAGACGGTGTAGGACAGGACGACGTAGGCCGCCCGGGCGCACCACCCGGACGATCTCGTCGGCGACCGCGGCGAGATCCGCGACGTGCTCGAGCAGGTTGCTCGAGAAGGCGACGTCGACGCTCTCCGAGGACAGCGGGCTCTGCTCGGCCAGCCCGACCACGGCGGCGGGGTCCGCGGGACCGCGCGAGGTCAGCTCGGCGTACGACGCATCGATCAGCACCGGCCGCGCACCGGCGGCCCGGAAGGCGCGCGTGTAGTAACCGGGCCCGCCACCGAAGTCCGCCACCGTCTTGCCGGCAGGTCCACGTGACGGCGGATCATCGCCATGGCGTCGTCGGCGATCAGTCCGTAGAACCCGTCCGGGTCGGTCTGCTCGGTGAGGAAGGAGCGGAACAGGCGAACGGACCTCGAGAGGTCGTCGCGGAACTCCGGATCCGCAGTGGAAGACATTCGCGAATGTTAGCGTTGACGTCACCGGGTCGCTGTGGAGGGAGAGCCTGGTTGCGATGGGCAACGTCGAGGACAAGCCGCGCTGCTGAGCAGACGCGGCTCGTCGTCCTCAACTGGCGCGACCTGTGGCACCCCGAGGGTGGTGGCTCCGAGCTCTACGTCCAGCAGGTCGCCTCAGCGACTGAGCGAGGCGGGTTGCAAGGTCACGCTCTTCTCGGCGCAGTACCCCGGCTCCGCCCGGCAGGAGACCGTCGACGGCCTCGACTTCGTGCGACGTGGGCGGGCACCTCACCGTCTACCTGTGGGCGGCGCTCTACCTGCTGACCGGCCGCTTCGGTCGGGTCGACGCCGTGCCTCGAGGTGCAGAACGGCATGCCGTTCCTCGCCCGCCTGTTCACCCGCGCCCGGGTCGTCGTACTCGTGCACCACGTCCACCGCGAGCAGTGGCCGGTGGTGCGGCCCGCTCCTGGCTCGCATCGGCTGGTTCATGGAGTCGAGGGTGGCGGTGGCGGTCAACCGCGGTTCGCGATACGTCGCGGTCAGCGACACCACGCGCGAGGAGCTCATCGGCCTGGGGGTCGACCCCCGCGGCATCTCGATCGCCTACAACGGGCTGCCCCCGGTGCCGGAGTTCGAGGACCTCGGACAGAGTGCGACCCCTCGGCTGGTCGGTCCTGAGCCGGCTGGTCCCGCACAAGCAGGTGGAGCACGCGCTGGTCGCGGTCGCGCGACCTCGCCGAAGAGTTCCCCGAGCTGCACCTCGACGTCATGGGCGCCGGCTGGTGGGAGGCGAACCTCCGCGAAGCAGCCGCGGAGCTGGGCGTCTCGGAACGGGTGACCTTCTACGGCCACGTCACGGAGCAGGCGAAGTTCGAGCTGCTCTCACGCGCCTGGGTGCACCTGCATGCCGTCCCTGAAGGAGGGCTGGGGGCTCTCCATCATGGAGGCGGCCTCGGTGGCGGTGCCCTCGGTGGCGTACCGGTCCGCCGGCGGGGTCCAGGAGTCGGTGCAGGACGGCGTCACCGGCCTGCTGGCCGAGCATCCGGCGAGACTTCGTCAGCAGCACCCGTCAGGCTACTGGCCGACGAGGCGATGCGAACCTCTCTCGGGCAGAAGGCTGCGATCCGGTCGACCCAGTTCAGCTGGGACGTGGCGACCACGACGATCGCCGAAACGCTCGGCGTCCAGGCCCTAGGATCACAGAGAAAGGGGCCCGTGCCGCCGGCACGGGCCCCTTCGTCGAAGCTAGTTTCGTCACTGGTCGGCGTAGACGACCAGTGACCCTTCCGTCGGCGGCTCCGGGCTCGACGACAACGCCGCCGTCCCGCCGACCGTGGCCGCAAGACCCAGGCCGATGCCGACGGCACCGGAGATCAAGATGTTCAGCAAAGCCCCTCCCGCTTTCGTGTCTAGGACGCACTATACCGGCGCAACCGCTCCCGGATGCCCAAGACGAGCAGAGCCACGCCGAGCGCGGCGACGACGGCGTCGATCGCCCACACCACGAAGCTGGTCGGACGCCGCGGAGCGCGGACCTCCTCCCCCGGTCGACGAGTGTCAAAGTCGCCCCTTCGTGAACCACCTGTCCCGGCCGGGACGACCACCTCCCCGGCAGCCCGCGGCGCCTCGGTGGACGAGCACCCAGCGAACCTGCTCCTCGTCGAGGACCTCCTCGACCCTCCCCTGCTCGATGCCCGCCGAGATCGCAGCGGCGACCGGGTCCTCCCCTGCCACGTCGACGCCCCGACGCAGCCGGAGCACGTCGTTCGTCACGACATCGACCGGGAAGAACCGGGGTGACGGGTCGAGGAGGGCTCTGTCCTCGTTCCAGTCGAACCGCTGGTAGATCTCGAAGGGCAGCACCACCAGGCGGTCGCTCGACGAGCCGGCCTCCTCGAGCCGGTCGGAGACGCGCCTCCACTCGTCGGGGTACGCAACAGGCTCCAGCCGGCCGAAGAGGCCCCAGGCAAGGCTGGGCAGGCAGAGCAGCGGGAGCAGGGCAAGCGACAGCAGCCACAAGTGCGCGGCCGGACCGAACCGCATCAGACGTCGTCCAGCAAGGTCGACGAAGCGGGCGATGCCCACTGCCCAGAGCAAGGGCCAGCGGCCCGACCCACTTCTGGGAGTCGCGCAGGAGGCCGCCGCCGGGCAGGTTCGTGCCGAGCCACTCGAAGGCAGGACGCGTGGTGCCGACCGCCGGCAGCCAGGCGATGATCACGCAGACCACGGCCACCGCCGTCAAGGAGAGCCTCGCCAGTCGGTCGGGCGTTCGTTCCTCCGGACCTCGGTGCACGAGGCCGACCAGCGCCAGCACCACGAGCAGCAGGGCGAAGCCGGTGAGCACCCACGACTCGCGCCCGGGCGCCGCCACGGACGTCTTCCAGATGCCGCCCAGTGTGGCGACGCTCCCCAGCACACCGAGGGGGGTGTCCGCCGCTGCCGCGAAGCCGGCGACGCCGGAGTCGTCGGGAGCCGTCAGCCCCGAGGCCCTGATCCCGGGGACGATCCAGGGCAGGTTCAGCGCAACGCCCAAGAAGAGTGTGGTCCCCAGGCTCCGCAAGGACGGGGCGCCCCAGGACCACCGCCGTCGCCAGGACGGCCGCGAGGACGCCCCCGGTCGGGCTCGTCCACGCAGCCACGAGGACGGGGACACCCAGTGCCGGGACCGCGCCGGGCAGACTGTCCCGGACCCTCACCGCGCCGCTCATCACCCAGGGCAGCGCGGCGTACCCGCATAGCAGCGCCCAGTGCCCGATCGCCAGCCGCTCGTACACGAACGGGTTCCACACGAAGGCACTGACCGCGACAACCCGGGCGACGGTTCCGTACTCGCGGAGCAGATGTGCCACACCGGTCCCTGCCCCGACGAGCAGGCCGAGCAGCACCAGCTTCTGAAACACGTCACCGGGAAGCACCTGGGTGACCAGCGAGACGATCGCGTCGCTCGGGACAGCCCGGGGGACGGAGCCGTCGGCAGCGAGCCAGGCATCCTTCCACGGCTGGCTCGGCACGAACACCATGTCGCCGACCAGGGAGAACCCGCGAGCCAGCAGCAACGGGGCCGTCACGAGCAGAGCCAGTACGACGGACCAGCCTGTCGCCAGGTGACGCCCGGTGCGCGGGCTGCTCATCGGTCCGTGGGCACCGGGAGCCCCACGACGATCTCGGACATGCAGACGACTGCCTCCTCACCCACGTTGTCGAGCTCGAGGGACGAGAACGGTCCGTCGATGACCATGAAGGACGAGTGCAGGCCGGCGTCCAGGGGGAAACGGACGCTCTGCTTCGAGGTGCGGACCTGAGCCGCGCCGTCCGCAGCCGTGAAGTAGTCCAGTCTCAGGATCCAGGTGCCCTTGGCGACCTTCCCCTTGAAGGGAATCCTCACAGACGCCCCTGGGTCCACCGGCGTCCCACAGCTCTCGACCTCCCCCTCCACCGAACGCTGCTCGAACACCAGCCTGATGGAACGGGGCTCACCGTCGTTGTTGAGCATCCGCATGTCCTCGCTCGGGACGTTGTAGGTCGGATGCACGTCGTACGCGCCGAGGACCGTGGACACGTGCGCGGGCTCGCCGAAGGTGGCCAGCATCGCGGACTCGGGTACCGGTCCGTCGTACAGGATCAGGTCCGAGTCCTCGGCGACGGCCTTCCGGGCCTCGGCGACGTACTCGCCGACCGAGCGATGCTGGAGCGGAGGGGCGAGCTGGTAGTTGGACACCATGCTGCTGTTGAACACCAAGACGACCGCGACGCCGACCACGACCCAGATCCGTTGCGAGACCCGGCTGCCCCAGGCAGGCCGTTCGGGTCGCGCGGCAGGCGTGAAGAGATAGGCCGTCACCAGCGCGGCGAGGGGAAGGGCGTCCGCTATGTACCGCGGGTCACGGGACAGGTATCCGCCCCAGTAGCCACGTCCCCACGCGAGGAGCGCGATGTCGAAGCTGAGGTAGACCGCCATGATGCCGACGCCCAACAGGCTCGACCGTCCGCGGAGCCCGTAGGCCAGTACCAGCACGGCGAGCACTGCCTGGAGGGAGACCAGCTCGGTGACGGGGCCCGGGTTCGGGAACCCAGTCGGGAAGAGGCCCTCCCCCGTCCACGGCCCGCCGAGAACTCCGACGACGAAGGTCTCCAGGCCCGCGAACCTGACCACCCGAACGAGGTCTGCGAAGGACTCCACCGGCTCACCTTCGGTGGGCGAGAGCGCAAGGTAGACGGCCGTGTAGGCAAGGACCACCACGGCCTGCAGGGTCCAGACACCGCGCAGCTGCCACAGCGCCCGCGGTGCGCGACGCAGCGATCCCTCCAGCAGCACGACCATGAGGACCAGGAACACCGGGATGAGGATCGCCTTCTCCCAGAACAGGATCCCCATGACGAGCGCAGCGAGAGACACCGCCACCCATCCCCGCTGGTGAGACTCCCGGTAGCGGATGAGTGAGTAGCCGGCCAGCGCGGTCGCGAGCTGCAGCGGGATCGCCTGGGTCGCTGCTGCCCACCACAGTGTCGTGGGGAGCGTCAGCGGCGTGAACAGGTAAACCGTGAGACCGACCAGGATCCCTGGCGAGCTGTCGAGGCATCGACGCAGCAGCGCGAGCACCGCAAGTGAAGTGACGAGCTGCATCGCCAGGATGACCAAGGCCGCGGGCAGGAACGACCCCGGGAAGAGCGCGACCACCCAGTTGAGGAAGAAGCCCGCCGGCATCAGGTGCCCGTGGTAGCTCTGGAAGAGGTAGTCGAGGGTGAGCCCCTGCTCTCGTGCGCCGAGCAGGTAGCGGAAGTCGTCCTGCCAGTACTCGCTGGGCGACGAGGAACCACACGCGGACGAGCGTCTGGATCGCGATCAACGCCAGGCCCACCTGCAGCACCCTGCCGCCGGCGGAGTACCAGGTCCTCACCCGCTCCCGCGCGGATCTGAGAGTCGTCATCTGTTCCGCCCCGACACGATGGGCAGGGACGCGCCGCCGCGCCAGAGCACACCGAGGACCAGGCCGACCGTCGCGGCCGTCAGCACATCCGCCGAGGTCGGCGCGATCGTCGAGGAGTCGAGGTGGGTCAGGGCCAGCGTTGCAGCCACTGCGAGCGAGACGGCGGACACCGCCATCACCGCACGTCGCCACGTGGGCTTGGCGAACAGGCCGGCAACCAGGCCGATGCCGAAGGGGATCGACGCCAGAGCGCCGAGCACCACAAGGAGCACACCGCCGAGCAGGAGACCCCAGCCTGACTCCGGTTCGTCCTCCACGAGCGTGCCTGCCACCCGAGGAACAACCTTCCGCAGGCGCCACAGCATCACGACTGCTGCGCCCACCAGGATCGCGGCGGCCGCGAGGCCCCCGAGTACCCCAGCGACGAACACGGGCTGGGGCGCGTAACGCATCACGACGGTTCCCTCGGCGCCGGCCGGCACCAGCCAGGCCTGCGCCCAGCCGTCCGCGGTGCGTGCCTGCAGCCGGCGGCCACCGATCTCGGCTGTCCACCCGGTGTTGAAGCTCTGCCTGACGACCAGAAGCGAGTCCTCCTCTGCCCGGACCGAGACCTTGCGCTCCGTCGCGCCCCATTCCTCGACCTCGGCGTCACCGCCCTGCGGCTGCGCCACAGCAGTCGCTGCGCGTGGCTCGAGGGTGAGCATCGACACGGCGAAGCCGGCCTTGTTGTCCACCTCGACCACTGCGTCGCCGGCCTCGAGCCTGATCGGACCGTCGCAGCTCGTGAGCCGCAACGGGGAGCCGTCGAGCACGTCGCGAAGGGTCCCGGAGACGCGGGTACGCAGGCGATCACCGTCCACCTCGACCGTCGGTCCGAGTCCGCACACTGTGCCTGTGGGAGAGTCCAGGTCGGGGCTGTAGCGAAGGTCTTGAAGACCGCCGATCTCCAGCTCTCGACACCCCGACCGGGCTCGTGGTGCGCACACCGGGGACGGGCAGCAGGGTGAGGCGGAGGTTTCGCGTCCGCACCTTCCCGAACGTCGCAGGGCGCGTCCGGTGTTGTCGACGACCTGGACGCCCTCGTCGGACTCGACACGGATGCGAGCGGGCGTCCGACCCGGCTGTCCCGGCAGAAGCGAGGCACGCACCGAAGAGATCGTCGGCTTCGCCAGCGCAGCTCAATCAACCGGCCGCTCGTCGACCTCGGCGGCCTGCCAGCTCGTGAGTGGTTCGCCGTCGTACGCGTTCGCCGGTACCAGAGCCGGGTCCCCTCCCCAGAAAGACGTGGCCGCGACGTTGACCCGGCGTCTCAAGACCGGCTCGAACAGCGAGCGATGTCGGCACCACCGGTGGCGACGGCCCAGCCGCGACATTCCAGCTGCCGGAGTCCGGACCTCGATCAGGCGCTCGAACCCGGCCTGCTCGGTGGAGAACCGGACCCGGTCGGCGCGACAGTCGAGGCCCGCGGGGTGCCGGAAGCAGGCGCGTCGACCGACCGGGCTCGTCAGCAGCACCGTGGTACCGCGGCGTCACGGGTCCCGGGACCGCGACCGCGCGGGTCACCGTCCAGCCCCCGACCCGAAGGTCGGCGAGTCGGACCTGGCTCAGCGACGCACCGGCCACGCGGGTGACCACGACGCGCAGCGTCGACGTCGTCCCGGAGGGCAGCCTGAGGTCGTTGACGACACCCCGATCGTCCACCGGTGACAGCACGCTCCCGCGGTCGGTGACCGCACGGATGCCGGTGACCCGCGCTCCGCCCGTGACGTTGAACTTGAGGTCCAGCAGGCCGAGGCTCTTCGGCGGCGCGAACGTGAGCTCGATCCACTGCCCTTCGGCGTCCGTCAGCGGGGATGTCGCCCACTCGGTCAGCAACGAGTCGTCGAGGGCCGCGAACGGCCCCTCGGACGGCGTCACCGGCCCGGCCGTGTCGGCGTAACCGGCGGACGACGAGGCCGTGACGTCCTCGATCCCGTCGTAGACGGCGACCGGTCGTCCTCGGGGGTCTCTCCCAGGTAGTTGTGGGCAGGGCGGTTCACGCGGAACTCCGCACCCGCGGTCATGACGTCCGACCGGGCCTCGTGCACCCGGCCGAACGTGCGCTCGTGCCAGACGTCGACGTCGGTGACGATGTCGCTCCTCCGGTCGGGCGACTGGTGCATGAGCAACGGCTGTCTCGGCGCGAGAGCCCCGCGTCCTCCAGCGCCAGGAGCGCGCTCGAGTGACCGCTGACCGTGCGGGCGATCCCCAGCTGAACGAGCCCACGCGGCCGTCCTCACGGTCGTCGACCCTGTAGACCTCGACGAGCGGGTAGCCGTTGCCGGCGTCGCCAAGCCACGTCGCCGCGACAGGCCGGGGCTGGCGTCGAGCACCTGGTGGACCAGCTCGGGCGCCGGAGCGTCGGACATGGTGGGGTCGAGGTCGTTGCGCACGAGCACGTGGGTGACCCCAGCGCGCATCAACAGGCGCGCCAGTCCGCGGGACGGCTGCCCCTGGGCCAGCAGGTCCTCGATGCTGTCCTGGACCGCGATCGTCGCGGCCGGTGCAAGAGGTGTCTGGTTGCGCACCGCCCACGGCGGAGGGTTGAGCACCTGGAGCGGGGTGTCGATGGTTCTCCCCCAGGTCTGGATCCCGAACCCGGATCCGGGGAGCACCAGGGCGCGGCTTCCCGGGCCCTGCGCGGCCAGGTAGCTCCGCTGCCTCGCTCCACGCAGTCGGCAGCGTACGAAAACCGTCCGGGTCCCGCAACCGGCCCGCCAGCGCCGGCGTCGCCGTGACCAGCACCGCGGCGGCCGCGAGACCAGCGACCGCACGCAGGCCGAACACCCGCCGACGCTCGGGCGTCGACTCCGCGCGAGCGAGCTGGTGCACTACCGCATGCCAGACCGAGGCTCACGGGGAGGCGCACCAGCGGGTCGAACTTGTGGACGTTGCGGAACGGGGCCAGGGGTCCATCGAGCAGATCCAGCCAGGCGGGGCGAAAGGGAACCCTAACCCCGCCCTGCCCGCCGTCAGAGCGAAGAACCCGACCACGAGGGAGAGCACGAGCGCGGCACGGAACGGCGGCCGGTGCAGAGTCAGTCCGACGAGGCCGGCGCGCCCGCCAGCGCCGTCGAGAGCACGAGCAGGGTGCGACGACGAGCTCGGCCCCCGCCACCCAGCCGGAGGTCGAGCCGCCCGGCAGGAAGGCAACCCAGTGGTCGGTGCCACGGAGAGCTGCGAACCAGCCGAGCACCCCGGTGGTGTTGCGCGCGGACTCGATGTAGTCCAGGAACGGCGGGCTGTAGCGACCGAGGACGAACAGCGGCACCAGCCACCACAGCGACGCGACGAGCACGAGGCCGGACCACGGGAGGAGGCTCGCGGCGCGTGCCCGCCACGAGCCGCGCGAACCAGAGCAGGACGAACGCGGCAGCACGAGCGTCGCGAGCACCTCCGTCGCGTTCTGCCCACCCATGAACGGCACGGTGGCGGCCGACGCCACGAGTGCCGTCCGACGGGGCAGGCGCCCCGTCGCGTACAGGACGAGCGGCAGGACCGTCCACGGAAGCACTGCGATCGGCAGCGTCTCGCCCGTCAGGCCCCCACCGTGGTGAGCACGCGAGGCGCGAGCATGTAGGCGAGTCCGGCGACGACGGCCGCTCCGGGCGATGCCCCCGCCCATGCCCGGCTGAGGCGACGCGCGCCCTCGTAGGCGACGAGCATCACCAGGGCCGACCACAGTCGTTCCCACACCCACATGGGGACGCCCGAGCCCGTCACCGATCCAGAACACCGTGCCGATGGGGAACATGAAGCCGCTGGCCTGGTTCTGGAGCTCGCCGAAGAGAGAGTCCGGGTTCCATGCCGACAGGCTCCGCGACATGAACTCGCCGGGGCCAGCTGCAGGTCGAGCTTGCTGTCGAACGTCACCCTGCCCGGGCTCTGCAGCAGGTTGACGAGCGACGACCGCAGACGACGACGAGCGGCGTGGACGAACCGGGATCTGCCCCCGCGGAGGCGCGCACGACGGGGGAACCGTTGAGGTACGAAGACACTCCGGTTCCGTCTCCTCCCGTCGCTGGATCGGGGTCAGTCTATGCGACCCCGGGTAAGGTCGTCGCGGTCAACCACCTCAGAGATGGGCGCGTATGGGCACCGGACTCCCGCGTCGTTCGACGACGTCTGGCGTCAGCCGACGGCATTCCCGGCTGGCTCACACCGGCCCAGGGTCGCCTGCTGTGGGACGAGGCGGCCCGTGTCGCTGCCGGGGAGCACCACGCTCTGGAGATCGGGAGCCACCAGGGCCGGTCGACCGTCGGTGTTGGGCACGCCGTCCGCGCGGCCGGGGCCCGCGTCATCGCGGTCGACCCGTTCGTCGAGGGCCGCCTGTTCGGCGGCCTGACCACCAAGCAGAAGTTCGAGCGGAACATCCGCGGGCAGGGCTCGAGCACGTGGTCGAACTCGTCGAGGACTACTAGCACGCGTGTCCGGCCGACCTGGACCCGCCCGTTCTCCCTGCTCTACATCGACGGCAAGCACGACTACTGGACGCTGTCGGACGACCTCAGGTGGGCCGAGTCCACCTGCCACCGGGCGGCGCAGTCCTCATCCACGACTGCTACTCGTCGATCGGGGTGACGCTGGGGATCCTGCGCCACGTCCTCTTCTCGTCGACGCTGCGATACGAGCGCCGCGAGGGCTCTCTGGCGCTCTTCCGGAGAGCACGTCCGAGTGCGGCGGACCGGATCCGCATCGTCCGCCGAGCTGCCGTGGTGGCTGCGCAACGTCGCCATCAAGGTACTGCTGCGGCTGAGGCTGCGCCCGGTCGCACGGCTGTTCGGTCACGACAGTCCCGTACGACCCCTACTGATAGTAGGGCTCTCCAGCCGCCTACGAGGGACCCGAAGCGTCTCGACCGCGCCTCGTCGAAGTCTCGTCGACGCGCCCGAGCAGTGAGGCCTGTGCGGCTGCCCACCGATCGCCAGGCCGATCGCCACCCCGGACGGACCCGACGCCGGGCCAGATCCGGACCGCCTCAAGCGCATCGCCTGCGGACACGCGACCGATGTTGGTCACCAGAGCGGTGCGCCCGAGCCGTGAGGCAAGCATCCTCGTGACCACCGGACCCACTCCACCGCCTCGCGTCGCGGGGAAGTCCGGCTCCGGGGGCGTCTTGACAGTGCGGCCGCGGAAGCGGAGGACCACGCGTCGTTGGCGAGCAACCGGACGTAGCCAGTGACCCGGTCCGGCTGGAGCGGGTCCCCCACGGGTCGGTGCGAGACCCCTGAGGCGATCACGACGGGCCTGCGCTCCATGGTTGAGCCGCCGTTCCAGGACGCCAGCACCCGCCGAGTCGCAGCCACCAGGTCGCTGGTCCGGATGCGAGTCACGTCCAGGTCGCCCCACAGCAGCCAGTCGTCGCCACCCTGCGTGCGCCGGCCGTCCGCGGCCGAAGGCACGAACCGCTGCGGCGGACGGACCAGCGCATCGGCCAGCCGAGAGACGGATGACCTGACAAAGCCCCGGCCGACCGCTCCCTCGCGTGCGACACCGCGGGCGGACGAGGTCGCCTCCTCTCGATCAGGCGACCTACGGCGGCCAGCATCCCGAGGCCGTCCATCGCGCCGTGGTGCACGGCGAGCACCAACCTGCGACCGTCGGTGCTGACGGCGAGCCTCAGCAGAGGGTCCTGGTCGCCGTACGGGCGGTCCGCGAACTCCTGGAGCACACCGCCCACCGACCAGGCGTCGAAAGGCACCGGGACCGGAGTCCGACCGAGGTGTGGATGAGCCGCGACCAGTCCGGCCGCGGTGGACGCCACCTGCTCGAGCGTGACCGGGCGCGCCAGCTCGCAGTCGAGCATGATGCTCCAGCTGACCCCGGCGTCGCCGTACAGTCCGACCACCGCGCGGGCGGCGGCCACAGCGGGGTCGACCCCGGGGCGAGCCGTGAGCCCTTTCCTCGTCCTCACGACGGACACCTTAGGCTGCCCCGTGTGACACAGCCGACAACGAGCCGAGGCATGCTGAAGGGCAGTGTCGGTCATTGCGGTCGCGATGGCCGTGATGAACGTGAGCACCTACGGGTTCACGATCGTCGCCGCCCGGCTCCTCGGACCCAGCGAGTACGGCGCGCTCGCAGCCGTCATGGGCCTGCTGCTCGTCGTCAACGTGGTCTCGCTCGGCCTCCAGGCCACCGGGGCGCGACGCGTCTCCTCGGCACCTGAGCATCTGGACCGGATCGAGGCGGACGTCCTGATCGCCAGCTACAAGTCGGCGATCGCGGTCGGGCTGATCTGTCTGGCGGCCGTCCCGCTCGTGTCCTACGTCCTGCGCCTCGACAGCTGGCTGACCGCCGGCATGATCGCACTCACAGCGATCCCGCTCACTGTGATGGGCGGGCAGGCGGGCATCCTCCAGGGCGAGCGGCGATGGCTGCCGCTGGCCGGCATCTACCTCGCCATGGGGCTGGGCAGGGTCTCGTTCGGCACGCTCGCTCTGGTGCTGGAGCCCGACACCCTGGGAGCGATGACTCGGGGTCGCGGTGGGAGCGGTCGTCCCGGTCATGGTCGGCTCCCTTGCCCTGAGGCACAGCTCGCGCACCGCCGAACGCATGGAACGGACCGGCCAGGAGACCCCTGGCATGGGGCGCAGCCGCCGTGTCCTGCGCGAGCTCGTCCACAACTCTCACGCGCTCCTGGCGTTCTTCGCCTTGTCCAACGTGGACGTGGTGGTCGCGCGCGTCATGCTCGACGACCATCAAGGTGGTCTCTACGCCGGCGGGCTGATCCTCGCCAAGGCCGTGCTCTTCCTGCCCCAGTTCGTGGTGGTCGTCGCGTTCCCCTCGATGTCCGCGGCCGACGCGCGCACCAGCATGACCCTCAAGGCGTTGGGGATGGTGCTGGTGATCGGTTCCGGCGCGACCCTCTTCGCCTGGCTCTTCCCCGGCATCGCCGTGGAGTTCATCGGCGGTTCCGCCTACAAGGAGCTGACGCCACTGATCTGGGCCTTCGCGGCGGTCGGCACGATCTGGGCGATGACCCAGCTGCTCGTCTACAACGTGGTGGCTCGCCAGAGCAAGCGCAGCGTCGTCATCATCTGGGCGGGGCTGCTGGCGCTCCTCGCGCTCTCTCCCGCCGTCTCGTCGATCACCTTCCTGCTGACCGCCGTCGTGGCTGTGGAGAGTGTCGTGCTCCTCACCCTCGTCGTGAGCAGCATCCGCACCCGGGGTGTACCGACCGGTCTCACCCCCGCCTAGGTTCGGCAGGTAGCCAGACTCGAGCCTCCGGGGGGTTCACCGTGAACCCGATCGGCGCCCGGCCAGGCGTTGGCACCGGCAGTCGAAGGGAACGGCTCAGTGCGCCGCCTCGTGCCACGAACGGCCGGTGCCGACGGAGACGTCGAGCGGCACGGTGAGCTCGGCCGCGCGGCCCATCTGCGCCCGCACCAGCTCCTCGAGCTGCTCCCGCTCCCCCTGCGCCACCTCGAGCACGAGCTCGTCGTGCACCTGCAGCAGCATCCGGGAGCGCAGGCTCGACTCCTTGAGCGCCCGGTCGACGTTGAGCATGGCCACCTTGATGATGTCTGCCGCCGAGCCCTGGATGGGCGCGTTCAGGGCCATCCGCTCAGCCATCTCGCGGCGCTGCCGGTTGTCGCTGGTCAGGTCGGGCAGGTAGCGGCGACGGCCCATGATCGTCTCGGTGAAGCCGCACTTCCGCGCCTCGTCGACGATCCCCGCCAGATAGTCGCGCACGCCGCCGAAGGTCTCGAAGTACTCGTCCATCAGCCCCCGGGCCTCGCCGGTCTCGATGCCGAGCTGCTGGGAGAGGCCGTAGGCCGAGAGACCGTAGGCCAGGCCGTAGTTCATCGCCTTGATCTTCGCCCGCATCTCGGGCGTGACCTCGGCGGCGTCGACGTCGAAGACCCGCGCCGCAGTGACCGAGTGGAAGTCGCGGCCCGACCGGAACGCCTCGATCAGGAGGGCGTCCTCGGACAGGTGCGCCATGATCCGCATCTCGATCTGGCTGTAGTCGGCGGTCATCAGCGACTCGTACCCATCGCCGACCACGAAGGCCTCGCGGATCCGCCGGCCCTCCTCGGTGCGCACGGGGATGTTCTGCAGGTTCGGGTCGGTGCTCGACAGCCGCCCGGTCGCCGCGATGAGCTGGTTGAACGTCGTGTGGATCCGGCCGTCCGGCTGCACGGTCTTGAGCAGACCCTCGACGGTCTGCCGAAGCCGGGACACGTCGCGGTGGCGCAGCAGAGCGAGCAGGAACGGGTGCTCGGTCTTGACGTAGAGCTGCTGGAGCGCGTCGGCATCGGTGGTGTAGCCGGTCTTGGTGCGCTTGGTCTTCGGCATGTTGAGCTCTTCGAAGAGCACGACCTGCAGCTGCTTCGGCGAGCCGAGGTTGATCTCCTTGCCGATCACGTCGAAGGCCTCGTCGGCCGCCTTCTTCACCTCTGCCGCGAAGTGTGCCTCGAGCCCCTCGAGCTTCTCGACGTCGACCGCGACGCCGGTGCGCTCGAGCTCGGCGAGCACGTAGACGAGCGGCAGCTCCACGTCGGCGAGCAGGCGGGTGCCGCCTCGCTCCTCGAGCTCGTCGTCGAGCGCGGCGGCCAGGTCGAGGATCGCACGGGCCTGGAGCATCGAGGTGTCACCCGACGAGTCGTCGCCGAGATTGTCGAAGCTGAGCTGCCCGTCGTCGGTCGACTCCTGACGCAGCTCACGCTTGAGGTAGCGCAACGTGAGGTCGGCCAGGTCGTAGGAGCGCTGGTCGGGCCGGGCGAGATAGGCCGACAGGGCGGTGTCGCGCTCGAGACCGCGGAGCCGCCAGCCGCGGGCGGCGAGCGCCAGCATCGGGCCCTTCGCGTCGTGGAGCACCTTGGGGGACGCCGGGTCGACCAGCCACTCGGCCAGGGCCTTGTCGTCCTCAGGTGTGACCTGCTCGGCGTCGACCCACGCCGCCGTGCCGTCGGCGGCGGCGAGCGCGAGCGCGAAGACGTCTCCCGTCCCGGCCCGCCACGCACCCTGGACCTGCACACCCATCCGGGCACCGGAGGTCGACGCGTGCTTCTCCAGCCAGCCGGCGACCTCACCCTGCGCGAGCCGCACACCGTCGACGGAGAAGCCGTCCTCCTCGATCTCCTCCTCGGACTCGAGGGTGGCGAAGAGCCGGTCACGCAGGACCCGGAACTCCAGGCCGTCGAAGATCTTGTGGACCTCCTGGCGGTCCCAGGGGTGGACGACCAGGTCGGTCGGGGTCGCGGTGAGCTCGAGGTCGCACACGAGCGCGTTGAGACGACGGTTCCGGATCACGTCGCCCAGGTGCTCTCGCAGCGAGTCACCGGCCTTGCCCTTGATCTGGTCGGCGTGGGTGATCACGTTCTCGAGGCCGTCGTACTGGTTGATCCACTTCGCCGCGGTCTTCGGCCCCACTCCGGGCACACCGGGGAGGTTGTCGGAGGTCTCCCCCACGAGAGCTGCGATCTCGGGGTAGCGGGCCGGCTCGACGCCGTACTTCTCCTGCACGGCCTCGGGAGTCATCCGCGCGAGGTCGGAGACGCCCTTGCGCGGGTAGAGGACGGTGCACGAGTCGCTGACGAGCTGGAGGGTGTCCCGGTCGCCGGTGCACACGAGCACCTCGTAGCCCTCGGCCTTGGCCTGGGTGGCCAGGGTCGCGATGACGTCGTCGGCCTCGAAGCCGTCCTTCTCGATGGTCGCGATCCGCAGCGCCGCGAGCACCTCCTTGACCAGCGACACCTGGCCCCTGAACTCGTCGGGCGACTTCGCGCGGTTCGCCTTGTAGTCGGAGTACTCGGCCTGCCGGAACGTGTCCCGGGACACGTCGAACGCGACGCCGACGTGCGTGGGCTTCTCGTCCCGCAGGACGTTGATCAACATCGAGGTGAATCCGTAGACCGCGTTGGTCGGCTGTCCCGTCGTGGTGGAGAAGTTCTCCACCGGCAGGGCGAAGAAGGCCCGGTAGGCCAACGAGTGGCCGTCGAGCAGGAGCAGGCGGGGGCGCTGACCGTTCACGGAAGGCTGGTTCGACACGCCTCCGACCTTATCCGGGAGCACCCCCCAAGGGTGACGGCCGGTGACGCAGACAGAATGAGGCCATGGACCCGAACTCGCTCCCCGCCACGGACACGCCCGAGCACGCGGAGTTCCTCCGCCGGTTCCCGATGGGCGACCTCAACGACAAGATGGGCGTACGGCTCATCGAGGTCTCGCCGCAGCGGGTCGTCGGGACGATGCCGGTCAAGGGCAACACCCAGCCCTACGGCCTGCTCCACGGCGGCGCATCGGTCGTCCTCGCCGAGAGTCTCGGCTCCGTGGGCTCGGCCATGCACGCCTCCCCGGACCGGCAAGCGGTGGGCGTCGACATCAACGCCACCCACCACCGGTCGGCGCGTGAGGGCGTGGTGACGGGTACGGCGACCGCGATCCACCTCGGGCGCACGTCCGCCTGCTACGAGGTCGTCATCACCGACGATGAGGGCCGACGGCTGTGCACGTCGCGCATCACCTGCGCGCTCGTGCCGCTCAGGAAGGACGCCTGAGCGTCGTCCTCACTCGCTCTTCGACTGTGCCCGGCGCTGGAGACGGCGCTGTGCGAGCACCTGACCGACACTGCGGTGGTTGCGGCTCGAGACCATCGCACCGGCCGGCGGCTCGACGGGCAGCTTCGCACGAAGCGCCGGGATGCTCGCGCCCCGCACCGTCGCGATCTGGGCGAGGCCGAGGCGCGCCATGAAGCGGTTCGCGTCGCGGGAGTGGACCCAGGCCGCCGCGAGCAGGTGAGAGGTGTCCTTCTCCTCCGCCCAGGAGACCGCTGCCTCGATCAGCGCCTTGCCCACGCCGTGCCGCCGGTGGCTGCCGAGGACGTGCAGGTGGGTGATGTGCACCGCGGTCTCGGTGTGGATCGGCGAGACGCTGGCACGGAGCAGGTGGGCAGCGCCGACGACCTGGTCGTCGAAGACGCCCACGAGAAGCCGCTCGTCGGGGTCCGCCGCGGTCCGTGCGACCGCACACGCCGCCTCCTCGTGCGCCGGACCCGCGGCGGCTCGGTCGGCGGCGGTACGGCGGAAGTCGCCCCACACAGCGATCAACGCGGCGGCGTCCTCAGGGACGGCATCGCGCACCTGGACCGGGCAGCGGGACACGGCAAACCTCTTCCGAACCATTCCGAACAAAGTGATGTGCCTTGGGCGCGGCCCGGAGGAAGCGGCCCGTCGCGTCGCGATCGGTCCCCGTCACCGCGCGAAGCAGGCAAGGTGAGAGATTACGCGTAGAAAGTCCGATTCGGTAGTGGAGGTCCGGTGTTCCCAGGGCTCGGCACGCTCGTAAACATCGTCACTGTGCTCATCGGCACAGTGATCGGTGTGCTGGTAGGGCACCGGCTTGCTCAGCGGACCCGCGACGTGGTCACCGACGGACTCGGTCTCGTGACACTGCTGATCGCCGCGCTCTCCGCCGCGAGCATCGCCGACGCCACCTGGTCGGACGCGGTCGGCGACAGCGCCCCCATGCTGATCGTCCTCGGGTCGCTGATCGTCGGCGGCATCGTGGGCTCGGCCCTCCGGATCGAGGACCGCCTCGAGGGGTTCGGCTCGTGGTTGCAGGCCCGTCTCCACGCCCAGGCCGGCGGGCGCGAGGAGAGTGCAGACCGCCAGCGGTTCATCGAGGGCTTCGTGTCGAGCTCACTGGTGTTCTGCGTGGGCCCGCTCACCGTCCTCGGCTCGATCAACGACGGCCTCGGGAACGGTCCAGACCAGTTGTTCCTGAAGGCTGCCCTCGACGGTTTCGCCGCGATCGCGTTCGCCGCCTCCCTGGGATGGGGCGTGGCGGCGAGCGCGATCGCCATCCTCGTCGTACAAGGTTCTCTGACGCTGCTCGGCGCTGCTCTCGGCGACGTGCTCCCAGACCCGCACCTTGCAGCCCTGACGACGACCGGAGGGCTGATGCTCGTCGGTGTCGCGCTCCGGCTGCTGCGCCTCAAACAGCTTCCCGTCGGGCGACCTGCTGCCGGCCCTGCTCGTCGCGCCGCTGCTCACTCAGGCCGTGATCGCCTTCCGCTGACGGCCTCGATGGCGAGCTCCCCCGTCGTACCGGGCCGGCCGAAGCCCGCGGCTGATGCCGCATTGTTGTGACGTAAATCTCCCTCGGGTCCGCTCCTCCGTCTAGGGTGATGTTCCGGGCTGATGGCGACCGGGGGGTGGCGAGGCTGCGTGGCCTGAGTCACTTATGTCGCTATAGTCCCGCGAGACATCGGTAAAGAAGGCGACAGGAGTCCCATGCAGACCGGCCTCAGACGTATCGCTGGACTGTTGCTCGCAGTCGTGGTGGCGACGCTCGGCGTCGTCTCGACCGCGAACGCCGCAGCAGCCAGCCCCGGCGCCTCGGAGGGGGACGCTCCGGCCTGCGTCCTCCCGAAGACCACGGACGACGAAACGATCTCGATCATCGGCCGGATCTGTGACACGCGGGAGTCCCCGCAGGCACCGGTCGAGGGCGTCGACATCGCCGTCGAGGACGAAGGCGGAAAGGTCGTCGGCGAGGCGACCACCGCTGCCGACGGCACGTTCACGATCCCGCTTCCCGGATCGACCATCGACAACCTCGGCAAGACCTTCACGGTCAAGATCGACGAGGAGTCGATGCCCGAGGGCGCCGCCCTGCGCAACCCCGACGACGTCGACCGGCCGGTGAAGATCAACCTCGACAACGACGTCTCCGTGACCTTCCCGGTCGGCGAGGCCGCCGGCGGCGAGGGCACGGGCACCCAGGCGCTGCAGCTCTTCGTCGGCGGCATCGTCTTCTCCGTCCTGCTCGCGATGGCGGCACTCGGACTTTCGATGATCTTCGGTACGACGGGGCTGACGAACTTCGCGCACGGCGAGCTCATCACGTTCGGCGCGCTCGTCGCCTACTTCGTCGACCAGGTCCCCGGCGCCATCCGCATCGCCGGCGTGAACCTGACGGTGGTCATCGCCGTGCTCATCGCGTTCATCGCCTCGGGGGCGTTCGGCTTCCTCAACGACAAGGCGCTGTGGAAGCCCTTGCGGATGCGTGGCACCGGCGTGATCGCCATGATGATCGTCTCCATCGGACTCTCGATCTTCCTGCGCAACCTGTTCCAGTACCTCGCGGGCGGCCAGAACCACAACTACTCGCAGTACTCCGCTGTCACGCCGTGGGAGATCGGCCCCGTCCTCCTCACCCCGAAGGACCTGGCCGTGGCCCTGGTCGGGATCGCGGTGCTGGTGGCCGTGTCGCTCCTGCTGCAGTACACCCGGATCGGCAAGGCGACCAGGGCGGTCGCGGACAACCCCGCCCTCGCCTCCTCCTCCGGGATCAACGTCGAGCGAGTCATCGCCGTGGTGTGGACCGGCGGCGCCGCCCTCGCCGGCCTGTCGGGCGCCCTGCTCGGGCTCACCCAGGGCTTCGACTACCAGCTCGGTTTCAAGCTGCTGCTGCTCGTGTTCGCCGCGGTCGTCCTCGGCGGCCTCGGGACGATCTGGGGCGCGATGCTTGGCGCCTTCATCATCGGCATCTTCATCGAGGTGTCGACGCTCTTCGTCCCCGCTGAGCTCAAGTTCGTGGGCGCGCTCGTCGTACTGATCGCCGTTCTGCTGATCCGCCCCCAGGGTCTGCTCGGCAAGGCCCAGCGGGTCGGATAGGGAGAGAGAACATGGACTGGCAGAGCATCTTCAGCCAAGCCCTTCAGCAGGGTCTCGGCCCTTCCGCGGTCATCTACTGCCTCGCGGCCATCGGACTCAACGTGCACTTCGGCTACACCGGCCTGCTCAACTTCGGCCAGGCGGGCTTCATGGCGGTCGGCGGTTACGCGCTGGCGTCGCTGGTCACGACCTGGGGGCTGCCCTTCTGGCTCGGCGTCGTCGTGGGTCTCCTGCTGACCGTGGTGCTGGCCTTCATGCTGGGTGTCCCCACCCTGCGGCTACGGGCCGACTACCTGGCCATCGTCACGATCGCCGCCGCGGAGATCATCCGTCAGACCGTCGGGTCGGTCACCCTGCTCGAGTACTTCGGTGGCCAGGACGGCGTGACAGGCTTCACCGACTCGTTCCGGTCGATGAACCCCTTCTCCGGCCCCCTCGACCTCGGGATCGTGTCGTGGCGCGCCTACGACGCCTGGGTGATGCTGGTCGGCTGGGTCCTGGTGGCGATCTGCTGCGTCATCGTCTGGCTCCTGATGCGCAGTCCCTGGGGCCGTGTCCTCAAGTCGATCCGTGAGGACGAGGACGCCGTGCGCAGCCTGGGCAAGAACGTCTACGCCTACAAGATGCAGTCCCTCGTGATCGGTGGCCTCTTCGGCTGCCTGGCGGGCTTCATCACAGCTCTCAAGAGCGCAGCGGTCAACCCGTCGTTCTTCGCGACCGACATCACGTTCTTCGCCTACACGGTGCTGCTCGTCGGCGGCGCCGCGCGCGTCCTCGGACCCGTCGTGGGTGCGGTGATCTTCTGGTTCCTCCTGAGCTTCCTCGACCTGTTCTTCAAGGCGGCCGCCTCGACCGACCTGATCCCGGCATCGATCATGACGCAGAACCAGGCGAGCCTCGTGCGCTTCATGTTCATGGGTCTCGCGCTGATGCTGCTGATGATCTTCCGACCACAAGGAATCTTCGGCGACCGAAAGGAGCTGGCCCTCGATGCCCGCTGAGACCACTGCTCCGGAGTCCGGAGCGACCAGGGCCGCGACTGCCCGCCAGGCGCTCGCCTCGGTCGAGCACGAGCCCGGAGCCAAGAAGCCAGACCCGATCGTCGTCGCCGACAACATCACGCGCAGCTTCGGCGGTCTCACCGCCGTCGACGTCGGGCACGTCGAGATCCAGCGTGGTGTGATCACCGCGCTGATCGGTCCCAACGGCGCCGGCAAGACCACGTTCTTCAACCTGCTGACCGGCTTCGACCGGCCGGACTCGGGCGACTGGTCGTTCAACGGCAAGAGCCTGCGGAGCGTTGCGGCGTACCGGATCGCCCGCATGGGCATGGTGCGCACGTTCCAGCTCACCAAGGTGCTCTCCAAGCTCACCGTGATCGAGAACATGCGCGTCGGAGCGACCGGCCAGAAGGGCGAGACCCTGCTGAGCGCCATGTTCAAGCCCCTGTGGCACAGCCAGGAGACCTCGAACACCAAGCGCGCCGACGCACTGCTCGAGCGGTTCATGCTGATCAAGAAGCGGGAGGACTTCGCCGGAGAGCTCTCGGGCGGCCAGCGCAAGCTGCTCGAGATGGCTCGGGCCCTGATGGCTGACCCCGAGCTCGTGATGCTCGACGAGCCGATGGCGGGCGTCAACCCTGCCCTCAAGCAGTCGCTGCTCGGCCACGTGAAGTCCCTTCGAGAGGAGGGCCGCACGGTCCTCTTCGTCGAGCACGACATGGACATGGTGCGCGACATCTCCGACTGGGTCATCGTCATGGCGCAGGGCAAGATCATCGCCGAGGGGCCGCCTGACTGCGGTGATGGGCGACCAGCGCGTCATCGACGCCTACCTCGGCGCCCATCACGACACCGAGCTCACCTTCGAGGCGGAGGAGCAGATCCTCGCCGAGGCCGAGGCCGAGATCGTGGGCGACGAGCTGGTCACGCGCGACGGGTCCGTGACACGCGAGCCCGACACGGCGAACGCCGCGCCCGAGCAGCCCACCGAACAGGAGGACCAGCGATGACCGAGGCGACGCACTCCCCCGAGTCGGCCGAGTCGACCGAGGAGGTCCCCGGACGCAGGCAGCACCTTGCCGCGGCGGAGGGCGCGGTGCTGCGGGCCGACGACCTCATCGCGGGCTACCTGCCCGGTGTGAACATCCTCAACGGATCCGACCTCTACTGCCAGCCCGGTGAGCTGGTCGGGATCATCGGCCCCAACGGCGCCGGCAAGTCCACCCTGCTCAAGGCGCTGTTCGGCCTGGTCAAGATCCGCTCCGGCAAGGTCTTGCTGAAGGATGAGGACATCACCAACAAACGTGCCGACGCCCTGGTCTCCGCCGGCATCGGCTTCGTCCCGCAGACGAACAACGTGTTCCCGTCCCTGACGGTGCAGGAGAACCTCGAGATGGGGACCTTCCAGAGCCCCAAGAAGTTCGCGAGCCGGTTCGAGTTCGTCACCGAGCTCTTCCCTCCCCTCCGCGACCGCCGGGCCCAGCGGGCGGGCTCGCTCTCAGGTGGTGAGCGGCAGATGGTGGCGATGGGCCGGGCGCTCATGATGGAGCCGTCCGTGCTGCTGCTCGACGAGCCGTCAGCTGGCCTCTCCCCCGTCATGCAGGACGAGGTCTTCGTGCAGACCCGTCGGATCAACCGCGCCGGGGTGTCGGTGGTCATGGTCGAGCAGAACGCCAGCCGGTGCCTGCAGATCTGTGACCGTGCCTACGTCCTCGACCAGGGCCGCAACGCCTACACAGGCACCGGACGCGAGCTCCTGCACGACCCGAAGGTGATCGAGCTCTACCTCGGGACGCTGGCCAAGAAGGACTGAGAACCGGCTACGACGAGGCCCGGGTACCCATGAGGGTGTCCGGGCCTCGTCGTCTCCCCGGCGGCCGTCCGGGAAGCACCTGCGCGGCTGCCCTGCGCGGCGGCCCGCGCCCTGCGGTCGACTGGCGCCACGGCGCGGCTGAGGACGAGGCTGCCGACCGTCGTACCGCGGTTCTTCCGGGTGGTGGGAGACGAAGAAGGGCCCGGCCGTGATGGCCGGGCCCTTCGCTCGTCTCGTCGAGCCGTGCGTCAGTCGAGGACGCCGGACACCGCGTCGATCTGCTTGTACTTGTTGCCCTTGCCGTACTCCTGGATACCGATCGTCGCCTTGTTCGGGCTACCGGTGTCGTTCAGGTCGGACGGGCCGGAGACACCCTCGTAGTTGATGTCCTCGCCGTCCTCGAGCAGCTTGGCGCACTCCTCGAACGTGGAGCAGGCCGTGCCGTCCTTGGACACGTTGATGATCTCGGACGCGATCGCCTCACCGGAGTCGTCGCCGGCCGCGATCGCGGCGAGCGCCGACAGCATGACTGCGTCGTAGGACTGCGGACCGTAGGTGAAGTCCTTCAGCTTCGGGTCGATCTCGAGCAGCTTGTCGTTGAAGGACTCGTCGACCTCGGCGGGAGCCGGGAAGGTGCCCTTGACGCCCTCGAGGTCGAAGTTCTCAGCCGAGTAGTCCGCCATGTTGCCGTCGACGAAGTAGAGCTGGACGTCCTGCGGGCCGACGCCCTTGGAGATCAGCTGCGGGATGATCTTGGTCGTCTCGTTGAAGCCGATGAGCACGATGGCGTCGGGCTTCGAGGCTGCGACCTTGTTGACCTCGGCGGTGAAGTTCTGCGCGTCCGCGGAGTACAGGATGTACTCGCTGACCGTCGCGCCCTTCTCCTCGAGGGTGGTGCGGGTCTGGTCCGCGAGGCCCTCACCGTAGGCGTCCTGGCGAGCCATGACCGCGACGTTGGTGAACCCGTCCTCGACGGCCATGTTGCCGAGCACCTGGCCCTGGAGACGGTCCGAGGGCGCGGTACGGAAGTAGAGGCCCTTGTCGTCGTAGGTGTCGAAGGCCGCGGCGGTGTTCGCCGGGGAGAAGTGCACGACGCCCGCGCCGGTGATCTTGTCGATGACGCTCAGCGAGACGCCCGAGGCCGCCGCGCCGACGACGACGTCGACGTTGTCGTTCAGGAGGTTGTCCACCGAGGCGCCCGCGATGTCGGGGGTTCCGTCGCCGGAGTCCGCCTTGAACGACCCGACCTCCTTGCCGAGCACACCGCCGGCGTCGTTGATCTCCTGGATCGCGAGGTCGACACCCGCGAACTCCGGCGGGCCGAGGTACGCGAGGTCACCGGTCTGCGGCAGCAGCGCACCGAAGTTCAAGGTGCCGTCACCCTTGGCGGCAGGCTTGCCGCTCTCGGGGCTCTCAGAGGTCTTGGGTTCGTTGCCGGAATCGGTCTCGCCGCCACAGGCGGTCAGCACGAGCGTCGCGGCCGCGAAAACTGCGGCTGTGCGCCAGGCGCGGGTTGGGCGAATCATTGGGCCTCCGTCGTAGGGAGTGCGGCTCCCCCGCCGGACCCTAGCCGGGCTGGGGCTACCGCTTCCTTGTGTTGGAGCGAACCTAGCGCCAAACACCCCGTGTATTGCGGACCTCACATCAAAATACGTCCCGGTCGTTGCCATTTCGTGACCTGCGGTCCCGCCAGACTCCCCGCCATCGGACGAACCGGCCGGCGGCGTGCGTCCCGAGGGCCCTGAGCACCGTGCACAATCAGGCGGGCGCGTCGCCGGCGATCCCCGGCCCGTGAGCGATGACGCCCTCGGCGACCTGACGCATCGAGAGGCGCAGGTCCATGGCCGTCTTCTGGATCCAGCGGAACGACTCGGGCTCGCTCAGGTCGAGCTGCTGCTGGAGTATGCCCTTGGCCCGGTCGACGAGCTTGCGGGTCTCGAGCCGCTCGGTCAGGTCGGCCACCTCGGCCTCGAGCATCTGCAGCTCGGCGAACCGGCTGACCGCCATCTCGATCGCCGGCACCAGGTCGGTCTTGCTGAACGGCTTGACCAGGTAGGCCATGGCACCCGCGTCGCGAGCTCGCTCGACGAGGTCCCGCTGGCTGAAGGCGGTGAGGATCACCACGGGCGCGATCCGCTTCTCGGCGATCCGCTGGGCGGCGCTGATGCCGTCGAGCCTGGGCATCTTCACATCGAGTACGACGAGGTCGGGCCGGTGTTCCTCGGCGAGCTCGACAGCCCGCTCGCCGTCGCCGGCCTGGCCGACCACGTCGTACCCCTCCTCGCCCAGCATCTCGGCGAGGTCGAGGCGGATGAGGGCCTCGTCCTCGGCGATGACGACGCGGCGGACGGGTGCGGCGGACGGCTGTTGACTCACACGCGCAAGGCTAGTGCGGACGCCGCGAGGCGCGCACATCGGTGTCGGTGGTATCGGGTACGGTTGACGCGCTCAGGCCCCGGTATTCCAATCGGCAGAGAATGCGGTCTCAAACACCGTCCAGTGTGGGTTCGAATCCCACCCGGGGCACATATTCCTCCTGTGCACAGGGGTCTGCGTTTGTCGGCGCTCGGCGACACGATCAGTTCATGCACCCCAAGCCACTGCGCGAGCATGCGATGCGGCTCCTCGACGAGGGCTGGTCGCTCAACGCCGTGAGCAACAGCTCGGCGTCAGCCGTGCCGCTGTGCGGGACTGGCGCATCCATGGGATCGAGCCACGAGCACGATCCAGACCGTGCTTCGTCTGCACGGGTGAAAGCGTTGACGAACTGGCCTACGCGTGTCTGCTGGGCTACTACCTCGGCGACGGCTGCCTCTCGAGGACGAGACGGAGCTTCGCACTCCGGGTCTCGTGCGACGAGACCTATCCCCGGATCATCGCGGACGTAGGTCAAGCCATCGAGGCCCTGCACAAGGGAGGCCGCGTCTGCCACGTTCGAGCGCCCGGAGTCATCGTCGTCCAGAACTGCTGGAATCACTGGCCGTGCCTGTTCCCCCAGCACGGACCGGGCCGGAAGCACAAGCGAGAGCTGAGACTCGAGGGATGGCAGCGGGAGATCGTCACCGCCCACCCGGGTGACTTCCTGCGGGGACTGTTCCACTCCGACGGCTGCCGCAGCAACAACTGGGCGACTCGAGTGGTCGCAGGCGTGAAGAAGCGGTACGACTACCCCCGCTGGCAGTTCGTGAACCATTCCTCGGACATCCGGACCTGGTGCACCGAAGCCCTCGACCTCCTCGATGTCCCGTGGAGACAGAACAGCGCCTACTGCATCTCCGTCTCGACGAGGGCCGGCGTGGCTCGACTCGACGAGGTGGTGGGGCTGAAGCGCTGAGTCGCTCCTACACTCGGGCGGTGCCACTTCTGCGACACGACGACGCGTTGCCGTACCGACCGTCGAGAGTCACGGTCAACGGCACCTCAGGTGCGGGCAAGTCCACCTTGGCGGGAAGGATCGGCGCGCTTCTCGACCTGCCGTACACCGAGATGGACAGCCTGTTCCATGGGCCGGGCTGGACTCCCAACCCGGACTTCGTGGAGACGGTCGACGAGATCACGTCCGGTTCCCGATGGGTGTGCGAGTACCAGTACGACGCGGCGCGGCCGATGCTGAGGCAGCGGGCGAACCTCGTCGTGTGGCTCGACCTCCCCACTCCCGTTGCGATGTGGCGTGTCACCCGCCGGACCGTGGCGCGGCGCATCCGCCGTCAGGAGCTGTGGAACGGGAACCAGGAGGCGCCGCTGCGCGACTTCCTCACCGACCCGGAGCACGTCATGCGCTACGCCTGGAGCACCCGCCATCATGCCGAGGACCGAGCCTGCCAGATCCTCGCTGCGCTGCCCCTGCTCCCCGTCGTACACCTGCGTTCGGCCGGTCAGGTGAGGCACTGGCTGAGCGGGCCCCTCGCCGAGACGACCTGAGCCGCGTCAGCGCCCTCCGCGGTAGGCCGGGGCGATTCCGGTGATCGCATCACCCATCCGGTGCACGCGCAGGGCGTTCGTGGAGCCGGGGATGCCGGGCGGGCTTCCGGCGATGATGACCACGAGGTCACCGGTCTTGACCCGGCCGATCTGGAGCAAGGCCTCGTCGACCTGCTTCACCATCTCGTCGGTGTGCTGGACGGGCGAGACCTTGAAGGTCTCGATCCCCCAGGACAGGGCGAGCTGGGAGCGGACGGCCGCGACCGGGGTGAAGGCGAGGATAGGGATCTCGCCCCTGTGCCGGGCGAGCCGCCGTGCCGAGTCGCCGCTCTGCGTGAAGGCCACGAGGTACTTCGCGTCCACGCGCTCGGCGACCTCCGCGGCGGCCTTGGCGATGACACCACCCTTGGTCCGCGGCTGCCAGTTGATCTTGGCCATCCGGTGCATGCCGTAGCGCTCGGTCGACTCGATCACCCGAGCCATCGTCTCGACCGCCTCGATCGGGTACTCCCCGACGCTCGTCTCTCCCGAGAGCATCACGGCGTCGGCACCGTCGAGCACCGCGTTGGCCACGTCGGAGGCCTCCGCTCGTGTTGGCCGAGGTGCGGTGATCATCGACTCGAGCATCTGCGTCGCGACGATCACCGGCTTGGCGTTGCGGCGGGCGAGGTCGACGATCCGAGCCTGGATCATGGGGACGTCCTCGAGCGGGCACTCCACGCCGAGGTCGCCACGCGCCACCATGAACCCGTCGAAGGCCTTGATGATCTCGCCGAGGTTCTCGATTGCCTGCGGCTTCTCGATCTTCGCGATGACCGGGAGGCTGACCCCCTCCTCCTTCATGATCGCTCGCACGTCATCGACGTCCTTGGCCGTGCGGACGAACGAGAGCGCGATGAAGTCGACGGTGAGGTGGAGGGCGAAGCGCAGGTCCTCCTTGTCCTTCTCCGACAGTGCAGGCACCGACACCGCGACACCGGGGAGGTTGATGCCCTTGTTGTCGCTGATCCGGCCAGGGACCACGACACGGGTCTCCACGTTGGGCCCGTCGACCGCGGTGACCTCGAGCCGGACCTTGCCGTCGTCGATGAGGATCGGGTCGCCCGCGTTCACGTCGCCAGGGAGCCCGTCGTACGTCGTGGAGCAGATCTTCACGTCACCGGGGACGTCACGGGTGGTGATCGTGAACGTGGCACCCTCGTCCAGGTCCACCGGTCCGCCCGCGAAGCGGCCGAGTCGGATCTTGGGTCCCTGGAGGTCGGCCACGATGCCGACGCCGTGCCCCGAGGCGTCCGAGGCCTCGCGCACGAGGCGGTAGGACCGCCTGTGGTCGTCATGCGACCCGTGGCTCATGTTCAGGCGCGCGACATCCATGCCGGTGTCGACGAGCTCCCGGATACGAGCGGGGGTGGATGTAGCAGGCCCGAGAGTGCACACGATCTTGGCTCTACGCACCCGACGACCCTAGCGTTGATGTCTTGATCGTTCCAACCCGTGGCGGGCTGGTCCGGAGGATTACCAAGGGATGCAGCGAAATTGCCTCTTCCCATGGTGAATTCACCGTGGGAAGAGGCAATTCACCGGCATACCTTGGTAATTGACCGCCCCAGAACCCTCAGACCATCAGGGGGCGCTCGGTGGGCGGGATCGGGGACGGCAGGGTCGTGGCGCCCGTGAGGTACTTGTCGACCGCTGCGGCGGCTGCCCGCCCCTCGGCGATCGCCCACACGATCAGCGACTGACCGCGGCCCGCGTCGCCGGCGACGAAGACCCCGTCGACGGAGGACATGTAGTCGTCGTTGCGCGCCACGTTGCCCCGCTGGTCGAGCTCCACTTCGAGCTGGGAGACCAGTCCCTCCTGCTGCGGCCCGGTGAAGCCCATCGCGAACAGGACGAGGTCGGCCGGGATCTCGTGCTCGGTGCCCTCGACCTCCTGGAACTTCCCGTCCCGCATCTCCACCTCGACGAGGCGTAGCGCGCGGACGTTCCCCTGCTCGTCGCCGAGGAACTCCTTCGTGGAGACCGAGTAGACCCGCTCGCCACCCTCCTCGTGCGCCGAGGAGACCCGGTAGGTCATCGGGTACGTCGGCCACGGCTGGTTCGGCGGACGCTCCTCCCCCGGCTGCGGCATGATCTCGAGCTGGGTCACCGACGTCGCGCCCTGGCGGTGGGAGGTGCCGAGGCAGTCGGCTCCGGTGTCGCCACCGCCGATGATCACGACATGCTTGTCGGTGGCCACGATCTGGTCCTCGACCTCGTCGCCGAGCGCCACCCGGTTGGCCTGGGGCAGGAACTCCATGGCCTGGTGGATCCCGCCGAGCTCGCGCCCCGGGGCCGGCAGGTCACGCCCGACGGTCGACCCCACGGCGAGCACCACGGCGTCGTACCGGTCCCGCAGCTGCCGACCCGTGAGCTCGGCTCCGACGTCGACGCCGGCACGGAAGACGGTGCCCTCGCGCTTCATCTGGTCGAGCCTGCGCTCGAGGTACTTCTTCTCCATCTTGAACTCGGGGATGCCGTAGCGCAGCAGTCCGCCGATGCGGTCAGCACGCTCGTAGACCGCGACCGTGTGGCCGGCGCGCGTCAGCTGCTGCGCCGCCGCCAGCCCGGCCGGGCCCGAGCCGATCACGGCGACGGTCTTGCCGGTGAGCCACTCCGGTGGCTGCGGCCGGACGTAGCCCGACTCCCAGGCCTTGTCCGCGATCGACGACCTCGACGTTCTTGATGGTCACCGGGTCCTGGTTGATCCCCAGGACGCACGCGGTCTCGCACGGCGCCGGGCACAGCCGTCCGGTGAACTCGGGGAAGTTGTTCGTGGCGTGGAGACGCTCGCTCGCACCCTCCCAGTCGTCACGCCAGACCAGGTCGTTCCACTCGGGGATGATGTTGCCGAGCGGGCAGCCCTGGTGGCAGAACGGGATACCGCAGTCCATGCAGCGCCCCGCCTGGGTGCTGATGATCGGCAGCAGCGACCGGCCCATCCCACCGGGGTAGACCTCGTTCCAGTCGTGGACGCGCTCCTCGACCGGGCGGCGCGAGGCGACCTCGCGGCCGTGCTTGAGGAAACCTCTGGGGTCAGCCATGGAGAGCCTCCATCATCTTGGTCGCGGCCTCGTCCTCGGTGAGGCCTTCCTCGAGCGCCTCGGCCTTCGCCTCGAGCACCCGCTTGAAGTCGCTGGGCATGACCTCGGTGAACCGGGCCAGGGACGCCGGCCAGTCCTCGAGCAGCTGTGCCGCGACGGTGGACTCGGTCTCCTCCAGGTGCCGCCGTACGGCGTTCTCCAGCTCTTGTGCGGCCTCTCCCTCGACCGGCCGCAGCTCCACGAGCTCGCCGTTCACCCGACCCTCGTCGAGGTCGAGGACGAACGCCATGCCGCCCGACATGCCGGCGGCGAAGTTCCGCCCGGTCGCACCGAGTACGACGACCGTTCCGCCCGTCATGTACTCGCAGCCGTGGTCTCCGACGCCCTCGACGACCGCGAGGACACCTGAGTTGCGGACGCAGAAGCGCTCACCGACCTGGCCGCGAAGGAAGATCTCGCCCGAGGTCGCGCCGTAGCCGATCACGTTGCCGGCGATGATCTGGTTCTCGGCCTCGAAGGTGGCTCCCCGGTCGGGGCGCACCACGATCCGGCCACCGGAGAGACCCTTGCCGACGTAGTCGTTCGCGTCGCCCTCGAGGCGCAGCGTGATCCCGCGTGGGACGAACGCACCGAAGGACTGTCCGGCAGATCCGGTGAAGGTGATGTCGATCGTGCCGTCCGGCAGCCCCTCGCCCTTGTAGCGCTTGGTCACCTCGTGGCCGAGGATCGTGCCGACCGTGCGGTTGACGTTGCGGATCTCGACCTGCGCCCGCACCGGCTCACCGCGCTCGAGGGCGTCGGCGGCCAGCTCGACCAGCTGGTTGTCGAGAGCCTTGTCGAGGCCGTGGTCCTGGCCGGTCGTGTTGCGGCGAGGCGTGCCCTCGGGCAGCGCAGGCACGTGCAGGATCGGCGCCAGGTCGAGCCCGGACGCCTTCCAGTGGTCGACCGCCTCAGCCGTGTCGAGCATCTCGGCGTGGCCGATCGCCTCGTCGATCGAGCGGAACCCGAGCTCGGCGAGGTACTCGCGCACCTCCTCGGCGATGTACTCGAAGAAGTTGACGACGAACTCCGGTTTGCCGGTGTAGCGCTCGCGGAGCACCGGGTTCTGCGTGGCCACGCCCACCGGGCAGGTGTCGAGGTGGCACACGCGCATCATGATGCAGCCGGAGACCACGAGCGGAGCCGTGGCGAAGCCGAACTCCTCGGCCCCGAGCAGCGCGGCGACCACGACGTCGCGGCCGGTCTTGAGCTGCCCGTCGGTCTGCACGACGATCCGGTCGCGCAGCCCGTTGAGCAGCAGCGTCTGCTGGGTCTCGGCGAGGCCGAGCTCCCAGGGACCGCCGGCGTGCTTGAGCGAGGTCAGCGGAGAGGCTCCGGTGCCGCCGTCGTGGCCCGAGATCAGGACCACGTCGGCGTGTGCCTTGGACACACCTGCGGCGACCGTGCCGACCCCGACCTCGGCGACGAGCTTGACGTGCACGCGCGCCGACGGGTTGGAGTTCTTCAGGTCGTGGATCAGCTGCGCGAGATCCTCGATCGAGTAGATGTCGTGGTGCGGCGGCGGTGAGATGAGCCCCACCCCCGGCGTGCTGTGCCGGGTCTTCGCGACCCACGGGTACACCTTGTGGCCGGGAAGCTGGCCGCCCTCACCGGGCTTGGCACCCTGCGCCATCTTGATCTGGATGTCGTCGGAGTTCGTGAGGTACTCCGAGGTGACGCCGAACCGGCCCGACGCGACCTGCTTGATCGACGAGCGGCGCTCGGGGTCGTAGAGACGGTCGGGGTCCTCGCCGCCCTCACCGGTGTTGGACTTGCCGCCCAGCCGGTTCATGGCGATCGCGAGGGTCTCGTGCGCCTCCCTGCTGATCGAACCGTAGGACATCGCCCCGGTGGAGAACCGCTTGACGATCTCCGAGACCGGCTCGACCTCCTCGATCGGGACCGGCTGCAGGTCGCTCTTGAACGAGAACAGCCCGCGCAGGGTCATCAGCCGCTTCGACTGGTCGTCGACGCGCTGGGTGTACTGCTTGAACACGTCGTAGCGGCCGCTGCGGGTCGAGTGCTGGAGCCGGAAGACCGTCTCCGGGTCGAACAGGTGCGGCTCACCCTCGCGACGCCACTGGTACTCGCCGCCGATCTCCAGCGCACGGTGCGCGGGCGGGAGCCCGTCGACCGGGTAGGCCTTGCGGTGCCGACGTGCGACCTCCTCGGCCACCGTGGCGATGTCGATGCCGCCGAGCTTGCTCACCGTGCCGGTGAAGTACCTGTCCACCAGCTCCTGCGACAGCCCGACCGCCTCGAAGATCTGGGCGCCGGTGTACGACGCGACCGTCGAGACGCCCATCTTGCTCATCACCTTGAGCACGCCCTTGCCGAGCGACTTCACGAGGTTCGTGACGGCCTTGTCCGGGTCGACGTCGACGAAGTAGCCGTCGCGGGCGAGGTCCTCGACGCTCTCCATGGCCAGGTAGGGGTTGACCGCGGCCGCGCCGTACCCGATGAGCAGCGCGACGTGGTGGACCTCGCGCACGTCACCGGCCTCGACGATGAGCCCGACCTGGGTGCGGGTCTTCTCGCGCACCAGGTGGTGGTGGACCGCGCCGGTGAGCAGCAGGGACGGGATCGGTGCGAGGTCGGCGGTGGAGTGCCGGTCGGAGAGCACGATGATCCGGGCTCCGTTGGCGATCGCCTCGGACACCTCCGCGCAGATCTCCTCGATCCGGCGGGCCAGCGCCTCTCCCCCGCCCTCGACCTCGTAGAGGCCCCGGGCGACGTGGGTGATGAAGCCGGGCATGTCGCCGTCACGGTTGATGTGACGGATCTTGGCCAGCTCGTCGTTGTTGATCACCGGGAACGGCAGCACGACCTGGCGACACGACGCCGGAGTCGGCTCGAGCAGGTTGGCCTCGGGCCCGATCGTGCTCGACAGCGAGGTGACGAGCTCCTCACGGATGGCGTCCAGCGGCGGGTTGGTCACCTGCGCGAACAGCTGCGTGAAGTAGTCGAACAGCAGCCGCGGCCGGTCCGACAGCGCGGCGATGGGGGTGTCGGTGCCCATCGAACCGATCGGCTCCGCGCCGGTCTTCGCCATCGGGGTGAGGAGGATCCGCTTCTCCTCCTCGGAGTAGCCGAAGATCTGCTGGCGGCGCGTCACCGAGGCGTGCGTGTGCACGATGTGCTCACGCTCGGGGAGGTCGTCGAGGTGGATCAGGCCGGCGTGCAGCCACTCGTCGTACGGGTGGTCCGTGGCCAGCTCGGCCTTGATCTCCTCGTCCTCGATGATCCGGTGCTCGGCGGTGTCGACGAGGAACATCCGACCGGGCTGGAGCCGACCCTTGCGTACGACGGTCGCCGGGTCGATGTCGAGCACCCCGACCTCGGAGGCCATGACGACCAGTCCGTCGTCGGTGACCCAGTAGCGGCTGGGACGCAGGCCGTTGCGGTCGAGCACCGCGCCGATCTGGGTGCCGTCGGTGAACACCACCGCTGCCGGGCCGTCCCACGGCTCCATCATCGAGGCGTGGAACTCGTAGAAGGCCCTGCGCTTGGGGTCCATCTCGGCGTGGTTCTCCCACGCCTCGGGGATCATCATCAGCACGGAGTGGGGCAGGGAGCGGCCGCCCATGTGCAGCAGCTCGAGCACCTCGTCGAACGAGGCCGAGTCCGAGGCCCCCGGGGTGCAGATCGGGTAGATCCGCTCGAGGTCGTCCGGAGATGAGGTCGCTCTTGAGAAGGGCCTCACGGGCACGCATCCAGTTGCGGTTGCCCATGACGGTGTTGATCTCGCCGTTGTGCGCGATGAAGCGGAACGGGTGCGAGAGCGGCCAGCTCGGGAAGGTGTTCGTGGAGAACCGCGAGTGCACCACGCCGACCGCGGACTCCATGCGCTCGTCGCGCAGGTCGGGGTAGAAGCGGTCGAGCTGGTCGGTGGTGAGCATCCCCTTGTAGGCGATGGTCCTCGACGAGAGCGAGGGGAAGTACACGTCGGTCTCACGCTCGGAGCGCTTGCGCAGCACGAAGGCCAGCCGCTCCAGGGCCATCCCCACGAGCCGGCCGCTGGTGGCGGACACGAAGAGCTGGCTGAACGTCGGCATGACGCTCAACGCGGTGGCGCCGAGGATGTCCGGCTCGACGGGGACGTCACGCCAGCCGAGGACGGTGAGGCCCTCCTCCTCGGCGATCTGCTCGATGCTCGCCCGGGTCTTGGCCACCTGCTCGTCGTCCCCGGGCAGGAACGCCGTGCCGACGGCGTAGCTGCGGGCCGGGGGGAGCTCGAAGTCGACGACGGCCCGGAGGAACCTGTCCGGGACCTGCAGGAGGATGCCCGCGCCGTCACCGGAGTCGGGCTCGGCCCCCGTGGCGCCACGGTGCTCGAGGTTGCGCAGGGCCGTGACGGCCTTGGCAACGATGTCGTGGCTGGCAACGCCGGTCAGGGTCGCGACGAAGGCCACACCGCACGCATCGTGCTCGTGGAGTCCGTCGTAGAGCCCCTGGGGCGGCGGGAATGCTTGCATGAGGCACTCTCCCGTCGTCGTGACAGCGGCACGACAGAGGCCGCGCCGGTGTGTCTGGTGCATGAGTGCGCGGGACGACATTGGCCCAGGCGGAATCTGAAGCGTACAACATGGCGGGCGCGGAGTGCCCGCCGCGGCGGAGGCAAGAATCACACCTCTGTGCCCAGGTTTGAACCACTCGCAAGCCGGGCAGTAATGCCAGTTTGGCCTAGCCGAGGTTCGCGCCCACCGCGGCCCCGATGCCGTAGGTCAGAGCAGCCGCGGCGGCGCCCAGGAACATCTGGCGCACCCCGCCGTACACCCAGGACCGGGTGGTCACCTGCGTGACGACCGCTCCGGCGCCGAAGAGAGCGACCATCGTGATCACCAGGCCGGGCATCAGCGTGGCGGCGCCGAGGAGGTATGGCAGCAGGGGCACGAGCGCGCCGAGTGCGAACGCGAGGAACGACGAGCTCGCGGCGAGCATCGGTGAGGCGAGGTCCTTCGGGTCCACGCCCAGCTCCTCCCTCGCATGGACGGCGACGGCGTTGTCGACGTCTCGGTGGATCTGCCGGGCCACCTGGTCGGCGAGGTCGGGCTCGATCCCCTTGCCGACGTACATCGCGGCGAGCTCGCGGGTCTCCGCCTCCGGGTTCTCGAGGATCTCCTTGCGCTCCTTCTCCACCTCGCGCGCAGCGGCCTCGGACTGGCTGGCCACGGAGGTGTACTCCCCCACCGCCATCGAGAAGGCGCCGGCGGCGAGGCCGGCCAGACCCGCGAGGACGACCGCCGTGGAGCTGTCGGCGCCGCGCGTGCCGCCCGCGACGCCCGCGATCAGCGCGACGTTCGAGACGAGGCCGTCGCTTGCGCCGAAGACAGCGGGGCGCAGCCAGCCGCCGGTGACGTCGGGGTGCTCATGCCTGATGGAGGGAACGTGCGAGTCGCGGGTGCTCATGGAACCAAATTATCTGTATCCACCGACGAATTCACCGAAGGAGAGGCTCACCTGACCTGCCGCGGGGCGCAGCGGGTCAGCCGCTTTCGTCGGGGCGCCTCACCGCAGCATCGGGGTCCGGCCCCGACGCCGCCGGTCGGCCGGTGGACCCCGCCTCGGACCCCTCGTCGGCGTGGACGGCCTCGGACTCCTCCACGGCGTCGCGCAGGACCGAGGTCTCCCGGCCCGGATGGCGCCGAGCGGACCAGAGGAAGTACGCCAGCGCCGCCGTGAACAGCGCGATCGACGTCCACACGTTCAGCCGCAGCCCGAGGACGTCGTTGAGCTGCACATCGTCGATGCGCAGGTACTCGATCCACGCACGGCCGGCGGTGTAGCCCATGACGTAGAGCGCGAAGGCGCGGCCGTACCCGAGCCGGAAGCGCCGGTCCGCCCAGATCACCAGGCCCGCCACGCCGAGGTTCCAGACGAACTCGTAGAGGAACGTGGGGTGGAAGGTCGCGACGTCGGCGTACCCCTCGGGGCGGTGCTCCGGGTCGATCTCGAGCGCCCACGGCAGGTTGCTGGGGCCCCCGAAGAGCTCCTGGTTGAACCAGTTGCCCCAACGCCCGATGGCCTGGGCGATGGCGACCCCCGGCGCGAGCGCGTCCGCGAGCGGCAGGAACTTCACCCCCGCCCGGCGAGCCCCGATCCACGCCCCCAGCGCCCCGAGCGCGATCGCACCCCAGATGCCCAGGCCGCCGTGCCACACGTACAGCGCCGTCACCGGGTCCCGGCCTTCGCCGAAGTAGAGGTGGTTGTCGGTGATCACGTGGTAGAGCCGACCGCCCACGAGACCGAACGGCACCGCCCAGATCGCGATGTCGCCGACCTGGCCCGGTTCGCCGCCCCGCGCGACCCAGCGCCGCTCCCCGAGCCACACGGCGACCAGGACACCGGCGATGATCGCCAACGCGTAGGCACGCAGGGGGAACGGGCCGATGTGCCACACGCCCTGGTCGGGGCTGGGGATCGAGGCGAGGATCACGACGCGGGGGTACTTTCTCGTTCGTCCAGGAGTGCGGTGAGGTCCTCGGCGATCTGGTCCGGCGGGGTGCCCTCGGTCCACACGACGGGTGACCGGTCGCGGTGGTCGACCGCGACGATCTGGGTGCCGTGGGTGACCTCGTAGCCACCGGAGGGCATCTTCGCACCCTTCTCGATCGCGACGCCGAGGTCGTTGGCGGCCTTCACGATGGTCCCCAGGTCACCGGTGAGCCCCTCGAAGTCCGGGTCGAACCGGTCGAGGTACTTCCGCAAGGTCGCGGGGTCGTCGCGGGCGGGGTCGCTGGTCACGAAGAGGACGTCGACCTCGGCCCGGTGCTGCTCGTCGAGCCGTGTGACCGCGGAGGCGATGTCGGCCATCACGAGCTGGCAGATGTCGGGGCAGTGCGTGTAGCCGAAGAAGACGAGCGTCAAGGGGGCGGTCGTGTCCTTCGTCAGGGAGTAGTCCGAGCCGTCGGTCGCGGTCAGGGTCACGTCGGGCACGACGTACTGGTCGGCCAGGACCGCGCCGTGCATCCCGTCCGGGTTGCCCTCGGTGAACCCCGAGGTGAGCTGTCCGGACTCCTCCTGCCCACCGCAGCCGGCCGCGAGGAGTGCGAGCAGGACGGTTGCCGTCGCCCGCGCGGTCCGACGTACGACGATGCGGCGTTCACCGGCCACGGCGGACACCTGCGGCGAGCTCCCGGGTCAGCTCCGCGAGCGAGTCGAGCCCGGTACGACGGTCAGGGCCGGCGTCGAGCAGCCTGCGGACGAACGCCGACCCGACGATCACGCCGTCGGCGTAGCGTGCGACCTCGGCGGCCTGGTCCCCGGTCGACACACCGAGCCCGACGCCGACGGGGAGGTCTGTCACCTCGCGGGTGCGCGCCACGAGAGGCTCGGCGAGGTCGCTCGTGCTCGTGCGGGCCCCGGTGACCCCCATGACCGCGGTCGCGTAGACGAACCCGCGACAGGCCTCGACCGTCATCTTCAGGCGGGCGTCGGTGGACGACGGAGCGACGAGGAAGACCTTGTCCAGGTCGTGGGCGTCGGCAGCGGCGACCCACTCGGCGGCCTCGTCCGGCACGAGGTCGGGTGTGATGAGCCCCGACCCTCCGGCAGAGGCCAGGTCCGCGGCGAACCGCTCGACGCCGTACCTCTCGACCGGGTTCCAGTAGGTCATCACCACAGCCTTCGCGCCGGTCGACACGACGGCCTCGACGGTCCGCAGCACGTCGGTGGTGCGGATCCCTCCCTCGAGGGCCCGCTGCGCGGCCTCCTGGATGGTGGGGCCGTCCATGACCGGGTCGCTGTAGGGCAGGCCGACCTCGATCAGGTCGCACCCCGCCTCGACCATCGTGCGCATCGCCTCGATGGACCCGTCCACGTCGGGGAAGCCGGCGGGCAGGTACCCGACGAGTGCGGCACGCCCCTCGGCGCGTGCGGCTTCGAACACAGGGGCGACGCTCACAGCTGGACCTCCCCGGATCCCTCGCCGCCGGCCTCGACGGGCCCCGACCCGGCCGAGTCGTCGGGCGCCGCCTCGCCGAGCCCGAACCACTCGATCGCGGTGCCCATGTCCTTGTCGCCGCGGCCGGAGAGGTTCACGACGATGACCGTGTCGGGACCGAGCTTCCTCCGCGAGGTCGAGCGCCCCGGCCACCGCGTGGGCGGACTCGATCGCCGGGATGATGCCTTCGGTGCGGGCGAGCAGCGACATCGCGTCCATCGCCTGCGCGTCGGTGATCGGGCGGTACTCAGCGCGGCCGGTCTCGGCCAGCCAGGCGTGCTCCGGCCCGACACCGGGGTAGTCCAGGCCGGCGGAGATGGAGTGGGACTCGATGGTCTGGCCGTCCTCGTCCTGCAGGACGTAGGTGCGGGCTCCGTGGAGCACCCCCACCTGGTGGGCGTAGATCGTCGCGGCGTGTCTCGGGGTCTCCACACCGTCGCCCGCGGCCTCGAAGCCGTACAGCCTCACCGCCGGGTCGTCGATGAACGCGGCGAACATCCCGATTGCGTTCGAGCCGCCGCCGACACAGGCGGCCACCGCGTCCGGCGCGCGCCCGAGGAGCTCTTGGCACTGGGCCTTGGTCTCGTCGCCGATGCCGCGGCAGAAGTCACGCACCATCGCGGGGAACGGGTGCGAGCCCGCGGCCGTCCCGAGCATGTAGTGGGTGGTCTCGACGCTGGCGACCCAGTCACGCAGGGCCTCGTTGATCGCGTCCTTGAGAGTGCGCGAGCCCGACTTCACCGCCACCACCTCGGCTCCGAGGAGGTGCATCCTCGCGACGTTGAGGGCCTGGCGCTGGGTGTCCACCTCGCCCATGTAGATCACGCAGTCGAGGCCGAGGTAGGCGCAGGCGGTCGCGGTCGCGACACCGTGCTGGCCGGCGCCGGTCTCCGCGATGACGCGGGTCTTGCCCATCCGCTTGGTCAGCAGGGCCTGCCCCAGGACGTTGCGGATCTTGTGGGCGCCCGTGTGGTTGAGGTCCTCGCGCTTGAGGAGGATCCGCGCGCCGGCGACCTCGCTCAGCTTGGTGGCGTCGTAGAGCAGGCTGGGCGTGCCCGGCGTACTCGCGAAGCATCCGCTCGAACTCGCCGGTGAACGACGGGTCGGCCATCGCGTCCTGCCAGGCCTCGGTCAGCTCGTCGTGCGCGGCGATCAGCGCCTCGGGCATGAACCGGCCACCGAACCGGCCGAAGTGGCCCGACTCGTCAGGGAGTGCAGACATGGGTGCGTGTCTTTCAGTCGCGTTGCTTGAGAGCGGGGTGGGCGCCGGCGGCGACGAGGTCGGCGACCGCGCTGCGGGGGTCCTTCCCCTTCACGAGCGTCTCCCCCACCAGGACGACGTTCGCGCCCTGCTTGGCGTACTCGAAGACGTCATGAGGTCCTCGGACACCGGACTCGGCCACCCGCACCACGTCATCGGGAATGCGGGGAGCCAGCCTGGAGAACGTGTCGCGGTCGACCTCGAGCGTCTTCAGGTTGCGGGCGTTCACACCGATCAGTGTTGCGCCCGCGTCCAAGGCCCGGTCGACCTCCTCCTCGTCGTGGACCTCGACCAGCGGCGTCAGCCCGATCGACTGCGCCCGGTCGATGAGGCACTCGAGTGCGAACTGGTCGAGGGCGGCGACGATGAGCAGTGCGAGGTCGGCGCCCGCGGCCCGGGCCTCCCACAGCTGGTAGGAGGTGACGATGAAGTCCTTGCGGAGCACGGGGATCCCGACGGCCGCACGCACCGCCCGGAGGTCGTCGAGGCTGCCGCCGAACCGGCGCTCCTCGGTGAGCACGCTGATCGTCGCGGCACCACCGAGCTTCGTACTCGCCCGCCAGCGCGGCCGGGTCCGCGATCTCGGCGAGCGCACCCTTGCTCGGGCTCGAGCGCTTCACCTCGGCGATGACACTGACCCCGGCCGCACGGAAGCGCGGCATCGGGTCGAGGGCCTCGCGCGCCCGCCGAGCCGCTTCCTTCACATCCGCGAGAGGCATGGCGGCCTCACGCTCGGCGAGGTCGACGCGGACGCCGTCGACGATCTCGTCGAGCACGGACATGGGAACCTCGCCTCAAGGTCGGAGCATTCGGGGTCTCTAGACTCTCACAGGAAGGACCGGCCCCACGGCGGGGAGGTCCCCGGAGAGAGCGAGGACGAGGCGCTGATGAGCTACCCACCGGAGCCGCCGCCGCCAGGCTACGGCTACGGCCCGCCCTACGGCGCCCCGAACGGTCCGTCGTACGGGCCACACGTGAGGCCGACCAACGGCAAGGCCACCGCCGCCCTGATCACGGGTGTCGCCTCGCTGGTCCTCTCCTGGTGCTGCGGGCTCGGCATCGCGGGCGTCGTCGCGATCGTCCTCGGTGTGAAGGCCCGCAACGAGATCAGAGCCAGCGGCGGCACGCAGCAGGGCGACGGGATGGCGCTCGGCGGCATCATCACCGGCGCCGTCGCCGTGGTGCTCGGGGTGCTCATCCTCGGCCTGATCGTGCTGGCCGTCGTGGCGGGCGTGGACGTCGACGGCGGCACCCAGGACTACGGCACCGCTTTCTGACCCGTGCCGGTGCTCGCCAGAGGCAACCGTCTCGCGGTAGCGTCCCCCGACACTCGCTCGCACCTGAGAACAAGGGGAAACCATGAGCTACACGCCTCCACCGCCGCCTCCGCCCGGCCAGGGTGGGTACGCCGTGCCGCAGACCAACCAGAAGGCTCTCTGGTCGATGATCCTGGGCATCTTGTCGATCGTCTGCTGCGGCCTGTTCGCCGGCATCCCGGCGCTCATCCTCGGCAACTCCGCCCAGAAGGAGATCTCCGCGTCCGGCGGCATGCAGACCGGTGACGGCATGGCCAAGGCCGGCGTCATCCTCGGCTGGATCTCGATCGCCCTGACCATCATCGGAGTGATCTTCGCGATCGTCACCGGCGCTCTCACCGAGGGCACCTCGTCGAACGGCTTCTGATCGCTCGCATCGCGTAGAAGGCCCCGACCACCTGGTCGGGGCCTTCTTGGCGAACAGGGCGGTCCGGGGTCAGGGAGTGAGCCAGTCGAGGCCGGGGAGGTTGCGCAGGACCCAGAACCCCAGCGCGACGGCTCCGAACGCCGATGCCCAGAGCACTCCCCGCCGATGGTCGACCTGACGGCGAAGACCGCGCCACCGGTCGCCGAACCACCGCAGCCAGAGCACGAGGAGCAGCGGCACCGAGCCGACGAAGAGCAGGTTGCTCGAGGCAGCGGCAGTCAGGTCACCACGGGTCAGGTCGTTGACCGCCCGCAGGCCACCGCAGCCGGGACAGTACGTCCCGGTGAGCAGGAGCCAGGGGCAGAACAGGTAGCTGCCGCTCTGGTGCGGGTCGCGAAGGTGCAGCACCACGCTCGCCCCGAGAACGGCGCCGGCCACCAGCACAGGGGCGGTGATCCGCTCCCGTCTGGTGCCGGAGCCCAGATCCTGGGCGACGACCGTGGCCATGAGCTCAGTGGCTCGCGGGCTCCGCGCCCTTGCCCATCATCGCCATGACCTTGCCGGCGATGATCCCGATCGGCTGGAGCGCGACGCCGACCCAGAACAGCGTCATGTTGTCGATGACGAGGCCGATGCCTCCCACGACGAAGCCGATCAGCATGAGCGTGACGCCGGTCCAGGCTGCGGGGGTGTTGCCGTGGTGAGCCATCGTGGGCAGGTCTCCTCGTGACGCATGGGTGAGCGGGCCGGGCGCGTACGTCGCGGTGCGCCCCGCGAGACATTCTAGGAGGTCGGGTCCCGTCCCTCGTCCAGCGCCCGCCACATGTCCTCGTCGGTGGCCGGCTCGGGGCGGGCGGCCGGAGCGTCGTACCTGCTGCCCATGGCCGGCCAACGAGGTGCGCGCCGGACCGCGACCACGAATGCCGCGATCGCGACGAGGGCGCCGACCCCGGCGAGGTAGTACCAGACCGACAGGCTGGTCGCGAAGCTCTCACCGGTGGCCCCTCGGGCGACAGCGGCGGCCACGGAGTCGTCCTTGGCCGCGGAGAAGCCGAGCACGACGCTGAGCAGCGCCCCCAACGAGGCGACCAGCCCCACGACGGCGACGAGACGCCGCGAGCGACCCCGGCTCACGAGGATGACACCCCAGGAGGCCAGGGCGACCAGGCCCAGCGCGGAGACGAGCGGCTGGGACTCGGCGCCGGTCACCGACGCGTCGACCCTGATCCCCGCTGCACTCGCGCGCGTGGTGGCCCACTCCCGAGCACCCGCGACCGCGGTCAGCGCCGACCCGGCGAGGCCGACCAGGACCGTGACCGCGTAGGTCCGGTCGCGTCGACGGGCCGGTGTGGTGGTCTCAGGCATCGGTCCGGGTCAGCAGGTCCTCGTCGAAGCAGGTGCGGGCGCCCGTGTGACAGGCCGGACCCTCCTGGTCCACCTTCACCAGCAGCGTGTCGCCGTCGCAGTCGAGGCGTACCTCCTTGACCCACTGCCGGTGACCCGAGGTCTCGCCCTTGACCCAGTACTCCGACCGGGAGCGGCTCCAGAACGTCGTGCGTCCGGTGGTCAGCGTGCGGTGCAGCGCCTCGTCGTCCATCCAGCCCACCATCAGCACCTCGCCTGTGTCGTGCTGCTGCACGACCGCCGCGACGAGGCCTTGCGGGTCTCGCTTGAGCCGGTCGGCGATCGTCGGTTCCAGGGCGGAGCCGTCGGAGGTGGAGGAGGGAGAGGTCACCTCGTCAGTATGTCTCAGCGGTGCTCGTGCTGTGCGACCCAGGAGTCGTGAAGCCTGCGGTACACGCCCTCGACCTGCACCAGCTCGGCGTGGGGCCCGCGCTGGACGACCCGTCCCGCGTCGACGACCACCACCTCGTCGGCGTTCTCCGCGGTCGAGAGCCTGTGGGCGATGGTCACCGACGTGCGCCCGCTCATGAGCCGCTCCAGCGCCTGGCCGATCCGCAGCTCCAGCTGGGGGTCGACCGCGCTCGTGGCCTCGTCGAGCACCAGCAGGTCGGGGTCCGCGAGATGCGCCCGGAGCAGGGCGACCAGCTGCCGCTCCCCCGCCGACAACGACTCGCCCCGCTGCCCGACCCGGGTCTCGAGGCCGCGCGGCAGCGACTCCAGCCAGTCGGTCAGGCCGAGCTGGTCGGCCGCGTCACGGATGTCGGAGTCGGTCGCCTCCAGCCGGCCGTAGCGCGCGTTGGCGGCCAGGTCGGCGTCGAAGAGGAACCCCTCCTGCGGCACCATCACCACGCGCTCGCGCAGGGACGTGAAAGGCACCTCGCGCAGGTCCACCCCGTCGAGGCACACGACGCCACGGCTGGGGTCCATCAGCCGGGTGAGCAGCTTGGCGAGCGTGGTCTTCCCCGACCCGGTCTCACCGACCACCGCCACGCGCGAGCCGGGCTCGATCCGCAGCGAGACGTCGTGCAGCACGGGGGCGCCCCCCGGGTAGGCGAACTCGACGTCGTCGAACTCGATCGACACCGGCCCGCGCGGAAGCGGCGTGCCTGCGGCGCCGGGGTCGACCACGTCGGCAGGGGTGTCGAGGATCCCGATCACACGGCGCCAGCCGGCGATGGCGTTCTGGGCGTCGGTGAGCACCTGGGTGCCCATCTGCACGGGGCCGACGAACAGCGTCACCAGGAACGCGAACGCGAGCACCTCCCCTGCCGTGATCTGGCCGTCGATGCCGAGGAGGACACCGAAGATCAGCACCCCGGCGTTCGCGAGGCCGGCCGAGACCCCGCCGAGCGAGAACGAGAACGCCGTCAGCCCCTGTGCCTTCGTCGACGCCGCCTTGTGCCGGTCGATGGCCCGGTCGATCCGCTCCTGGGTCCGGGCCTCGATGGCGTAGGAGCGGACCACCGCCGCGCCGACGACCGGCTCGGAGACGGCCGAGAGCATCGCCCCGACCTGGCGGCGCACGATGCCGTAGGCCTCGGAGAGCTTGCGCTGGAAGTAGCGCAGGGAGAGGAACAGCGGCGCGAAGCACAGCCACACCACGATCGTGAGCTGCCAGCTGTAGAAGGCCATCACGATCGTTGCCACGATGATCTGGCCCACGCTGACGATCGCGATGATGCCGCCGAAGATGAGGAACTGCGACACCTGGTCGACGTCGCTGGTCACCCTCGCGACCAGCGCGCCGCGACGCTCGGTGTTCTGGGTCAGCAGCGGCAGGTCGTGCACGTGACGGAAGGCCTTGATCCGCAAGGTGGCCAGTCCGCGCTCCGCGCTCGTGAAGAGCCGCGAGGTCATCAGGTACGACGCGCCGCCCGTCAGCACGATCGCCACCGCGGCGACCACGACCATCGTCGTCATGAACTCGGTGTCCGGTCCCCCCTGCGCGCCCAGCCCGCGGTCGAGGGTCTGCTGGACGGCGATGGGTACGACGATGCGCCCGAGCGTCGCGAGGAGGGCGAAGCCGAGCGTCCCCCAGAAGCCCTCCTTCAGCTCGGGTGAGAGCTCGACCCCGCGAGCGATCGTCCGCCAGGCGGAGATCGACTCGCCGGAGTCCATCCTGGTGGAGGTGGGCACGCTGCTCATCTGCTCACCGTCCGCTCGTCGCTCTCGCCGGCCTCGGCCTCGGCCGCCCGCTCGGCGGCGGCCTGCTCGTAGGCGTTGACGAGGTCGGCGTAGCCGGGGCGGCGCGCGAGGAGCTCCTGGTGGGTCCCGTGGTCGACCACCCGGCCGTCGGCCAGGTAGATCACCTCGTCGGCGAGCGCGATCGTCGCCTTGCGGTAGGCCACCACGAGGATCGTGCTCCCGAAGTCACGGAGCGCGGCGAGGATCCGCGCCTCGACCTCGGGGTCCACCGCGGAGGTGGCGTCGTCCATGACGAGCAACCGGGGCCGTCGTACCAGTGCCCGGGCCAGGGAGAGGCGCTGACGCTGGCCGCCGGACAGCGTCGTCCCGCGTTCACCCAGCCTCGCGTCGAGGCCGTCGGGCAGTGCCGCCACGAACCCGTCGGCCTGGGCCGTCCTCAGTGCCGCCCAGACCTCCTCGTCGGGCATCGCGGCGCCGAGCGTGACGTTGCCGCGGACGGTGTCGTCGAACAGGAAGGTGTGCTGCGGCACGAGCGCCGTGTTCTCGGCGAGCGAGCCGGCCCGAAGGTCGCGCAGGTCGTGCCCGTCGACGAGGACGGCTCCGTCCTCGGGGTCGACCAGCCGGACCAGCAGGGAGGTCAGCGTGCTCTTGCCCGCGGCGGTGGCGCCGACGACCGCGACGGTACGCCCGGGCTGGACGGTGAAGGTCAGGTCCTCCAGGAGCGCCTGTTCGGGCTCGTAGCGGTAGGCCAGGTGCCGTACGTCGAGGCGCGCGCCCTCCTCGGTGACCTCGATGCGCCGGTCGCCGTACACCATCTCCCCGGTGGCCGCGAGCACGGCGCTGACCCGGTCGAACCCGACCACGCTGCGCGGGAACTCGCCGAGGAGCCAGCCGAGGGAACGGATCGGAAAGGCGACGATCGTGAGCAGGTAGGCGATGGTGACGACGTCTCCCGGATCGGTCTGCCCGCCGAGAACGCGCCACACGCCGACGCTCAGGACGGCAAGCACACCGAGGCTGGGCAGCGCCTCGAGGGCCGGGTCGAAGGCCGCTCTCACCCGCCCGGCGCGGATCGCGACGTCACGCAGGTCGTGTGCGCGCTCGGCGAACCGCTCGGTCTCCTGCTGCTCCCGGCCCAGCGTCTTGACGACCAGGGCGCCGTCGAAGGACTCGTGAGCCACCTCGCTGACCTCGGCGCGCAGCGCCTGCGCGCGGGTCATCAGCGGCGACTGGAGGCGCTGGAAGGCGATGTTCGCGAGGATCACCAGCGGGAAGACCAGGAGGCCGACGAGCGCCATCACCAGGTCGGCGAGGAACATCTGGACGACCGCGATGACCATCATCGCCACCGTGCCGACCGCCATGGGCAGGGGCGCGATGGGCCCCCATGCGGCCTCCACGTCGGCGTTCGCGTTGGAGAGCAGCTGTCCGGTCGGGTGCTGCTGGTGCCACGACATCGGCAGCCGGAGGTACTGACGGGTCACGGCACGGCGTGAGTGGGCCTGCATGCGGTACTGCATGACGCCGGCTCCGAGGCGTCGGGCCACGATCCCCACCGCGCGCAGGATCGCGACGGCGACGAAGAGAGCGAGGACCGTGATGAGCCCCTTCGCGGTGGTCGTCCCTGTCTCGAAGGCCGGCAGCACCACGTGGTCCGTGGCCCAGCCGAGCACCCATGCGTCGGCGACGGTCAGCGCCCCGAACAGCAGGCTGCCGAGCGTCGAGAGCGTGAAGATCCACGGCTCCCGCCGGATCGCGACCCAGAGCACCGCGAAGCCGTCGCGGATCGTGCTCGCCGCGGCGACCGGTCGCCTGCTGGTCCGGCTGGTAGTCACGTCGCTCCCTCCTTAGACAGGCCACCCTACGATCAAAGACATGCCCCGACTCGCTCAGACCGAACGTGCCGCGCTGTGTGACCTCGCCCTCGAGCTCGGTCCCGACGCTCCCACCCTCTCGGGCGACTGGACGGTCAAGGACCTCGTCGTGCACCTGCTCGTCCGGGAGGGCAGCCCTGCCGCGATCGGCATCGCGGTGTCGCCGTTCGCCCGCTGGACCGACCACGTCTCCGGGCGACTCGCCCGACAGGACCTCTCGGTGCTCGTCGAGCGACTGCGCCAAGGACCGCCGTTCTACTCGCCGTTCGGCCTCGCCCCCCTCGACAAGACGTTGAACACGCTCGAGTTCTTCGTCCACCACGAGGACGTGCGGCGGGCCCAGGAGGGATGGGCGCCTCGTGCGCTGTCCGACCATGCGCAGAACGTCCTCTGGAAGATGGTGGGCGTGGCCGGCAAGGCCCTGGTCCGCTCGGCCGCGGTCGGGGTCGTGCTCGAACGCAGCGACGCGGCCGAGCGTGTCGTGCTCAAGGCCGCCACCCGGTCCGTCGTCGTACGCGGGCTGCCCGCGGAGCTGGTGATGTTCGTCTACGGACGCCAGCCCCAGGCGCAGGTCGAGCTGGTGGGTGACGATGCGGACGTCGCGGCGCTGACCGGGGCCGACCTCGGGGTCTGAACCGGCGAGGGCTGCCTCACTCCCCGGTGGCCGGCCCGGCTCCGGCCTCGGGTGGTGGCGCGTGCAGGCGCTCCCTCACGGCGCCGGCGAGCAGGGAGCCCGCTGCGGCAACGAAGACCAGGTCGAAGGCCATCTGGACCAGCGCGAGCTTCCGGGCGAGCTGTCCGGCGGCGTACACGTCGCCCAGCCCCACCGTGGTCAGCACCTGCATGGTGAAGTACAGGGAGTCTGTCTTGGTCTCCACGCCCCCCATCTGCCCCGGGCTGTGCACCTCGAGCCGGTAGTAGCCGAAGGCGAACACCACGACGACGGCGCCGAGAAGCGTGGCCAGCGTGGCGAGGCCGATGCTCTCGCCGTCGACGAGGTGCCGGCGGACCTGACCCGCGATCGCCCAGCCGAGGAGGCTCACCGCCACCAGCGTGGTGAGGACGCCGAGGACGAGCCTCCCGCCCTCCTGCTGCACCGGCCACGCGTAGTAGGCCACGAGAAGAGCAGTCAGACTGACCACCGGGCGCAGCCACCGTCGCCGGAGCCGGAACCCGCTCACCGGGTGCCGCCTCGCCATGACACCGGCCGCGGGGTGGTCCTCATGCGACCACTGTGGCATCCCAATCCGTCGCAGACGGGCTGAATGACTATCGGACGGGATACCCGGCCTCGGCGAGCGCCTTCTTGACCTCTCCGACGCGCAGCGTGCCGAAGTGGAAGACGGTGGCGGCGAGTACGGCGTCCGCGCCCGCCTCGACCGCGGGCGGGAAGTGCTCCACCTTGCCCGCTCCGCCGCTGGCGATGACGGGGATCGTGACCTCGTTGCGCACCAGGCGGATCAGCTCGAGGTCGAACCCGTCCTCGGTGCCGTCGGCGTCCATCGCGTTGAGCAGGATCTCCCCTGCCCCGAGCTCGGCGGCTCGACGGGCCCACTCCACCGCGTCGATCCCGGCGCTGCGCCGGCCGCCGTGCGTGGTCACCTCGAAGCCCGAGTCGGTGCCGGCGGCGCGTCGGGCGTCGACGGAGAGCACGAGCACCTGGTTGCCGAACCGGTCGGCGATCTCCGCGATGAGCTCGGGCCGCCGGATCGCGGCGGTGTTCACCGCGATCTTGTCCGCCCCCGCGCGCAGCAGCCTGTCGACGTCCTCGACGCTGCCGATGCCTCCACCGACCGTGAGCGGGATGAAGACCTGCTCGGCGGTCTGCGACACGATCTCGAGCGTCGTGGCCCGCTCCTCGTGGGAGGCGGAGATGTCGAGGAAGGTCAGCTCGTCGGCGCCCTCCGCGTCGTAGACCTTCGCCAGCTCCACCGGGTCTCCGGCGTCGCGGAGCTCCCTGAAGTTGATGCCCTTGACGACGCGGCCGTTGTCGACGTCGAGGCAGGGAATCACCCTGACTGCGAGGCTCATGCGCGCTTCGCCGGCAGCGTCAGGGCCAGCGCGTCCTCGAGGGTGAACCGCCCCTCGTAGAGCGCCGTCCCGATGATCGCCCCCTCGACCCCTTCGTCCACGAGGCCGCTGAGCGCCTCGAGGTCGGCGAGCTCGGTGATCCCCCCGGAGGCCACGACGGGCCGCTCGGTGGCCGCGCAGACGCTGCGCAGGAGCTCGAGGTTGGGGCCCTGCAGCATGCCGTCCTTGTTCACGTCGGTCACCACGTAGCGCGCGCAACCCTCCGAGTCGAGGCGGGCGAGCACCTCGTAGAGGTCACCGCCCTCGCGCGTCCAGCCCCGCGCGGCGAGGGTACGGCCCCGCACGTCGAGGCCCACCGCGATCCGGTCACCGTGCTCGGCGATCGCCTTGGCGCACCACTCCGGGTGCTCGAGCGCCGCGGTGCCCACGTTCACCCGCCGGCAGCCGGTCGAGAGCGCGGCCTCGAGCGACTCGTCGTCGCGGATGCCGCCGCTCATCTCCACCTTGATGTCGAGCCGCCCGACGATCTCGGCGAGCAGCTCGCGGTTGTCGCCGCGACCGAACGCCGCGTCGAGGTCGACCAGGTGCAGCCACTCCGCCCCGCGGTTCTGCCAGTTCAGCGCGGCCTCGACCGGGTCGCCGAAGCGCTTCTCCGAGCCCGCCACGCCCTGCACCAGCTGGACGGCCTGGCCTCCCGCGACGTCGACGGCGGGCAACAGCTCCAGGTATGCGCTCATGGGGACAAGCCTAGGAGAGCCTCATGACCGCCCCTGCCACGTCCCACCCTCCGGCGTACGGAGGTGTGGTCTCGACGTCTCGACCCCGCGAGCAGGCTCGACCACGGCGAGCGCGGCTGGTCGGTCAGCGGCGGCGGAGCAGGAGGGCCGCGAGAAGCGGCGCCGTGATCACGCTCAGGATCAGCACGGCGAGCCGGGCGGCCCAGTCCGGCCAGACCAGCCAGGCGGCCGCGTTCACGACGAGGAGCAGCACCAGGAGCAACCGGAGCCGGAACCGTCGCCGCCGCGCGAGCGGGCCGTCGGGCCGACCGACCGGTGCGTGCCCGCGCTTGTTCGCAGGGGTGCGCGGATGCGGCTGCTTGGGTGACTTCTTCACGTCTGGCTGGGGACCTCGCGCGGCGCCCTTGCCGGACGACTTCGGGGCGGTCCCGCCGGTGGCGGTCTGCTTCGCCTTCTGCCGCTCCCGCCGCTCCTGCTCGGCGCCACGGGCAGCCGCCTTGATGCCGGCCTCGTGCTCGCGGGCAGCCCGCTTCTTCGCCCGCTCCTTGCTCACAGCGACCCCACCCAGTTGTGCAGCAGCGCTGCTCCTGCGTCTCCCGACTTCTCCGGGTGGAACTGGGTCGCAGTGAGGGGGCCGTTCTCCACGGCCGCCACGAAGCGGTCGCCGCCGTGCTCGGCCCAGGTCACCAGGGGCGGGCGGGTGCGGCCGTTGGTTTGGAGGCTCCACTCGCGCACGCCGTAGGAGTGCACGAAGTAGAACCGCTCCCCCTCGACCCCTCGGAAGAGGGTGCTGCCCTCGGGGACCTCGACGGTGTTCCACCCCATGTGGGGTACGACGGGCGCCTGGATGCGCTCGACCACGCCGGGCCACTCGTCGAGGCCGGGCGTGTCCACCCCGTGCTCGACGCCGTGCTCGAACATGACCTGCATGCCGACGCAGATGCCGAGGACCGGACGGCCTCCGGCCAGCCGCCGGCCGATCACCTCGTGACCGCGGACGGCGCGGATCCCGTCCACACAGGCGCGGAACGCCCCGACCCCGGGGACGACGAGCCCGTCTGCCTCCGACGCCGCGGCGCGGTCCGCGGTGAGAGTCACCTCGGCCCCGGCGCGCTCGAGGGCGCGGACCGCGGACCGGATGTTGCCGGACCCGTAGTCCAGCATCACCACCTTGGGGCTCACAGGCTGCCCTTGGTGCTGGGCACGCCTGTCTCACGCGGGTCGATCGCGATCGCATCGCGAAGCGCACGGGCGACGGCCTTGAACTGTGCCTCGACCAGGTGGTGCGGGTCACGGCTGGAGATCACGCGTACGTGCAGGGCGATCTGCGCGTGGTGCGCGAGGGTCTCGAAGACGTGGCGGGTCAGCGAGCCGAGGTAGGAGTCGCCGATGGTCACGAACGCCTGGGCCTCCGGCTCGCCGGTGTGGACGCAGTACGGCCGCCCCGACACGTCGACCGCGCACTGGACGAGTGCCTCGTCGAGCGGCACCAGTGCGTCGCCGAAGCGGCGGATCCCCTTCTTGTCACCCAGGGCCTCCCGCAGAGCGTCGCCGAGCGCGATCGCGGTGTCCTCCACGGTGTGGTGGGCGTCGATGTGGATGTCGCCGACGGTCTGCACCGTCAGGTCCAGCAGGGCGTGGCGGGCCAGGGAGCTGAGCATGTGGTCGTAGAAGCCGACGCCTGTGGAGATGTCCGCGCGGCCGGTCCCGTCGAGGTCGAGCTCGACGAGGACCTTGGACTCCTTGGTCTCCCTCTCGATGCGTGCGGTGCGGCTCATGACTTCACTACCTCCATCAGGGCGGACCGGAAGGCCGCCATCTCCTCGGACGTGCCGACCGAGACCCTCAGCCACCCGTCCGGACCAGTCTCACGGATCAGGACACCTCGGTCGAGCAGGCCCTGCCACACGGCGTGCCTGTCCTCGAACCTCCCGAACAGGCAGAAGTTCGCGTCGCTGTCGGCGACCTCGAACCCCTGCGCTCTGAGCCAGGCGACCGTCGCGTCGCGCTCGGCGCGCAGGTCGTCGACCCGGGCGAGCAGCTCGTCGGCATGGCGCAGTGCCGCACGCGCGACCGCCTGCGTCACCGCCGAGAGGTGGTACGGCAGCCGGACGACGCGCAGCGCGTCGCAGATCTCGGTGGAGGCTGCGAGGTACCCGAGCCGTGCGCCTGCGAGCGCGAACGCCTTGCTCATCGTGCGCGAGACGACCAGGTTCGGCGTGGTCGGGAGCAGCTCGAGGGCGCTCGGCGTGCCGGCACGGCGGAACTCGCCGTAGGCCTCGTCGATCACGACCACGCCCGGGGCCGCCTCGCACACCGCCCGGACGGTGTCGAGCGGCAGCGCGGTGCCCGTGGGGTTGTTCGGCGAGGGCAGGAGCACGACGGAGGGACGGTGCTCCTCGATGACCGACACGGCGTGCGCCACGTCGAGGGAGAAGTCCTCCTCGCGGTGACCGACCAACCACCCCGTCATCGCGTCGCGGGCGTACTCCGGGTACATCGAGTAGGTGGGTGCGAAGGACACCGCGACCCGCCCAGGGCCACCGAAGGCCTGGAGGATCTGCAGCATCACCTCGTTGGAGCCGTTGGCGGCCCACACCTGCTCCGGCGTCACCTCGTGGCCGAGGTAGTCGGCGAGAGCGACCCGCAGATCGGTGAACTCACGGTCGGGGTAGCGGTTGAGGGTCCGCGTCACCTCGGCGACCGCCGAGGCCACGTCCGCGACCACGGCCTCGCTCGGTGGGTAGGGGTTCTCGTTGACGTTGAGGGCCACCGGGACGTCGAGCTGCGGCGCGCCGTACGGCTCGATGCCACGCAGCTCCTCCCGCAGAGGAAGTGTCGACACGCGGCGGCTCAGCGGTCTTCGAGGCGGACCCGCACCGCGGCCGCGTGGCCGGGGAGGTCCTCTGCGTTGGCGAGGTTGACCACGTGGGCAGCCACGTCGCGCAGGGCCTGGTGGTCGTAGTCCACGACGTGCACGGCCTTGCGGAAGGAGCGGACCGACAGTCCGGAGGAGTAGCAGGCGGCGCAGCCGGTGGGCAGCACGTGGTTCGAGCCCGCGGCGTAGTCACCCAGCGAGACCGGGGCGAACGCGCCGACGAACACGGCCCCGGCGTTACGGACCCGCGCTGCCCAGCGCTCGGCGTCCGCGGTCTGGATCTCGAGGTGCTCGGCGGCGTAGCCGTTGACCACGGCAAGGCCCTGCTCGAGGTCCTCGACGAGGACGATCGCCGACTGCCGACCCGACAGGGCGGTCGTGATGCGCTCCACGTGCTTGGTCACCGAGATCTGCTTGTCGAGCTCGGCCTCCACCTCGGCGGCGAGCCGCTCCGACGGCGTGACCAGCACCGACGCCGCGAGCGGGTCGTGCTCGGCCTGGCTGATCAGGTCCGCTGCCACGTAGGCGGGGTCGGCACTGTCGTCGGCGAGGACCGCGATCTCGGTCGGGCCGGCCTCGGAGTCGATCCCGACGACGCCCTTGAGCAGCCGCTTCGCGGAGACGGTGTAGATGTTGCCGGGGCCGGTGACCAGGTCCACCGGACGGCAGGGGCCGGCGCCGTAGGCGAACATCGCGACCGCCTGGGCACCCCCCACCGCGTAGACCTCCTCGATGCCGAGGAGCGCACACGCGGCCAGGATCGTGGGGTGCGGGAGACCCCCGTGGTCCTTCTGCGGGGAGGACGTGAGGGCGATCGACGTGACGCCGGCGACCTGGGCGGGCACGACGTTCATCACGACACTCGACACCAGGGGTGCGAGTCCGCCGGGGACGTAGAGGCCGACCCTCTCGACCGCCACCATGCGCTGCGTGACCGTGCCTCCGGGCACGACCTCGGTGACCACGTCGGCCTCGAGCTCGGCCTCGCAGGTGGTCCGCAGCCGCCGGATCGACTCCTCCAGACCCGCGCGCACGTCCGGATCGAGCTCGGCGAGCGCCTGCCGCAGGGCCTCGGGCGGCACGGCGATGTCGTGCTGCTCCACGCCGTCGAACTTGGCGGCGAACTCGGTGATCGCCTCGACACCGCGATGACGGACCGCTTCGCAGATGGGGCGGACGACCTCGAGGGCGGCCTCGACGTCGAGCTCCGCGCGCGGCACGACGCTGCGGTAGTCAGGAGTGGTCCCGGACGCTGCCGCGCCCGTCGTACCCCTCAGATCGATGCGGCGAATCATGGCTCCAGTGTAGGGCGGGGGGTATGCCCGGCTTCGCACGTGTCATCGCGCGGACCCGGCCGGCCGCGGAGATCGGTAGGTTGTCCCACGTGAACGACGAGCTGCCCATGTTCCCGCTGAACACCGTGCTGTTCCCGGGGATGACCACGGCGCTGCACGTCTTCGAGGACAGGTACCTCGCCCTGGTCCACCACCTGCTCACCATCTCCGACCGTTCCCAGCGGCTGTTCGGTGTCGTGGCCATCCGCGAGGGCTACGAGGTCGGCTCCCACGGTGTGCAGTCCCTGCACCGGGTCGGCTGCGTGGCCCAGATGACGACGGTGGTCCCCGCCGAGGACGGGCGTTTCGACATCGAGATCGTCGGACGTGAGCGCTTCCACCTCCAGTCGATGGACGCCTCGGGTCCCTACCTGGTCGGCACGGTGAAGACCATGCCCGACGCCACGGACCCCGCGGCCGGCCCCGGCGGTACGTCGGAGGAGGCGCTGCGCACGCGCGAGACCTTCGCGGTGTACCGGGAGCGGCTCTCGGAGCTGCGCGGGGCGGACGTGCTCGACGTCGACCTGCCCGACGACCCGGTCTACCTCTCCTACACGCTCGCAGCCACGTGCCTCCTCACCCTGCGCGAGCGTCAGGCGCTGCTCGAGACCGGCAGCGCCGACGAGCGCCTGGTGATGCTGCGCCACGCGATGCACGAGGAGATGCGTGCGATGCGCGCGATCCCGTCCCTTCCGGCGACCGAGGTCTCACGCACCGGCTGGTCCCCCAACTGATGGCGAAGTCCAGGCGCGGGTCCGCGGGGACGCCCGCAACCGTCGCCCTGACCCGTGCGGGCGTGGCGTTCACCACGCACACCTACGAGCACGACCCCTCGGCGCCGTCGTACGGCCTCGAGGCCGCCGAGGCTCTCGGGCTCGACCCCGAGCAGGTGTTCAAGACTCTCTTCGTGGAGGTCGACGGGCGTCTGGTGCTCGGGATCGTCCCGGTCTCGCACCAGCTCGACCTGAAGGCGGTGGCGGCCGCCGTGGGCGGCAAGAAGGCGACGATGGCGGATCCTGCCGCCGCGGAGCGCGCGTCCGGTTACGTCGTCGGCGGCATCTCCCCGCTGGGACAGAGACGCGCCCACCCCACGGTGCTGGACGAGACGGCTCTGACACACGAGACCGTCTACGTCTCCGGAGGCCGACGGGGCCTGGACCTCGGCCTCGCGCCGCAGGACCTCGTGAACCTCACCCGTGCGACCACGGCGGCCATCGCGCGCTGACGCGGGACGCCGCCGTGGCGTCGGGAACGTCAGTCCGTGGTCAGCCGGAACAGCCCGCGCTGCACACCGTCGTCGACCCAGGTGCTGATGCCGAGGGCCTCGAGAGAGTCGAGGTTCTCGTGGACCTCCGGGTTCGACCCTCCCTCCGCCATCTCGGCGAAGTCCTCGACGAGCCGCTCCACCCAGGCGTCGCCCGCAGCGAAGTTCACATAGACGACGCCGGAGGCGCGGTCGGCGTCGGGCACTGCGTCCTGGAAGGTCGGGTCGTCACCGAGGTCACCCCGTCCGGCGAGCTTCGCGACGTACTCCTTGTCGAACCCGAACGCCACGGCACCGTCTCCGGGTTCGACGACGAGCATGTCGGCGTCGGGGCCGAGGGACTTCTTGATCTTCTCCACCACCGGCAGGATCTTCGCGGGGTCTCCCACGACGCGGATGCCCGCCGCGATCGCGCTCGGGTCCTCGGAGCTGATCGCCGGTCCGACCTGGAGCCCCTCGTCGACCGCGACGCTGAGGCTGTCGCCGAGAAGTGTCTCGGCGTCCTCGGGCAGCGAGAGTCCGGTCTCGGCCTCGACGTCCGCGAGCATCCTGTCCAGCGGCATCCCGTCGCCCATGGAGTCGAGGGACTTCTGGAGCCAGCCCTCGGGGAACGCGAAGGAGAGCGCTGCACCCGTGGTTGCGGGGAGGTCGCCGACAGCGGTCACCGTCCCCTCGGCCGGAGCGGTTCCCTCGGGCAGGCCGCCGCCCGCGAGCTCCATCTCGACCGTGCCGTCCTCGAACCGGAGGACGGCCGCCATCCCCTCGAAGTCCTCGGCGAGCTTCCTCATCTGCTCGCCGTCCATCATCCCCGGGCCCGGCGGCATGAACGGCATCGCCGGCGGGGCCGCCGGATCGTCGTCCGCGAGGCTCCCGGACATGCCGTCGGGCATCTCCTCCCACATGTCCTCGGGCATTTCCTCGGGCGGCTCCCAGGCATGACGCCGGGCTCGCCGTAGGCCATCCACGGGTAGTCGGTCATCGTCTGCCGCAAGTCCACCAGGGCGGCGGGAGCGCCCGGTGCGAGGTACATCGTGACGATCCCGGGGTCGCCGGCCTCCTCCGTCCACCGCTGGAACGTCTCGTCGTCGACAAGGGCGGCGTCGGCGGCCGCATCGACGGCCTGCTGCGCGACGGTGTCACTCTGGGCGAGCAGGACGTACCCGTCGCCGACCGCGAAGCCGACGTCGGCAGGGCGGGGTTCGTGGTGGCCGTTGCTCGTGTCGGCACGACAGGCGACGATCGCGTCGAGCGAGCTCGCTGCCTTCTCGGCGTCCTTCACCTGGAGAGCCAGGACGGGGTTCGGAGTCTTCTTCGCGCCGGTTGCGGGCAGCACGGCTACGGCGGCCCTCTCCCCCACCCACGGCGCGAGGTCCTCGTCGTAGTCGACGCCCGGGCAGGAGTCGAGCCCGGACCTCTCGAAGATCCAACGTCGCAGGTCATCCCTGGCGTCGAGGCCGAGCTCGTCGTCGAGCGCCGGGAACTTCTTCAGGATCCGGACCGCCTCCAGCTTCTGTCGTGCCGAGGGGTCGAGGTCGAGGCTCACGTAGGCGAGTGCGTTCGCGGGGACGGCCGCGGCCGGCTGGGAGCCTCCGGACATCAAGGACACGGCCGCCCACCCACCGACAGCGGCGGCACCGACGACACCGACCGCGGCGAGTGCCAGGACAGCAGTGCGCCGGCGCGGAGCCGGGCCGCCCCTTGTGGTCGCCGGTCCGTCACCGAGGTACTCGGGGTCGGACGGGCGGGAGGGCTCGATCGGCATGCCGCACTTCCTGTCGTGAGGGAATCTCGTCCCAGGCTAGGGCTTCAGGGGACGCTGCGTGCGTGGCCCGGCGAGATCCGGGAGGTGTCCTCGCCCGACGGGGCCGGGTCGTCCTCGCCGCGCTCAGGGACGCCGGGCGAGGACCAGAGCACCATCAGCGCACCGGCCAGGACCGCGACCGGCCACACCAGGTAGCCCGGGGTCGCCGTCACAGAGAGCTGGACGGGGACCGCCTGGCCGACGTGCGCGCTCGCGAGCGCCGCCTGAGGGTCACCCGGGCCCAGCGCGCGACCGACGACTGCCGTCACCGCCGCCGCAACCGCCGCTCCAACGACCAGCAGAGCGGCGGTCAGGCGGAAGTCGCGGGTCCGCCACCAGGTCAGCCCGAGTCCGCTGAGGAAGCCTGCGACGATCGCGATCACGGAGTACCAGCCGTCGGCGTTGAACCGTTTGGAGAGCTCGACCTCGCTCATCGCACCGCCGCCGTTGGGCATCCGGGTGTACTCGGCCAGGTCGGTCAGGAGCCACCACAGCACTCCGCACACCACACCGAGGACCAGGAAGGTCCCGAGCACCACGACGACGTCGGCTACCGCTCCCCCGCCGAGGCGGCGCCTCACGAACCCGCCAGGCAGCTGGGACCCAGCAGGGCTTTGAGGTCTGCGAACAGGGACTGGCTCGGGGTCACGCGAAGCCGGTCGTCGAGCCGCATGACGGTGGTGGAGGTCTTGGTCATCAACCGCAGCCGCACCTCGGTCATGCCGCGGTGGGTGCTCAGGACGTCCTTGAGCTGCTCGACGATCGGCGGGGTGCACCGCGTCGAGGGGAGACTGATCACGACCGGGCCGGAGGGTCCGTCCGTGAGGTCGGGGAGGCTGACCTCCTGCCCGTGCAGCTCGGGCTGGTCCTTGCTGCGACTCAGCCGGCCCTTGATCGTGACGATGGCGTCCTCGTTCAGCAGGGTGCTGGCCAGCTGGTAGGCGCTGGGGAACAGCAGCACGTCGATCGCGCCCTCGAGGTCCTCGAGCGTGACCATCGCCCACGCGTCGCCGCGCTTGGTGATCTTGCGCTGCAAGGACGTGATCAGTCCGGAGATCGTCACCGTGTGTCCGTCGGGCCGCTCCTCGTCGACGAGCAGCTGACCGATGGTGCAGTCGGTGCCGTTGGAGAGGATGTGCTCGAGCCCCAGGAGCGGGTGGTCGGAGACGTAGAGGCCGAGCATGTCGCGCTCGTGGCCGAGCAGGGTGGTCTTGTCCCACTCGTCGATGTCCGGGATCGCCACGGAGATCCCGAACCCGCCACCGGAGTCCTCGTCCAGGCCGCCGAACAGGGAGTCCTGTCCGATCGCCTCGTTGCGCTTGATATCGGCGTACTGGTCGACCGCGGCCTCGTGGATGGCAACCAGCGCCCGGCGCTTGTGCTTCATGTCGTCGAAAGCGCCCGCCTTCACCAGCGACTCGATCACCCGCTTGTTGCAGACGTGGGCGGGGACCTTGTCCATGAAGTCGTTGAAGTCCTCGTAGCGCCCCTTCTGCTCGCGGGCGGACACGACTCCCTCGACCACGTTGCCGCCGACGTTGCGGATCGCGTTGAGCCCGAACCGGATGTCGCGACCGACCGGGGTGAAGTTGGCGGCGGACTCGTTGACGTCGGGCGGCAGCACCTGGATCTTCATGCGACGGCACTCGTTGAGGTAGATGGCCATCTTGTCCTTGTCGTCCTTGACCGAGGTCAAGAGCGCGGCCATGTACTCGGCGGCGTAGTGCTGCTTGAGGTAGGCGGTCCAGTACGAGATCAGTCCGTACGCGGCGGTGTGCGCCTTGTTGAACGCGTAGTCGGAGAAGGGGACCAGCACGTCCCACAGCGCCTTGATCGCGGCGTCGGAGTAGCCGTTGCCGCGCATGCCCTCGGAGAAGGGGACGTACTCGGCGTCGAGGACCTCCTTCTTCTTCTTGCCCATCGCCCGGCGGAGCAGGTCGGCTTGTCCGAGGCTGTAGCCGGCGAGCTTCTGGGCCACCGCCATGACCTGCTCCTGGTAGACGATCAGGCCGTACGTCGTCCCGAGGATGTCTTTCAGCGGCTCCTCGAGCTCCGGGTGGATCGGCTTGATCTCCTGCTTGCCGTTCTTGCGCAGCGCGTAGTTGGTGTGGGAGTCCACGCCCATCGGACCCGGACGGTAGAGCGCGAGCACGGCCGAGATGTCCTCGAAGTTGTCCGGGCGCATGAGTCGCAGCAGGCCGCGCATCGGTCCACCGTCGAGCTGGAAGACGCCCAGGGTGTTGCCGGTGCCCAGCAGCTGGTAGGACTCCGCGTCGTCGAGAGGAAGCTCCTCGAGCACGAGCTTCTCGCCGCGGTTGGCCTCGATGTTCTTGACCGCGTCGTCGAGAACCGTGAGGTTCCGCAGGCCCAGGAAGTCCATCTTGATCAGGCCGAGCGTCTCGCAGGTCGGGTAGTCGAACTGCGTGATCATCGCCCCGTCGGAGGGCCGCTTGAGCAGCGGGATCACGTCGATGAGCGGCTCGCTGGACATGATCACCCCGGCGGCGTGGACGCCCCACTGCCGCTTGAGGCCCTCGATGCCCATGGCGGTGTCGACGACCCGCCTCACGTCGTTGTCGGCCTCGTAGAGGCCGCGGAACTCGCCGCCTTCACCGAAGCGCTTGTGCTCGGGGTCGAAGATGTCCTTGAGCGGGATGTCCTTGCCCATCACCGCGGCCGGCATCGCCTTGGTGATCCGGTCACCCATCGCGAACGGGTAGCCGAGGATCCGCGAGGAGTCCTTGACCGCCTGCTTGGCCTTGATGGTGCCGTAGGTGACGATGTAGGAGACCCGGTCGTCGCCGTACTTCTCGGTGACGTACTTGATGACCTCGCTGCGCCTGCGCTCGTCGAAGTCGATGTCGAAGTCGGGCATCGAGACACGGTCGGGGTTGAGGAACCGCTCGAAGATCAGGCCGTGCTGCAGCGGGTCGAGGTCGGTGATCCGCATCGCGTAGGCGACCATCGAGCCCGCACCGGAGCCGCGGCCGGGGCCGACCCGGATGCCGTTGTTCTTGGCCCAGTTGATGAAGTCGGCGACGACGAGGAAGTAGCCGGGGAAGCCCATCTGGGTGATGACGCCGATCTCGAACTCCGCCTGCTTGCGGACCTCGTCGGGGACACCGCCCGGGTAGCGGAAGTGGAGACCCTGCTCGACCTCCTTGACCAGCCAGCTGTCCTCGTTCTCGCCGGGCGGGCAGGGGAAGCGCGGCATGTAGGCGCCGGCGCTCTCGGTGAACGAGACGTCGCAGCGCTCGGCGATGAGCAGGGTGTTGTCGCAGGCCTCGCGCAGGTTGTACTTGTCCGCCCACAGCGCCCGCATCTCCTGGGCGGACTTGAGGTAGTAGCCGTCCCCGCTGAAGGCGAAGCGCTGCCCCGGCCCGTCGCCGGCCGGGATGTCCATGGTGCTGCCGGAGTTGATGCAGAGCAGATGCTCCTGGGACTTCGCGTCCTCCCGGTTGACGTAGTGGGAGTCGTTCGTCGCCAGGAGCGGGATCTGCAGGTCCTTGGCCAGCCGCAGCAGCCCGTCGCGCACGCGGTTCTCGATGTCGAGCCCGTGGTCCATCAGCTCGAGGAAGTAGTTCTCCCGGCCGAGGATGTCCTGGAAGTCCGCGGCGGCCTTGCGTGCCGCGTCGTAGTTGCCGTAGCGCAGGTGGACCTGCACCTCGCCCGAAGGGCAGCCGGTGGTGCCGATGATGCCCTTGCTGTGCTGTGCCAGCAGCTCGCGGTCCATGCGCGGGTGCTTGAAGAAGCCGTCCCGCCACGCGCCTGTGGAGAGCCGGAACAGGTTGTGCATGCCCTCGGTGCTCTCCGAGAGCAGCGTCATGTGGGTGTAGGCGCCGCGCGCGGAGACGTCGTCGGGCCCGCCGTCGTAGAAGTTGACGCCGCGCTTCTCGTGACGGGAGATGTTGGGCGCGAAGTAGGCCTCGATGCCGATGATCGGCTTGACCCCGGCGGACTTGGCCTTCTTGTAGAACTCGTAGGCGCCGAAGACGTTGCCGTGGTCGGTCATCGCCACCGCGGGCATTCCCAGCTCCGCGGCACGCTCGGTCAGCGCACCGAGCCGGGCCGCGCCGTCGAGCATGGAGTACTCCGTGTGCACGTGGAGGTGCACGAACGAGTCGTTGGAACCCGACCCAGTGGCCATGGATGTCCTCTCGCCCTTCTCAGCTCGTCACGACATGCCGGAGTCAGCCGAGCGGGTGGCGCGGCTGCGGCGTGGGGAAGACCGTCAGCCTACGTCACCGCCCGGCCGGGGTTCGGGAGACCCGCCCTCCGGCGTACCAAGATCCTGGCACCGGCCACCGACAGTCTGCGAGGCGTCCGCACCTCGGTACGCCGGAGGCCCGGACCGGCTCGGTCGCCCTCAGTCGCGGCGGGCGGCGCCCCAGCCGTGCCAGCGCTCGACCTCGATCCAGGCGCTGACGCGACCGCTGTCGCGGTTGGGGTAGGGCCGGCCGTTGTAGTGCTTGCTGAGCCGGTCGATGTCGGCCAGGCCCTGGTCTTCGCGCATCTCCACGACGCGGCCGATCACGCTGACGTGGGTGTACCAGCTGGCCTCGTCGAGCACGGTGAGGGAGACCTTGGGGTCACGCCGGAGATGGTCGAGCCGCCTGCGCCCCTCGTCCATGTTCACCAGGATGCGGTCGCCGTCGAGCAGGTACCACGTCGCCACCGAGACGGGATGCCCGTCGGACCGCACGGTGCTGATCACGGCCGGGTTCGGCTTCGACAGCAGGGCACGCACCTCGTCGGGCAGGGTCACATCGGCCACGGAATCCTCCTCCAGGACGGCTTTTGTCCGTTCCGTCACGAACCTACTCCCCGCGGAAACCCGTGGGCCGCGGCAGCCCGGCAGGGCTCGACCTGCACCACGCCACCCATCCGCTGTGTCGAAACAGCACCGCGTCGCCCGACGTACCCATGAGGCAGCCGCCTCACCACACCGACGACCTGGAGGAACGATGCACACGCACGCTCTGCCGCACACGAGCCCTGCGGACGAGGAAGGGACGACGAGGGTACGACGTACCCGCCTGCTGCTCCTGGCCGGCGCCGCCGGCGGCCCCCTGTTCACGGCCGTGGCCCTGGGACAGGCGCTCACCCGGGACGGCTTCGACCTCGGCCACCAACCCCTGAGCCTGCTCAGCCTCGGCGACCTCGGCTGGCTGCAGATCACGAGCTTCGTGGTCACCGGAGCGCTCATGCTCGCCCTCGCGCTCGGGATGCACCGGGTGCTGACCGGTGGTGTCGGTCGCAGATGGGCTCCGCTGCTCACGGCGCTGCTGGGACTCGGGCTCGTCGCGGGCGGGATCTTCGTCCCCGACCCCGCGCTCGGTTTCCCGCCGGGCACGCCGGACGCGATCCCGAGCGACCTGAGCTGGCACGGCGTGGCCCATGCCGTGGCGCCGCCTTTCGCGTTCACGGCGCTCGTCGCCTGCTGCTTCGTCTTCGTGCGCCGGTTCGCCGCGGGTGGCCGCAGGGGAAGCGCGCTCTACTCCCTCACGACCGGGGTCGTGGCGCTCGGCCTCACCGCCTGGCCCGGCGTGGACGGGGCAAGCATCCGGCTGGCCGTCGCCGTCTTCGTGGGCCTGGCGTGGACGACCTTCCTCGCCCTCGACCTGCGGAGCGCGGCCTAGGGCTCCTCCGCGGCGTCGAGGCTCTCGCCGATCACCACGTGCATGATCCGCCGGATGCGGTCCTGGCCGAGGTGGGGAGCCGCCTCGGCCATCCGCGCCGCGATCTCCGCCTCGCGACGCGGGTCCCGGCCGGCATGTCCGGGCACCTCCTTCAGCTCCTGGACGATCGCGCTCAGGACGGCCCGGCGGTCGAGAAGCGCGGCGAGGTCCTCGTCGAGGGCGTCGATCCGCCGACGGAGCGCTGAGACGGGCTCGGCGCCGAGCCACGCCAGCTCGATGTCGGGCTCCCGCTCCTCGTTGTCGGCCCCGTCGGTACGCCGGATCTCGACCAGCCCGTGGCGGCGGTAGAACCGCTGCGCGTCCTCGTTGCTCTCGAAGACCCAGAGCCCGAAGCCGTCGGGACGCAGGCTCTTGGCGAGGTCCAGCAGCACGGTGCCGATGCCCGCGCCGGTCAGGTCGCTCCTGACGTAGATCGAGTCCAGCCACTCGGGGTCGAGGACGATGTAGCCGACCGCGTCGCCCTCCCGCTCGGCGACCCAGGTCTCGCGCCCGCTCTCGAGGAGCTGGCGGAACCAGACGTGGGTCTCCTCCGGGGTGTGGATGCTGCGGGGCATCGCGGGATAGGCCGCCGCCCTCGCCGAGAGGAACAGGTCCGCCAGAGTGTCGGCGTCGCGCGGGTCCGCCGGTCGCAGGACCAGGTCGGTCTCCTCGTCGACAGGCCCCGGGCCGGGCATCGCTCAGACCTCGTCGCGGATGATGTCCAGCGCCCGCTCGAGATCCTCGGGGTAGCGCGACTCGTACTCGACGTGCTCACCGGTCTCGGGGTGCTCGAAACCGAGGCGTACGGCGTGCAGCCACTGACGCTCGAGCCCCACGCGCTTGGCGAGGACCGGGTCGGCGCCGTAGGTGAGGTCGCCGACGCAGGGGTGCTTGAGCGCTGCCATGTGCACCCTGATCTGGTGGGTGCGGCCGGTCTCCAGGTGAATCTCGAGAAGGCTCGCGAACCGGTGCGCCTCGAGGGTCTCGTAGTGCGTGACGCTGTCGCGCCCGCCCGCCATCACCGCGAACTTGTAGTCGTACTTCGGGTGCCGGCCGATGGGCGCGTCGACCGTGCCGCGCAGCGGGTCCGGGTGCCCCTGGACGAGCGCGTGGTAGGTCTTGTCGACGGTGCGCTGCCGGAAGGCGTTCTTGAGCACCGAGTAGCTGTGCTCGCTCTTGGCGATGACCATGACGCCCGACGTACCGACGTCGAGCCGCTGCACGATGCCCTTGCGCTCGGCGGCCCCGCTGGTGGAGATGCGGAAGCCTGCGCCCGCGAGGTGCCCGACGACCGTCGGACCGGTCCAGCCCGGGCTCGGGTGGACCGCCACACCGACCGGCTTGTCGATCACGACGATCGACTCGTCGTCGTGGATGATCGAGATCCCCTCCACCGTCTCGGGGACCACCGCCACCGGGTCGACGAGTACGGGGATCTCCACCTCGAGGAGCGCACCGGGATGGACCCGGTCGGACTTCGCGGTCGGCTCGCCGTCGAGCGTGACGTTGCCGGCGGCGATCAGCTCGGCGGCCCGGCTCCGCGAGAACCCGAACAACCGTGCCATGGCTGCGTCGAGCCGCTCACCGGCCAGGCCTTCGGGCACCGTGAGCGTGCGGTACTCCGCTCCCCCGGTCTGTTCGAGGAACGAGCTCATCGCTCTGTCCCCTCACCGGCGCCCTCGGGCCGGTGGTCGGAGGCGTCCTCGTGCCGACTGCCGTCGACGCTGACCCCGCGCAACGCCTGGAGGATGATCGTCGCGGCCGCGATGTTGATGCAGATGTCGGCGACGTTGAAGACCGGGAAGTTCGGCAGCATGAAGAAGTCGACCACGTGGCCGCGCAGGAAGCCGGGCTCGCGCAGCAGCCGGTCGGTGAGGTTGCCCGCGACCCCGCCGAGGAGGAAGCCGAGAGCGATCGCCCACCCGGTGCTGCCGAGCCGACGGGCCACCCAGACGACCACGGCGGTGGCGGTGATCGCCACCACCGAGAGCACCTGGGTGTGGCCGGTCAGGAAGCTGAACGCCGCACCCGAGTTGTAGGTCAGGTAGAGCGAGAAGAGGTCACCGACGAGCGGGACCCGCGGCTCGCCGCGCAGGTGCTCGACGGCGAGGATCTTGCTGATGACGTCCACCGTGTAGGCGGTCGCCGCGATGCCCGCGAACAGCCAGAGGTACCGGCGGTTGGGGCGGACTGTGTTCTGGGGGTTCGTGCTGTCGCTGTGGTTCAGCGACGCTCCTCGCGCTGCTTGCATGACAGGCACAGTGTTGCACGCGGGAAAGCCATCAACCGCATCTTGCCGATCGGCTGACCACAGCGCTCACAGGCGCCGTAGCTGCCGTCCTCGATCCTCTCGAGAGCGTGCTCGGTCTGGGCGAGCAGCGCCCGCGCGTTGTTGGCGAGGCTCATCTCGTGGTCGCGCTCGAACGTGGTGGACCCGACGTCTGCCTGGTCGTTGCCCGCTCCGTCTCCGGCGTCGCGCATCAGGTCGGCGAGCTCCACCTCGGCCATGTTGAGCTCCGAACGGAGGCGATCGCGCTCGGCGTTGAGCTCGTCACGCACCTCGCCGAGCTCCTTGGCCGTCCACGGCTTCTCGTCTGCCTTCACCGCGAGCTTGTCGGCGGTCTTCTTCGGGGGCGCCATCTTCTTCACCGGAGCCTTCTTTGTGGACGCAGGGGCCTTGGCGGCCACCTTGGTCGAGGAGGTCTTCTTGGCAGCCGTCCTGGTCGAGGCCGCCTTGCCTGCCGTGGTGGCCGCTGTCTTCTTCACGGCCGTCCTCTTCGCGCCGGTCTCGCCGGCGCTGCTCTTGCCCGGCCTCGCGGCAGTCTTCGTCGCCGCCGCTTTCTTGGCCGCGGGCTTCTTCGCGGCAGCGGTCTTGGTCACCGCCGCCTTCTTGGCAGGCGCCTTCTTGGCCGTCGGCTTCGAGGTCGTCGCCTTGGTCGTGCTTCTTGGTCGCCGTCTTGCTCGTGGTGCCGGCCGCCTTCGTCGCGGGGGCCCTGTTGGCCGACGTCTTCGTGGCCGGCGCCTTCTTGGCGGCAGCCTTCTTCGTCGAGGCCGTCGCCGCCGCCTTCTTGGCACCCGACGTGGCGGGCTTCGTGGCGGTGGTCTTGGCGGCCTTGGTGGCCGACGCCGTCCCCCTCGACGGCGAGGCCTTCGTCGTGCTTGTCTTGGTGGACTTCCGGGTCACACTGGAGGTGACCCTCTTGGCGGCTGCTGCCGTCTTGCCTGCGATCTTCTTCGCGGCGGATCGTGCCATGGCCGCAGTCCCCCTGTTCAGCGATGTGTGGCGATCGCCACACGCGTGCGGCGAGGATATGCCTTCGCCGCGGCGGCTTCAAACAAATGCGGAATCAAAACCCACGTGTCTCGCGCACACGTGGTCTGGCAGACTTGACCGCATCGCAAGGCGTTGACGGGACGAGTAGCCCCTGCACGGCCACGAGCGACCCGGGGACGGTGTGAGCCCGGGGGTGTCGGCAGCGGGTGAAGATCACCCCTGAGCCGCCGGAAGAGCGCCCACCAGGGCGGGTAGACCCGGCTGCGATGACTGAAGAGAGGGTCGTGCCGAAGGGGCTGGTGAGCTCCTGGCCCGGCCAAGGAGGGTGGTACCGCGGGACCGGTCGCACGACCGGGATCGTCCCTTCGCCAGTGGAGATTGGTGAGAGGGACACATCCGATGAACCAGTACAACCCGGTCCCGCCCCAGGTGGACCTGCCCGCCCTCGAGCACGAGGTGCTCGCGTTCTGGAACGACAGCTCGATCTTCGACAAGTCGCTCGACGGGGACGGCGACCGACCCTCCTGGACCTTCTACGAGGGACCCCCCACCGCGAACGGCCTCCCGGGCACCCACCACGTCGAGGCGCGCGTGTTCAAGGACGTCTTCCCCCGCTTCAAGACCATGCAGGGCTATCGAGTGGACCGGAAGGCCGGCTGGGACTGCCACGGCCTGCCGGTCGAGCTCGCCGTGGAGAAGGAGCTCGGTTTCTCCGGCAAGAGCGACATCGAGGCCTTCGGCGTCGCGCAGTTCAACGCGAAGTGCCGTGAGTCGGTCCTGCGCCACGTCGACGCGTTCGAGCAGATGACCGAGCGCATGGGCTACTGGGTCGACACCGACGACCCCTACCGCACCATGGACCCCTCCTACGTCGAGTCGGTGTGGTGGGCGCTCAAGCAGATCCACGACAAGGGGCTCCTCGTCGAGGACTACCGCGTGGCGCCGTACTGCCCCCGCTGCGGGACCGGGCTCTCCGACCACGAGCTGGCCCAGGGCTACGAGACGGTCACGGACCCGTCGGTGTACGTCCGGTTCCCCCTCACGTCGGGCGAGTACGCCGGGCGGGCGAGCCTGCTCGTGTGGACGACGACCCCCTGGACGCTGGTGTCCAACACCGCTGTCGCCGTCCACCCCGGCGTCGACTACGTGGTCGCCGGCAACGGAACGGAGACCCTGGTCGTCGCCGAGCCGCTGTTCGAGGAGGTCCTCGGCGAGGGCTGGACGGTCGAGGCCACGCTGCCCGGCGCGGCCATGGAGCGCTGGACCTACCAGCGGCCTTTCGACCTCGTGGACTTCCCGTCGCCGGCCCACTACGTCGTGCTCGCCGAGTACGTCACCACCGAGGACGGCACCGGGCTCGTGCACCAGTCCCCCGCCTTCGGCGAGGACGACATGAAGGTGTGCAAGTCCTACGGCCTGCCCGTGGTCAGCCCGGTGCGCGCCGACGGGCACTTCGAGGACTCGGTCCCCCTGGTCGGCGGACAGTTCTTCAAGCACGCGGACGCGGACCTGGTCAAGGACCTCGACGCCCGGGGCCTGATGTTCCGGCACCTCGCCTACGAGCACACCTACCCACACTGCTGGCGCTGCCACACCGCGCTCATGTACTACGCCCAGCCGTCCTGGTACGTCCGGACCACCGCGGTGAAGGACGCCCTGCTGAGGGAGAACGAGCGGACCAGCTGGTACCCGGACACGATCAAGTGGGGCCGCTACGGCGACTGGCTGAACAACAACATCGACTGGGCACTCTCGCGCAGCCGCTACTGGGGGACACCGTTGCCGATCTGGCGCTGCCCCGAGGGCCACCAGACCTGCGTGGACTCGCTGGCCCGGCTCTCCGAGCTCACCGGCACCGACCAGTCCGAGCTCGACCCGCACCGCCCCTACGTCGACGAGGTCACCTTCGCCTGCCCCGGCCCGGCCGGTGCGTCCACCCCGTGCGGCGCCGAGGCCCGGCGCGTTCCCGAGGTGATCGACGCGTGGTTCGACAGCGGCTCGATGCCGTTCGCCCAGTGGGGCTACCCGCACGTCCCCGGGTCCGCCGAGAAGTTCGAGGCCGCCTACCCCGCCGACTTCATCTGCGAGGCGATCGACCAGACCCGCGGCTGGTTCTACACCCTGATGGCGATCGGCACGGTGGTCTTCGACGAGTCGTCCTACCGCAACGTGCTCTGTCTGGGCCACATCCTTGCCGAGGACGGCCGGAAGATGTCCAAGCATCTCGGCAACATCCTCGAGCCGATGCCACTGATGGAGCAGCACGGTGCGGACGCCGTGCGGTGGTTCATGGCGGCCGCAGGATCGCCCTGGTCGGCGCGCCGGGTCGGCCACGCCACCATCCAGGAGACGGTCCGCAAGGTCCTGCTGACCTACTGGAACACGGTCGCCTTCCACGTGCTCTACGCCCGCACCACCGGTTGGTCCCCCGGGTCCGGCGATGTGCCGCCCGTGGCCGAGCGGCCCGTGCTCGACCGGTGGCTGCACGCCGAGACCGCCCGGCTCGTCGGCGGTGTCACCGACGCCCTCGAGAACTTCGACACCCAGCGCGCGGGCAACATGATCGCGCAGTTCGTCGACGACCTGTCGAACTGGTACGTCCGGCGCTCGCGGCGCCGCTTCTGGGAGGGTGACCCCTCGGCGCTCACCACGCTGCACAGCACGCTGGAGACCCTGACCAAGCTGATGGCCCCGTTGACGCCGTTCATCACCGAACGCGTGTGGCAAGACGTCGTGCGCCCGGTCGAGCCCGGTGCGCCGGAGTCGGTGCATCTGGCGGCCTGGCCCGCGTACGACGAGGCCGACGTCGACGAGGACCTCTCCGCCGCTGTCGCGCTCGCCCGTCGCCTGGTCGAGCTCGGTCGCGCGGCCCGCGCGGACGCCAAGGTGCGCACCCGTCAGCCCCTCCGGCGCGCCCTCGTCGGCACCGCCGCCTGGTCGGCGCTGTCCGACGAGCTGCGCGCCGAGGTGGCCGAGGAGCTCAACATCGGCGCGCTCGAGCCGCTCTCCTCGGCAGGCGCCGACCTCGTCGACCACTCCGCGAAGGGCAACTTCCGGGCGCTGGGCAAGCGTTTCGGCAAGCAGACCCCGCGCGTGGCGCAGGCGATCGCCGACGCTGATGCCGAGGTGCTCTCGACGACGCTGCGCACGGACGGCACGGCGCGTGTGGTCGTCGACGGCGAGGAGGTCGAGGTGCTCCCCGACGAGGTGATCGTCTCCGAGCGGCCCCGCGAGGGCTGGTCGGTCGTCAACGAGCAGGGCGAGACCGTGGCGCTGGACCTCGAGCTCACCCCGGAGCTGGTCCGCGCCGGCCTCGCCCGCGAGGTGGTCCGACTGGTCCAGGAGGCCCGCAAGAGCAGCGGCTTCGAGGTCAGCGACAGGATCATCCTCGTCTGGCGGGCCGACGGGGAGACCGGCGCCGCTCTGCGCGAGAACGGGCCGCTCGTAGCGGGTGAGGTTCTCGCGGTGGAGATGTACGAGGGTGAGGTCACCCGTCCCGAGGAGACCGCGGTCGCCGTCGAGACGGTCGGCGCCGACGGCACACCGGCCACGACCGTCGTACACGACGCGGAGCTCGGCCTCACCTTCTCCGTCGCCCGCGTCTGACGGGGCATCCGGACATACGACGAGGGCCGACCCCGGCGGGGGTCGGCCCTCGTGTGTCTTGCGGTGTCGGACTCAGCCGTGCTGGGTCCTCGACTCCTCCTCGCCGAGCAGCGACTTGAGCCGCTTGGGGGCGTGGTCGCTCGAGCTGAGCGTGCCGGCCTCGCCGTTTCCGTCGAGAGCGGCGAGCTGCTGCTCGAAGTAGCTGCGGAGACGGCTGCGGTACTCGCGCTCGAAGGAGCGGAGGTTCTCCACCTCGGCGTTGAGCTTGTCCTTCTCCTTCTCCAGGTCGCCGAACAGCTGGCGACGGCGCTCCTGGGTCTCGGAGTCGAGCATCTGCGAGCGCGTCCGGGCGTCGGACTCGAGGCGGTCGGCCTTCGACTTCGACTCGGACTCCAGACGCTCGGCCTTGGTGCGGGCCTCCCCGACGATCCGGTCGGCCTGGTCCTTGGCCTCGGCGACGAGCTCGTCGGCGTTCCGGGTCGCGATCTCGAGCAGACGAGCAGCGGCGCTGGAGGCGTCGGCGACCGTGGTCACCTTGATCTCCTCGACCGGCGCGGACACCGGGACCGGTGCGGGCGCGGGCTTCTCGACGATCCGCTCAGGCTCGGGAGCCTTGATCGGAGCCGGAGCAGCGGCGGCGCCACCGGCGGACTGCGCGGCCGTCAGCTTCGAGCGGAGGTCTTCGTTCTCACGCGTGAGACGAGCAAGCTCGGCCTCGACCTCGTCGAGGAACTGGTCGACCTCCCCCATGTCGTAGCCCTCGCGGAGGCGTACCGGAGTAAAGCGCTTGTTGCTCACGTCCTCAGGCGTCAGCGGCATGACCTCACCCTTAATTTCATAGTCGGCGTAATGTGCGGTTTCTCTGTCTCTCGTACGCCCACCGTACTCCGAAAGGAGCGGCGGGGTGTAACTCGGATGCGCAAAGTTTTCGGCACCGTAACCCGAGAATCGGCGTCGAAACCCTTGTTTCGCCCGCGAAGTTCGTCACATGAAGCTCCGGGCGAGGATCAGCAGGAGGTAGCAGATGACCAGCACGATCATGAAGCTCAGATCGAGGGCCACACTGCCCAGGCGCAGCGGCGGGATGAAGCGGCGGAAGAACATGATCGGCGGGTCCGTGATCGTGTAGACGATCTCCAGGATCACGAGGACCGGGCCGGTGGGAGACCACGACCGGGCGAACACCTGGACCCAGTCGACGATGAACCGGACGAACATCAACGCGAGGAACAGCCACAGGACCAGATAGACGATCGAGGCGATAGCGCTAACCACGGAGGCGAAGTCTAGCTCTGGTTGAAGAAGCCGCCCTCGGCGATGCGCTGCTTGTCCTCAGCGGCGACCGAGACGTTCGGCGGGGAGAGCAGGAAGACCTTCGCGGTGACCCGCTCGATCGTGCCGCGGACGGCGAAGACCAGGCCGGCGGCGAAGTCGACGAGCCGCTTGGCGTCGGCGTCGTCCATCTCCGAGAGGTTCATGATCACCGGGACACCCTCACGGAAGTTCTCCCCGATGGTGCGCGCCTCGTTGTAGGTGCGCGGGTGGAGCGTGGTGATCCGGGAGAGCTCCGCGACCACCGCGGTGGGGCGGCGGCGCTCGGCGAGGTTCGCGACCGGCGTGGGACGGCCTGCCTCGGCGTGGTCGAACTCCGACCCGCGCGCGGCGTGGGGGCGCTCGTCGTACTCACCCTGGCCGTAGTCGTCCTCGAAACGGTCGGTGTCCTCGAGCAGGCCCAGGTAGACACCCATCTTGCGCATCGCGCCGCTCATGAACTCTGTCCTCCGGGTACGTCCGCGCCCCTCGGTCAGGACGCTGCTGCTTGCTCGACACTACTTGATCTCCGGCCGCCTTCCGAGCACCGCGCTGCCAACGCGAACGTGTGTCGCGCCGGCGGCGACGGCCTCCTCCAGGTCCCCGCTCATCCCCGCGGAGACCCAGGTGGCGGACGGGTCGACGCGGCGTACCTCCTCGGCGACCTCGGCCAGCCTGGCGAACGCGGCCCCCGGGTCCTCGCCCAAAGGCGCGACCGCCATCACACCCCGCAGGCGCAGGCCCTCCGCAGCGCAGACCCGCTCGGCGAGGGCGGGCACGTCGACCGGCGCGGCCCCGGCTCGCCCTGCCCCGGCCGCGGGCGGGTCCAGGCTGACCTGCACCAGGCAGTCAAGCACTTCACCACGCTCGTGGGCACCTCTCGACAGCCCCTTGAGCAGCTTCGCACGGTCGACGGACTCGACCACGTCGGCGTAGGAGGCGACCGCTGCCGCCTTGTTGCTCTGGAGGCCGCCGATGAAGTGCCAGCGCAGGTCGAGGTCGGCGCACTCGGCAGCCTTGGCCTCCGCCTCCTGGTGACGGTTCTCACCCACGTGGGTGACGCCGAGGTCGGCGAGCAGGCGTACGTCGGAGGCCGGGAAGAACTTCGTCACGACCGTCAGCGTGACCTCGGCGGGGTCGCGCCCCGCGTCCGCGCAGGCGGCGGCGATGCGCGCTCGGACCACCTCGAGGTTGTGGGCGATCTCGTCCTTGCGACGCCCCTGCGGCGAAGGCGCTGACGAGGTCACGGGCGCACCCACACCAGGCCGCCGAGACGGCCGGACTCGGCCCCCTGCCGACGGTAGGAGTACAGCTCGTCGTCCTCGACGGTGCATCGTGACGCGTCCACCACCTCGACGCCGTCCGCCGCGAGCTGGGCGACGACCCCGGCGCCGACGTCGACGGCGGGCGTGCCCCACGAGGTCTCGGCGAACGACTCCGGGACGACCGCGGCCACGTCAGCGCGCATCGCCGCGGGGACCTCGTAGCACCGGCCGCACACGTGTGGGCCGACCCACGCCACGATCCGCTCGGCACCGAGCTCCCGCATCCGCGCGACGGTGGCGGGCACGACCCCGGCGACCAGGCCCGGACGACCGGCATGCGCGGCACCGACCACCTTCCGCTCCATGTCGGCGAGCAGCAGCGGGACGCAGTCGGCGACCCGCACGAGCAAGATCACGCCGGCGACGTCGGTGACCATGCCGTCCGCCACCGCGGGCAGGGCGTGCCGGGCATCGAGCCAGGCTCGGTCCACCGTGTGCACGTCGGACCCGTGCACCTGGCGCATCGTGACCACCGTGGGGACGCGGACGCCCTCAGGCAGTGCGAAAGGGTTGTCCCCGGCCGCCTCGCCGCCGCGCGCCATGGCGTAGCCGACGATGTCGGTGTTCTCGTCGACCGCTGCCTGCTCGGAGAGGTCGTCTGGAGGTGCGGCGAGGTTCAGGGACGCGTACGGACCGTCACTGATACCTCCGTGACGGTCCGTGAACGCGACCTCGACGGGTCCGCGCCTGTCCTGGAACGAGAACACTGACCAGCGGCCCGAGGGCTACTTGAGGAACTCGGGGATGTCCAGGTCGTCATCGTCGAACTGGACCTGGCGCTGCGGACGTGTGGGCTGCTGCGGAGCACGCTGGGGCTGCTGCCCCTGCTGCTGCCCCTGCTGCTGCCCCTGCTGCGGCTGGCCACCCTGCGGTTGACCGCCCTGCGGCTGACCGCCCTGCTGACTGGCTGGGCGCTGCTGCTGGCCGCTCGGCTGGTACGTGGTGTAGCCGCCGCCCTGCTCACCCGAGCCCTGACCCTGCTGGCCCGAGCCCTGCTGGCCCGAGCCCTGGCCGCCCTGCTGGCCGACCGGCGCGGCGGGACGCTGCTGCTGCGGCGGCTGGCCCTGGACCTGCGCGGGAGCCGGACGCTGGCTGGCGGCCGCCTGGGCAGCCGCGCGGGTCTCGGCCTGGGTCTGCTGCTGCGCCGGCTCGCGGCGCAGGATCGTGCCGTTGTCACGCCGCTTGGGCATGCCACCGTCGAAGCCGGCGGCGATCACGGTGACCCGGACCTCGTCACCGAGCGCGTCGTCGATCGTGGCACCGAAGATGATGTTGGCCTCGGCGTGCGCCGACTGGGCCACGAGGGCAGCTGCCTCGTTGATCTCGAAGAGGCCGAGGTCGGAGCCGCCGGCGATCGAGAGCAGCACACCGTGCGCGCCGTCGATCGAGGCCTCGAGCAGGGGGCTGGACACCGCCATCTCGGCTGCGGCCACGGACCGGTCCTCGCCCCGGGCGGAGCCGATGCCCATGAGCGCGGACCCGGCGTTGGCCATGACCGACTTGACGTCGGCGAAGTCGAGGTTGATCAGGCCCGGGGTCGTGATCAGGTCGGTGATGCCCGAGACGCCCTGGAGGAGCACCTGGTCGGCCTGCTTGAACGCGTCGAGCACGCTGACGTTGCGGTCGCTGATGGAGAGCAGCCGGTCGTTGGGGATGACGATGAGGGTGTCGACCTCCTCGCGCAGCTGCGAGATCCCCTCCTCGGCGGAGTTCGCACGGCGACGGCCCTCGAACGAGAAGGGGCGGGTCACCACACCGATCGTCAGCGCGCCGAGCGAGCGGGCGATACGAGCGACGACCGGGGCACCACCGGTGCCGGTGCCACCGCCCTCACCCGCGGTGACGAAGACCATGTCGGCGCCCTTCATCACCTCCTCGATCTCCTCGGCGTGGTCCTCGGCTGCCTTGGCGCCCACCTCGGGGTTGGCGCCGGCGCCGAGCCCGCGGGTGAGCTCGCGGCCGATGTCGAGCTTGACGTCGGCGTCGCTCATGAGGAGTGCCTGTGCGTCGGTGTTGACCGCGATGAACTCGACGCCCTTGAGTCCGACCTCGATCATCCGGTTGACGGCGTTGACGCCACCTCCACCGATACCCACGACCTTGATGACGGCCAGGTAGTTCTGCGGTGCTGCCACGGCGGGTGCCTCTCGCTGCTCTGCTGTCTGTTGGTGCAGACAGACGGGTGTACGTCGGTGGGGGAAGAGCACGAGCCTGGCGGCCCCTCAACCCTCACCCTTAAGTAGAGGGTTATAGTTATGTCAACCTCGTGCTTGCAGAACAACCTAGGTGAGGGGTTCAGCGCGTTACAACCGACACGCGGGCCGCCACGAGACTTTTCGAGAAGCCTTGTGCTGCGAGGGATTCCCGACGCGGGCTCAGCGCTTGAGGGTGGGCTGCCCGGGGACGCTGACGTCGTACACCGACGCCTTGTGCCGCAGCAGCACGTCGAGGACCTTCGCCTTGTTCGCCGACTCCGCCGCGCTCCCCCAGAACACGGTCCGGCCGTTGCGCAGCTCGAGCGAGATCGAGTCGACGGTCTCCACCGCGATGTGGTCGACCTTGGCCGCGAGCTCGTCGGGCAGCGCGTCGACCACCAGGGCGGCCTCGGCCAGCGCCTCGCTGCGTGTCCCGGCGGAGATGCGTACGACGGGCAGCCCCTTGGGCACGGACGGGAAGCTGCGGAACTGCACGCCCTCGTCGTCGACTCCGCGCACCTGGCCGTCCCGTTCCACGACCGCGACGGCCTCGCGTTCGAGGACCGCGATGCGGACCCGGTTCGGCCAGGAGCGGGAGACGTCCACCGCCTTCACCGGGGCGAGGCTCTCCACACGCGCCTCGATCGCGTCGACGGAGACGGTCGCCAGCGGCTGCCCCATCGGTACGGCCGCGACCCGGCGGACCTGCCCGGGCGAGAGGACGTCGAGGCCCTCGACCTCGACCCCCTTCACCGCCAGCACGGAGGAGAAGAAGACGAGCCAGGCGGCTCCGGCGAGCGCCGCGACCGCGAGGAGCAGGACGACGAGGCCCCGCAAGGCGAGCCAGCGGCGTGCCCACTGCCGGCGGGCGAACCGCTTCCGGGCGATCCGGACGGTCCGCTCGTCGACTTCCTGCGGCGGCCGGGTGCTACTCCTCGGCACCACGAGACCTCTCGGCGAGCAGCTCGAGGACCTCGGGGCCGACCAGCGTCACGTCGCCGGCGCCGAGGGTGATCACCACGTCGCCCGGGCGCGCCCGCTCGACGAGCCGCTGTGGCGTGGCCTGCCAGGAGGGCTCGAAGAGCACCTGCTCGCTCGGCAGCGGCACGTGCGAGGCGACCAGCTGTCCGTTCACCCCCGGCTCGGGGTCCTCCCGAGCGACGTACACGTCCATCACCACGACCTCGTCGGCAGCGCCGAGCGCCTCGCCCATCTGCGCGCCGAAGATCCGGGTGCGGGAGACCAGGTGTGGCTGGAACGCCACCACGACCCGGCCCTCCCCCGCCAGCGACCGGGCGGCCTGGAGGTCGCCGGTGATCTCGTTGGGGTGGTGGGCGTAGCTGTCGTAGACCCTGATGCCGTCCACCTCGCCCTTGAGCTCCATGCGGCGGCGGGTGCCGCTGAACGACTCGAGACCACGCTTGAGGTCGGCGAAGGAGAACCCGAGCCTGAGCCCCGCAGCGAGAGCGGCCATGGCGTCGAGGACGTAGTGGCGGCCCGGGATCTGGAGCGTGACCTCGCCCAGACGCCGTCCGTTGTCGACGACCGCGAACGTCGAGGTCGACCCCTCGAACCTCAGCCCTTCTGCGCGCAGGTCCGCCTCGTCGGACTCCCCCACACCCACGACGGTCATGCCGCGCCCACGCGCTTGTGCGGCGAGGTCGGCGGCACCGTCGTCGTCGACGCACGCGACGAGGAAGCCCTCCGGGTCGATCCGGTCCAGGAACTCGGTGAAGGCGGCGTGGTAGGCCTCCTCCGTGCCGTAGTTGTCGAGATGGTCGGCCTCGACGTTCGTGACCAGCGCCGCGAAGGGTGAGTAGACCAGGAAGGCGCCGTCGCTCTCGTCCGCCTCGGCGACGAAGAGCTCGCCGCTTCCGTCGTGTGCGTTGGCCCCGGACTCGTTGAGCTCGCCGCCGATCGCGAACGAGGGGTCGGCGGCGCAGTGCTGGAGGGCCACGGTCAGCAGCGAGGTGGTGGTCGTCTTGCCGTGTGTGCCCGCGACCGCGACGACGCGGCGGTCCTGCATCACCGACTCCAGCGCTGCCGAGCGCGGCAGGAGACGAAGCCCCTGACGTTGTGCCTCGACCACCTCGGGGTTGTCCTCCCGGACGGCGGTGGAGACGACGAGCGTGTCCACGTCGTGGACGTTGGCGGCGTCGTGCCCGACATGGCACCGGGCGCCCAGCGCGCGCAGCGCCTCCAACGCGCGGGACTCCTTGGCGTCGCTGCCGCTCACGGTGATGCCGCGGGCGAGCATGATGCGGGCGATGCCGGAGAGTCCGGCGCCGCCGATGCCGACGAAGTGCACGCGGCCGAGCTGGTCGGCGGGGAGCAGGTGCTCGGGGACGGGGACCTTCATCGGGCTGCCGCCAGAACCATCTGGGCGAGCTTCTCGTCCGCGTCCCGCGGGATCAGGTCGGAGGCGGACGAGGACATGGCGTGGAGCCGCTCACGGTCGGTGAGCAGCGCCGGGAGCGTCGCCTGCACCCATTCGGGCGTGAAGGCGCCGTCCTGGACGAGCAGTCCTCCTCCGGCGTCCACGACGGGGCGCGCGTTGAGCTCCTGCTCGCCGTTGCCGATCGGCAGCGGGACGAACACCGCCGGCAGGCCGACGGCTGCGGTCTCGGTGACGGTGTTGGCTCCGGCTCGGCAGACCACGAGGTCGGCCGCCGCGTAGGCGAGGTCCATCCGGTCGACGTAGGGCACGACCACGTACGGCGGGTCGTCCTGACGCCGATCCACGACTGCCTCCCCCGCGGGTCCGGCCACGTGCAGCACCTGGATGCCGGCGTCCGCGAGCGACCGCTGAGCTGCTGTCACGGACTGGTTGAGCCGGCGGGCGCCCTGCGAGCCACCGGTGACGAGCAGCGTCGGACGGTCCGGGTCGAGGCCGAAGGTCTTGCGGGCCTCGGCGCGTGTCGCCGGCCGGTCCAGCGTCGAGATCATCCGGCGGATCGGCAGGCCCGTGTAGACCGCGTGCCGCATCGGGGTCCCCGGGAAGCTGGTCGCGACGTGGGTGGTCATCCGGGCACCGACCTTGTTCGCGATGCCGGGCAGGGCGTTGCCCTCGTGCACCACGATCGGGACGTGGCGGCGTCGTGCTGCGAGGTAGGCGGGCACCGAGACGTAGCCGCCGAAGCCGACGACGACCGCGGGCTCGATCCGGTCGACCACCTCGAGCGCCGCCGACACCGCGCCCTTGAGGCGGCCGGGGACCCGGAGCAGGTCAGCGGAGGGCTTGCGCGGGAGCGGCACCGGTGGGATCAGCTCGAGCGGGTAGCCGGCTTCGGGGACCACCCTGACCTCCAGCCCGCGGGGCGTGCCCAGTGCGGTCACCTCCACGGAGGGGTCGATCCGTCCCAGGGCGTCGGCCGTTGCCAGGAGGGGCGACGTGTGTCCCGCCGTACCGCCTCCGGCCAGGAGAATCCGCATGCTGTCTCTCTACTTTCCTCGTCCGTGCTGTCGGCCCCCCGCCGTCACTCCCGCCGGCCTGCGGCGCTTACGCGCGCGAAGCGCGGCGTCGGCGCCGGGCTCGGACCGCGCGAACGAGAGCAGCAGCCCTAGCGCGACCAGAGACGGGAGTAGTGCGGAACCACCGTAGGACACGAGCGGAAGCGGGATGCCGATGACCGGCAGCAGAGCGAGGACCATGCCGATGTTGATCATCATCTGCCCGGTGAGCCACACGGTGATGCCGGCGGCCATGTAGCGGACGAACGGGTCCGTCGTCCGGAGCGCGACTCGGATGCCGGCGTAGGCGATGGTCAGGAAGAGCGCGAGCACGAGCAACGTGCCGACGAGGCCGAGCTCCTCGCCGAGCACCGCGAAGATGAAGTCGGTGTGCGCCTCGGGGAGGCTGCCCCACTTCTGCTGGCTGGCGGAGATGCCCTTGCCGAACCAGCCTCCGCTCGACATGGCGAAGATCCCGTGGGCGGCCTGCCAGCCGGCCCCCTCGTAGTTCTTGAAGGGGTCGACGAAGTTGGTGAGACGGTCGAGCCGCTCCTCGCTGCTGGCGGCGAGGTAGAGCGCGAGCGCCGACACGACGAGCAGCGAACCACCGAAGAGGCGTGCCGGCGCACCCACGATCCACAGCATGCCGAGCACGATCGCGAACAGCACCAGCGCCGTGCCGAGGTCGCCGCCCTTGATGACGAGCAGGATGATCGTCATCGCCACCGGGACCACCGGGACCAGGGTGTGCCGCCAGTCGTCGAGCAGCTTCTCCTTGCGGGCGTAGATGTGCGAGCACCACAGGATCAACGCCAGCTTGGCGATCTCCGACGGCTGGATGACCAGGGGTCCGAGGGCCAGCCAGTTCGTGTTGCCGTTGACCTCCACGCCGAGGCCCGGCACCTGCGTGAGCACGAGGAGGACCGTGGAGACGGCGAGGCCGAGCCAGGCCAGCTTGCGCAGGAACCGGTGCGGCAGCTTCGAGGCGATGAACGCCGCCGGCAGGGCGAGCCCCACCCACAGCAGCTGCTTGAAGAAGTAGTGGTAGCTGGTGCCGTAGTTCTTGTAGGACTCGACGCTCGATGCGCTCAGCACCATCATCAGGCCGATGATCAGCAGCAGGGTCGAGGCGCCGAGCAGCAGGTAGTACGACGTCAGCGGTCGGTTGAGGGCGTCGCGCACCGAGTGCCGTGTGTGGATGACCCATCCCGCCACAGCGCTCTGCCGTCGTGGCTGCCCTGCCGCGGTCGTCACATCCAGCCCTTCTGCCCGTCGTACCTCATCCCGCTTCGCGGGGCCGGGGAGGACCGTCCTCCCTAGCGCTCGCGACGTCTCAGCACGGCCTCGGCGAAGGCATCACCGCGCGCGCCGTAGTTCGCGAACATGTCCATGGACGCGCAGCCCGGAGCCAGCAGCACGGTGTCGCCCGGCTGAGCCAGGTCGGCCGCAGCCCCGACCACGCGGTCCATGACAGAAGTGTCCCCGCCCTCGATGACGATGACGGGCACATCGGGCGCGTGTCGCGAAAGCGCGTCCGCGATCACATCACGGTCCTGGCCGAGGAGCACCACGCCCCGCAACCGGCCCTGGACGGCCGTGACGAGGTCGTCGAAACGCGCGCCCTTCGCCAGGCCCCCGGCGACCCACACCACGGGGTCGTAGGCGGCCAGCGAGGACTGCGCGGCGTGCGGGTTGGTGGCCTTCGAGTCGTCGACGTAGCGGACGTCGTCGACCACGGCCACCTCGGCGATGCGGTGCCCGTCGGGCTCGAAGGCACGCAGTCCGTCGCGTACGGCGGAGGGCGGCACCCCGTGGGCGCGGGCGAGGGCGGCCGCCGCCAGGGCGTTCGCCACGAAGTGCGGCGCGTCCGAGGCGAGGTCGGCCACCGTGCCGAGCTCCGCCGCGCTCGAGTGCCGCTCCTCGATGAAGGCCCGGTCCGCGAGGATCCCGTCGACCACGCCGAGCATGCCGACATCGGGGACGCCGAGGGTGAAGCCGACCGCCCGGGCGCCCTCCTGCACGTCGGCGTCGCGCACGAGCTGCTCGGTGAGCGGGTCGGCGACGTTGTAGACACAGGCGCGCTCGACGTGCTCGTAGATCCGGCCCTTGTCGGCGGCGTAGTCGTCCATGGAGGAGTACCAGTCGAGGTGGTCCTCGGCGACGTTGAGCACCGCGGCGGCCTGGGCGGCCATCGAGCTCGTGTAGTGCAGCTGGAAGCTCGAGAGCTCGACTGCGAAGACGTCGTGCGGGGTGGGGTCCATGACCGCCTCGACGATCGGGAGACCGACGTTGCCGCAGGCGACGCTGCGCAGTCCGTGGGCGCGCAGGATGTAGTCGAGCATCTGCACGGTCGTGGTCTTGCCGTTGGTGCCGGTGACGGCCAGCCACGGCGCGGCGTGGTTCGGGTCCCGCAGACGCCAGGCGAGCTCGACCTCACCCCAGACCGGGATGCCACGCTCCCGTGCCTGCGCGAGCAGCGGCGACGACGGCCGCCAGCCGGGCGAGGTGACGACCACGTCGACGTCGTCGGGGAGCACTGCGGTCGACCCGGGGCCCAGCCGGACGTCGGCGCCGAGGATCTCCAGGAGGGTGCCCTTCTCCCCGCGCTCACCCGCGTCGGACTCGTCGAGGGCGGTCACGTGGGCGCCCTGGTGGGTCAGGTTGTCGGCGGCGGCGAAGCCGGAGACGCCCATCCCGGCGACGACGGCACGCAGCCGGCCCACGAGTCGTGGCGGCCCAGGGAGTCGAGGTCAGGCTTGGTCATGCGGGGTCCTTGCGAGGCTCGGGGTGAGGCGAGGAGTCACGGCGGTGGTCATACGCCGGCCACCCACTCCGCGTAGAAGACGCCCAGACCGGTCGCCACGCAGAGACCGGCGATGATCCAGAACCGGATCACGATGGTCACCTCAGCCCACCCCTTGAGCTCGAAGTGGTGCTGCAGTGGCGCCATGCGGAAGAGCCGCTTGCCCTTGGTCGCCTTGAAGTAGCCGACCTGGAGGATCACCGACAGCGTGATCAGCACGAACAGCCCGCCGATGATCAGCAGGAGCAGCTCGGTGCGGGTGAGGATCGCCAGGCCGGCGAGCGCGCCACCGAGGGAGAGCGAGCCGGTGTCGCCCATGAAGATCTTGGCGGGGGCGGCGTTCCACCACAGGAAGCCGAAGCAGGCGCCGGTGAGCGCGGCCGCGACGACGGCCAGGTCGAGCGGGTCTCGGACCTCGTAGCAGGCGGCACCCGGCACGACCGTGCAGCTCTGGTTGTTCTGCCAGATGTTCACCAGCGTGTAGGCCCCGAAGACCATGGTGGACGCGCCCGTGGCCAGGCCGTCGAGACCGTCGGTGAGGTTCACGCCGTTGCTGGCCCCGGCGATCATCACCATCATGAAGATGATCACGAGCAGGGTCGGCATGGTCAGTGCCGGGAACTCACGGATGAACGAGATCGCGTGCGACGCCGGCGTCTGGCCGCGCTCGTCCTCGAAGCCCTCCCACAGGGCGAACCACCCGAAGACGAGGGCTACGAGGACCTGCCCGGTCATCTTCGCCTTGCTGCGAAGTCCGAGCGAGCGCTGCTTGGCGATCTTGATGTAGTCGTCGAGAAAGCCCACCGTGCCGAGCCCCACGAACAGGAAGAGCAGCAGCAGGGCCGAGGCCGAGGGGAGGTCCTGGGTGACCAGCTTCGCGAAGAAGTAGGCGAACAGCACCGACAGGATCATCACGAGGCCGCCCATGGTCGGCGTGCCTCGCTTGGTGTGGTGGGTGGTGGGACCGTCGTCGCGGATCAGCTGTCCGTAGCCCTTGGCCACGAGGGCCCGGATGGCCAGTCGCGTCCCGAGGAGCGTGAAGAGAAGCGACAGGCCCCCTGCCACAAGGATCGCCCTCACGCCATGGTCTCCTTCTCCGTCTCGTCGGCGAGCAGCGCTTCGGCGACTCTCTCCAGCGCCGCCGCGCGCGAGGCCTTGAGCAGCACGACGTCACCGGGCTCGAGGTGCTCACGCAGCCAGGCCAGCGCCTGGTCGTTGTCCTGCACGAACACCGACTCGTCCGCCCACGAGCCTTCCAGACAGGCTCCGAGGTGCATCGGGCGGGCCGGTTCCCCCACGACGAGGAGCTGGCTGATGTCCAGTCGCACGGCGAGTCTGCCGACCGCGTCGTGCTCGTCGCGGCTCGACTCCCCCAGCTCGCGCATCTCCCCGAGGACGGCCACGGTGCGCGTGCCCGGTCCCCTGCCACGGCCGACGGCGGCGAGCGCCTTGAGCGCGGCGCGCATCGAGTCGGGGTTCGCGTTGTAGGCGTCGTTGATGACGGTCACGCCGTCGGACCGCTCGCTCACCTCCATGCGCCAGCGGGAGGCCGGCTGGGCGGCGGTCAGCGCGGCGGCTGCCTGCTCCAGCGGCATGCCGACGGCCACAGCGACCGCGGCCGCCGCCGCGGCGTTGTGCGCCTGGTGCTCACCGACGAGGCTCAGCTCGACGTGGGCGGCGGCGTCCTGCGTGGACAGGTCGAACCTCGGCCTGCCGAGCTCGTCGAGCTCGAGCTCGCTCAGGCGTACGTCGGAGCCTGCCGACTCACCGTAGGTCAGGCTGCGGGCGCCGGTGCGCGAGGCCATCGCCGCCACCAGCGGGTCGTCGGCGTTGAGGACCGCAACGCCGTCCGCGTCGAGCGCCTCGACGATCTCACCCTTCGCCCGCGCGATGTCCTCCTGGGTCCCGAACTCGCCGATGTGGGCCTTGCCCACGTTGAGCACCAAGGAGACGTCGGGCGGCGCGATCTCGCACAGGTCGGCGAGGTGGCCGATCCCGCGCGCGCCCATCTCGAGGACGAGGTACTCGGTCTCGGCGTCGGCGCGCAGCACGGTCAGCGGGAAGCCGATCTCGTTGTTGAAGGAGCCGGCGGTGGCGACCGTCGTACCGGCCGTGGCGAGGACCTGCGCGAGGAGGTCCTTGGTGCTGGTCTTGCCCTGCGAGCCGGTGAGCCCGACGACGCGGACCCGGGGCAGCTGCGTGAGCACGTGCCTGGCGAGCGTGGCGAGGGCTGCGAGGGGGTCCTGCACGACCACGCTGGGCACCCCGACCGCCCGGGCGCAGAGGACAGCGGCCGCGCCGTCCTCGACAGCGGCCTCGGCGTAGTCGTGCCCGTCGACGTTCTGACCGGGGAACGCGACGAAGAGCCCGCCCCGCTCGGGTGACCGGCTGTCGATGAAGGCAGGAGCGGAGACGGTCACGCCGGGGTCGTCGTGGACCTCGCCTCCGACGACGGCGGCGATCTCCGGCAGGGTCATGGGGATCATCGACGGGTCAGCTCCTCGAGAAGGACGGCGCGGTCGTCGAATGGGTACACGGTGCCGTCGACCTCCTGGCCGGTCTCGTGCCCCTTGCCGGCCACCACGACCGTGTCGCCGGTCCCGGCGTCGGCGAGTCGCGAGCCGGATGGCCTCACGCCGGTCTCCGCACTCGTGCACCTCGGCCCGCTCCCCCTCGGGGACGGACCTGGCACCGGCGAGCACGGCAGCGCGGATCGTCGCCGGGTCCTCGGTGCGGGGGTTGTCGTCGGTCACGATCAGCACGTCGGCGAGCCGCGCGGCGATCTCCCCCATGACCGGGCGCTTGCCCTGGTCCCGGTCGCCACCGGCGCCGAGCACGACCACCAGCCGGCCGCTGGTGAGAGGCCGGAGCGTGTTCAGCGCCGCGGTGACCGCGTCGGGCTTGTGGGCGTAGTCCACGACGGCGAGGTACTCCTGGCCGGCGTCGACGCGCTCGAGCCGCCCCGGGACCCCGCCGCCGGTGGCGATCCCCTCGGCGACCGCACGCGGGTCGAACCCGGCCTCGCCGAGGGAGGCGATCGCCGCGAGCGCGTTGGCGACGTTGAAGTCGCCGGCCAGCGGGACCGAGGCCTGGAAGCTCCGGCCGTCGGGGGTGTGCACGGTGAACGTGGAGCCGGACCGGGTCAGCTCGATGTCGCGCGCGGTCCAGTCGGCGTCCGCCCCTGCGGCCGAGAAGGTCCGCATCGGGATCCGTGCCTCGGCGAGGAGGCGCCGGCCGTACTCGTCGTCGACGTTCACCAGTCCCAGCCGTGCGCGCTCGGGCGTGAACAGGCTCGCCTTTGCCTCGAAGTACTCCTCGACGTCGGCGTGGAAGTCGAGGTGGTCGCGACCGAGGTTGGTGAACACGGCGACGTCGAACACCACTCCGTCGACGCGGCCCATGACCAGCGCGTGGCTCGACACCTCCATCGCGCAGCCCTGGACCCCGCGCTCGCGCATGACGGCGAAGAGAGCGTGCAGGTCGGGGGCCTCAGGCGTGGTGAGGGTGGTCTTGACGTCCTCCCCGTCGATCCGGGTCCCGACGGTGCCGACGACTGCCGCGGGGGTCCCGGAGGCCTGGAGGCCGCCTTCTGCGAGCCGGGTGGTGGTGGTCTTGCCCTGGGTCCCCGTGACCGCGACGAGGCGCAGCGCCTCCGCCGGTTCGCCGTACAGGCGGGCGGCGAGGCGGCCGAGCATCCGCCGGGGTGTGTCGACGACGAGCACGGGGACGTCGAGACCGGCGCAGAGGCCGGCCCCGGTCGGGTCGGTGAGGACCGCGACCGCGCCTGCCTCGACTGCCTTGGCCGCGAACGACGCCCCGTGGGCCCTGGACCCCGGCAACGCGGCGTAGAGGTCACCGTCGACGACCCGGTCCGAGCTCAGCGTGAGACCGGTGACGGCGGGGGCGTCACCTGCGTCCACTCCCCTCGACTCGACGAGGTGCTCACCGAGCCAGCCGGCCAACGTGGACAGGGGTGTCTGCAGCGGCTTGCGGGGGCGCGTGGCGGTCACGGCCGACACATCGGGCAGGTCTGGCACGTCGGCAGGGTACCCGCGCTCACCACTCGACGGGGTTGTCGGGGGCGGGTGCTCCAGTCGGGGGCACGGCGTACTTGCGCAGCAGGTAGCTCATGACCTTGTGGAACGCGGGGCCACCGACCGAGCCGCCCCCCGCCTCGCCCTTCGGCTTCTGGACGACGAAGTAGACGAGGAACCGCGGGTCGTCGGCCGGGGCGAAGCCGGCGAACGAGACCGTGTAGCCGTCGTAGCAGCCACACTCCTCGTCGACACGGGAGGCGGTGCCCGTCTTGCCTGCGACGCGGTAGCCGTCGATCGCCGCCGCCGGCGCCGTGCCCTCCTCAGGGTCGGTGACCGCCTCCATCATCTCGGCGGTCAGGTCGGCTGCTCGCTGGCTGATCACGCGGCGGGACGTGCTCGTCGCGCTGCCGATCGTCTCCCCCTGCGGCGTGGTGGCCGTGCCCTTGACCAGGCTCGGCTCCACGAACACTCCGTCGTTTGCGATCGCGTTGACGGCGGCCGCCATCTGGAGGGTGTTGACCGAGACGCCCTGGCCGTACGAGATCGTGTCCTGAGTGATCTGTGACCAGTTCTCCCACCACGGCAGCAGACCCTTCGCCTCGCCGGGGATACCGACGCCGGTCTTGTGCCCGAGACCGAACCGGCTGAGGTAGTCGTAGAGCTCCTTGTGCGAGAACTCGTCGGCGGCGAGCACGGTGCCGACGTTGGAGGACTTGGCGATCACACCGGTCAGCGTGAGTCGGAGCCGCCCGTGGTCCCAGTAGTCACCGATGACCCGGTCCTGACGCTTGAGCTCGTTGGGCACCGTGATGCGCGTGTCCGGCGTGACCTTGCCCGCGTCGATGAGAGAGGCCGCGGTGAGAACCTTCTCGACCGAGCCGGGCTCGTAGACGTCGAAGAGCGAGCGCATGCCGAGGTCTTGCCCCGGCGACAGCATCGGCTCGTTCGCGTCGAAGGTCGGGTAGTCCGCGAGCGCGAGGGTCTCGGCGGTGCGGGTGTCGAGCACGACGGCCGAGCCCGACTCACCGCCTGAGCCCTCGACCGCCTCGCGCAGGACACGCTGGGTGTACCACTGCACGTCGCGGTCGATGGTGAGGGTCAGGTCGGAGCCGTCCACCGGCTCGACGACGCTGTTCTCACCGAGCGGGAGCCGCAGACCGCCACCGGTCTCGTAGGTCTCCGAACCGTCCTTGCCGGACAGCATGTCGTTGAAGATCAGCTCGAAGCCCTGGAGCGGCTCGCCGTCGGTGCCCATGAAGCCGAGCATGTTGGCCGCGACGTCCTTGGCCGGATAGCTGCGAACGGGGTCACGGCGGGTGTCGACGCCTTCGAACCCCTGGTTCTCGATCTCCGCCACCACCGCACGCGCATCGGCGGCCGGGACCCGCCTGGCGATGTACTGGAACTGCGTGTCCGGCTTGCGCAGCCGTTCGAGCACGTCGAAGTAGTCGACGTCGAGCCGCTCGGCGATGATCTTGGCGATCTGCTGGGCGTGGTCGGCCGTCATGGACGGGTCGGCGATGAGCATGAGTCCGTCCGCGGACTCGGCGAGCGGCTCGCCGTTCCGGTCCCGGATGGCACCCCGGGTGGCAGGCAGGGTGACGGTCTCGAGACCGGCCGCCTCGGCGCGTGCGGCGTAGGCGTTGGCGTCGAGGCCCTGCAGCTGGAAGAGCCGGGTGGCGAACAGCGACACGACCATGGCGATGAGGATGAAGCCCACACGCAGCCGGAGGACCGAGGGGCCTCTCCGGGCGCGTCCGCGCTGGGTCAAGGCGTCTCTCCCGTGGACTGACGCGCGCCGTTCGCCGCGTTCTCGTTCTTTGTACGCGAGGCGGACGCCTGATCACGTGAGGCTGAGCCTCCGGCCTGGACCGTGTCGCCGGACTCCACCTCGGGCATCGGGGCCATCACCGTTCTGGGCCGCACCGAGTCCGGCTTCGCCGGCGGCAGCGGGGCGATGCGAATCGCGTTCGAGGCCTCGGCGGGAGCGGGCCGGCCGAGGACCTTGCCGTCGGAGAGCCGGATGAACGCGGGGTTGGTCACCGGCACCATTCCGATCTTCTTCGCGCTGGCCGCGATGTGCTGGGGGTCGCGGAGCCGGTCGAGCTGCATCTGGAGCGACTCCTCCTGGCCGGCCAGCACCGCGGCCTGCTCCTCCATCGCGGTGGCGACGAACGAGGCCTGCTGCATGTTGGTGTTGAAGAGCAGGAGCCCCACGACACCGCCGACGAGCAGCAAGGAGACGAGACTGACGAACGGGACCCGGGGGGCCTTCTGGGTGCGGCGAGGCACCACGGTGAGGCGGGCCCGCTCGACCGCGGCCTCTGCGAAACGGGGAAGGCTGCGCGCCTGCGACAGGGGGGTACTCATGTTGCGGCTCCGGTGCTGGGACGGACACGTTCGACGGCGCGCAGGCGCACCGACGCTGCTCTGGGGTTCTCGGCGATCTCTGCCTCGGACGCCTTCTCGGCGCCGCGGGTGATGAGCCGGAGTGCGGGCTCATGACCTTCGGGGACGAAGGGCATGTCCGGCGGGACGTGGCTGCGGGTCTGCTCTGCGAAGTCCTGCTTGACGATGCGGTCCTCGAGCGAGTGGTAGGACATCACCACGACCCGGCCGCCGACGCCGATGGAGTCGATCGCCGCGGGGACGGCCCGCCGAAGCACCGACAGCTCGTCGTTGACCTCGATCCGCAGCGCCTGGAAGGTCCGCTTCGCGGGGTGGCCGCCGGTACGACGAGCCGGCGCGGGGATGGACTCCCGGATCAGCTCGACGAGCCGCGCCGACCTGGTGAACGGCTCGCGGTCGCGCTCGCGGACGATGGCCTCGGCGATGCGGCGGGCGAAACGCTCCTCGCCGTAGGTCTTGAGGATCCTGGTGAGCTCCGCGACGGGGTAGGTGTTCAACACCTCGGCCGCGGTCTGTCCGGCCTGGTCGTTCATCCGCATGTCGAGCGGCGCGTCCTCGGCGTAGGCGAAGCCCCGCTCCCTCACGTCGAGCTGCATCGAGGAGACGCCCAGGTCGAAGAGGATGGCGTCGGCGTGCTCGATCCCCAGCCTCGCGAGCACCTCGGGGATCTCGTCGTACACCGCGTGGGCGAGGTCGAACCGGCCGGCGAACGGCTCGAGCCGCTGCCGCGTCCGCTCGAGGGCGTGGGTGTCTCGGTCGACGCCCACGAGATGCGCGTGAGGACAGGCACGCAGGACGGCCTCACTGTGACCGCCGAGGCCCAGTGTGGCGTCCACGAAGACAGTGCGCTCGCGGTCCTCGCGCTCGAGCGCGGGAGCCACCAGGGCGACGACCCGGTCCAGCAGGACCGGGACGTGGCTGGGAGTCGTCATCTCAGCTCGCCCGGCCGACGACCGAGAGGAACAACATCAGGCCTGCTGCGAGCACCGAGGAGGCGACCGCGGAGAGGGCGATGACCGCCATCCCGTCCCTGACCTCGTGACGGACCCGTCTGACGGGCTGGCCGGACAGCTGTCCGGAGAACGTGAGACTCATGCTTCGACCCCCTGTGTGAATCCTGGTTTCGGCGTCGACGTCACGCCGACGGTGGTGCTACTCGGATTCGCATGGCCTGGTCCCCGTCCGCTCGTCCCTGGGAAGTTGCCCTCTGGCACCGGGGAAGGTGCGCCAGAAAGCTGGGCGAGCGGGCGTGGGCCGGGCCCGGCGACATGTCGACCGGCGCCTCTCGGCGCGGGTGGTGGACTGGTCACGCTGCGCTGCGGCTGCGTGCGGTGCTAGGTCAGATCACGCCGGGGAACACCTCCTCCGACAAGTCGGCGAAGGCCTGCTCCTGCTCGTCGGAGTAGGCCTGCCACGAGGCGGCGTCCCAGATCTCGATCCGGTTCATCGCACCGATGACGATGCACTCCTTGGTCAGCGACGCGTAGTCGCGAAGCATCGGCGGGACCGTGATCCGCCCCTGCTTGTCGGGCTTCTCGTCGGAGGCGCCGGCGAAGAACATGCGGACGTAGTCGCGCGCCCCCTTGTTGGTGACGGGCGCCTCCTTCAGCCGCTCGGTGAGCTTGCCGAACTCCTCCATGGACCACACGTAGAGGCAGCGCTCCTGACCTCGTGTGACCACTAGACCCTCCGACAGCTCGTCCCTGAACTTCGCTGGGAGGAAGAGACGCCCCTTGTCGTCGAGACGGGGCGTGTAGGTGCCGAAGAACATCGGCGGCACCTCCCCGTTTCCGACCCCTGGCCGGTCCGGTTTCCCGGCGACCCCCTGAGGCTTCACTCTCCTCCACTGCGCTCCACGATACTCCACTACCCCCCACTGACGATGAGAAACGCGGAAGAACCGAAGAGTTTTACGGACCATGGTTTCCACAACCTCGAATCGCCGCTCCGACGTACCTCCCGGCGGGCGATCTAGGAGGAAAACCGCAGGTCAGCGGCCTGGTGTCGGCTCGTCGCGGGCTCGGCGAAGGTGTCGTCGACAGGCGCTGGAGAAGTCGGCGGGAGGGCCCGTGGAGGGAAGTGGAGCGGCTGGTGGGGCGGGGTGGGGCATCCGCAGGGGTCCCCGATGCGAGCCCCGGCCTACCGACTGCAGGGCGCGGCTCCAGGCGGCATCACGGGGTCTCTGGCGGCGCGGTGGGGAGAGGTGGGGCGTGTGGGACGACACCACTCATGTCCCCCGATGTCGTAGTCACGATGTGATGACGGATGGCGTCGCGGGTGCGCCAAGTCGGTGACAGGCCTTCGCACGATGAGGTTGGATGGAACGTGTTCACAAGGAACGGGTCCGCAGTGGGGCACGTGCCGGTGCCCAGGCGAGCCCGGGCCGACAGGAGGGAGTCAGCGTGAGCACAGTGCCCATGAGCACCGGCGGCGGAAGCGGGTCCGACGCCGCCGACCTCGACACCCTGGCACGTGTCACGGGTCGTGTCCGCGCCAGCATCGAGAAGGTGATCGAGGGCAAGCCCGAGGTGGCCAGGGCCGCCATCGTGGTGCTGCTCGCCGAGGGCCACCTCCTGATCGAGGACGTGCCGGGCGTGGGCAAGACCATGCTGAGCAAGACGCTCGCCCGGTCCATCGACTGCACCGTGCGACGCATCCAGTTCACTCCCGACCTGCTGCCCTCCGACGTCACGGGCGTCTCGGTCTTCAACCAGGACACCCGCGCCTTCGAGTTCCGCCCGGGCGGGATCTTCGCGAACATCGTCGTCGGCGACGAGATCAACCGGGCCTCCCCCAAGACTCAGTCGGCCCTCCTCGAGTGCATGGAGGAGCGACAGGTCACGGTCGACGGCGCGACGTACCACCTCGACGCCCCCTTCATGGTGATCGCCACCCAGAACCCGATCGAGATGGAGGGCACCTACGCCCTTCCCGAGGCACAGCGGGACCGCTTCATGGCGCGGGTCTCGATGGGCTACCCCGTGGAGGCAGCCGAGATCGCGATGCTCGACTCCCACACCAGGTCCAGTCCCCTCGAGGACCTCGAGCCGGTGACCGACTCCGCGGAGATCCGCAAGCTCATCGACATCGTCAACCAGGTCTACGTCGCGGAGTCCGTGCAGCGGTACGCCGTGGCGATCACCACGGCGACCCGTCGCTCCCCCGAGCTCGTGCTCGGCGCCTCGCCCCGAGCCACCTTGCACCTCGTGCGTGCGGCGAAGGCCTCGGCCGCCATGGACGGCCGTGACTACGTGATCCCCGACGACGTCCAGGGTCTCGCCTCCTCGGTGCTGGCGCACCGGCTGCTCCCGACCGTGGAGGCCTCCATGAGCGGCCGCACCACCGAGGCCGCGCTGAGCCACATCGTGGCCGGGGTCCCCATGCCCGAGAGCCGCAGACGCGGCTGAGCCGAGGAGAGGCATGCGCGAGGCTCTCGCCGCGATGACCACCCGGGGTCGCGCGTTCGTCGCAGCCGGGGTCACTGCACTGATCTGTGCAGTGGTGCTCGGCCAGGAGGACCTCCTCAGGGTGGGAGCTCTCCTCGCCGTCCTGCCGGTGGTCACCGCGTTCTTCGTCGGACGCAGCAGGTACCGGCTCGGGCTCGTCAGGTCGGTCTCACCCAGCCAGGTGACGGCCGGCAACGAGGCCAGGGTGCAGCTCGACCTGACCAACGACGGCAAGATGCCCACAGGGCTGCTCCTCCTCGAGGACCAGGTGCCCTACGTGCTCGGTACGAGGCCACGCTTCGTCGTGGACCGGATGGCCACCGGGCGCAAGCGGACCGTGGGGTACGTCGTCCGCTCCGATGTCCGTGGGAAGTACGTCGTCGGCCCTCTCTCGGTCCGCGTCAGCGACCCCTTCGGTCTCGTCGAGCTCAACCGGACCTTCTCCACGACGACCTCGCTGACCGTCGTACCCCGCGTGGTGAACCTGCCGCCGATCCCGCTGTCGGGCGCCTGGACCGGCTCGGGAGACAACCGACCCCGCGCGTTCGCCAGCGGAAGCGCCGAGGACGTCACCGTCCGGGAGTACCGGCAGGGCGACGACCTGCGCAGGGTGCACTGGCGAAGCAGCGCCCGGGTCGGTGAACTGATGGTGCGCCGCGAGGAGCAGCCCTGGCAGTCCCGAGCGACTCTCTTCCTCGACAACCGCCAGCTCGCACACCGAGGCCGGGGCGCTGCCTCCTCGCTCGAGCACGCGGTCTCGATGGCCGCCTCCGTCGCGGTACACCTCGTCCAGCGCGGGTTCACCGTCCGCCTGGTCACCGCCTCCGGCGAGGAGCAGGGCGGGTCCTGGCACGAGCGAGGGCACGAGCGAGGAGGGAACGCCGGCGACATCGCGCCGTTGCTGGAGTCACTCGCGGTGGTGGCACACTCCGAACGCCCGGACCTCGACACGCGGTGGCTCCAGGACCCGGGGCACTCCGGACTGCTCGTCGCCGTTGTCGGCGGCGTCGGCGACCACGACAAGGCAGCCTTCTCGAGGATGCGGCACACCGCAGCGACCGCCATGGCGGTGGCTCTCGACGTGGACGCGTGGGGCGGCTTGGGCGCACGAAGGCGGGACGACCGGGAGTCGCCCGGTGCCGTCTGGCTGAGGGCTCAGGGCTGGCAGGCCGTGGGAGCTTCCCCGAGCGTCCCGTCGAGCGCGGTGTGGCAAGAGCTCGGACTCACCGGGGGCGTCACCTCCAGGCGCGCTCCGGGAGGCCTCATGACCGGTGGCCCCTCGTGAGGCGGCCACACCTCGAGTGGCCGCCGAGCACGGCGGTGCAGTCGGCGCTGGCTGCTCTCACCACCTGGGTCGCACTCTGGTCGTGGTCCGGGTTCGTGCAGAGCCCGAGTGGCTACCTCGCCCCGGCTCTCGGCGCAGTCCTCCTCGTCGCGGCCTGCGGAACCCTCCTGCGCGCGGCGCACCTGCACACAGTGGTCGTCGCCCTCGTTCAGCTCGCCGTGCTCGCGCTCTGGCTGACGCACCGATGGGCGGCCGACGCTGCGCTGGGAGGCTGGCTGCCCACCCCCGCCTCGGTGCAGGAGGTGCTCGCCGTCCTGGGTCGAAGCGTCGTGGCCGCGCAGACCTACGGCGCCCCGGTGGCCGACACGGTTCCCCAGATCTTCCCGATCCTCATCATCACCGGCGCCTTCATCGCCGTGCTCGTCGACTTCCTCGCCTGCGGGTTGCGGCGGGTCCCCGTCGCGGGGCTTCCGCTGCTCGCGCTCTACACCGCACCGGTCTCGCTGCTCCCCAACGGCGTTCCTTGGTGGGTCTTCGCGGTCGGCGCGGTGAGCTTCCTCTCCCTGCTCACGAGCGACGAAGGACGCCGGTTGACCAGCTGGGGGCGTCGGGTCCCTAGGAGCGACTCGATCTTCGACACAGGCGGCGGCGCCGTCAGCACCGAGTCGCTGCGCAACTCCGCGCGCCGGATCGGCCTGACCGCCACCGGGCTCGCACTCGTCGCACCGCTGGTCATCCCGACCCTCGGCACGAGCCTCCTGGGCGGGGACGGTCCCGGTGGCTCGGGGAACGGGGAGGCGGTGAGCATCTCCAACCCCATGCTCGATCTTCGCCGGGACCTCGTGCGCGGAGCCGACCGGGACCTGCTCGCCCTCACCACCGACAACGCCGACCCCACCTACCTACGGATCTCCGTGCTCGACACGTTCAACGGCGTCACCTGGAAGCCGTCCGAGCGGGAGATCCCGGACGACCAGCGCGCCGACGGGCTCCTCCCCCGTCCTCCCGGGCTGGACTCGCAGGTGCCGCGAAGGCAGGTCGACTACCGGATCAGCGTCACCGACGCCTTCGACTCCACGTGGCTGCCCACGCCGTACCCCGTGACGACCATCGACGCACCCGGTGACTGGCGTTACGACACCGACACCATGGACTTCATCAGCGCGGCCGACGGCCAGACCACGGCGGGACTGCAGTACTCGCTGACAGCGCTCGAGGTCGCCCCCCGAGCGCAGGACCTCCTCGACGCGGGCCCACCGCCGGAGTCGGTCTACACGCCGTTCACCGAGCTCCCCGATGACCTGCCGAGCCGGGTCGCCGAGCTCTCCCGTCAGCTGACCGTCGGGCTCGACACCAAGTTCGAGAAAGCCGTGAGGCTGCAGCGGTGGTTCCGCGAGGACGGTGGATTCCGGTACTCCACCCAGCGCGCCGCCGGCAACGGCTCCGACGACCTGCTGCAGTTCCTCTCCAAGAGTGGCCGGGTCGGGTACTGCGAGCAGTTCGCCGCCTCGATGGCAGTCATGGGCCGCACCCTCGGCATTCCGTCTCGGGTCGCGGTGGGCTTCCTCCGTCCTGAGAAGGTCGGCGGGAACCAGTACGTCTACAGCGCCCATGACCTTCACGCCTGGCCGGAGATGTACTTCGACGGCGCCGGATGGGTGCGCTTCGAGCCGACTCCCGGCGACCGCGCCTCCGGCGTCCCCGGCTACACCACCGCACAGCTCGACTCCCCCGAGCCGTCGCAGCTGCCCTCGGCGTCGGCGACGAGCAGGCCGACGGAGGAGATCCCGCGCAACCGCCGGGAGCCCGAGGCCGGGGCCGCGAGCGGTGGCGGCGGCCCCGGCAGCAGGGGGGCGTGGCCCTGGCTGGTCGCCGCGGTTGTCGCAGCCGGCCTGCTCCTGGCTCCCGGGATGGCCAGAAGGGTCCTCCGCCGACGTCGGTGGGCCGGCGCACGAACCACGGCCGAGGTCGCGGAGGCGGGGTGGGCCGAGCTGCGCGACGTCGCGCTCGACCTACGCCTGCAGTGGAGCGACCTGGTGACGTTGAGGACGTCCGCGCGTGCTCTGGTCGCCTGCTTCGGCCTGCCCGGTGCCGACGAGCGCGAAGGACACCTGCGTGGAGGTGCCCGTGGAGCCGCAGCGAACCCCGCGGCCGCGGCCGCTCTCGAACGCCTGGTCGGAGACGTGGAGGTCGCGCGCTACGCGCGTGGCTCGACGGCCCCTACCGGTCGGGGAACCGACGAGGTAGCGGCAGACGTCGAGCTCTGCTCGTCGGCGCTCCGCGCCGGTGCGTCGAAGAAGCACCGGCGACTGGCGGTCTGGCTGCCGGTCTCACTGGTCAAGAACAGCGCCTGGCGAGCAGTGATGCCGAGTGGCAGGGCGGCTGAACCGGCCGTGGCGGAGGTGGGAGTCGACCGGGCGACCTGATCGCGCTCGGACGGGCCCGTTGGAAGCGGCGGTCTCAGGAGACTCTGCCGCGTCCCAGGTCAGAAACCGTTGGAGCCTCGGCGCCGACGCCAGCGCTCCTCGAAGCGCTCCATCATCGACTGGTTGCTCTGGCGGTTGCTCTGGCGGTTGCTCTGGCGGGACCTGGGAGAGCGCTTCTTGGACTTCTTGCCGCCCTCCACGACGCTCAGTCCGAAACCTGCGTCCGGCTGTGCCTCCCCTGCCGGCTGCGGTCGCGGCAGGTGCGCCCTGGCTCCGCCAGTAGGTCAACGCCACGACCGCCGAGCCGAGCATCACGACGAATCCGATGATGCCGACAAGCGTGTTCTGCAGAACTGCCCCGGTCATGAGGACAACGACCCCGAGCACGAAGACGCCCGCGGCGAGCACAGACCTCCGGCGGGCGTGACGGCGCCTTGCGGTGCCGCGGAGAGCCGAGACGAACTTCGGGTCCTCGGCGACGAGGGCACGCTCCATCTGCTCGAGCAGACGCATTTCTTCTTCGGAGAGCGGCACGACTTCCTCCCGCTGACGATGACCTGAGTCAAGTCTAGGCAGCCATCTGATCCGGCGGTAGGCGACCACGGAAAAATCGGCCGTTGGTCCCGGGCAGACTGTGCAACAAGGCCCGATACCCCTAGTAATAGGTAGCCGTGCGGACCCGTCCGCTCGTACCCTGCGCGTGACCCTATTCTGTGTCCAGCCTCCGGAGAGTGCCGGAGCCGCACCCGAGGACGAAGATGAGCCACGCACCCATGACCCGACGTCTGTGCACCCTCTTGACCACGATCGCGCTGGGGCTCGGGTTCGCGGCTGCGACCGCCGCACCTGCCCGGGCCGCGGTCGACATGGCCCAGCCGTTCACGCGGGAGCCGGTGAAACGCGGCGACGTCGACGCGGACCAGTACAACATCGAGCATGTCTACGAGGTGCAGATCCGCCTCCGCCGGCTCGGCTACCTCTCGGCGACCCCGAACGGATCCTTCGGTCCGCAGACGGAGCGCGCCGTCAAGCGGTTCCAGCGCTCTGAGGGCCTCCGCGTCACCGGGCGCGTCAACGCCCCCACGTGGAAGCCGCTGATCCGGCGGAGCACGTTCGGCAAGGGCTCCCTCCCCGCTCAGTGCACGAGGGCGGGCTGGCACGTGTGCTACGACCGCCAGCGACACCAGGCCAGCCTCTACCGCGACGGCGCGCTCCACAACTCGTGGCTGGTTCGTGGCGGGGCCGCGGACAAGCAGACCCGCACCGGTGACTTCCAGGTGCAGTGGCGGGACGAGGACCACACGAGCCGCACCTACGGCGGCGCCCCGATGCCCTACTCCCAGTTCTTCTCGGGCGGCCAGGCACTTCACGGGTCGCGCTTCATGATGAACCCGTACGAAGGACACAGCCACGGGTGCGTGAACTTCTGGGTGGAGGACGCGCGTCAGCTGTGGAACCTCACCTCGACGAAGAAGCTCTTCGTCCACGTGTACGGCGCCTGGGACTGACGCAGAACCCCGGGGTCCGGACTTCGGCCGGTCCGCGCCGTCGGGTGACAAGAGGGCTCCCGAGGCCGCCTCAGACGACGTCGGAGTTCGCCAGCCGGGTGCGCAGCACCATCGTCGCGCGGCTGTGCAGCTGCGAGACGCGTGACTCGGTGACGCCGAGGACCCGGCCGATCTCGGCGAGGGTGAAGCCCTCGAAGTAGTAGAGGGCGATGATGACCTGGTCGCGCTCGGGCAGCTCTCCGACGACTCCCAGCAGCGCTGACTTGGCCTGGTCGTCCTCGATCTCCTGTGTGGCCGCGGCGGACAGGTCGTCGGCGAGCTCGAGGTCCTCCATGGTCGCGACGCTCGTGAACGCGACCTTGGCGTAGAGCTCCCGGAGGGCCGAGACGGTGATGCCCAGCTCCCCGGCGATCTCCGGGTCGTCGGGGATCCGGCCGAGCCTGGCCTCCAGCGTCCGCTGGGCCTCCTCGATCTGGCGCACCTTGTCGCGCACCGAGCGGGGAACCCAGTCCAGCCCCCGCAGCGCATCCACCATGGCGCCCCGGATCCGTGGCACCGCGAAGGTCTGGAAGGTGAGGCCTCGCCCCGGGTCGAAACGGTCGATGGCCTCCATCAGGCCGATGATGCCGTCGGAGACCAGGTCGCCGTACTCGACGCTGTCCGGCAGCCTCGTGCGGAGTCGACCCGCGACGTACTTGACCAACGGGGAGTACTGCAGCACCAGCCGGTTGCGCAGCTCGACCGTCGGGTCGTCACGGTAGGCCTGCCACAGCTCGTCGACACTGGACTCCCTCACAGCTGCCCTCCCTGGCCGCTCACGTCCCCTCCCCTGGCAGGCTCACCGTGACGGTCTGGTTCTCGGCGGCGGCGTCCCCCTCCGCCGCGCAGCGCGACGAGCGCGCTCGACGGGTTCTCCCGGTAGCGCACGATGAGCTCCGCGGTCGCCTCGTCGATGCGCTGGTGCAGTGCCGTGCGGTACGACGTCAGCTGCCCCTCTGCGACACGCAGTCGCTCGACCGCCGTACCGACCGCCTGCGGGTCGCCGGCGTCTATCTCGGTCACCCACATCTCTTCGAGCACCGGCAGCTCCGGGAGCGGCTCCGCGGTCTGCACACGCACGAGCGCCGTGCGGGCGTGGCCGGCCCCGGTGTCGCCGAGGACCCGGGCCAACGTCTCCAGGGACAGGTGACCGCCCTCGGTGGAGGCTTCGGCCTCGAGCACGTCCATGCGGGCATGGACGAGGCGCCGCCAGTACGAGACCCGGTCCTCCTCGTCGGCGAGCTTGCGCCGGTAGGCGCGCAAGTCGGAGAGGGAGAGGTCCGAGAGCCTCGGCGCGGCACCGCCGCCCGCGCCGTCCTCACCGAGACCGGCACCCGCCGCGCCGCCGTCGGACGGCGCCCGTCGCCCGCTCATGCCCCTCCGCCCGGGGCTGTCGCGTCGCGCCCGCCCGATGCGTCGTCCTTGTCCCCCGAACAGCATGTGCGGCGCCCTTCGAACCGGGCCCTGAAAAAAGTTCGAGACAAGTCCGCCTCTCCCCTCAAGTCCACCAACACGGGGTCCGATCATCTTCGTGACTGCATCGGATGCACCGGCTTCATCACTGGGAGGGATGAGGACGGGGCCGCAGCCAGTATCACCCACCCTCCAGCAGCCAAACCCCCAGGCCGCTGGGCCCTCCGGCACATCCCGCCCGTGTCGGTCCCCCGTAAGCCCCCGGTCCAGCCCACGGCCGGGGGCTTGCTGCATCTCATCGCGGGGGATCGCGACGGCCGAGGGCGTCGTCGGACGGGCCGGCGTCGTAGGTCACGACACGTCCTCCGGAGTGAGCCTTCGCCTGGTACATCGCGGTGTCGGCGAACCGCAGCAGGTCCTCTGCGGCAAGGGGCGGCGACAGCGCCACACCGATGCTCAGGCTCACCTCGAGCGGCTCTCCCTCGACGAGCAGCGGCTCCTTGAACGCCTGCTGGATCCTCGCGGCGACCAGCGCGGAGGTGGCGGAGTCCGCGCCCTCGCAGATCACCGCGAACTCGTCCCCGCCGAGCCGGGCCACGGTGTCGGTGTCGCGAACCGCGTGTTCCAGCCGCGCGGCGACCTCCACGAGCACCCGGTCGCCCACCTGGTGTCCGTGGGTGTCGTTGATCCGCTTGAAGTGGTCGAGGTCGAGGAAGAGAACCGCCACCCCTCCGCCATCGGCACGACGCTGACGCGCAGCGGCGGTGTTCAGGCGGTCGACGAACAGCAGCCGGTTGGGCAGGCCGGTCAGGGCGTCGTGCAAGGCCTGCCGGCGCAGCGTCTGCTCCGCGGCGCGCTGCTCCGTCACGTCCGAGACCATCGCCAGCGAGCCGATCACCGACCCGTCGGCGGCAGTGAGGGCGCTCGCCGAGACGTGGAGCACGCGGTCGGTGCCGTCCGGATGCCGGTAGGGAAGGTCGGAGCGCTCAGGTCCCGCAGCCGGGTGCCGGGCGGCCAGCCGGCGTGCCGCCCGGGCAGCCGCGGCGGGCGCGAACATGCCCCGACGGCCGAGCGCGTACACCTCGTCCATCGACAGACCGACGATCTCGGTCAGCCGACTGTTGGCGAAGAGGATGTCCCCGTCTGGCGAGACCGCGAGGATGCCCTCCTGTGCGGTCTCGGCGATGGCGCGGTAGCGCGCCTCGGACTCGCGAAGTGCCCGCTCGGCCTCGAGCTCAGGGGTGGCCTCGCGCAGGATCAAGGTGATGCCGAGGAAGTGGCCGCCTGTGTCGCGTCGTACTGCCGGCGTCACGGAGAGGTCGAAGGTCTCACCGTCGCTGCGCATCCCGGAGGTCGCGAACGAGCGGGGATGCTCTCCCTCGAGCATCCGCTCCCCGATCGCTGTGACCCGGTCAGGTGTCTGCCCGGGAAGGAGCTCGGGGAGGAGCTCGGCGAGGTCGCGGCCGGGGAGCTGATCCCGTGGCACTCCGAACATGGCTGCCGCGGCGGGGTTGACCCACACGACCTTGCCGTCGAGGCCCGAGGCGATCACGCCTTCGGCCGAGCTCATGACGATGCTGCCGAACACCACCGCCTGCTCGTCGAGCGGCATGCCTGGAATCGGCGCCCAAGCCGGGGCGAGGCTGCCGTCGTGTCGACGTGCCTCCATCCGGTGTTCCTTTCCCCGGAGGTGCTACTGCCCTCCCCCACGCAGCAGGGTAGCCGGTCGCACCGCCGCAGTCCCGAACCGTGAGGTCGCCCGGTCCACCGCCCGGTCGGCGTCGGACCACCCGTGGTCCCGCTCGCCCAGCATCAGCTGGTGGTGCACCGTGGCGCGAGGCACCAGCCCCTCCACGCGTACGCCGACCAGGCGGATCCGGGCACGCTGCAGACCCAACGCCGCGAACAGGTCGGCCGCGGTGCGGTAGACCTGCTGGGTCACGTCGGTCGCCTCGGGCAGCGTCCTCGACCTGGTGATCGTGGTGAAGTCGGCGAACCGGACCCGCAACGTCACGGTGCGTCCCGCGACCTGAGCGGTCCGCATCCGGGAGGTCACCTTGGCCGAGAGCCGGAGCAGCTCGCGCAGGATCACCTCGTGGTCGTCGGTGTCGCGGCCGAACGTCTCGTCGGCGCCCATGCTCTTGTCCGGCTCGTCCGGCCCTCGCCGAGGCGTCACCGTACGACGGTCCTGGCCCCATGAAAGCTGGTGGAGCTGCGTGCCGAGGGAGGCGCCCACGGCACGCTGGAGGGTGGGCAGCGGAGTGTGCGCGATGTCGCCGATCGTCATCAGCCCCAGCCGGTTGAGCATCGCGGCAGTCTTCTCTCCCACGCCCCACAGCTCACCGACGTCGAGAGGGTGGAGGAACGAGGTCATCGATCCCGGTGGCACGACACAGACTCCGTCAGGCTTGGCACGCCTGCTCCCCATCTTCGCGACAGCCACCGTGCTCGCAACGCCCACCGAGCAGGTGATCCCCTGCTCGTCGAAGATCCGGGCGCGGAGGTGCTCGGCGATCGCGTAGGGGCTGCCCAGCCGGCGGGCTGCTCCGGAGACGTCGAGGAACGCCTCGTCCAGGGACATCGCCTCGACCAGGGGCGTGACCTGGCGGAAGGTCTCCATCACCGCCGACGACACCGCACCGAAGGTCTCGAAGTCCGGGGGGATGACCACCGCCTGCGGGCAGAGCCGCCGGGCACGAGTGCCAGGCATGGCCGAGCGCACGCCGTACTCGCGGGCCAGGTAGTTCGCCGAGAGCACCACGCCTCGATGCCCTCCGCCCACGATCACCGGGACCTCTTGCAGGTCAGGACGGTCGCGGGTCGCGACGGAGGCGTAGAAGGCGTCCATGTCCACGTGCAGGATCGGACAGTCCCAGGAGGCTGCGACGAGGTCCGGTCGCACGGGCCTCACCGCCAGGGCCCTACCGCGGCGCCTTCCGGCGTGGCTCGCCGGAGGTCAGCGCCGCGTGGCGAGAACGTGCAGCTGGGTGCCCAGCGGAAGGTACTCGGGCCGGTCCGCGACCGCCTTCTCCAGCTCCACCAGGGCGGCTGCCGCGCCGGGCTCCAGCTCGACCAGGGAGCTAGGTACGAGATCGACGAAGACCCGGACCGCGTGCATGGCCGTGGTCTCGAAACCGGCCTCGTCGAGGAGCAGCGAGACCTCCTCGGAGGTGAAGCGCCGGGTCGGTCCTGCCGCTGTCGGGTCGTCGAGCATGGTCCGGGCCAGGTTGAAGTGACCGGCCATCGCCCGTGCGACCACAGCAGCGTGACGCTGGTTGACCAGCAGGCTGAGCATGCCTCCGGGGCGGAGCACCCCGGCCAGCGCAGAGAGTGCCTCGGCGGGGTCGTCGACGATCTCCAGCACCCCGTGGCAGAGCACGACATCGGCGTTGCCTCCTGGCACGAGGCCGGGCAGGGACGCCACGTCTCCCTGGAGAGCGGTGACCAGGTTCGCGACGCCACTCTCCTCCGCCCGGCGTCCCAGGATCGCCAGGGCGTCAGGGCTGGGGTCGACGACGGTGACCCGGTGGCCGAGCTCGGCGACCCGGACCGCGAAGCCACCGGTCCCGCCGCCGATGTCGATGACGGCGGCTGTGTCGGCACCGATGTCTGCCGGCACCGAGGCCAGCACGTCCTGCAAGGCCTCCCAGACGACGGCGGTGCGAGCCGCTCCGCGTCCGTGCGGGCGTTGTGAGGTGTGCTGTCCTGGCATGGAGCCCACCCTAGTGAGAGAACAGAGGTCCCGGTCATCCGGCACTCCCGGGGCTTCGGTGCCACAGCTTGCGCGGAGCGGTCTTGCTGTCCTCCCCCGCGGGCTTGATGTCGGCGTAGGGCGACAGCTTGAAGCCGCTCGAGTGCACCAGCACCCGGCGTCGACCCATCCCTCCAGCCGTGCCCGTGCCCTGCTGCCCGGCTGCAGGCGGGTCGGCCATGACCGGTCGGGTGGACCGGCTCTCGGCCGCTCCTGCCACAGCCGCCTCCTCCACTGGACCGGGGGCGCCGAAGCCTTCGGGCACCTGCGCCATGAAGTCACGGACCGCGTCGATGCCACCCTCCTTCCAGATCTGGTGGAGCGTGGGCAGCTCCCAGCAGCCGGTGGCCCGTAGGGAGACCCCTCGAGGACCGGTGCGCCGCAGCACCCCGCGCACGACCAGGAGCCAGGAGTGGAAGACGGTTGCGGCGTAGGGGCCCTGGGCGTCCTCGAAGAAGGTCGCGTCCACCGGCCCGGTGGCGTCGTCGAGGGTCACGAAGATGACCCGGCGACCGGATCTGATCGGCGGGGTCTGGGTGGCCACCTTCACCCCGCCGACCAGCAGCTCGGACCTGCTACGGCGGCGCAGCAGGTCACGTGACCGGGTCACACCGAGCTCGTCGAGCAGGGGCACGTAGAAGTCGACGACGTGCCGGCTCACGTCGAGGCCGAGGATCTCGAGCTCCGCCCGGACCCGCTCGGAGTCGTTCATCTCGGGCAGCCCACTGGCCTCGCCCTCCGCGGTGTCTCCGAGGTCGAGGGCGAGCTGCACCGAGGTCACCGGCCGTGGCGCCTTCGTCGCCTGCGACTGCCGGGAGGCCTGCTCCCACACGCCTCGCGCCGCGAAGTCGGTGCGCTCCCGTGGGTCGCTGCTGTTCCGGCCTGCGGCGTCGGCTGCCCGGGCCTCGGCCGCGGAGTCCGGCCTCGACGGGCTGGACCGCCGGTCCGGACTCGACCGGCTGCCTGGACTCGACCGGCTGTCTGGGCTCGGCCGGTGGTCCGGGGTCGACCGCGAAGATCCCGCCAGGCCTCGGCCACGGCCCCGGCTCGCGCGCTCGGTGACCCGGGTCAGCCGGTCGAGGTCGGCCACCTGCAACAACAGGTCGCGCCGGGTGACCTTGGCCCGTCGGCGCACCCCGAGCGGCGAGCCGATCCCGTAGATCGCGTCGAACCCGCCGGCGAGCACCAGCCGCTCCACGACCGGTCGGGAGACACGGGCACGGTGCCAGAAGTCGGTGAGCGAGTGGTACGGCCTGGCTGCCACGACCCGTTCCACCTCGGCCTCGCTGATCCCCTTCACCTCTGAGAGCGCAAGCCGGATCCCGTACGCACGACCGTCAGGCAGGCCTTCGACGGGCTCAGGACACCGCTCTACGACGTACTCCTTCTCCGAGGCGTTCACGTCCAGCCCGAGCACAGCGATGCCGAACTGGCGGGCGTCGTCGAGGATCAGGCGCTTGGGGTACATCCCGGGGTCGTGGGTCAGGACACCGGCGAGGAAGTGCGCCGGGTAGTGCGCCTTGAGCCAGGCCGACTGGTAGGTGGGCAGCGCGAAGGCAGCCGCATGAGCCTTGCAGAAACCGAACGAGGCGAACGCCTCGAGCACCCTCCAGATCTCCTCGACCAGACGCAGGGAGTACCCCCGGCCGAGCGCCCTCGGAAAGAACCACAGCTTCGTCTGGGCCATCCCCTCGACGTCGCCGAGCGCACGACGGGCCTCGTCCGCCTCCGCGAGGGAGCACCCGGTGAACTGCGCGATCATCTCGATGACCTGCTCGTGGAAGACCACCACACCCGAGGTCTGCTCGAGGATCGGCCTCAGGTCGTCGTGGAGGTAGTTCGGCATCGACCAGCCCTGACGGGCGTTGAGGTAGGGCGTGATCATGTCGCTCTTGACCGGGCCGGGCCGGAACAGCGAGATGTCGGTGATGATCTCCTCGAAGGTCGTGAGCCCCGACCTGCCGACGAGCTCTCGCTGGCCCGGCGACTCGATCTGGAAGCAACCCAGTGTCTTGGCCTGGCCGATCATCGCGAAGGTCACGGGGTCGTCGAGAGGGACCTGGGACTCGTCGTCGATGTCTACGTCATGACCGTCGACCCGACTGATCTCGGCGAGCGCATGGGCCATCGCCGACTGCATCCGGATGCCGAGCACGTCGAGCTTGAGCAGGCCGAGGTCCTCGACGTCGTCCTTGTCGAACTGGCTCATCGGGAAGCCTGCGAAGCTGGCCTCGACCGGGGTCCTGTCGAGCAGAGTGGCATCGGAGAGAAGCACGCCACAGGGGTGCACGGCGATGTGCCGGGGCAGGCCGTCGAGCTTCTCGACCAGCCGGAACATCAGGTCGAGCCTCTCCTCGGCGAGGCCGGATGCGCGTAGCTCGGGAAGCTCCCTCAACGCGGTGCGGGCGTCTCGTGCCCGGATGTGCGGGAACGCCTTGGCGATCGCGTCGACCTCGCCGGCCGGCATGCCCAAGGCAGCGCCCACGTCCCGGACGGCGTGCCGGACGCGGTAGGTGTCCATCATCGACACCGCCACGCAACGCTCGCCGCCGTAGCGGTCGAGGATCTTCTCGTACACCTCGAGACGGCGGGCGGACTCCACGTCGATGTCGATGTCGGGGAGCGCCTGGCGCAGGGGTGAGAGGAAGCGCTCCATCAGCAGACCGTGGCGGAGTGGGTCCACCCCGGAGATCCCGAGCAGGTAGTTGACCAGGCTGCCCGCCCCCGAGCCGCGGGCCGCGGACCGGACACCCATCTCCTGGATGAGGTCGGTGACGTCGGCGACGGTGAGGAAGTAGGAGGCGTAGCCGAGCTGCTCGATGGTCTGCAGCTCGTCGTCGAGCCGCTTCCAGATCCGCTGGCGGGGGCCGTCGCCGTAGCGGCGGGTGATGCCGGCCTCGCACCGGGACCGCAGCATGGTCCGGGCCTCCTCGACGGAGGAGCCGAACTCGGGGAAGTGCACCTCACCGAGGCCGAGGTCTGCCCGTGGGTCGACTGCACACCGGTCCGCGACTGTCCGGGTGCGCGCGAGGAGCTCTCGTGCGGCTCGGCTGCTGTCGCCGAGGCCCGAGAGGCGACAGATCTCCTCGGCCACCTCCGCCATCTCCTTGCCGGACTTCAAGAAGCCTTCGGCGTTGGCGCGGTCGACGTGACGTATGTCGAGCGGGACCAGTCGGCGAGCGGCGTCGAGCACGTCGACGGTCGGGGCGTCGGAGCGATCGGCGTAGCGAACGGCGTTGGTGAGCACGGCACCCAGATGCTCGGCGCGCGAGATCCCGAGCATCCGCGCCGCATGGGGTGAGGACCCGGGCCCGTGCCCGGGCAGCCGGTGGGAGACCACCTCGACGACGAGCGAGGACCGGTCGACCACCTCGAGCCAGGGCCGCAGCGCCGCTCGGGCATGGTCGTCGCGACGTAGGGCAGCCGCCCGGCCGAGCTCGGAGCCGGGACCGAGGAGGACCAGCACGTCGGAGCCCCCGAGGTGCTCGGCGACCAGGTCCAGCGAGGTGACCGGTGTGCCGCGCTCCCCCGCCAGATGGGTGGCGGAGACCAGCCGGCACAGCGCGGCCCACCCCTGTTTGCTGCCGGCCAGGAACGTGGCTCGGGGCAGGCGCGGGTCACGGAAGCTGCCACCCCGCGCCGGTGTGCGTGGGCCACCCGCACGCCCACGAGGAGCGGGGTCCATGGTGGCGGCCGGTGGCAGCGCACCGGTGGGGGCCACGGCGAGGTCGACCCCGAGAACGGGTCGCACCCCCGCCTGCATGCAGGCCTTGGCGAAGCGGACCGCGCCGTAGACCCCGTCGCGGTCGGTCAGCGCCAACGTGTCCATCTCGTGCTCGACCGCGCGCTCGACGAGCACGTGGGGGTGCGAGGCGCCGTACTGGAGGGAGTACCCGGAGGCGACATGCAGATGGACGAACGGGTCACGCGACACAGCTCGGCCCCGCGCTGGGGAGGTTCTCCTGGAAGGGGACGTGCCGGTCGAGGCCGAGGGAGCGCTCCACGAGTCCGAGGAACCGGTCGGCGTCGCGAACGAGGTCGTCGGCCTCTCGCTCGGAGACGGCTCGCGAGGATCCCGCCTCCGCGGCCGCACGCTTCGCTGCCCCCGAGGCGAAGAAGGTCGCCCACTCGCTGAACTCGGGGGCCACCTCGGCCAGCAGCACCCAGGCGTTCTTCTGGGCGCTCCGCCCACGTCGTGGACCGGCCGGGTTGGCACGCGCCGCCAGCAACGCCGCCGTCGCACGCAGAGCAGCGACGTGGGCATGGGCGTAGCGCAGAGTCACCTCGGTGGAGGTGATCGCCTCTCGCAACGAGTGCGCCGCACGCTCCAGGTAGGAATGGGTCGCCGCGGGAAGGTCGAAGGGATGGGGCACGAACGAACCTGTCGTCATCACTGTCTCTCCCTCAGTCCACGCAGCGGGCCAGGCGCCAGCTGCCCTCGGCCCAGTCGAAGAGCAGGTCGAAGACGCCGCCACCACCGTTCTCGGCACTGATCCGGCCCCTCGAGGCCTCGACCCGCCACACCTCCCGCTCGGCGGTCAGGTCGGGCAGCACGGCCAGCGCGGGTCCCCGGGCCTGCCCTGCGTCACGAGAGTCGGTGCCGAGGACCGCTCGGGCCCCCGCGGAGTCCCACCACGCCCCGGTCTCGACCCAGTGGGAGACCACGGCGTGGACCTTCCACAACCGCCCTCGCCACAAGAACTGCTCAGGCCCCTCGGACCCGTCCACCATCCCCCTGCGCACATCCACGGGATCGTCGTAACGCCGCATCTGCTCACCCTCCGACTAGAGTCCATCTGCTGACTCGACCCCTGTTCGACCCCTGGACGCTGGCACCCCCCACCCCCGTAAAGCGGGTGTGGTGCCGGCGGAGGTGGGGGTCGAGGTCACCCCCGCCGGCTGACTCGTTCGAACATTTGTTCGAACGAAAACAACGCTACACCTCTCCTCCGACAAGACGTCAACCACTTCGCGAAATCAGGGGACGGCATACTCGGAACCGTGAAGAAGGCACTCCCGCTCGTGCTCGGTGGCGTGATGGTCGTGGTCGGCCTGGTCTGGACCCTCCAGGGCCTCGGCTACGTCTCGGGCAGCCCGATGACGGACGTCGCCTTCTGGGCCATCCTCGGTCCGATCGTGGCCGGCTTCGGCCTGGCGCTGATGATCGTGGGGTACCGCGGGCCGCGCTGAGGACTACGCGCGCCCGTCTCGAAGGCGCCGCGCGGCACCGTCGGGATCGCGAAGCACTCACCGCAGAGGGCGGGACCTCCTGGCCCCTCGGCAGCGAGCCTGACCGTCGGGTCGGCCCCTGCGCTGGTCTGTACCTGTGGCGCAGGAGGCCTGTCCCCCACATGCGCTGGGTAGACGAAGACATATGCGTGCCAAGAGCCCGAACGCCCCGCGAGAGCCGGGTGCCACCGTCGGTGAGATCACCGGACGGCTGACCGAGCACACGCGAGAGATCCTCCACGAGGTCAAGCCGAGGCTCCGCGGGTGGTTCCACGCCGCCGGCGCCCCGCTGACCCTCGTCGCGGGAGTGTTCCTGGTCGCCCAGTCACCGAGCTCCTCGGTCCGGCTCGGCCTCGCGGCCTTCGTCGCCTCCGCCGTCATGCTGTTCAGCGTCTCTGCCCTGTACCACCGCCGCACCTGGTCGGCACGGACCAAGGCGCGCCTTCGCCGGCTGGACCACGCGAACATCTTCGTGCACATAGCCGCCACCTACACGGCCTTCTCGATGCTGCTGCTCGAGCCGGACCGGGCGGCCACGTTGCTGACCGTGGTGTGGGTGGCGGCGGCGTTCGGGGTCGTCTTCCGGGTCTGCTGGGTCGACGCGCCGCGGTGGCTGCACACCCCCGTCTACGCGGTGGTCGCCTCGGCGGCGCTGTTGTTCTCCGCCGACTTCGCCGAGCAGCTCGGGAGCCCGGCGATGACGTTCATGGTCACCGGCGGGGCGCTCTACGGTCTCGGAGCCCTGGTCTACGGAGTGCAACGCCCGAACCCCTTCCCCACGTGGTTCGGCTTCCACGAGGTCTTCCACGCGTTCACCGTGATCGCGTTCGGCGTGCACTTCGCCGGGATCTCCGTCGCCACCCAGTCGATGACCTGACCCCGGCGCGGCTTCACTAGAGTCGGCGCCCATGAGCCCCGAGACGCCCGAACATCCCTCGATCAGCCGGTTCCGCGACGAGCTCGCGCGCCGAGGTGGCACCGGCCGGGTCGTCGTACTCCCCGACTCCGTCCACACCGCAGCCCTCGCCGCCGAGGCACTCGGCTGTGAGGTGGGTGCGATCGCCAACAGCCTGCTCTTCGACGCCGACGGCTCCCCGGTGCTCATCCTCACCTCGGGCGCGCACCGCGTCGAGACCAAGAAGGTGGCGGCGGAGCTCGGCGTCGCGAAGCTCGGCCGTGCCACCCCGGAGTTCGTCCGTGAGCACACCGGCCAGGTGATCGGCGGCGTGTCCCCGATCGCCCACCCGGCCTCGCTCCCCACCTACCTCGACCCGTGGCTGCAGCGGTACGACGAGGTCTGGGCTGCCGCGGGCCACCCGTCTGCGGTGTTCAGCACGTCGTACGACGAGCTGCTGGAGCTGACCGGCGCGACACCTCTGGAGGTGGACTGAGATGGAGATCTGGGTCAACCCCGCCTGCTCGAAGTGCCAGGCGGCGACCTCCTATCTCGACGAGGCGGGCATCGACTACACCGTGCGCCGCTACCTCGACGAGCCGCCGACCGCCGAGGAGCTCACCGAGGTGCTCGACCGGCTCGGGCTGCAGCCCTGGGACGTCGCACGGACCGGCGAAGCGGTCGCGAAGGAGATCGCGCTGACCGAGCTGCCTCGCGACGCCGAGCACCGTGACCGCTGGGTCGCTGCCATGGTCGAGCACCCGATCCTGATCCAGCGCCCGATCCTCACCGCGGACGACGGCACCACGGTCGTGGGCCGCGACCCCGAGTCGCTGAACCTGGCCGCCGACGCGGAGCGCTGAGGCCTAGCCATCCGAGAAGGCGAGCGGACCGGCGCTCCACAGGGAGGGCCGGGCCCGCTTTCGTCAGTAGGCGCCGGCGCCTGCGGGACGTGGCGCGGATGCCGACGACGTGCCCCCGCGGCGGCCGCCGTTCACCGCAGCGCTCGACCGCCGGCCACGGCCGAGCCGGGACAGATACCCGACCCGGTCCCGGGCGCGAGGTGATGCCGTCGGAGCGCCCACGGCCTGTTCCAGCTCGACGATCCGCTTGCGCTGGCGGCCGCTGTGCCGCACCAGCCCGGTGACCGCTCTCAGCGCCGCCGAGGCGAGCTCGGCCTCGGTGAGCTCGGTCGGCGAGAAGTGGATGGCATGGGTCTCGTCGTCCGGCATGAGCTGCTCGAGGTCGCCTTCCACCTGGTAGCCGGCCCGCTCGAGCTCCCCGATCAGGCGGCGCGACCGCTGCTTCACCCACTCGATGCGGCCGGGCGGCAGGGTGATCTTCGGAGAGCGGCGGCCGAGGATGTTCTCGGCGAGCTGGATCCGGATCAGCCGGTCGTAGCTCGAGGAGGGCAGGTCGCGGATCTCGGCGTTGAGTCGTCGTACGAGCTCGGTCTCGGCGACGCCCATCGAGGTGTTGGAGCGCCGCACGTCGGTGTCGTAGGCATCCGGGTCGAGGCCGGTGACCCTGCAGAAGCTTCGCCACAGCGTGTCGCTGGGCGCCCCGGGCTGCGGCACGGTGAGGACGTGGATGTTCTCCCGCGGGACGAACTCTGCCCACTTCGCGAGGACGTGGGCGGCGTCGTGGAGACCCCAGAACATCTCACCGAACGGCGCGGGTGCGTCCAGTCCCTTCTCGATGAGGTCGTCGACGAACTTCTCGAGTGTCACCGTGTGCTTGTGCTTGATGTGCTCCTGCCAGTCGGAGACGAGCTGGCGGGCGAGGTCACGGGCGGAGAAGACGACGTGGACCTCGGCCGGCTGCAAGCTGGCGACCCCGGCCTCGATGCTCGCGCGGCTCGCCCCGGCGAGCAGCTCGTGGGAGATGATCGCGGTCGAGCCCTGCCAGGCACGGCACTGCTCGGCCACGTCCTTCCAGGCATCCCTCTGCTCACGCGAGGTGTCGGCGCCACTGTCGAGCGCCCGGAACCCGAGCATCGCGCGGCGAGAGCTCCCGCGGTTCTCGTAGGGGTAGAGCACCGAGTTCCGCGCAAGCCTCTTCCTGTTCTCCAGCAGGACCTGCTGCACAAAGGTGGTCCCGGTCTTCGGCGCACCGACATGCAGGAAGACCTGCTTCGTGCTCGGGGCTTCTGGGCTGAGCATCCGCACGTTCCTTGCCTCTCACCAGACATCTCGACCGCGCCAACGTAGGAGCCGAGGCTGAACTCCGAGTGACCCGAACGTGACCGGACACCGGCCATCGCGGATCCGCTCGACCACGTCTGCAAGGCGGCTGCACCCTGTCCACGGAGACGTCTCCGCCCGTTAACTCATGGCCCCCTTCTCGTTAACTCTCGTGCCTATGCTCGCGGCGACGGAGGACGTTCAACGGCAACCGATGAAGCGGAGGACACGTGGAGCAACGGATCACGGTGATGACGATGGTCCGCGACGAGGCAGACATGCTGCCCCGCTGGCTTGACTACTACGGTCGCCAGGTCGGCGTCGAGAACCTCGTCGTCCTCGACGACGGGACCGTCGACGGGTCCACCGACGACCTCCCCTGCACAGTCTTCCGGATCCCTCCCGAGCCGTGGAAGGAGAAGTGGTCGCGAACCCGGGTGGCCCTCGCGAACCGGTTCTCCAACGCCATGTTGATGGTCTACGACGCCGTGGTGTTCACCGACGTCGACGAGTTCCTGGTGCCCGACCCGGCGAAGTACGACGGCCTGCGCGACTACATGGGCCGCAACACCCACCGCGACGTCGTGGCGCCACTGGCCGTGAACGTGCTCCACGCGCGACAGGTCGAGTCGCCCATCGTCCCGGACCGACCGGTGCTCGAGCAGCGCCGCTTCGTGAAGGTGGCCCCCGGGATGTGCAAGCCCCTCGTCAAGCGGGTGGCCTCCCCCTGGCTGGAGGGGTTCCACGGGACGAAGGATCGCTTCGAGATCGACCACGAGCTGTTGATGGTGCACCTTAAGTACTACGACGCCGAAACGCTCCGCGAGGTGGCGGACAGGCGGCAGCGGGCACACGAGGTGGAGGGTCGCGGGGCCGCCTCGAGCGCGTGGAGCATCGACGGCGACGAGCTGGTCTCCCGGCTCGAGTCCTGGGTCGGCTCCGCCGGCGAGGACGTCGAGCTGCTCGAGCCGGACCAGGTACAGGTCGCCGACTTCGTGGGCAAGGTGCCGAACGGCTTCCGAGCACGGGGTCAACAGCTCGTGGCCATGGAGAAGCGCCCGTTACGCCGGTTGCCGGAGCGGTTCAGCAGCACCGTCTGACCCGGCCGCGCGGTCCGGCTCGTCTCACCGAGCGCCTCCCGACGTACGCCCCTCACACCGCCAGCAGCGCGACCACCACGACCGCGACGTTGGCGAAGATCTCGCCGATGCCGACCTGCTTCGGGGTGAGCCGACGACTCGGGAGGAGTGCGGCACGCAGCGCGAGGAGCGCGAACAGACCCACCAGCCACCACGAGACGAAGGCCATCGCGGCCGCGATCACGAGGTGGTAGCCGACCGACAGCCGGTAGTACGCGCGGCTGTCCCGCTCACGGATCATCGTCTTGACGTAGAACAGGGTGCCGACGAAGTAGGCGGCGAGCACCGCCGTCAGTGTCCAGGAGCGGCTCCAGTCCGTCCCGTCGCCGGCGTCGAAGGCGACCAGCGTCATCAGGCACGCGGCGAGGATCGTGGCGAGTCCGCTCGGCACCGACCGGTCCTGGCGGCGCGCGGCGAACCACAGGCCCGCGAGGAGCAGCGGCGCGAACAGCGGCGCCCACACGACGAGGTCGGGGCGCACCAGAAGCACCACCAGGGCAAGCGGGACCGCGGCCAGGCCGTAGCTCCGCACCGGCGGCAGGTACCGCGATCGGCGTCCCGACTTGAGCCAGAGACCGGCGGCGAAGAACGCGAAGTAGCCCACGAACCACAGCAGGAGCAGCGGAAGGTGCACCCACCTCGGTGAGGCGGCCACGACCCCGACGAGGAACGGGCTCGCGAGCATCCCCCACGCGCCGTGCTGGTTCGGGACCCAGCCAGGGCTCCGACGCGACCGGCCCCGACTGCGCGGCGCCGGGGCTCGGGTCTCGGGTGCAGCCACGTCGCCAGCCTATCCGGGCTGTCTGCGGCGTCTGGGCAGGTCAGTAGGCTCTCCGACCATGGCGAGGGTGGTGGTGGTCGGCGGCGGACTCGGCGGCTCGGCGAGCGCCGCACGGCTCGCCAAGCTCGGCCACGACGTGACGCTCGTCGAGCGGCTCGACCACGTCGGCGGGGCGCTCGGGTACGTCGAGAGGGACGAGTTCCGCTGGGACGCCGGACCCGCGAGCACGGCGCTGCCGGCGGTGCTGCGTGACCTCTTCCGGAAGTCCGGGCGGCCGTTGGAGCGCGAGCTCGAGCTCGTGCCGGTCGAGCCCATGCGTGAGCACCGGTTCGAGGACGGCAGCGCGCTGGCCCTCCCCTCAGGGAGCCGCGCGGCACAGCACGAGGCGATCGAGAGCGCCCTCGGCGGCGGCCTCGGGGACCAGTGGCTCGACTACACCCACGGCTTCGCCGACACCTGGAACCTGCTGCGTCGCGACTACCTCGAGCGGCTGTGGTCCCCCGATCTCGCGAGCAAGGAGACCCGGGCGGTGCTGTCCTCGCGGACGACGCTGCACAAGGCGGTGACCAAGGCGCTCAAGGAAGACCGGCTGCGGGCGCTCGCCTGGCACAGCACGGTCATGGGCGGCCACGACCCACGCAACGTCCCGGCGTGGCTGGGGATGATGGACTACGTCGAGCAGAACTTCGGCGTGTGGACCGTCCCCGACGGGATGGGCGCCTTCGCGGCAGCCCTGACGAAGCGGTTGCGCGAGCGGCGGGTCGACGTCCTCCTCGGTACGACGGCCGCCGACGTCGTCGTGCGGGACGGCCGCGCCGTCGCCGTGGCGACCGACCAGGGTGAGATCGACGCCGATGTGGTGGTGTGCGCAGTCGACCCTCGGCGGCTGCCCTCGCTCGAGCCGATGGTGCGCCGCACGATGCCCGCGATCCCCCCCGTCGTGTGCCACCTCGGCCTGCGCGGGGACGTGCCCGACCTCCCGCACGAGGTGGTCCTCCACGGCGATCCGCTGATCGTCGTACGCACCGGTGGCCAGGCCCCCGCGGGGGGTGCCGCGTGGACGCTGCTCGGACGCGGGCGCCTGGCGGAGGACATCGTCACCGCGCTGGCCCGCAGGGGCATCGACATCCGCGACTCGGTGGAGCTTCGGGTCGACCGCTCGCCGAGGGAGCTGGTCGAGGCGTGGGGCGGGTCGCCGTACGGCGTGCTCTGGCAGGGCCGTGCCACCGTCGAACGTCGCGCGGGCACGACCACCCCGTGGCCGAACGTCTTCTGCGCCGGAGCCCATGCCACTCCCGGCGCAGGAGTGCCGTTCGTCGGCCTCGGCGCGGCCCTCGTCGCCCAGGCGATCGGCAAGGCCTGAGGCGGTCGGCCAATTACCAGGGGATGCAGGCGATTTGCCTCTTCCCATGGTGATATTGCCGTGGGAAGAGGCAAATCGCCGACATACCTTGGTAATTGGTCAGGCGACCGGGGTGCGCAGGTTCGCGTAGATCTCGCGGGTCGCCTTGGACCGGTTGAGCGTGTAGAAGTGCAGACCCGGAGCCCCTCCGGCGAGCAGCGTGTCGCACAGCTCGGTGGCGATCTGGATGCCCTCGCTGCGCACCGCGGCCGCGTCGTCGCCGTGTCGGGAGACCCGTTCGACGACCTCCGGGGGCAGGGCGGCGCCGGAGAGGTCCGCCATCCGCCGGATCTGGGCGAGGTTCGTGATCGGCATGATGCCCGGGATGATCGGGATGTCGACACCGAGCGCGCGGACCCGGTCGGCGAGCCGGAAGTAGTCGTCGGCGCGGAAGAACAGCTGCGTGATCGCGAACTCAGCCCCCGCCCGCGCCTTCTCGGCGAGCACGCGCGCGTCGGCGTCGAGCGACTCGGCGGAGGGGTGTCCTTCGGGGAACGCCGCCACGCCGACGCAGAAGTCACCGAGCGACTTCACCATCTCGACGAGCTCCACGGCGTAGTTCAGGCCCTCAGGGTGCGGGACGTAGGGGGCGGTCGGCCCGTCGGACGGGTCACCGCGCAGCGCGAGCACGTTGCGCACACCGGCGTCGGCGTACGAGCCGATCACCGAGCGCAGGGTGTCCCTCGAGTGGTCGACGCAGGTCAGGTGCGCGAGCGGCGTCATCGAGGTGTCGGCGGCGATCTGGTGGGTCACCCGCACCGTCGTGTCGCGCGTCGAGCCGCCCGCGCCGTAGGTCACCGAGACGAACGTCGGGTGCAGCGTCTCGAGCTCGCGCAGGGCGGTCCACAGCTGACGCTCCCCCGCCTCGTTCTTGGGCGGGAAGAACTCGAAGGAGAACGACTTCTCGCCCGCGTCGATGAGGTCCCGGACGGTCTGAGCACCGCCGGGCATGCGCGAGGGAAGTCCAAGAGCCATGCGGCCCAGGATAGGTGGGTGGCCGCGTCCGGACCGGAGATGTCCAAAGTAGGCTCACCTGACGTGACTTCCCCCGATCGCCCGCTCCTCGACCCTTGGGACGCCGCGCCGCTGCGTGCGGCGGTCCAGAAGACGCTCGACGAGTTCGTCGACGCCCAGGCCGCCCGCCTCGCGGACCTCGGCTCCGACGCCGACCGGCTCGTCGCCGCCGCACGCGATGCGGTCACCGGAGGGAAGCGCTTCCGGGCGGCGTTCTGCTACTGGGGCTTCCGTGCCGTCCAGGACGAGGGGTACGACGAGCAGCGGCTCGTCCGTGCAGCCGCCGCGCTCGAGCTCCTCCACGCCAGCGCGCTGGTCCACGACGACTACATGGACGCCTCCGACGTACGCCGCGGGCGCCCCGCCACGCACCGCGCCTTCGAGAGCCAGCACCGCGAGCACGGCTGGGGCGGGGACCCGGAGCAGTACGGCGCCGCGGCGGCGATCCTCCTCGGGGACCTCCTGCTGTCGTGGGCCGACGAGCTGCTCCGCACCTGCGGGTTCGCCCCCGACCGGATCTTCGACGCGCTCGGCTACTTCGACACCACCCGCGGCGAGGTGATCGCCGGACAGTTCCTCGACGTCTCTGTCCAGGCTCGACGGGCCTCCGACGTGGAAGCGGCGATGACCGTGCTGCGCTACAAGTCCGCGAAGTACTCCGTCGAGCGTCCGCTGCACATCGGGGCTGCCCTCGCCGGCGCGGGGCCCGAGGTCTTCGAGGCGCTGAGCGCCTTCGGCCTGCCGCTCGGCGAGGCGTTCCAGCTGCGCGACGACCTGCTCGGGGTCTTCGGCGACCCGGAGGTGACCGGGAAGCCCGCCGGCGACGACCTGGTCGAGGGGAAGCGCACCGTGCTGGTGGCCCTCACGCTCGAGCACGCCTCCGAGGACGACGCCCGTCACCTCGACCGCAGCCTCGGCACGCCCCTCGACGCCTCGGACGTGGACAGGCTGCGTCAGATCATCGAGTCCTCAGGTGCGCACGCGCGCGTGGAGGCGATGATCGACGAGCTCACCTCCCGTTGCCTCGGGGCGCTGGACGCAGCGCCGGTGACCGACTCGGCCCGGGCGGTGCTTCGTCAGCTCGCGATGGCCGCGACCCAACGGGTGGTCTGAGCCGGCGTCAGTGCGGGCCGTCGGGGAGTTCGCGCACGTCGATCGAGGGGCCTTCGCCACGCAGCAGCACCGCGCACTTGTCGCAGCCCTCGTCGTGCGTCCGGCCACCCAGCACGCTCAACGACTGCCGGAACGTCTCCTCGTCCGCACGTGCGAGGGGGCTCCAGCCGTCCCACAGGAAGACGATGCCCTGGTGGCCCCCGGCGTCGACGCCGTGCAGCCTGTCCTCCAGCCCGTCGAAGCTCTCGCCGTCGAAGTCCGGCAGGTCGAGCACCGCACCGAGCGCCTTGAGGAAGCCTTGCCTGTCCTCCACCATCCACCCGTCGAGGTACACGAAGCGCCATCCCGCCTTCTCGACCGCATGCGCGACGTCCTGGACGTTGGCGGCGTTGTGCCACTGGTAGACATCGGGCTGGGTGTGGCCGGCAAGGAGTGCTGCGAGACCGCTCATCTCTGGATCCTCTCGGGACTTAGGTCACCGGCGACCGAGCTTGCCCGCCGGTCCTGCACGGCACCGACTCTAACGAGCCGCAGGCCCGAGTGGCAGGGGTCCAAAGCCTCAATTCGGGCCGGGTCCGTGGACCTTCAGAAGGCCATCGCCTGGGCGCGGCGCTTCACCTCCGAGCCACGGTTCTCCCGCAGCGCGTCGATCGGACGACCCGGGACGGTCTCGTCCTCGGTGAACAGCCACGTGATGGCCTCACGGTCCTCGTAGCCGCCGTCGTGGAGGACGGTCAGCACGCCCGGGACACCCTTGACGACCTCGCCCTCCATGATGAGCGCCGCCGGGACCTTCTGGCCGGCACCCGGCGAGGGCACGACGGCGGCGAGCTGGTGCTCGCGGATCAGCTGTCGGACCTTGCTCACGCTCACGCCGAGGAGCTCGCTGGTCTGGCTCCAGTCGAGCCAGTCTCCGACGAGGTTCTCGAGGTCGGTCCCGTACGAGGTCGATGAGGTCTCCACGGCACCAACTCTGCCATCGCCGAACCGGGCACGGCGAATCGACCATGGCGCCGTTCGTAGGATGAACGGTGCCCTGACCTCGACCAGCACGGGAGCAACGAGTGCCGACCAGCACAGGCCGGTCCATCGCGATGGTCGCCGCAGCCGTGACCGCGGCGATCACCGTCGGAGCCGGCTCTCCGGTCGGTGCGATCGGCCCCGGTCCGGATGCCGGCGCGACAGCCGCGGCGAGCGGTACGACGGCCGCTCCGACCGTCGTACCCGCCGCCGGAGGCACCTCGGCACCCGGCGCGCCACCGTCCCCGGCACCGGAGGACTCGGCCGGGGCCGTGAGCAGCTCGATGACCGACGGGTTCCCAGGTGACCGCCCCAACATCGTCGTGATCATGACCGACGACATGCGCCAGGACGAGCTGGCCTGGATGCCCAACGTGCGGCACCTCATCGAGGACCGCGGCGTGAGCTTCGTCAACTCCTTCTCGCCGTACTCGCTGTGCTGCCCCGCCCGGGCGTCCTTCGTCACCGGGCAGTACACCCACAACCACGGGGTGTGGTCCAACACGGCACGGTTCGGCTTCAGCGCGCTGGACGACTCCTCCACCATGGCCACCGACCTGTCGGCGGCGGGCTACCAGACTGCCTTCCTGGGCAAGTACCTCAACGGCTACGGCACGGAGCCGCTGCCGGACGGCTCGAGCGCGGACTCCCGCTACGTGCCGCCGGGATGGCAGGACTGGCGCGGGTCGGTCAGCAAGATCTTCGGAGAGGGCACGCCGGAGGCAGGCGGCACCTACAGCTACTTCGACACCACCTTGAACGTGAACGGGACCCTGCAAGGCAACCAGGGCGCCTACCAGACCCGGCTCTTCGGCGACCAGAGCGCGGACATGCTCGAGGAGCTCGCCCGGTCCCCCAAGCCGTTCTTCCTGTGGGCCTCCTACGTCGCCCCGCACGTGGGTGGGCCGAAGGAGAAGGACGACCCGCGCCGCGTGGTCCGCGGTGACGGCAGCCGCATGAAGGTGACCACGCCGGCCCGGCCGCGCGACGCGGTGGGACTCTTCGACGACCGGATCACCGGACCACTGGGCGCGGTGGCCGAGCGCGACATGAGCGACAAGCCGTCGTACCTGCGTCGCAACCCGACCCTCAACGAGGCCGAGCGCAAGGCTCTGACCGCGGTCAGCAGGCAGCGCGCGGAGTCGCTCCACGTGGTCGACCAGGAGGTCGCCCACACCGTCGACGTGCTCGAGCAGACCGGTGAGCTCGACGACACCCTCCTCGTCTTCACCTCCGACAACGGCTACCTCATGGGCGAGCACGGGGTGTTCAAGAGCAAGCGGCTTCCCTACGAGTCCTCGCTGCGGGTGCCCACGCTCATGGCCGGTCCGGGCATCCCGGCGGGCGAGGTCAGGCATGACCCGTTCATGACCATCGACTTCGCCCCGACGTTCCTCGACCTCGCCGGGGGCCGGACGGACCGGGTCATGGACGGCGTCAGCATGCTCGACGTGGCCCGCACCGGTGACGAGGGCTGGACCCGGGCGGTGTTCACGGAGACCGGCCCGCTGCCGCAGACGAAGGGCACCGGCCTCGTGCGCGAGAACCTCCCCGCCGGCCCCTCGGCCCTCCGCTTCAGCCAGGGCGTCCGCACGCCCGGCTACCTGTACGCCGAGAACGCCACGAAGGAGCGGGAGCTCTACGACCTCGGCGCAGACCCCTCCGAGCTGACCAGCATCGCGGACAGGCCCCGGATGAGCAGCGTGGCCGCCCGGCTCGCCGAGGTGCTCGACCAGATGCGCACGTGCCGCGGGAGCGCGTGCGCGGCGCCGCTGCCGAGGGCGCTGCAGCGGGCCGACTGACGCCCCAGGCGTAACAGGACCCCCACGTTTAACTTTCGTCACACCGGGTAAGCGGGCCCCGCAGTGTGCCTGTCACGGCGGTCCGTCCAGCGACCTCGTCGGCGCACAGCCATCGCACCCTACGAAGGGACCGCTCATGGACCCCCGCACTCCGCTGCTCACCCGGCTCGGCCGTTCCCGGGAGCGGTGGCGTCGCCTCACCGGCTCCGTCACCGCCGGCGGGATGATGCTGGTGGGCATGCCCCTGGCGCTGGAGTACGTCGTCCGCCCCGGCGACACCCTCTCGGAGATCGCGGCGCGCCATGACACCACCGTCGACCGGCTCGTCGCCCGCAACGACCTGCACAGCTCAGGTGACCGGATCGTGGCCGGGCAGTCGTTGGACATCCCGGCAGCCCACCCGAGGTCCACCTCGGGCGCGGGGAGCGGCTCGCACACCGCGAGCCCCGACGCCCGGAGGATCGTGTCCTACACCGTCCGGCCCGGAGACACCCCGAGCGGCCTCGCCGTCCGGTTCCACGCCTGGACCGCCGAGCTCATCGAGCGGAACGGCTCCGTCCTCCGGGTCGGCGAGCAGATCGAGATCCCGGTGGTGGTGGCCGCAGCGGCGAAGGCCGGTCGCGCCCGTGGCTCGCAGCCGTCCGCCTCGCCGGCGCCTGCGCGGCACCGCAGCCGCTCCACCGCGACCGGCCCCACCCGCTCCTCGGTGCGTCAGGTCATCACCGCCACCGCGCGCCGCCATGGAGTCGACCCCAACCTCGCGCTGGCGGTGTCGTGGCAGGAGGCCGGGTGGCAGATGCATCACGTCTCCTCCGCCGGCGCCATCGGCGCGATGCAGGTGATGCCGTCGACGGGGCGCTGGATGTCGAGTGTCCTGGGGACCGACCTGAACCTCCGCGACGTCCGCGACAACGCGACCGCCGGCGTCCTGCTGCTCGACCTGCTGCAGAAGCAGGCGCCGGTCCGGAAGGCCGTCGCCGGCTACTACCAGGGCCTCGCAGGCGTGCGAGCGGCACGGGATGTACCCGGACACGAGGCGCTACGTGGCCAACGTCCTCGCCATCAAGCGGCAGTTCGACCGGGGCGACTACCCGGCCTGAGCGGCACCTTGGCCTGTGATGCCCGCCACGCCCGGGCTAGGCAGGAATTCGGCACGGGTGGCACCAGTCCGTAAAATCCGAAGTTGACGCCGGCCCGACCCCCTCGCCGGCCGACCGCCGGAAGGACTCGTGTTGGACAGGAACGGGCCGGACCCGCTGATCGGGCGTGTGCTCGACGGCCGGTACCGCGTCGGCCCCCGCATCGCTCGCGGCGGCATGGCGACCGTATACGAGGCCACCGACCTTCGACTGGACCGGGTGTGCGCCCTCAAGGTGATGCACACCGGCCTCGGCGACGACGACGACTTCGCGGCACGCTTCGTCCGCGAGGCGCGCTCGGCCGCGCGGCTCTCCCACCCCAACGTGGTGGCGGTGTTCGACCAGGGCGACGACCACGGCACGGTCTTCCTGGCCATGGAGTACATCCCCGGCCACACCCTGCGCGACCTGATCCGCAAGGAGGCCCCGATGGCCCCGCGGAAGGCGCTCACGCTGATGGAGCCGGTGCTCTCGGCCCTCGCCGCGGCACACCAGGCGGGGATGATCCACCGCGACGTGAAGCCGGAGAACGTCCTCCTCGCCGACGACGGCCGGATCAAGGTCGCCGACTTCGGCCTGGCCCGCGCGGTCAGCGCCGAGACCCAGCACACCGCGACCGGCGGCGTCCTGATCGGCACGGTGTCCTACCTCTCCCCCGAGCTCGTCGTGGACGGCAAGGCCGACGCCCGCTCGGACGTGTACGCCGCCGGCGTGATCATGTACGAGCTGCTCACCGGCCGGAAGCCGCACGAGGGTGACTCCCCGATCCACGTCGCCTACAAGCACGTGCACGAGGACGTCCCGCCCCCGAGCGAGCTCGTCCCCGGGATCCCGGCGTACGTCGACGCGCTCGTCGCCCGGGCCACGGCACGGGACCGCGAGCTGCGGCCGGCCGACGCGCGGGTGCTCCTGCAGCAGGTACGCCGGGTCCGCGGCGCGCTCGACCATGGCGTCCTCGACGACCCGGAGCTCACCGAGGACCTCAGGCCTACCCCTTACGTCGCGAGCGACGACGGCATCGACTACGTCCGCGACGACGCTCCCACGATCGTGCCGAGCGCCGCGGCCGCCACCGTGGTGAGCGGACACGCGGTGGACGCGGACGACCACGAGGGCACGACCGTCTTCGACGGCTCCGGGCGCAGGCCTGCTTCCGGCCACCCGCCCCTCCCGTCCGGGCGCGAGCCCCGACGACGAGTCGCGCTCCGACGACGGGCCACGCAGGTCTCGTCGCGGGCCGGTGCTCCTCGCCCTCGTCCTGCTGCTCGCCACCATCGCCGGCCTCGCCGGCTGGTACTACGGCATGGGTCGCTACACGACCACGCCCGGCGTCATCAACCTCAGCGTCGCGCAGGCCCGCGACAAGGTGGAGGCCGCGGGGCTCGGCTTCGAGGTCGGCGAGAAGAAGTTCTCCGAGACCGTGACCGCGGGGTCGGTGATCAGCACCGACCCGGGCCCGGGCACGAACATCCTCAAGGACGGCACGGTCACCGCGACCGTCTCCCGCGGACCCGAGCGCTACCAGGTCCCGGTGCTGACCGGCATGACCCTGGAGGAGGCGGACGCCCAGCTGGACAAGACGAACCTCGTCGTCGGCGACGTCAAGGAGCGTTTCAGCGAGACCGTCGCCAAGGGTGTCGTGATGAAGTCCGACCCGGCGGCCGGCACGGAGGTCAAGGCGGACGCTGCAGTCGACCTCGTCGTGAGCAAGGGGCCCAAGCCGATCGAGGTGCCCGACTTCACCGGCAAGTCCGCGGCCAAGGCCGAGCAGCAGCTCAAGGAGCTCGGCTTCGAGGTCAAGGTCACCCGCGAGAACAGCGACACCGTCCCCGAGGGCGACGTGATCGCCCAGAACCCGAGCTCGGGGACGCTCTTCCGCGGCGAGACCGTCGAGCTGGTCGCCTCCAAGGGCCCGGTGATGGTGGAGGTGCCGCAGGTGCGCGGGGTCGGCGTGGACGAGGCGACCCAGCGTCTCGAGGCCGCGGGCTTCCAGGTGCAGATCCAGCAGAGCGACGTCTACGTGGGGCTGGAGTTCGTGGTGCAGTCCGACCCGGAGCAGGGCTCGATGGCACCCCAGGGCAGCACCGTCACCCTGTTCCTCGTCTGAGCCCCGCGGCGACATACGCTTCTCGCATGCCCACCGCACCTACCTACGACTCGCCTGCCCTCAGGAACCCCGTCGGGACACACCTGAAGGTGGGCAAGGGGCTGGTCGCGGGCGCCTTCACCGAGGCACGGCGCATCGGTGCGGAGACGATCCAGGTCTTCGTCGGGAACCCACGCGGCTGGGCGCTCTCGAAGGGCGACCCCGCCGTCGACCAGGCCTTCCGGGAGGCGTGCGCCGACGCCGGCATGCGCGCGTTCATCCACTCCCCCTACCTCGTGAACCTCGGCAGCCCCACGCCGGCGACCTACGAGAAGTCGGTGCTCTCGGTGGCTCACAACCTCAAGCGGGCCGCCGAGATCGGCGCCGAGGGGGTCGTCGTGCACACCGGGTCCTGCGTCGCCGAGGGCAGCACCGAGGCCGCCATGCGCCAGGTGCGCGAGGGGCTGCTGCCGATCCTGGAGACGCTCGGCGACTCGGGGCCGTGGCTGCTGCTCGAGCCGACCGCCGGCCAGGGGCAGTCGTTGTGCGCCGGCGTCGAGGACCTTGCTGCGTACCTCGACGCTGTCGAGCACCATCCCAGGGCCGGGATCTGCCTCGACACCTGCCACGTCTTCGCCGCGGGCGCGCCGCTGGACGAGCCCGGTGGCGCGACCCAGACCGTCGACCGGATCGTCGAGATCGGCGGCCCGGGACGACTGAGGCTCATCCACGCCAACGACTCCATGGACGTGCGGGGCGCGTTCAAGGACCGCCACCAGAAGATCGGGCAGGGCTACATCGGGGTCGGCGCGTTCGAGGAGCTCTTCGCGCATCCCGCGACGGCCGGGGTGCCGTTCGTGCTGGAGACCCCGGGCTCGCGCGACCTCGACGACCCCGACCTCCCGCTGCTCAAGAAGATCCGCGCCTCCGTCGTACCCGGGTCACCGTCGCCGGCGCCGGACCAGCCGTGACCCCCACCCGCAGGCAGGGACTGCTCGCCACGGCGGCCCTGCTCGCGATGACGGCGTGCTGGGGATCGACCTTCTTCCTCATCAAGGACCTCCTCGACCGGGTGCCGGTCCTCGACTTCCTCGCCGTCCGGTTCGCCATCGCGTCGGTGGCGCTGTACCTGCTCGCGCCCCGCGCCCTGCGCCGCCTCTCACCTGCCGCGCGGAAGAACGCCGTGGTGCTCGGCCTGCTCTACGGCGTCGCGCAGATCCTCCAGACCGCCGGGCTGGCGCACACCCCGGCCAGCGTCTCCGGCTTCATCACCGGGATGTACGTCGTGTGCACGCCGCTGCTTGCCGCGGTGATCCTGAGGACGCGGATCCCCCCGATGACCTGGGGCGCGGTGGCGCTCGCGACGGCGGGCCTCGCGGTGCTGACCCTGAACGGGTTCAGCGTCGGGTACGGCGAGGCGATCACCCTGGTCGCGGCGGTGCTCTATGCCTTGCACATCGTCGGGCTCGGGGCCTGGGCCGGCGCCCGTGACGCGATGGGGATGACGATCGTGCAGCTCGTCGTCATCACGCTCCTGTGCTTCGTGGCCACCATCCCCGACGGGGTCGTGCTTCCCGACAACGCCCGCGACTGGCTCTCGATCGTCTACATGGCGGTGTTCGCGGGCGCACTCGCCCTGGCGGGGCAGACCTGGGCGCAGGCGCACCTGGCCCCCACCCGGGCCGCGATCATCATGACGATGGAGCCGGTCTTCGCTGCGTTCTTCGCGGTGCTGCTCGGTGGCGAGTCGGTGACCGCGCGGATGGCGGTGGGCGGCCTCATGGTGCTCACCGCGATGCTCGCCGTGGAGCTCTTGCCACGGCGCAAGATCGAGGCCGAGGTCCCGCACATCGCGGTGTAGGGCGCTCCGGCTGGATCGGGCCGGGCGGTCGTCGCCCCCGCGCCTCTCCGCAAGTGGGGAGAAACGGCAGGTTCCGGGCGTCCGGAGGCGTCGTATCTGCCCACTTGGCAGTGCCGCATGGCTTTCCCCTGACCCGGCGAGATCGCGGTGTCACCATGTCGTGATGGACCGCCCCAGGGTCGTGACCTTCAACCTCGTCTCCGTCGACGGCCGCCTGACCCTGGCCCCGGGCGTGAACCTGATGGCCGGCGACGAGCGGTGGGCGGCCCTGACCGAGGGTATCGGCGACCCGTACGCCTGGGCGCGGGAGACCCACGACCCCGAGCTGCTGCTCGAGGGAAGCGGCTCGTTCTTGTCGCTGGAGCACACCGAGCTCTTCCCTCCCGAGGCCGGCCCTCGCTCGGAGGGCGAGCACTTCCTGCCCGACGCGGTCGTCGGAGTGCCGGACCGTCGGTGGTTCGCCGTCGTCGACGGTCGCGGGCAGGTCAACCTGCGCTTCACGGAGTGGCCGGACCCGGCGTGGGCGGGGTGGCACGCCCTCGTGCTGACCTCTCAGGCAGCGCCGGAAGGGCATCTCGCCCGGCTGCGGGAGCGCGGCATCCCGTACCTGGTGGTCGGCCGCGAGCACGTCTCACTGCCGCACACGCTCGAGATCCTGGCCGAGCGGCTGGGCGTGCGCACGGTCGTGTGCACCGGTGGCGGCCGCCTCGGGGGCACGATGCTGCGACAGGGGCTCGTCGACGAGATCGACCTCGAGGTGCTGCCCTTTGCGATCGGCGGCCGGGACACCCCGATGCTCTTCGACGCCTACCCGCTCGGTGGGCGTGAGTGGCCGACCAGGCTCGAGCTGCTGTCCTCGGAGATCCAGGACGGCGGTCGGCTCCGGGTCCGCTACCGCGTCCTCGACCGCGACTGAGCGGTTGCGCGCCTCCGCACTGGTCTGATCCGGTACGCCGGGGGTGCGGGAGTTCGCGCGAGCGCCGCGGCGGCCCCTCACGATGGCCGTATGACCATCCGTGTCCCGCGGCTCAAGCTGGGTGGCGGGGTGATCCCGACGCCGCCCGATGCCTCGGTCACCCCGTTGGAGCTGTTCTTCGACCTCGTCTTCGTCTTCGCGCTCACGCAGGTGACCGCCGTGATGGCCGACGACCTGACCACCCACGGCATCGTCCGAGGCCTGCTGGTGCTCGCGCTGCTGTGGTGGAGCTGGACCGGCTACGCCTGGCTCTCCAACGTGGTCCGCGCCGACGAGGGGTCGGTGCGTCTGGTGCTGCTCGTCGCGATGGTCCCGATGTTCGTCCTCGCGCTGTCGATCCCCGAGGCCTTCGACGACCTGCCCGGCGGGCTCTACGGACCGGTCGTGCTGGCCGTCTGCTACTTCGCCTTCCGGCTGATGCACCTCGTGATGTTCTGGGTCATATCGCGCGACGACCCCGGGCTCCGCGCCCAGGTGCTGCGTTTCGCGCCCTCGATGGTCGCCGGCACCACCCTCCTCCTCGTCGCCGCTGCGCTCGACGGCACGGCGCAGACGCTGATGTGGCTGGCGGCGCTGGTCGCGGACTACGTGGGCACGCTGCTCGGCGGCGCGTCCGGCTGGCGGCTCAGGTCGGCGCGCCACTTCGCGGAGCGGCACGGCCTCATCATCATCATCGCCCTGGGCGAGTCGATCGTGGCGATCGGCGTCGGGGTCGCGGCACTTCCTGTCTCGTGGCCGATCGTGGTCGCGGCGTTCCTGGGCCTGGCCGTGTCGGCCGCGCTGTGGTGGACCTACTTCGACGTGAGCGCGCTCGACGGGGAGCACGCTCTCGCGGAAGAACCCGAGGCCACCCGCGCACGCCTGGCCCGTGACGCGTACACCTTCCTGCACGTGCCGCTCATCGCCGGGATCGTGCTCCTCGCGCTGGGCATGAAGAAGGTGCTCGAGTACGTCGGCGACTTCTCGCACCACACGCTCACCGACCCGCTGGCCGCGGTCCCGCTGTACGCGCTCCTCGGCGGGGTTGCCCTCTTCCTTCTCGGCCAGGTCGGCTTCGAGTGGCTCACCACGCACGAGCTCGAGCTCAGCCGCCTCCTCACGACCATCGCCCTCGTCGTCCTCGCCCCCGTCACCGCACAGCTTCCAGCACTCGCGACGCTCGGGCTCGTGGCGGTCGTCCTCATCGTGATGGTCGCCTTCGAGACGCTGCAACAGTCCGAGCACCGCAGCGACCTGCGTGACCACCCGTCCGGGTGATCTCGGTGGCGCTCCACGTTCCACATACCGGGCATCTGCTCCGGCATGTGGACCCGCGGGGTTACTCTCTTGGCATGCATCGCAGCTGGACCTATTTCTTCGACTTCCTGCCCGGGGCTTCCGAGCAGGCGGTCCGATAGGTCCCGCCCGCAGACAAGAAGACGCCCCTGGCCATCCGCAGGGGCGTTTCGCATGTCTGGCCCCCGCGACGTGGCCGGGGCAACCGATCCAGAGAACAGAGGAACTGCCATGGTCGTCGTGATGTCCCCGGACGCAACCGACAGCGACGTCGCCCACGTCGTCGAGCGGGTCGAGAGCGTCGGCGGCGAGGCGTTCGTCAGCAAGGGAGTGGTCCGCACGATCATCGGCCTCGTCGGTGACATCGACTCCTTCCACGGACTCAACCTGCGCAGCCTGCCCGGCGTCGCGGACGTCCACCGGATCTCCGACCCCTACAAGCTCGTGAGCCGGCAGCACCATCCCGAACGGTCGACGGTGTGGGTCGGTCGCGACAAGCAGGTGCCGATCGGTCCCGACTCCTTCACGTTCATCGCCGGCCCCTGCGCGGTCGAGACCCCTCAGCAGACTCTTGCCGCCGCGGAGATGGCGCAGGCGGCCGGAGCGACCCTGCTCCGTGGCGGGGCGTTCAAGCCCCGCACCTCCCCCTACGCCTTCCAGGGGCTCGGGCTCGAGGGCCTGAAGATCCTGGCCAGCGTGCGCGAGCGGACCGGGATGCCGGTGGTGACCGAGGTCGTCGACGCCCGCGACGTCGCCATGGTCGCCGAGCACGCGGACATGCTCCAGGTCGGCACCCGCAACATGGCCAACTTCGGGCTGCTCCAGGCCGTGGGCGAGTCCGGCAAGCCGGTGCTGCTCAAGCGCGGCATGACCGCGACGATCGAGGAGTGGCTGATGGCCGCCGAGTACATCGCCCAGCGGGGCAACCTCGACATCGTCTTGTGCGAGCGCGGCATCCGCACCTTCGAGCAGGCCACCCGCAACACCCTCGACATCTCCGCGATCCCGGTGGTGCAGGCGACCAGCCACCTGCCGATCATCGTCGACCCGTCCCACGCGGGTGGCCGCCGCGACCTCGTCGTACCCCTGTCTCGCGCGGCGGTTGCCGTGGGGGCCGACGGCGTGATCGTCGACGTGCACCCCGACCCCGAGAACGCGCTGTGCGACGGCCCCCAGGCGGTGCTCGGCAACGACCTGCGCGCCCTCGCCCAGGCCATGCGGCAGCTGCCGCCGGCGGTGGGACGCGTCGACGCGAGCGAGCTCAGCAGGGCCTAGATTCTGGAGCGAGCGTTCCTGAGCCGGTTGTCACGTCGTGGCGTGCGCGACCTGGTTGTCCAGTCAGGTTGACTCCCCTGGCGGTCACGGCGGGTAAAGGCGGACGGATCGTCCACGCCATGTCACTCGCGGGTACACAATGAGCCGACGCGCGGGCGCACCGCGTGATCCCCGTCGGGAGGTGCCCAGGTGCAGCGCTACATAGACGAGCTGCGCCTCCTGCACGCCATCCGGCTCGCAGTCCTGGCCACCGACACCGGCGGTGTCATCACGTTCGTCAACGAGGCGGCCACCGAGACCTACGCCGCGGACGCCGAGGGACTTCTCGGGCGCGACGTCCTGGGGCTGCTGTCCTCCGGGCCGAACTCCGAATCGCCCTTCGACCTCGACGCGGTCCTCGCGGGAGAGACCTGGCGCGGCGACCTGTCCGTACGACGCCCGCTCGGCGGCACTCTGCTCGCCGCCGTCTCGGCGACCCCGATCCGTGACGGTGCCGGAGCCGTGGTCGGTGCCGTCGTCGTAGCGGAGGACATGACCGAGGTCCGCGAGGCCGAGGCCGAGGCGGCAGCGAGTGAGCAACGGCTCCGCCTGGCTCACGCGGCCGCCGAGCTCGGGAGCTGGCACTGGGACATGGCCACCGGCGTCACCGTCTGGGATGAGCAGCTCGAGGCCATCTACGGAATGCCGCCCGGCGGGTTCGACGGCACCTTCGAGGCCTGGGAGGCGACCCTGCATCCCGACGACCACGACCGGGTCATGGCCATCGTCCAGGACGCGGTCGCTGCGCGTTCGTCGTACGTCCTGCGCAACCGGATGTTCTGGCCAGACGGAACGATGCGCTGGATCGAGGCGCACGGCAAGGTCACCACCGACGAAGAAGGTAACCCCACCGGCACGATCGGCTGCGTGCGCGACATCACCGACCGGATGACGGTCCAGGAACGCGAGGCGGACGCGGCGGCGCGTGCACTGCTTCTGCAGGAGGTGACCGCTGCCCTCCTCGGCGCCTGGACGCTCGACCAGGTCGGGGCGGTCCTCACCGCGAGCCTCGCGCGCGTAGGGGAGATCGTCCGAGGGGGCGTCGAGCTCCGGGTCCCCGACGACCTCTCGACGGTCACCGGCGGCGACGCGCTCGTGGCGAGCACGCAGCGCCCTCTCTCCCGCGAGGACAGCCAGCTTCTCGACACACTGGCGTCTCAGTGCGCACTCGCCGTCGAGCGCGCCAAGCTCCAAGCTCGAACCGCCGACATCGCCGAGCAGCTGCAGTCGAGCCTCGCGGCGAGCCCGCTGCCCGTACACGAACGCTTCGAGCTCGCGGTGCACTACGCCCCGGGAGGTGACGAGGTCGAGCACGTGGGCGGCGACTGGTACGACGCCGTCCGAACCCCGACCGGCACGCTCGCCCTCGTCGTGGGCGACGTGATGGGCCGCGGTGTGCGTGCAGCGACCACGATGATCCGGGTCCGCGCCGGGATCCGTGGCCTCCTGACCGTCGATCCCGCTCCCCAGGTCGTTCTCACCGCGGCCGACGAGATGATGGCCCGCGACGCGCCAGACCAGTTCGTCACCGCGGCCGCGGTGCTCATGGACCCCGCCTCGGGAACGCTCACCCTCTGCAACGCCGGCCACGTACCGGTTGTCGTGGTGCATCCGGACGGCAGCACGGAGGCGCTCGGGGCAGGGTCGGGCGTGCCGCTCGGCGTGGTCAGGAACCTCGACCGGACCGTGACCACCGCCCGCCTCGACGCCGGGGCGCTGCTGATCCTCGTGACCGACGGCGTCGTCGAGTCACGCAACGACGATCTCGATCGCGGCATCGCGCGCCTGCTCGAGCGCGCCGCCGAGCTGCGCGACAAACCGCTCGGCGAAGTGGTTGACGGCCTCGCTGCCCTTGCCGACACGTCGTTGCGCGACGACGTCACCGTCGTGGCTGCCCGGCTCAGGTGAGCATCACGCGGGCCCTCCTGGTCCCGCGTGGCTTGCGCCCCCGACCAGCCGGCCAGGTGCCGTCAGCCGGTGAGGTTCTCCTGGGCGAGCTGGAGGTGGATGCGGTACAGCCGCTCCGCCTGGTCGTCGGCGCGGTCGATGAGCGCCTCGAGCTCCTCCTTGGTCACCCGGTCGTCGTGCACCGCCACCGCGCGCAGCACCTGGAAGCCGCAGATCCTGGCGGCGGTGCCGGCCCGCAGCGCCTCCAGCTCGAGTACGTCGGACAGCGGCGACCGGCTCACCAGGTGGTCGTTCGGCTTGAGCCGGCCGACCTTCTCCCCCGCCCAGCCGGCAGCCTTCTTGACCGTGCTCTCCGCGACGTCGAGCCGGCTCATCAGGTCGCGAAGCGCCTCCCGGTCCTCGGCGATCTCGTCGGCCAGCCGGGAGAGCTCCTCGCCGCGCTCGCCGTCGTGCGCCTTGGCTGCCCGACGGGCCAGCTCGACGCCGGCCGTCGACGCGGCGAGGTGGTCGTTGAGGTAGACGGCGAGCAGGTCCTGGTCGGTCATGCCCGCGACGTACCCCTGCTCCGACGTACCGAAACGGCGTCAGCCGACCTCGGCGAGCACCCCCGCCATCACCGATGCCGCTTCCTTGGCCTGCTCGGCGGACACGTCGAGGTGGGTGACCATGCGGACGGTCCGGGCGCCGACCGCTCCGACCAGCACGCCGGCCTCGCGGGCTGCGTTCACGACCGCGGCGGCATCGGGTACGTCGACCACCACGATGTTCGTCTCGACACCGGCGGGGTCGACGTCGCAGGCCTCGGCCAGCAGGCGGGCGTTGGCGTGGTCCTCGGCCAGCCGCTCGACGTGGTGGTCGAGCGCGTGGAGGCCGGCCGCCGCAAGGATGCCCACCTGTCGCATGCCGCCGCCCATCCGCTTGCGCCAGACCCTGGCCTCGGCGATGGCGTCGGCGGACCCGACCATGAGCGAGCCGACCGGTGCGCCGAGCCCCTTGCTCAGGCAGACCGCGAGCACGTCGACGAGGCGGCCGTACTCCTCGAAGGCCACGCCGGTGGCGACGTGCGCGTTCCAGATCCGGGCACCGTCGAGGTGCACCGCGGCACCGGCCGAGCTCGCGAAGGCGCGCAGCGCCCTCATGTCGTCGACCGGGAGCACGGTGCCGCCGGCGAAGTTGTGGGTGTTCTCGATGGAGATCGCCTTGGTGGGCACGAAGAACGGCCCGAGGTCCGGCGCGAACAACGACTCGACGGCGGCCAGGTCCACGCCGCCGCGCTCGTGGGTCCACGTCCGCATGGTCAGCCCGGTGAACGCGCCGTGCGCTCCGAGCTCGGCCCGCGCGATGTGCGCCGAGGACTCGCAGAGCACCTCCTGCCCGACGCCGACCACGGAGCGGACGGCCAGGACGTTGGCCATCGAGCCGGTCGGCGTGAAGAGCGCGGCCTCCTTGCCGAACAGGGCGGCCACCCGCTCCTCGAGCGCGAGCACGGTCGGGTCCTCGGCGTACACGTCGTCGCCCACCTCGGCAGCCGCCATCGCGGCACGCATGTCCGGGGTCGGCTTGGTGACGGTGTCGCTGCGCAGGTCGATCATCTGGTCGCTCACGCGCCGATCGTACGTGGCAACGTCATACGCTCCGCGCGCTATGGCGACCGGAATGTATGACGTCCCGCGGGAGGTCATACGCCCCGGCGGCTATGGCGACCGGGATGTATGACGTCCCGCGCGGGGTCAGGCGTTGTCGGCGGTGCGGTTGCGCAGCATCTCGGCGACGAGGAACGCGAGCTCGAGGGACTGCACGCGGTTCAGGCGTGGGTCGCACACGGACTCGTAGCGGTGGGAGAGGTCGACCTCGGCGAGCGCCTCTCCCCCGCCGACGCACTCGGTCACGTCGTCGCCGGTGAGCTCGATGTGCATCCCGCCCGGCCAGGTGCCGAGCGCGCGGTGCACGTCGAAGAACCCCTGCGACCTCCTGGATCACGTCGTCGAACGCCCGGGTCTTGTAGCCCGAGGACGCCTCCCACGTGTTGCCGTGCATCGGGTCGCAGACCCAGGCGACCTGGACGCCGGACGCGGTCACCTTCTCGACGAGCTCGGGCAGCACGTCGCGGATCTTCTTCGCACCCATGCGCGTGATGAAGGTGAGCCGGCCCGGCCTCGTTCTCGGGGTTGAGCCGCTCCGCGAGCGCGAGCGCGTCGTCGGGCGAGGTGGTGGGCCCGAGCTTCACGCCGATCGGGTTGCGGATCTGCGACAGCAGCTCGACGTGTGCGCCGTCGAGCTGGCGGGTCCGCTCCCCGATCCACAGGAAGTGGCCGGAGACGTCGTACGGCAGCTGGGTGCGGGAGTCGATCCGGGTGAGGGCGTGCTCGTACTCGAGGATCAGCGCCTCGTGGCTGGAGTGGAAGTCGACCCGGTGGAACTCCTCGGGGTCCGCGCCGATCGCCTGCATGAAGGTCAGGGCCCGGTCGATCTCGCTCGCCAGCTGCTCGTAGCGGCGGCCGACCGGCGAGGACCTGACGAAGTCGGTGTTCCAGGTGTGCACCTGGCGCAGGTCGGCGTAGCCGCCGGTGACGAAGGCGCGCACGAGGTTCAGGGTCGAGGCGGAGGCGTGGTACATCTCGACCAGCCGCTGCGGGTCGGGGATCCGTGAGTCGGAGGTGAAGTCGAAGCCGTTCACGGCGTCTCCGCGGTACGCCGGCAGCGTCACGCCCTCACGGGTCTCGGTGTCCGAGGACCGCGGCTTGGCGTACTGCCCCGCGAGCCGCCCGACCTTCACGACCGGCACGGACGCCGCGTAGGTGAGCACGACCGCCATCTGCAACAGCACCCGCAGCTTGTTGCGCACGTTGTCCGCGGTCACCCCGGCGAACGTCTCCGCGCAGTCGCCACCCTGGAGCAGGAACGCCTCTCCCCGGCTGACCGCGGCCAGCTTGGTCTTCAGGTCGTCGCACTCGCCGGCGAAGACGAGCGGCGGGACGCTGCGCAGCTTGGTCACCGCGGCGTCGAGGGCACCTGCGTCGGGCCACGTCGGCTGCTGGGCTGCACCGCGCTCGCGAAGGGTCTGGAGATCTGGGACGGCAGTCACCGGTCCAGAGTACGTCGGGGGCAGGTCTCCACCGGGGGGCGAGGTCGGGATCCGGACCCGGTCAGGAGAACAGGCCCATCAACGCGATCTCGAAGACCTGCCAGAAGACCAGGAAGACCAGCATCGGCAAGATCAGGGAACGCAGCGACCTCCCGAGCCGACGCATCCCTGGAGTAGCCATAACCCGGTCTAGCCCAGCAGGCTCGCCACCGACAATGGCCCGCCCGATTTGCCCGGCGGCGATGCGCGGCGTCTGTCCTCGCCTGCCCCGAATGCCCGGTGAAACTTTGCCTTCCCAGGGCCGGCGAACCCCCGGCGGTCCTGCGCCGGTCGGTCGGCAGCGGCGTCTAGGCAGCCATGTGACCGGGTGGTAACTTTCCCGCGAGTCACCTCGAGGAGACGCGATGTCCGAGCTGCTGGACCCGATGAAGAACCCGGTGACCTACGCCGTGCCCTTCTTCCTCCTGACGATCGGCATCGAGCTGGCTGCGCTGAAGTGGCTCGACCACGACGACAACGTGACCGGCTACCTGCGCAAGGACGCACAGACCAGCCTTCTCATGGGCCTGGGCTCGCTCGTTCTTCCTGACCGCCTTCAAGGTCGGCACCTTCTTCATCTACACGGCGATCTACGTGCACGTCGCGCAGTGGCGACTGCCCACCGATGCCTGGTGGTACTGGGTCGCGCTGATCCCCGGGACTCGACCTGGCCTACTACTTCCAGCACCGGTTCGTCCATCGCGTGCGCATCGGCTGGGCCGCGCACCAGGCGCACCACTCCTCGGAGTTCATGAACTTCGGCACGGCGCTGCGGCAGAAGTGGAACCCATGGTTCGAGTTCTTCTTCTGGCTGCCCCTGCCGTTCCTCGGCTTCGCCCCGTGGACGCTCTACGTGGCGTTCTCCCTGAGCCTGATCTACCAGTTCTTCGTGCACACCGAGATGGTCGACAAGCTCCCCCGACCGGTCGAGCTCGTCTTCAACACGCCCTCGCACCACCGCGTCCATCACGGCTCGGACCCGGAGTACCTCGACAAGAACTACGCAGGCATCCTCATCATCTGGGACCGGATGTTCGGGACGTTCACCGAGGAGAAGCGGCGTCCGACGTACGGACTCACCAAGCCGGTCGAGACCTACAACCTGCTCGAGCTCCAGTACGGCGACTACGCCGAGATGATCCGCCAGGTCCGTCGGGCGCGGCTTTGGCGCCACAAGCTCGGCTACATGTTCGGCCCACCGGGATGGGAGCCGGCCGAGGAGCCCGGGCGACTGGAGAGCACGGCGAGTCCGGCCTCCACCACGACCTGAGCTGAGTACGCCGGACGTGGTGCGGTCGGCGTGCTCTTCGTCATCGGCGGCGCACTCCTGCACGTGGTCAACCTCGCCACGGACGTGAGCTACGCCGACTTCGCGGACCCGGCCCACTTCGCGTGGGTGACGGACACCTGGCGGGACGTCGCGAGCCGAACCAGGTCCTGTTCATCGGCCTGCTGGCGGTGTTCGAGGCGACCGTGGGGGTTGCTGGCAGTATCGGCCGCCGATGGACCCAGGTCGGGTACGCAGGCGTCCTCGCGTTCTACGCGGTCCTGTGGCTGTTCGGCTGTAGTGCGCCGTCGCGAGCGAGCGTGGAGCGTCAGCGGCTGATGTCGTCGACGTCCCGGAAGCCGGTCCGCTTGGCCCGCGCGCCGCGGTTCCACAGCCAGGTGAAGACCCAGAGCACCACGCCGAGGGCGATCAGCACGCCGGCGATCTGGTACTGGACCGGGTCGCGGTCGGTCCACGGGCCGACCAGGAACGCGCACGTCGACCGCGCCGAGCACGGCGACCCACACGGGTGCCCTGAAGTGCTCGTGGCTGCACGTGATGGGTCCGCTTGAGCACGAGGCAGGCGATGTTCACGAGCGTGAAGACTCCGAGCAGCAGGAGCGCGGTGGTGCCGCCGAGCGCCTCCACCGTGCCCTCCCCCATCAGCTGGGTGACGCCGACGATCAGTCCCAGCGCGATGAGGGTCACGAAGACGATCGCCGCCCAGGGCGTACGCCGCTTGGGCAGGACCGTCGGCCAGCGACCGGGGAAGGACGTCCTGCTTGGCCATGCCGTAGATGAGCCGGCTGGCCATGAGCATGTTGATCAGGGCGGTGTTGGCCACCGCGAACATGGAGATCAGCGGGTACAACGTGTCCATGGGCAGTCCCGGCGCACCCGCCTGCACCACTTCGAGCAGCGGGGTCTCGCTCTCGGACAGCACTCCCACGGGGACGACGGCCACCGCGGCGACCGAGACCAGGACGTAGACGAACGCGGTGAGGCCGAGGCCGGTGAGCATCACCTTCGGGAAGGTGCGGCTCGGGTCGTGGGTCTCCTCGGCCATGTTGACCGAGTCCTCGAACCCGACCATCGCGAAGAACGCCAACGACGTCGCCGCGGTGAGCGCGACGAAGGCGCTCCGCTCACCGGAGGTCTCGAACACCACGACCCGGCTGAAGTCGACCTGCCCTTGGGTCATCGCGTAGAACCCGATCAGGATCACGATCAGCAGACCGGTGAGCTCGACGAGGGTGAGTACGACGTTCACCTTGACGCTCTCACTGACGCCGCGGAGGTTGACGATCGCGAGCAGCACCATGAAGGCCATGGCGATCACCATCACGGCCGTCGTACCCGCCTCGATGCCGAAGACCACGGCGAGGTTCTCGGCGAAGAACTTCGAAGCCGTCGACGCGCTGGTGATGCCTGAGCTCATCACCGCGAAGGCGACGAGGAAGGTGAGGAAGTGGATGCCGAAGGCCTTGTGCGTGTACAGCGCCGCACCGGCTGCCTGGGGGTACTTGGTGACGAGCTCGAGGTAGGAGAAGGCGGTGAGCGTGGCCACGGCGAAGGCCACCAGGAACGGCGCCCAGGCCGCCCCGCCGACCTCGGCGGCGACGTCGCCGGTGAGCGCGTAGACGCCGGTGCCGAGGATGTCGCCGACGATGAACAGCAGCAGCAGCTTCGGACCCAGCGCCCGTTTCAGCTCCGGCTGCTCAGCCTCTTGTGCGGTCGTCACGTCCGTGCTCATCCCGGGTCCCCTGTCTCGAGCGGGTGGCGATCACCCTGCAACCCAGAGTTACCCGCTGGACAACGTCTCACACCGAGGGCCCACCCGGCAGCACCCGGGGGGCTCCAGGACCACACGTGACCTCGGGCCCCGCGGGTCGTTTACGGGGTATCTCCGGACCACTTCCCAGAAGGGCTCGAGCATGTCCCTCGGTCTCCCCCGCTCATCGAAGCGGACCCGCCTCGCCACTCTCGGCGCAGGCGTCAGCCTCCTCGCCGCCGCCGCAGTCGCCGCCCCCGCGACGGCCGCCACCAACGACCCCCTGCGCGACCAGCAGTGGGGCCTGGACCAGATCAAGGCCGAGCAGGCCTGGGCGACCACCACCGGCGCCGGCGCGGTCGTCGCGGTCGTCGACTCCGGTGTCGACCTCAACCACCCCGACCTCAAGGCCAACCTCGTCCCGGGTGCGACGTTCATCGAGTGCAACCCGTCGTGCGGGAACGGCGACTGGAAGGGCCCCAACGGGATCGCCGAGGCGAACGACACCCACGGCACGCACGTGAGCGGCATCATCGCCGCGGTCGCGAACAACGGTGTCGGCGTCGCAGGCACCGCACCCGGCGCCAAGATCATGCCGATCAAGGCGCTGGAGGACGGGCAGCGGCGCGTTCGAGGACATCGCCAACGGCATCCGCTACGCCGTCGACCACGGTGCGGACGTCGTGAACATGAGCATCGGCGCGGTCCCCGGTGCACAGGCCCTGACCATCACCGGCCTCGAGTCCAGCGTCACCGAGGCGATCGCCTACGCCAACGACCACGGCGTCCTCGTGGTGGCCGCTGCCGGCAACGAGAGTGTCCCGGTCTGCGACACGCCTTCGTTCGAGGACGGCGCACTCTGCGTCACCTCGACCACGCGCGAGGAGACCCCGAGCTGGTTCAGCAACGGGGCGGTCAAGCCCGACACGTTCGCGGTCGCCGCACCCGGCGGCGCGGGTCTCGTCTTCTGCGAGGACGACATCGTCTCCACCGTGCCCCAGGGCACCGGCAACGCGGCGTGCGGGCAGAGCGACTACGACTACTACGCGGGCACGTCGATGGCGACCCCGCACGTCGCCGGTGTCGCGGCGCTCCTGTTCGCGCAGGGTCGGACCCTGGACAACGTGAAGTCGGCACTCATCGACACCGCCCGCACCCCCGGCGCGGGCACCGGCGTCTTCACGACGTCCTACGGCCACGGCATCGTCGACGCGGCGGCCGCGACCGCCTACACCGGCGCCGGCTCGGTCTCTCCCACGAAGACCAAGGGCGGCAAGGGCGGCAAGGCTCGCTGACCTTCGTCCGCCCCAGGAGGGCCGTCCCGTCCGATGGGGGCGGCCCTCCTTGGGCTTTCAGGGCCCCAGAAGCCGCAGCCGGCTCACAGGTTCAGTCCAGCCTCCCGACAGACACGGGCGTCAACGTCGTGTCACAGGCCCTGCAGAGGGTCGTGTCCTAGAAGGGATCTGGAGACCATGAAGAACTTCGCGACAGCCAAACGGCTCAAGACCGGCGCGGTCGGTCTCGCCGGCCTCGTCGCCGGTGGTGTCCTCGCCGGGACGCTCTCCGCGACAGCCGCGAACACCGACAGTGGCACGCGGCCGACAACAGCTCCCGACGACTTCGGGGGCAGGTACATGGGCCAGCAGGCCGACCCGTCGCAGCCGCAGCGAGCCGACGAGGAGCTGCTCTCCGACGACATCGCCGCCAAGGTGAAGGCGGCAGCTCTCGCCGAGTACCCAGGTGCCACGGTGGTGCGTGTCGAGAGCGACTCCGACGGGGTGTACGAGGCTCACCTGACCAAGGCCGACGGCACCCCTGTCACCGTCGAGGTGGACAAGTCGTTCCAGGTCACCGCTGAGGAGCAGCCCGGTCACGGGGGCTTCGGTGGCCCCGGCGAACGGGGCGGGGACCACCACGGCGACCACCACGGCCACGGGATGCCTGGCGGGCAACCGCCGATGGGCTCAGACGATGACCAGGAGGGCGGCGGCACCACCTGAGGACCTGCCGCCTCCCACAGCAACATCACAGGAAACCCACAGGCATCCAGCGGTCTCCAGGGCCATGCTCGTGGTGTGGACAGCGAGAACGGCCGGCTGACGCGGCCCGACGGAAGCCCCATCCGAGTGCTCGTCGTGGACGACGAGGTCAACATCGCGGAGCTGCTCAGCATGGCTCTGCGCTACGAGGGCTGGGAGACACGCATCGCGCACACCGGCTCCAAGGCGGTGTCCCTGACCAAGGAGGTACAGCCGGACGCTGTCGTGCTCGACATCATGCTGCCGGACTTCGACGGGCTGGAGGTGCTGCGACGCATCCGGAGCCACCGGCCCGACGTACCGGTGCTGTTCCTGACCGCGAAGGACGCGGTCGAGGACCGCGTCGCCGGGCTCACGGCCGGAGGCGACGACTACGTCACCAAGCCCTTCAGCCTCGAGGAGGTCGTCGCCCGCCTGCGGGGTCTGATGCGCCGCGCCGGGGCGACCAGCCGTCGGACGAGCTCGGTGCTCGAGGTCGGTGACCTGACGCTCGACGAGGACAGCCACGAGGTCTTCCGCAGGGGCCAGGAGATCACCCTGACCGCCACGGAGTTCGAGCTCCTGCGGTTCCTCATGCGCAACCCGCGACGGGTGCTGTCGAAGCCGCAGATCCTCGACCGGGTCTGGAACTACGACTTCGGCGGCCAGGCGAACGTCGTCGAGCTCTACATCTCCTACCTGCGCAAGAAGGTCGACGCGGGACGCGAGCCGATGATCCACACCATGCGGGGCGCCGGGTACGTCTTGAAGCCGGCGGGTTGAGGTGCGCCGCGTCGGGCCGTCGTCGCTGACCGCGCGCCTGGTCGTCACCGCGGTCGGCCTCGTCGCGCTGATCAGCCTCCTGATCGCCGCGGCGACGACGGTCGGCATCCGCTCCTACCTGACCGGCAAGCTGGACAACGAGGTGGGTCAGTCCCACGCACGCGCCTACCGCGCGCTGGCGCAAGGAGCCCCCCGGGAGTCGCACGACGGCGAGCAGGGCGAGGACCACCCCGAGCGCCCCGAGGTCGAGGACGCGTTCGGTCAGGGCGCGGGCACGTTGACGGCCTACATCACCCCCACCGGGGCGGCTGGCTACGTCATCACCGACAACGGCGGCCGACGCGCGCTCTCCTCGAGTGACCTGGGGAGCCTCGGCACGGTGTCGACCGACGAGCAGCCGCACAGCGTGGAGCTCCCAGGCCTCGGCAGCTTCCGCGTGAAGGCGTCGGACCTCGGCTCGATGACTCTCGTGACCGGCCTGCCCACGGCAGCGGTGGACAACACCGTCGGGAGCCTCGTCGCCTGGGAGGTACTCTTCACGGCGCTCGGCGTCGCCGCGGCGGGTGGGATCGCCCTGGTCGTCGTACGGCGGCAGCTCCGACCGCTCCACGAGGTCGCACGTACCGCGCACCAGGTGGCAGCCATTCCCCTGGCCAAGGGGGAGATCGGCGTGACGGCTCGTGTTCCGGAGCGCCTCACCGACGAACGCACGGAGGTCGGGCAGGTCGGTGCCGCCCTCAATACGCTGCTGGGGCACGTCGAGGCCGCTCTCGACGCACGACACCGCAGCGAGCAGCAGGTGCGCCAGTTCGTCGCCGACGCCTCGCACGAGCTCCGCACGCCTCTCGCGACGATCCAGGGGTACGCCGAGCTGAGCCGGCGGACCTCGCCCTCGGACGTCCAGCAGCTCACCCAGGCGATGGGGAAAGTGGAGTCCGAGGCCTCGCGGATGTCCTCGCTCGTGGAGGACCTCCTGCTCCTGGCTCGGCTGGACGCCGGTCGGCCGCTGGAGCGCAACGAGGTGGACCTGACCAAGATGGTCCTCGAGTCCGTGGCCGATGCCCGCGTCGTAGCCCCCGGGCATCGCTGGATGCTCGACCTCGACGAGGAGCCGGTCGCGGTCACCGGCGACGAGCGCCGGCTCCACCAGGTGGTCGCCAACCTGCTCGCCAATGCTCGTAGGCACACGCCACCCGGTACGACGGTCACGGTCGGTGTGCACGGGGCCAACGGCGGACCTGCGGTCGTGACCGTGCACGACGACGGGCCGGGGATCCCCGGTCATCTGCAGGGCAGCGTGTTCAAGCGGTTCACCCGCGGCGACTCCTCGCGGACGAGGGACTCCGGTGGTTCAGGTCTCGGGCTGTCACTGGCCCAGGCCATCAGCACGGCGCACGGCGGCGACCTCGAGGTCAGCTCGCGGCCCGGCTCCACCTGCTTCACGCTCACCCTGCCTCGTGACGGAAGCACCGACCTGCCTCGTGACGGGGGCACGGCATGCTGAGCGTCAGCTCCTGGCGCGGGAGCGGGTGACCAGGCCGGGACGCCGTAGCAGGTAGATGCAGACCGCGACCACCCAGACCCAGAACAACGCGTACGGCACGAACCAGGCGCCCTCCACCGTCCAGAGGAAACGGGCGACCACCAGCCCGATGCCACTGAGGACCGCGCACCATCCCGTCCAGCGCGCGAACGGTCCCGCGGCGAGTACCACCCAGCCGACCGCGACCGCGAAGCTGGCCATGGCGAGCCAGACGTTGGTGAATCCGATGTTGCCCACGTCGAACGCGTAGGCCGCGAGGTTCTGGTCGATCTGGTCGCCTCGATGCACGGCGGCGTCCCAGCTCGCGTCAAGCACGACGTACGACGCGACCAGGACGCCGGAGACGAGGGCGATCGTCGACCGCCACGGCGGCTCTCCCTCGGCGCGACGCAGTACGAGCGACAGTCCCACCATGAACCAGAGAATCGCCAGCATGCCTATGGCGCCGACGGCCTCGGCGGCGTCGACCCACCCGGCATCGGCAGCGTTGCGGATGAACGCCGCGGCGTCGGCAGTGGTCGCCTCCAACGGCGGCTCCCCGAGGGTGCTGATCGCGATCACCGGAACGAACAGCAGGACCAGGCCCACCAGACCGCTGGTCCCGGTGACGATGGCGAGTCGTTCCCAGGCGCGGGCGGCGGCCCGCTCATCGACAGCAGGGGCATCCATCGAGGCCATCGGTCCTCCTGAGGTGAGGCTCAACAGTGTCAGTGTGGCAGCGAGGAGACTCCTTGGCGACGGCGTGGGAACTGCCGATGACGCCTTGTCGCCCTTGACCGTTCAGGCGGCGAGGAACGCTTCGACCTCGCGCAGGAAGACCGGCCAGGCCGGCTCGTCGGCGAGCAGGATGTGGTTGCTGCTCTCGAGCGCGACGAAGCGGCTGTCGGGGATGAGCGAGGCCAACAGCCTGCCCTGCTCGAAGGGTGCCCGGCGGTCGTCGCTGCTGTGGAGGACCAGGGTGGGCACCTGCACACTCGCCGCCGCCTTCGTCACGTCGACGAAGGCACCCACGTCGAGGATCCGGGCGGCGTTCTCCGCCGAGACCGTCTTGCGCTGCAGCTCGTTGAACTCGTCCCACAGCTCCCGTGACGCCTTGGGCATGAACTGTGAGGTGAACACCTGCCGGAACGCCGGGTCGTCGCGGCCCCAGCCGAGCCTTGCCAGCTCGACCTGGACCCGGTGCATGCGACGTTGCTCCTCGTCGGTCGCCCGGACCATCCGGCCCTGGGCGTAGGTGCCGTAGAGCACGAGCCTGGTCACCCGCTCCGGGTGCCTCGTCGCATAGGCGATCGCCACCGGGCCGGCCCGCGAGACCCCGAGCAGGGGGAACCTGTCCAGCCCGGCGGCGTCGACGACTGCCTCGAGGTCGTGCACCCAGCTCTCGAACGTCGGCGGCTTGATGTCCCAGTCCGAGAGACCGCAGCCCCGTTCGTCGTACCGGACCAGCCGGTGTTTCTGCGAGAGGTCCACGAGCCAGTGCCGCCACACGGAGCTGTTCCAGTCGTGGTCGACGTGGGTGAGCCAGTTGGCCGCTCTGACCAGAGGTGGACCGCTCCCGGACGAGGCATAGGCGATGGTCACGCCGTCCTCGGTCCTGCAGAACCTGATCTCCTGCTCGAGCCGTGCCTCGTCGGCGGGTGTGATGCTGCCCTGGCCCCGCAGCGCGTCCATCAGCTCCGCGCGCAGGCGGGTCGCCTCGGCTCCCGGCCCGACACCGAGCTCACGGCGCATCGCCCGGTCCAGGACCTCGAACTGCCGAAGGGCTCCGCGTCGGTCGCCGGCGCCGGCGAGCTCTCGCATCAGCTCGAGACGTGCGTCCTCGTCGACCGGATCCAGCTCGACCAGCTCACGCCATCGGTGTGCCTGCCTCAGCAGCTCGTGTCGCAGCGTCGTGAGGCGTTCACGAGGCTCACTCGCCCACTCGGCGTACAGGTCTGCCGGCAGGGGCTCGCCGGGGTACCTGTCCAGCACGGCCGTCGCCTGCGTCGCCGAGCCGTCCGCCAGAGCTTCTCGTGCAGCCTTCTCGAAGTCGTCGACGTCGACGGCCACGGGCACGCCCGGGAGCAGGGAGACCATCTCGCCGCGGAGCACGACCGCGTCGGCGCGGCCGACCGCCTTGCGCGCGAAGTGTGCGGCCTTGTGGAGCCGGGGCGCCGCCTCCTCGACGCCGAGGTCCGGCCAGAGGAGATCCATCACCTGCTCGCGGTGGAGCTGCCTGCCTCGCCGAAGCGCCAGCAGCTTGACCAGGCTCGCGGCATCGCGCCGGTTCCACCTGTCCTCGGGCACGGGGCGACCCTCGAGCACGACCTGGAACGGCCCGAGCATGTTGATCGCGACGACCACCCTGCCTCCCTTCCCGGTTCCGAGTATGCGACTGACGGCACGTGGCAGGTCGCGACTCCGGCGCACTCGGTCTCCGGTCTGCACCGCCGCACACTCCGGCCGACTCGGCCGCGGTCTGCCAACGGGCGTTCGGCGTCAGGGCCTGCGGTGCACGACGAGAGGGAGTACGACGGCCGCTCCGGACCGTCGCAGGAGCGCCGAGGCCACTGTCACGGGCCACAGCGACGAGGTGGCGTCGACGACGAGGAGCACGCACTGGCCCACCACGGCCTGCGGGTCGTCGAGGGCGAGACGGTCTCGCCACATCGCGGCCTCCTCGGCGGACCCCATCTCGCGCACCGCCTCGGCATCGGGTCCGCCTCCGACCCGCAGCCCGGTCCGGGCGAGGCGGCCCACCGACGCGAGGTGGTCCGCGATGTCGCGGGTGAGCGTCGGGAAGCCCGCCGCCGGCAGGTCCACGACGACCTCGGGGCGGGCGGGCCAGTCGTTGCGCCACCCGGACAGCAGCCGCACGCAGGCGTCCTTGACCTCCTCGGGCGCCGCGGCGTCGCGGGCGAAGATCGCGGCCACCGTCTCGCGCCACTCGGGGGCGTCGGCGAAGACGAGGGCCCGCCCCGGGGCGTGCGTCTCTTCGGCGGGGATCCGGCCGCGTGAACCGAACGCTCCCCCGGGCCACATCTTGCGGGGCTCCACGACGTGGACCTGTCCGCGCAGGAGCCGGGTCACCGCAGCCACGGTCTCCGTCGAGGGCGCCCCGGCGAACGCCTCGGGCAGCGTCCCGCGGCAGACCGAGCAGCGGCCGCACGGCTCGGCCGTGGGATCGTCGAGGGACTCCTGGAGCAGCTGCATCAGGCAGCGCTCACCACGGGTGTAGGCCCGCATGATGTCGGCCTCACGCCGGCGCACGGCCACGATGCCGTCGTAGTGGTCGGCGTCGTAGCTCCACGGCTGCCCCGTCGCCGTCCAGCCGCCCTCGACGCGGTCGACCACACCGTCGACGGCGAGCTGCTTGAGCATCAGCTCGACCCGGCCGCGACGCACGCCGGACTGGGCCTCGACGGCCGCCACGCTGACCGGCTCCCCCACCGGCACCACGGCGAGCACCCGCTCCACCTGCTCGGGGCGAGGGATCGTCGCGGTCGCGAAGTAGTCCCACACGCCCGCGTCGGCCTCCGACGGCAGCAGCACCGCGTGAGCATGCTCGATGGCTCGCCCGGCACGGCCGACCTGCTGGTAGTAGGACACCGGCGACGGCGGCGCCCCGACGTGCACGACGAAGCCGAGGTCCGGCTTGTCGTAGCCCATGCCGAGCGCCGAGGTCGCCACGAGCGCCTTGAGCCGGTTGTCGCGCAGGGCGTCCTCGAGCTCGTGCCGGACCGATGCCTCGAGCTGACCCGTGTAGGCCGCGACCGGGACGTCGTTGCCATGCACTTCGCGGATCGCCGCCGTGAGCCGTTCCGCGTCGGCGACGGTCAGGGTGTAGACGATGCCCGAGCCCGGCATCCGCGGGAGGTGGTCGACCACCCAGGCGTAGCGCTCCAGCGGGCTCAGCCGGTCCACGACGGAGAGCTCGAGGCTCGCTCGCGCCAGCGCACCTCGCAGCACGAGCGTCGACTCCCCCAGCTGCGCCGCGACGTCGTCGGTCACCCGGGCGTTGGCGGTCGCGGTCGTCGCGAGGACCGGAGTGTCAGGGTTCAGCCGCTGGAGGACGTCCGAGACCCGCCGGTAGTCGGGCCGGAAGTCGTGGCCCCAGTCGGAGACCGCGTGGGCCTCGTCGATCACGAGCAGGCCGAGGCTCCCCGCCAGCCCGTCGAGCACCCGCCTGCCGAAGCCCGGGTTGGCCAGCCGCTCGGGAGAGACGAGCAGCACGTCGAGCTCCCCGCCGCGCAGCGCCGACTCGATCGCCGACCACTCGTCGATGTTGGAGGAGTTCAGCGTCGCGGCACTCAGTCCGGCTCGTGCCGCCGCGGCCACCTGGTCCCTCATCAGCGAGAGCAGCGGCGAGACGACGAGCGTCGGCCCGTGGCCCTCGCTGCGCCGGATCGCGGTCGCCGCCCAGTAGACCGCGGACTTGCCCCAGCCGGTGGCCTGCACGACCAGGACCCGGGCGGCCGCCTCGCTCAGCGCAGCCACCGCCGCCGCCTGGTCGTCGCGGAGCCTCGCGTCGGGGCCGGCCATCGCGGCGATCACCCGGCCGGCGACGGCAGCCCGCTCCTGCGACAGCCCCCTGGTCGTCGTACCCGTGCCTGTGCCTGTCCCTGGCGAAGTCATACAGGCGACCCTACGCAGGGCCACCCCCATGACCGGCCGTCTGTCCCCAGGTCAGCGAACCTCGCAGTCCACGGGGTCGTCGCAGGGCTTGATCTTGTGCTCGTCCACGACCTTGCCGTCAGAGTCGTAGGCGGTCACGCGGGCTACGTCGCCCGGGACCTCGGCCCAGAACACGGTGTTGCCCTCGACGACGGCGTGCGAGAGGTCAGCAGGCGATCGCGTGCCGTCCACGAGCAGCAGCTCGACCTCGGCGACCTCCGTGCCGTGCAGGCCTCCCACGACGGACAGGGTGCCGTCGAGGTGGTCCTCGTCGATGAAGACCTGCATGCCGGCGCCCGGCTTCATGAACCTGTCAGTGCCGCTCAGGCCGCCGAGGGCGTAGTACGACCCGTCGGCTCCCTGGACCATCGTCGAGAGCCCGCAGCGACGGTTGTCCTGCCAGCTCACGCAGGCCAGGCTCAGCGGCCCGTTGTCGGCGCGCACCGGGTCGTCCCACTCGTTCGCGTAGGGGGCCTTGCGCAGCCAGTCGGGGAACTGCGAGCCGTCCGTCAGGTAGCCCATGTCGCTGTAGCCGTCCACCGTCAGCGCAACCACCTCCCCGTGGATCTGCCGTGGCGCGAGCGGCCCCTCGGAGGTGATTCCCGGTCCCGGCCGTTCGGGCACGAACACCGTGTCGTCCACGCGGTAGGCCCCCGGGATCTCGGCCAGCGCGCGCTCCGCGACGGGGCTCGAGTTCCTCGGACGCGATGCGCCCCCGCTCGGTGCCGGGGCCTCCGCCCACGGTGAATGCCGTTCCGGCGACCGCGGCGAGCGTCGCCGCTGCCACCCCTGTCACGGCGGCACGACGCCCCCACCGCAGTCGCCGTCCACGCGACCGGATGCGCGCGAGGTCCGGAGACGTCGCTGCGTGTGCGGACTCGCTGTCGCGCATGATCTTGGTGAGCTCTTCCACCTGCATGTCACACCGTCCCCTTCGTGGTCGTCTCTCGATGTGCAGCAGGCATGTCACGCAGCTTGGCCAGGGCCCGGGAGGCCGTGCTCTTGACCGTCCCGATGGACACGCCCAGCTCGGTGGCAACGGCGTCCTCGGAGAGGTCGAAGTAGTACCGGAGCACGACGATCTTGCGCTCGCGGGGGCTCAGCGGCGCGAGCACGCGGGCGAGCTCGTCCCGGTCGTCCACACGTCCGTCGTCCGACGCCCCCGGCAACGCCGGCAGTGACTCGTCACCGACCTCGGTGAAGCGACGCCGCCGAAGCCGGTCGATGTTGGCGTTGACCAACACCTTCCGGGCGTAGGCGTGCGCGTCGTCTCGACGTACCCGGCTCCACGCGGCGTAGGTCTTGACCAACGCGGTCTGGGCGAGGTCCTCGGCCAGGTGCTGGTCGCCGGTGATGAGGTACGCCGACCAGCGCAGACGAGGCCACGCCGCATAGGCGAACTCGTCGAAGTCGTCGTCACGCGCGCTGCGCTTCATCGGTCTCCTGCCTCAGGTGCCTGCATACGACATCACATACGCAGGGAGGCCGGGAATGGTTGAGCACACAGGGCGGACCTGAGGCGGGACCTCAGAGCGGGTCGATGATCGAGAGCCGCTCGAGCAGGACGAGGAAGGCGACCGCGAAGTCGTTCTGCTGGGTCTCCTTGCGCACGCGAGGCCAGTCGACCTGCTCGCGAAGAGCCCTGGCGACCGGGAGCAGCCGGCCGAAGTCGCACATGTGCTCGTCGAGCGCGTGCAGCTTCTGGATGAGCAGCTCGGTGCCCGACAGCACCGGCATCAGCACCGAGAGCACCTCGATCTCGTCGGCGTCCTCGACGACCGCTCGGGTCGCCGGAGTGCCTGCGTCCCTGAAGATGATGTCGACCATCGCGTCGTCGCTGAAGACCTTGAAGAGCCAGTCCTCGGGCGGCTGCACGACCTGGAAGCCCTCCTGGGCCAGCATCTCGGCGGCTCTGGCGGCGTCCTCGTCGGAGACCATGAAGTCGACGTCGTGGTCCGGCTCGGGACCCCCGCGTGCCCAGACCGCGTACCCGCCGATCAAGGCGAACGGGATCCCGCTCTGCTTGAGCGCCACCGCGACGCGCTTGAGGGCCTCGCGCATGTTCTCCTGCTCCGCCAGCACCATGGCACAGGATTTACCCAGCGGGTCGCAGGACTAACGAGGCCTTACCTGGGAACGAGGGATATATGCGCGTTGCGACCTTCAACATCCTGCACGGACGTTCCCCCGCGGACGACAAGGTCGACATCGAGCGCTTCGCCACGGCGGTGAAGAGCCTCGACGCCGACGTCCTCGCACTCCAGGAGGTCGACCGCAACCAGCCCCGCTCGGCCAACGCAGACCTGACCGCCGTCGCGGCCGAGGCGATGGGAGCGGTGGAGCACCGCTTCGTCGCGGCCCTCTCTGGCAGCCCGGGTGCGACCTGGATGGCGGCTACCGGTGACGAGCAGCCCGACTCGGCGGCCTACGGCATCTCCCTGCTCAGCAGGCACCCCGTCCTGTCGTGGGAGGTGATCCGTCTGGCCAGCACGCCGACCCGGGTGCCGATGTGGTTCCGCGGCAGCCGCCGTCCGGTCCTGGTCCGCGACGAGCCACGGGTGGCCGTCGCCGCCCGCGTGAAGGCTCCCCATCGAGAGCTGACCGTCGTCAACGCCCACCTGTCGTTCGTCAACTGGTGGGGCCGGCACCAGCTGCGCACGGTCGTCAGCTCGCTGGAGGACACCGAGCCGATGCTCCTCGTGGGCGACCTGAACATGTCGCTGGCGCGCGCCCGGGCGATCACCGCGATGACCCCGTTGGTCGCCTACGACACCTTCCCCGCCCATGAACCGCGTGAGCAGCTCGACCACGTGCTGGCCCACGGCGACGTCGGCGAGGTGGTGGACACGAACGTCCACGACCTGCCGTTGTCGGACCACCGCGCCCTCTCGGTCGACCTCGCTTCCTGAGCAGACGCCCGTCGGCTCAACCAGCGGCTGGAGCGGTCAGCGGTTCCCAGATTGCGGCTTGGTCAGGAACGCCTGGGCGTGACCCTTGATCCGGTCCGGCACGAAGCTCGCGCCGAAGGCCTGGATGCGGTTCAGGACGGATCCGGCGACGACGCGGTGGCGACCGGCGATCATCGCCTCGTAGGCCTGCCGTGCGACCAGGTCGGGGTCGTCCTTGGGGATCTGGCCGATCCGGGTGTCGCGCATCTCCGCGCGGTCGAAGAAGGCGGTGTCGGTCGGCCCCGGCATCAGCGAGGTGACCGTCACTCCTGTGCCGCGCAGCTCGTGCCGCAGACCCTCGGCGAACAGGTGCACGAACGCCTTCGACGCGGCGTAGGTCGCGTGGTACGGCCCGGGGCCGAAGGCTGCGATCGACGCGGTGTAGAGCAGCCGGCCCTGGCCCTCTTCGACCATCGGCGGCAGCAGCAGCTTCGACAGGTGCACCACCGACCGCACGTTGAGGTCGACGACCTCCAGGTCCGCCTCGAGCGGCGTGCGGTGGAAGTGACCCGAGGCGCCGACGCCGGCGTTCAGGGCCGCGGCTGCGACGGGTCGACCGATGCCGGCCACCGTCTCGTACAGCTGCATGACGCCCTTCTCGGTCGCCAGGTCGACCTGCTCCGCGACGACCGAGACGCCTCCTCGTTCGAGTCCCGCCGCGGCGTCGAAGACCGCTTCGTCGTCAGCGGCGATGACCACGTCATAGCCGTGGTCGACGAACTGCCGGGCGAGCGCCCAGCCGATCCCGGTCGAGGCTCCCGTGACGAGAGCCAACGGGTTCCCGTTGTGTGCATGGCTCATGTGAGGCTCCCTCCTCGGCGGAGGGGTACCCACCACGCGTCACCACAAGCGCACGGTCACGCCCCAGGTGTGACCCGCCCCAGCACACGGTCGTGGTCGTCGAGGAACATCACGGACTCGACCGGCGACCGCGCCGAGACCCACCACAACGTGGCGCCACCGACCGCGCCGGGTGCACTGACGTTCACCGGCAGCTGGCGCGGACCGCTCTCCCCGTCGACGGCGGCCGCGGCGAACGTCGCACCCTGCGGCAGGACGCCCATCACCAGGTTCGTGGGCACGCCCAGGTCGAGCACCCGCAGGGTTCGCACCTGCTCGGGCGAGTCGACCAGGCTCAGCCCTGACTGGTAGTAGAAGTGCTCGTCGCCGTGCTCCACGAGCAGCGACCCGGTGCACCTCTCGGCGCCCGGCCAGCGTGTGCAGGCGAAGGACAGGTTGCCGACGTCCTTGAACACCTTGTCGCCGGTCCCGACCTCCGACAGCCAGCTGGGCGCCGCACCCCTGGACGGGAGGTAGCTCGGCGCCGCGAGCCCTCGCACGCCGAGGTCGACCATGGCGCCGTCGACGAGGTCGGGCGGCACCGCGTTCGCCCACTCGGAACCAGAGGCGGACATGTCCGGTACGACGACCATCCCGCCGACCGTGTACGCGCCGGGCAGCTCGTCGAGGACTCGGCGCGCGGTCGGCGTCAGCAAGGCCTCGTCCGTGGTCAGGCCGCCCAGGCGTCCCCCGAGCCCGAGCACTGCCCCCAAGAGCGGCCAGGCGATCATCGAGAGGGTGGCGACGACAACAGCGGCGAGAACAAGGCGCTGGTGCGGAGCGGCCTGACGCCGGTCGCCCGTTCCGGCGTACTCGACCCTCTCGTAAACCGCGCCGCTCATCGGCGCACCTCCCGGCGTGTGACCCTTCCACGATCACACGCCGGGGGGCCCTACGGAAGTCGTTACCCGCCAGGAGCCCGACTGGTCCGGTGCACCGGCCGCGGTGTCGAGCCCGGCTCAGCCGAAGATCGGTTCGGCAGCAAGCGTTGGTAGTTGAGTGGAAGTGTCCGTGGTCGGTGGCACAGTCCTGTTCATGTCCACGTCCCGTCCGCGCAGCCCGACTCGGGTGGTGGCCGTGCCGCGGGGTGTGTCGGTCCGGACGCGGCTGCGCCTGGATCCCGCCGAGGAGCGGTTGTTGGCCGCGGTGGGCGCGCACCTGACCCGGGCGCGGAACACCGACCTGGCCGCGGCGCGGCGTGGGGAGAACGCGAACGACCGGTACAAGGTGCTCGTGGAGGCGTTCGGGATCCACTCTCGGTATGCGGGCACGATTTGTGTAGACAACGACGCCGCGACCAAGGCGGCCAAGGAGCAGCTGTGGCGGCACCGCGCCGGGCTGCGGCGGGCGATCGTGACGCTGGAGCGGCGGATTGCCGCGACTGCGCGATCGGTGTGCGGGTGCGGCCTGCGGCGGGGCTGCGAGTCCTGCCGGGACGGGTACGCCACGCCGACCGAACGTTGGCAGAAGCAGCGCCGGCTGGCGGCCCGTGTTGCGGAGCTGGCGCGGGTGGAGGCCCGGCTCGCGGCGAAGGACTTTCCGGTCGTCTACGGGGGCCGACGCCTGGCCGGGACCCGACACCGCCTCGAGCAGGCCGGACTCACCGCCGAGCAGTGGCGGCGGTCGTGGACCGAGGCCCGGCACTGGCTCGGCTGCGCCGGCAACACCGGCAAGCCGGGCGGGAACCCGTGCCTGACTCTGCAGCGTGGAGCGGGCGGCGCGTGGTTGCTCACGGTGTCGGTCCCGACTCCGGTCGCCGAACGACTCGGCGTCGGCACCCGCGTGACGTTGCGCCACCCGGTGAGGCTGCACCAGCGCGGCGTCGAGCTCGAGCGGCGGCTGGAGGACCGGGCCGCGGTCCGACTCGACATCCAGCCCTCGGCCGACCGTCGGGGACGAGAGCGCGTCTTCCTGCGTGTCTCCTGGGTGCGGCCCGCGGCCACCGGGGTGTCCCTGCCCCAGGCTCGGGCCGGAGGCGTGGTCGGGGTCGACCTGAACGCCGACCATCTCGCCACCATCCGCGTTGACGTCTCGGGCAACCCGGTCGGCCGCCCACGCCGGCTGCCGCTCGACCTCGCCGACGCGTCCAAGCCGACCCGGGACGGGAGGCTGCGCGCGGCCATCACAACGGTCCTCGAACACGCCAAGGCCACCGGCGCGACCGCGGTCGCGGTCGAGGACCTCGACTTCGCCGAGGACAAGACCCGCGAGAAGTTCGGCCGCCGCAAGGCGTTCCGCCACACCATCGCCGGGTTCCCAACCACCCAGTTCAAGGACCGGATCGTCGCGATGGCAGCCACCCAAGGCCTCGCTGTGATCGCGGTCGACCCCCGATACACCTCCAAGCATGGCGGCGCGTCCTGGCAGCAGGCACTGTCGGCCCCCACAGTTCCCGCGACCCGGCACGAAGGTGCCGCGGTCGCGATCGGTCGCCGCGCTCTCGGGCACGGCCTCAAGACCCGCACCGGGTCACCGCGTCAGCGGCCCGTTCCCCACCAGAGCGATGGAAGCACCACCCGCACCCGTGCGGGTCAGGGACGGGCAACCGCTGACACGGCCGAGGCCGCTACCCGCGTGCGCGACACCCAACCACCCGTCCACGCACGACGGCCCTCCCGGCGCCCACCCCGATACCCGGGTGTGGACACGCCTGGAGGGCCGTCGGGACAGGTGCAGGCCGGGCATAGGTTCCCCGGCTCCTCACCCACCGGGTGAAGAGAAACGGCAGCGCGCCGGTTTTCACACATGAAACCAACGGTGCTGCCGAACCTAGCCGAAGAAGACTTCGGCCTCCGACAACAGCTCGGGCGTCACGAGCTTGAGCTCACCGGTCCCCTCGATGAGCGGCAGCCGGACGATCTCGGTGCCGCGCAGCGCCATCATCGTCCCGAAGTCACCGTCGCGCACCGCGGCGATCGCGTGCAGACCGAACCGCGTGGCGAGCCAGCGGTCGAACGCGGTCGGGGTGCCGCCGCGCTGGACGTGGCCGAGCACGACCGCGCGGGACTCGTGCCCGGTGCGGTCCTCGATCTCCTTGGCGAGCCGCTCTCCGATGCCGCCGAGCCGGACGTGCCCGAAGGCGTCCTTCTCCTCGGTCTGGAGCGTCATGTCGCCACCCTCGGCGGGCATCGCTCCCTCCGCGACCACGATGATGGGCGCGAAGCCCTTGGCGAACCGCGACTCGACGTACTTCGCGACCTGGTCGATGTCGAAGGGCTGCTCGGGGATGAGTACGACGGCCGCGCCGCCGGCGATGCCCGAGTGGAGGGCGATCCAGCCGGCGTGGCGCCCCATCACCTCGACGACGAGCACCCGCTGGTGGGACTCGGCGGTCGTGTGGAGCCGGTCGATCGCCTCGACGGCGATGTTGACCGCGGTGTCGAACCCGAAGGTGAAGTCGGTGCCCGACAGGTCGTTGTCGATCGTCTTGGGTACACCCACGACGTTGACGCCGAGCTCGGCGAGCTTCGTGGCGACGCCGAGCGTGTCCTCACCGCCGATGGCGATCAGCGCGTCCACGCCGTTCGCGGCGAGGTTGTCCTTGATCCTCTCGACGCCGCCCTCGATCTTGAACGGGTTCGTGCGCGAGGACTTCAAGATGGTGCCACCGCGCGGGAGGATGCCACGCACCTCGTCGATGCCGAGGGCCATCGTGTCGCCCTCGAGGGGGCCCCGCCAGCCGCCGCGGAAGCCGATGAACTCGTAGCCGTACTCCTGGACTCCGCGCCGAACCACGGCTCGGATCACAGCGTTCAGGCCGGGACAGTCCCCGCCACCGGTCAGCACACCTACGCGCATGGAATCGCTCCTTAGATATCGGTGATCTGAGCCTAGCGAGACGAATTGGATCGTTCCATACCCATCACGGGTGGAAGGTCCTCCGACCCATGGGTGAGGTCGTCCGTCCCTCCGGCACTCAGGACGCAGCGCGGATAGGGTCCGTCCATGACCTTCTCGATCGTCGCCCGGTCCGCCGACGGCACAGTCCTGGGGCGTCGCCGTCGCCTCGAAGTTCCTCGCCGTCGGCTCCGTCGTACCCGCTGCCGTGGCCGGTGTCGGCGCGATCGCCACGCAGGCCGACGCGAACGTCGCCTACAAGGGCCTCGCGCTCTCGCACATGGACGAGGGCGCGACCGCCTCGATCGCCCTGCAGCGGCTGATCGAGGAGGACGACGGCCGCGAGCACCGACAGGTCGGCATCGTCGACGTCGACGGCGGCTCCGCTTCGCACACCGGCCACGAGTGCTTCGACTGGGCGGGCGGCATCACCGGCGAGGGCATCGCCATCCAGGGCAACATCCTCACCGGCCCCGAGGTCGTCGAGGCGATCGAAGGCAGCCTGGCTGGACGCGAGTGCGGACAGCCCGACCTCGCCCGGCGACTCCTCGCCGTGCTCGCCGCGGGCGACCAGGCAGGCGGTGACAAGCGCGGGCGGCAGTCGGCGGCGCTGCTCGTCGTGCGCGACGGTGCGGGGTACGGCGGGAACGACGACGTCGCCGTGGACCTCCGCGTCGACGACCACCCCGATCCGTGCTCCGGAGCTCGGCCGGCTGCTCGACCTCAACGACCTCTACCTGACCGCGTCGACCGACGAGGAGAAGGTGCCGGTGGACGCAACGCTCGGCGAAGAGCTCGACGACCGCGCGCGCCGACTCGGCCATCGCGACTTCCAGGCGTGGGTGGGCAGCGAGAACTACGAGATGCGGGTCAGCGGGCCGGACGACGACAAGCCGTGGGTCGACCAGCGGGTGCTGAAGATCCTGCGCGAGCAGAGCGAGGACGCCACTCCCCTCTGATCTTCTTCGGCGGGGGCGCGTGGTCACCAAATCCCCAAGAATGGGCTCGGCGTCCAGTGGCAGCCGCTCCTACTTTCGAGATGTGCTCACCCCGTTGCCACTCGCGAACGTGCTCCTGGTGTTCGCGTCGACCCTCTTCGCGATGTCGCTCGCCGCGCGCATCCCGGTCTTCGTCGTGGACTCCTATCTCGGGGTGCTGCTTGCGGGCCAGCTCGTCGGTGCGGCGAAGAAGCGCGGTCGATAGCACGGCGCAGCCCCGACTCCCCACCGAAGCGGCCTGCGTTCGTCTCGGTCCACAGGTCTCGCCTCACCGTCGCGAAGGTGGAAGAGTCGGGGACATGGACCCCCGACCGAGCGACCTGGTCCTGGAGCTGGAATGCCTGCTGCAGGCACCGCCTTCACACGTCTTCAGTGTGCTGACCGAGCCGGACGAGCTGGCGAAGTGGTGGGGTCCGGTTGGGTTCACGACTCCGGAGATCGAGGTCGACCTGAACACCGGTGGCCGCTACCGCTTTGCCATGCAGCCGCCCGAAGGCGACCTGTTCCACCTTGCCGGCGAGTTCCTCGAGATCGACCCGCCGAAGCGACTCGTCTACACGTTCCGCTGGGAGGAACCCGATCCCGACGACCGAGAGACCGTGGTCAGGCTTTCGCTCGAGGCGGTCGAAGACGGCACGAGGCTGACGCTCTGGCAGGGCACGTTCGCCACCCAGGCTCGCGTCGACCTCCACCGCGACGGGTGGACCGACTCCTTCGAGAAGCTGCGCGACCTCATCGAGTCAGGCGCTTGACGTCCGCTCCACGTCCGGTCCTGTGACAGCGTGTGGCCCGCTCGGCTGTTTCGGTGCGCTGATACGTACCTCCCTCCATGATGGAGCGCATGCCGATGAGCGACACCCGGGCGGCCCACGCGATCCGGCGGCATCCCTGGATGGCAGCGTGGGCGACCTTCATGCCATGGGTGCTGCTGCGAGCCGGAACGCTCACCGAGGCCGACACCTTCTGGCAGGTTCGAACCGGCGTTCTCACCATCAACAACCGCGCCATCCCCACCACGGACCCGTTCTCCTGGACGGCGCACGGCGACCCGTGGACGCTGAACTCCTGGGGTTTCAACGTGCTGCTCGGGATCGCCTATCGCCTGGCGGGCCTCCCGGGTGTCGCCTTGGCGAGCGCGGTGGCAGTCGCTGCGATCGCCGGGCTCGTCCTGCTGCTCGCACGCAGAAAGGGCGCGCATCCCTTCCTGGCCGCCGTGATGCTCCAGCTCTCGTTTCTGCTTCTCATCGTCTACTTCTCGGCCCGGCCTCAGCTCGCCGACTACGTTGCCGTGCTGTTGTTGGTGCTGCTGCTCGACAGGCTCGTCTCCCGGGCCGGCTCCGCGGCATGGGAACTGGTCGCCATCGGTGTGACCATGGCGGCGTGGGCGAACCTCCACGCCGCAGCACCTCTGGGGGTGGCGGTCATCGGCCTCACGACCGTACTCGTGATGGTCTGGCCCGTCAGCCGGCGCCGCACCGGTTGGTGTCTCGCCGCGCTGCTCGTGGCTGCGGCCTCCTGCCTGGCGAATCCCTATGGGGCAGGCATCTTCACCCAGGCACTGCATGCCGCGGACAGCTCGCCGGGTCTCGACCACCGAGACGCAGCCCCTCAGCCCAGCAGAGCCGCTGCAGCTGCTCATGTTCCTGCCTGTGTTGCTGGCCTTGGTCGTCGCGGTTCGTCGCCGCGATGCGGTGCTTGTCGGGGCCCTCTTTGTGACGGGAGCGGCGGCGATCGTGGCGACAAGCATGCTGCCTGTACCGCTGCTCGTGGCCTTGCCCGGACTTGCGTCGTGGGCGTCGGGTCCAGTCGTGCTGAGCTACATCGAGAGCCGCCGAGCGTTGCTTGTTACGGGGTCGGCGGTAGGACTCGCTGCCCTGACCGTGACCGCGGGCCTGGCTTTGACACACGTCGGTCAGCCCGACCCCGCGAAGTACTCAATCTCGCTCGTCGGAGCCATCCCGGAGCAGTGCCGCTTGTTCAACTCCTCACCCGTCGGTGGTTTCGTGATCCTCGAGCGGCCTGATGTCCTGGTGTCCATCGACTCGCGGGAGGAGGACGTCTACGGCGACTCACGGGTCCGCGACTCCGACAGGGCGCTGACGGGCTCTGACATGGACCAGCTGGCAGGCGCGGGGTGTGCGTTGATTCCCCCCGACACCGGCCTCGCACAACGGCTGGGTCGAGACGAGGACTGGGCGAGGGTCGGAGAGGAGAAGTCAGCGGTCCTCTTCGTCCGCCGATGACGCGGTCGTCCGGACAGGGTCCCCGGCAGGTGCAGCCCGCCCACAGGTCGGACTCGGTGAGCCTGGCAGGTCCCTTCGACACCCCCGCAGTGCAAGGATGCACCTGACCGACCACCCGAGACACCCTGGAGCTGCGGTTCATGAGTGTGCTGGCCATCGATGCAGGTACGACGGGCGTCACCGCCCTCGTGGTGACCCCCGAGGGGACGATCGCCGCGAGGGGGTACCAGGAGTTCTCCCAGCACTTCCCCCGCCCCGGGTGGGTCGAGCACGCCCCCGAGGAGATCTGGCAGGCGACGCTCGAGGCCACCCGCGCGGTGATCGCGGAGTACGACGCGACCGGTGGTCCCGCGCTCCAGGCGATCGGCATCACCAACCAGCGCGAGACCGTGCTGCTGTGGGACAGGGAGACCCTCGGCTCCCCCCGCCGCGCGATCGTGTGGCAGGACCGTCGTACCGCCGACATCTGCAAACGGATGCGCGACGAGGGCCACGAGGACCGCGTCAGCGAGCTCACCGGGCTCCGGCTCGACCCGTACTTCTCCGGCACGAAGCTGCGCTGGCTCGCCGAGAACGAGCCGAACACCTGGGCGCTCGTCGGCGAGGGCCGCTACGCGGTCGGCACCGTGGACTCCTACCTCATCGCCCGGATGACCCGCGGCACGTGGCACGTCACCGACGTCTCGAACGCCTCCCGCACGCTGCTGTTCGACCTCGAGCGCGGCGACTGGTCCGACGAGCTGTGCTCGCTGTTCGGGGTGCCGCGCGACGCGCTGCCGGACATCGTCCCGTCGTGGGGGCCGATCGCGACCTCCGACCCGAGGTCCTTCGCCGGTCTCGAGCTGCCGATCGCGGGCATCGCCGGCGACCAGCAGTCGGCACTGTTCGGACAGACCTGCTTCGACGTGGGCGACAGCAAGTGCACCTACGGCACCGGCTCGTTCATCCTCACCAACACCGGCTCCTCCGTCGTACGGTCCGACGCGGGGCTGCTCTCCACCGCCGCCTGGCGCTCCCCCGAGGGCAAGATGACCTACGCGCTCGAGGGCGCGATCTTCGTGACCGGTGCGGCGGTGCAGTGGCTGCGCGACGGGCTGCAGATCGTCGGCGCCGCGCCGGAGACGGAGGCGATCGCCGGCACGGTCAGCGACTCCCAGGGCGTGGTGTTCGTGCCCGCCCTCACCGGGCTCGGTGCTCCGGACTGGGATCCGCACGCGCGCGGGATGATCATCGGGATCACCCGGGGTACGACGAGGGCGCACATCGTCCGGGCCACGCTGGAGGCGATCGCCTTCGAGGTCCGAGACGTGATCGAGACGCTGCCGGAGCGGACGTCGATGTCCTGCCTCATGGTCGACGGCGGCGCGAGCGCGAACAACCTGCTGTGCCAGATCCAGGCCGACCAGCTCGGCGTACCTGTCGAGCGGCCGAAGATCGTGGAGACCACCGCCCTGGGTGCCGCGTTCCTCGCGGGTCTCGGCACGGGTGTGTGGACCTCGACCGACGAGCTGCGCGAGACGTGGAACCTCGACCGGCGCTTCGACCCGCAGGGCGAGCGCGCCGACGCGGACGCCGCTCACGCCCGGTGGCGCGACGCCGTGGAGCGGTCCAAGGGCTGGGCCTGAGTCAGCGCAGCGAGTCGAGCGCCTTGCGTGCGCGTTCCACGGCAGCCCGGGCGTCCTCGACGGACTCCTCCGCGGAGTCCCTCGCCTCCTCGGCCTCGGTGAGCTCGTCCTCGTTGGCCTCGACGCGCTGCTCGACCTCCGCGATCCGGCGGCGGAGCTCCTCGAGCTCTGACTGGAGCTGAAGTCCCTTCGCCTCGCGCTTCTCGACCTTGCCCTGGGCCTTCTGGAGCTTCCGCTCGGTGGCCGCGAGCTCGGCCTCGGCCTGGGCGAGCTCGTTCTCGGCCTCCTCGATCGCGCGCGAGTTGTCCGCGACGACGCTGAGCTCGGGCTTCTGCGGCTCCGCCTCCTCCTTCGTCCCGCGCGGGCGGGGCGTCGGTGCCCGTCGTACGGCGGTCTTCCCGATCGCACTGGGAAGGGCCACCGACTCGACCACGTCGGCCACCTCGCTGCCGGTGACCGCGAGCGGCTTGACGAGGAGACCGGTGCGAACGGCTTTCGCGGCGTCCTCGTCGACCATCGCGGCGTGCAGCGTGTCCTCCACCTGCGTGGCGACCGGTTCGCCGATCTTCTGGCCGAGCTCACCCGCCAGCGCCCTCGCCTGACGGGTCACCGCGGCGGTGAGCTGGCGGCGCTGCCGACTGAGCTGGCGGAGCTCGTCGCCTGCCATCGACACCTGCGCCTCACGCAGCGCGGTCCCGAGCTCGAGGACCTGCTCCACCTGGTCGGAGTCGTGGCGCACCAGCATGTTGACCACCCAGGCAGCCGTGGTGGGCTTGGCCAGCTTCTTGATCTCGCCGGCCAGCGCCTTGTCGTCGCCCTTGGCCTCGGCAGCGAGGTCGTTCCGACGCGGCACGAACTCCTCGGGGCGCACCGAGTAGAGCTCGTCTGCCGCCGCCATGAGGTCCACGAGGCCGAGCATACGGAGCCTTGGTCGAGGTCGACCCGGAAAGAGCGGGCTCCGTCAGCGAACGGCGCGGGCCTGGAAGGCGAACACCAGGCCGAGGCTCTTCGCCCCGTCGTCGAGCGGCCTTCCGCCACAGGACCACTGCGTCCCGCTACGGCACTTGGCCATCCGGGTGCTCGCGTTCGTGAGCGACAGCACCACCGAGGAGACGTCACGCCGGCCGAAGGGGACCCTGAAGCGATTGTCGCCCTGCCGGTCGAGCTTCACCCGGAGCCAGCGAACACGGCCGTCACGCCGGTGGATCATCACCGTCGCCTTCGAGCCGCGGAACAGCGGCGGGAGGTCGAGGTCCACGCGCAGGCGCCACGAGCCACGCAAGGTCTCGCCCGGCCGGAAGACGACGTGCCGGGTGCTCAGGTGGCCCAGCCTCGTGTACAGCGACGCGGTGTTCGGCTTTCGCTTGGTGAGGGTGCAGCCGCCCCGCGGCAGGGGCCACGAACCGTGCGTAGCTCGCCCCCTCGTCGTACCACTTCCTCGCGATCCGGTTGACCGCGCCGAAGTCGGCGAAGACGTCGGCGAACGAGGCTCGCCGGTTCCGGATGACGTTGCGCTGCGCCTGCAGCGAGCCCTCCCCTGCGGCGACCCGCTGCCAGACCTGGCGGACGACCGAGGGGTCGGTTGCACCGCTTGTCGCCGAAGTACTCGGTGAGGAAGCGCCACCAGATCCACGACCCGTACAGCCAGGTGTAGCTGTCGCCGTTGATCAGGTCCAGGGGCACGTCGGGATGCTGCAGTGCGCTGCCTGGGAGGTACTGGAGGTTGTCGTTGATCTGGTCGTAGACCTCGTCCTCGACCCAGGCCGCCGTACCTTCTTGGAGCCAGCTGTCGGCCGCCATGCTGTAGCCGAACTGCACGGCGTGGAAGAACTCGTGCGCCGCGGTCACCCGCAGGCTGTCCGCGGGCGACGCGGGGAAGCCCTTGAAGTCGTTGTCCACGACGCAGTAGGCGGCCTTCTCGCGGACGTCGTCGAGCGTGCAGTAGCCGTACGTGCCGATCTTCCCCAGCTCGGCCAGGTAGATGTCGGTGCGACCGTCCGGACCCGGGTTCTTCGACGTAGCGTCGCTGGCCGGCGCGCGGTAGCCGAGACCGACGACGATGCGCTGCCAGACCTCGTCGAAGACCTTCACGTTCTGCTCGACCCAGTCCGGCACCGTGTCACCGTCGGTGTCGGTCAGGTCGGGCGCGTCCTCGTCGTCCGGGTCGGAGACCCAGTGCACGCAGATCCGCGGCCGCGTCCGAGCAGGTGTAAGACGTGGGGGCGCTGGGGTCGTAGCCGTTCTCCCAGGGGTCCTTCGCCCGGTCGGTGGGACGGGCAAGGATCCGTCGAGCGTCCTGCCGGTCGGCCGGCTCGAGGTCGCCGAGGCTCAGCGCCAGGTCGCGGAGCACGAGGCTGGCGTGCTCGGGTGCGGCCGTGACCGTCGTACGACGGGCGTCGGGCACGCGCCTCGCCTTGGCCTGCGCAACCGGGCGGAAGAGGTCTTGCGCAGCGTGCAGGGCTGCGGAGGCGCGAGCGCTGCGCCTGCTCCTCGCCACGCCCCTGGTTCGTCCCGGGAGCGGCAGACGCGCTCAACGGCGTGGCCGTGAGCAGCAAGGCGAGGACTGCGGTCCAGATCCCGGCGTGGATGCGCATGGTCCCCCTCCGGGCTCCCGTCAATGCAAGTAAAGATTACGGGCGAACCGGGACGTTGGGGGCAGAATGCGCCGGACCGGTATGGCCCGGTCGTCACTCGTCGTCGAGGCCCTGCTCGATCGCGTACCTCACGAGCTGCACACGGTTGTGCATCTGGAGCTTGCGCAGGGTGTTCTGGACGTGGTTCTGCACCGTCCGGTGCGAGAGCACGAGCCGCTCGGCGATCTGCTTGTAGGAGAGTCCCTTCGCGACCAGGCGAAGCACCTCGGTCTCCCGGTCGGTGAGCCGCGGAGTGTCCTCGGCGGTCGCGGGGGCGTCGGAGAGGCGGCGGTACTCCCCCAGCACGAGCCCGGCGAGCCCCGGCGTGAACACCGTGTCACCGCGGGCGACCCGCGTGACCGCGTCGATCAGCTCCTCGCGCGAGGCGGACTTCACGAGGTAGCCCGTCGCGCCTGCCTTCACCGCGTCGAGCACGTCGTCCTGCTCCCCTGAGGCCGAGAGGATGAGGATCCGGACAGTCGGGTCGGCCTTGACGAGGGCTGCAGTCACCTCGACGCCGTTGGGCGCGGGGATCTGGAGGTCGAGGACCACCACGTTCGGCCGGGCTGCGGGTGCACGGTTGAGGGCGTCGGTCCCGTTCGCGGCGGTGGCGACCACCACGAAGCCCGCGTCGGCCAGGTCGCGCTCGACGGCGTCGCGCCACATCGGGTGGTCGTCGACGACCATCACCCGGATCGCGCTGTCGTCCACGCGGCCTCCCTCGGTTGTCGTGCCCGCAGGCTACCGAGGCGCCTCCGCGCGGAGGTAGCGTCCACGCCGGTGCACGAGCGGCTCCTTCTCCTCCCCGATCTCCACGTGCTCGATCGCGGCGTCGAGGAGCAGCGACCAGCCGACCTCACGTTGCTCCCCGGTCAGCCGCACGCCGAGCCACGCGCTCGCGCCCTCCAGCCGCGGGCCCCAGTCGGTGTCGACCCACGAGCCGAGCTTGAAGAGGCCACCCGGTGCCGGCGCCAGACCCGCGAACGCCTCGGCGAGGTCGCGGTGCGGCCACTCCAGAAGCTGTACGACGGCCGCGCCGCTGTCCTGGACGGCGTCCGCGAAGTCCGAGTCCGGATCGACCAGCGCGAGGGCATGACCCGGGTCGCCGCCGGCGATCATCAGGCTCGAGACGGTCAGCCCGGCCCGGCTCGCGGCCTTGGCCTGCGGTCCACAACGTGACCGTCCCACCCAGCCGCCCCCGCAGCCGTCGTACCGGGTCGCGCTCGGGCTCCGGAGTGGCGAACGGATGGTCGGAGTGGATCGTCACGCAGTCTCCTCCGCGCGCCGCTTCATCCCGGCGGCCTCGAGCGCGATGTACCTCTCGGTGAGGTCCTTCCACATGCGTCCGACCATGCCACTCATCAGTCCCGACTGCTCGACCGACAGAGTCAGCTGCGATCCGTCTTCGGCCGAGGTGACCTCGTGCGAGGCCGTCGTACTGAACCCGAGGCCCCTCGCCCTCCACACGAACCGCTCGTTCTCGACCAGCTCGGTGACCTTCCAGGTGGCCGGGGGCAGCTTCGGCTGGTGAACCCTCACCCGCATCCCGACCCTGAGCGGACCGCCGTCGAGCCTCTCGACCGAGGTCATCGACTCAGTGAGCCTGGGCCAGGCCTCGACGTCCTTGACCACCGCCCACAGCGTCTCGACCGGCGCTTGGACGCTGACTGTCGTCTCGTTTCGCATGTTCGACAAGGTAGCCCCCGAACGCGCTCAGACTGGGCGCTTCAGCTCGTAGACCCAGACCTTGTCCTCGTGGAAGCGCAGCGTCGCCAGCCGCCGGAGGCGTGGCGAGACCCGCGACTCCCTGTCCGTCGGCCAGAATCCACCGCACTCCGCGGTCCGCGAGCCGGTCGAGCAGGGCCCTGGTGGGGGCCGTGACAGCTCGGTCGCTGGCCCGGAGCCGGGCCGGCCAGGGCGAGGGATTCTGCGTGTACCTCCGGCCGTCGACGGTGCCCTCCATGCTCGCCGACGTGTAGGCCCAGCCGCCGAGCAGGACACGTCGACCTGTCATGCCGGCCACCCAGAAGCCTCGGGCGTCGCAGGCCTTCACCGGCACCACCTGACAGTGCACGTTCGTGGCGACGACGTCATCCTCTGCGGCATGGTCGTCCAGCCAACGGCCGGCCGCCGCCTCCGCGGCAGTCAGGTCGAGCTCGCCGGCGCCGGCGGGACGCTCCGAGACCGCGCGATGGTCGGACACCGCGGTCGAGGTCCACAGCGGGAGGGTCATCGCGAAGAGTGCGACGAGCGTCGTCGCGGCGTACGTGGAGGCACTCACCTGGCTCGCGTCTCGCCGGGACGCGGGCAGCCATGAGCCGAGCTGCGAGCACAGCGGCGAGGACGACACCGAGCACGCTCAGACCGACCCACAGCCACACCCGGCCCGGCGACGCAGTTCCCTCGGTCCCCAGCGCCACCAGGACGAGACCGCCCATGAGGCCCACCGCAGCCGCTGGCAGCCAGCGTGGAGCCGGTCCGGGAAGCCCCAGGTCGACGAGCAGCCACAACGTGAGCAGGGTGAGCACGGGCACCCCGGTGTAGAGGAAGTAGTACTCGCTCACGCCGGGATGGTCGAGCAACAACAGCCCCGCCCAGGAAGCCGCCCCGGCGCCCGCCAGGAAGGGCACTGCGGCATCGGCACGCAGCCGCGGCCTGAGGAGCGTCAGCAGGCCGACGAGGCGCAGCCACTGCGCAGTCAGGAAGGCGACCATCAGGCCTGCGACGGCAGCGGCGCCCGAGGCGGTGGTGAAGGGGTCGAGGAGGAAGCCGCCCGACCCTGGCAGCGAGGTGTCACCGGTCAGCTCGTCGTACACGCCCCAGGCGCGCAGGAACCCGAGGAACCTCAGTGAGGAGCCGCCGGTGCTCCCGACGAGCACGCCTTGGGTCGTGAGCAGCACGCCGGCGGTCAGGAGCAGCATCCCCAAGGCTCCCCGGTCGACCCTGCGGACCATCAACCATCGCACGACCAGGCCGACCGCCAGCCCCGCGGCGATCACGGGGAGCACCGTGGGCTTCGTGCCCGACGCGGTCAGGGAGACCACCAGCACCGCGAGCCATTCCGCCAGGCCCCGTTGTCCGCGCAGGAAGTCCACCAGCAGGCTGGCCAGCGCGAGGAACACCGGGGCCGCGAGCACCTGCGACGGACTCAGCGGCGTGACGACGTTCGTGACCCCGATCGAGAGGCGTTGGTCCACCAGCAGGGCCGAGGTGCCCACCAGGCTGAGCCACACGAGTGCCGGACCCACCCACCACGTCTCCACGCACTGCCGCGCCAGAGCGCTCAGCAAGGCGGCGGTGAGCAACAGCATGGGGACCAGCCACAGGTGGAAGACCAGGGCTGAGGCGTCGACTCCGGTCGCCAGCCCGACCGAGGCGATGTGGGAGTCCGCGAACCAGTGGTAGTTCAGCACGTTGCCGGCGACCTGAGGGTCGCTCGGCCAGGCCTCGATCTGAAGGTTGCGCGTGATGCCGAGGTGGAACATCAGGTCCGGGTAGAAGGACCCGCCTCGGGTGGGCACCGGCTGGGCGCGCAGGTAGGTGGACCACAGCATGACGACGCCGGCCCCGGCGAGGAGGCCGGTGAGGGTGATCGCCCCGACGTGCGCTCGTGTCGGCGGCCGCCGCAGTCTGGCGCGCAGAGCGGGAGTGGCCAGGACGACTCCCACGACGAGCAGCGGCCACGCCCAGAGCACCCCCGGCACCCCGACGTACACGGCAACTGCACGAACAACCAGCTCCAGGCTGAGCGCCGAGGACCGCGCCGCGGGCGAGCTCCATCATCCGATCGTGGCGGCCCGCGAACGAGGCAGCGATGGAGCAGCGCGCCCGGGAGCAGGATCGACCAGGCCCAGTAGGCGCCGACCAGCAGCACCGAACGCAGCGGGTGCCCTACGTCGACGAGGACGAGAGCAGAGAGGGCAAGGGCGACCAGCCAGGCGAGGGCGGGCGCGATCCGGGAGGCGGTCACCCGCTCAGTCCGGCTGGCTGCCGGCGAGTCGTCCGGCGCCGCTCCCCCGGCGTCTGCTCCGTGGAGGGACGTTCCTGGCCGTCGGAGAGCTTGCTGTCATAACCGATCAGGTACGACGGCCGCCCCAGAGCTGCCCACGAAGAGCCTGGAGAGGTACTCCCCGAGCAGCCCGATGCAGATGAGCTGGATGGCGCCGACGAGCCCCACCGTGGCGAGGATCGACGCCCAGCCGGGGACGGTGGCGTCGACCACCCAGGCCCACACCGACCACACCATCGCGAGCAGGCAGAGGAAGACGCCGAAGAAGCCCGCCCAGGTGGCGAACTTGAGCGGGGCAGCGGAGAAGGTCGTGATCGAGTCGACTGCGAGGGCGACCATCTTGGCGAGTGGGTACTTCGTCGTACCGGCAGCCCGCTCGTCGCGTCGGTAGGTGACCCTCTCGGAGGGGAAGCCGAACCACGGGATGATCAGGCGGTAGACCCGACTGTGCGGAGGGAGGTCAGCCATCGCGGCGACCACACGCCGGCTGACCAGGCGGAAGTCCCCTGCCTGCTCGGGCACGTGGCCACCGGCGAGCTGTTGCATCAGCCGGTAGTAGGCACGCGCGGTCCAGCGCTTGAGCCTGCTGTCGCTGGACCGGTCGCTTCGCACGCCGTAGACCACGTCGACGCCCAGGCTGCGAGCGGCGTCGAGCATGTCGCCGATCAGCTCGGGTGGGTCCTGGAGGTCGGCGTCGATGGTGACGACGTAGTCGCCCTGTGCTCGCTCGTACCCTGCGCTGAGGGCAGCCTGGTGCCCGGAGTTGCGGAGCAGTCGGATCACTCTGAGCTGGGGCCAGTAGTCCGCCTCCTTCAGGAGGAGGGACGCTGTCGCGTCACGGGAGCCGTCGTCGACGCAGATCGCCTCGTAGTCGACGCCGAGTCCGTCGAGCACCTGCCGAAGGCGCGCGACGAAGATCGGAAAGACGTCCTCCTCGTTGAACATGGGGACGACGACGGACAGCAACATGGAGATCTGACTTGCCTTTCCTTCGAAGACGCCACAGCAGCATATGAGCCCCATTCTCCGCAAACCGGACGTGAGCCTGTGCCCAGACACACAGCGATCGAACACCTGGTAGAGACTGCGCAGCATGTTGCGCGATTTCTCCGTTGATCGGCGCACAGGTGCAACACTTGCCTGGCACTTCGGCCGAAGCGGCTCGACCGGACGAATCTTCGAGGAGGGCGGATGGAGTCCGCGGAAGTCACGAAGCTCACCGAGCTCGAGGACTCTCACTGGTGGTATGCGGAGCGCCGAAGCGTCCTGAAGCGGATGATCGCGGGCCTGCCTCCGAGCACCGCACTCGACATCGGCGCCGCCGGCGGAGGCAACACCAGGGTCCTGGCCGAGGCGGGTTGGGAGCCGGTCGCACTTGAGTACGGTGAGACCGGCGCGGCAGTGGCCAGGAGCCGAGGACTCGCGGTCGTGAGAGCGGATGCACGCGCCTTGCCGTTCCCGGATCGTTCCATGGGCCTGGTGGTGGCGTTCGACATCATGGAGCACGTCGAGGAGGACGACCAGATGGCGGCAGAGATCCAACGTGTTCTCTCGCCGGGAGGAACGGCACTGATCGCGGTTCCCGCGGACATGCGCTTGTGGAGTGCTCACGATGTGGCGGTCGACCACGTGCGGCGCTACGACCGCGAGCGCCTGCACCGTGTGCTGACGGATGCCGGACTCGTCATCGACAGAATGTGGTCGTGGAACGTCCTGCTGCGACCGGTCGCGAAGTACCGGCGCCGCAAGAACACGGGCAGCGACCTCGAGGAACTGTCTCCCCTGACCAACGCCGTCCTGCGCGGCATCATCGCCGCTGAACGTCACCTACCGGTTCGAGGGCTGCCGGGAGTCTCGCTGGTGGTTCAGGCTCGCTCGGTCGGCTAGCAACGTCGTGCTCTTCGCTGTCGAAGCCGACGATGTAGGCGGGTCTACCCTGATTGGCGACGAAGAGCCGACCCATGTACTCCCCTAGCAGCCCCACACAGATGAGTTGGATGGCGCCGATGAGCCCCACGGTGGCCACGGTGGAGGTCCAACCGGGGACCGTGTTCTCCGTGACCCAGGCGCCGATCGATATTGCCATGGCAACCAGGCAGACGCCGACGCCGAACAGTCCCGCCCACGTCGCAACCCTGAGCGGAGCAGCCGAGAACGTTGCGACCGAGTCGACTGCCAGGCGACCATCTTGGACAGCGGATACTTGGTCTTCCCAGCAGCACGCGCTGCCCGCGTGTATCGCACCTCAGCGGAGGGGAAGCCGTACCACGGGATGATCAAGCGGTAGACGCGAGTGTGTTCCGGGACGCGCTCGAGGGCTTCGATGACCCGACGCGTCACCAGGCGGAAGTCGCCCACGTCAGCAGGCACCTGGCTCCCAGCGATCCGCCGCATCGTCTTGTAGTACAGACCAGCCGTACGCCGCTTGAGCCAACTGTCGCACGACCGGTCCTGCGCACGCCGTAGACCACGTCGACCCTCTCGGTCGTCGCGACACGGAGCATGTCAGCGATCACGAAAGGCGGGTCCTGGAGGATCTGCGTCCATCGTGACGACGTAGTCGCCGCGGGCCCGCTCGTAGCCAGCCGACAGCGCTGCTTGGTGACCTGAGTTTCGGACGAGGCGGACGAGGCGAAGCTCGACCACGTCTCCGTCGCGCCTGAACCATCGCCGCCGTGTCGTCTGACGAGCCGTCATCGACACACACGAGCTCGTAGCTCGACGTCCAGGCCATCCAGGACCGCCCTGGTCTGCAGAAACAGTTCCGGCAGGACCTCAGCCTCGTTGTACATGGGTACGACCACGGAGAGCGTTGGTCGCATCATTACCGTCCTAAAGGTGCCGAACTGGGGTCGGCATCCAAGGTACGTCGGATTCTCGGCTCTCGCCGGGTTTGTCTGGACTACCTGAGAAAGGACAGCTCCCACTCAGTGCCCTTCCCAGGCGCGGTCACGAGCAGCGCCGTGCCACCGAGGTCCGCCACCCGCCCCCGGATCGACTGGCTCACGCCCAGTCGTCCCTGTGACTCCGCCTCGTCGAGCCGCCCTGCCGGGATCCCCGGGCCCTCGTCGCGCACGGTGACCACGACCTGCGCACCGAGATCTTCGAGCAGCACCCATGCCTGAGCGTCAGCGCCGACATGGCACGCCACGTTGTCGAGGCAGGCGCGCACGGCGGCGACGATCTCCTCCACGTCGGCGACAGGCAGCTCGACCGGTGCGCCAGGAGCCGAGACCGTGACGTGGCCGCTGCCGAGGCCTCGTAGTGCCTGCGAGAGGTCGGCCGACTCTGACGTGGAGTCCGTCGAGCGGCTGGGCGTTCGACCCGGCGCCCGAGCCCCCTTGGACCAGGGTGCGGAGGGCGACCTCCTGCTCCCCCGCCAGCCGACCGAGCTCGGCGGCCTCTCCCCCGAGCTCGAGTCCTCGGCGCTGGACGAGGGCGAGCACCTGCAGGACACCGTCGTGCACGACGCGGGCCAGACGGGCCCGCTCCGCCGCGGCGGCGGCCTGCCGCTCCGCCCGGTCCCGGGCAGCGGCCATCTCCTTCAGCAGTCCGGAGGTGTAGCCGAGGACCGGGCCGCCGATCATCAGCAGGAAGATGTTGCCGTAGTTGGCCTGGCTCAGGTCCGTCCGGATCACGATGTCCGCCACCGAGACGGCGAGCGACGCGATGAGCCCGCCGACCCAGTGGCCGCGGATGCCCCACGCGAGCACGACGCCCATCACCCAGAAGCCAGGAACCGTCGCCCCGAAGTCGGGGCCTTTGACGAGAGGCGTGACCAGGATCGTCGCCACGGTGACGGCGAGGTCGGTGACCATCAGCGGGAGCCGTCGCAGCGCCGGGCGGTCGTAGCCCCAGATCGCGACCCCGGTCCAGACCGTCATCACGACCAGGGTCGCGACCGCGAGACCGGGCCGCTCGACGGCGTCCCAGAGGTAGAGATTGATGACGAAGGCGTTGATGAGCACGACGACGCGCAGCGCGGCGAGCGCGCGGTACATCGTGGTCTCGACGGCCTCGGTGGCCGGATCGTCGCGGGCACCCACCCCCAGTGGCCCGGACATGCTCAGGAGGCTTTGAGCTCGGAGTCCCCCGAGTCGTCGGCGCGCTTCGCCTCGCCGCCGCTGCACCCTTGCGCGCGGCCTCCTTGTCGAGGGCCTTCGCCTTGTTGGCGTAGATGTCGACGTACTCCTGGTCGGAGAGCTGCATGATCTCGTACATGATCTCGTCGGTGATCGACCGCAGGATGTAGCGGTCGTTCTCGAGGCCCTCGTAGCGCGAGAAGTCCAGCGGCTTGCCGAAGCGGACCCGCGGGCGGGTGAACGAGCCGAACTTCTTGCCCGGAGGCGCCACGACGTCGGTGCCGACCACCGCGACCGGGATCACGGGGACCCCGGTCTCGAGTGCGAGGCGGGCGACCCCGGTCTTGCCGCGGTACAGCTTCCCGTCGTGCGAGCGGGTCCCCTCGGGGTAGATCCCGAAGATCTCTCCGGCGCTCAGGACCCGCTTCGCCGACAGCAGTGCCCCCTCGGCCGCGCTGCCGCTCGACCGGTCGATCGGCACCTGTCCGGAGCCCGAGAAGAACGACTTCTGGAGCCAGCCCTTGATGCCGCGACCGTTGAAGTACTCCGCCTTCGCCACGAAGGTGACCCGCCTCGACAGCGTCAGCGGCATGAACAACCAGTCCGCGTAGGACAGGTGGTTGCTCGCCAAGATCGCCGGCCCCTCCAAGGGGACGTTCTCGGTGCCTTCGGCCTGTGGCCTGAAGACAAGGCGCAGCAACGGTCCGATGAAGACCCATTTGAGCAGCCAGTAGAACACCCGCAACCTCCCAGTCGTCGTGGCAAACCCTAGCCCCGTTTCTGACCCGCGTGCGACGATGCCTACGAGTTGTCTGCGCGGCGCCCCCCGGCGTCGTACTCGTCCCGCCGCACGCGCATTGGAGTACCCGTGTCCATCGCCCCTCATGCCGAGCCCTTCTTCGCCACCGCCGAGCCCGACGAGAGCAGCGGCCGCCGGGTCGGTGTCCTCCTCAGCCACGGCTTCACCGGCTCGCCCGCATCGATGGTCCCGTGGGGCCGGCACCTCGCGGCGCACGGCTTCGGCGTCGCCGTCCCCCGGCTCCCCGGGCACGGCACCTCGTGGCAGGAGATGAACCGCACGGGTTGGCATGACTGGTACGACGAGCTCCAGCGCACGTTCGAGAAGCTGAAGGCCGAGCACGACGACGTCGTGGTCGGTGGCCTGTCGATGGGCGGCGGCCTCGTGCTGAAGCTCGCCGCCGACCGGGGCCGCGGAGGTCTCCGGCGTCATGCTCGTGAACGCCGCCGTCGCCTCGAACAACAAGCAGCTCCTCGCCGTGCCCGTGCTCAAGCGGGTGATCCCGTCGATGCCCGGCATCGGGAACGACATCAAGAAGCCCGGTCAGGACGAGTACGGCTACGACCGGGTCCCTCTCAAGGCGCTCGGCTCGATGATGGCCGGCTGGAAGGCAGTCCGGGCCGACCTCGCCAAGGTCACCCAGCCGATCATCCACTTCCGCTCCGCCGAGGACCACGTCGTGGACCCCTCCTCCTCGCAGATCATCGCGAGCAAGGTCTCGTCACGCGACGTCCAGGAGCGCATGCTGGAAAACAGCTACCACGTGGCTACGCTCGACAATGACGCTCCTGCGATCTTCGAGGAGTCGATCGAGTTCATCCGACGAGTGACGAGGCCATGACCCACAACCCCGACGACGCCAACGACCCTGCCGAGGGCGGGGCTTCGGGGCGTGAGTCGGGGTCGGACCGGAAGCTCGACGAGGACGCCGCCTGGCGCGAGATCGTCGCGCACTACGGCGACATCCCGCTGGTTGAGCCTGTCGAGACCCCGACCGCCGATCGAGCCTGTCGAGGCCGAGCCTGCCGAAACCGAGCCCGACGAGACCGAGCGACTCCGCGGCCTCTTCCAGCCCAGCTGGAACGACCCGCTCGACTCCGAGGCGACCTGGGACGACGAGGGCCACTTCGTGCCCCCGACACCTCCCCCGATGCCCGTGGCGGACCCCCGCCGCCGGCTCGCCTGGGCCGGGTCTCTTCGGGTCACCCGTCATCATGCTGGCGGCCGTCGTACTCGGGTGGACCCTGCCTGACTGGCTGATGTTCTTCCTGGCGGTCAGCTTCGCCGGGGGCTTCGTCTACCTGGTCGCCACCATGCCCAACCGACGCGGCGGGGACGGGTACGGCGACGACGGGGCGGTTGTGTAAGGATCGCCTTCGGCACCCAACCGAAGGAGTTCTGCGTGCAGAGCGAGACCGTCGAGATCACCGGCCACCTGATGGACACGGGCATCCTGTCTCGGGTGCTCGACGACATCCGCGAGTACGGCGGCGACTACACGATCGACCGGTTCGACGTGGGCCACGATGCCGGTGACACCTCGCATGCCGTGATCACCGTCAAGGCCGAGGATGACGAGTCCCTCGAGCGACTCCTGATGCGCATCCAGACTCGCGGGGTCAACCAGGTGCACCCAGGCGAGGCGTCCGTCTCCGAGACCGAGATGGACGGCGTCTTCCCCGACCACTTCTACTCGACGACCAACCTGGCCACGCGCGTCCGTATCGGTACCCGCTGGATCGAGGTCGAGAACCCCGAGATGGACTGCGGCCTGATCGTCGAGGGCGAAGGCGCGGACGTCCGCATCTACACGCTCCCCATGGCCGACGTGAAGGCAGGCATGAAGGTCGTCTGCGGTGCCAGTGGGATCAAGGTCGCGATCCCCGAGCCACCCGAGGGCGCCGCCGGCTTCGGCTTCATGGAGTCCGAGGTCTCGAGCGAGAAGCCGCAGGCCGTGCTCGTGCGCCAGGTCGCCGAGGGCATGCGGGAGGCCAAGGCAGAGGGCAAGAAGGTTCTCTGGGTCGGCGGCCCCGGCGTCGTTCACACCGGCGCAGCTCCCGCGATGATGGCGCTGGTCAAGGCCGGGTACGTCGACATCCTCTTCGCCGGCAACGCGCTCGCGACCCACGACATCGAGTCCGCTCTGTACGGCACGTCGCTCGGCATCGACCTCGCCATGGGCCGCGGCGTCGAGCACGGCCACGAGCACCACATCCGTGCGCTGAACACGATCCGCAAGGCCGGCTCGATCAAGGACGCCGTGGACCAGGGCGTCCTGACCGGCGGCATCATGCACGCGCTCGTCACCGAGGGCAAGGACTACGTCCTCGTCGGCTCCGTGCGCGACGACGGCCCACTGCCCGACGTCTACACCGACGTGATCGAGGGCCAGCGCGCGATGCGGGCGCAGCTCAAGGACGTCGGCTTCTGCATCATGGTCGCCACCATGCTCCACTCGGTCGCGACCGGGAACATCCTCCCGGCGTCGATCCCGCTGGTGTGCGTCGACATCAACCCCGCGACGGTGACCAAGCTCGCCGACCGCGGCTCGTCCCAGGCGCGCGGCATCGTGACCGACGTCGGCCTGTTCCTCGAGCAGCTCGCGGTCGAGCTCGTGCCTGAGTACCGCAACAGCCGAGACTGACTCACGCGGAAAGGCCCAGGGACCCTTCCTGGCTGCAGACTTTACGCTCGATACGTTCATGCTGAGGCCCGTCAACACACCCACGAGACACGCCGTCGTGAACGGACGGAAGACCGGCGGTTAGTCGCTACACATACCAGAAACTGTCGTGGTACCTGACGTCGTCGGCACTGACTTAGGAGGTCTCACACATGGTCGCAACAACCCCGCGCCGACTAGCCTGAGCGCGAGTCTGCGGTGGTTGAATTCGTGTCCAAAAACTCCCCCTCGGCCCAGCAGCCGGGCAAGACCGACCCCGCGATCATCCGCAACTTCTGCATCATCGCGCACATCGACCACGGCAAGTCCACGCTGGCCGACCGGATGCTGCAGGTGCCTTGCTCGGCGCCCTCGTAGTCCTCGCTGAGCGTCCACGGCATGCGCAGGGCCTGGCTCTTGATCGTGATGCCGCGCTCGCCGCTCGATGTCCATCCGGTCGAGGTACTGCGCCCACGCGCTGCGCTCGTCCACGACACCGGTCGTCGGCGTTGCCCACCGGGGCCTGGAGTCCGCTTGACCATCTCGTTGAGGAGCCGTAGCCGACTCGCAGGATTACTGATCCAGACTGACCTCACCCGGTGGCGCGGGGATGTTCGCGCCCACGGCGTTCGTCAGCGTGACACAGCCTGTGTTGCCGTTTCCATAGAGCTGGCCCCACGATGACGGGTCCATTGGTCACCGTGACGCAAGAGGTTCCGGGAAAACGAAAGAAGCGCCTGAGGGGCGTAGATCGTTCCGGTAACAGCCGAGTCTTCCATTGCCCTGGATGTCGAGTTTTGCCTTGTTGTTGCGGTCGTAGATGATCGCGTACCCACTGAGAGAACCAGACGTCGGAGCCGTTAGGTCGGTGTTGCCGTTCTTCACGTCGAACACTCCACCCAACTCACCTGGAGCGCTGCAGGCGCGAGGCAAGTAAGTGGTGGGGGCGGCACACGTGACGTAGAGCGTCACCCCCGTGCCCTTGAGAAGAGAGTTGTTTCCAAATTCCAGGTGCCGGTGACTACGTAAAGCCCGTCCGTCGTGAGAGTGCACGTCGCGTTGTTCGGGAACGAGAACGACGAGTAGACACCCGGGCCTTGGCGGGCGGCGCGGCAGGGGTCGGTCTTCAAGGTGCTGTAGGTGGGACTGGGCATGCTAGGCGGAAGGCTCAGGGCCGACAACAGCGGATCGCTAATACTTGCGCTCGGTGTCGGAGCCGGGCTGCAGTTACCTGAGCAACTGCCAACGGCGCTGATGACAGTTCCTGCGGTCAACGTCGCCAAATGGCCCATAGGTCCGGTCTGTACGCTGCCGTTTAAGTGGATCGAACCGCCGGTGACATTGAGATCCCCGTTTCCGAGGTTACTCACACCCGGGCCAAGAACACACAGCCCGCAGGATCGTGCTTCCCCAGGTTTGAGCGTCGCTCGCGCCTTGCTCGTGATCGGGATGCTGTCCACCACTATCGCACCGAGGCCTGGCTTAACATCTCGAGTTGGCAACTTGACGCGCACCTTGAGGGGGAGCGGTCGCGCTGTCGAACGAAATGCACGGTGAGCCGAGGGGAACGGAGTAGTAGCCAACTGGTTGGTCGCTGTCCGTGCACGAAGCCCACTGGCTCTCGGTGATCCCGAAGTTCTTGGCAGCGTAGTTTTTGACCGCCGCGACGGCGTCGGCGAAGCATGGCGGTAACGCTCCCGCTGGCGACGAGCACGATGTGCTGGGATAGAGGACGTTTCCTCCTGGCGCAGGATGCGTCAGCGGTATTCTGCGACTGGCGGCGAGTAGCACGGGCCAGGCCAAGATCGATGACCAGAGCAGCGACGATCAGCAGCATCATGGCACTGACCGCGAAGACGACGGCGACGGCGCCGACCTCCTCGCGGCGCGTCCTGCGGAGGGTCATCATGCGCACCACGACCAATCCTGTCCCGATGCAGCTGGCAGAGGGTCTTCGGTCGTGCTCCCCGTCGGTAGCGGAGGGGTGTCCTGCTCGATCGACATCTCGGTTTTTGATCCGATCCAGCCAGCGTGGGGCATCGGCAAAAGGCCGACAATGCTCGAACTCACCATCACGCACACTTTCAGAGGCTGGTTCTTCGCCCAGGTCGCCGGCCTGACCACCTTGGCGTAGGTCGTGCCCGTCAAGGCACCGACCTGACGCCTCGTGTTGCACTTCAGGGTCTCCATATCGTTCGACGCGCCAGCACATGCAGGAAAGTTGCGCACGACGCCCTGCCGAACCGCCTCACGGACGCCCTGTCGGGCGCTGAGCGAGTCGTTGAAGTAGAGGCCGTACTGGAGCATGCCGATAATCAATGCGAAGAGGACTCCGCACACTAAGGCGAATTCGACAGCGGCGGCTCCGCCTTCAGTTTCACTGGATTGGCGGTGCTGACCAGCACGTTCTGCGTGCACACGTCGATCAGGGCGCGAGTAGCACAGGCGGTAGCGGAAGGTCGCAGGTCTTGACACATCTGCATTTTGATCACATTGGTGACCCGCATGTTGACTTTTTGCCAAATCCCCACATGCAAGTCTAGTGATCAAGTCTCCTACGTTGTGCTCCAATCACCAATTTCGGAATAGATCGACGCTCTATGTTGGTTGACGGTGGTTACACGTCGTCCCAGGCATCGTCGGAGAGGTCGATCTTCTCGACCGACGCCGACGGTCGCGTCCTACGCGTCGCACCGTAGGGGCGGCCAGGGCTGCAGAGAGCGCCCGCAGCAGCGACGAGGCCGCGGCGCTCAAGGTGCTGCTTGACCTCGGGACTCGTCTGCCGGACGACCGAGATCAGCTGGCAGACGGGGCAGTACTTGCAGTCCTTGCCGCCGGTGGCGATGTGCTCGTTGAGGTTCTTGAACGCCGACGCGGCGCCGGCCGCCGCGCCCGCGGACTCATGGCTGCTCTCCCGTGCCCAGTCCTGCAAGGCGCCAAGAAGCTTCGCGGCCTCCTCCGCCACGCTCCCCACGGGCTCCTTCTCGTCGCTCACACCAGCTCCTCGACTGGGTCCTTGAAGCGGATCTGGAGCGCTCCTGCCTCCACCCGGGCTCCCGCGACGACCTGCTTGCGTAGCGAGGTCGGCAGGGCCAGCAGGCGGCGATACGACCCCACGGTCACGACCAGCTCGTCCCCGTGGCGCGCCAGATCCACGTCCGTCTTGGCGACAAACGGTAGAGCGATGCTGAGGGTCGTGCCGGTCGGTGTTCGACGTACGGTCATCGGCCCTTCACCGGACGGGAGCTCGAGGGGGTCGTCCTCGCCGTACGCCTCGGCGGCGAAGGCCGCGAGCTCCTCGACGCCCACGGGCTCAGCGCGCGCGGTACGCCGAACGCCAGATCGGCAGGTCCGCGAAGGAGCTGCTCGACCTCCGCGAGCACCTCCGCCTGGGCGGCGACCCACTGCTCGCGCCACGGGTCGGCCCCTGCCTCGGGAAAGACCCGGTTCGCGACCACCCCGTCCACCCGGTAGCCGAAGAGCGAGAGCGTGGTGAGCGAGCGGCGGGCCTCGGCCACGACGACCGTCTCGGGTGTGAGCACCAGCCGAACGCTGGCGTTCTCCCCCGTGAGGATCGTGCGGACCTCGTCGAGCTCCCAGTGCAGGCGTTCGATCGCGTCGAAGACGGAGTCGTGCGGCATCGGGCACGCCAGCAGCCCTCGTCAGCACCGGCTTCAGCGCCTTGACGACGCGACGCTCCAGTCGGGAAGACGCGGTCCATGTACCAGCCGAGCGCCTCGGGCAGAGCGAGGAGCCGGAGCGTCTCCGCGGTCGGGCGCGCAGTCGACGACGATGACGTCCCACTCCCCCGACATGGCGTGCGAGCGAAGCTCCAGCAGTGCCAGGACTTCCTCCGCGCCCGGGATGACGGTCAGCTCCTCAGCGGTGATCGGGTCGACCCCTGCGGCATCGAGGACCGACAGCAGGTAGCCCTGGATCTCGGTCCACGAGCGCTCGAATCGCCGCTGGGCGTCGACCTGCTGCACGAAGAGGCGCGTCCTCAACCTGAGTCGGCTCGCTGCCGATCGGCACGCCGAAGGCATCGGAGAGAGAGTGGGCAGCGTCGGTCGAGAGGACCAGCGTGCGGTTCCCTCGACGTGCCGAGAGTGTCGCCGTACCGGCAGCGGCGGTGGTCTTGCCGACGCCCCCCTTGCCGGTGAAGAGAATGATCCTCACGCGCTCAACTGAGGGACTCGACGCGCTTCTTCAGCCCCTTGAGCGCGGTGTCGATGATGACTTTCTCGGCCTTGCGCTTGAGCATGCCGATCATGGGGATCGAGATCTCCACGGCCAGGCGGTAGGTGACCTCAGTGCCTCCGTCGCCGCGAGGACCGAGCTCGTAAGTTCCGTCCATGCCCTTGAGCATCTTGCCCTCGACGAGCCACCAGCGGACTGATCGGTCCCCGTCCCAGTCGTACTCGAGCGTGTACTGGTCCTTGATGGGGCTGGCGTCGAGCTCGAAGTAGACCTGGTCGGCTCGACCGGCGGCACCCTCCTTGACGACGTCCGCCTTCTTCACACCCTGGGCCCACTGGGGGTAGGCGTCGAAGTCGGCAATCACCGCCATGACCTCGTGGGGCTCGGCGTTCACCACGATGCTGGACGATGTCTGTTCGGCCATGGTGTTCGGTGCCCTCCATTGAACGGTCGTGTGTGCGCGAGCGTACCCGATGAATACGGCTGCCACGGCGCCTGTGTGAGCGGCGTTACCACGCCCCGGTGCCGCAACTTGAGACTCGACTGACGGTAACGTGCCCGTGTGCAGATCAAGGCTCGTAGCGCCGACGTGAGGTGGCAGCGTGCGTGAGTATTCTTCGCCCCTCGCGGTCGACCTGCCCAAGTCAGGGAACCTGACGGATGACGTCGTCGCGAATGGCGTCGACCATCCGGATGAAGTCTGTTTCTCGAGACGGAGACCAGCCGGCTGGGCCGACGTCACAGCCGCCGAGTTCCTCGCCGAAGTCCGCGGCGTGGCCAAAGGCCTCATGGCCGCCGGCGTCGCGGAGGGCGACAGAGTCGCCCTCCTGTCCAAGACCCGCTACGAGTGGACGCTGATCGACTACGCGATCTGGTTCGCCGGCGCGGTCACCGTGCCTATCTACGAGACTTCGTCCTCGGAGCAGGTCGAGTGGATCCTGTCCGACTCGGGTGCGACCGCAATCATCGTGGAGTCGCCCACGCATGCCGCTCGGGTTGCCGAGGTCCAAGACGGCGTTAGTCATCTCGAGAACGTCTGGGTGCTCGACGACGGCGCCGTCGAGGCCCTCGTGGAGCTCGGATCATCGGTGTCCGACGTACGGCTCGAGGAGCGGCGGAAGGTCGCGGGACCTGACAGCGCCGCGACCATCATCTACACCTCTGGAACGACTGGCCGGCCCAAGGGCTGCGTGTTGACCCACGGGAACTTCATGTTCGAGCTCGGTGTGGCCGTGGACGAGCTGCATGAGCTGTTCGAGGTCGAAGACGCCTCGACCCTCCTCTTCCTGCCTCTCGCCCACGTCTTCGCCCGCATCATCCAGATCGGGGCGGTAAAGGCTCGGGTCCGCCTCGGGCACTCATCCGGGGCGAAAGAACTGCTGAACGATCTCGCGACGTTTCAGCCGACCTTCATTCTCGCGGTGCCGCGCGTCTTCGAGAAGGTCTTCAACACCGCCTCTCAAAGGGCTGCTGCGGATGGTCGGGGCAAGGTCTTCGACGCGGCCGCCAACACCGCAGATCGCCTACAGCCGAGCCCTGGACACCGGCCGGCCAGGCATCGTCCTTCGCGCCCGGCACTCCGTCTTCGACAGGCTCGTCTACTCGAAAGTTTCGCGAAACCCTGGGAGGCCACTGCCGCTACGCGGTCTCCGGCGGCGCCCCTCTCGGCGAGCGGCTCGGCCACTTCTACCGCGGCATCGGCCTGGTCGTGCTCGAGGGGTACGGACTCACGGAGAGCACAGCTGCCGTCACGGCTAACCGGCCATCGCTTGTCAAGATCGGCACGGTGGGACGCCCACTGCCCGGCACAGCGGTCCGCATCGCCGACGACGGCGAGCTGCTCGTGCGCGGTGGCCAGGTGTTCTCCGGATACTGGAACAACGCCGAGGCGACCGAGGAAGTCCTGACTCCTGACGGATGGCTGCGCACAGGCGATCTCGGCGAGATCGACGACGAGGGCTTCGTCAGGCTCACCGGGCGCAAGAAGGAGATCATCGTGACCGCCGGGGGCAAGAACGTCGCCCCCTCGCTGCTCGAGGACCGGATCCGGTCCCACCCGCTGGTCAGCCAGTGCATGGTGGTCGGTGACGGGGAGCCTTTCATCGCGGCCCTGGTGACCATCGATCCCGAGGCCTTCACAGCCCTGGGCCGATCAGCACGGCAAGGTCGCTGACGTCGCCTCGTCGACCGACGACCCCGACCTGATCGCCGAGGTCCAGGCTGCGGTGAACGAGGCCAACAAGGCAGTCTCCCAGGCCGAGTCCGTCCGCAAGTTCCGGATTCTCACCGACGACTGGACCGAGGAGACCGGCCATCTGACCCCCAGCCTGAAGCTCAGACGAAGCGCCGTCATGCGTGACTTTCGCTCGGACCTGGAAGCACTTTACGACCGCTCCTGATGTCCGTTTTGCACCGACTTCAGCGTGACGTCCCCCACGCTGATGCACGTTTTCCCATGTCCGAAACATATGAATAGACAGGTTTTCGAGACGAGGATGCCTTCGGTACAGAATTCTATGTACTTGGGGTTCATGGGGGGCCCCCGGAAGGGCGAGAACCTCTCTCAAAGGTGCTCCGCCGTTCTCCTCGTGACGACACGGATGTGGAAGAAACATGGGACGTAGAACGGTTCTACTCATCGTGGCCGCGCTCATCGCGGCCGTCGGAACGTCGTTGGTCTTCCTGTACGTCCGCGGCGTCGACGCCCGGGCTGCGGAGCAGTACGACGCCGTCCAGGTCCTCAAGGCCGTGGAGACCATCAACCCCGGAGAGACCCTTGCCGACGCCCAGGCCGCCGGCAAGATCCAGATGGGGACCGTGGGCCGAGGCGCAGCTTCTCAGCGGTGCCACCACGAGCGTCGGCGACATGGGCAGCAAGGTGGCGCTGACCACCGTCTACCCGGGCGAGCAGATCCTCACGGCGAAGTTCGGCGCACCCGGCGATCAGCAGACGCTGACGATCCCTGACGGCAAGATGGCGATCTCCGTGCAACCTGACCGACCCCGCCCGAGTCGCTGGGTTCGTGTACCCGGGAGCCGAGGTCGCGATCTTCATCAACGCCGAACCTGAGCTGATCGACCCCCAGACAGGCGCAAGCAACGAAGCTACCCGACTTCACCCGCCTGCTGCTCCCCCGCGTGCAGGTCATCGGCGTGGGCGACACAACGGTCGTCCCGACCACGACCACGACCGAGCAGGCGCACAGACCACCGAGCAGATCCCGCGCACCCTTCTGACTCTGGCGGTGGACCAGGACGAGCGCAGAACGCGTGATCTTCGCGGCCAAGAACGGCGAGCTGTCCTTCGGCCTTCTGACCGACAAGTCCAGCGTCAAGCCCGGCCGCGGCGTCACGGCCAACGACATCTTCAAGTGAGGCTGACGTGCCCACCATCGTCGAACCACAGGCTGCCAATGTCGAGATGTTCGCTGCGGCCGATCGGCGTACGGTCGCAAAGCCGTCGCGAGCCTCGAAGAGCTCAAGCGAAGTCTGAGCGAGGATCCGAACGAGTACGCCGTCATCCTCGGGCCCTCCGTCGACCTCGACGCAGCAGCCGCCCTCGCGGACACGCTGCGAGTGACGCGGCCGGCGACGAGCGTCATCCTCGTCCGTCGCCGCGTCGACACGAGCGTGCTGGCCGAAGCGCTCCGCTCCGGAATGCGCGAGGTGGTCGAGGACCGGGACCTCGCCGGACTCGGCCAGGCGGTCCAGAGGGCCGCCGCAGGTGTGGGAGGCGGTCCACGGCCCGGTCGGCGCGGGCGTCCGCTGGACAGGTCGGCCGCCAGATCACCGTCTTCTCACCCAAGGGCGGGGTCGGAAAGACCACCCTGGCCGTCAACCTCGCCATGGCGCTGAGCCGCGACGAGAAGGCGGTCTGCCTCGTCGACCTCGACCTCGGCTTCGGGGACGTCGCGATCACCCTGCAACTGTTCCCTGCCCGCACGCTGGCCGACGCCGATCCCGCTCGAGTCGGGACTCGACGCGGACTCCCTCGAGTCACTGCTGACGCCTCACCGCGATGGCATCCACACCCTGGTGGCGCCCGTGCAGCCGGACGCCAAGGACTCCATCCCGGCCTCGCTCGTCGGCAAGGTCCTCCGGCTCCTCAAGACGAAGTTCGACTACGTCGTCGTGGACACCGCGCCGAGCTTCGACGAGCACGTGCTCCAGGCGATCGACGAGACCGACGACCTGCTGCTGGTCACGACGCTGGACGTGCCCGACGTTGAAGAACGTGAAGATCGCGGTGGAGACGCTCGATCTCCTCAACTTCCCCAAGGCCCAGCGGCGACTCATCCTGAACCGCGCCGACGACAAGGTCGGGCTCAGCGCGGAGAAGGTGGAGAGCACGCTCGGCATGTCGATCGCCGCCTCCATTCCCACCTCGCCACAGGTCGCCAGCTCGACCAACGCCGGAGAGCCGATCCTCTCCTCACTCCCACGCCACGCGGTCAGCAAGGCGATCGTGGCCCTCGCCGAAGAGCTGCAGGCCGGGGCCAGCCGAGGCCGAGCCGGAGTCTGAACGACCTGGGCACGCAGCCGCACCCAAACGCGGCCTCCTTCGCCGGAACGGTAGGTAGACCATGACCAGTTTGACCGACAGGCTCGCAGCCGCCTCCCGCGACCGAGTCACGCCCGCACAGACGCAGCCGACGACGTCCTCGCTGGACGCCCAGAAGCACGTCCACGAAGCTGGAGGCGACGGAGGACCGCTTCAGCAAGCTGAAGTCACACGTCCACAACAACCTCCTCCAGCAGCTCGGCCCGAAGCTGTACGACGCCGACATGCCGCAGTCCGAGCTCGAGCAGATGGTGCGAGTCGCCCTCCAGGACGTCATGGCGGAGGAGGAGACTCCGCTGACCGTCAGCCGACAAGAGCCGCATCACCCAGGAGATCTCCGACGACATCCTCGGGCTACGGGCCGATCGAGCCGTTCCTGAGGGACCCGGACCTGAGCGAGGTCATGGTCAACGGCCCGAACGACATCTGGATCGAGCGCGGCGGTCGGCTCGTCAAGGTCGAGGGACACTTCAACGACGAGGCACACCTCCGCCGCACCATCGACAAGATCGTCTCGCGGATCGGACGTCGTGTCGACGAGTCCAGCCCGATGGTGGACGCCCGCCTTCCAGACGGCAGCCGTGTCAACGCCGTGATCCCGCCGCTGGCAGTCGACGGGTCTCTGCTCACGATCCGTAAGTTCTCGGCCGACCCGTACACGGCCGCCGACCTGGTCGCGTTCGGCTCCATGTCTCAGCGGACCAGCGACTTTCTCGATGCCTGTGTCAAGGGCAAGCTGAACATCGTGGTCTCCGGGAGCACCGGTGCTGGTAAGACGACCACGCTCAACGTGCTCTCTTCCTTCGTTCCCGCCGACGAGCGAATCGTCACCATCGAGGACGCCGCCGAACTTCAGCTGCACCAGGACCACGTGCTCCGCCTCGAGTCCCGCCCGGCCAACATCGAGGGCAAGGGTGCGGTGGAGATCCGAGACCTGGTGAAGAACTCACTGCGCATGCGCCCCGATCGGATCATCGTCGGTGAGGTCCGTGACTCCTCGGCGCTCGACATGCTCCAGGCGATGAACACCGGTCACGACGGCTCCATCTGCACCATCCACTCCAACGGGCCGCGTGACACGCTCGCCCGTATCGAGACCATGGTGCTCATGGCCGGCATGGACCTGCCGATGCGCGCCATCCGCGAGCAGGTGGCCTCGGCAGTCGACCTGATCGTCCACCAGAGCCGGCTCCGCGATGGGTCGCGCCGCATCACCCACGTCACCGAGGTCGAGCGGATGGAGGGCGACGTGATCACCCTTCAGGACATCTTCCTCTTCGACCACTCGATGGGCTTCGACGAGAACGGCCGGAGCCTGGGTGTGCTCCGCTCCACCGGCCTCCGACCGAAGTTCCTCGAGAAGCTGGCGCACAACAACATGCATGTCGACCCGATGCTCTTCGCCATGGACGGCGGCTTCTGATCATGTCCAGGAAGCATTGGCTCCGCGCCTCGGCGGCTCTCCTCATCGCTTGCGGCCTCACCGCAGCGACCAGTGTCGTCGCGTCTGCGGCGGGCGAAGGCAACATCGACCACGCAGAGGCCAAGAAGGGCGCTCTCCGAGTGCTCTACTCGGTGCCCGACCTCGGGGACGGCACAGCGCCCGACCTCGACACCCTGCAGGTGTCGGTCAACGGCACCCCGATCGAAGCCGAAGCGGAGCTCGCCGCTTCTGCCAATGCGGAGGACCAGGTACGTCGTACCGCCATCATGGCGATCGACACTAGCAACAGCATGCGCGGCGACCGCTTTGAGCAGGCCAAGGCAGCCGCTAAGGCCTTCCTCGATGCTGCACCTGACGACGTGTACATCGGCATCGTCGCCTTCGCAGGTGGGGTTGACGTCGTGCAGGAGCCGACTCTCGACCGGGCCGCTGCCTCCGCGGTGATCGACGACCTCAGCCTCTCCTACGGGACGCGCCTCTACGACGGAGTCATCGCCGCCGCGAAATGCCGCCGGGAAAGACGGGCAGCGCAGCCTCCTGGTGCTGTCCGACGGCCGTGACGCCTCTGACACTGACCTTCAGAAGGCCGTCGACGCCATCACAGCGTCGAAGGTCCGAGTCGACGTCGTGTCGCTCGGTGAGGACGGCGATAACAACCCACCGCTCGAAGCAATGGCGTCCGAGGGCGGGGGCAAGGTCCTCGCGGCCCAGGATCCCGACGCTCTGACTGAACTCTTCAACGAAGAAGCCGCAGCGCTGGCGCGTCAGGTGCTGGTGACAGCCGCCCTACCCGAAGGCTTCGACGCCACCGAGGGTTCTGTCGCGATCTCGGTCGAGGCCGGCGGCGAGACCTACTCAGACACCGCATTCGTATCCTTCGGGAAGGTCGCGACAGAAGCGCCCCCGCGCACAGCCGCTGGGCCCCTGCCAGTCGAGCCACCCTCGCCGCTCATGAACCAGGACGCGCTCTGGGGCGGTACTCGCCGCACTCGGGTATCGGGCGTGCTCGTCGTGCTGCTGGGCGCCTTCGGAGTCTTCGGCAAGAGGGACAAGGAGACGCTCGAAGACAAGATCTCCGCCTACACGCGCGCCGGCGCCGCCAAGAACGCCAAGGCAGCGGCTGCTCGCGCGGCCAGCGCAACTGGCTCGGCTCGAAGACACGTCGCCGAGTCGGCAGTTGACCTCGCTCAGAAGGCGCTGGAGGGCAACGCCGGATTCGAGGCCAAGCTCGGCGGGAAGCTCGAGGGCGCAGACATCTCGCTCAAGCCCGCGGAGTGGATCCTGCGTCCACGCCGGCATCGCGCTCGGAGTCGCCGCTCTTGGGCTTCCTGCTGAGCTCCGGCGGGATCTTGCCTCATCCTCGTGTTCCTCTTCGTCGGCGCCGTTGCTGCCCTGGCTGTACCTCGGCATGCGCAAGTCTCGCCGCCTCAAGGCGTTCAACGGGCAGCTCGCCGAGACGCTTCAGCTCATCGCGGGCAGCCTGTCGGCCGGCCTCTCCCTGGCGCAGTCGCTGGACACGGTCGTCCGTGAGGGCAGCGACCCTGTCGCCGGTGAGTTCCGCCGCGCCCTGATCGAGGCCCGCCTCGGCGTCCAGGTCGAGGACTCGCTCGACTCCATCGCCAAGCGCATGGAGAGCGCCGACTTCGAGTGGATCGTCATGGCGATCCGAATCCAGCGAGAGGTCGGTGGCAACCTCGCCGAACTCCTGCTGAAGGTGGCCGCGACGATGCGCGAGCGTGACTACCTGCGCCGCCAGGTGAAGACCCTGTCGGCCGAGGGAAAGATGTCCGCCTAGATCCTCGGTGCCCTTCCGCCCGGAATGTTCGCGTACATGATGGTCGATCAACCCCGACTACCTGCACCCGCATGTTCACCACGCCGCTGGGCTGGCTGATGCTGGCTGGCGCGGTCGTGCTGATGGCGGTCGGAGCGTTCTGGATGAGTCGAGTCGTGAAGGTGGACGTGTGATGACTGCAAGCACGTTGCTCATCATCGGGATCGCCGGGATCTTCGCCGCGCTCCTGCTTGTCGCTCGCCGCCATCGGTGTCTTCACCAACGAGGCGCGCGGCGTATCGAAGTCCCTCGCCGTCGTCGAGGCCTTCTCGGCCGCGCCCGACGCGATGCAGAAGGAACTCGAGCCGTCCTTCCAGGACCGTGTCCTGACCCCGCTGCTCGACCGCTTCGTCGAGATCGGGAAGCGCATCACGCCGGCTGACCACGCCGACCGCATCCGCAAGAAGCTGGACATCGCCGGGAACCCCCCGGGATGGACGGTTGACCGCGTCACGTCCCTGAAGTTCGTCGGTCTGGTCGGCGGCGTGGCTGCGGCGGCCTGCTCTTCTGTCTGCTGCTCGGCATCGGCTTCGCCCATCATGCTGGCTGTGACCGGCGCTGGCGGCGTTGCCGGCTACTTCGGGCCGAACATGTACCTCTATCAGAAGGGCTACGACCGGACACGGCCAGATGCAGAGGGCGCTTCCGGACGCGCTGGACCTGCTCGTCGATCTCCGTCGAGGCGGGTCTCGGCTTCGACTCTGCCCTGGCGCAGGTCGCCCGCAACACCGAGGGACCCCTGGCGAACGAGTTCGCGCGAGTCCTCCAGGAGATGCAGATCGGGCTCGGGCGCTCCAACGCACTTGCGTGCACTCGGTGAGCGGAGCACGCTGCCGGACCTTCGGTCCTTCGCCTCAGCCATGGTCCAAGCCGACTCCTTCGGCATCCCTGTCGGTCAAGTGCTCCGCGTGCAGTCGGACGAGATCCGCGTCAAGCGCCGGCAGCGCGCCGAGGAACAGGCACAGAAGGTGCCGGTCAAGATCCTCCTTCCGCTGATGGCCTGCATCCTGCCGTGCCTCTTCATCGTTGTGATCGGTCCCGCCGTGCATCGGCGCTGATGGGAGTCTTCGGCAGCGGCGGTATGTGACGTGAACGAGTTCACCCGCGTTGCTGTGGCGAGCCGGGCCTTCTCGCTTGCCGCGCATCGTCGGGCTCGCGATCGCCTTCGACAACCCGTCCGCGCATCGGCGTCGCCGCGTCGTGGTCGGGTATCGCCGCGGTCGCCTCGTACGTTTCGCTTCGTCTCGGCTGCGCCGAGTCACTGGGTCATCGCCGTCGAGGCCACGGTCGCCAGCCTCGTCGTCGTCACGGCCCTACCCAGACTCCGTGGTCCTTCTGCCCTACCTCGTGGTGCTTCCACTCCTCACTGGTCTTGCGCGCGGCGTCGCCGGCGCCTCGCTCGTCATCGGCTGCCAACTCACCGCGATCACTCGTCGCTCACCGCTGCGTACGGCGGGCTGCGCGGCCTCGGCGATCGCGCGGAACTGCTCGCGCCGTGGGCGCTGACCATCGTCGGGGCCGGGACTGCTCGGTGCCTGGGCGAAGAAGCTGGGCAAGTCGCCTGCCGGCACCAGCACGGACGAGAAGTACGACTCGGCACGGCGGCTGCTCGGCCAGCTCCGCACCCTTGCCCGACGCCTGTCCTCCGGGCTCGACCCGTCACCATCGCCTCGCAGATGCTCGGCTCATGACCGAGGACGCACGGGAGGCTGGTCAGTCAGCAGTCTTCACCCGGACCGAGGGCGGCGTCTTCGCGCCGCTTGCGTACCGGGGCACGCGGCGCACGAGAAGCTCTCGATCCCGACGACGCACGATGGTCGGCGAGTGCTGGCGAACGGCGTCCGCCACCTCGAACGCTGTCGAAGCATCCGAGACCGGGCTCATCGCACCTGACGGTTCTTCCGCTGCGCCTCGGCACCGAGATGGTCGGCGTACTCGTCAGTCGCACCGACGTCGCGAGATCCGCCGCAGTCGCTATCGAAGCGACTGCAGCGCGACCTCGACGAGATGTCGCTTCGCCTCGCCACCGCCCTTGCGTTCGACGAGGTGCGCGACCTGGTGACCGACGACGAACGGCAGCGGCTCGCACGCGAGATCCACGACGGCGTGGCCCAGGAGGTCGCCTCGCTGGGCTACGTCGTGGACGAACTCGCGGCGATGACCAACGATCCCGACGTCGCCACAGGTCTCAAGCAACTCCGAGGCGAGCTGAGTCGCGTGGTCACCGACCTCCGGCTCTCCATCTTCGACCTTCGCACCGAGGTCGCGACGGGCCAGGACTGGGCTCCGCGATCTCGGACTACGTGCGCAAGGTCGGTGCGCGGTCGTCGATGACCGTTCACCTGACGCTGGACGAGGCACCGACCCGGCTCAGCCCAGGGGTCGAGACAGAACTGTTCCGGATGGCACAGGAAGCCATCACCAACGCGCGCAAGCACTCTCAGGCCGAGAACCTCTGGGTCGACTGCTGGGTGCAGCCACCGTGCGGCAACGATCACCGTGCGAGACGACGGCCGAGGGGTTGGCGGCGGTCGCGCCGACTCCTACGGCCTTGCGCATCATGCAGGAGCGAGCGGAGCGGATCGGCGCTACAGTCGAGCCTCAAAGCTTCACCCGGACGTCCGAGAGCCCCGGGCACCTCTGTGACGATCTCGCTGGGACCCGAAGATCGCCAGCATGACCACGATCGAGGTAGCGTCATGACGACATCCGCACGTGTGCTCGTGGTGGACGACCACGACCTGATCCGGCAGGGTCTCTCACGAGCCTTCGAGCGGCAGCCGGACTTCACGGTGGCCGGCGAGGCCGGCTCAGTGGCCGAGGCGTCGAGCATGGTGAGCTCTCTCGATCCCGATGTCGTCGTCACCGACGTACGACTTCCCGATGGAACCGGTCTCGACCTGGTCCGCGAGCTCCGCAAGGCCAACGCCGGACATTGGCTTGGTCGTCCTCACGATGTACGCCGGAGACGAGCAGTTGTTCGCCGCGCTTGAAGCCGGCGCATCGGCGTTCGTTGCCAAGGACGCCCCGGCCGACGATGTCGTGGCCGCCGCACGCCATGCCCTGGTGGCACCCGATCCTTCACTGCCGCGAACCTTGCCGACGCCATGCGTCGGAGGATGGAACCGAGCGGTCCGAAGCTCTCTCCCCGCGAGCAGGAGGTTCTGGTCCTCCTCTCCGAGGGCCTTGGGGTGGCCGCCATCGCCCGGAAGATGTACGTCAGCGAGTCGACGGCCAAGACTCACATCTCGAAGATCTACGAGAAGCTCGGCGCAGCGAACCGCGCCCAAGCCATCATGGCGGCCATCCGGGCGGGCCTCATCTCCGGCGACTGACGCACCAGCCGATCGCGTGGCCGCTTGGTATCCCCCGTTCGGACGATTCTGATGGCCCGAATTGAGGATCAAGTCCTGGTCATCTCGGGCCATACTGGATGTGTTGGACAGGGGGGAGGGAGTCCAGCGAACGCATACCACTTGGGAGTCTCATGTACGACTACATCCGCATCCGGCTTCGGGCACTGGCCAAGGAGCGAGCGTGGCGCCTCGGCCGTCGAGTACGGCCTGCTGGTCGCTCTGATCGCTGCCGTCATCGTCGGCGTCGTGGCCACTCTGGGCCAGCAGATCGCGCAGCCTTCACGACCATCAGCAGCCAATTGCCGTAACTGAAGTCCCAACGCAAGTCGCGCGGCGGTCTCGAGACTGACTCGGGGCCGCCGTTTGGCTTGCCTAGGCATTCGAAGCTCGCCCTGTGCACTACCTGAACAATGCACCATGTGGGTCATGCATGGGAACCGAAAGTCGGAATATCCGAATTTTCACAGTAATCGCACCGTCTGGTCTCAATAGTCTGATTCCTGGACATCACCTCAGAGTCCACGAACACACACTTGGGAGACTTCATGTACGACTACATCCGCATCCGGCTTCAGGGCATGTGCAAGACCGAGCGCGGCGCCACAGCCGTCGAGTACGGCCTGCTTGGTCGCGCTGATCGCGGCGTCATCGTCGCCGTCGTCCCGCGCTCGGCGGCAAGCTCAACGGCGCCTTCGCGAAGGTCAACAACAAGATCCCGCCACCTGAGTCGAAGCATCGACGCATCAGCGGCGGCCTCGGGTCACGATACTCGGGGCCGCCCCGTCATGCTGGAGGGATCTCATGAACGTGAAGCCGCTACGCCTGGAGCACCGACGAGCGCGGTGCCACCGCAGCCGAGTACGCGCTGCTGATCTCCTGATCGCGGTCGTCATCGTCGTTGCAGTGACGACGCTTCGGCATCAGCGTGCACGGACTGTACGACGATCCTGCGACGAAGTCGCGAGCGCTACCGACGGGCTCCCCCTGCTGATCGACCTCAGTGCTTGAGTAGAGCTCGTCAGGGAAGACACTGCCGCTGTCCCAGGTCAAGTGCTCGACGAGCACCGGCGTCGTGCAATGGCTCCAGCTCGTGATAGCCGCGAGATCCCGAACGACCGCTCTCGTCAAGCGCATTGGACGTGCTCGGAGGCACCGTCACCGGCGCCAAGCATGGCGGCCACCTCAGGTGCGCCACCTGAATCGCCGGTGATGACCGGCAGACCACACGCGGCGGCCTCGAGGTAGACGATCCCGAAGGCCTCCACCTCCAGCCCGAACAGCCGCGTCCGGCACGGCATCGCGAAGACGTCGCCGGCGTCGAAGTGGGCAGGCATCTCCTCCTGCGGCACCCGCCCGGTGAAGATCACCGAGTCCGCGACCCCGAGCGACCGAGCCAGCTCCTCCACGCGCTTGCGATACGGCCCCTCGCCGACCAGCAGCAGACGAGCGTCCGGCAGCTCACGCAGCACCGCCGGCCAGGCCTTCACCAGCGTGTCCTGGCCCTTTCGCTTGACCATGCGCCCGATGCAGACGACCACCGGCGCGTCAGCGCGGGATCCCAAGCCGCTTCCGCATCTCCTCTCCCCCGCAGTCCGGGTGGAACCGCTCCGTGTCCACACCGGGCGACAGCCGCACCATCCGCGCCGCGGCCTCCGGCGAGAGCGCCGGCGCGATCCGCTCGCGGCACCACTCGCTCACATAGGTCACCACGTCGACCGAGTCACCGATCCGGCGCAGCAGCTGCCGGGTCACCGGGAGACGCGCCCACCAGACCTCGTGCCCGTGCGTCAGCGCGACGATCCGTCGAGCCCCGGCACGGCGGAGCCGCCGCCCCAAGAGCCCCAACGGAGCACTCGCGCCGAAGACGACCCGGTCGCAGTCGTGGCGACGCATCACCTCGACCACCCGACGCGCCAACAGCAGGCGTCGGCAGCAGCATCGAGGACGGGTCCCGGTAGACCGGGAACGGCAGCGTCGCGTCGAGCTCGAGGTCCCCGGGCATCGACGCCGTGTAGACGACCACCTCGTCAGGGTCCATGTGCTCACACAAGGCCAGCACGAAGGTCTCGATGCCGCCTCGGCGCGTCGGGAAGTCGTTGGTGACGAAGAGAACTCGGCTCATCCCAGCTCCCCCGCTGACTCCATCGAGGCGGGCAGGCCCGCGCGCTGCAGCACCGTCGGGTGCGACCCGAACCAGAACTGGCTCAACGCCGGCGGGGTGGGATCGCTCAGGGACGCCAGAGCCAGTTCGCGCTGCATGTCCACGAACGTAGTCGACTCCCCCGTCGCCACCAGTGCATCCCGGTCGGCGCGTACCTCGATCGCCCGGCTGATCGTGTTCTGCACCGGCGTGACCAGCAGCATCGCCACCGCGGTCAGCGCCAGGATCAGCGGGACGGCAGCCGGGTCGGCCGCTCCCGCCACATCCGCACGTCGCCGCAGCCAGGAGGAGTCGAGGGCCAACGCCAGCAAGCGAGACGCCCAGCACCGCGCCGACAGCGCCGAGGCCGGTCCCCAGGACGACGTCGCTGTGCTTGGCGTGAGCGAGCTCGTGCGCGACGACGACTCGTGCCTCGTCCCGCGGCAGGTCGTTCACGAGGTTGTCGTAGACGACGACCCGCCGCGAGCTCCCGAACCCGGAAACATAGGCGTTGAGCGTCGTCGTACGGCGAGAGGCGTCGGCGACCAGCACGTCGTCGACCTCGACGCCCTCCTCGTCCGCGAGCTTCAGCACCGACGACCGCAGCGGCCCGTCGGCCATGGGCGTGAAGTTGTTGAACACCGGCTCGAGCACGAGCGGATACAGGAACGACCCGGCGAGCGTGAGCGCGGCGGCGGCTCCCCCGGCCCAGGCGAACCACATCCGCGGTGACCGTCGAGCCGCGAACACCAGCACCAGCAGCACCAGCGACGTCAGCACCCACGACACCAGCAGCGACTTCCCGTAGTCGACCGCCCATGCACCCCAGGCCTGCTCCGTGAGCCCGTACGCCAGCTCGCGTCGCTGGACCAGGATCGAGAAGAGAAGCGTCGCGAGCCGTCCGAGGAGCAGCACGACCAGCACGCCTCCCGGCACCGCGACCCACCAACGCCGGTGGCCCGAGCAGCCGTCGCAACAAGCGGGATCCGAGAGAGCTGAACCCGAGGACACACGCGACAAGAAGCGAGACCGCGTACGACGCCCAGCCGAGGTAGCGACGGACCGACGCGTACTCCTCAGCTCGCGCGATCTGCTTCTGCGTGAAGACGTCGAGAGGCGCGGCGGGGCGAAGCGACCCTCCGGGCACCCAGTCCCAAGGCACGAGCACCGCCGCAAGGACCACGAACACGACCAGCGACACGCCGGCGGTGACCCAGGCGGCGCGACGGTTCAGGCTCATCCGGCGAGCTCGCGAAGGTACCCGCGCCAGTCCCGCGTGAAAGCCTGCTCGGTCGTGCCCAGCTCGGCGAACGCCTCATCCGTCGAGGTGCCGGCCTCGACGCTGTCGTAGAAGTCGATGAGCCGGTCCTCGCCGTACGTCTCCGCCATGAGGCGGCAGGCAAGCCACGCCGCCTCGTACGACGTACCGAGCAGCTTGTTCGCCGGGTCGAACTCGTTCCCGCCAGGGAGCGCGCGTGGCGGGCCGCTCTTGCGGACCTCGGCGAGGATCTGGCTGCCGGTGACCGAGACCGGCAGGTCACCGCGGGCGAGCGCCACGTAGTCGGCGAAGCCCTCGAGCAGCCACAGCGGCATGGTCGAGGTCGCTGCGTTCACAGCGACGTGGGTCGCCTCGTGGCTCATCACGATCTGGGAGCCCTCCTCCCCCAGGTTCGCGAAGACGTCCGGGTTCACCATGATGTGCACCGGGGACGTGGGGTTGAGCGACCCGTCGACGGTGGCCGTCACCGCGGCGATCGAGTCGTAGGCGTTCGGCTCGGCGTCCAGGATCTGGTCGAGCTCGTCCTGGCTCCCCGGCACCTCGACCACCAGCCTCCCCCGCCACTGCGGCAGGACCTCGCGGACATCCTGCACGGCCTCGTCGGCGAGCCCTGCGTAGCGGCTCAGCTGTCGGCGGTCGGCAACAGCGACCAACGCACGCTTGCTCTGCGCCACGGCGAGGTCGTCGAGCAGCCACAGCGGCGCCGGGCTGCCGCCGCTCGCGTCGGCCGCCCCGAAGGCCACTCCGTCCGGCGTGTCGACCAACGCGAACGAGACCTCCATGTTGCTCAGACCGTCGTCATACCCGTCGATCCGCCATTCGAGTGCCACGTCGGCGACCCAGGCGTGTGGCCCCAGAGTACGTCGATCCTCCGGACTCAGCTGGTCAGCCTCCTCGTCGACGAAGCGCATCGAGACGTCGCTGACGCCGAGGCGTCGCACGTTGTCGTAGACCATCGCCAGCTCGCGTCTCGCGCTGGCCTCTCCAGGAGCCGCCAGACCGATCGCATCCCGGCGGGTGCCATCGGTCAGGGCGCTGCTCAGCTCGAGCAGCAGCTCGCTCGCACCGTCGGCACGGGTCGCCGGGAGGGACTCCGTCGACTTTGCCGGCGCGACCGGGGTGATCACCTCCCGGTCGAACGACTTGAAGGCAATGACCCCGGCAACCAGCGCAAAGAGCACGAAACCGGCCACCCACAGCAGTGGGCGGCCGGCTCGCGTCGATCGGTCAGCCCGGCCGGACGGCACCGGAGTAGGGCATGGAGAAGACATCGGAAACTTCGACCCCGCTGTCTGGGTTGGCGGCGTGAACGATCTTGCCATTACCGATGTACATGCCCACATGGCTCACGGGGCTGTAGTAGAAGACGAGGTCTCCCGGCTGGAGGTCCGACTGCGAGACGGAGGGACCCGAGCTCATCTGTCCGCTCGAGGAGTGCGGGAGGCTCACGCCGGCCTGTGCCCAGGCCATCATCGTCAGGCCCGAGCAGTCGAACGCGTCCGGCCCGGCGGCGCCGTACACGTAGGCGTCACCGACCTGACCGAGCCCGTAGTTGACGGCAGCGCCGGCACGACCGGAGACCGGGACGTTGGGGAGCGCGGGACGCGAGGCGCTGCGGCTCGCGCGGGAAGCCCGGGCCTCAGCCTCCATGTCGTCGAGGAGAGCCTTGGCCTCGCCGGCCTTCTTGTCGATCTCGGCCTTCTCCTGGGCCAGCTTCTCCTTGGTCTTGGCGAGGTCGTCCAGCTCCCGCTTGGCCGCTGCCTCTCGGAGCTCGAGCTGCTTGATCTGGGTGGCGAACTCCGACATCAGCTGGCCCTGCTGGTCGTTGTACGCGTCGACCGTGGCGAGCTGGTCGAGGAACTTGTCGGGGTCCCTGGACAGGAAGACCTGGCTCGTCGTGGAGAGGGCCTGGCCCTGGTACTGCGCCACGACCTGGGACGCGACCTGCTGCCGGACCGTCTCGACCCTCGCCTCCTGGCGGTCGAGGTCCGCATGCAGGGACTTCAGACGAGCCTGAGTCTGCTGGAGGTCCTCACGAGCCTCGTTGTAACGCTCCGAAGCCTGCTCGGCCTCGTGGTAGAGCCGATCGACCCGGGCCTGGACGTCGTCCATGTCCGGCTCGGCGAAGCTGGGGCTGGCCACGAGCAACGAACCACTGAGGGTGGCGATGCCGCAGGCGGCGATGACACTGCTGATGCGCTTCCGGCCGTGGTGCACGAGCGGATGCTCTCCTCTTTGTCCTGACGCCTACCAGGTGAGCTGACGGGTTCGGGCGGCAAAGAGACCCTACGCACGTCGACCGGGCCACGGTTGTGGCCGCTCTACGCGCGATTCACCCCAAGGAAACGTGGTTCCCCGGCTCCAGGCCACGACTTACCCCCGATGCGGGGCCCGGACTCGGCGCTGGCATCTGAGCTGACCCGGTCTGGTCAACTGGTACAGACGCCTAGGACAGATTAGGGGTATGACCGTTCCGTCGCAAACGTTCAGAAGAGATGTGGCATAGACCGCTTTGCCCGACTGCGGACCTCACGCCGACGCTGCGTCGATATCCGGCCCCGACAGCGGCTCGACCATGCGGAGCGGAGGCACGAGGCCGGACCCTGCGAGCACGTCGAGCGCGCGACGCTCGTCGTCGTCGAAGCCCATCTCCGGCGGTGGACCGAGCAGCACGGTCACCACGCAGTCGCCACAGGCCGGCCCGCGCACCGCGCAGGTGTCGCAGTCGATCTGCACACTCATGTCGCCTCCCAGAAAGTCATTCACATCGTGAGGTGGACCGTGTCACCCTCCGCCGACAAGTTCTCGCGGGCGAATGACGTTACGCAGATCACGATTGGGGAGATTGGTCTCCGGGCACGGCAGTGGGTCCGTAAAATCTTCGACGAGCGGGGGATGGTCAGCGGTCCCTCCTGGGAGACCGGAACAAGCACCCATGATCAGCCACGAGCCGAACGACGACGCATGCTCGAAGGAGCCCCTCGACAGCCTCGAGTCGGCTCGTTCGTCCATCGAGCCTGCGCAACGCCAGCTCATGCCGACACTTCGAACGAATCGCCCGCAGCGGCGGCATCTACCTCTTCTTCGGCGTCCTCGTCGCGCTCCTCGCCGAGATCCTGCTCGAGGCTGCCCGCACCGGGTGGGAGTGGCCCTACGTCGGAGACTTCCTGACCGGCGACGTCGGCGTCGTGGCGATCGGGGCGCTCGTCCTGCTCCTCATGACCGGCGTCTTGCTGGCCGTCACCGGCCAGATGTGGCTCTCCGCAACGCTCGTCCTCGGTCTCGTGACCTTCCTCGGCGTGGCGAGCAACCTCAAGTTCGTCGTGCGCCGTGAGCCGCTCTACCCGAGTGACTTCGCATTCATACGAGAGCCGGAGTTCCTGCTCACGATGGTGGAGCCGCGAGTCCTGTGGCTGACCCTGCTCGGGCTGGTCCCCATCGTGGCGTTCAGCTGGGGCCTGGGCAAGGCTCTTCAAGCTGTGGCTGCGCCGACGCCCCTCGCAGGACGCACCGTCGAGCTGGCGCACCAGCGTCCTCGTCTCCACGGCTGGCCGTCGGTCGGCCTCAGCGTCGTCATGTTGTCCTCGCTGCTCCAGTTCAACCACCACGGCAACCCATGGCGTCGCGCCTTCGAGTCCGCCGGCGCGCAGTGGGCGAAGGCCAGCCAGCCGGTGAACTACGCGCACAACGGCTTCCTGGGCGGCTTCCTCTACAACCTCGACATCCCCGCGATGCGGAGGTCGTCGGAGTACACCCGCGCCAACATGGAGCGGATCGTCGCGAAGTACACCGCCGACGCGGAGAAGCTGAACAAGTCCCGCTCTCCCCACGCCCTCGACGACGTGAATGTCGTCAGCGTCCTTTCCGAGTCGTTCAGCGACCCGACCCTCCTCAAGGGGATGAAGCTCGCGCAGGACCCGATCCCGCGCACCCGAGCGCTCATGCAACGTGTTCCTCATGGGCTCATGTACAGCCGCAAGCCCGGCGGTGGCACCTCGAGCGTGGAGTTCGAGACGCTGACGGGCATGTCGCTCGCCCAGTTCAACCCCGCGATGGACACGCCGTACCAGATGCTCATCCCGAACTACCCGACCTTCCCGTCGGCGGTCGAGATGTTCAACCAGATGGGCCACAAGACCCTCGCGATCCACCCGTTCACCGGCTCGATGTACCAGCGCGACCGCGTCTACCCGATCCTCGGCTTCTCCGACTTCAAGGACCGCACCGAGATGGACTACCGCGGCAAGGTCGAGGAGAACCCCTACATCTCCGACCGCGCCGCGTTCCGGCAGACGCTCGACGCCATCGACACTCAAGACCAGCCGGTCTTCGTCAACCTCGTCACGATGCAGAACCACATGCCCTACCGCGGCAAGTACGCCGACCCGATCGGCATCGAGGGTCTGGACGAGCGGGACGCAGACCTGATGAGCCAGTACTCACGCGGCCTCAGCTACAGCGACCAGGCCATGAGCGAGTTCATCCAGCAGCTGGACCGTTCTCGCGAGAAGACCATCATCGTCTTCTACGGCGACCACGTGCCCGGCGGAACTCCCCGTTCGCTGTTCAAGAAGAACACGCGGCTGGCCATGCACCAGACGCCGTTCTTCATGTACTCGAACTTCGGGCAGGTGCAGCCCAAGGAGTTCCCGACGACGAGTCCCGATCTACTTCCTGCCCAACCTGTTCGACATGGCGAACGCGCCGCTGCCGCCGTACTACATGCTGCTCCGCGAGATGGAGCGTCACATCTCGGCGCTCGAGCACCGCACGATGATCAGCCCGAAGAACAAGAGGTTGTCTCCCAAGACCCTCTCGCCTGAGGCGCGCGAGGTGCTGGAGGACTACAAGCTCGTGGTGTACGACCTGTCGGTCGGCCAGCGGTACGCCGAGCAGATGCTCTACCCGACGCCCGCCGGCACGGTCGCGGCGTCAGGAACGCCCGAGTAGCCGGCTGAGTACGACGGACGCGACGACCCTGGCTCCCCCGCGCCGCACGTCTCGCGCGACCGCCTGGTCGCTCGTGACGACCACGACGGGCCGGCCCGCCGGTTCTGCGTCGACGAGCTGGCGGATCACGTCGTCGGCGATGACGCCGTAGGGGCTGTAGAGCACCCGCACGCCTCGAGGGCGCTTGACCAGGGGACGCTCGACCTTGTCGGCGGCGTCGAAGACGACCGTGACCTCCGCCTGCGTGCGTGCGGCCAGGGGCGCGAGGGCACTGAGCAGCCGGTCGCGCTGGATCTCCAGGGAAGAGCCGGACCAGGCGTTCTTGGTCACGTTGTAGCCGTCCACGATCAGGTGCACGCGCGGGAGAGCCAGGAGCTGGTCGAGCAGGGCGGGGTCGTCGCTGGCCAGCGACCCGTGGCTGGTGGGCGTGCGCGCCCCCTGCTCGGCGACGTCGGCCTCGACGGCGTCGGCCGGCGCTCCCTCCACCGGCGGCAGGGCCAGCTCGCGCCTCAGACCCTGGGCCGTCTCGAGCAGGGTGTCGAGGAGCAGACGTGCGCGCAGGGTCCCCTCGTCCTTCTCGGCACGACCGGCGCGACGTGCGGAGGCGAGCTCCTTCTCCAGCTCCTCGATCCTGCCCCGAAGGCGACGCAGCTCCGCCTCGCTCGTCGCGGTCGCGGCGGATGCCTGAGTCACGACCTCCTCGGCGCGTGCCTGGGTCGCGCGGGCGGCCTCCTCGGTGCGACTTCAGCTTCGTGCGGGCGTCCCCGAGCTTGTGGCGCAGCTCGGAGTTCTCGGCCTTCAGCGCGGCCACCTGCTGCTTGTTGCGCTCCCTGGTCTCACGGAGCTCGGTGAGAGCCTCGTCGAGCTGCTTGCGCAGCCGCTCGACCTGCTGGGTCACCTCAGCGTTTGCCGCGACGTGCCGCTCCGCGTCGGCCACGTCGGCGGCCCGCTCGACGACGGACTCCCAGCCCTCGGGGCGAAGCAGGTAGGCCACGGCAGCCAGCTCGACCGGGTCGGCCGCCGCGGGCGCCGTACCCTCCTCCAGCGCCTGTGCGATCTCGGGCACGCGCGCGCGGACCTGCACCGCGAGGCGGTCGCGGAACGTCTCGTCGGTCTCGAGCACGCCGGCGATCTGGGTGCCGGCGAGCTTGGCGCGGCGGCCTGGCGCGAAGGAGGCGACCCGCTTCAGCGACGCGGGCAGCTGCTCTGTCGGCATGCTGCCGAGCGAGTCGGCGGCGAGGGCGACGACGCGCGTGCGCACGACATCAGGCAGCGGGCCGTCGAGCCCCCTGCCCCTCGACTCCTCCCCCTCGGCGATGGGAGCCTCTCCCCCGCCCTCCATCGAGTCGCTGGCCTCGGCCGCCGTCACGGAGAGGTCGCGTCGGCTTCCGTGCGGTCGACGAGCTCGATCGCGTCGGACCGGCCGCACCAGCGGCAGGTCACCGACTCGACGTCCTCGCTCTGCGTCGTGCTCTCCTCGACCTCGTGGTCACCGGCCAGGTCGAAGTGCCAGAACTCGGTCGTACGACGGGTCCGGGTCACGTCGAAGCGCGTGAGGTTGCCGCATCCACCGCAGCGCCAGCGGGTGTTGGCATCGGGCAGGGCAGCAGCCACGTACATCTCCTGGGTCTCACGTCGGTCGGAAAGGTCTCGTCAGCCATCGTACTTGCGCGTGCCTGTCCGATTTGGTCGGTGGGCACGTTTAGCGTCTCGGTCATGAACAACAGCACGGCCCCGTCGCACAGCGGCACCGGCACGGCACTCGGGACACGACCCACCTCGCGATGGGAGTCGCAGCGAAGCTTCGACGAGCTCGGCAGGCCGCTGCGCGACATCACCTTCTGTGTCGTCGACCTCGAGACCACCGGAGGATCAGCGGCCGGCGGTTCCATGATCACCGAGATCGGAGCGGTGAAGGTCCGCGGCGGCGAGGTGCTCGGCGAGTTCCAGACCCTGGTGAACCCCCACCAGTCGATTCCCGCGTTCATCGCGGTCCTCACCGGCATCACCGACTCGATGGTGGTGAGCGCGCCGGGCATCGACCAGGTGCTGCCGCAGTTCCTCGAGTTCGCGCAGGGCTGCGTGCTCGTGGCCCACAACGCACCCTTCGACGTGGGGTTCCTCAAGCACTTCGCGGCCGAGCAAGGCCGCGCGTGGCCGGCGTTCGAGGTCCTCGACACCGCCCGCCTCGCCCGGCGGGTGGTCACCCGTGACGAGACCCCGAACTGCAAGCTCAGCTCCCTCGCCTCGCTCTTCGGTGCCTCCACGACGCCGAACCACCGTGCCCTTTCCGACGCGCGCGCCACCGTCGACGTGCTCCACGGGCTCATCGCCCGGCTCGGCGGGCTCGGGGTGCACACGCTCGAGGAGCTGCAGACCTTCTCGTCGCGGGTGAGCCAGGCCCAGCGCAAGAAGCGCCACCTCGCCGAGGCGCTCCCCCACGCGCCCGGCGTGTACCTCTTCAAGGACGACCGCGACCGGGTGCTCTACGTCGGCACGTCGAAGGACCTGCGGACGCGCGTGCGCTCCTACTTCACCGCCTCCGAGACCCGCTCTCGCATGGGCGAGATGGTCGGCCTCGCGACGTCGGTGACCGGGATCGAGTGCGCGACCCCGCTGGAGGCCGAGGTCCGCGAGCTGCGCCTCATCGCGGAGCACAAGCCGAAGTACAACCGCCGCTCCCGCTTCCCCGAACGAGTGCACTGGGTGAAGGTGACCGTCGAGCCGTGGCCCCGTCTTGTCGATGGTGCGCCAGGTGACTGACGACGGCGCGGAGTACCTCGGTCCGTTCGGCTCGAAGAAGGTCGCCGAGCGTGCCGTCGCCGCGCTGCACGAGACGTTCCCGATCCGGCAGTGTGGCGGCCGGATGGCGAAGGTCCCTGCACAGTCGCCCTGCGCTCTGGGCGAGATGGGCAAGTGCCTCTCCCCGTGCGACGGCAGCGTGAGCCTCGAGACGTACGACGGCGTGGTCACCGACCTGCGCGACGGCGCTCACGCAGGCGCCGGACCCGGTCGTGGCTGCTCTGACGTCGCGGATGAACCTGCTGGCTGCCGGCGAGAGGTTCGAGGAGGCGGGCACGGTGCGCGACCGGCTCGCCGCCTTCGTCAGGTCCGCCTCCCGCACGCAGCGGCTCCGCGCTCTCACCAGGTGCCCGGAGCTCGTCGCCGCCCGGAGGGACGACGACCGCCGATGGTGCGTCCACGTCGTCCGCCACGGTCGTCTCGCCGCCGCAGGTGTCATCCCGCCCGGCGCGCACGCCGGCGAGTGGGTCAAGCAGCTCCGCGCCAGCGCCGAGACGGTGGCTGTTGGGCCCGGCCCGACCCCCGCTGCGACCGCGGAGGAGACGGAGAAGATCCTGCGCTGGCTGGAGTCGGACGGTGTTCGGCTCATCCACGTCGAGGGTGAGTGGAGCAGTCCCCTCGGCGGAGCACGCAAGCACCTGAAGCTGCATGACGCGGTCAACGAGTCGCGTGCGAACCTCGTGCCTTTCGACGACCGCCGTCCGATCAGGCCCGTGCACCAGCCGGTTCGCTGAGGTCTTACGCGATCTAGGCGTTCAGGGACGCGAGGTAGAACAGGCCCATCAGCAGGAACGGGAAGCCCAGGACTGCGGTGCCACCTAGCACGAGCGCCACGCCACGGCCGCCTTCGACGCTCAGGCCCCTTCCGAGCAAGAAAGAGCCACCGCCCACGATGAGACCGGGCACGAGGCCAAGGACCGCAGCAGACAGGACCCCGACCAGACCGGCCGACAGGACGACTTTGTCGTCGAGGGAGGAGCCCCGCCCCAAGCGGTAGCCGGCGTACGCGAGTGGGATCAAGCCGACGAGGGCGAGCGTGAGGATCACGCCGGTGAGTATGGCCGCAGGGATCCGGTGCCGCGACCGAAATAGTCGAGTTTGTAGCCTTGCCTGATGACTTGGCTCGATGCCCTTGGCTGGGCTGGCTCCGCACTGCTCGTGTTCTCTCTCGCCCAGGCACGCGTGCTCCGGTTCCGGGTGCTCAACCTCGCGGCCTGTCTCATCCTCGTCGTCTTCAACTGGCTCCTCGGCATCTGGCCGATGGTCGCGATGAACGTGGTGCTCTCCGCGATCAACCTCTGGTTCATCCGCAGCCTTGTGTCGCATCGCCACGACGCCGACGTCTTCGAGGTCCTCGAGGTGGGTCCGAACGACGAGTACCTCCGTCACGTCCTTCGTGTGCACGAGGCCGACATCCTCAAGTTCCAGCCGGATCTTGTCTGGGACGGCGCCGAGGCCGGCCGCTCGGCCTACCTCGTCCAGCGCGGCGACGAGACCGTCGGCGTCGTGCTGATCCGCGACGCCGGTGAGGGAACGGCCCAGATCGAGCTGGACTACGTGACGCCGCGGTTCCGGGACTTCTCCCCTGGCGAGTTCGTGTGGCGGCGCAGTGGCTTGCTGAAGGAGGACGGCTACACCCGCGTCGTCAGCCCGCGCGACATGGTCGGGCCGTACTACGACAAGGTGGGCTTCCAGCGTGAGGGCGACGTCTTCGTCCTGGACCTGTGACGCGCGCGAATCAGGACGATTGGCCCGCAGTTCGATAGCGTTGTGGCCATGATCACCGCCATCGTCTTCGTCAAGGCCGACGTCGCCCGGATCCCCGAGGTGGCCGAGCAGATCGCGGCGCTGGACGGCGTCAGCGAGGTCTACAGCGTCACCGGGCAGATCGACCTCATCGCGCTCGTGCGCGTCCGACAGCACGAGGACGTGGCGGCGGTCGTGGCGGACCGGCTCAACAAGGTGCCTGGGGTCCAGGCGACCGAGACCCACATCGCCTTCCGCACCTACTCCCAGCACGACCTCGAGTCGGCGTTCTCCCTTGGCCTCGACTGATGATGCCGCGGCAGATCACAGGCACGACCAGCTAGACCGAGCATGGCCCATATGGGCTAGTCGGTACCGTTTCCGCTCCGCCCTTTTTCGCCCTAATGTGACCGATTGATTGAAGGCACATTCTCTAGGGGGGCGTCTTCGCCATGTCCGGTCGCGTACAGTCGTGTTCTTCCGAAGGAGCTTCCCGGGCGGCATCGTCCTTGCTCTCGCTGCATCAGCGTCGTTGGGCGCTGCCGCGCATGCGGCTCCAGCCGCGCCGGGCAAGCTCGCCCCAAGGGGTCCTCGATCGGCCATCCGACCCTGAGGTGGAGACCGCGTGCCGCGGGTGCACGCGACCTACAACGTGGAAATCTCGACGGGGTACGGCTTCACCAAGGTGCTCGACGACGACGAAACCACCAACCGGTGGTACGTGGCCGTACCGAGCAGCTGCCTGCGGGCAAGATCTGGTGGCGGGTGAGCAGGGTGTTTCCTCGAGGGGCCAGCCGGCCGCTGGACGACCGCATCGTTCACGCGCAAGCAACCGTCTGGTCCGAGTCTCGTTTCGCCTGCGTCTGGGACCGCTCCTGCACCAGCCCGCCAATCCTCCGCTGCTGCGTTGGAACCCGGTTAATGGCGCCACCAGCTACGAGGTCGAGATCGACACGGCCGAGCGCGACTGGGTGGAGACCAAAACCTACAACACAGACCACTTCGCTCGTCGTTCCCGACCCCCAGGCGGCGGTAAGTACTGGTGGCGGTCCGCGCCCAGTTGGCGACTCCCTCTCGACCAAGGCCTCGGCAGCTCGCCTGATGTCGTCGGTGCGCTCCCGGAGTTCGGCGACGAGGCCACTCCGGACGCGGCAAGTGTGGTCCAGGACGTCGTCTTCGACTGGAAGCCGGTGCGCGCGGTGCGATCTCCTACGAGATCCGCGTCAGCACCGACGACTCGTTCAACGAGATCATCGACCAGCGAGCTGTCAAGGGCACGCGCTACTCACCTGTCACCACCTACGACAACACGAACTACTGGTGGCAGGTTCGCGCACGGAACATCTTCGGGATGGCGCAGGAGTGGGACGACGTCAAGGTTCGCGAGTTCCAGCGGTGCGTGAGTCAGACCCTAAGGGACTTCGGCCTGATGTACCCGGATGACCGAGCGGTCGTCGGCGACGGCAAACGGCTTCTACTTCCAGTGGAAGCCGATGCACCTTGCGTCGCACTACCGGCTCGACGTCGGCACGGACCCCACCTTCTCCGACGAGCGGCAGTTCGAGACCTGCTACACGAGGCAGACGACGTACGCAGCCGGCTACGTGAACGAGCCGAGGACAGGTGCATGCCCTCGTCGGGTGGCGCTACCACCTACTGGCGTGTCCAGCCGCTGGACAACTCGCGAGAGCCCGATCAACGGCGTCATGTCCGAAGTCCGCATGCTGCAGTACAGCCCGGGATGGTGACGCAGCTATCTCCCGCCGATGGTGCGACCGTGGCCGTTCCAACGCTGACGTGGGCGCCCATGAAGGACGCAGTGAAGTACGTCGTCCGCCTCACCGGAGGCGGGCGGACACGGGAGTACACCACGCACTCCTACTCACTCACCCCAACGGGCACATCGAAGACTGTCAGCGGGGCAACTACTCCTGGACCGTGTCAGGCGTCGACCAGAACGGTGGCGAGTCGTCGCCGCCCAACAGCGGCTGGCGGTTCACGTCTTCCGGGCCTCAGCCTCCGGCAGCGGGACCCCGCTGACGCCAACCTCGGCGCCGACTTCATCACCAAGGTTCCCGGTGCTGACCTGGACGCCCCACCCCGATGCGACTTACTACCGGCTGCGGCTCACCGAGGCCGGCTTCAACTTCTTCGCCGAAGGGAAGACAAGTTCCCCTTCCCAGCAGGCACCGACACCGACCGCGACGTACCTGCGACCTGGCCGCTACGAGTGGTACGTCGAGGCGTGGAAGGGCTCATCGAAGATCGCCGACGGCGGCGGGCTCCCGAAGGGCTCCTTCACGATCACCGACCTCGAGGGTGTCGGGACATCAGCTCGCGCTCGACGCGTCTGGACTCGAGACCGGCAAGGTGTGCAAGCTCACGCTCTGTTCAGACACGAGGGCGACCCCGATTCTCGACTGGGACTCGGTGCCTGATGCGGGTCTCTACATGGTCTACCTCTCCTACGACGGCAAGCTGACCAACCTGGTCTACGGCAACAAGGCGGATCCGAAGACGATCCCGTGGACCCAGAACACCCGCTGGAACCCGCTGGCAGCGTTGGCGGAGAGCCAGGCCGGTGACGCGTACTACTGGTACGTCCGACCCTGTAAGGCGATCGGTGCCTGTGCGCCCGAGCCGACTGAGGCGAAGTTCGCCTTCCAGAAGAAGTCGCTGGAAGTCGTCCCTGAGCCCATCAAGGACCTCAGCAACGGAGAGGTCGCCAACGAGGTGACCTTCAGCTGGAAGGACTACCTGGACACGAACCTGGCCAGTACCAACCCGAAGACCGGGGAGCGGATCAACCAGGCGGCGCAGAGCTACCACGTACAGGTCGCCACCAACTCCGCCTTCAGCAAGCCAGTCGATGACGTCGTGGTCGACCAGACGACCTACACCGCCTTCTCGAAGACCTATCCCGAGGGCACCTTGTACTGGCGAGTGCAGGCGATCGACGGCTCAGGCAACGGTCTGACCTGGAGCCCTGCCTGGAAGTTCGTCAAGCGGTCTCCCCCCCGCACCTGAGCAGCCCCGTCGGCGGTTCCACCGTCAACGGAACGCAACCTCTCAGTTGGAAGCCGCTGCGACTTCGCCGCCAACTACGAGGTCGAGGTCTACGCGAACGGTGACACCAACGCCTCCAGCCGCAACCGAGTCGTCTCCGACCGAGAGCAAGCAGGCGGCGTACTCCCCTACTGAGCCGCTCCCGGTCTCCGGCAAGCCGTACGTCTGGCGCGTTCGAAGGCTGGACGCCGACAAGCGCCGGGGCGCATGGAGCGCCTGGTCGTCGTTCAAGGTGACCGGTAAGGCTCCCGGCACTGGCTTCGCCGAGGTCCGGTGCCCGCGTGAGCAGGAAGGACGCTCTCTTCACCTGGAAGCCCGTCCCCGGGGCGGTCGAGTACCTCTATGAGCGCAAGAAAGCCGGGCGCTCGACGGAAGAACGAGTCGGCACGGTTGGTACCGCCTGGGCGCCGACGGAGGTCTTGGACCGAGGCAGGTGGCTGTGGCGGGTCACCGCCTACGACTCCGAAGGCGAGCCGATACGAGCGTCGTCCTGGAGGAAGTTCCGAGCCTGACGAAACGCAACAGCCGCCCGGTCCCCTCGGACCGGGCGGCTGTTCGTGTCTGTCGCCTACCCCTGACCGCGTACGACGGCCGCCAGCGCCGCCGCGCGTGAGGACCGGAGCACGTCCTCGAGCATCATCGGCTCACCGGCCGGCCCGGCGAGGGGCACCCGCCAGTTGGGGTACTCGTCCGTCGTACCGGGCTGGTTCTGGGTCCGCCGGTCCCCCACCGCGTCGGGCAGCGCCACGTTGACCAGTCGCGCGGGGGTGAGCATGAGGTACTCGTGCAGAGCCCGCACCGTCTCCTCGACCGACGCGTCCCCGTCCAAGAGCCCGCGCGAGCGCAGCTCGTCGAGCCACGCACCGCGCTCGGCCTCGTCGGCGGCGGTCTCCTCGGCGACCGACCGGGTCAGCAGCCCGAGCTCGTCACGCAGCTTCACGTGCTCCCCCGCGAGGTAGCCGGCGGACGGCGGGAGGTCGTGGGTGGTGACCGAGGCCATGCAGTACTCCCGCCACTGCTCGGCCGGGCGCGGCTTGCCGTCGGCGCCGTTCTCGAACCACAGGATCGAGGTGCCGAGGATGCCGCGCTCTCGCAGGTAGTCGCGCGCGGACGGCTCGACCACCCCGAGGTCCTCCCCGACCACGACCGCACCCGCACGGTGCGCCTCGAGCGCCAGGACGCCGATCATCGCGCGGTGGTCGTAGTAGACGTAGGTGCCCTGCGCCGGGGTGTTGCCCACCGGCACCCACCACAGCCGGAAGAGGCCGATGATGTGGTCGATGCGGACCCCGCCGGCATGACGCAGCACGCCCGCGATCAGGTCGCGGAACGGCGCGTAGCCGAGCTCCGCCAGGCGGTCGGGCCGCCACGGGGGCTGCCCCCAGTCCTGCCCGAGCTGGTTGAAGGGGTCCGGCGGACGCGCCGACCTGGATCCCGGTGGCGTAGGTGTCCTGGAGCCGCCATGCGTCCGCGCCGCCCGGGTAGACGCCGACCGCGAGGTCGTGCATCACGCCGAGGCGCATGCCCGCGCCGACCGCCTTCGCCTGGGCGAGCTGGAGCTGCTCGTCCACGACCCACTGCAGCCACATGTGGAAGTCGACGACGTCGGCGTGCTCAGCGGCGAACGCGTCCACCTCACCCGAGAGCGGGTCCTGCAGCTCCGCGGGCCAGGTCCGGAAGTCGTTGCCGTGGGTCTCGGCGATCGCGCTCCACCGGGCGAAGCCGGACAGGCTGTCGCCCTCGCGCCGGCAGAACGCCTGGTAGTCGCGCTCACGCCCGGCGCTGCGAGGAGCGGCGTGGATGACGCGCAGGGCGGCGAGCTTCGCGGTCCACGAGGCGTTGCGGTCGATGGCGTCGACGTCGGCGAGCGCCTTCCGGACCCGTGCGCCGATCTTGTCCACCTCGGCGCGCGCCTTGGCGGGCAGGGAGGCGTACTCGGGGATCCGCTCGACGCGAAGGTAGATCGGGTTGAAGAAACGCCGCGACTTCGGCAGGTACGGCGAGGGCTCCATCGGCGCGACCGGCTCACCGGCGTGGAGCGGGTTCACCAGCAGGTAGTCCGCGCCGAGCTCGGAGCCCGACCAGACCGCGAGGTCGGTCATGTCGACGAGGTCGCCGACGCCCCACGACTCGGCGGAGCGGACGCTGTACAGCTGCGCGGCCAGTCCCCACCCGCGTCGGTCGCCGAGCTGCTCGGGCAGCCCGAGCCAGTCCGGCGAGACGATCAACGTGCACGACTTCGTCACACCACCGGAGCGCGCCCACAGGCGGTGGTAGCCCAGCGGCAGACCGGTCGGCACCCGGAAGGACGCCTCCCCCACCAGCGTTCCATCCACCTCGCGCGGCTGCTCGGGGTTGTCGACCTGCTCCAGACCGTGGCGGACCGTGCCGCTCTCGAGCTCGACCCAGACCTCGACCGGCGACCCGTGCGGGACGTGCACCCAGAACGACGCGCCCTCACCCTGCGTCGTCACGACACTCGGCGGCAGCATCCGCCGCCAGCGGGCGGTCCGCTCTGCCTCGAGCGCTGCCGCCGGCGGCCTCGGACGTGGAGGCGTCGACGTCCATCGCTGCGAGCACCGCGACGATCGTCTCCTCGGGCACCTGCACGTGGTTGCCACGCCAGTCCCAGTAGTCGGTCGCCACGCCATGAGCCTGCGCGAGCGCGAGCAGCTCGTTGCTGAGTCCAGTCACTGCCCCATCCTCACCCACGCAGGGTTTCGCCATGAAATCGCGCCGGGTCTCGACAGGCTCGACCGCCGGCGAGAGCCTCAGGAGCGGGAGCTGACCTCGACCCACCGCTCGAGGACTGCCTTGGCCTTCCCCGAGTCGATCGACTCCTCAGCCCGGGCGATGCCGGCCGCCAGGCGCTCCTCGAGCGTGCCGGGCTCGGCGGCGTGGATCGCCAGCGCCGCTCCGGCGTTGAGCACGACGGCGTCGCGGACCTGGCCCTGCTCACCGGCCACGACCCGGCGTACGACGTCCGCGTTGTATGCCGCGTCCTGGCCACGCAGGCCCTCCGCCGTACCTCGGGCGATGCCGAGGTCGGCAGGGTCGAGCACGTGCTCGGTGACCGTGCCACCGGTGACCGCCCACACGTGCGAGGTGGTCGTGGTGGTGAGCTCGTCGAGCCCGTCGTCGCCACGGAAGACCCAGGCGTCGACGCCTCGCTTGGCGAACACACCCGCCATCACCGGAGCCATCGCGGCGTCGGCGCAGCCGATCGCCTGTGCCTCGGGCTTGGCCGGATGAGCCAGGGGGCCGAGGAAGTTGAACGTGGTGCCGACGCCGAGCTCGCGACGAGGCACGGCCGCGTGGCGCAGCGCCGGGTGGAAGGCGGCGGCGAAGCAGAAGGTGATCCCGGCCTGCTCGCCGACGCGGGCGACAGCCGTCGCGGGCAGGTCGAGCCGGACACCGAGCGCCTCGAGGACGTCCGCGCTGCCGGACTTCGACGAGGCCGAGCGGTTGCCGTGCTTCACGACCGGGACCCCGGCACCGGCGGCCACGATCGCGGCCATCGTCGAGATGTTCACCGACATGGAGCGGTCACCGCCGGTCCCGACGACGTCGAGCACCCGCCCGGTCACCGTCAGCGGCGTGGCGTGGGCGTACATCGCCTCGACGAGGCCCTCGACCTCGTCCACCGTCTCGCCCTTGGCCCGAAGCGCAACGGCGAAGCCGGCGATCTGCGACGGGGTCGCCTCCCCGGCGAGGATCTCCCCCATCGCCCAACCGGTCTGCTCACCGGTGAGGTTCCGTCGCGCGATGAGCGCGGAGAGGACCTCGGGCCAGCTGTGCGCCTCGGTCGAGGGCAGGGTCATCGGCGGGTACGCCCCGTCAGTGGGCGACGGCGACGCGCGACTTGATGAGGCGCGTCACGGCCTCGGCGAGCTGGATCGGGTCGAGCGGGTGCGGAACCGCCGCGTCGCACCGCGACCAGGTCGCCAGCCATGCGTCCTGGGGACGGCCGGTCAGCACGAGGATCGGCGGGCAGTGGAAGATCTCGTCCTTCATCTGCTTGGCGATGCCCATGCCTCCGGCGGGGACGGCCTCGCCGTCGAGGATCGCGAGGTCGAGCTGGCCGGTGTCGAACTGCTGAACGGCCACGGGCTCGGTGGCCACCTCGACGTACTCGAGCTCGGGGAGATCGGGGTGAGGACGCTTGCCCAGCGCCATGGTCACCTGCTGACGGACGTTGGCGTCGTCGCTGTAGACCAGGACCTTCAGCGGGCGGGCGGTCTGGGGTGCGGAGGTGGCATCGGTCACGCGCCCGATGGTACCGGGCTGGGTTCCGACGGGCTCAACCACCGCTGGGTTTCGACGGGCTCAACCGGCGGACGGGCTCAGCCGGCTTCGGTACGACGGGCAGCGGCGGCCGCCTGGGCCTCGAGCCGGTCGAGCCGCCGGTCCTCGCGGCGCGCCTCCTTCATCGAGTCGCGGACCCACTGCACGAACAGCACACCGAAGAAGGTCAGCCCGATGATGTCGCCCGACCCCCACAGGAGCCCACCCGCGACGTGCTGGTCCGCGGCCGGGTCGGGCAGCCAGGTCATGCCGGTCGCCGCGGGCAGTGAGTTGTACCACTCCCCTGCGATCAGCTCCTGCTGTCCCATGATCGTCACGCCGAGGAACGCGTGGAACGGCAGCGTCAGGAAGACCAGGATCAGGCGGAACGGGTAGGCGACACGCCCCGGCACCGGGTCGGCCCCGACGAGCGGCCAGAAGAACAGCGACCCGACGAGGACGAGGTGGAGGTGCATCATCTCGTGCACGTAGGTCGAACGGAGCGTGGCGTCGTACCAGCCTGTGAAGTAGAGCGCCCAGGGACTGACCACGAAGAGCAGGAACGCCAGCGGCGCCCACGAGAGCACCTTGGCCGGCCGGGAGTGCAGCACGGCGAGCAGCCAGCCACGCGGGCGCTTGGGCAGGGTGCGCAGCGCCAGGGTCACCGGAGCGCCGAGCGCCAGGCACAGCGGCACCATCATCGCCAGGATCATGTGCTGCACCATGTGCGCGCTCAGCAGCACCGTGTCGTAGGCGGCCAGGCCCGACGAGGTGGCGAAGTAGAAGCTGCCCATGCCCAGGACGACGAAGCTGAGCGTCCGGCCGACCGGCCACCTGTCCCCTCGCGAGCGCAGGACCCACACGCCGAAGAGGTACAGACCGGCGACCCAGACCGTCACGACGAAGAGGAAGGGGTCGATCCCCCACTCCGTGAAGACGGCGCCTAGGGAGAACGGGGGCAGGTCTGAGACGTTCTCCACACCGCTGAGCACATGCACTCCCCCAGATTAGGTCGCGCCCCGACCCATCCCCACGGCGGCCGGCGGCGAATGTGAAACAGATGACGGCCGCGAGGAGGGGGGTCGGATGTCCCTGGGACTGAGTTACCGACATAATGTCCGCGTGGCGACAGCAACTGCGATTCCTGCATCCCGTCTACACGGGCACTCAGACCGTCCCAGCATGGTCAGCGTCGGAACGATCGTCTGGCTCTCCAGCGAGCTGATGTTCTTCGCGGCGCTCTTTGCTGCCTACTTCACGATCCGCGCGGTCTCGCCGGACCTGTGGGCGATGAACACCGAGAAGCTGAACGTGCCGTTCTCGACGGTCAACACCACGATCCTGGTGCTGTCCTCGGTGACGTGCCAGCTCGGTGTGTTCGCGGCCGAGCGCGGCCAGGTGGGCCGGACCGGCGGCGTCCTCAACGTCAAGGGCTGGGGCCTGCGCGAGTGGTTCGTGCTCACCTACATCATGGGCGCGATCTTCATCGGCGGTCAGGCGCTCGAGTACGCCGAGCTCGTGCACGAGGGCGTGACCATCCCGGCCTCGGCGTACGGCTCGATGTTCTACCTGACCACCGGCTTCCACGGCCTGCACGTCACCGGCGGTCTGATCGCCTTCCTCTTTGTCCTGGGCCGCACGTTCCTGGCCCGCAAGTTCACCCACGAGCAGGCCGTGAGCGCCATCGTCGTGTCCTACTACTGGCACTTCGTCGATGTCGTGTGGATCGGCCTGTTCGCGACCATCTACCTGATTAAGTAGACGAGGACACTTCGTGCGATTCCTTAGCGCTCGACTCTCAGCCAAGCGTCGGAGCCCCCTTGCCGGGGTCGTCGTGCTGCTGATGGGTCTGTTGTTCACCGGTGGCGCCTACGCCGTGCTGTCGCCCGCGTCGGCCACCGATGAGCTCGCCTCCGACCAAGCCCTCGTCAAGCAGGGACGCGAGCTGTTCCTCGTCGGCTGCGCGTCGTGCCACGGCCGCAACGCCGAGGGCGTCGTCGCCGCGGACGGCACCCAGTACGGTCCCTCGCTCGTCGGCGTCGGCGCCGCTGCCGTCGACTTCCAGGTCAGCACCGGCCGCATGCCGATGGCCCGTCCCGGCGCTCAGGCCAGGAAGAAGCCCCCGGTCTACAACGCGGAGGAGACCCGCGCCCTCGCGGCGTACGTCGCCTCCCTCGGCCCCGGCCCCGCCATCCCCGAGGAGGAGAAGTACTCCATCGCCGACGTCGACAACGAGGCTGTCGTCCGCGGTGGTGAGTTCTTCCGCACCAACTGCACGGCCTGCCACAACTTCGCCGGCTCCGGTGGCGCACTGCCCGGCGGCAAGTACGCGCCCCCGCTCAAGGGCGTGAGCGAGCGCCACCTCTACGAGGCCATGCTCACCGGACCGCAGCAGATGCCGGTCTTCTCCGACGACGTCCTCAAGCCCGACGAGAAGCGCGACATCATCGCCTACCTCAAGAGCATCGAGGAGGCTCCCAACCCGGGCGGCTTCGGCATGGGTGCCTTCGGCCCCGTCTCCGAGGGCCTGTTCGCCTGGATCGTCGGCATCGGCGGCCTGGTGGGCTTCGCGGTGTGGATCGCCGCCCACACGACTCGATCCAAGAAGGGCAGCAAGGCGTGAGCCACGACAACGACTCCTCCATGCCTGTGCCGGGCAACGCAGACGCGCCCGCACACCCGGGCACGCCGGCGGTCGCGGACCCGATCGCGGACCCTGGTCTGCCCGCGCACCAGCCGCGGCCGACCGACGTCGACAAGGCCGCTGAGCGCCGTGCCGAGCGCCAGGTCGCCCTGATGTTCGGGCTCTCGGCGGTCTTCGCCCTGCTGTTCTGTGTCGCCTACTTCACCTTCGACATCGGTGAGGACCCCGACGTCTTCCTGGGCATGGGCACCTCGAACCTCGCCCTCGGCCTGACGCTCGGCCTCGCGCTGCTGCTGATCGGCATCGGCGCGATCCAGTGGGCGCGCAAGCTGATGAGCGACGTCGAGATCGTCGAGATGCGCCACGCGGTCGCCTCCTCCGAGCAGGACCGCAAGGACGCCGTCGCCGCGTTCACCCAGGGCCTCGACGACTCCGGCATCGGTCGCCGGCCGCTGATCCGCAACTCGCTGATCGGTGCGGTCGCCATGCTCGGCCTGCCCGCCATCGTCGCCCTGCGCGACCTCGGCCCGCTCCCGGGCGACAAGCTCGAGCGCACCGTGTGGCGCAAGGGCATGCGGATCGTCAACGACGTCTCCGGCGCTCCGATCCGCCCCGACGAGATCGAGATCGGCCAGCTGATCAACGCCGAGCCGTCGGTCTTCTTCGAGACCGACGCGGAGGGCGAGCCCGTCATCGAGGGCCACGAGCTGCAGGCCGAGAAGGCCAAGGCGGCCGTGATCGTGGTCCGGATGCAGCCGAAGGACATCACCCCGACGCCTGCGCGCGAGAACTGGGGCGTCGAGGGCATCCTGTGCTACTCCAAGATCTGCACCCACGTCGGGTGCCCGATCTCGCTGTGGGAGCAGCAGAGCCACCACCTGCTCTGCCCCTGCCACCAGTCCACCTTCGACCTCGCCGACAACGGCAAGGTCATCTTCGGCCCCGCCGCTCGGTCGCTCCCCCAGCTCCCGATGGGCCTCGACGACGAGGGCTACCTGGTCGCCATGAGCGACTTCACCGAGCCTGTGGGCCCGAGCTTCTGGGAACGTGGTGAGTGACGATGGCCAACAAGACCAACGCCAAGACAGCCGCAACGGCTGAGAAGCCCTCGAAGCTGGGCGGTGCTGTCACCTGGCTCGACGACCGCCTCGGCATCGCGACGGCGACGAAGAAGCAGATCCGCAAGGTCTTCCCCGACCACTGGTCGTTCATGCTGGGCGAGATCGCGCTGTGGAGCTTCGTGATCCTGCTCCTGACCGGTGTCTTCCTCACGCTGTGGTTCAAGCCCAGCATGGGCGAGGTCACCTACATGGGGTCCTACGACCAGCTCCGCGGGCTCCACATGTCCGAGGCGTACGCCTCGACGCTGGACATCTCCTTCGACATCCGTGGCGGCCTGCTCATGAGGCAGATCCACCACTGGTCCGCGATGCTCTTCATCGCGGCGATGTTCGTGCACATGATGCGCGTGTTCTTCACCGGCGCGTTCCGCAAGCCGCGTGAGCTGAACTGGGTCATCGGCGGCCTGCTGCTGATGCTGGGCATCCTCGAGGGCTTCGCCGGCTACTCGCTCCCCGACGACCTGCTCTCGGGCACCGGCCTCCGGATCGCCGACGGCCTGATGAAGTCGATTCCGGTGCTCGGCACCTACGTCTCGTTCTTCGCCTTCGGCGGCGAGTTCCCGGGTGACGAGATCATCCCGCGTCTCTACATGGTGCACATCCTCCTGATCCCGGGCCTCCTGCTCGCGCTGATCGGTGCTCACATGCTGCTGCTCGTGTACCACAAGCACACGCAGTGGGCGGGCCCCGGCCGCACCGAGGAGAACGTCGTCGGCTTCCCGATGCTCCCGGTCTACGCCGCCAAGGCGGGTGGCTTCTTCTTCATCGTCTTCGGCGCCACCACGCTCATGGGCGCGCTGCTGCAGATCAACCCGGTGTGGAAGTACGGCCCCTACAACCCGGCCGAGGTGACCGCGGGCTCGCAGCCCGACTGGTACATGGGTGTGGCCGAGGGTCTGCTGCGCATCATGCCCGGGTGGGAGACGGAGATCTGGGGCTTCACGATCAGCTGGAACGTCCTGGTCCCCGGCGTCGTCGCTCCCGGCATCATCTTCACCGCGGTGCTGCTCTACCCCTTCATCGAGGCGTGGATCACCGGCGACAAGCGTGAGCACCACCTGCTCCAGCGGCCGCGCAACGCCCCGAACCGCACGGCGTTCCTGGTCGCGATGATGACCCTCTACGGCCTGCTCTGGGCCGCGGGCGGCAACGACATCCTGGCCGTGATCTTCAACCTCAACCTGAACCTGATCACGTACTTCATGCGTGGGGCGATCTTCGTCCTGCCGGTGGTCGCGTTCATCCTCGCCCGGCGCTGGGCGATCTCGCTCCAGCGGGCGGACGAGGCGAGGCTGCTCCACGGCTACGAGACCGGTGTGATCATGCGCTCCCCCGACGGCGAGTACACCGAGCGTCACCTCCCGATCAGCGGCGAGGAGGCCTACACGCTCACCGCCCGTGACCGTGACGAGGTCTTCGAGCTGCCGGCCGGCGAGGACGCCAACGGCATCCGTGCGCCGCACACCCGCAGCAACAAGCTGCGCTCCAGGCTGTCGAAGTTCTGGTTCGCCGACACGATCCAGAAGCCGACCCGCGAGGAGTACGACGAGGCACAGCACCACGCTGAGCACGAGCTCGCGCTCCACGAGGGCGAGGCGCACGCCGCCGAGGGACACCAGTTCGACGGCCGGCACGAGGTGCACGGCGAGGAGCTGCGCAAGTGAGGCAGTGACGCACTGCGCCTAAAACACCACGAAGGGCCCCCGACCACCTAGGTCGGGGGCCCTTCGCGTTTTCGGCCAACTGCCACAGGTGCCCAGTTTGGGTGATGTGGCCCCCGATGGTGCCGCCGTACCTTTCCGGATGTGGGGGGCAGCCAGACCGGCTGTCACCGGTCGACAGCAAGGGCCGGAAAGAGTTCGTCCGACCGTTGCGTCGTGAGACAACCGTCGTCTGGGGAGATTCAACATGTCAGAACAAAAGGGACTTCGCGTCGGCGTCATCGGATGTGGTTACTGGGGGTCCAAGCACGTCCGCGCCCTCCTCTCGCTGGAGTCGGTGGCCAAGGTCGCCGTCATCGAGCCCAACGCCGAGCGCAGCGGAGCGATCACCCGGGCGTTCCCCTCGGTCGAGAGCTACCCGACGCTCGACGCGGGGCTGGCGCACATCGACGCCGTCGTGATCGCGACGCCGCCGAGCACCCACGCTCCCCTGGCGCTCCAGGCCATCGCGCACGGCAAGCACGTGATGGTCGAGAAGCCGCTCGTCCCTCACCACGGCCGAGGGCCGGGCGATGGTGGACGCGGCACGGGCCAAGGGCGTCACCCTCATGGTCGGCCACACCTTCGAGTACCACGCCGCGGTGTGGGCCCTGCGGGAGTACGTGCAGAGCGGGGAGCTCGGTGACCTGTACTACCTGGACACCGCCCGCCTGAACCTCGGTCTCTACCAGCACGACACCAACGTCGTGTTCGACCTGGCTCCCCACGACATCTCGATCCTCAACTACGTGCTGGGCACCCAGCCGACGTCGGTGGAGTGCTGGGGCTCCCGCCACGCCCACCCGCGGCTGGAGGACATCGCCCACCTGCGGCTCTACTACGACGAGCCCGGCGTCTTCGCCAACGTCAACGTCAGCTGGCTCGACCCGCACAAGGTCCGCCGGGTGACGCTCGTGGGCAGCAAGAAGATGGTGGTCTTCGACGACCTCGACGCCGAGCAGCGGATCAAGGTCCACGACAAGGGCGTCGAGACGATGGCCAGCGCTGAGGCGGAGGACGACCTGACCTCCCCGCCCATGTCCTACCGCTACGGCGACATCGTGGCGCCGTACCTCGTGGTCAACGAGCCGCTCCGCGTCGAGGACGAGCACTTCATCGACTGCTGCCAGACCGGGATGGAGCCGCTCACCAACGGCGAGAACGGCCTGGCGGTCGTGGAGGTCCTCGAGGCCGCACAGATCTCGATGCGCGAAAGCCGCGCCGTGAAGATCTCCGAGCTCCGCGAACCGCAGCTCGCACCACCGCCGACGGCCGCGGTCAGCATCCCGCGTCAGGCTGCCACACCCAGCGCCAGGAGGGCCCTGTGAGCACGATCGCCACCACCAAGCTGGGCTCGTCCAGCCGGACCCGTCTCAAGCCCTTGCCCTTTCTGGACCTCGCCCCCATGTCGGACGAGGTGCGTGAGGAGGTGCTCGCCGGCTGGGCGGAGCTGACCCGCACGAGCGCCTTCGTCGGCGGCGACACCGTCGCGCAGTTCGAGGAGGAGTGGGCGGCGTTCTGCGGCACCCGGTACGCCATCGGGGTCGCCAACGGCACCGACGCCCTCCACCTCGCGCTCCGCGCAGTCGGGATCGGTCCCGGCGACGAGGTCATCGTCCCGGCCAACACCTTCGTGGCCACCGCCGAGGCGGTCGTCCTCGCAGGTGCCCGGCCCCGCTTCGCCGACGTCGACGACGCGACGCTGCTGGTCACCCCCGAGGCGATCGAGGCAGCCATGACGCCCGCGCACCCGTGCGGTCATCGTCGTCCACCTCTACGGTCAGATGCCGGACATGGTGGCGATCAACGCCACCGCGGCCCGGCTCGGCCTCCAGGTGATCGAGGACGCCGCGCAGGCCCAGGGGGCGGCGTGGCAGGGCCGCCGCGCCGGTTCGTACGGCGCGGTCGGCTGCTTCAGCTTCTACCCGGGCAAGAACCTCGGTGCCTTCGGCGACGCCGGAGCGGTGGTCACCTCCGACCCCGAGATCGACGCCCGGATCCGGAGCCTCCGCGACCACGGCCGCACCGGATCGGGTCACTACCAGCACGACGTGTTCGGCATGAACAGCCGGCTCGACGCCGTACAGGCAGTCGTCCTGTCGGCCAAGCTCCGCCGCCTCGAGGCCTGGAACGCCTCACGGCGCGACCTCTACGCCCGCTACGGCGAACTGGTGGACCCGGCGGTGGCCAGGCTCGTCACCCAGGCGCCTGAAGCCACCGGCGTGGTCCACCTCGCCATCGCGCGGGTCCTGGAGCGCGACCGGGTCAGGGAGGAGCTCGCCTCCGCCGGCATCGCGACGGGGATCCACTACCCCACGCCGTGCCACCTGACGGCCGCCTACCGCGAGTTCGCCGACCGGCCGCTGCCGGTGGTCGAGGCGGCTGCGGCCGAGCTGGTCTCGCTGCCGATGTACCCGCACCTGACCGGCGTCGACGTGGCCCGTGTCTCCGAGGCGCTCAACGCCGTCGCTCCCCGGAGGGCGGACTCATGACCAGGCGGATGCCGGTCGGCGAGGGCCTGGTCCGCGACCGCGGCGTGCGCCTCGGCTACCCGGCCGACCGCGAGGTCGGCACCGCCTCGACGCTGGGCGAGAACGTCCGGTTGCGCAGCGGCACCGTCGTGTACGCCGGAAGCACGATCGGCAACGGCTTCCAGACCGGGCACAACGTCGTGGTCCGCGAGGAGTGCGAGATCGGCGACGACGTCTCCGTCTGGAGCAACACCGTCATCGACTACGGGTGCGTCATCGGCAACGGGGTGAAGATCCACTCCAACTGCTACGTGGCGCAGTACACCGAGATCTGCGACGGTGCCTTCCTCGCCCCGGGCGTCACCATCGCCAACGACCTCTACCCCGGGCAGGAGGAGTCGGCCAAGGTGATGTCGGGGCCGTGGATCGGGCCCGGGGCGCAGCTGGGCGTGAACGTCACCGTGCTCCCCTACGTCCGCATCGGCGCCGGCACCATCGTCGGCTCGGGCTCCGTGGTGACCCGGGACCTCCCGGACGGCGTGGTCGCCTACGGCAACCCTGCTGTCGCCCACCGTCGCGTGGACGAGCTCGCCGACATCTCGACCCGGGTGGCCGACAACGAGGCGAGCAGAGGGAACCGCTTCCGCCTCAAGCAGCCGTCCCTCGGGCTGCCTGCCGACGACATCCCCGAGCCCCAGCCAGTGTCATGAGCGAGACGAGTGCAGGCCAGGACCAGGAGCGGTTCGAGCTCTCCTGGCCCCTTCGCCTCTACCCCGCTCTCAAGCGAGGCCTCGACGTCGCGGCCGCCTCGGTGATGCTCCTGCTGCTGGCGCCGCTCCTGCTCGTGGTCGTACGTCGCGGTCCGCGCCACCAGCCCGGGCGGAGGCATCTACCGCCAGCAGCGCGTGGGCGTCGACGGGGCGACCTTCGACATCTACAAGTTCCGGACGATGCACCACCGGTGCGCCGAGGACGTGCACCGCACCTACGTCGCCCGGATGCTCGCAGGTGAGGTCGAGGCCGAGCAGGGGCTCTACAAGCTCGACCGCGACGACCGGGTGACGACGGTCGGGGCCTTCCTCCGGCGTACCAGCCTCGACGAGCTGCCCCAGCTGTGGAACGTGCTTCGCGGCGACATGTCGCTGGTCGGGCCCAGGCCCGCCCTCCCCTGGGAGGTGGAGCTGTTCCCGTCCTGGGCGCTCAACCGGCTGACGGTGCCTCCGGGGCTGACCGGTCTCTGGCAGGTCAGCGGCCGCAACCGCCTCACGATGACCGAGGGCCTGCACCTCGACGTGGAGTACGTGAAGCAGGCCAACCTGCTCCTCGACCTGCGGATCCTCGTGCAGACCGTCCCGGCGCTGCTCCGCGGTGGTGCTCGGTGACCGCACGCCCTCTCCCGCTCGACCACGAACCGGCCGACGACGAGCTCACCAGCGCCTCGAGCACGGCGCGGGACTCGTTGACGGTCGGGCTGTGGACCTCCGTGGGGAGGGCGACCGGCGTCATCCGCGTCATCGTGATCGGGGCCGTGCTGGGCCCGACGTTCTTCGGCAACGTCTTCCAGCTGACCAACACCCTGCCGAACCTGATCTTCTACGGCTTCCTCGCAGGCTCCCTGCTCTCCTCGCTGCTCGTGCCGGCGCTGGTGCGCTACATCGACGCCGGACAGCCTGAGGAGACCTCTCGCGTCAGCGGCGGCTTCCTGGGCGTGGCCATGATGGCGCTGCTGACGGTGGCGCCGGTGGCGGTCGTGCTGCTCCCGCTGCTGCTGCGCCTGGGCTCGCTGGGAGAGTCCGTCCCCGTGGTCGGCGACCAGATGGCCCAGACCCGGTTGCTGCTCGTCCTGGCCGTGCCGCAGGTGTTCCTGTACGCCGTGATCGCCTCGGCGACGGCCGTCAGCTACGCGCACCGGAGGTACACCCTCGCCGCAGCGGCGCCGGCGGTCGAGAACATCGGCGTCATCGCCGTCCTCGGTGCCGTCGCCGTGATCTACGGCGTGGACCACGCCGACGCGGGGTCCGTGCCGACCGGTGAGCTCCTGCTGCTCGGGCTCGGCTCGACGGCCGCCGTCGCAGTGCACGCCGCGGTGCAGTGGTGGGGCGCGCGGAGGTTCGGGGTGTCCATCCGGCCGCGGAACGGCCTGCGGGACCCGGAGGTGCGCGCCGTCATCGGCCGCGCGAGCCGCTCGCTCGTCCAGTCGGGCCTGCTGGCCGCCCAGGTCCTCATCGTGCTGGTCGTGGCCAGCCGGGTGGCAGGCGGCACCGTCGCGATGCAGATCTCCTTCAACTTCTTCCACCTGCCGCTGGCGCTCGCCGCCGCGCCGGTCGCGCTGGCGCTTCTCCCGCGGCTCGCCCGTCTCGAGGACCGCAACCAGCAGAGCGCCTTCGCCGGGGCCTTCGTCCGTGCGGTGGCCCTGGCCCTGTTCCTCGTGACCCCGGCCGCGTTCGGCTTCATCGTCCTCTCCGACGCCTTCGCGCAGAGCATCGCCGCCGGCCAGATGGGCAGCAGCGCGGGCGTCGGGATGGTTGCGGGGTCGCTCGCGGCGCTCGCGATCGGCCTGGTGGGCGAGACCTTCTTCGTCGTCTCCACCCAGGCTGCCTACTCACGCGGGGACGCCGGTATGCCGCTGGTCTCGATGGGGATCCAGTCCGTGGTCTGCCTGGCTCTCGTCGTTCCCGTCCTCTTCGTCGAGGGCGAGCGCGTCGTGACCCTGCTCGGTGCCGCCTACGCGGTCGCCGCGCTCGTCGGAGGGCTCCACCTGTTCGCGCGGGTACGCCGCAGCTGCGGCGAGTCGGACCAGCGGCTGTGGCCGTCCATGGTGCGCATCACGCTCGCCGTCGCGGTGATGGTGCCGGTCGTGCACCTCACGGCGTGGCTGGTCACCTCGTCGGTCGACGGCCGGACGGGTGCTGTCCTCGCCGTGCTCGGTGGCAGCCTCGCCGGTGCCGTGGCCTACGGGCTCGTGCACCTGGCCCTGCGCTCCTCGGAGCTGTCCTGGCTCCGCGAGGGCGTCCGGCCGAGGAAGGCCGAGGCTGCCCTGGTCGAGGGCGGTGCCACATGAGCGTGGCGACCACGACCCTCGATCTCGCACCTCGACGCCGCAGGTCAGCCGGGAGGACCGGCTGGTCGGCGACGTTCGGCTTCCTCGGGGTGACCGTGCTGTCCGTGCCGGTCGCCCTGGCGCTGGGAGTGGGCGCCGCCCTCTCCCCCGTGCTCGCGCTCGCCGGCCTGCTCGGCATGGTGCTCGTGGCCGTCGTCGTGTGGCGCCCGGAGTTCGCCGCTTACCTCATGATCGCCGCCACACCCCTGGTCGTCGGGATCGACCGGGACCGGATCTTCCCGATGCTCCGCCCCAACGAAGCCCTCCTCGGGCTGCTGATCGCCATCTTGGCAACACGCTTCGCGTTGCAGCTGCGTGTCGACGCACGACCCCGCATCTCGATCGAGCCCGTGGCCCTCGCGCTGGTCGCCATGGCGGTGGCCAGCTCGGTCCTGCCGATCATGTTCATGGTCGTCCGGGGCCGCGAGGTCGAGATGGACGACCTGACCCACGCCGCGGTGATGTGGAAGAACCTCGCCATCTTCGCGCTGGTCAGGTACACGATCCGGACCCAGGCGCAGGTGCGCATCTGCATCTGGGTCTCGATGAGCGTCGCCGTCGTCGTGGGTGCCATCGCGATCCTGCAGTCCCTCGGCCTCTTCGGCGTCCGCGAGCTCCTCGTCCCCTGGTACGCGAGCTTCGGCTACACGGACGTGGTCGCCGACCCGCGCGCCGGCTCCACCATCGGCCTGCCGGCCGCGACCGCCGACTTCATGATCCTCAACCTCGCGCTCGCGATCGGGCTGTGGTGGAAGGACCGTCGCGCCGCACTCCTGATCCTCCCCGCCGCCCTCGTCTACACGATGGCCACCTTCGCCGCCGCGGAGTTCTCCAGCGCCCTCGGCCTGATGGTCGCCATGGTCACCGTCGCCGCCCTGCTCCGCCGCCTCGACCTCCTGCGCTACGCGATCCTGGGACTCCCGGTCGCGATCGTGGCGCTGTGGCCGACCGTCGAGCACCGGATCGTCGAGTTCCAGTCCATGCACGGCATCCCGCGCAGCTGGCTGGTGCGCTGGTACAACCTCGAGACCTACTTCTGGCCCGAGCTGTTCAGCGGGACGAACCCGATCTTCGGCGTACGCCCCTCGGCTCGCGTCCCCGCGAACGGGGCCTTCGGGTTCGTCTGGATCGAGAGCGGCTACACCTGGCTGCTCTGGGGCGGCGGGGTCTTCCTGGCCGGCGCCTTCGGCTACTTCGTGTGGGTCGCCCTGAAGCAGATGCGGGCGCGCTGCCGGGAGCTGACGACGTACAGCTCCGTCGCCGCCCTGGCCGCCTACGCGGGCGTCGTGGTCGTCGTGGCCCTGATGGTCTTCGACCCGCACATCACCTACCGGGGCTTCGCCGACGCCCTGTACGCCGTTCTCGCGCTGGCACTGGTCCAGCGCAGTCAGACAGCAGGCCCGGTCGCGGGCGCTGACATCGAGCAGGAGGCACGACCATGAGGATCCGTACCAGAGGCCAGCGCTCGCACGGCCTCGTCCGCACCTACGCCTGGCTGATGCTCGTGTGCACGGCGCTCGCCGTGGTGCCGGCGACGGTGCTCACGATGTCCAAGACGACCTACGAGGCGAGCGCGGAGGTGGTGGTCCGCCCGACCGTCACCCAGAGCGGCTCGATCCTGGCGCCCGCGATGCCGACCGAGCAGGAGGTCGCGATGTCCGGGTTCGTGGCCCGGCGCGCGGCCGCACAGCTCGACATGCGTCCCCAGGACGTGGAGGAGAACATCGAGGTCACGGTCCCGGTCGACGCCAACGTCCTGGACTTCACCTACACCGCGGCCACGGCGCGGCAGGCCTACGAGGGTGCCCGCGCGTTCAGCCAGAGCTACGTCTCCTACCGCAACAACGCCGAGCGCGATCCCGTCGTACGGCTGATCACGCCTGCCTCGATCCCCGACGAGCCGGTGGCGCCCGACTACGGCCTGGTCATCGGGGTGGCGCTCCTCGGCGGACTCGCCATCGGCTTCGGAGCGGCCTATGGCTACGACAGGCTCACCGGCCGGCTCCGCAGTGCCGACGACGTGGGCGCCCGGACGAACCTTCCGGTCCTGGCCTCGCTCCCGCACCTGTCCCGGCAGCGAGCACGCTCCGGCCTCTCCGCGGACCCGGAGATGGTGACGGCCTTCTCGCAGCTCGCGAGCCGGGTCCCCGGGCTGGTGGAGAGCCGCAAGGAGTTCACGCTGCTCGTGACCGGAGCCACCGCGCACGCGGGCTCCTCGACCATCGCGCGGCAGACCGCCCTCGCCCTCGCCCGGATGGGCAAGCGCGTCGTCCTGGTCTGCGCCGACGTCAGCAGCTGGGGCGTCGAGGAGAGCCTCGGCGTACGACGTACCCCCGGCCTGAGCGACCTGCTGGCCGGGACCGCGACGCCGGACCAGGCGATCCACGACACGGCCGTTCCGGGCCTCCGGGTGCTGCCTCGAGGCACCGCGCACCCGAACCGTTCCTCGTCGCCGCAGAGCCTTGACGACCTCCAGCTGCTCATGTGGACCCTCGCCTCGGACTCCATCGTGGTCATCGACGCACCTGCGGTCCTCAGCTCCGCGAGCGCCTCCCTCTTCGGCTACATCGCCGACAAGGTGCTGCTCGTCGTCGACCTCGCCCACGGCTCCCGGGCCTCGGCGCGAGAGGCGGCGGAGAGCCTGAGCCACGTCTCCGACAAGGTGGTCGGCTGCGTCACGAACCAGCCGGCTCGCGTCCCCAACCGACGACCCGCGCCCCGCCCGGCGGCCGCGACGTCCTCACCTGAGGTGGTGGCACAGGCGCGATGAGACAACACTCGGGAAACCACAAGCAGGACAAGCAGGAGAAGAGGAAGGGCAGGTCGCCACTCTGGCTCGTGCTGGTCGCCGCGCTCGGACTGTTGCTCCCCCTCGGGGGTGCCCGCCTCGCGCTCGAGATGCCCGGGGTGGAGCTGCCCGGGGAGGAGCCGGTTGCGGCAGCCGCCTCGACGCCGGCGTGGGACGGCTACTTCAAGACCCTGGCCGACGGGACCTGGAAGGAGCTTCCAGGGGACGAGGACTGCGCCGAGCGGGTGCGCAGGTCCGACTGGGAGCCCCGGCCGAGCAACCGCCGGGCGAACAACACGATGCCCGACCGCGCCGCGGTGAGCGCCGCGTTCGCCGCGCGCCCACGCGGGGCCCACGGCAGCGTCGACGACCGCTGGAACGAGTGGATGCTCCAGCGGGTGAGCGGGCAGCACACCGGCACCACCGACGAGAACATCCAGTGGGCGGCCTGCAAGTGGGGTCTGTCGGACAACCTGCTTCGTGCCATCGCGGCCGCCGAGTCGACCTGGTTCAACTACCTCGTCGACCCCTCGACCGGCCTGTGCGTCGAGACCCGCGGGTGCGGGGACTACTTCTCGGCGCCGGCGCCGGGCAGCAAGGTCTTCTGCGAGGAGATCAGCCGCTACGGGCACGACTACACGAAGGACTACCCGGACGGGACCTGCCCCAAGACGTTCTCCATGGTCGGCGAGATGGCCTGGCAGGACCCGGCGTGGGGCAAGATGAAGGCGAACCAGAACGGCACGTTCCCGTTCAGCAGGGACTCGACGGCGTTCGCCCTCGACTACCTGGGCGGCTTCCTCCGCGGATGCCAGGAGGGCTGGCTCCGCTGGCTCGACAAGACCGGCACCCGCGACTACGAGCCCGGCGAGATCTGGGGGTGCGTCGGCACCTGGTACGCCGGGTCGTGGAACACCCCGGACGCCAAGGAGTACGTCGCCCGCGTCAAGGAGCTGCAGAAGGAGCGGATCTGGCTGAACCCGGAGTGGGGCGAGGAGTACCACAACCTCCCCGGCTGACCGCCGGCCGCCCACTCCCCCGGGCCGCGCAGTCGGCGCGACCGCTCGGGCGACAGCACGAAGAGAGGCCCCCGTGACATCACGGGGGCCTCTCCTTGTGCGCTCAGGTCACGTGGCGGGACGGTTCGCCAGGTCGCCGATCACCGAGAGGTAGACCTCCGCCTGGCGCTCCCACGCGAGCTCCTCCTGCACCTTCGTGCGCCCGGCATCGCCCAGGCGCTGACGCTCCTCGGGGTTGTCGAGCAGGCTCATCAGCTCCTTGGCCAGGACCCCCGTGTCGCCGGGTGTGACGAGCACCCCGGCGCCCTCGGTCAGGACCCGGGTCTGCTCGACGTCGAAGCCGACGACCGGGAGGCCGTTGGCCATGTACTCCATCGCCTTCACGGGCGTCACCTCCTCCTGCAGCGAGGTGTCGAGGCCGATGTCGCAGGAGGCCATGTAGCGGTACAGGTCGACCTCGGGCAGCCACCCGGGGAACTCGACCCAGTCCTCGAGCTCGAGCTCGACGGTCAGCGAGCGCAGCTCGTCGAGGAGCTCGCCGTTTCCGAGGAGCAGGAAGCCGACGTCCCGACGACCGCACTCGTGCACGATGTGGCGGGCAACCTGCAGGACCTGGTCGACCCGGTCCTGCTTGCCCATCTTGCCGGCCCAGCACACGAGGTGCCGGTGGCTGCGATACGGCATCGGCTCGGTCCACGCCTCGTCCACGCGTGACATGACCGGTCCGTTGTAGACGATCGACACCCGGTCCGGAGCGCCACCGGCGCCGACGAGGCGGTCGCGGAGGTGGCCGTTGACGGTGACGGCGTGGTCGATGTTGCGCTGCGTCTGCCTCTCGAACCAGGTGAGGACCTTCAGCGGCCCGCCCGGCACGGTGTCGTAGCGCTGCAGCAGCGTCTCGGGCATCAGGTCACGCTGGTCGAGGACCACCCGGGTGCCCCGCCAGCGCAGCACCTTCGCGATCGGGAAGTACATGTCCGGCGGCTGGCACAGCTGGAGCACGTCGATCGGGTCGAGGCGCTGGAGCCGGACGAGCGCCGGGACCTGCCAGGCCAGGGACACCGCGTACTCGCTGAGGTGGCCGAGCGTCGAGGCACCCTCAGGAGGCGCCGGGTACTCCACGAGGCGCAGCCCCGCGACGTGGCGGAACGGCTCGTTCTCCGGCGCTCTCTTGGTGACCACGGAGACCCGGTAACCCGCCGAGAGGAGGGCGTCGACCTGCTTGCGCAGCCGGTTGTCGTCGGCGAGCGAGACGTTCTGGACGAGGACGGCGATGTGCTTCGCCCTCGCCCGCCGCTGCCACCCCTCTTCTCCGGCGTCACCCCGCGACGTCGTGATCCACATGCGACTCCCCCATCTCGCTGAAGGCGCCCGTCTCGTGGTCCTCACGGCCCCGAGCGCCACCGAACCTCACCTCGGCCTCGTCCGCCGCCGGGCCACACACCCGCCACGCACCGGCGCGGCGTTCGATCGCCGACTCGGCGCGTCTGCGCCACCAGGCCGACAGCTCCATGGGCAGCGGCTGCCACACCGAGTCGTCTCCCGAGAACTGCGCCAGGAACTCCTTCCAGGCCTCGAGCAGGCCCGGGCACTCGACGTAGTCCGGGTGGACGAGGATGCAGATCATCCCGCCGCGGCGCCGGAGGTCCTCGGCCTTCTCCTTCCACACCGTGCCGTCGGTGTGCCCGAGGATCTCGAACAGCGTGTGGTCCATCGGCACGGTCATCGGCAGCTCGACGAGCTGCTCGTTGAAGAACGGGAGGTAGGTGCACGACCCGCCCGGCTGCGGCTCGTGCGGCGCCGAGTCGTGGTAGGACGAGTCGTAGTCGAAGCCGGTCGTCGGCATGAGCTTCCAGATGCGCTGGGTCGCCGGCGACCGGAAGCCCACGGCTCCCCACCGTTCGGCGTACTCACGGATCAGCGGGAGCCGCTTGCGCAGCTTGCGCGCCGAGGCCATGTCCTGCCCGTCGTGCCTCAGACCGTGTACGCCGACCTCGCAGCCGTCCTGCTTCAGCCGGCCGACGAGCGCGTCGGGTACGTCGTACCGCAGGGGCACGAAGTTCCACGACGACCGGAAGCCGAGCTCGCGCTCCGGGGCCCGGAGGTGCTCGATGTTGTCGCGGCCGACCTCGGTCTCGACGTCGTGGGTGAGGAGCAGCGCGGAGTCCTTGCCGGCCGGCCAGGGGCTCAGGTACGGCACCGGCTCGCCGGCGACCTTCCCGACCAGCTCCCAGAGCCAGTCGTAGAGGTCGTGCAGGCTGTGCTCCGCGGGCCACCCGGGGAAGTCCGGGAGGTCGACGGCGGCGGCGTACCCCTGACGGAGCCGGATCTGGACCGCCCGGGGCAGCACCGGCCGCACCGCGTAGTAGCCCTTCACCATCCCGCTGCGCAGCGCGCCGGTCCACCGGCTGAGCCCGAGCTGGTTGTAGCGCTCCGACCACAGGTAGGACATCGCCTCGCCGGGGTCGAACGGCAAGAAGACGTTGCCGTCGCGGTCGACCCACACCGACGCGACCGTGCTCCCGTCGGCGTCCTTGATGGGGTGCTCGGGCTGCCAGCCTCCAGAACCCAGCTTCTGCGACAACGCCAGGGGGAAGTCACGGAGCACAGGGGCGACCAGGGTGAACCCCGCGAGGCTGAAGCGCCCCGGCCGGCTGCGCCAGCGTTGGTGCGAGGCGGCCCCCGCCCGCCACCAGTACAGCGACGGGAAGGGGCCGCTCTCGCGGTCGGCGACCCGTAGCCGGGCGACTCCTCGAGGCAGGCCGGTCTCGGCCTCCGAGGTGTCGACCTCGTACGGCACGCGGAAGTAGTCGAAGAACGGGAACCGTTCGGTCGATGTGAACATCTGCTCCTCTTTCAGAGACCTCGGCGCACGGCGAGGTAGGGCAGGAGGCCGAGCTCCAGCAGCGCCGGGAGGGGGTCGCGCAGCGACCACACCGACTCGGCGTGCACGCCTCGAAGCGACTTGAGGTACTCCCCCGCCCGCAGGTCGCCGCGGGTCAGGTCCTTCACGGCGTTGGGTACGTCGGTGCTCAGGCGGATCCAGCGGACACCCGTCCGGGAGCGGCTGGGCTCCACCTGCTGCCCCAGCTGGTCCCGGTACAGCAGGTGCGGGAAGTCGACTCCGGCGGCGGCCCCGAGCGAGTGGTAGCCCCAGGTCCGGGCGTTGACGTCGAGCAGCTTGGCCCGCCCGTCCCGCGGATCCCGCTTGTACTCCAGCTCGACCGAGGCCGTAGTAGTCGATCGCCTTGAGGAAGCGCTGCGAGGGCTCCTCGATCTCAGGCAGGTCGATCGTCTCCACGAACGTGCTGGCACGACCGAAGTCCGAGGGGTGCTGCCGGCGCCGGCGCACGGTCATGGAGGCGACCGGCTCCCCCGCCCGGAAGAACGCACAGTAGGCGAGCTGCTCCGCGCCACCACCCGGGATCATCTCCTGGACGATGATCTCGGCCGGGTCGATGACCTGGCACGCTCGCCGGTAGACCTCGACGAGCTCGGCCGCCGAGTCCGCCCGCCAGGCCTTGGCCTTCGTCTCGTAGATGAAGTTCTCCTTGATGGCGGGCTTGATCACCACGGGCGAGTCCACCGGGATCTGCGCCAGCTCGTCCTCCGAGCTCGGGAACCAGCAGCGCGGCGCGTCGACGCCCAGCTCCTCGGCCAGGCCGTACGTCGCCCGCTTGTCCCAGGCCTGGCGGACCGTCTCCCACGGAGGGGTCGGGACCCGGTAGGTCTCGAGGAGGCGGTCCCGGTTCGCGGAGATGGCCGCGACGGTCTCCTCCCGCGTCGGGAAGAGCACCCACCCCTGGAGGCCGAGCCGGTCGCCGACCTCCAGGAGGGCGTCGACCGTCTCGGCCTCGGTGCGCAGGGCAGGCACCCGCACGGAGCGCTTCACGTACCGCGAGACGCGGGCGATGGAGAACTCGTCGTCCAGGACCACGACCGGGATCCCCCGCCGCCCGAGGCTGCGGGCGATGCCCAGACCCTGGTAGTCCCCGCCGACGACCAGCGCACCGGTCGTCGGCGTTCCTCCCCCGTGCTTGATGCGCTCACCTCGCGCGGGGCGCACCAGGGACATCAGGACCCGCTGACCGCAGTCGGGGTCCGCCGGCCCAGTGTCGACGGTCCGCCGGCGCGAGGACTTCATGACGGTCTTCGTGACCGCCGGGGCGGCGAACCAGCTGCCCGCGACGAACCGCATGACCGGACCGAAGCTGCGCGCGGCAGGGGCACCGAGGAAGTGCAGCCCCCGCACCGACGACTCCATCCCGCGACGCAGGACGGGGTAGCCGTCGACACACTTCACGCTCTTCGCGAGCCCCTGGTCGAGGAACGGGTAACGCTCGATGTCGATCTTGTAGCCGGTCGCGAAGAGCAGGTGGTCTGCCTTGCGCCTGGTGCCGTCGGAGAGCTCCACGCGCAGCCCTTCGCCGTTGGGCTCGGCGTGCACCACGCTGGTCCCTGAGGTGATCGGGATCTCCGTCATCCGCGGCTTGAGCCACGAGGCTCCTGCGGGACGGATCGCCCGGGCGGCGATGACGTCGAAGGCCGGGCGGGGCACGTGCCGGAAGACGTTGGGGGTGGCGACCAGGCGCGAGATGCCGATCGGCCCGACGTCGGTGGGCGCGTAGAACAGCGGTGCGAGGCGGCCGAGCGAGTCCATGAGACCGTCGCCGTGGAGCCAGAAGACCTGGTTGCCGCGCGCCAGGACCTCGACGTCGGCACCGGCCTCGTGCATGAGCGTCGCGGACTCGAGCGCGCTCTGGCCGCCGCCGACGACCAGCACGTTCTGCCCCTTGAACACGTCGAGCTTGCGGTGGTCGGCGACGTGGGAGGCGGTGCCCTCGGGCAGCGACTTGAGCAGGGCGGGACGGTGGGTGAACGGCTCGATTCCGGCAGCCACCAGCACACGGTTCGCCCGGAGGCGCTCCCCGCCCTCGAAGGTGATCATGAAGCGGGCGCCGTCACGTGCGAGGTGCGCGACACGACGGCGGTCGACGTCGGGAGCGACCATGCTCTGGAACCACATGCCGTACTCGATGAACTCCGCGAGCGTTGGGTGACGAGGCACCGGGATTCCCGTGGCTGCCGCGTACCCGTCCATCGACAGCTTGCCCTCCGAGCTCAGGATGGAGCTGCCGCTTCGCCGGGAGCGCATCCACATCCCCTCCGGCATCGCGTGCCAGAACGACATGGGCTCTCCGATGATCCGGACCTCGGCGCCGGCCTCTCGAAGCGTGGCTGCCGCCGCAAGGCCGTGCGGGCCGGCCCCGATCACAGCGATGTCGATCTCGTCCATTTGGTTCTCCCCAGGAATCTCAAGGACTGCTTCACCGTGAAGCTGAGAGCCAACATAAGGACGCGAAGATGTCCTTGACGTCCCCTGTTTTGGGTGTAAGGCGGAGGTTTGGTTCGCTAGGGAGATATCCGCCAGGTGCCCCCTTCTTCGCGGGACGGGCGAAGCGGTCTAGGCACCGGGAGGCACAACAGCGAGAACTGACCATCCGGGGTAACTCCTCCGGGGGACGTCGTCTCACCAGGTCGGGCCAATGCGCTACCTATTTTCGGGTAGGGGTTGGCAATCCCTCTACATCTTGGTTGTGGACCGACGTACCTTCGGCACATGTGGGGGTTTGTGGGGAGGGACTTCCGGCTGCGGCCGGAAGCATGTGAGTACGACGCCACCTGGGCTCATGGTCAGGTGGTCGCGTACAAGGTGGCGGCTCGTCGGGGGACGCAGCCGCACCGAGGCGTGCCTCGCATGTCTTGGACATTCGGTATCAAGGGGGGCATTCCGGTATGAGCTCATCAACACGTGTGGCACTCGTCGAGGACCACGCACTGCTGGCGGAGGCGCTACTCGTCTCCTTGGCCCCGGAGGGCTTCGAGGTGACGAGCGTGCGGCTCCCGCCCCGGCCGGAGGGCCCCGACGCCCTGCTGAACTCGGTTCTTGGCCTCAACCCGCAGGTGGTCCTCCTCGACCTCGACCTCGGTCCTGCCGGTGACGGTGGCGCGCTCGTCCAGCCGCTGACCAGGGCCGGCTGCCGTGTCGTCATGCTCACCGCCTGGGCCGACCCGGCTCGTTGGGGTGCCTGCGTCGCCGCGGGTGCGCTCACCGTGCTGACCAAGTCGACCCCGCTCCACGTGATCGTCGAGGTCATCCAGCGCGTCGCCCAAGGGCTGCCCGTGATGTCGCGGGAGCGGCGAGAGCAGCTGATCGCCCTGTGGCGTGAGGCCCGCACCGACGACGACGACCGCCGCTCACGTCTCGACCGCCTCACACCGCGCGAGGCACACGTCCTCGGTGAGCTGCTCCAGGGCAAGCGGGTGCGTGAGGTCGCACACGAGGCGTTCGTGTCCGAGGCGACCGTGCGGACGCACGTGAAGTCGATCCTCGCCAAGCTCGGCGTCAGCTCGCAGCTCGCGGCCGTCGCCCTGGCACGTGACGCCGGCTGGGGCGCGAAGGTCGGCTCCGCCCGCTGAGACCGCGCAGGGCCCGCAGTCCACACCGCCTCGGTGGCCTGCGGGCCCTGTTGCATGCAGTGTGGCGCGGACGAGGTACAGCCCGGCCTGGATCTTGAGATGCGAGATGCGGCTGTCTCACGCGCATGACTCGCCAGCCGCCCCTACCCGGGCCCACGCCCGGAAGTGGGGGGCTACGGACGCAGGGAACCGAGTGGGTTGACGCTGGGAGGGGCAGCCGGACGACGAATCGCCCAGTCCACCTTCCCCCGGCGCCGACGCGACTGGCGAGCCGTTGCGCGGACCGCCCAGCGGCCCGGGTCCAATGCTCATGTCTACGCGTAGTTGGGTCTTCCCCCATGTTGGCGATATGGAAACCACTTGTCGCGCCCGGCTAGACGGGTCACCCACTTACCCAAAATTGTCGATTCGTCAAGACTCCACCAGACCTACCGTGGTGGTGCTGTGGGGAGGACAGGACCAGGGTCGACATGGCCAGATGTGCTTACACAGCAAGCAAATCACGCATTCGGTTTCGAAGGACGCGGTACCGTCTTTGGCATAGCGGGGCATCCGGGGGGATCGTCGCGGTGTGGTCCTAGCTGGGACCACGATGTCATGGGTTCAGACAGCGAGCCATCGACACTTGCACCAGCGGACGAGCAGGAATTCCGAGGGGTGGAAATGGCGTATGTTCCGGTTCCTGAGCAGCGGCAGCCAAGCGAGTCCAACGTGGACGAGCTGGCGACGCTGTGTCACGACCTGAGGCAGTGTGTGACTGCCGGCCTGCTGCTCACGCAGCTGCCGAAGGACAACATTCTCGACAACGAGACCAAGCGACGCTTCGAGCTGATCAAGCAGACGCTCACCCATGCCGGTGACCTCCTGGAGAGAGCCACCGTCGAGGTCGCACCCAAGCACTGGATGCTGGACCTCGCCGAGCTGGTCGAGGAGTGCGCGGGTGTGGCTGAGTTCAGCCACAAGGTTCGTCTGGAGACCGAGTTGTCGGAGCCCGCGATGGTGTGCGGCGACCCTCTCCTGCTGCACCGGGCGATCGACAACATGATCGACAACGCCGGCCGCGCCGCAGGCGAGACCGGCGACATCGTGATCCGGGTGGGCGCGTCCGGCGACCTGGCGTGGATCGAGGTCGCCGACGACGGCCCCGGCTTCGGCAGGATCCAGCACGGCACCGGACAGGGGCTCTCGGTGATCACGTCGGCGGTGCGCGCGTGCGACGGCCGCCTGGAGATCACCAGCGGTCCGGGACCCGGAACGGCCGTGCGGGTCACGCTCCCGCGGCAGCACGGCTCCGACTGCTGGTGATCAGGTCCGACTGCTGGTGATCAGGAGAGCGCCGAGCCTTCGGCGTACTCCTGGAAGGGCGCGTTCCAGTCGCCGTACCCGTTGTTGAGGGTCATGTGGCGGTCGGTGCCGCGGACCTCGACGACGTCCCCGCGCTGGTGGGTGAGGTTGAACAGCCAGGCGGCGTTCTCGGTCGTCATGCCCACGCAGCCGTGGCTCACGTTCGCGACGCCCTGGGAGGCCTCCGACCACGGCGCCGCGTGCAGGAACTCCCCGGAGTAGGTGACCCGCAAGGCGTAGTCCACGTCGATGCGGTAGTAGTCCGGGTCGTTCTCCGCGACGCCGAGCGTGGCGGCGTCCATCACCTTGTGCTCCACCTTCTCGATGATCACCTTGGTGCCGGATCTCGTGGTGAACCCGGGCTTGCCCGCACTGATCGGCATCGTCCTGGCGAGCGACCCGTTGACGAAGACCTTCATCTGGTGTGCGGGGACGTTGACCCGGCTGACGATCGAGTCGCCGACCTCGAACGACACGCTCCGGCTGACCTGGCCGTAGACACCGTTGCCCGCCGGCACGGAGTTGATGTCGGCGTCGACGGTCACCTCGGTGCCCGGCTTCCAGTACTTCTTAGGACGCCAGTGCACCTCCTTGCCCGACACCCAGTGCCACGCGCCCGCCTGCTTCGGCGTGCTCGTGACCGAGAGGTGGCGTTCGATGCTCGCCCGGTCGGTGACGGGTACGTCGAACTGCACGATCACCGGCATCCCGACGCCCACGGTCTCGCCCTTGAGCGGGGCGATCGAGGGGAAGGTCTGACGCTCGAGCGGAAGGGCCTCGGTGCGGAACGCGGAGCGATCGGTCGTGCGACGCCCCTCGCTCGTCGGTGGCCACTGCCTCCATCCGGTAGCGCAGGCCGGGCTCGAGCCGGTCGGTCGCGACCCAGGTGGAGCCGTCGTCCGAGAGCGTCACCGGCCAGACGCTCCTTCCCCGAACGCACCTCGACGCTCTCGAGGGAACCGTCGTCCGCGGAGACCTCGAGCATCTTGTCGACGGTGACCGGCCCTGCGACGTCGTCGACGTTCGTGGCGATCGACGCGGACGACTCGGCGGAGGCCTCGGACGCTCCCGCGGCCGGGGTCTCCCCCGAGGCCTGCGGCTCGCCGCCACCTGAGCTGCAGCCGGCCAGAGCCAGCGCGCTCAAGGCGACGACCACGGCGGCTGCGCGCCGTGCTCGGGCAGGCGCGACTTGCCTGTTCATGCGTGAGAACTCCCCCGGGAGATGAAAGTGGGTGCACTCCACGGTAACAACGAGACCCCACGGAGTCGAAAACATAAAGCGGTGGCGCTGCCCACACGGGCAGCGCCACCGCTCATGAGTCGGTCGCGGGAGACCTCAGTGCGCGTGCTCCCCGCGGTAGTACTCGAACACCCAGCCGCTGACGGTGACGGAGGCGAGGCCCGCGGCGATGGCGAGCAGCCACCATGCCTGGTAGGCGAGCGCGTAGAAGGCCACGGCTGCCGTCAGGGCTGCCCACAGCGGCCACCAGCTGTAAGGCGGGAAGAAGCCGAGCTCTCCGGCGCCTTCGGCGATCTCACCCTCGTGACGGTCCTCCGGACGCGGGTCCATCTTCGAGGCGTGGAAACCGAGGTAGAAGGTGACCAGGGCGGTCAGCAGCGTCGTCATCGTGAGCGCCGCCGTGCCGGTGGGGTCGGAGGTGATGAACCAGTACGACGGGGCGACGACCGCGAAGAAGAGGGTGTTGATCCCGAAGATGTAGGTCTCGATCTTCATCAGCGGCCGTCCTCGTGGTGCGTGTCGGTGTCGTGCGCGGCGCCCTCGACGGAGCCACCCATCTGCTGCTCGAGGTGTCCCCGGCGTCCGGACACGTCCGGAGCGTCGGCGAGGGTGTCCTCCGTGCGCAGCGCCTCGTTGTGCTCCATCTCGAGCGCTGCGATCTCCGGGTGGTGCAGGTCGAACGCCGGCGACTCGGAGCGGATCCGCGGCAACCTCACGAAGTTGTGGCGCGGAGGCGGCGAGGACGTCGCCCACTCGAGCGAGCGGCCCCAGCCCCACGGGTCGTCCCCGACCTCGACGTACGGCTTCCTCGCGGTGCTGTAGACGTTCCAAGCGAACGGGATCGTCGAGGCGGCGAGCAGGAACGCACCCACGGTCGAGACCTGGTTCAGCGTCGTGAACCCGTCGGTGGGCAGGTAGTCGGCGTAGCGACGCGGCATGCCCTCGACGCCCAGCCAGTGCTGCACCAGGAAGGTCGTGTGGAAGCCGACGAAGAGCAGCCAGAAGTGGATCTTGCCGAGCTGCTCGTCGAGCATCCGGCCGGTCATCTTCGGCCACCAGAAGTAGAAGCCGGCGAACATCGCGAACACGACCGTGCCGAACACCACGTAGTGGAAGTGCGCCACCACGAAGTAGGAGTCGGTCACCTGGAAGTCCAGCGGCGGCGAGGCCAGGATGACGCCCGTCAGACCACCGAAGAGGAACGTGGTGAGGAAGCCCAGTGCCCACAGCATCGGGGTGTCGAACGAGACCGAGCCACCCCACATCGTGCCGATCCAGTTGAAGAACTTCACGCCGGTCGGCACCGCGATCAGCAGCGTCATGCCGGAGAAGAAGGGCAGGTCCACCGCGCCGGTCGGGAACATGTGGTGCGCCCAGACCGCCATCGACAGGGCGGCGATCGCGAGCGTCGCCGCCACCAGGCCGACGTAGCCGAAGACCGGCTTGCGGCTGAAGACCGGCAGGACTTCGGTGATGATGCCGAAGAACGGCAGCGCGATGATGTAGACCTCGGGGTGCCCGAAGAACCAGAACAGGTGCTGCCACAGGATCGGGCCGCCGCTCGAGGGGTCGTAGACGTGGCTGCCGAGGATCCGGTCGGAGGCGAGCATGAACAGCGCGCCGGCGAGGACCGGGAACACCATGATGACCAGGAGGCTCGTGACGAGGGTGTTCCAGGTGAAGATCGGCATCCGGAACATCGTCATGCCCGGTGCACGCATGGTGATGATCGTGGTGATGAAGTTGACGCCACCCAGGATGGTTCCGAAACCACCCAGGGTCAGGCCGAGGACCCACAGGTCACCACCGACGCCGGGGCTGTTCACCTCGTTCGACAGCGGGGTGTAGGCGAACCAGCCGAAGGACGCCGCGCCGTCGGGCGTGAGGAAGCCCGAGGCCGCGATCAGGCCGCCGAACAGGAACAGCCAGTAGCTGAACATGTTCAGGCGCGGGAACGCCACGTCGGGTGCGCCGATCTGGATCGGCATGATCAGGTTGCCGAACCCGAAGAACAGCGGCGTCGCGAACAGCAGCAGCATGATCGTGCCGTGCATCGTGAACAGCTGGTTGTAGGTCTCGTCGTTCACGACCTGCTGGCCGGGGAACGCGAGCTCGGACCGGATGAGCAGCGCCATGACGCCGCCGACCAGGAACCACGCGAAGGACGTGCCGAGGTACAGCTTGCCGATCAGCTTGTGGTCGGTGGTCGTCAGGACCCGGACGATCTGCTGCCCGAGCGGCTTACGGTCGGCGTAGGCGCCACGCGCCTCGAATGCTGCGCCGGTCACTGCTGGTCTCCTAGCTCAGAGGTGTCGTCGTCCTGGACCTCGTCCTGGAGGCCCTGCTGGGTCTGCGAGTCCTGACCACCCTTCAAGACGCCGACGTTGCCCTCGTCCTCGAGCTCCTGCAGGTGCGCGTCGTACTCCTCCGCGCTCACGACCTCGAGGTTGAACAGCATCCGCGAGTGGTAGGTGCCGCAGAGCTCGGCGCACTTGCCGACGTAGGTGCCCTCCTGGGTGGGCGTGAAGGAGAAGCTGTTGTCACGCCCGGGGACGACGTCCATCTTGAACAGGAACGCGGGCACCCAGAAGGAGTGGATCACGTCGGGCGATGAGAGCTGCACGTTGACCGACTCGTCCACCGGCAGCACGAGCGTCGGCATCTCGGCCGGCGTGCCCGCGGTGTAGACGTCCTTGCCGCCCACCGCGTCCTCGCCGAGGTAGTTGAAGCTCCACGACCACTTCTGGCCCACGACGCTCACGGTGTGGTCCGCCTCGCCACCGGCCGGCTGCGCGAGGACCTTGTCCTGCGTCTGCACGGTGAAGAAGAAGAACACCACGACCATCACGACGGGCGCGACGGTGTAGAGGATCTCGATCGGCAGGTTGTAACGCGTCTGGACGGGGATCTCGTCCTCGCTACGACGGCGGAACTTGAACGCGGCGTAGAGGATCAGGCCCCAGGTGAGGACACCGACCAGGATCGCTGCCAGCCAGGCCCCCTGCCACAGGTCGAAGGTGAACGTACCCCTGTCGGTGATGGGGTCTGGCATCGCCAGGCGCTTGACCTGGTCCTTGTCCTCGGTGGAACAGGCACCCAGCAACAACAAGCCTGCGGACACCATGGCCATGGTGCCGACGCGCGCGCGGACGCTGTGGCCCCGCTTGGGGAGTTGCAGACCCACGAACGAGCCTCTCTCTCAATTACGACGGTCAGCACCGAACCCTACTACTGAGGCAACCTCGGTTGGACCCCGAGGTAGGCCGGTAAGTTCTGGTTGTGACCAAGTCAACCGGCCAGGCCGGGGCGGTGACGCGGGGGTACCTCGACGCAGCGTCGTCCGAGCCGCTCCACCCGGCCGCCCGCGAGGTGCTTCTCAGTGCGCTCGAGGCGGGCTACGCCGACCCTCTCCGCCTGCACCACCAGGGCCGCGACGCACGTCTCCTGCTCGACAACGCGAGGGCGGTCGTGGCCTCCTGCCTCGGCGTGCGCGAGGACGAGGTGACGTTCACCTCGTCCGGCACCCAGGCCGTCCACCTCGGTGTCCTCGGACTGCTCCAGGGCCGGTCCAGGGTCAGCACCCGGCTGGTCCACTCAGCGGTCGAGCACTCCGCGGTCATCCAGGCGGGCGCCTGGTGGGCACGACACAGCGGCGGTACGACGGCCGTGGCCGGTGTCGACCACCACGGGCGCGTGACGCAGGCCGGGCTGGAGGACGCCCTGTCCGAGGGGGCCGGCGTCGTGGCCGTGCAGTCGGCCAACCACGAGGTCGCGACCGTCCAGCCGCTGGAGGACGTCTACGCCGCGGCCTCGAGGGCCGACGTGCCGGTCTTCGTCGACTTCGCCGCGTCCGCCGCCCGGCTCGACCTCCCACCGGGGTGGTCGGCGGCGGCCGCGTCCGCGCACAAGTGGGGCGGCCCCGCCGGTGTGGGCGTGCTGCTCGTGCGCAAGGGCGCCCGCTGGCGGCAGCCCTTCCCCGTCGACGACCGCGCCGACCCGCGGGTCAGCGGCTTCGAGAACGTTCCCGCCGTGCTCGCCGCAGCGGCTGCGCTGCAGGCCCGCACGGCCGAGCGTGAGGAGGTCAACGCGCGGCAGTTCGCCCTCGTCGACCGGATCCGCGAGCGGGTCGCCGCGACCGTGCCCGATGCGGAGGTCGTCGGCGACCCGGTCGGGCGGCTCCCCCACCTGGTGACCTTCTCCTGCCTGTACGTGGACGGCGAGGCCCTGGTGAGCGAGCTGGACCGTGCGGGGCTCGAGGTCGCCTCGGGGTCGGCGTGCACAGCATCGACGATGACGCCCTCGCACGTGCTCGCGGCGATGGGCGCGCTCACCCACGGCAACGTGCGCGTCTCCCTCACCCACGACACCACCGAGGCGGAGGTCGACCGTCTCCTCGAGGTGCTGCCGGGTGTCGTGGCTCAGCTTCGCGAACGTGCCGGCATGCCCTGAGCCGCCCGTGTCGACCACGTGGGAGAGTCGGCGCATGGACGCCGACCTCGAGCTCGACTGCCGCGGGATGCGCTGTCCGCTGCCGGTCATCCGGCTCGCGAACAGCATCGGCGACGTCGCCGTCGGCCAGGCGGTCGCGGTGGTCGCCGACGACTCGGCCGCCCGCTCCGACGTACCGGCGTGGTGCCGGATGCGCGGGCAGGAGTACCTCGGCGAGGACGTCGCCGGCGACGGCGTGCCGCGCTACGTCGTACGCCGCCTCCGCTGACCCCTCGGGACCAGGGCGCAGGTCAGATGTTCGGGGTGCGCACGTGCGCGGCGACCTCCGCCGCGGCGTCCTCGCCGTAGGCGTCGGCGAAGCGCTTCACGAACGCCTCCTGGTGGAGGGTGTACTCCTGGGTGCCGACCTTCTCGACCACGTGGACGGCGAGCAGGCAGCCGAGCTGGGCCGCCCGCTCCATCGAGAGGTCCCAGGCCAGCGCGGCCAGGAACCCGGCGCGGAACGCGTCGCCGACCCCGGTCGGCTCGACCTTCTCGATCTCGGGGACGGCCGGTACGACGATCGTCTCCGCGCCGTCACGCTCGACGCGTACCCCGGCGGCGCCCAGGGTGACCACCCACGTGCCGACCCGTGAGCGGATCTCGTCGGCGGACCAGCCGGTCTTCTTCTCGATCAGCGCGGACTCGTACTCGTTGGAGAAGAGGATCGCCGCGCCGTCGATCAGCTCGCGGATGAGCTCGCCGTCACCGAAGGCGAGCTGCTGGGAGGGGTCGGCGAGGAACGCGTAGCCGCGCTCCCGGCACTCCTGCGTGTGGCGAAGCATCGCCTCGGGGTCGTTGGGCGCGACGAGGACGTAGTCGACACCGCCGACGCGCTCCTCGACCGGCTTCAGCTCGATCTCGCGGGCCTCGCTCATCGCGCCCGGGTAGAACGACGCGAACTGAGCCATCATCGTGTCGTTCGTGCAGACGAACCTGGCGGTGTGCTTGGTCTCCGAGACATGGATCGAGTCGCAGTCCACGTTGTGCCGCTCCAGCCAGGAGCGGTAGTCGGCGAAGTCCTCGCCCACGGCCCCGACGAGGATCGGGCGCAGGCCCAGCGAGCCCAGCCCGAAGCAGATGTTCGCAGCGCAGCCGCCTCGCCGCACCTCGAGGTCGTCGACGAGGAACGAGACCGAGAGCTTGTCGAGCTGGTCGACCACCAGGGAGTCGGAGAACTTGCCTCCGAACGACATCAGGTGGTCGGTGGCGATGGAGCCGGTGACGAGCAGCGACACGAGGTACCTCGGGTGGTGTTCGGAAGGGGTCTGGACACCCAGACACTACCGGTCGGTACCGCTAGGACGACCCATGAGTAACACCTAGCGTGGCCCACATGACCTACCAGCGTTTGGCGTACGACGACGCCTCCACGTCCAGTGAGATGACCTCCGACTGCCGCGCGGTCGAGTCCGCACTGCACCTCCCCGAGCGGAGGAGCGCCGCCGAGCGGGCCGCCGAGGCGGTCACGAAGCCGGTCCCGAGCATCATGTTCGAGGACTACCCGCGCGAGGTGAAGAAGCCCACGATCGCGGTCAGCGACGCCGCCGCACGACTCGGCGCCGCGCTCCACCTGCACCTGGACTGACCCGGCGCCCCCCACGCAGCCACCCCGATCCTCCGCAGAGGACCGGGGTGGCTCTGTGCTCGGGCCCGTATGAGGAAGCCCGACACGGCGGACGCTCGAGCCGCCGGCCGGACATGCGACAGCCCCCGCCGGTCCTCCGGCGGGGGCTGTGGGAGCTGCGGGTTCGGAGTCGGGCTCCGAGCGGTGAATCAGTGGAAGGAGTCTCCACAGGCGCAGGAGCCGGTCGCGTTCGGGTTGTCGATCGTGAAGCCCTGCTTCTCGATGGTGTCGACGAAGTCGATCACGGCGCCGTTGAGGTAGGGCGAGCTCATCCGGTCGACCACCACGGCCACGCCGTTGAAGTCGGTGACGAGGTCACCGTCGAGGTTCCGCTCGTCGAAGAAGAGCTGGTACCGCAGGCCCGAGCAGCCACCCGGCTGAACCGCGATACGGAGCTGGAGGTCGTCGCGGCCCTCCTGCTCGAGAAGGCTCTTGACCTTCGCGGCGGCAGTGTCGCTGATGTTGATGCCGTCGGTGCGGACCTTCGACTCGGTGCTTTCGACCTGCTCGGTCATCGTTGTGACTCCCATGGGCTCAGACAAGTTTCTGTGCAGGTTCAATGGTCGCACATCCGGCGTTATTCCCAAGACCCTCCGTCCCCTGGGAGGACCAAGGTCCCCCACCGGCGTGGACCGGGCCGGTGGACGGGCAGCCGGACGGGTCGTCGAGCTCGCGTCGACGCGGTCAGTGGGACCAGGTGCGTGCGGCCCGCTCCGCCAGCGCGGCGAGGCTCCCCGCGGGGTCGGCGAAGGAGCGCTCCTCCCCCACGAGGTCGACGACGGAGTACGCCGACTCGACGCCCAGGGCCCGCGTCTCCCGGGAGCCGACCAGGACCTTGCCGGCCAGGGCGATGCACGGCACGAGGGCCTGGGCCGCGACCGCGGCGACGCCGTAGGGCACCTTGCCGGAGCGGGACGAGAAGTCGAAGGCGCCCTCTCCCGTGATGACCAGGTCCGCGCCGGCCGCCTTCCGGTCCAGACCGACCGCCTCCGCCACGAGCTCCACCCCGGGCTGTCGCGTGGCACCGAGGAGCAGCAGCGCGAAGCCGAGCCCCCCGGCCGCGCCGGCGCCCTTGGCGAGCGCCGTCTTCTTGTCGGTGAGGGCCGCGAGCCTCTCGAGCATGGCGTCTACGGCTTGCAGGCGGTCCTGGGCGACGCCCTTCTGCGGGCCGTACACGTTGGTCGCCCCGATCAGGCCGAGGAGCGGGTTGTCGACGTCGCTCGCGATCGTGATGGCGACACCCTCGACCCGCCTTCGCGCCTGTGTGAGGTCGACGCTGTCCAGGGTGCTCAACCGGCTCGGGCCGGCCTCCAGCGCGCCGGTGGGCACGGCGACCGCGCCCAGGGCGGCGAGCAGGCCGGCTCCCCCGTCGTTGGTTCCCGAGCCGCCCAGGCCTACGACGACCCGGCGAGCCCCGGCGTCGACCGCTGCCGCGACGAGCTCACCGACCCCCCGGGTCGACGCGTGCTCGGGGTCGCGTTGCTCGGGCGGTGCCAGGTGGAGGCCACAGGCCTGTGCGCTCTCGACGTACGCCGTCTCCTCGACCAGCAGGAGGGAGGCGGGCACCTGCTCGCCGTACGGCCCGGACACCGTCAAGGCGACGAGCTCGCCGCCGAGCGAGGAGTGCAGCACGTCGACGAACCCGGGCCCCCCGTCCGCCATCGGCACCAGGTCGACCTCGTCCTGTGGCGCTCGCCGTCGCCAGCCCTCGGCGATCGCCTGTGCGGCCTCGACGGCGGTGAGGGTGCCGGCGAACTTGTCGGGGGCGATGACGACACGCATGCGGACATACTGCCTTGCGGCGCCACCGCACCGGATCGGTAGGTTGGCGCGGTGTCCGCCCACCCTGTCATCCGACCGATGCGCCCCGAGGACGTCCCGGGCGTCGAGCGGCTCACCGCCGAGGGGTTCTACGAGCTCGACCAGCGCACGCACCGCCCGGCCTGGCCGGAGCCGACGATCCGGTCGGAGACCAAGGCCGCCGCGTGGCGTCGACGCATGGAGCACATGCTGCGCCACGATCCCGGAGGCTGCTGGGTGGCAGAGGACGGCAGCGGCCTGGTGGGCGTGTCCGCTGCCCTCAAGCGCGACCTGACCTGGATCCTCGCCACGTTCGCGGTGCGGCCGGGCCTCCAGGGACAAGGGGTCGGGAAGCAGCTGCTCGACGCCTCCCTCTCCTACGGCCGTGGATGCCTGCGCGCGATGCTCGCCGCCTCCGCAGACCCCAAGGCCGCCAGGCGCTACCGGCTCGCGGGTCTCACCCTGCACCCGACCATGTTCATGACCGGCACGGTGCGGCGCGACGTCCTCCCGGTCGTGGAGCGGGTGCGTGACGGCTCGGTCACCGACATCGACCTGATGAACTCCGTGGACCGTCAGGTCCGCGACTCCGCTCACGGGGTGGACCACGAGATCCTCGCCTCGATGTACCGCCTCGTGGTCGCCGACCGGTCGACCGGCTCCGGCTACGCCTACGTCGAGCCCGGTGGCGGCCCCTACCTCCTCGCCGCCACCAACCGGCGTACCGCCACCGACCTGCTCTGGGAGACCCTTGCCGCGTCGTCCCCGGACGAACCCTGCTCGATCGAGCACCTCTCCGCGGCCAACGAGTGGGCCCTCGACGTGGGGATGACCGCCCGGCTGGACCTGCACAGCGCCGGCTACCTGGCACTGCGCGGCATGAAGCCGCCGATGCCCTACATCCCGAGCGGCCACTTCCTCTAGCCCACTCCCGTGTGCAGACGCCTGTGCGCGGCGGTCGGGACGAGCCCGGTCCAGGAGGCCGGGTCGGCTGGTCTAGCGGTCCTCAGGTCCTCGACCTCGGGGCCGGACGTTACTGGGTATAGCTGCCCCGGTCTGAAATACTGTCAACGTGACGACAACACATCTGCCTCTGCTGTTCCTCGGTCACGGCGCGGACCCGAGCTCCGAGCGAGGCGTCGACTGCCCCGGATCGCTGCCGCCCGCGTCCGATCCCGATCTCGTCGCTCGCGCCCGGGCTGCCAAGGAGGCGCTCGGCGACCGGGTCTTCGTGCTCGGCCACCACTACCAGCGCGACGAGGTGATCGCGTTCGCCGACGTCACCGGCGACTCCTTCAAGCTCGCCCGTGAGGCGGCCGCGCGGCCGGAGGCGGAGTTCGTCGTCTTCTGCGGCGTGCACTTCATGGCCGAGTCGGCCGACATCTTGACCTCCGCGCACCAGCAGGTGATCCTCCCGGACCTCGCCGCCGGCTGCTCGATGGCCGACATGGCAGCCCTCGGGCAGGTCGAGGACGCCTGGGACGCCCTCGAGGACGCAGGCGTCGCCGGTTCCGTCGTCCCGATCACGTACATGAACTCCTCCGCGGACATCAAGGCGTTCTGCGGTCGCAACGGCGGCGCCGTGTGCACCTCGAGCAACGCCGAGGTCGCGCTGCGCTGGGCGTTCGAGCAGCACGGCCCGGAGACGAAGGTGCTCTTCCTCCCCGACCAGCACCTCGGCCGCAACACCGCCGTGCTCTCACTCGGCCTCGGCCTCGACGACTGTGTCGTCTGGGACCCGCACCGGCCCAACGGCGGCCTCACCGACGACCAGATCCGGGCCGCGAAGGTGATCTTGTGGAAGGGCCACTGCTCCGTGCACGGTCGGTTCTCCGCCGCGGTCGTCGACGAGCTGCGCGCGACGATCCCCGACGTCAACATCCTGGTGCACCCCGAGTGCTCGCACGACGTCGTGACCCGCGCCGACCTGGTCGGCTCCACGGAGTTCATCATCAAGACGATCGAGGCCGCACCGGCCGGCTCCTCCTGGGCGATCGGCACCGAGCTCAACCTGGTCCAGCGGCTCGCGAACGCCCACCCGGACAAGAACATCGTCTTCCTCGACAAGACCGTCTGCTACTGCGCGACGATGAACCGCATCGACCTGCCCCACTTCGTGTGGGCCATGGAGAACCTCGTCGCCGGCACCACGGTGAACGTGATCGAGGTGGACGCCGAGACCGAGAAGTGGGCGCTCGTGGCACTGCAGCGGATGCTCGACCTGCCGGGTCTCGGCGCGACGAAGGCCGCCAAGGACTGAGCGAGGCGGCCGGCTGGAGCCCCGGAGCCAGTGGCCGGAGCTAGAGGCCGGGTGCGCCCCAGACCGGCATCCACCGCTGCAGCTGCGGCTCGATCGGCAGGTCGTTCGCGAGCAGGTCCCGGATCTGGATCTCGAGGATGTTGTCCCGGCGCTGCCCTTCGAGCGGGGCGAAGGGGTAGAACGTGCCCTGCTTGTAGAGGTACACCAGCCCCAGCCGCCGGCCGGTGGGGTCGGTGAACGCGACGAGCGAGCACAGCAGCCCCGGGCCGAAGCCCTGCTCCTCGAGGGTGGTGTTCACGGCGTGCAGGTCGGTCACGAGCGTCGCCACGTCCGGCGGCACCTGTCGCGTGACCAGCCAGGTGAAGCCGAACTCGTCGACCGAGCGCTCCACGTCAGGACCCTCGTCGGCGTTCAGCAGCTCCACGACGTCGGCCTGGGTCTGCGCGAACGCAGCACCCTCGGCCTCCCGGTAGCAGACCGACCCGACGCCTGTCGGCGTGAAGCCCGCGGCGGTCTGCAACGTGATCGCCGCGCTGGGAAGCGCGAAGAGCGCGTCGAGCTTTGCCTGGACCGGTTTGCGCCGCCCGAGGACCGACTCCCAGAAGCTCACAGGTCGGAGCCCGGGGTCGGGAAGCCGCCGTCGAGGGGCTTGCCCAGCTCTGTGGCCACCTTGGCCAGCTGCTCGAGCCGCTGCTCCAGGGAGGGGTGGGTCGAGGTGAGCGTCTGCATCGTCGCCCCGCTGATCGCCGGCGCGATGAAGAAGGCGTTCATGCTCTGCGACGCGCGCAGGTCCTTGTTCGGGATCGCGGCGATCTCACCGGTGATCTTGGTCAGGGCCGAGGCCAGCGCACTGGGCTTCTGGGTCAGATAGGCGCCCGCTCGGTCCGCCGACAGCTCGCGGTAGCGCGAGAGCAGCCGGGTCAGGAAGAAGCTGATCGCGTAGACCACGAGGCTGATCAGCAGCGCGAGGAGGAAGCCGATCGCTCCGGCGCCGTTGTCGTTGCTGCCACGACGGCCGAAGATCGCGCCGTACTGCGCACCCCGGGTCGCCATGCCGGCCACGATGCCGGCGGAGGACGCCAAGGTCATCACGAGGACGTCGCGGTGCGCGACGTGGGAGAGCTCGTGGGCGAGCACACCCTCGAGCTCCTCGGCGGTCAGCCGGTCGAGGATGCCCGTCGTCACACAGACCGCAGCGCGGTTCGGTGAGCGTCCGGTGGCGAAGGCGTTCGGCAGGTCGGTGTAGGAGATCCCGACCCGTGGCTTGGGCATGTCGGCCATGGCGCAGAGCCGGTCGATCATGCCGTGCAGCTCTGGGGCCTCCTCGGGGGTGACCACCCGGGCCCGCATCGCCTTCAAAGCGATCGTGTCGGACTTGTACCACTGGAACCACACGACGCCGAGGCCGATGATCCCGATCAGGATGGCGTAGTTCGGCAGCGCGTACATCAGCCCGACGACGAGCGCGACGAACAGACCCCCGAGAAGGAACATCACGAGGGTCATCCGGGTGGTGAGCCCGGTGTCCTTGATGAAGCGAGTCCTGGACATCAGCCCGGAATCAGCCCTTCGTCGTCGAGCATGTGCCGGACCTCGTCGAGGGAGGCGTCAGCCGGCGGGAGGATGAGGTCGGAGTCGTGGAGCACGTCGTCGGGCAGACGCGACCCCTCGGTCCGGACGCTGTTGAGCAGGGCGGCGAGGCTGTTGGCGAAGGCGACCTCGTCGCCCTCCTCGATGGCCTTCTCCACCTGCGCGTCGAGGTTGTTGAGCTCGGTGAGGTGCTCCTCCGAGACTTCCCACTGGCCCTCGTTGAGAATGCGCACGATCATGCTTGACCACCCTCCTTCTGTCGCTCCTCCTGCACGCCGGCCGCGGGCGTGCTGTCGCCGGCCTCGATCGAAGTCTGCGGCTGCGACGAGCCGGACTTGAGGGCAGCGAGCTCTGCCTCGACGTCGGAGTCCTTGGACATCGCCTCGAGCTCGCGGCCGATGTCGTCGCCGTGCCCGATCGCGCTGGCGTCGTCGAGCGCACCGGAGGCGATCAGCTCGTCGATGGCACCTGCCCGGGCCTGCATCTGGGCGGTCTTGTCCTCGGCACGCTGCACGGCCATGCCCACGTCGCCCATCTCCTCGGAGATGCCGGAGAACGCCTCGTTGATCCGGGTCTGCGCCTCCGCGGCGGTGTAGGTGGCCTTGATGGTCTCCTTCTTGGTGCGGAACGCCTCGACCTTGGCCTGCAGCCGCTGTGATGCGAGGGTGAGCTTCTCCTCCTCGCCCTGGAGCTGGGCCTGCTGTGCCTTCAGGTCGCTGATCTGTCCGGTGAGGCCGGACTTGCGGGTCAGGGCCTCGCGAGCGAGGTCCTCCCGACCCATCGACAGCGCCTTCTGCGCCTGGTCGGTGAGCTTCTGCGACTGCTGCTCGAGCTGGTTGACCTGCAGCTCGACACGCTTGCGGCTCGTGGCCACGTCCGCGACACCACGACGCACCTTGGACAGCATCTCGATCTGCCGCTGGTAGCTGTAGTCCAGCGTCTCCCGCGGGTCCTCGGCTCGGTCGAGCGCCTTGTTGGCCTTGGATCGGAAGATCAGGCTGATGCGCTTCATGAGGCTCATGGTGTGCGGGGCCCCCTTCTTTTATGTGGCTGGTCCTGTCTGTCCACCCTACGGTGCAACGGTCGGCTGAGGTAGCAGGTTCCCGCGGGTACTCTGGGGGCCATCCAGGGGCGCGAGAGCCCCCGATCGACGACGCAGAAGGCCGCCTTGTTCCGACGTACCAAGTCCGAAGAGACCACCGCCCCCGCCGAGCCCCCGAAGCCGGGAGGCAAGGGACGCCCCACCCCGAGCCGACGAGAGGCCGAGGCGGCCGCCCGGGCAAGGGCCAAGGGCGCCTCCGACAAGAAGGCCGCGGCCAAGCTGCTCAGGGAGCGCCGGGTCGAGCAGAACGCCAAGATGCGCGAGGGCATGAGGACCGGCGACGAGCGCTACCTGCCGGCCCGCGACCAGGGCAAGGTCCGCCGGTTCATCCGCGACCGGGTCGACTCCCGCCTGTGCGCTGCGGAGTTCCTGCTCCCGCTGCTCGTCGTCATCATGGTGCTGAGCTACTCCGGCAACCCGACCCTGAACCGCTACGGCCAGTCGCTGTGGCTGGTGACGATCCTGCTCGTCGCCGTGGACACCATGCTCCTGGTCTTCAAGCTCAAGCGGGACCTCAGGCAGCGTTTCCCCGACGAGTCGCACAAGGGCGCCACCTTCTACGCCCTGATGCGTGCGATGCAGCTGCGCTTCCTTCGCATGCCCAAGCCCAAGGTCAAGCTGGGTCAGAAGCTGCCAGAGCACTACTGAGCGCGGCGCGCCGCGTCGCCTCGCGCCGGCCACGGGCGTTACTCGGCGAGATGCTCCTCGACCCGCTGCACCTTGGCGGTGAGCTGCCCTGTGCGACCGGGCCGGATGTCAGCCTTGAGCACGAGACCGACCCGAGGCGATGAGGCGGCGACGACGTCGACGGCCTGCTTCACGACCGCCATCACCTCGTCCCACTCCCCCTCGATGTTGGTGAACATCGCGTTCGTCTCGCACGGCAGGCCGGATGCGCGCACCACACGCACCGCCTCGGCTACCGCCTCGCTGACGCCGCCGGTCTCGTCACCGGCGGTCGGACTGATGCTGAATGCCACGATCATGGCGTCAACCTAGTGCCCCCGCCCCATCTCCCAGGACGTCATACATCCCGGTCGCCATAGCGACCGCGACGTATGACGCCCCGCACGACGTCATGCGCTCCGGTCGCCATTGCAGCCGCGACGCATGACGTTGGGGTGGCGTGGATACGTTGAGAAACATGGAAACCCGCAACCTTGGCAACAGCGGCCTGAAGATCTCAGAGATCGCATACGGAAACTGGCTGACCCACGGCTCCCAGGTCGAGGAGGACGCCGCGCTCGCATGCGTCCGGCAGGCGCTCGACGAGGGCATCACCACCTTCGACACCGCCGACGTCTACGCGAACACCGCGGCAGAGACCGTCCTCGGGAAGGCGCTGAAGGGCGAGCGCCGCGAAGGTCTGGAGATCTTCACGAAGGTCTACTGGCCGACCGGCCCCGGGAAGCACAACGACCACGGGCTCTCCCGCAAGCACATCATGGAGTCGATCAACGGCTCCCTGAAGCGCCTGGGCACCGACTACGTCGACCTCTACCAGGCCCACCGCTACGACTACGAGACGCCGCTCGAGGAGACGATGGAGGCCTTCGCCGACGTCGTGCGCTCGGGCAAGGCGCACTACATCGGCGTCTCCGAGTGGACGGCCGACGAGATCCGCCGCGGCTACGAGCTCGCCCGCGAGCTGAGGATCCCCTTCGTCTCGAACCAGCCGCAGTACAACATGATCTGGCGTGTCATCGAGTCGGAGGTCGTCCCGACGTCCGAGGAGCTCGGAGTCGGCCAGATCGTCTGGTCCCCGATCGGCCAGGGCGTGCTCACCGGCAAGTACCTCCCGGGCCAGGCTCCCCCGGTCGGCTCGCGCGCGACCGACGACAAGGGCGGCTCGAACTTCGTCAAGCGCTACCTCCAGGACGACGTCCTCGAGCGCGTGCAGCAGCTCAAGCCGATCGCCGAAGAGGCCGGCCTGAGCCTCGCCCAGCTCGCGGTCGCCTGGGTGCTGCAGAACCCGAACGTCTCCGCCGCGATCATCGGCGCCTCGCGGCCCGAGCAGGTCACCGAGAACGTGAAGGCGAGCGGCGTGAAGCTCGAGACCGAGGCGATGAAGCGCATCGACGACATCCTCGACGGCATCATCGAGCGCGACCCGTCCAAGACGGTGTCGCCGTCCACGCGCGACTTCGGCTGACGCGAGCGCACAGCCGTACGACGGGCGGGGTCGGTCCTTTCAGTAGGGCCGGCCCCTCGCGCGTACCCACAGCTCGAGGAGCGGGTCGACGTACCGCCAGGGGCCCCATCCGCCGGAGGCGTACTCGTCGCGGGTGACGTGCTGGCCGTCGCGGGCGAGGTCCCGAAGGGCGCTCTGGAGCGTGGCCCGCGAGGTCTCGAGCCGACGGGCGGTCGTGGTGCCAGTTGGTGAGTCCCCGTCGGCGAGCGCGGCGAGCACGGCCTTCTTCCCGCTCGACATCTGGTCCCACACGGCCTGGTGCCCCTCGTGGGTCGTGGCCAGCGCTCGTCGTAGGACCGCATCGGCCAGCGCGATGCCGCTGACCTCCGCTCCCTCGGAGAGGGTGGTGGATCCCAGCGCCCGCGCACCCAGCTCCCGGTGCAGCAGGTGGGCCAGCAGCATGGTGCGTTGCGGGTGGCCCGCGGCCGTCGTGACCAGCGGCGCGAGTGCTCCTTCGGGGTCCTCGCCCAGCTCGTCGAAGCGCTCCGCCAGCTCCACCATCACCTCGTCGATCGGCAGCGGCCCGAGCTCGAGCGGCTCGGCCTGCCCGTACAGCGGGCGCTCGCGGTCGCTGAACAGCTTGCGCATCATCGACGGCTGCGAGCCGGCATAGACGTAGACCGCCGCGTCGCCGTGGTACTGCACGTGCGAGCGCAGCAGCCCGTCGAGGGACGGGCCGGCGCTGAGGAGATCCTGGAACTCGTCGAACACCACGAGCGTCGGCCGCTTGTCGCGCTCGAAGAGGGTCAGCGGCAGGTCGAGCAGCTCGGCCGCAGCGGTCTGGGTGGCCTCGGGACTCGCCGTGCGTTGCCGCGGCCCGAGGGTGATCCCCGGCCCGGCCGGGGTGAGCGAGAGGCCGAGGCGGCTGCCCAGGGAGTCGAGGTGGGCCCGGATCCTGCTGTCCCCGACCCGCGAGTACGACGAGGCGATGCGGACGCAGAGCTCGGCGAGCGAGGTGACGCCGTACATGTCGACGTGGACGGTCCGCCAGCCGGCACCGGAGAGCGCAGCCGCGTGGGCCAGGAGCAGCGAGGTCTTGCCGAACCGGCGGGGCCCGGCCATGCGCACGTGCACACGTTCGGCGGCCGCCTGGCCGAGCCGCATCAGCTCCTCGCGACGGTCGATCATCGCGTCGGGGGCGATGGGGGTCTCGAAGGGAAAGGGGCGCAGCACCGGTGCCATGCGCCGAGGCTACCGCCCTCGTATGTCTAAAACCATGCGACACGCATGGCTCACGGCATACGGTTCACGTCGCGGCGTGCAGGCTCATCGGGCCGTAGACCTCGCGGTCGCCCTCGAACAGGGTGACCGCGTCGACACCGGCCTCGAGGAGCTCACGCCACGCCTCGCCCACCCAGGACTCGGCGTCGCTCTGCGAGGGGAACTCCGGCGTCCCGATCCCCTCGGCCGCCACCTCGGCACCCGCGGAGTCCTCCAGGCGCCAACGCCACGCAGGGCTCGACGAGGACTCGCTGGCGAACTGGTTCGTGGGCTCGAGTGAGTTGGTCATGTGGCGAGCCTAACGGCGGGAAAACCTGAGACCCCTTTGACGGCCCCGGAACAGCCGTGGGAGCGTTCGTCCTAGAACAACTGCCTCGTGTCGGGGAAGCCGGTCCAACGCCGGCGCTGACCCGCAACCGTAGGCCGCGCCTCGTTCGTCCAAGGACAGACCGGGGCACGGCGAGCCGGAACGCCGACCCGAGACAGCGGCTCCCATCCATCCGTCGAGGTCTACGGGACGGGGCCGGATCGGGGCACTTCTTCTGAGCGAAACGCCCCAGCGGTCCGGTGACGTCATGTGAACCGCCGCAACAGAAAGGGCCCTTCGTTGGCCACCCTGCTCCCCCGCCGCGTCGTCGGCTTCTTCTCCGCGTTCTTCGTCGCGACCGCGACCTTGGCCGGTCTCGCGCTCCCGGCCCACGCCGCCGAGGGCTACCAGTACTGGAACTACTTCCACCTGCAGGACGACAAGTGGGGCTTCGCCCAGGTCGGTCCTGCCGAGTACAAGCCCGCGGACGGTGACGTGGAGGGCTTCCGCTACGGGACCTCCACCGCCTCCCAGGGGATCGAGCCCCGCGCCGACCTCGCCAAGGTCGACTTCGACACCGTCTGTGCCGACACCGATGCGGCCGAGGGCGAGAAGCGCGTCGCGGTCCTCCTCGACTACGGCACCGAGCTGGGCCACGGCACGCCGCCCGACCCGCGTGCCGAGTGCGCCGTGGTCGCGCAGGACGCGACGACCCAGCAGATCCTCGACGAGGTCACCGACCTGCGCGTGGACTCCGGCATGGTCTGCGGGATCGACGGCTACCCGGCGGACGGATGCGGAGAGCCGGTCAAGGACGCCAAGATCCCCTCGCAGGAGGAGTCCGTGGCGTTCTCGCTCCCGTCCGACAGCGGCACCGGCGGCGCCTCGGACGCCGCGGTCGCCTCGCAGGCCTCCAGCGTGCCGTGGGGCCTGGTCGGGCTCGGCGGCGTCGTCGTGCTCATCGGCGGCGGGGCGTTCGTCCTGAGTCGACGCCGCAAGGCCGCCTGAGGCCACCGAGGGCCTGAGCCGATGCGCCCGCAGAACCTCGTCACCTTCCCCCGGATGCTGCATCCGGGGGCCTGGTGGCTGTGGGCGCTCGGCCTGGCCGCCGCGGCGAGCCGTACGCAGAACCCGGTCCCGCTCCTGCTGATCCTCGTGGTGACCGGCTTCGTCGTGGCGGCTCGCAAGAGCGACGCGCCGTGGGCCCGGTCGCTACGGAGCCTTCCTCAAGCTGGCGCTGCTCGTGATCGCGATCAGGATCGTCTTCCAGTCGGTCCTCTCCAGCGGATCGCAGGGCCCGACCGTGCTGTTCACGCTCCCCGAGGTGCCGGTCCCCGGAACCACCGGCATCAAGATCGGCGGCGAGGTCTCGCTCGAGGCGGTGCTGCGCGCGTTCTACGAAGGCCTGCAGCTGGCGACGATCCTGGTGTGCGTGGGCGCCGCGAACGCCCTGGGCAGCGCGCGGCGTCTGCTTCGCTCCGTGCCCGGCGCGCTGTACGAGGTGGGCGTGGCCGTGGTCATCGCGCTGACCTTCGCGCCCCAGCTCGTCACCGACGCCTCGCGGGTGCGCGCCGCCCACCGGCTGCGTGGCCAGAGCGGCGGTCTGCGCGCCATGAAGCGGCTCGCCATGCCGGTGCTCGAGGGGGCCCTGGACCGGTCGGTCGAGCTCGCCGCGGCGATGGACTCCCGGGGCTACGGGCGTACGACGCACGTGGGTCGTGGCACGCGACGGCTCACCGGGCTGCTCGTGCTCGGTGGCCTGGTCGGGCTGTGCGTGGGCATGTACGGCCTGCTGTCGGGCACCAGCGCAGAGTGGCTGGGCCTCCCGACGCTGCTCGCCGGCTCCGCCCTGGCCGCGGCCGGCATCCACCTCGGCGGCAGGCGCACCCGGCGTACGACGTACCGGCCCGACCCGTGGGCGCTTCCGGAGTGGCTCGTCGCGGGCAGCGGACTGGTGGCTGCTGTGACCATGTTCGTCACCGTCGAGACCGACCCCTCCTCGCTCGTGCTGGCGAGCATCACCGCTGTTCCCACCGTCCCCCTGCTCGCGACTGCCGGGATCCTCGTAGCGATGCTGCCTGCGATCCTCGCGCCACCTCTGCCACGTCCGACCCCGCAGACGACGACCCGTACGAGTGAGATGGAGGTGGCGGCATGATCGAGTTCGACCACGTGAGCGTCACCTTCGCCGGCGCGCCCAGGGCCGTCCTGCAGGACGTGGAGCTGCGGATCCCCGAGGGCGAGCTGTGCCTGGTCATCGGGCGCACGGGTTCGGGCAAGACCACGTTGCTGCGTGCGATCAACGGCCTGGTCCCCCACTTCTCGGGTGGCACCCTCTCCGGCCGTGTCGTCGTCGACGGCTGCGACACGCGCGACCACCGCCCGCGCGACCTCGCGGAGGTCGTCGGCTTCGTGGGCCAGGACCCGGTCTCCGGCTTCGTCACCGACACGGTCGAGGACGAGCTCGCCTACGGCATGGAGTCGCTGGGACTGCCACCGGACGTGATGCGCAAGCGGGTCGAGGAGACGCTCGACCTGCTCGGGCTCGCCGACCTGAGGCAGCGGCCACTCACCGACCTGTCGGGCGGACAGCAGCAGCGCGTCGCGATCGGCTCGGTGCTCACCACCCATCCGCGGGTGCTGGTGCTCGACGAACCGACCTCCGCCCTCGATCCCCTCGCGGCCGAGGAGGTCCTCGCGACGCTCCAGCGTCTCGTGCACGACCTCGGGCTCACCGTCGTACTCGCAGAGCACCGCCTCGAGCGGGTCGTCCAGTACGCCGACCGGGTGGTGCTCGTGCCAGGCGACGGCCGTCCCGTGGTGGACGGGACGCCGTCCGAGATCCTCGCCTCCTCCTCCATCGCCCCTCCGGTGGTGGAGCTCGGCCGGGTCGCCGGGTGGCGGCCGCTGCCGCTCTCCGTGCGCGACGCCCGCCGACGTGCGGGGCAGCTGCGGGAGCAGCTCGACGGTCTCTGCGCGCCGGACCACTCGTGCGCGGAGCCCGGCGAGGCCGTCGCGCGTGTGGCGGACCTCGTCGCCGGCTACACGCGCCTCCCCGTGCTCAAAGGCGTCTCGATGACGCTGTCGCGCGGCGAGATCGTCGCCCTGATGGGCCGCAACGGGGCCGGCAAGTCGACGCTGCTGAAGACGTTGGTCGGCATGCGGACCCCCGACAGCGGCAGCGTCGAGGTCGGCGGCCTCGCCCCGGCCCAGCTGAAGCCGGCGCGGCTGCTTCGCCACGTCGGCCTGGTCCCGCAGGTCCCGGGCGACCTCCTGTACGAGTCGACCGTCGCCCGCGAGTGCGCCCAGGCCGACAAGGACGCGGGCGTGCCGGCGGGCACGACGGCGGCGCTGTTCGAGCGGCTCTCTCCCGGCGTGCCCGGCGACCAGCACCCCCGTGACCTGTCCGAGGGGCAGCGGCTGACCCTGGCGCTGGCCATCGTGCTTGCGGCACAGCCCCCGCTGCTGCTCCTCGACGAGCCCACACGAGGCCTCGACTACACCGCCAAGCACCGGCTGGTGGAGATCCTCCGCGACCTCGCCGCCGAGGGCCACGCGGTCATGCTCGCCACCCACGACGTCGAGCTCGTCGCCGAGGTCGCCACACGCGTCGTCGTACTCGCCGACGGCGAGGTCGTGGCGGACGGGTCGGTCACGGACGTGGTCGTCTCCTCCCCCGCCTTCGCACCCCAGGTCGCGAAGATCCTCGCCCCCCAGGCATGGCTGACCCCGACCGACGTCGCGGTGGCGCTCGCCGGTGTGACCACGCTGTCCCGCCCATGAGAGCCACCGACCTCGTCCCCCTGCGGCTGCGCTCCGCGCTCGCGCTCGGCCTCGCCTCCGCGGTGGGGTTCGTCGCGTTCTTCTGGCCGTTCGTCATCAGGCCGGGCGCGGCTCTCGACAGCTCCCACTCCGGTGACGCACCGTTCCTGTTCGTCGCGATCCTTCCCCTGCTCGCCGCGATCGTCATGGCCGAGCTCACCTCGGGCGGCATGGACGCGAAGGCGGTCGCGATGCTCGGCATGCTCGCCGCGGTGGGCGGCGCCCTGCGTGCGCTGGGGCCAGGCACCGCGGGCCTCGAGCCGAGCTTCGCGGTGATCATCCTGGGGGGCCGCGTCTTCGGACGGGGGTTCGGCTTCGTCCTCGGTGCCACGACGCTGTTCACGGGTGCGCTCATCACCGGTGGCGTCGGACCGTGGCTCCCGTTCCAGATGATGGCCGCCGGCTGGGTGGGGTTCCTCGCCGGCTGCCTGCCCCGCGTCACCGGTCGGCTCGAGGTCCTCGTGGTCGCCGCGTACGCGGCCGTGGCGGGGCTCGGCTTCGGCCTCGTCATGAACATCTGGTTCTGGCCGTTCGCCTCCTACGGCCCCGAGGTCACCTACGTGGCCGGCGACCCGCTGGTCGACAACGCGCGGCGCTATGCCGTCTTCTACCTCACCACCTCGCTGCTGTGGGACCTCGGGCGCAGCCTCATGTCGCTCCTCGTCGTGCTGCTCGCCGGCTCCTCCCTGCTGCGAGCCCTTCGCCGCGCAGGACGGCGTGCGGCGTTCGGCGTCCCGGTCGTCTTCGAGCGCTGATGGACGTCGTCGCACTGGGCACCGGGTCGGCCGACGGCTGGCCCAACCCGTTCTGCGCCTGCGCGTCGTGCTCGAGCGAGCGCGCGGCCGGCCGGCTGCGGGGCCAGACGTCGATGCTGGTCGACGGCAGGCTGCTGCTCGACTGCGGACCGGAGACCCCCAGGGCGGCCGAGCGCGCCGGAGTCGACCTCACCGGGCTCCGCCACGTCCTGATCACGCACCAGCACCCGGACCACTGCTCTCCCGCCTTCCTTCTCTTCCGCTCGTGGGCCGCCACCGGGCCGCTCGACGTCGTCGGGCCGCCGGACGTCGTGGACGCCTGCCGGATGTGGGTCGCGCCCGACTCGCCGGTCCGGTTCGTCGCCGTCTCGCCCGGTGACCGGCTACGCCTCGGCGAGTACGACGTGCGGGTGCTCGCCGCTCGACATGGCGCAGCCGGAACCGCCGTGCTGTACGACGTGACGTCCGCGAGCGCGCGGCTGCTGTACGCCACCGACACGGCCGCGTTGCCGCAGGAGACGGTCGACGCCGTCCGGGACGCGGCCTTCGACGTCGTGCTGATGGAGGAGACCTTCGGCGACAAGGTCGACCACGGCACCGACCATCTGGATCTCCAGACGTTCGCCGCGCAGGTACGCCGGCTGCGCGAGGCGGGTGCGGTGACCGGCGGCACCGACCTGGTCGCCGTACACCTCTCGCACCACAACCCGCCCACCGACGAGCTGTCCCGCCGGCTCGCCGACTGGGGCGCGCGGGTCGTCGACGACGGGGCCTCCCTCACGCGCCCGATGGCGGTCGAGCCGCGAGCGATGGTCGAGCCGGCCCCGGAGGTCGCGCCTGTCGAGGCCCGGCGGGCGGCACCCCGCCGCACCCTCGTCATCGGTGGTGCTCGCTCCGGGAAGTCGCGCGAGGCGGAGCGGCTCCTCGCTCGCCGAGCCCGGCGTGACCTACGTCGCCACGTCGTACCCGGTAGGCACCGACGACGAGTGGGACGAGCGGGTACGCCGCCACCTGGCCGAACGCCCTTCCGAGTGGCACACCGAGGAGACTCTCGACCTCAACGGTCTGCTCGACGCAGAGGGCGGGCCGCTGCTGGTCGACTGCCTCACGCTCTGGCTGACCCGCGTGATGGACCGCCACGACGCCTGGGACGACGACGCATGGGCCGCCCGTGCCGAGAAGGCCGTCGCGGACGACATCGACGCGCTCGTGCACGCCTGGCGGCACACCCGTCGTCGCGTCGTGGCGGTCACCAACGAGGTGGGGCAGGGGGTCGTGCCGGAGACCGTCGTCCGGACGCAGGTTCCGCGACCTGATGGGACGGCTCAACGCGCGCATCGCGGCGGAGACCGAAGACGTTCGCTGGTGCGTCGCCGGCCGGGTGACCCGGCTGTGAGGCTCGACCCGTTCCGCCTCGCGGTCGGCACCCTCACCGTCTTCCCGACGCGGCCACCGAGCACTGTCGACACGCGGGTCGCCGGCCGCGCGATGGTCCTTGCCCCTTGGTCGGTGCGCTGCTGGCGCTGGTCAGCGGACTGTTCCTCTGGCTTCTGGGATGGGGGCCGCCGGGAGAGCCGCCGTTGCTCGGCCTCGGCTACGACTCTCGGCTCCACCCGTTCCTGGCCAGTGCGCTGGTCGTCGGCCTCCTCGCGATGCTCACCCGGGCGATGCACCTCGACGGCCTCGCCGACACTGCTGACGGCCTCGGCTCGGGCAAGCCCGCCGCCGAGGCGCTCGACGTCATGCGTCGCGGGGACGTCGGACCGTTCGGTGTCGTCACGCTCGTGCTGGCGCTGCTGCTCCAGGTCCTCGCCCTCGGTGTGCTCGTGGCTCAGGGGCTCGGCTTGCCAGGACTGATTCTCGCTCTGGTCGTGAGCCGCCTGGCGCTCCCCGCCCTGTGCTCCCGGGGCGTCCCGCCCGCTCGCCGCGACGGACTCGGCGAGGTCGTCGCCGGCTCGGTGAGCCGCGGTCAGCTCGCCCTCGCGACGGTCCTGGCGGCCGTCGTACTGGTTCTGGCTTCGCTGCTCCTGCTCGGCCTCGGCGGGGTCGCGGGCGAGGCGGTCGTGGGTGCCGGGGTCGCCTCGGTGCTCGGGCTCCTCGCGGCTGCCCTTCTCGCACGACGAGCGGTTCACCGGCTCGGTGGGGTGACCGGCGACGTGCTCGGGGCGGCCGTCGAGGTCACGTTCACCACCGTGCTCGTCGTGCTCACCGCCGTCGTCTGACGTCTTGCGTGAGTCCTGGCGGTCGCCCCACGCCCCTGCGTCGACCTGCTGCCTGCTTGCGTCGCGCGGACCTCAGAGGCCGCCGCGGCCCAGTGGAAGAGGACTGAGAGACCTAGAACGGGAGCATGCCCAAGCAACCTGCCGTGCAGGTCGTGAGCTCTGACCGGCCGGCAAGCCGGCCGCGGACGGGTCAGCCTCCCGGACGCCGGGGGTGACGAACGGCGGCTTGGTGACGGTGAAGATCTCGCGGCGCCCGCGCACGTCGACCGACACCTCGGCGCCGTCGGTCACCTGCGAGGCGAGGAGTGCCAGCCCGACGCCCTTCTTCAACGTGGGCGAGAAGGTCCCCGAGGTGACCTCGCCCAGCGGGACGTCCGAGACGAGCAGGACGCGCATGCCCGGCCGCGGGATGGCACGCCCGTTCGCCACGAGACCGCGAAGCACACGCTTGGGCCCTGCCTCGCGTTCGGCCACGAGTGCCGACCGGCCCCAGAACGCGTCCTTCTTCCAGCCGACTGCCCAGCCGAGGCGGGCCTGGTTCGGCGTGACGTCGCGCGTGATGTCCTGGCCGTGGAGGGGGTAGCCCATCTCCGTGCGCAGTGTGTCCCGGGCCCCGAGCCCGCACGGCGTGATCCCGTAGGGCTCACCGGCCGAGAACAGCGCGTCCCACAGGGCGCCGACCACCTCGTCGGGGACGACGAGCTCGTAGCCGCGCTCCCCCGTGTAACCGGTCCGGCAGACCACGACGGGAGCGCCCTCGAGCTCTGCCTCGACGAACGACATGTAGTCGTGTCCGGCGGGGAAGCCGATCGCCTCGAGCACCTCGTCGGACCGCGTCCCCTGCACCGCGAGGATCGAGTGCGACCGGTGCTGGTCGTCGACGACGATCCCCTCGGGTGCCTCGGCGCGCAGCATCCTCACCACCTCCGGCGTGTTCGCCGCGTTGGGGACGAGGAAGACCCGGTCGTCGCTGTGCAGGTAGGCGATCAGGTCGTCGACGATGCCACCGGTCTCGGGGTCGCAGCACAGGGTGTACTGCGCCTTCCCGGGCTCGATCTTGCGCAGGTCGTTGGTCAGGCAGGCGTTGACGTAGTCGGCGGCGCCAGGCCCGCTCACCACCACCTTGCCGAGGTGGCTGACGTCGAAGACGCCTACCGCCTCGCGGACCGCCGTGTGCTCCTTCACGACTCCGGCGTACTCCAGCGGCATCTCCCATCCGCCGAACTCGGCGAACTTCGCACCGAGCGCGCGATGCCTGTCGTACAAGGTCGGCTGGTGTGGCGGAGTGCTGCCGGAGGGCTCGATCGGATGCATGGTCGGAACCTACCGCAGTGGGTACACCACGACCGCCCGGCTAGCATGCCGGGAGCAACGAGAGACCCGACGACGAGGGAGTCGACCAGAGTGACGACGTACAGTCTCAGCAAGGGCGCAGCAGACAAGTCCAAGGCCGACGTGGTCGTGGCCGGAGTGGTCAGGACCAAGAAGGGCCTGGAGATGGCTCCCGGCGGAGAGGGCGTCGCCTCCTCCTACGGCCGCAAGCTGCAGCCGATGCTGTCGACGCTCGGCTTCGAGGGCAAGCCCGGCGAGGTCGTGAAGATCCCGACCGGTGGCACGCTCAAGTCCCCGCTGCTGATCCTCGTCGGGCTCGGTGACGCCGAGAAGCTCACGACCGAGGGTGTACGACGGGCAGCGGGCGTCGCGGCACGCGCGGTGTCGAACGCCGCCACCGTCGCTCTCGCGCTCCCCGCCGGCGACGCCGACCACGTGCGCGCGGTGGCCGACGGCTACCAGCTCGGGGCGTACTCCTTCACGGCCTTCAAGACCGCGCCCGCACCGGACGTGGCGGGCGAGGTCGTCATCCTCAGCGACGCGGCGCGCAGCAAGGAGACCGCCGCCGCTCTCGAGACCTCGCAGGTCGTGGCCGCGGCCACGATGCTCAGCAGGGACTGGGTGAACACGCCTCCGGGCGACTTCACCCCCGAGAAGTTCGCGGACGCGGTCAACGCGACCAAGAAGGACCGCAAGGCCGCCAAGGTCACCGTCACCGTGATGGACGAGAAGGCGCTCGAGGCAGACGGCTGCGGCGGCATCATCGGCGTCGGTCGCGGGTCGGACAACCCTCCGCGCCTGGTCAAGCTGACGTACAAGCCGCGCGGCGCCAAGACGCACCTGGCGCTGGTGGGCAAGGGCATCACCTACGACTCGGGCGGCCTCAGCATCAAGCCGGCCGCGTCGATGATGACGATGAAGTGCGACATGGCTGGCGCGGCCTCGGTCGTGGCCGCCACCTTCGCGATCGCCGAGCTGGGGCTGCCGATCGCGGTCACGACGTACGCGCCGATGGCCGAGAACATGGTGTCGGGCTCCTCGACCCGGCCCGGCGACGTGCTGACGATCTACGGCGGCAAGACCGTGGAGGTACTCAACACCGACGCCGAGGGCCGGCTCGTGCTGGCGGACGCGCTCGTGAAGGCCACCGAGGACAAGCCCGACGTGATCGTCGACGTCGCCACCCTCACCGGTGCGTGCGTGGTCGCCCTGGGCGACCGTGTCGCCGGGGTGCTCGGCAACGACGACGAGCTGATCGCCTCGGTGAAGTCCGCCGGTGAGCGCGTCGGCGAGGCGCACTGGCCGCTGCCGATCACCGAGGAGATGGGCGAGAAGGTCCGCAGCAACACCAAGGTCGCCGACCTCGCCCAGCACAACGCCGAGCGCTGGGGCGGCACGCTCTACGCCGCGGCGTTCCTGCGGGAGTTCGTGGGCGACCACAAGTGGGCCCACCTCGACATCGCGGGTCCCGCGTTCAACGAGAAGGCGCCCTACGGCTACGTCCCGGCCGGCGGCACGGGCATGTCCGTCGCGACGCTCGTCGAGCTGGCCGCGTCGCTGTCGAAGGGCTGATCGCGGCGCTCGCCTGCGGGTGACCGTCGAGCCCCCGCGTCCCGTCGATGCGCGCGGCCGCCGTTCCCGTCCATGTGGACGGGAACGGCACGCCGACCGCGAGCGAGGCCGCAGTTCGCGTCCACATGGACGACGACGACGGGTGACGTCAGCCGGTCAGCCGTGAGCGCGCCTCAGCTGCCGGACTGCTTCTTGCGCCGGTTGTACTCCCGCATCCGCTCGGGGTAGCCCACGACGGCGGCGTCGTACGACGGGACGCCGTTCCTGTTCGCGAACCGGTGGGCCCACTCCACCGACGGCACCCGCCGGCGGGTCCACTCCCCGTCGTGGGCGACGAGCATGATCGTCACGTCGGACACCGCCGTCCGCGGCTCTACGAACCCCTCGACCCCGCGCCGGGTTCGCGCGAACTCCTCGAGATGCTTCTCGTCGGCGCTGTCGGAGGCGCGCACAGTCGTCGGCCCCTTGCCGCGAGGCCGGCTCATCCGGCTGCCCCGACCACGCCGCTTGAAGCGGTCCATCAAACCCATTTCCCAAGTGTCGCCCACGCTCCTGAGATTTCCCGGCAACGCCGCCCCCGCACCTCGCGCAACGGCGCGCCATAAGGACGGCGAGGGCCGATGTGGACATGGCGGCCATTGGTGGAAAGATGGGCGCAGCAGGCGACCCCTGACAGCTGAAAAGGACCGGAGGAGCAGGTGGCGGACAACGCCGGGAACAACTTCGATGTCGTGATCCTCGGTGCCGGAAGCGGCGGGTACGCCTGTGCGCTCCGCGCCGCCCAGCTCGGCCTCTCCGTGGCCATGGTCGAGAAGGACAAGGTCGGCGGCACCTGCCTCCACGTCGGCTGCATCCCGACCAAGGCGCTGCTGCATGCCGCGGAGGTCGCCGACTCCACCCGCGAGTCCGAGCAGTTCGGCGTCAACGCCACGCTCGAGGGCATCGACATGGGCGGGGTCAACAAGTACAAGGACGGCGTCGTCTCGCGGCTCTACAAGGGCCTCACCGGCCTGGTCAAGGGTCGCGGCATCACCGTGGTGGAGGGCGAGGGACGTCTCGTCGCCCCGGACACGGTCGAGGTCAACGGGCGCAGGCTCGTCGGACGGTCCGTCGTACTCGCCTCCGGGTCGTTCTCCAAGTCCCTTCCCGGCCTCGACGTCGACGGGGAGCGGGTGCTGACGTCCGAGCACGCCCTCTCCCTCGACCGCGTGCCGGACTCTGCTGTTGTGCTCGGTGGTGGCGTCATCGGGTGCGAGTTCGCGTCGGTGTGGAAGTCCTTCGGCGCCGACGTGACGATCGTCGAGGCCCTCCCCCGCCTCGTCGCCGCCGAGGACGAAGCGGTGTCCAAGGCGCTCGAACGGGCGTTCCGCAAGCGCAAGATCGACTTCAAGGTCGGCACACCGTTCAAGTCCGTCGAGAAGACCGACAAGGGCGTCCGCGTGACCGTCGAGGGTGGCGAGACCATCGAGGCGGAGATTCTCCTCGTCGCCGTCGGCCGCGGTCCGCGCACCGAGGGGCTCGGGTACGACGAGCAGGGCATCGCCATGGAGCGCGGTTTCGTCCTCGCCGACGAGCGGTGCCGCACCAACCTCGAGAACGTCTACGCCGTCGGCGACATCGTCCCCGGCCTGCAGCTCGCTCACCGCGGCTTCCAGCAGGGCGTCTTCGTCGCCGAGCAGATCGCGGGGCTCGACCCCACGCCGATCGACGAGGCGGGCATCCCGCGGGTGACCTACTGCGACCCCGAGGTCGCCTCGGTGGGCCTGAACGAGTCGGCCGCCAAGGAGAAGTTCGGCGCCGACGAGGTCGAGTCGCTGACCTACGACCTCGGCGGCAACGGCAAGAGCCAGATCCTCAAGACCCAGGGCTTCGTGAAGCTCGTCCGTCGCAAGGACGGCCCCGTGGTCGGCGTGCACATGGTGGGCGCCCGCGTCGGCGAGCTCGTCGGCGAGGCGCAGCTTATTTACAACTGGGAGGGGTACGCCGAGGACGTTGCGCCACTCGTGCATGCACACCCCACGCAGAACGAGGCACTCGGCGAGGCGCACCTCGCCCTGGCCGGGAAGCCTCTTCACGCACACTCGTGAGTGGCGTCTCGTAGGCTCAGCAAGACCGCGGCACCCGAGCAGCACAGCAGTCACAGCCAGCAGAAGGAGCGAAGGAACGCATGGCGACCTCAGTCACTCTCCCCGCCCTCGGTGAGTCCGTCACCGAAGGCACCGTCACCCGCTGGCTCAAGCAGCCAGGCGACCGCATCGAGGTCGACGAGCCGCTGCTCGAGGTCTCCACCGACAAGGTCGACACCGAGATCCCCTCCCCGGTCGCGGGCACGCTGCTCGAGATCAAGGTCCAGGAGGACGAGACCGTCGAGGTCGGCGCCGAGCTGGCCACGATCGGTGACGAGGGCGAGTCCGGCGGTGACGAGGGCGAGTCCGGCGACGCAGGCGGCACCACCGAGCAGGAGTCCGAAGAGGCTGAGCAGGCCGAGGGTGACGCCGGTCCCGGCGAGGGTGTCGGTGGCGCTCCCGGCGAGGAGGCCGCACCCTCCGACGAGGAGGTCGACCGCCAGACCGAGCCGCAGGGCGAGGTGCCGCAGGCGAAGACCGAGCCCACCGGCCCGGCACAGGAGACCGCGCCCGGCCCCGCCGACACGAAGCCGGAGGCCGAGGCTTCCCGTGAGGGCACGAAGACCGGTGCCGGCGGCACCCCGGTGACGCTTCCCGCGCTCGGCGAGTCCGTCACCGAGGGCACCGTCACGCGCTGGCTCAAGCAGGTCGGCGACGACGTCGCGGTCGACGAGCCGCTGCTCGAGGTCTCCACCGACAAGGTCGACACCGAGATCCCCTCCCCGGTCGCGGGCAAGCTGCTCGAGATCAAGGTCCAGGAGGACGAGACCATCGAGGTCGGCGCCGAGCTGGCGATCGTCGGGTCGGGCGAGGCTGCCGCTCCGGCCGAGGCGCCTGCCGCGCCGGAGCCCGCTGCTGCCGAGGAGGCCAGCGCGACGGTCGAGGAGAAGGCCGAGGAGAAGGGCGAGTCCGCTCAGGCCGTCGCCCGCGACGAGGCAGCGGCCGAGAAGCAGGAGCAGATGGCCCGCGAGCCCGAGCAGCCCCAGGCCGAGGCTCCCCAGGCTGCCGCGCCTGCCCCGAAGCACGAGGCACAGCCGGCTCCTTCGAAGGAGTCCGCAGAGGGTGCCTACGTCACCCCGCTGGTCCGCAAGATGGCGGCCGACCAGGGCGTCGACCTGTCGAAGGTCGAGGGCACCGGGGTCGGTGGCCGGATCCGCAAGCAGGACGTCCTCGATGCTGCGAAGGCCCAGAAGGCTGCGGCCGAGACGAAGCCCGAGCCCGCTGCCGCGTCGGCCGGCGCCGCACCGCAGAAGGCGCCGTCGGCTCCGAGCCCGCTGCGCGGCAGGACCGAGCCGCTGAGCCGACTGCGCAAGGTGATCGCCAAGCGCATGGTCGAGTCGCTCCAGACCTCGGCCCAGCTGACGACCGTCGTCGAGGTCGACGTCACCTCGATCGCGCGCCTGCGCGACTCGGTCAAGGCGGAGTTCGCCGAGCGCGAGGGCGTGAAGCTCTCGTTCATGCCGTTCCTGGCCAAGGCGTCGATCGACGCGCTCAAGGCGCACCCGTCGCTGAACGCCGCGATCGACACCGAGAAGGGCGAGGTCACCTACTACGACCACGAGAACCTCTCCATCGCGGTCGACACCGAGAAGGGTCTGCTGACCCCGGTGATCAAGGACGCCGGCGACCTGTCGGTGGCCGGGCTCGCCCGCAAGATCGCCGACATCGCCGACCGCACCCGCAACAACAAGATCGGGCCCGACGAGCTCGCCGGCGGCACGTTCACGCTGACCAACACCGGCAGCCGTGGCGCGCTGTTCGACACCCCGATCATCAACCAGCCGCAGGTGGCGATCCTCGGCACCGGCGCGATCGTCAAGCGTCCGGTCGTGATCGACGACGCGAACCTCGGCGAGACGATCGCGGTGCGTCACATGATGTACCTCGCCCTCACCTACGACCACCGCCTGGTCGACGGTGCGGACGCCGCGCGCTTCCTGACCGACGTCAAGGAGCGCCTCGAGGCCGGACAGTTCGAGGTCTGACCCCAGCGCACGACGCACAGCGCCCGCCACCTGGTCCAGGTGGCGGGCGCTGTCTCGTTCTGACAACCAGCGAAAGAGCGGTCACCCGGGTGATCCTGGAGCCGCAATAACGCCATGAGGGTTGGGTCGGCGTGCCAGAGTCTTCTCATGCGCTTCGTGATCGCCGGCGCGTCCGGCTTCCTCGGTCAGGCCTGGCGCGAGCACCTCGCCCGCCAGGGACACGACGTCGTGCGTCTCGTCCGCGGCGACGCCGTCTCCAGCCACGAGTCGAGCTGGGACCCGTACCGCGGCCACGTCGACCAGTCCGTCATCGACAAGGCCGACGTGGTCGCGAACCTCGCGGGCGCCCCGATCGCGCGCTGGCCGTGGACGAGCTCCTACAAGAAGACCCTGCGCGACAGCCGGGTCCTGACGACGAGGACGCTCGCCGAGGCGATCGCCGTCTCCCCCACCAAGCCCACCTTCCTCGCGCAGAGCGGCATCGCCGGGTACGGCGACCGGGGCGACGAGGTGATCACCGAGGAGTCCTCCACGCCCGGGGACACCACGCTCGGCCGGATCACGCTCGAGTGGCAGGCCGCCACGAAGCCCGCCGCCGACGCCGGGGCGCGGGTCTGCGTGATGCGCACGGCCGTCGTCCTCGACAGGCGCGGCAGCGTCCTCAAGCCGCTCATCCCGCTCTTCCGTGCGGGGCTCGGCGGACCGCTCGGCGACGGCCGCCAGTACTTCTCGACGATCTCCCTCAACGACTGGCTGCGCGCCGCGACCTTCCTGGCGACCAACGACAAGTGCCAGGGCGTCTACAACGTCACCGGGCCTGCGAGCCCACGACGAACGAGGAGTTCACCAAGCAGCTCGGCCGGATGCTGAACCGGCCCACGGTGGCCCGGGTCCCGGCCTGGCCCATGCGCAAGGCGCTCGGCCGAGCTCTCGAACGAGCTCCTCAGCTCCGTCCGGCTCGAGCCTGCGCGGCTGCTCGACGAGGGCTTCGTCTTCGAGCAGCCGACCCTCAACGAGCGGCTGGCCTCCGCGTTGACGCCCTGACCGACGCCACCCGCCAGGCCCCGTCAGGCCGTTCGCGGCGAAGCTCGACGAGTCGGGTGGACGCCTGGTCCGTCGGCAGCCGGATGCGCGCCGAGCGACCGACCGCAACTGCGCCGGCGAGCCGGTCCGTCACGAGCAGCCGGATCGTCCTGGGCTCCTCGTGCACGACCTCGAGCGCGAGGAGCTGCATCCGCATCCCCTCCACCCGCAGTCCCCTGCTGAGGTAGTCCCGGAGCAGCCGGGCATCCGACGTACCGGCAGCCGACCCCTCGACGTACAGCCGTCGCAGCGCAGCGACGTCCCCCTCGGCGAACGCGCGACCACGGGCCCGGTCCCACGCCCTGAGTACGTCGGAGGCCGGGAAGGCGGCAGCGGCGGACGGCACCGCCCTAGCCGCGGGCAGCCGGGAACCGCCCACCTCCCGAGCGAGACAGCCGGAGAGCAACGCGACGGCCACCGCCCCCACCACGAGGCGGCACAACCCCACCGACAGGGCGCGGGACAGAGCCGGGACGAGACGACGGACGCACGCCCCAACCTTGGCCTAAGCGCGCGAGCTGCCGCTCCCGCTGTCCACAGGCCCCCCGGGCACGTCAGAAGGCGCCGTGTGGTCCTCCTCGAACCCGTGCACACCGTCGGCCTGCCCGAGGTGCAGCATCTCGGCGGTCGCGTGGTCGGCGTGGTCGGGTGTGTGCCACAGCCTGCTCGGCCACCACACCGCCGGACCCAGGTCGTAGGACAGGGCCGGGACGAGCAGCGAGCGCACGACGATGGTGTCGAGCAGCACGCCGAACGCGACGATGAATCCGATCTGCGCGATGAACAAGATCGGCAGCACCCCGAGCGCCGCGAACGTCGCCGCGAGCACCACTCCCGCCGACGTGATCACACCGCCGGTGACCGAGAGCCCCTTGAGAATGCCCGGATGGGTGCCTTGCTTGATCGACTCCTCGCGCACCCGCGTCATCAGGAAGATCGAGTAGTCGATGCCGAGGGCGACGAGGAACACGAAGCCGATCAGCAGGGTCGAGGGGTCCGACGCCGGGAAGTCGAACACGTTGTTGAACAGCACCGCGCTGATGCCCATGGTCGCGCCGAACGACAGCACGTTGGCGACGATCAGCAGGAACGGCGCGAGGAGCGAGCGCAGCAGGAGCGCGAGCACCACGAAGATCACCAGCAGGATCGCCGGAATCACGACGAGGCGGTCGCGGTCGACGGTGTCGCGGGTGTCGAGCAGCGTGGCGGTCTGGCCGCCGATGGTGATGTCCTCGCTGACCGAGTCCAGCTGGGTCCGCAGGTCCTGCACCGTGTCGGTGGCACCTGCGGAGTCGGCGTTCTGGTCGAGCGTGACGAGCACGATGGCCTCGCCGTCGACGATCTTGGGTTGCGGCTGTTCCCCTGGCACGGGTGGCCCCTGCGGCCCCTCGGGCAGCACGCTGACACCGTCCTGCGCGACACCGGGGTGGTCGGCGGCGAGAGCCACAGCCTGCTGCACCTCGTCCTGCGGTACGACGAGGATGGCCGGGCTGCTCTGGTCGGACCGGAAGTGCTCGTCGAGGATGTCCTGCGCCTTGACCGAGTCCACCCGGGTGAGGAACAGGTCGGTCTGCGGCACCGGGTCCTCGTTGAGGGTCGGCACGAACGCCGCACATGCTGCGAGGACGAGGAAGGTCGTCACCCACACCACCCTGGCTCGCCGTCCGACGAGGCGCGCGACGCGGCCCCAGACGCCCTTGCTGTCCGGGTGCTCGGAGCCGTAGCGGGGCCTCATCGGCCAGAACGCCGCGCGACCGAGCAGTACGAGGGCCGCCGGGAGCAACGTGAGCGCCGCGAGCATCGCCCCGGCGATGCCGAGCGCACCGACCGGACCGAGGCCCTTGAGGCTGGACAGGTCCGAGAGCAGCAGGCACAGCAGACCGAGGATCACCGTGGCGCCGGAGGCCAGGATCGGCTCGAGCACGGCCCGCCATGCCTTGCGCATGGCGTCGTACTTCGACTCGTTGTCCCGCAGCTCCTCGCGGAAGCGCGACACGAGCAGCAGCGAGTAGTCGGTCGCCGCACCGACGGCGAGGATGAACAGGATTCCCTGGCTCTGCCCGTTGAGGTCGAGGATGTCGTTCCTGGCCAAGAAGTAGATCGCAGCCGAGGCCACACCCAGGGCCAGCACCGAGGAGAAGAGCACGACGAACGGGAGCACCGGCGACCGGTACACCACCAGCAGGATCAGGAGCACGACCAAGAGCGCCACCCCCAGGAGCAGTCCGTCGATCGCCCCGAACGCCTCGATGAAGTCTCCGAGGATGCCGCCCGGCCCACCGACCAGCGCCGTCAGACCGTCCGGCGCGCTCTTCAGCACGTCGCGGAGGTCCACGACCGCCTGTTCGAGCTCCTCCCCGTCGGAGGTGGCGAGGGGAACGACCACCTGAGCCGCCGTCCCGTCCTCGGACGGGATCGGGCCCACGACCGCCTCGGCGTCGACGTGCTCGACCTGCTTCATCTCGTCGACGAGCCGGGCCATGGCCTGCTGGTCAGCAGCGTTCAGCCCGCCGTCGCGCTCGAAGACCGCGATGGCCGGGACGCTCTCGCTGCCGATGAACTTCGCGTACTCGTTCTGGGCGAGCGTGGACTCCGCCGTCTTCGGCAGGAACGCGGCGTTGTCGTTCTCCTGGACGGTCGCGAGCTTCCCGGCGAACGAACCCAGCGGTCCGCCGACGAAGAGCCAGAGCAGCACGACGACAGTGGGAAGGACCCAGCGCCTGGAGGTGCCTGAGCGGCGTGTCTCGGGAGAAGCAGGGGGGCTCGCCATCAGCGGGTGCCTTTCAGACCGGTACGACCAGGGTGCGTGGCGGCGGTGTCCTCAAGGCGACCCGAGAATTGCGACACCGTCAGTTCCCATGATCATGCACGACCCTTCCAAGCACCAACCACGAGACCGCCCGATGCCGGTGGCAGGGCGCTCCTCCCCGTTCACCGGGGAGCGGCAGGAGAGCGGGTCGGGTTAGGCTCGGCAGCGTGAGGGAGCTCAGATTCCAGACCGTCGGCTTCGGTGAGAACGCGGTGGAGTACGTCGCCGCGTGGGACCTCCAGCGCGAGGTCCATGCCGGCGTCGTGGAGGGCGGGCCCGACACCGTGCTGCTCCTGGAGCACCCACCCGTGTTCACGGCCGGCAAGCGCACCGAGCCGCACGAGCGCCCCCTCGACGGGTCGGCGCCGGTGGTCGACGTCGACCGCGGCGGCAAGATCACCTTCCACGGTCCCGGCCAGCTCGTGGGCTATCCGGTCGTCCGGCTGCCCGAGCACGTGAAGGTCGTCGACTACGTACGACGGCTGGAGGAGGCGCTGATCCACACCTGCACCGACCTGGGCGTGACCACGGCCCGTGTGCCGGGTCGCAGCGGCGTGTGGCTCCAGGCCCGAGACGGCAGGCCCGAGCGCAAGATCGGGGCGATCGGCATCCGGGTCGCCCGCGGGCGTGACCATGCACGGCTTCGCGATCAACTGCGACGTCGACCTCTCGTGGTACGACCGTTTCGTGCCCTGCGGCATCGACGACGCCGGGGTCACCTCCCTCTCGGTCGAGCTCGGTCGTGACGTCACCGTGGAGGAGGTCGCCCCGATCGCCGAGCGGCATCTGCGCGACCTGCTCGCCTGGACGCCGTACACCCCGACCCCCGACTACGAGCCACGCCCCGACCCGGCGAAGGTCTCGCGGCACGACACGTTGCGCGTGCCTGTGGTCAATCCGCTGCGCTGACCGCTCGCTCCGCCATGCTGTCCCGGAAAGAAACGGGGACAACATGAGCGAGACGGTCATCGAGACCAAAGGACTCCGCAAGGAGTTCCGCACCAGGCGGGGCCGCCACGTGGTGGCCGTCCACGACCTGGACCTGGCCGTCCCGGCCGGAGGCGTGCACGGCTTCCTCGGGCCCAACGGGTCTGGCAAGACCACGACGATCCGGATGCTGCTCGGGTTGGCCCGCGCCACCAAGGGCGAGATGCGGCTCTTCGGCGAGCCGGTCCCCCGGCACCTGCCCGACGTCATGCGACGCGTGGGTGCCGTGGTCGAGCAACCGAAGTTCGTGCCCACGTTCAGCGGTCGCCGCAACCTCACCCTGCTCGCGCGGTCGATCGGCCTGTCGAGGAGCAGCGTGGACGCGGCCATCGAGCAGGTCGGCCTGACCGGTCGCGACAAGGAACGCTTCAAGGGCTACTCGCTCGGCATGAAGCAGCGGCTCGCGATCGCGGCGACCCTGCTCAAGAGCCCCGACCTGCTGATCCTCGACGAGCCGACCAACGGACTCGACCCGGCAGGCATCCGCGACATCCGCGACATGATCCGCGGGCTCGGAGAGAGCGGGGTGACGGTCCTGCTCAGCTCGCACATCCTCGCCGAGGTGCAGCAGGTGTGCGACTCGGTCTCGATCATCGGCAACGGCCGGCTCCTCGCCGCGGGGAGGGTCGACGACCTCGTCGGCGCAGGCAGCGCCACCACGGTGCGCGTGGGCGTCGCCGACCCGGCAGGCGCCGCAGGTCACCTGCAGCAGAACGGATACACGGTCACGCGGGAGAACGGCCACCTTCTCGTGGACGGTCCCGGACGGGCCGACGAGATCACCCGGATCCTCGCAGCGAAGGAGCTGTACGTGCACGAGCTGACCCCGGTCCGGGCCGACCTCGAGTCGGTCTTCCTCCAGCTCACCAAGGACGCGACGATCTCGGCAGGTGCGGAATGAGACTCATCCTGGTCGAGCTGACCCGGTTCCGCTCCCGCCGGGCGATCGCCCTCATGCTGTTGGCCGGGGTGCTGCTGGCGACCCTGATGGCGGTCAGCGACTCTGTGGGACACCCGCCCCGTGAGCGCTGCCGACGTGGCCCGCGCCGAGGCACAGGTCGAGCGCGACATGAACGCGCGCTGGTTCAAGCGTGAGCTCGCTCTGTGCGAGAAGCACCCGGAGGAGTACAACGGACCCGGGCGCGACCGCCGAGGACTGCGCGGAGATCGATGACCCCGCGTCCGGAGTGGTACCTCGAGCGCAGACCGCTCGCGCTCGAGAACGTCGGCAACGACGCCGGCATCGCCCTGCTGGTCCTGCTGGCCGGGATCATGGTGATCGTCGGCACCACCTTCGCCGGCGCCGACTGGGCATCGGGCTCGATGAGCAACCAGCTGCTGTTCGAGCCGCGGCGCGCGAAGATCTGGGCCGCGAAAGCAGCCGCGGTCCTCGTCGGCGCCCTGGTCGCCTCCGCGCTGATCGTGACCGCCTTCTGGGCCGCGATGTTCATCGCCGCCGACATCCGTGGGATCGCGACCCCGGCAGCCGTCCAGGAGAGCATCCGCGCCACCGCCTTCCGCGGCGTGCTGCTCGCCGGCTTCGCAGCACTGGGCGCCTACGCCCTCACCATGCTCCTTCGACACACCGTCGGCACGGTGGCGGTGCTCTTCGCCTACGCGATCGCCGGTACGGCGGTCATCGCCGCCCTGCCGTTCTCAGGGGTCGGCCGGTGGAGCGTCGGCAACAACGTCTCCGCCTGGCTCCAGGACGGCTACGAGTTCTACGACGAGACCATCGCCTGCAAGCCGGGGGCCGGCGGGTGCGACCAGATGGTCAACCTGACCCTCGGACAGGGAACCGCCTATCTCGGGGTGACTCTCGCCGTCGTCGCCGTGGCCTCGCTGCTCCTGTTCCGCCGCCGCGACATCCCCTGAAACTCCGCGGTCGTGTGGGTGAGCCCGCCGATACGGAGGCCTCACCCACACGCCCGCCGCCCCTTTCGACGTACTCCCGCTCGATTGGGGCGGCTCACCGCCCCGGCGTAGAGTGGCCGGGTGACTCACGCGCCCACAGCCGACCAGAAGCAGGCCGAAAGCACACCGGGAGCAGACTCGACGGGTTCGATCAACCCCGAGGGCCGCAAGCTCCTCCGCCTCGAGGTCCGCAACGCCCAGACCCCCATCGAGAAGAAGCCCGAGTGGATCAAGACCCGGGCGAGGATGGGACCTCAGTACACCGAGCTCCAGGGCCTCGTGAAGTCCGAGGGCCTCCACACGGTGTGCCAGGAGGCCGGCTGCCCCAACATCTTCGAGTGCTGGGAGGACCGCGAGGCGACCTTCCTCATCGGCGGCGACCAGTGCACGCGGCGCTGTGACTTCTGCCAGATCGACACCGGCAAGCCCGAGCCGCTCGACCGCGACGAGCCCCGCCGCGTGGCCGAGTCGGTGCGCACGATGGGCCTGCGGTACGCCACGATCACCGGCGTCGCGCGCGACGACCTGCCCGACGGCGGCGCCTGGCTGTACGCCGAGACGGTCCGCGCCATCCACGAGCTCAACCCCGACACCGGCGTCGAGAACCTCATCCCCGACTTCAACGGCAAGCCCGACCTGCTGGCCGAGGTGTTCGAGTCACGGCCCGAGGTCCTTGCTCACAACGTCGAGACGGTCCCCCGCATCTTCAAGCGGATCCGCCCGGCGTTCCGCTACGACCGCTCCCTCGACGTGCTCACCCAGGCCCGCGAGTTCGGCCTGGTCACGAAGTCCAACCTGATCCTCGGCATGGGCGAGACCCGCGAGGAGGTCTCCCAGGCACTGCGCGACCTCCACGACGCGGGCTGCGACCTGGTCACCATCACGCAGTACCTCCGCCCCTCGGTCCGGCACCACCCGATCGAGCGGTGGGTCAAGCCCGAGGAGTTCGTCGAGCTGCATGACGAGGCGATGGAGATCGGCTTCGCGGGCGTCATGTCCGGGCCGCTGGTCCGCTCCTCCTACCGTGCGGGCCGGCTCTACCAGCAGGCCCTCGCGCGGCGAGAGGGCGCGGAGCCGGTTCGCGACAGCGCAGCGCAGACGGTCTGAGACACTAGGTCGACCCTCCCCACGAAGCGAACGAGGCAAGCAGCACGATGGCCAGGAAAGACAAGTCAGCCAAGCCGGCGAAGAGCGGTCGCATGAAGCAGATCGCCACCAGCTACCAGATGACCAAGCAGTCCGACCCCAGGATCGGGCTGATCCTTCTCGGCTGGTTCGTGCTCGTGGCGGCCGTGACCTTCGGGATCTTGTCCTTGGTCCCCGGCCACTGGATCCTCGACCTGATCGGCGCCGTGCTCTTCGGCGTCCTCGCGGTCATGATCGTCTTCGGCCGGCGGGCGCAGCGAGCCGGCTTCAAGCAGATCGAGGGCCAGCCCGGCGCGGCTGCCGCCGCCCTCGGCATGCTGCGTCGCGGCTGGAAGCTCGAGCCGGCGATCGCCTTCAACCGCAACCAGGACGTAGTGCACCGCGTCGTCGGCCCTCCCGGCATCGTCCTGGTCGGCGAGGGCAACCCGAACCGCCTCAAGCCGCTGCTCGCGAGCGAGCGCCGCAAGCACGAGCGGGTCGCCTCGGAGGCCCCCATCCACGAGGTCGTCGTGGGTGACCAGGAGGGCGCGGTGCCGCTGCCGAGGCTGGTCAAGCACGTCACGAAGCTCGGCCGCAAGGTCAAGCCCGCCGAGGTCACCGACATCCTCGCGCGGCTGCGGGCGCTCGACGCCACGCGGTCGAACATCCCGCTGCCGAAGGGCCCGATGCCCACGAACCTCAAGGGCGCCCGGCAGAACATGCGGGGCCGCTGACCCACCGCCTGGAGCGCACCGGCTCGAGCGGTCCCCCTCGCTGGGGTTCCAGGACCGGCGTACGACGACCGGGGCTACTGCCCCGGGACCCGCACGATGTCCTTGCGGTCGGGCGCCTCCACGTTCACCGGCTCGCCCCAGTCCGAGGTCTCCATGACCATCGAAGCCTGCTGCATGATCTCCATCTCGACGCGGCGCATCAGAGCCTCGTCGTCGAGCCACAGGTCGTAGGCGATCGACCTCGGCACGCCAGGCGTTCGGGGCAGGCTCAGCGCCTTGGCCGCTGACTTGAAGTCGACCGTCAGGCGGTAGTGCTCGAGGTCCTCGCCGTTGACCGACTCGTCCGCCACGAACCTCACCTTGCGCAGCCCTGCTGCCAACGCCGTGAAGGTGTCCCGTGGGTCGACGGCCTGGATCTGCCCTGCCATGGCCGCCAAGGGCGACGACGTGTCCCCGGGACGGACCGCGACGTACTTGCCCCGGGGCGTCAGCGGCGGCAGGGAGAGGTACATGACGCGGTCGACCAACCTGATCTCGGCGCTCTCGACGCCCATGGCGGCGCCGTCCATGGTCATCACCATGTCCTGCCGGGCACCCCTGAAAGCGAGATCGGCCTCGCCGCGGATCTCCATGCCGGTGACGCCGGTCGTCACCGACACGTGGGCGCTCCGCTGACCCTTCATCGCCGCCTGCATCGCAGGGATCAGCGTGCGCTCGTCCCAGGTGCCTTCGGCGGGAGCGCTCTGCGGCGAGTCGGCGGGCTCGGCCGCTTCGGCGACCGGCTCCTCGGACGGCGAGGGGACAGCGCCCGGCGAGGAGGCAGCCTGACTCGGCGCAGCGGGTTCGCCTGACACGGGCTTCGTCTCCGGCCCGCCACAGGCGGCGAGGACGGCCAGCAGGGCGGGAACGGCCGACACGACGCGTGTGGTGCGCGAGCGCGAAACGGGGCGCAAGGCAGCCTCCCGGAGGGTTCGGCGGAAAGCGACGCAATCCGCCGACGAGCCTACCCGCGCCCGAGCGGCCGAGTACGTTGATGGCGACAGCCCATCGAGACATCGAGGGAGCCTCGACCATGGCCGTTCCCGGACGCGTTCCCGAGGGGGCGCCCACCGGCCTCGCCGCGACCGAGCTGTTCGCCGTCGACGCCTACACGCGCGAGTTCGAGACCGGTGTTCAGCGGGTGGACCGGGCGGAGGGCCGGGTCGCCCTCCGACGTACCGCCTTCTACCCCGGGGGCGGCGGCCAGCCGCACGACCTCGGAACGCTGGTCTGGGACGGCGGCGCGGGCCAGGTGGTCCGGGTGGCAAGGGACCGGGAGGACCCCGCGACGATCTGGCACTGGCTGGACCTCGAGGGTTCGGCCGAGGCCCTTCCGGACGAGGGCACGGAGGCCTCGGGCGAGCTCGACTGGACGCGGCGTCACCTGACCATGCGCACGCACACCGCGCTGCACATCCTGTGCGGGGTGATCTGGGCCGACCACCGGGTCGCCGTCACGGGCGGCAACATGGACCCCGGCAAGGGCCGCCTCGACTTCCCGCTGCCGTCGATGTCCGCGGAGTTCGGGCGGCAGGTGGAAGCCCGGATCAACGAGGAGATCGCCGCCGCCCGACAGATCCTCGTCGAGTTCGTCGGGCGCGAGGTCGCGGACGAGGACCACGCGCTGATCCGCACCGCCGCCAACCTCATCCCCCGCGAGATCGACCCGCTGCGAGTCATCGACATCGTCGGCCTCGACAAGCAGGCCGACGGCGGCACCCACGTGCTGAGCACCGCAGAGGTGGGCCGCGTGGTCGTGACCGGCACCGAGTCGAAGGGCAAGGGCAACAAGCGGGTCCGGCTCGAAGTGGTGGACCTTGCTACATGAACGTTCAATCTTTTTACCCTGACCGACCAATCCCCCACCTGTCGCACCGCGAACGACGGGCATGAGGGACACCCACGACCCCAGCTCTGGCTCGTCGCGCGACGGGCGGCCCGACCGTCGCCGTCGTCGGCGGGGGCATCTCCGGTCTCACCGCGGCGTACCTGCTCCAGCGCACCCACCACGTGACGCTCTTCGAGGCGGACCGCCGCGTCGGTGGCCACGCGCACACCCACGACGTCCCGGTCCCCTCGGGGGCAGCCGTCCCGGTCGACTCCGGTTTCATCGTGCTCAACGACCGCACCTACCCGTTGCTGCGCCGGCTCTTCGACGAGCTCGGTGTCCGGACCCGGCCGACGGAGATGAGCATGAGCATCTCCTGCTCCGGGTGCGGGCTGAGCTACACCGGTGGCCGCAAGGCCGACGGGCTCTTCGCCCAGCGACGCCGCGCCGTCGACCCCGGCTTCTGGCGGCTCCTGCTCCAGGTCCGGTCGTTCCAGAAGCAGGCCCTGGCCTTCCTCGAGGAGCAGCCGACCTCGCAGCAGACCTACGCCGACTTCCTCGCCGATCATGGCTTCGACCGGCACTTCGTGACCCACTACGCCCTGCCCGTGGTCTCCTGCGTGTGGTCGATGGGCCACGACGACGCCTTGGCCTACCCGGCCGCCTACCTGTTCGCCTTCCTGCGCCACCACGGCTTCCTCACCCTCGGCGACGCCCCGACCTGGCACACCGTCGTGGGCGGGTCACGCTCCTACGTCGAGGCGATCACGCGGCGTCTGGATGTCGTCCGGCCCGGGACCCGGGTGACGGCGGTGAGCCGCAAGCCCGAGAGCGTCGGGCTCGACACCAGGCCCGTCGACGGCGGCCCGAGCGAGCACCACGACTTCGACAAGGTCGTGATCGCGACCCACGCCGACGAGGCGCTCGCGCTGCTGACCGATGCCGACGAGGCGGAGCAGGACGTCCTCGGCGCGTTCGGCTACTCCGCCAACGTCGCGTGGCTGCACCGCGACGCGTCGGTCCTGCCCGAGCAGCGACGTGGCCGCGCAAGCTGGAACTACCGCCTCGAGGACTGCGACACGCTCACCGACCGCACCCGGGTGTCCTACTGGATGAACCGCCTGCAGGGACACCCGGAGTCCGATCCGCTGGTCGTGACGCTCAACCCGGAGGTCGGCCCCGCACCCGAGCACGTGATCGCCACGATGACCTACGAGCACCCCACCTACACCGGCGAGTCGGTGGCGGCGCAGACCCGCCTCGCCTCGCTCAACAGCGACCGGCTGGCCTTCGCCGGCGCCTACCACGGGTGGGGCTTCCACGAGGACGGGTGCCGCTCGGGCGTCGCCGCCGCCGAGGCACTGGGGGCCGCCTGGTGAGCACCGTCCCGATCGCACGAGCCCCGCCACGGTCCATGCACTGGTCCACCACCGTCGCCTGCGACCGTTCAGCTACGAGTTCTCGCACCGTACGACGATGTGGCTGGTCGACGCCGACGACCCCAACGCCGCCTTCCCCCGGTGGCTGCGGCCCCTGGCGTCGATCCGCTCGCGCGACCACTTCGGGGCGGAGGACGACCGGCCGCTGTCGGCGAAGGTACGCCGGTTCCTCGACGCCCAGGAGCTGCCCTGGAGCGCACGCCGGGTGCTCGTGCTCGCGAACGCCCGCAGCCTCGGCTACGTGTTCGACCCGCTGACGACGTACTTCTGCTTCGACGAGGACGGCGTCCTCGAGGGCGTGCTCGCCGAGGTGCACAACACCTACGGCGAGCGGCACTGCTACGCCCTGCCGGTGGAGCGGCGCCGGGCGAGCACCGACAAGACCTTCTACGTCTCCCCCTTCTTCGCCGTCGAGGGGCGCTACGACATCACCACGAAGCTGACCGACGACCAGGTCGCGGTGGCCATCTCGCTCACCTCTCCCGACGGCGAGACCCTGTTCACCGCCGCCGTCCACGGCGACCTCGAGACCGCCACCCGCAGCAGGACGCTCAGCCGGGTGATGGCCAACCCGCTGCCCTCGCAGCGAGTCGCCGCACTGATCCGCTGGCACGGCATCCGGCTGTGGCTGCGAAGGCTCCCGGTCATCCCACGTCCTCCGCACCAGGCACCGAAGGGTTTGTCATGACAGCACAGATCGACGCCGGCACGACCGGCCCCGAGACGCTCGCCGGGCCCGAGGACAACGCGTCGTGGGACCTCCCCGCCGGCCCCGTCGTACGGTGTCCGCGGGCGGATCGCGAAGCGGGTCCTGTCGCGCATCCTGCGCAAGGTGCCGGTCGCCGCCCGGCTCGCCACCGGTGAGGTGTACGGCGGGGGCGGCCCGACCATCGAGGTCGCCGACCCGGAGGCGTTCTTCGCCCGGCTGGGCGCGAGCCCGAACATCGGCATCGGCGAGTCCTACATGGCCGGCGAGTGGACGGTCGCTGCGGGGACCGACCTCGCCGACGCGCTCACGCCGTTCGCGGAGCGTATGACCGACCTGATCTCACCGACGTTCTACCGACTGCGCCACGCAGTGCTCCCCCGGGGCCTGAACCCGGAGAACACCAGGCACGGCGCGCGCCGGAACATCGAGCGGCACTACGACCTGTCGAACGACATGTTCGCCTCGTTCCTCGACCCGTCGCTGTCCTACTCCTCAGCGCTGTTCGAGAGGCTCGACCCGCCACCCGCTACCGGAGACCTGGAGCAGGCGCAGCTGCGGAAGGTGGACGCGATCCTGGACGCCGCGGGGGTGCGTCCGGGCAGCCGGGTCCTGGAGATCGGCACCGGGTGGGGCACGCTGGCGATCCGCGCCGCCCAGCGCGGGGCGCAGGTCACGACCATCACCATCTCCTCGGAGCAGGCGGCGCTGGCGCAACAGCGGGTCGACGCCGCAGGGGTCGCCGACCGGGTGGAGATCGCTCTGCGCGACTACCGCGACCAGACCGGCCTGTTCGACGCCGTCGTCAGCGTGGAGATGATCGAGGCGGTCGGAGAGGAGTACTGGCCGACGTACTTCTCGGCCATCGACTCACTCCTCGCCCCGGGCGGCAAGGTGGCGATCCAGGCGATCCTGCTCCCCCACCACCGCTACCTCGCCACTCGTGAGACGTACACGTGGATCCACAAGTACATCTTCCCCGGCGGCCTGCTTCCCTCGGTCGAGGCGATCGAGCATGTGGTCGACGGGCACACCTCGCTCGCGGTGACGGACGTGTCCCGCATGGGCCAGCACTACGCGCACACGCTGCGTCTGTGGCGCGAGCAGTTCCTGACGAGCTGGCCGGCTGTATCCGCACTCGGCTTCGGCGAGACGTTCCGCCGCATGTGGGAGTTCTACCTCGCCTACTGCGAGGCGGGGTTCCGCGCGGGCTACCTCGACGTCGCCCGGATCAGGCTGGAACGGCCTGCAGAAGGTGGCTCCTGAACCAGTCCCGGGCCAGACCCGCGGCCTCGGCCAGCGTCCCGGGCTCCTCGAAGAGGTGGGTCGCCCCTCGCACGACGGCCAGGTTGTTCTCGCAGCGCATGTGCCGCTGCGCCTCACGGTTGAGGTCGAGCACCATCGAGTCCCGGCTTCCGACGATGAGCAAGGTGGCTGCCCGGACGTGGTGGATGCGTGGAATGGCCAGGTCCGGACGACCGCCACGCGACACGACGGCGGCGATGTGCTGGTCCGGCTCGGCTGCGGCCAGCAGCGCAGCGGCCGCGCCCGTGCTCGCCCCGAAGTAGCCGATCGGGAGTCCGGCCACCGGTGGCTGCTCCCGCAGCCAAGCCGTGACCCCGATGAGTCTCGTGGCGAGGAGCTCGACGTCGAAGACCATGCGCCGGTCGTGCTCCTCGACGGTGGTGAGGAGGTCGAACAGCAGGGTGCCGATACCCGCCTGCCGGAGCACCTCGGCGACGTACCGGTTGCGGGGGCTGTGCCGGCTGCTGCCGCTGCCGTGTGCGAACAGCACGACCCCCTGCGCCCCGGCGGGCACCACGAGCCGACCCTCGAGGACGAGCCCTCCGACCGGGATCCGGACGTCCTCGTCGAAGCCCTGTCCCTCGGCTGCCAGAGCAGAGGGTCCTGGCGTCGCCGTCCGCCGCTGCAACAGCGTGGTCACCTCGTCGTCGGTGGTCTGCGCGAAGTCGGAGTAGAACTGGCCGACCGCGTAGAACTCGTAGGGCTGGTTCGGGCAGATGACCTGGTCCGCGTCGTCACGGAACCGCTCTGCGATGTCCATCGGGCCCACGGGCACGGCGAGAACGACCTGTACGGCCCCCAGCGCCCGCGCCACACGGCATGCAGCGCGCGCGGTCGCGCCGGTGGCTACTCCGTCGTCGACGATCAGGGCCGTCTTGCCCTCGAGGGACAGCCGCGGTCGTCCCGCGCGGAACCGGGTGGCGCGCTCCTCGACCACGGCGAGCTCGCGGCGCTCGACCGACGCCATCTCGGCCTCGCTGACGTGTGCGAGCCGCACCACCTCGGGGTTGAGGACGAGCACGTCCTCCTCGCCGACAGCGCCCATGGCCAGCTCGGGCTGGAAGGGCACCCCGAGCTTGCGCACCACGATCACGTCCAGGGGCGCGTCGAGCGCGGCGGCGACCTCGTAGGCCACCGGCACCCCGCCGCGAGGAAGGCCGAGCACGACGGTGTCCGGACCTCTCAGGTGCTCGACGCTCCGAGCGAGCTGGCGTCCGGCATCGACACGGTTCGCGAACATGGCTCACCTCCGCGTGAGACTGCTTCTGCTCCTCACGCTAGGAGCCTGCTCCGGCACCGGGCAGGGGCGTTGGTCCCTGGAGCCGACGCGGGTCTCCGCCCACGCCGGAGGTCCGGTCGGCTCTCAGCGGCGCAGCGTGACGGTCCTGACTGCGAGGTCGTGGAGGCCGCGCTGGTCTCGGTTGAACACCAACGGTGGGACCACGAGACAGATCAGCAGCGTTCTGAGGAAGGCGTGGAGCACGTTCACGGGCTTGCCGTCCAACCGCACCACGACCACTCGCACCAGCAGCTGGCCGAAGGAGCCGCCGAGGAGCGCGGTCAAGAAGGTCGCCTCGAGCAGGAAGACTCCCATCGGCGCCCAGGTCGCGAGCCCCTGGCCGGTCCAGACATCCGTGCCGATGAAGGCGGCGGCCGTCAGCATGGAGGCCAGCCAGTCCAGGGACAAGGCGGCGATCCGGCGCCCCCAGCCGGCGACCGACCCGGGGCCCTCCTCGGGGAGGCCGAGCCGCTCCCCCGGGTACGACGGACCGGCAGCGGGTGAAGAAGGGTGGGTGTCACTCACGACGGCAACGCTACCGGGGGCGTTCGAGCCGTCCGCGCTGTGATCCACAGCCCACACTGTTACACGCGTGAAACAAAGGGGATACGGTCACTTAACCGCCCGTACATAGTTTTCGGGACAGTGGTGCAGCGTCGCATCGCTTGACTCTTCGAATGAGATCTGGACCGCATGCCACGCGGCCAAGGAGGACGAATGTTCGCAAACGCCGACGAGCTCCTGAAGTACATCAAGGACGAAGGCGTCGAGATGGTCGACGTACGTTTCTGCGACCTGCCCGGCATCATGCAGCACTTCACCGTCCCGGTGTCGTCCTTCGACGCCTCGGTGTTCGAGGACGGACTGAGCTTCGACGGCTCCTCCATCCGCGGGTTCCAGGCCATCCACGAGTCGGACATGTCGCTGTTCCCCGACCCGACCACGGCCTACCTCGACCCGTTCCGCACCCGCAAGACCCTGGTCGTGAACTTCTTCATCCACGACCCGCTCACCGGTGAGGCCTACAGCCGCGACCCGCGCAACATCGCCCGCAAGGCGCAGGCGTACCTCAAGAGCACCGGCATCGGCGACACCGCCTTCTTCGCCCCCGAGGCCGAGTTCTACGTCTTCGACTCCGTGCGTTTCGAGACCAAGGCGAACGCCGGCTACTACCACATCGACTCCGAGGCCGGCGCCTGGAACACCGGCTCCGAGGACAACAACCGCGGCTACAAGGTGAAGTACAAGGGCGGCTACTTCCCGGTGCCGCCGATGGACCACTTCTCCGAGCTGCGCGACGAGATCACCGTCGAGCTCGAGAAGGCGGGCCTGGTCGTCGAGCGGGCCCACCACGAGGTCGGCACCGCGGGTCAGGCCGAGATCAACTGGCGCTTCGACGAGCTGCTCTCCTCGGCTGACGCGGTCATGAAGTTCAAGTACATCGTCAAGAACGTCGCCTGGCGCAACGGCAAGACCGCGACCTTCATGCCCAAGCCGATCTTCGGCGACAACGGCTCCGGCATGCACTGCCACCAGTCGATCTGGAACAACGGCGAGCCGCTGTTCTACGACGAGTCCGGGTACGCCGGCCTCTCCGACATGGCGCGCTACTACATCGGCGGTCTGCTCAAGCACGCTCCCTCGCTGCTCGCCTTCACGAACCCGACGGTGAACTCCTACCACCGCCTGGTCCCGGGCTTCGAGGCCCCGGTGAACCTGGTCTACAGCCAGCGCAACCGCTCGGCGTGCATCCGCATCCCGATCACCGGCGCGAACCCGAAGGCGAAGCGCATCGAGTTCCGCTGCCCCGACCCGTCGTCGAACCCCTACCTCGCGTTCTCGGCCATGCTGCTCGCGGGCATCGACGGCATCAAGAACAAGATCGAGCCGCCGCAGCCGATCGACAAGGACCTCTACGAGCTCCCGCCGGACGAGCACGCAGACATCGAGACGGTGCCGGCCAGCCTCGGCGCGGTGCTGGACTCGCTCGAGGCCGACCACGACTACCTCCTCGAGGGTGGCGTCTTCACCCCCGACCTGATCGAGACGTGGATCGACTACAAGCGGCAGAACGAGATCGCCCCGCTCCAGCTGCGGCCGCACCCGCACGAGTTCGAGCTCTACTTCGACATCTAAGGAGCGTGGGCTGCCGCCTACCCTCGAGGAGCCTCAAACGGCCCCTGAGCAGCGAAGCGTTTTTCGACGTCTTCCGGTCTCGGGGGCCGTTTGTCATTGGCTTGTGTCCCCAATGTGACCCAGGAACCTGGGTCCGAGAGATCAGATGTCCCACAACTGATCATCCGTAGAGCGGCCGGGCCCGCCTTGCGCGCGACCTGCAGAAACGCTGCCGGCGACGCGCCACGGCAGCCGTCGAGCATGTGGCCCCTGCGTGTCCCACCCTCGCGCCGAGTAGGCGCGGAGGGGCGGCCGAGGCGTGGTCACATGTCCGCGCCTCGGAGAGGCCGCAGCGTCGCGCTCACCTGTCCTCCGCAGACCCGATCGCAGGGACCGTGCTGGGGTTCCTGCGCGCGTCGAACCGCCCAGTTAGACGCATCTGGAAGGTCTTCCCCCTGATGGTCGCGCGGAGTCGACGGCGGCAGATGGAAGCCGTCGGAACGGGAGCTCGCTAGGTGTTGCGTGCGCTGGTTGAGCGGCCGAGTCGACGGACTTCCTCGTCCATCTTGGGGAGGAGCTCGGGCGCGTACTTGAGGGAGTTCTGGTCGCCGAGCGGTGAGCTGATGAGGTTGCGGCTTGCTCGGACGAGGCGGACCCAGCCGGGGACGTAGATGCGGCGACGGCGTTTGGTGATGCCTTTGACGAAGGCGTTGACGCAGGTTTCGACGGTTGTGGTGCGGTTGAGGGGTGGTGGCAGTCTGCGAACGAGTTCGTTGAAGGCCCTGAGGTCTTTGCGGGCGTCTTGGACGAGAGGTGTGTCGATCCAGGACATGTAGGCGACTCCTACGTCGATACCGTGGTGGGCGACTTCGAGACGCAGGGCGTTGGCGAAGTGTTCGCTTCCGGCCTTGCTGGCGTTGTAGGCCGTCAGACCAGGGGCGGGGGCGAACGCGCCGAGTGCGGAAACCACGAGGATGTAGCCCTTGCTCTCGATCAGGGAGGGAAGCGCTGCGCGGACGGTGTGGAACACGCCGTTGACGTTGATGTCGAGGACTCGTCGGAAGGTGGCGGGGTGGACGCCGAGGACTGATCCGTAGCTGGCGATACCTGCGTTCGCGACAACCGTCTGGATACCGCCGAACCGAGCGATGCCGGTGGCGACGGCTGCTTCCATGGCGGATAGGTCCGTGACGTCGGCGGTGATTGCGAGCGCGGTTTGGAGGCCGAGTTCTGCGGCGAGCTCGTGGAGCGGCTTGTGGTCGACGTCGGTGAGGATGAGGTTGCCGCCTGCTGCGGCGATGCTGCGGGCGGCCGCGGCGCCGATGCCGCGGGCGGCTCCGGTGACCAGGATGGTCTGGCCGCGAAGTGCGTTCATCGGTCCACCTCCTTGAGTCCTGCGGCGGCGCAGGCGGCTGTGAGCTCGTCGAGGCCGAAGGCTTGGACCGGTCCGAGCGCTCCCGCGCCGCGAAGGTCTCCGCCCGCGGCGCGGACGGCGCCCCAGGCGAGGAGATCGCCGGTGAGGACGTAGGGCTCGGGTCCTCGGAGCACGACCCGGTGCAGTTCGCGACCTTCGGCGTCGAATGCTGTGGCGATGATGAGAGCTCGCATCGAGTCGCGGGTGTGCTGGCTGGGTCCGGCGGGCCGTCCGGCGAGCAGCCGCGGAGCGACTCGTTCCACGGCTGCCGTGGCTGTGCGCCGGCGACGCGGCCCGTCGAGCGCGAAGGAGCTGGCCTGCAGGAACCGTGAGAAGGGGTCGAACCAGCCGAGGTAGACGTTGACCTCCCGAAGCTGGGGGAAGGAACGGGGGAGGGCGAACTGCTCGACTGCACCGATGCTCACTCCGGACAGGCCGCCGCCGTCGACCTGGAACGTCTTGACGGTGCGGGCGGTGCGCTCGGTCACCAGACGGGTCGCCCTGTAGGCGTATCCGGGGGCCGTCATCATGCCCAGAAGGGTGCCGACAGTTCCGGCGCTTGGCAGCCCGAAACGGGTGCGGATTTCGCGGCCTCCGCCCGCGCCGGTCAGGAAGTAGCCGCAGTCGACACGGACGCTTCGGTCGCCTGCTTCGCGCAGCGCGAGCGCGCAGGCCAAGTTGCCTGGCACATAGTCGTAGCCGAACGCCGTAAGAAGGCCAGCACCGGACCGGGCCGCGACGGGACCGTACTCCTCGAAGACCTCACGGATGAAGGGGCCTTCGCCCGTGGAGTCGAGGTAGTGCGCCCCTGTCGTTGCGGCTGCCTGCACCGCGGCAGCGCCGTGCTTCACGAACGGGCCCACAGTCGAGACCAAGACGTCGCCCGACTCGACGAGAGCGGCGACGCTCCTCGGGTCACCGCTGTCCGCCAGCGCGAACTCGGTGTCGAGCTCGGCCGCAAGCGCTTCGAGCGCATCCCGATTGCGACCAGCGAGCACCGGACGGAGGCTGCGGTCGTACAGGGCCCGGGCCACGATCTGGCCGGTGAAGCCGGTCGCGCCGAAGAGCACGATGCGAGATGACGATCCGGGAGTCATGTCGATGAGGATGCTTACCAGTCATCTGACTTGTCAAGTCAGGTGACTGGTAACATGGGTAAATGACCTTCTTTCGAGGGTGGCGCCGATGACGAGGACGACCCAGGCCGAGCGTCGCGCGGCAACCCGAGCGGCTCTGCTCGACGCGACCATCGAGAGCCTGGTCGAAGACGGCTGGGCTGCGACAACCACGCGATCGGTTGCCCAACGGGCAGGGGTCAGCCAGGGCGCCCAGCAGCACCACTACCCGACGAAGATGGATCTGGTCGGCGCCGCCCTCAGCCGACTGATGAACCAGTTGGCAGAGGAGTCACTCGCGCTGGCGGAGCGCGAGGGCACCGAACGGCAAAGGGCCGAAGCGCTCCTCGATGGGCTCTGGCTGATCAACACACTGCCCGTCAGCAGTGCCGTGCTCGAGCTCATCAACCACGCACGCACCGACCCCCGCGTGGCTGAGCAGTTCATTCCCACCCTCACCGAAGCGGCGAACCTCACCCACGACGTCGCCGCCCGCCTTCTCCCGGACCTCGCTCATACACCTGGCTTCGACGAATGGCTCCTCATCGTCGAAGCAGCACTCCGCGGGACCGTCATGATCTCGGCCCTGCCCGGCGCCGAACGCGCTCACCCGGCCTGGCCCGCGCTGCGCAACCACCTGCTGCAAGGCCTCGACAACCTGAAGTCGCCCCAGTAGTAGACACCGCCATCTCCGCATGACATGGCAGCCTCTTCAGGAGTGGGATCGTCATAGCACGGGAGTGGGGTCGTCCGAATGTTGCCGTCAGTCGACCTGGCGTACCCGTTCGAGGGCCGCTGGCTGACCCGGAACAGTCCCGCGAACCGAGTGCCCAGCCACCGCACCACCCGGTTCGCCAGCTCATTCGCGATCGACTTCGTCCCAGTCAACGAGGCCGGGCGAACGGCACCAATCACGTTCCGGTCGCTTCTGCGCCCCGAACCAGCGGAGCGGTTTCCAGGCTTCGGGCGCCCCGTCCTCGCGCCTGTCCAAGGCGTGGTCGTCGGCGTGTACCACACGGCGCCTGATCACCAGTCCTTCCGTGGGCTGCCGTCTGTTGGCTATGCCCTCACCCAGCGCCGTCGGGCAGCAGGAGGTTGGGAGGAGTTGGCTGGCAACCACGTGATGATCGAAACGCGCGACGGCCCGGTGATCGCCGTGTGCCACCTGCAACGCGGCAGCGTTCAGGCGCAGTTTGGTCAAAGAGTTCGGGTGGGCGAGACGCTGGGGCGTTGCGGCAACTCAGGCAATAGCACCGAACCGCATGTCCACCTTCAGGCGATCGACCGCCTGGACGTGCTACATGCCACCGCTGTGCCCATCACCTTCGGTGGCTGCCTGCCCCGCAACGGCGAAATCATCGACGCGGGGTAGAGACGACGATTCCCGCCCGGGCCAACGCGCGCGCCCTGTCGTGCGTCACACCGCCGCGTGCAGGGCTTCGGTGTCGCCTTACTCGATGCGCCAGCTGGCCGATCTTGGTCGCGTGGCATTCCGGACTCCTTTCGCTCCTGAACCACCTCTACCTTGTGCAGAGCGCAACTCCCTCTACACCAACGGAGCGACAACCATGACTGACCCCCGGAAGAAGTTGTCCGCGACGCAGGTACGCGAAGCCAGTCTCGCGGACTGGCGGCAGATCCTTGGACGGATCAAGGCTCGGTTCCGCACCGGCGACTTCCGAACCGGCCTCGCCCTGGTCAACAAGATCGGTGCCGCGGCCGAGGCCACAAACCACCACCCCGACATTCAACTCACTTACTCCGACGTGATTGTCACGCTCGCCAGCCACGACGTCCGCGGTATCACCAGCCGCGACCTCGACCTCGCGCGCCAGATCAGCAGCCACGCAGCAGAGCTCGGCATCGACTCCGACGCCAGCGGCCTCACCCAGCTGGAGCTCGGACTCGACACCGCACTCGGGCCACAGCTCGCACCGTTCTATGCAGCCTTGCTCGGCGGCAAGGAGGAGGATGGCGAGCCGGTCGACCCCAGCGGCCAGGTGCCCACGGTGTGGTGGCAGGAACCGGACGGCGACGAGACTTGGGCGCTCCCGGAGCAGCCGTTCGAACAACGCTGGCACTTCGACGTGTGGGTGGCCCACGACGAGGGCGAACGACGCCTGAAGGCAGTCCTCGACGCCGGAGGACGCCTCGTCAGCGACCGTGCGGCGCCGGCGTACTGGGTCGTCGAGGACGCCGACGGCAACCGCTCCTGCATCTGCACACCCGCCGGCCGCTGAGCGGCACGGCGCCCGAGGCGCGAGCCGGCCCGTACCCGGGATCCGGATCTGCTTCTCATCCGCGCGCTCTCCAGGTCATTCCGCCGCGAGCGGCTCCTGTGCCATCGGGTGGCGATGCCAACGCTCCGTCGTGGCGGGACTGCCTTTGACTATTGCTCAGGCTTCGGTGCCACCATGGCCGGGTGACTGTCATCAAGATCAATGCCATCACCGTTCCCGAGGACAACGGTGACGAGCTTGCCCGCCGCTTCGCCGCCCGGGCCGGTGCGGTGGACAACCAAGACGGCTTCGAAGGGTTCGAACTGCTACAACCGGCCGACGATCGGACCACCTGGCTCGTGATTACCCGCTGGCGAGACGAGGCAGCCTTCGAGGCATGGGTCAACTCACCGGCGTTCGCGCACGGCCATCGCTCGGCGAGCGGACAGGAGCGCTCCCGGACGAGCGGCGAGGTGAATGCTGAACGAGGCCCTGAACAAGGGCACAATGCTGGCCCTGTCGGAGTCCACAGTGAGCTCTGGTCGTACAAGATCGCAGGTGGGTCGCCAGGAAAGATCTCGTAGCCGCGTTGCTCTCTCGTGGCCGCCGCAGACGCGTCCTTCCGCCACGCCTGAGCGACCCGTATGTCTCAGTGTTCTGCGGCCGCGTGCTCGCGCGCACACGCAATGACCGCGGTCAGGTCGAGCCCGTACGTCGGACCGTGGCCAGCCTCGTACTCTTCGACCCGGGCCGCACCTCGCTCGAGGAGTCGGGCAGCCCCGATACTGTTACCGCGGGCGGCATGCGTCAGGCCGACACAGACCTGCGCCAGACCTTGCCACAAGTCGCGTTCTTCGTCCGGACCAGCCTTCCAGCGGGCCTCCAAGACCTCATGCGCAGCGAACGGCCGGCCTTCCTGCACCAGCCTCCGGGCCAAGTTGACTGTCTCCACCGGCGGCAGCGCCTCTTCCGGAACCGGCTCGACGCCGGCAGCCCCATAGGGCAGGGGGCGGCCAAGAGCATCGCGAGGGCGTCCCTGCCGTGGCCGACCAGCATCGTCCCGGTCTCGGCCCCGATCGCGGGTCACAACGGACACCGCCCCACGAGGCCATGAACAAGTACCGCCGTCATTCATCCATGGTAGGAGCGGCCCGCTCAGCACTGGCAACGGCAGCGAATCGGAAGACCACGTCAGCTGGTCTTGAGGTGCGTCATATCGTAGCCGCAAATGACGATGGCCCGCCTGCCGCTCGACGGGAGGCTCCCATCACCCTCTCGCACGTTGTGGATCGAGTAGGCCGCCGCCCCGACGCGCCTCGCCTCCTATGACTAGTCGCGTCATCACATGAGCAGTTATTCTGTTCATATGAACTTCGGCGAACCCTTCGGCGGCCTGATGCCCGGAGCACGTGGCGCGGTGCTCGCAGTACTGCTACGTACTGGCGCACCCCTGACCGGGCGACGCGTACATGCGTTGGTCGAAGATCGCCACAGCCTGGGCGCTGTGCAGCACGCGCTCCGAGACCTCGATCGCCTGGGGCTGATCACGACCGAGACCATCGGCCGCGCCGGAGTTCACCGCATCAACGAGGAGAACGACGCCATCACTCCCCTGCGCACCCTGGCCAGCCCGCTCGACATGCTCACCCGCGTCGTTCAAGAGGAAGCGAGCCGTATCCAGGCCGTCATCGTGTTCGGATCAGTTGCCCGCGGCGAAGCGCACGCCGACAGCGACATCGACCTCGCCGTGATCGCCCCCGAAGATTGGGACGGTCGCGCGGATCTTCAGGAGCGAGTGCACGCTCGCCTCGGCAACACTTGCGACGTCCTCCACCTGACGCCCGAGCAGTTCACCGGCCAGAGCGCAGACCGGGAGCCCGTGATCGCAGAGATCAGCCGTGACGGAATCGCATTGGTCGGCAAGATGCCTCGCTTGCCCAAGGTGGCGTCGTGACGAGGGCGGAGAACAAGAACCATGCCCGGAGCTACCTGCAGAAGGCGCAGGAGTATCTGGATTCCGCCGAGGACAACCTGGATCTCGGGCGCGCGACACCGGCCGCAGGAGACGCCATCCACGCCGGCATCAGCGCGAAGGACGCCATCGTGACCGCTTTGACCGGTGCTACCAGCAAGGCGAAGGACCACGCGAAGGCAGCGCGTGAGCTTCGCCAGGCGCTCGGCGCGCACAGCGACGCGGCGACGGCGGAAAAGTCTCTCCGCGAGCTGATCTCGGTGAAGGGCGATGTCGAGTTGAGCCGCACGCCCCGCAGTCCGCAGGCAGTCCACACGAGCCGCCATCGATTTCGATGGCGGCTCGTGTGCTTTCTTCAGAGCCGAGCCCGGACTACGCGGGCGGATTCGCGTTCAGCAACCAGCATGACCCAGGCGTCGCCCTCATCCCGGCTCGCGCTGACCTCGAGACGCTGACGATCCGCGCCGTGCTTCTCTTCGGTCAGGGGGAGCCGGGTGCCTCCGAGGGCGCCCGAGCGGTCTGCGACGGCACCTTCTCGCCTGCGCAGTTCGGGTCGACCCCGTCCATCAACGCGAGCGCCGCCTTCAGCTTCTCGATGCCCCTCGACGAGTGGCTCTTGACGGTGCCGGTCGAGATGCCGAGCTCGGACGCGGTCTCCTCGACCGACAGACCCAGCCAGTGCCGCAGCACGACCACCTTGCGCTGCATCGTCGGCAGGTCCTGCAACGCGTCGAAGAGCGCCGACCTCTCCTCGGTGGGCAGCCCCGGCCTCGCGGCCGGGTCGTGCCCGTCGAGCCCCGACCGCTCGCGCCGCCAGGGACGACGGCTCGCGTCGATGTTGGCTCGCACGATGATCTGCCGGGTGTAGGCCTCCTCACGACCGTCCAGGTGCAACCGCGGCCAGGCGACGTACAGCTTGACGAGCGCGGTCTGGAGCAGGTCGTCGGCCTGGTGCCAGTCGCCGCACACCGCATAGGCGATGCGTCGCAAATGGACCTGCCGGGCCGCCACGAACGCGGTGAACTCCTCATCCTTCGAGGCCCCGCTCATCGCAGGCCCTCGCCCGACGCGTACCGGGCACGGGCGCCGGACAGGAGCTCCTCGAACGTGGCGCCGACGACGTCGTCGGGAGGAGTGGTGATCACGTCGAGCGTCCCGTCGGTCACCCGCCACACCACGAAGTAGCTGCCCTCCTCACCGGCGACCGAGACGACCGCCGCGCCCGTCGTAGCGCCCGGCGGGGCGAAGTCAGGGCCGAGCTGCGGATCGTCGGTGCGGTTGAACACGCGGGTCCCTGCGGTCGGGACGACCTGCCCCTGGTCGTCGAGCTGGAAGGTGTCGGGCCACCCGCTGCCTCCGTTCGCGTCCACCTGGTCGGCGACGTAGTCGGCGAAGCTCGCCCAACCGTTGCTGGGGGTCGAGGCGGACGAGGAGATGCCTCGGGGCATCGGGCGCTTCTCGATCATCAGCCACTGCCGCTCGCCCCGCCAGGTGACGTCGAGGGCGTCGGAGAGGTTCGGCGGCTCGAAGCCGTAGGGGTTGCGGATGTGCTCGTGGACGACCGCCCCCGGCCGGACCTCGAGCTTCCCGTCGACATAGCGGATCAGCTCCCCCCGCGGCCATCGCGCTTCGGTGGGGTCAGTGGTGGGCTCTGCCGTGGCCTTCGGATCGCTGGCGGTGGCCGAGTGGGTCGGCTCTCCGGCCGCCGGATCGGAGCCGGTCGGAGAGCCCGGCCATACGGCGTACCCGCCCGTGACCAGCACCGCAGCTGCCGCAAGGCCGGTGACCCCGCTGGCCGCCCGGCGCCGCCTCAAGGCGCGTCGGCCCGCCGCGACGTGGCTGTCGACCGGCGGGAGCGGTGGACCGTCGCCGAACGACCGATCCAGCTGTTCCTGCAACGTGTCCATCGCTCGCCTCCCGGGGGTCAGCCTCTCATCGGGATACGTAGCGCGCCGCCGATCGGTTGTCAGGCCGTTCCTCCCGGCCGGATGGCAGCGTCGGAGAGGCGGAGAGGCGGCGCCGGTGGGGCCTAGAGGACGCGGAGTCAAGTGGGGCGCCAGTAGGCGCTAGGCAACTCCGGCGCGTCGTGGCACGATCTCGAAGGTGAGCAGCAGACCCGCCGGGGAGCAGCACCTGCGCGACCTCGCGCTGCTGCGTCGCGTCCGCGACCGGATCGACCGGGAGTACGCGCAGCCGCTGGACGTCGAGGCGCTCGCCCGCGACGCGCACATGTCGGCCGGGCACCTCAGTCGCCAGTTTCGGCTCGTGTACGGCGAGTCGCCGTACTCCTATCTGATGACCCGGCGCATCGAGCGCTCGATGGCGCTGCTGCGTCGTGGCGACCTCAGCGTCACCGAGGTCTGTTTCGCGGTCGGCTGCTCGTCGCTGGGCACCTTCAGCACCCGGTTCACCGAGCTGGTGGGCGTGCCGCCCAGCACCTACCGACGTCAGGTGGCCGAGGCGACGGCGGAGATGCCCTCGTGCCTCGCGAAGCAGGTCACCAGACCGATCAGGAATCGAGAAGCGCGGAGCGCCGGGCCACCACTAGCGTGAACCCATGGACATCACCATCCACTACGCCTTCCTTCCACACACGGACGCGGAGGCCGCGCTGGCCTTCTATCGCGACGCTCTCGGGTTCGAGGTGCGCAACGACGTCGGGTACAACGGCATGCGCTGGATCACCGTCGGACCCGCGAACCAGCCCGGAACCTCCATCGTGCTGCATCCCCCGGCTGTCGACCCCGGCCTCACCGACGACGAGCGCCGCACCATCCTCGAGCTGATCGCCAAGGGAAGCTACGGCAGCGCCGTCACCCTGGCCACCCACGACCTGGACGGGCTGTTCAAGCGGTTGGTGGACAGCGGCGCCGACGTGCTCCAGGAGCCGACCGAGCAGCCGTACGGCGTTCGTGACTGCGCCTTCCGCGATCCCACGGGCAACCTGCTCCGCATCAACGAGCTGCGCTGATCCTTGGGGATGACTGAGCCCCGCGACCGCGAGACCCGCAAGGCCGACACGCTGGCGATGCTGGCCACGCCCGCGATCGACGTATGGGTGGCCACGGCTTCGGCCGCGGGCGCGCCGTACCTCGTGCCCGTGTCGCTGGCCTGGGTGGACGAACGCGTGGTGATCGCGGTCGAGGAGTCCTCGGTCACCGCGCGCAACCTGACCGCGTCCGGCGAGGCCCGGCTCGCGGTCGGCCCGACCCGTGACGTGGTGATGCTCGACGTCGTTCTCGAGGAGGCGGTCGACGTGGCGGCCGACGATGCGCTGGGTGACGGCGTACGTCGGGCAGGCCGACTGGGACCCGCGCCGCGGCACGGGTTACGTGTTCCTCGTGCTGCGGCCCGTCCGGGTGCAGGCGTGGCGCGAGGCGAACGAGATCGCAGGGCGCACGCTCATGCGCGACGGCATCTGGCTGATCTGAGCCGCCTTCGACATCGCCGCGACCGCCCCGGCGAACGAGGTCGACGTACCGCTCGAACCTGGTTAGATCGAGCAAGGTGACGCCGACGGGGACCGCGAGGGCGGACCGCGTGACGGAGGGAGACAGGATGAGCACGACCATGAGCTCGAACATGCAGTCGGCCGGGCTGCACGCCGCCGACAGCCACGACCTGATCCGCGTCCACGGCGCGCGCGTCAACAACCTCAAGGACGTCAGCGTCGAGATCCCGAAGCGCCGGCTGACGGTGTTCACCGGCGTGTCCGGCTCGGGCAAGAGCTCGCTCGTGTTCGACACGATCGCCGCGGAGTCGCAACGGATGATCAACGAGACCTACAGCGCCTTCGTGCAGGGCTTCATGCCCTCGCTCTCGCGGCCGGACGTGGACGTGCTCGAGGGACTGACCACGGCGATCCTCGTCGACCAGGAGCGGATGGGCGCGAACCCGCGCTCCACGGTCGGCACCGCCACCGACGCCAACGCGATGCTGCGCATACTCTTCAGCCGGCTAGGGCAGCCGCACATCGGTCCGCCGACCGCGTTCGCCTTCAACATCCCGACGCGGACGGCGAGCGGGGTGATGAAGACCGAGAAGGGCGGCAAGGAGGAGAAACAGGTCGTCCGCGACGCGGTCTACCAGGGGGGAATGTGCCCGCGCTGCGAGGGCATGGGCAACGTCAGCGACTTCGACCTGACCGCGCTCTACGACGACTCCAAGTCCCTCGCCGACGGTGCGCTGACCGTCCCCGGCTACAGCATGGACGGCTGGTACGGCCGGATCTTCAGCGGCGCAGGCCTGCCCATGGACAAGCCGATCGCCACGTTCACCAAGAAGGAGCTCCAGAAGCTCCTGTACGCCGAGCCCACCAAGATCAAGGTGGAGGGGATCAACCTCACCTACGAGGGCCTGATCCCCAAGATCCAGAAGTCGATGCTCTCGAAGGACGTCGAGGCGCTGCAGCCGCACGTCCGCCGCTTCGTGGAGCGCGCGATCACCTTCGCGACCTGCCCCGACTGCGACGGCACCAGGCTCACCCAGGAGGCCCTCTCGTCGAAGATCAGGGGCAAGAACATCGCCGAGCTGTGCCAGATGCAGATCAGCGACCTGGCCGACTGGATGCGCGGGGTCGACGAGCCGGGCGTCGCCCCTCTGGTCGCCGGGCTCCAGCACCTGCTCGACTCCTTCGCCGAGATCGGCCTGGGCTACCTCTCGCTCGAGCGGCCCGCGGGCACGTTGTCGGGTGGCGAGGCACAGCGGACCAAGATGATCCGTCACCTCGGCTCCTCGCTCACCGACGTCACTTACGTCTTCGACGAGCCCACCATCGGGTTGCACCCACACGACATCGAGCGGATGAACAACCTGCTGCTCCAGCTGCGGGACAAGGGCAACACCGTGCTCGTCGTCGAGCACAAGCCGGAGACCATCGCGATCGCCGACCACGTGGTCGACCTCGGCCCCGGCGCCGGCACGGCCGGTGGCGAGGTGGTGTTCGAGGGCACGGTCGAGGGGCTGCAGGGCAGCGACACCATCACTGGTCGTCATCTCGACGACCGCGCCAGCCTCAAGGACCAGGTGCGCGAGTCGACCGGCGCGCTCGAGGTGCGGGCAGCGTCGACGAACAACCTCCAGGACGTGGACGTCGACATCCCGCTCGGGGTGCTGGCGGTGCTCACCGGCGTCGCCGGCTCCGGCAAGAGCTCGCTGGTCCAGGGCTCGGTCGCCGGCCGCGACGGCGTGGTGGTGATCGACCAGGGCGCGATCCGCGGCTCGCGGCGCAGCAACCCGGCGACGTACACCGGGCTCCTGGAGCCGATCCGCAAGGCGTTCGCCAAGGAGAACGGCGTGAAGCCGGCGCTGTTCAGCTCCAACTCCGAGGGCGCCTGCCCGGCCTGCAAGGGCGCCGGCGTGATCTTCACCGAGCTCGGCGTGATGGCCACCGTGGAGTCCACCTGCGAGGAGTGCGAGGGGAAGCGGTTCCAGGCATCGGTGCTGGAGTACACGCTGGGCGGGCGGAACATCGCCGAAGTGCTTGCGATGCCGGTGACCGAGGCCGAGGAGTTCTTCCGCGACGGCGACGCACGCATACCTGCCGCCCACAAGATCCTCGACCGGCTCGCCGACGTAGGGCTCGGCTACGTCAGCCTCGGCCAGCCGCTCACCACGCTGTCCGGTGGCGAGCGGCAGCGGCTCAAGCTGGCCAGCCAGATGGCCGAGAAGGGCGACGTCTACGTTCTCGACGAGCCGACCACCGGCTTGCACCTCGCCGACGTCGAGCAGCTGCTCGGCCTGCTCGACCGGCTCGTCGAGTCTGGCAAGTCGGTCATCGTCATCGAGCACCACCAGGCGGTCATGGCACACGCCGACTGGATCATCGACCTCGGCCCCGGCGCCGGCCACGACGGCGGCCGGATCGTCTTCGAGGGCTCCCCCGCCGACCTCGTCGCTGCCCGCTCCACCCTCACCGGCGAGCACCTCGCGGCCTACACGGGCTCTGGGCGCTCGTAGACGTCGGGGATGCCGTCGGCGTCGGCGTCGACGCGCTCCTCGGCCGCGATGCGCCGGTACGTGCGGTTGCGCGAGCGCAGGAGCCCCGCCGCGAGGACGGATGCGGTGACGGAACCGGCCAGGACGGCGACCTTGACGTGTTCGTCCCTGACCCCGCCGAGGCCGAACGCAAGATCACCGATGAGGAGCGAGACGGTGAACCCGATCCCCGCGAGCAGTGAGACGCCGAGGACGTCGAGCCACCGGAGGCTCGGGTCGAGGTCGGCGCGGGTGAGCCGGGAGACCAGGTACGTCGTACCGAAGACACCAACGGTCTTGCCGAGGACGAGTCCGGCGATGACACCGATCGCGATGGGGTCGGTCAAGGAGTCCTGAAGGCCGGCCAGTCCGCCGATGGTGACGCCTGCGGCGAAGAAGGCGAAGACCGGGACGGCGACGCCTGCGGAGATCGGGCGGATCCGGTGCTCGAAGTGCTCGGCCAGGCCCGGGCCGGCGTCGGGGCCGCCCGCGGCCTGGCTGCGGAGGACCGGGACTGCGAAGCCGAGAAGGACGCCCGCGACGGTGGCGTGGACACCGGAGGCGTGCACGAGGGTCCAGGTCGCCGCGGCGAGTGGCAGCAGCAGCCACCAGGACCGGATGCGCTTCTGCACCGCGATCGTGAACAACGCGAGCGGCAGCAGGGCTGCGAACAACGCGGCCAGGTGGAGGTCGCTGGTGTAGAAGACCGCGATGATGGTGACCGCGAACAGGTCGTCGACGACGGCGAGCGTGAGCAGGAAGGTGCGCAGCGCCGTCGGAAGGTGGGTGGAGATCACCGCGAGGACTGCGAGCGCGAACGCGATGTCGGTGGCGGTGGGGATCGCCCAGCCGCGCAGAGCGCCATCACCGGTGTCGAGGTTGACGGCGATGTAGATCAGCGCGGGAGCGACCATGCCACCGACCGCGGCCAGGATCGGGAGCGCGGCACGGCGCGGGTCGCGCAGGTCGCCCGCGACGAACTCGCGTTTGAGCTCGAGACCGACGACGAAGAAGAAGATCGCAAGGAGCCCGTCGGCCGCCCAGGTGCCGAGGGAGAGCTTCAGGTGCAGCGACTCCGGCCCGACCTCGTAGTCGCGCAGCGCCGTGTAGGTCTCGGCGAGCGGCGAGTTGGCCCAGACCATGGCCAGCGCGGTCGCCGCGAGAAGAAGGGCGCCGCCGACGGTCTCCTTGCGCAGAACCGCAGCGATGCGGCTGGTCTCGGTCCAGGACCCTCGGCCGAGAATCGTGTTCGGGGAGGTGGGTCCGCTCATCGGTGCTCTCCTGGTCCGGGCTCGACAGATGACCTGCCGACCAGACTTCCCGGCGCACCACGTCACACTCTACCGGCTGGTCATTCGCGCCGGGACTGACCGAACCGTGAGGCCGAAACCGGCGAGTCCCGCCGATCCTGCCTACCGTGGAGCCATGCTGATCGCCGAGGACCTCCTCCTGCTGCTGACCGACGACCGGACCGGCAAGCTGTCCGCCTCCTCGGAGGAGATCGACGTCGCGCTCGGCGGTGCGGTGCTGATCGAGCTCACGTTGGCGAAGCGTGTGGACGTCGCGGGCGAGTCGGAGGCCGTGCGCAAGGGGCGGCTGGTCGTCAGGGACCCGAGCCCGACCTCGGACGCGGTTCTCGACGAGGCCCTCGCGCACCTGGAGCACGAAGCAGGGCAAGAAGCCCAAGGACGTGGTGCCCGCCCTCGGCAAGGGCCTGCGCCGGCGCCTCTACACCCGCCTCGCCGAGCAGGGGATCCTCCGCGAGGAGAGCGGGAAGGTCCTGGGCGTCTTCCCCACCCACAAGTGGCCGACCACCGACGCCGCCCACGAGGGGTCGGTCCGGATGCTGCTGACGCACGCCCTGCGCGTGGGCGCGACCGACGACCCGCGGGTGGGAGCGCTCGTCGCGCTGCTCCATGCGCTGAAGGTGGTTCAGAAGGTCGTGGACCCGGACGACGTCGGGATCACCAAGCCGGAGATGAAGGCCAACGCCAAGGCCATCGCCGAAGGAAACTGGGGCTCGGAGGCGGTCCGCAAGGCGATCGACGAGATGATGGCCGCGGTCATCGCTGCGACCACCGCCGCGGTCGTTGCCACCGGCAGCTCGTGACCGACGGCCGGGCGCTCGGGGATGCACTCCGCGAGACTCAAGGCCGGATCGGAAGCTCCACGACGAACCTGGCGCCACCTCCGGGCCGGTCCTCGACCCACACCTCTCCCCCGTGCCAGTGAACGTGCTGCGCGACGATCGCGAGCCCCAGGCCCACGCCGGGCCCATGACTCGACCTCGTCACGGGCGAAGCGCTCGAAGATCCGCTCCCGATGCTCCTCGGCGACGCCTCGGCCGTGGTCGTCCACCTGGACCCTGACGGACCCGTTCCTCCTCGACACGCACACCCCGTCGCAGCCGCCACCGTGCACGTCCGCGTTCTCGACGAGGTTGGCGACCACCCGCTCGAGCCGGCGCTTGTCCGCGCGCAGCACGGCTGCCTCAGCGCCGGGCTCGACGACGGTGACAGGGCGACCCGCGGCGGCGTCGGCAGCACGCCGGACGAGGTCCGCGACCACCACCGGCTCAGGTGAGTCGTGGCCACCGTCGGACCTCGAGATGTCCAGCAGGTCCACGACGAGCCTGCGGAACCGTTGCAGGTCCTCGGTCAGAAGGTCCAGCGGCTCCACGACGTCCGCCGGGAGCTCGGCCCGCCTGTTCTGGAGCAGCACGATCGAGTTGATCATCGTCGTGAGGGGCGTGCGCAGCTCGTGGCTGACATCCCCGGCGAACCGGTTGTCGGCGTGGACGCGGCGCTCCAGAGCGGCCGCCGTTCGGTTGAAGGACCGGGCCAGGGAACCCAGGTCCGGGTCGGTGTCCGCCCTCAGCCGGGCCGACAGGTCCCCGTGGGCGATCGCCGCCGCCACGGAGGTGACGTCGGTCAACGGCTTGAGCATGCGCCGGCTGGCGAACTTCCCACCGACCAGGCCGACGAGCCCCGCCGCGACGACGCCGGCGAAGAGGACCATCCCCAACGTGTCCAGGGTGTGCTGGAGATCCAGGAGCGGGTAGAGCTCCAGCAGCGACGTTCTCCGCCCCTCGGAGAGGAACTCCCACCACCAGGAAGCTGCGCCCGTCGACCGTCGTACGGATCGAGACCACATCGCCGGTGGAGGTGTCCACGTCGAGGTCGGACGGAAGGCTCATCTGCCGCGCCGCGGTGTTGGGATAGCTCGTGCCCGTCGAACCTGACGAGGGCCGCGATGCCGGGTGTGCGTTCCGAGCCGGGTCGACCAGCTCCTGCTCGGCGGTGTCCCGGACCTCAGCGCGGTGTCCAGCACCAGGCGTTGTCGGCCGTCTGCGCCAGCGCCGTCGTCTCCTGGTGCCGGTTCACGTACGACGACACGAGCATCCACGAGGCGCTGGCGAGCACGCCGGCCACAGCAGCGCCATCACCGCGAACCCGACCGCCACCCGGTCCCCCAGGCTCCAGCGCAGACGTCGAGCGCACTCCCCCGGCCACGGCTATCCCACCAGTCGGTAGCCGAGCCCTCGGGCGGTGACGACGAGCCGTGGGTTCCCGGGGTCCCGCTCGACCTTGCCTCTGAGCCGGCGGACGTGCACGTCGACGATGCGGCTGTCCCCGAAGTAGCCGTAACCCCACACTCGCTCGAGCAGGTGCTCCCTGCTGCAGACCTTGCCCTCGACTCGCGCGAGCTCGGTCAGCAGCCGGAACTCCGTGCGGGTGAGACAAGCCGGCTGTCCGTCGCGGAGGACGAACCCCTCGTCGACGTGGATCTCGAGGTCGCCGGCCTGACGCACCGGTGCCCGCTGTTCAGCGGCTCGGTCCGCCGCAGCAGCGCCCTGATCCGCGCGGAGAGCTCCTTCGCGACCAGGGGCTTCGTCACGTAGTCGTCGGCGCCGGCTTCCAGCCCCGCGACCACGTCATGGCTGTCGGTCCGGGCGGTGACCATGATGACCGGGACGTCGCTCTCCTTCCGGATCCGCCGGCAGACCGCGAAGCCGTCGGTGTCGGGAAGCATGAGGTCGAGCAGTACGACGTCGGGGTCGCTGCTCTCGAGCGCGCGCAGCCCGTCGTCCCCCGTGGCGGCCTCCACCACGGCGTACCCCTCGTCTTCGAGCGCGAGGTGGAGGACCCGCCGAATCCGCGGGTCGTCCTCGACGAGTAGCACACACCGGGCCACGCAGCCAGTATTACTCCGCTTGTCACGACAGTTCGGCGTACGAGTCCTGATCGTGACTTGGCGTCACCCGTTCGACATATGGCCTCGTGTTGTATGACGGAGGCTTGTCGTTTCTGTGACGCTTCGGCGGTCGCCATAGCCGAGACCCCCCTTCCTTCGTACCTTCCGAGAAGGCGGGCCCTGCCTACCGACAGCGCCGGACCCGACCAACTCATCGAAGTCGGACAGGGGAAACGCATGAACCACCACAAGCAGCGCAGAACCGCGTTGACCGCACTCTTCGCCGCAGCGGTCCTCGCCGCAACCGCAGCATGCAGCAGCAACGGCGGAGGCACCGGCGGTGGCGGCGGCTCGGAGGGCCAGCCGGTCAAGGGCGGCACGCTCAACATGCTCGGTTCGGGCGATGTCGACTACCTCGACCAGAACGTCTCCTACTACTCGATCGGCTACCAGGTGCTGCGGATGTTCAGCCGGCAGCTGTTCGCCAACCCGGCGATCGAGGGGAAGACCACCACCGCGGCGCCCGACCTGGCCACCGAGATCCCCACGGAGAGCAACGGCGGGATCAGCAAGGACGGGCTCACCTACACGATCAAGCTGCGGCAGGGGGTGAAGTGGGACACCTCCCCGCCGCGAGACATCGTCGCTGCCGACGTGGTCCGGGGCGTCGAGCGGTCCTGCAACCCGGCCCAGCCGTACGGTGGTCTGCCGGACTACCTGACCCTGCTCGAGGGTTTCCAGGACTTCTGCGACGGGTTCGCGAAGGTGCAGACCAATGCGTCGGCGATCGCGAAGTACATCAACGACACAGACTTCAGCGGCGCCGTGGCCAAGGACGACTCCACCGTCGTCTTCACGTTGACCCACCCTGCGACGTACTTCGTGGACATGCTGACCATGCACTCCTTCGACCCCGCCCCCGAGGAGATCTTGAAGTACGTCCCGGGCAGCCAGGACCTCGGGAAGAACCAGGTCGCCAGCGGCCCCTACAAGATCGACTCCTACGAGCCCACCAAGTCGATCGTGCTCAGCCGCAACCCCGCCTGGGACGCCTCGACCGACCCGATCCGCAAGGCGTACGTCGACAAGATCGTGATCAACGAGACGGTGAGCCAGGAGTCCACCCAGCAGCAGCTGCAGACCGGGACGGCCAGCGCGGACATGGAGTTCAACAACTTCCCGCCGCCCTCCCAGCTCCCCCAGCTCATCGCGAGCAACGACCCCAACCTCAACCTCGGCGCGAGCGACTCGTCGAACCCCTACATCTGGTTCAACCAGCGCTCACCCAACAACAACAAGGCGATGGCGGACCTCAAGGTGCGCCAGGCCCTGGAGTACGCCATCAACCGGGACAACATCATCCAGGTGCTCGGCGGCCCCGAGATCAACACGCCCCTCACCCACGTGCTCCCGAAGGGCATCCAGGGCTCGGAGGACTTCGATCTCTACCCCTACAACCCGGACAAGGCCAAGCAGCTTCTGCAGGAGGCCGGTCACGGTAGCGGTCTGACCATCAAGTTCCTGTACAACGCCGACTCCGAGGGAGCACAGAAGACCTTCGCCACGGTGCAGCAGGACCTGTCGAAGGTGGGGATCAAGGTGACCGGTGTGCCTTCCCCCTCGGCGGACCTGTTCACGAAGTACCTGCAGAGCCCCTCCGTTGCCGACAACGGCACCTGGGACGTGACGAGCAGTGGGTGGGGCCCGGACTGGTTCGGCAACGCCGCTCTGTCCTACTTCGGGCCGCTGTTCAACGGCAAGGCCGCCTTCCCGCCTATCGGCAGCAACTTCGGCTTCTACGAGAGCTCGAAGACCGACGCGCTGATCGAGAAGGCCAGCAGGTCAACCGACCTGCAAGAGTCCCTCGACGCCTGGGCGGCGGCAGACCGGCAGGTCATGGAGGATGCGGCCTTCTTCCCGATCACCGACCCGAAGCAGGCGAACTACCACGCCAGCCACGTGAACAACGCGATCTACCTGTCGACCTTCCAGAACTTCGACCCCACGAACGTCTGGCTCGACGAGAACATGCAGGGCGGCTGAGCAGATGGCTCTCCTCGAGGTGGAGGACCTCCGCGTCTCCTTCGACACCCCCGACGGGGTGGTGCGGGCGGTGCGCGGAGTGTCCTTCGAGGTGGACCGGGGCAAGACCCTCGGCATCGTGGGTGAGTCAGGCTCGGGGAAGAGCGTGGCGACGCAGACGATCACCGGGCTCACCCGTGGGGCGACGGTCGAGGGCCGGGCCGTCTTCGACGGGATGGACCTGCTGACCGCCTCCGACCGCGAGCTGCGCGAGATCAGAGGGGCGCGGATCGGCATGATCTTCCAGGACCCCCTGACGAGCCTGCACCCGGCGTACAAAGTCGGTTGGCAGATCGTGGAGATGATCCGCTCCCACGACGAGTCGACCAGCAAGCAGAAGGCACGCCAACGCGCAGCCGAGCTGCTGAGCATGGTCGGCATCCCCCACGCCGCGGAACGGATCGACGACTACCCGCACCAGTTCTCCGGCGGCATGCGACAACGGGTGATGATCGCGATGGCGATGGCGCTCAGCCCGGACCTGCTGGTCGCCGACGAGCCCACCACGGCGCTCGACGTCACCGTCCAGGCACAGGTGCTCGGGGTGATGCGCCAGCTCCAGGAGGAGTTCGGCACGGCGATCATCCTGATCACCCACGACCTGGGAGTGATCGCAGAGACGGCCGACGACGTGATCGTGATGTACGCCGGGGCGGTGATGGAGCAGGCTCCGAGACGGGAGATCTTCTACCGGAACCACCACCCCTACACCGAGGGCCTCTTCGCGTCTCTTCCGGCCCGCGACAACGCCAAGGGCCGACTGCGTCCCATCGCCGGGGCGCCGCCCAGCCTGATCAACCTCCCGGCGGGCTGTCCGTTCCACCCCCGTTGCGCCTACGCCTTCGACCGTTGTCGGGAGGAGGTTCCGCCGCTGGCCGGGGTCTTCGATGACAGTCGGCACCGCTCGGCCTGCTGGCTGTCGAGCGACCTGGAGACTCGGCGGGAACAGCGAGAGAAGCTCCGCGTCCCGGAGGTGGCCGGATGAGCACCCCGGCAACCGAGGCTCCGCTGCTGGAGGCGGTCGACCTGACGAAACACTTCCCGCTCGGGCGCCGGGGGCTGTTCTCGCGCGAGGTGCCCACCTTGCAGGCCGTCGACGGTGTCAGCCTGCAGGTGCAGCCCGGGGAGACTCTCGGTCTCGTCGGCGAGACCGGCTGCGGGAAGTCGACGCTCGCGCGATGCATGACCCGGCTCTACGACGTCACCGGCGGGCAGGTCCTCTTCCAGGGACGAGACATCAGCACGCTGTCTCGCAGGCAGATGCGTCCGCTGCGCCGGGAGATGCAGATGATTTTCCAGGATCCATACGGCTCGCTGAACCCGCGCCGGCGGGTGGGCTCGATCATCGGCGACGCGTTCGCCATCCACGGCATCGACGACGGGGCCGGGCGCAAGCGGCGGGTGCAGGAGCTGATGGAGCTCGTCGGGCTCAACCCCGAGCACTACAACAGGTTCCCGGCCGACTTCTCCGGTGGCCAGCGGCAGCGCATCGGGGTCGCCCGGGCGCTGGCGCTGCGGCCGAAGCTGATCGTGTGTGACGAGCCCGTGTCGGCGCTCGACGTCTCAATCCAGGCGCAGGTGCTCAACCTGCTGACCGACCTGCAGCGGGAGTTCCAGCTCACCTACCTGTTCATCTCCCACGACCTGTCGGTGGTGCGTCACGTCAGCGACCGGATCGCGGTGATGTACCTCGGCAAGATCGTGGAGATCGCACCCTCGGAGGAGATCTTCGACAGCACCAGGCATCCCTACACCCGCGCACTTCTCTCCGCGTTGCCCCTCGCCGACCCCGACACCGCGGACAGCCGCGAACGCATCGTGCTGGTCGGGGACCTTCCCAGCGCCGCGAATCCGCCCTCGGGGTGTCGGTTCCACCCGCGCTGCCCGAAGGCGCAGAAGGACTGTGTCGAGGTCGACCCGCCGTTCGACCCGGCCCTCGAGGACGGGCCCGAGCACCGCACTGCCTGTCTGCATCCGGTACTCCCGGGCGAGGACCTGAGCAGATCCCGTCCGAGCATCGAGGACACCGAGCTGAACGCGGCTGTGGCCGAGGAACGAGGGGCGTGAGATGAGCCAGACAGAGCTGGGCGACGTCGCGGCCGAGACAGCGGTGAGCCCTGAGGCCCGCATCGAGGGGCGCGGACCATGGCGGCTGGCCTGGGAGCGCCTCAAGCGGGACCGGGCAGCGATGCTCTCACTGATCGTGATCGTGCTGATCTGCCTGCTGGCGATCCTCGCCCCGGTGGTCGCGTCGATCACCGGTCATCCGCCCAACGAGCAGTACCGCGACACCGGGCTCTCCCCGCAGGGCCTCCCGGTCGCGCCGAACAGCACGTTCTGGTTCGGCACCGACGACCTGGGCCGCGACGTCATGGTGCGGGTCGCCTACGGGGCGCGCGTCTCTCTGGGCGTCGGCGTGGTCGCCACCTTGATCACCATCGTCATCGGCGTGGTCGTCGGGCTCGTCGCCGGCTTCGTCGGCGGTCTGACCGACAGCCTGCTCGCCCGCTTCATCGACGTGGTGCTCAGCTTCCCGTTCCTGCTCGCGGCGGTCGCACTGGTCTCCGTGATCGGCCCCAGTCTCTTGGTGACCATCCTGGTGATCAGCTTCTTCAGCTGGGCTTCTATGGCGCGCATCGTGCGCGGGCAGGTGCTCTCCATAAAGGAGCGGGAGTACGTCGAAGCGGCCCGGTCGCTGGGCGCCGGTGACGCCCGAATCATGCTGGTCGACATCTTCCCCAACGTTCTCGCGCAGGTCATCGTCTACACCACCCTGCTGATCCCGGTCGTCATCATCATCCAGGCCTCCTTGTCCTTCCTCGGCCTGGGCCTTCAACCGCCGACGGCCGACTGGGGCGGGATGATCAACGAGTCGGTCGCCTACTACCGGACGTCGTGGTGGTTCCTGTTCTTCCCGGGCATGGCTCTGCTGATCACCACGCTGGCGTTCAACATCCTGGGCGACGGAGTGCGTGATGCCTTCGATCCGCGCATCGACCGACTCCTGCAGAAGTGAGGTGAGGTCATGCTGCGCTTCATCGTGTACCGCTTGCTGAACGGCGTGATCGTGGTGTGGCTGATCTCGGTCGGAGTCTTCGCCCTCTTCTTCGTCGTGCCGAGCAACGTGGCGCGAACCCTGGCGGGCCGCCAGGCCACGCCGGAGACGATCGCCCTCATCGAGCAGCGGCTCGGGCTCGACCAGCCGATCTGGAAGCAGTACCTGAGCTTCCTCGGCAACGCCCTGCGCGGAGACCTCGGCTACGACTACTACTACCAGGTGCCGGTGACCACGATCATCGGCCAGGCGCTGCCGATCACGCTCTCCGTCGTGGTGGGGGCAGCCATCATCTGGCTGGTCCTCGGGGTCTACAACGGCGTGGTCTCGGCGACGCACCCGCGCAGCCTCGGCGACCGAAGCCTCACAGCCGTCGCACTGTTCTTCTACTCGATGCCGTCGTTCCTGCTGGGCCTGGTTTTGCTCTACTTCTTCTACTTCCGCCTCACCCTCGCCGGCTTCGAGTGGTTCCCAGCCGGTGGCTACGCGCCGATCAGCCAGGGAGTGTGGCCGTGGGTGAACCACCTGATCCTGCCGTGGTTGACCCTCGCGTTGATCCAGGCCGCGGTCTACACCCGCCTGACGCGCGGGTCGATGCTCGACGTTCTCGGCGAGGACTACATCCGCACCGCCCGCTCGAAGGGTCTGAGCGAACGCAGGGTCACCTACCGACACGCACTGCGGAGCGCGCTCACCCCGGTGGCCACCCAGTTCGGCATCGACCTCGGTCAGCTGGTCGGCGGCGTGATCATCGTCGAGACCGTGTTCAGCCTCCCTGGGCTGGGGAAGACCGTGATCGACGCGATCAACCGGCAGGACCTGCCGGTCATCATCGGCATCGTGCTCTTCGGCACTGCCGCGGTGGTCGTCGCCAACATCTTCGTCGACCTGTTCTACGTCGTGCTCGATCCGAGGGTGCGCCTGCACTGACCCGGATCACGTCGAGTCGAGCAGCTCGAGGATGCTCGTCCGCGGTGTCCCCGCCAGCGCGGGAGCATTGGCCGCCGAGGGCCAGACATTGCTCCTCAGGAAGTCGAGGTAGCGCTCAGCCGCGTCGACCGTGTCGAAGTCGAGGTCGACGACGACGTACCTGGGGTCGTCCACCGGCCGCTGGATGCGGTGCCGGCGCACCCCGGACTCGGCACGGGCCTCCGCGAAGCGGTCGAAGGCGGACTTCCAGAGGTCGAAGTCCACGATCGCGTGTTCGATGTGAAGGGTCGGCATCGTGACTCCTTGGGGCCGAGGGAACTGGTCGTCCTCCTCAACGTAGGAGCCCCGTGGCTTCAGGCCTATCCCAGGTTCCTGGGGTGTTGGCGCGCAACGCCGACCCGGACGTGACCTCCGGGCGTAGGGTCAGATCGTGTCGCGGTCGACGGCCGTCGCGCGCATCCTGCGGATCTGCGAGTTCGTGGACGACGAGAGGGCGCTGCGGCGGGAAGTGCTCGAGGAGCTCCGGCGTGTGGTCGGCTTCGATGCCTATGTCTGGCTGCTGTCCGATCCGGAGACCTCCGTCGGCTCGGCGCCGCTGGCGGCCGTCCCTTGTGCGGCGGAGCTGCCAGGCCTGATCCGTCTCAAGTACCTCACCGTGGTCAACCGGTGGACCACACTCGGGTCGGCGGCGTCTGCCGGACTGCTCAGGGAGGCGACTCGTGGCGACCTGTCACGCAGCCTCCTCTGGCGCGAGCTGCTCTGCCACTACGGCATCGGCGACATGGCCTCGACGGTCTTCAGGGACCCGTTCGGCTGCTGGGGGTTCCTCGACCTCTGGAGACATGACACGTCGGCCGCGTTCAGTGACGCCGAGGCTGCGTTGCTGGACGACATCAACGAGCCTGTGACCAGGGCGCTGCGCCGTTGCCAGGCGGACAGCTTCGTCACCCGTTCCCCCGACGAGGTGCGTCGTCACGGACCCGTCGTCCTTGTGCTGTCGCCGCAGCTCGACGTGCTCGGGCAGACCCCGGAGACACATGAGTACCTGAGGCAGCTCCTCCCCACAACAGACGAACAGCCGGTTCCTGCAAGCGCCTACAACGTCGCAGCGCAGCTGTTGGCCCAGGAGGCGGGAGTCGATGCGAACCCGCCCTTCGCCCGCGTGCACCTCTCCGACGGCGTCTGGCTCACCCTGCGGGCGGCCCGGATCGGTGATGCCGATGCCTCGACCGCCCGGGACATCGCCGTGACGATCCAGGATGCCTCGCCGAGCGAGCGGGTGGACCTGTTCGCTCGAGCATTCGGTCTCACGCCACGTGAAGGCGAGCTCCTCCGCCTCCTCGCGACAGGGATGGACACGCGCGAGCTCGCTGCCCGGATGCACCTTTCAGAACACACCGTCCAGGACCATCTCAAGGCGATCTTCGTCAAGACCTCGAGCCACAGCCGTCGGGCGCTGCTGTCGCTGGCCCTCGGTGCGTAGCTTGCGTCTCGGGCGGTCAGTCCAGGGTCTGCGTGAGCTCGTTGCGGGTGGAGGTGAGCACCACCCGTCCGCGAGCGCCGTTGACGATCGGCAGGTGCGGCGGCACGTGGCCGCACTCGACGTCGGCGATGATCGGCACGTCGAGCGACCCGAGCGCGTCGAGCACGGCCTCGTGCTGGGTGAGCGTGTCGATGCCGCGTGCCGACGTGCGGCCCACGAGCACCGCGTTCGCTCCCGTGAAGAACCCGGCCAGCCTCATGCCGTGGAGGTTCCGGCAGATGGTGGCCGCGTCGTCCTCGGCCGCTTCGACGTACACCAGAAGCCCGTCGGGCGCCTCGGCGCGCGCGAAGGACGCGACGTCGCCGTACGGCGTTCCCGCCAGGTTGCAGAGCGTCTCGATGCACCCTCCGACCAGACGCCCCTCGACGTCCACGTCCTCGTCGCTGTCGAGCCGCGTCCATCGTCCGACGCCGTCGAGGGTGTACTCGTCCGCCTCGGGATGGGCCCGGTAGTCCACCCATCCCGACGCCCGGTACCGGTTCGGCGACACCTGGGTGAAGCTCTCCCCCGCCTTCATCGTCACGATGTCCAGCCACGAGAGCAGCCCCTCGGGCGGCCGGTAGGGCGTGTCCATGAGGTTGTTGCCGTGCACGGTCGCGATTCCGGTCCGCAGGGTCAGCGGCGTGATGATCGTCGACATGTCCGAGAACCCGACGACCCAGGTCGGCTCTGCCGCACCCAGGGCGTCGAGGTCGAGCAGCGGCAGCAGGTCGATCGCGGTCTCCCCGCCCCACGGGGGTACGACGGCCCTGATGTCCGGATCCGTGAGCATCTCCATGAGCTCACCGGCCCGTTCGGCCGACGGGGCACTCACATGCGTCGAGCCGTCCATGCACTGGCCGACGACCACGTCGTACCCACGTGCCTTCACGTCGCGGATCGCCACCTCGAGGCGCTCTCGCATGTCGGCGGGGACACCGCTGGACGGGGAGGTGACGCCGATGCGGTCGCCGGGACGAAGTGCCTTCGGGTATCGAACGGACATGGTCGATGGTCACACAGCAAGGCCCCCGAAGGTACCGAGTTACCGCCGAGGCACCGACCGGGTGACCCCGGCAGGGAATGAACCCGGCCGCGGCGAGGTTGTCTTCTCACCACTCGCGCTTCATCGGGAGGGGACATGGACTTCCCCGACAACGACGCCCTCGACGCCTACTCGAGCGTGGTCTCCGCCGTCGCGGAGACGCTGACGCCACGGGTCGCTGCGATCCGGGTACGCCGACGGTCACGAGCACGCACCTTCGAGTCCGCCGGCTCGGCCGTCGTGCTCACCGGTGAGGGTCACCTGATCACCAACGCCCACGTCGTCGACGCGGGAGACGAGGGTGAGGCCTCGTTCAGCGACGGAACCACCGCACGGCTCGAGGTCGTGGGCCGAGACCCGCTGTCGGACCTCGCCGTGGTCCGCGCCGACCGAGCGACCCCACCGCCTCCGGAGTACGGCGACGCCGACCGGCTCAAGGTCGGGTCGCTGGTGGTCGCGGTCGGCAACCCGCTGGGCCTTGCCGGGAGCGTGACCGCCGGCGTGGTGAGTGCGCTCGGTCGCGGCATGCCGGCGCGGACCCGGACCGCCACCCGCATCATCGAGGACGTCATCCAGACCGATGCCGCCCTCAACCCCGGCAACTCCGGAGGTGCCCTCGGCGACTCGCGCGGCCGGGTGGTGGGCATCAACACCGCCGTCGCCGGTGTCGGCCTCGGACTCGCCGTCCCGGTCAACTCCACGACACAGCGCATCGTCTACGCGCTGATGCACGACGGCCGCGTCCGCCGGGCCTATCTCGGCCTGGTCACCTCCCCTGCCCCGCTGCCGCCGACGTGGGCGGACCGCACCGGATCCCGGATGGGGCTGCGCGTGGTCCAGGTGGTCGACGGGTCCCCGGCCGAGGCGAGCGGTCTGCGCGCCGGCGACATCATCCTCGCGGTCGACGTGACGCCGCTGGGAGATGCGCAGTCCCTCCAGCGCCTGCTCTTCGAGGAGGCCATCGGCTCACGCATGGAGATCACCGCCCTACGCAATGGTGCGCTCGTCGATGTGGTGGCCCGGCCGTCGGAGCTCACCGACTGAGGCAGCACGCACGCCGCTGTCACGGGCCTGGGGGGCCGGGTGGCTCGGGATCGGGCCGCGAGGCGCAAGGCGAAGGGTCGGACCAGGCGCTGGTCCGACCCTTCGCGGTGCCCCCGAGGAAACCCCACCCCGCGTCGAACATGCTCCTCGCGTCGGAGCCGTGGCACCAGCAGGTGCAGCGCGTTCTAGACCGCTGGGACGCTCGTTCCACCGCCCGGTGGACACGAGTCCGTGGTGTCGACGTGACGGGACCCGAGGAGGGCCGTCCCCTGTGCCGGTCCTCTTCGGGTCCCGAGCTTCGTCGTCCGGTCCGGCTGTCGATGTGCCACGGGTCCGGGGAAGCCGGACAAGACGCTCACACGCTGAGCGATCAAGAGGCCATCGAGGCCGGGGTCATCGGGGCGGTGCCACGTCGACGACCGTGAAAGGGCACCTTCCTCGGCAGCTCATCTTCCGCACCCTGGCTGCTGAAGGTGCTTCTCTTCGCTCAGGATACGACGAAGCGATGCTCGTGCGAACCCTCAGGAATCGGGGCAATTCGGGCCCGTGGTGCACCTGGGTTCCCTACTCTGTTGCTCACCGACCCGCGAGGGGACGGCGGGGTCGGCCCTGGAACAGAGCCGCCCCCGCCGAGGTCGGCCCCCAGCACCCACCGTGTCAGTCCCAGAAGACGTGGTCGACGACCGCGCGGGCGCGACGGGTGACGCGGAGGTAGTCGTTGACGAGCTCGTCGGACTCGCCCGGCCCATATCTGCACAGGTGCGCGACAGCCGCCTTCTCGCGCGGGTCACGGGGCAGCGAGTCCGACGCGCGACCGCGGACCAGGATGACCGCGTTGCGCAGCCGGCTCGCCGTCGACCACGCCTGCCGCAAGGCCTCCGCATCCTCCCTCGGGAGCAGCTCCGCCTCGACGGCGGCGTCGAGCGCCTCGAGCGTCCGCGTCGTACGCAGACCCTCCACGTGCCACGCGTGCTTCATCTGCAGGAGCTGAACCGTCCACTCCACGTCCGCGAGGCCACCGCGGCCGAGCTTGAGGTGGGTGGCCGGATCGGCACCTCGCGGCAGCCGCTCGGAGTCCACCCGCGCCTTGATCCTCCTGATCTCGCGGATGTCGTCCTCTCCGATGCCCTGCTCGGGGAAGCGCATCGGGTCTATGAGGGCGGTGAACCGCGCGCACAGGTCCCGGTCGCCCACCAGTGCCTCGGCGCGCAGCAGAGCCTGGGCCTCCCAGACCGCCGACCACTTGGCGTAGTAGGCCGCGTAGGAGTCGAGCGAGCGCACCAACGCCCCCTGCTTCCCCTCCGGCCGCAGCCCGGTGTCGATCTCCAGGGCGGGGTCGCTTCCCGGCAGGGCGAGGAGACGTCGCAGCTCGTTGACCACGTCGCGGGCGGCATTCGCTGCCTCCTGGGCGTCGGCCCCCTCGAGTGGGTCGTGCACGAACATGACGTCGGCATCGCTGCCGTAGCTGAGCTCGTGTCCGCCGAAGCGTCCCATCGCGACGATCGCGAGCCTCGTAGGGAGCGGCCCCCGGCGCTCGGCCTCCACCGCGGCCGTCGCGACCGCCAGCGCGGCCTCGAGGGTGGCTGAGGTCAGGTCGGTGAGAGCACGCCCTACCTCGGCCACGTCGAGCAGCCCGACCAGGTCGGCGACCGAGATCCGGAACAGCTCCCGGCGCCGGATCCCCCGCACGACGGTGATCGCCTCCACCGGGTCGCTCTGCCGTAGTCCGCCGGCCACCATCTCCTTCTCGACAGCCTCGCGGCTGAGCGGCACCAGCCCTCCCTCCTTGCCCAGCAAGGCGACGCCCTCAGGCTCGCGTTGGAGGAGATCGGTGGCGTACCTGCTCGACGCGAGGATCAACGCGAGTCGCTGCGCCACCTCGCCCTCGTCACGCAGCAGCCGCAGGTACCAGTGGGTCGAGCCGAGCGCCTCCGAGATCTTGCGGAACCCGAACAGCCCGGCATCGGGATCGGGCGCGTCGGCGAACCACTCGAGCATCACCGGCAGCAGCGTCCGTTGGATCGAGGAGGCGCGTGAGACTCCGCTGGTCAGCGCCTCCAGATGCCTGAGCGCGTCTTCCGGGTCGAGGTACCCGAGGGCGGAGAGGCGCTGCTTCGCGGCGTTCGGCGTGAGGCGTGCCTCCTCCCCCGGCAGCTTCGCCACCGCGGCGAGCAGCGGGCGGTAGAAGAGCTTCTCGTGAAGGCGCCGGACCTCCTTGCCGTGCCGCTTCCACTGCCGGTCGAGCTCGGCCACCGGCTCCTTGCGGAAGCCCATCGAGCGCGCGAGCGCGCGCAGGACCTCCGCGTCCTCGGGCACCACGTGAGTACGCCGGAGCTGGGAGAGCTGCATCCGGTGCTCCAGGGTGCGCAGGAACCTGTACGCCTCGTCCAGGGCGGCGCCGTCCTCACGTCCGACGTACCCGCCGCGGGTCAGCTCGGCGAGGGCGCTCAGCGTCGTGGGTGCACGTACAGCCGGGTCCGCGCGACCGTGCACCATCTGCAACAGCTGCACGGCGAACTCGACGTCACGCAGCCCGCCGGAGCCGAGCTTGAGCTGACGCTCGGCATGGTGTGCCGGGATGTGCTCGATGACCCGGCGGCGCATCGCCTGCACGTCGGTGACGAACCCGTCCCGCTCTGCGGCCGACCAGACCATCGGCGCGATCCGTTCGATGTACTCCCGGCCCAGCGCGCTGTCCCCGGCGACCGGCCTGGCCTTCAACAGCGCCTGGAACTCCCACGTCTTGGCCCAGCGCTCGTAGTAGCCCTCGTGGCTGGCGAGCGTGCGCACGAGCGGACCGGCCTTGCCCTCTGGGCGGAGCGCGGCGTCGACCGGCCAGATCGTGCCCTCCGCGGTGTGGTCGGAGCAGATCCGCATCAGGTTGGACGCGAGCTGGGTGGCCGCGCGGAGGGCGGGTGTCTCGGCGGTTTCGCCGACCGGCTCGGCCACGAAGATCACGTCCACGTCGCTGACGTAGTTCGAGCTCGTGTCCCCCGCACTTGCCCATCGCGATGACCGCGAGCCGACAGGTCGAGGCGGACTCCCCGACCCGGGCGCGCGCAATGGCGAGGGACGCCTCGAGCGTGCCGGCCGCGAGGTCGGACAGCTCGGCGGCGACGTCGTCCACGCCCACGCCGTGAGCGAGGTCGCGGGAGGCGAGCCGGAGCAGGTTGCGCCGGTACTCGACCCGGAGTCCGTCGACGGCAGCCTCGTCCTCGAGGGTCGCGGTCGGCGTCGCGTCCCTCGGGTCGGCGCCCACGGCCCGAAGCATGTTCGCACGCAGTACGAAGGCGGGTGTGCGGGTCGACCCGAGGGTCGGATCGGTGAGCTCGTGCCAGTGGTCAGGATGCCTGCGGAGATGGTCACCGAGCGCGGAGCTCGCACCCAGCACCAGCAACAGCCTCATCGCCAGGCCCTCGTCCTCGCAGACCGCGCCGAGCAGCGCGTCGCCGTCGGACGCTGCCTCCGCCATGTCCGCGAGGTAGGTCGCGGCCTGGTCCGGGTCGGCCGCCGCAGCGAGAAGATGCACCACCTCGTCGCCCGCCGGGCCAAGCCGATGAAGGGTCTTGGCCGACGCCTCGGCGTCGCGGAACCCGAGGCGGGCCAGGTTGCCGGCGGGGGTGGCCATCCTGCGACCGTTCACCATGCCCGCGACACCTCCCGGCTCATCGCCGCGAACCTGCTGGCGAGCGGCCTCCACGAGGCCCGGAGCTCCTCCTCCGCGGCGGCCACCTGTCCGACGTACGCGTCGAGGTCGACCCCGCGCTCGGCCGCGGAGTCCCGGTCCTCCTCGGCCCACGCCGAGATGATCTCCGAGCCCGCCTCCGGGTGCGACTGCACGCCCCACACCGTCGGGGCGAACCGGGCGGCCTGTATCTCGCCGCCGGACGTCCGCGCCAGGACCGCCGCTCCGGCCGGTGCGACGGCGACGATGTCGTTGTTCCACTGCACCGCGACCCGGGCGGAGGTGACCTCGCCGAGCAGCGCGTCGTCGGCGGCTTCCTCCGTCCAGCCGACCTCGAGCACGCCGATCTGCTGGCCACGCGGGTTGGCCTGTACGGCGCCGCCGAGCGCGACGGCCGCGAGCTGGTGGCCGAGGCAGATGCCGAGCACCGGCACGTGGGTCGCGGCTGCCTCGCGCACCAGCTGCTTCACCTGGGCGAGCCAGGGGTTGCGGTCCTCGGCGTAGGCGTCCATGGAGCCACCGAGGACCAGCATGCTCCGGTGCCCGTCGAGCCGCTCGGGCAGCTCCTCGCCGCGGTAGGGACGGCGCACGTCGAGGGCGCAACCGGCCTCGCCGAGCCACTCGCCCACCCAGCCGGGCGGGCACGAGGCCTCGTGCTCGACGACGAGTACCGGGAGCGAGGTCACGTTCGCGAGGCTACCGGGTGGGAAACGCCGGCGACGTCTGCCGCGTCAGATCACCGGGAGCATCAGGTCGCGCTCGAACGCCGAGACCTGGCCGCGGTAGGCCTCCCACTCGGCGCGCTTGTTGCGGAGGAAGAAGTCGTAGACGTGCTCCCCCAGAGTCTCGGCGAGGAGCTCGCTGCTCTCCATGACGCCGATGGCCTCGTAGAGCGTCTTCGGCAGCGGGTCGATGCCCAGCGACTTGCGCTCACGGTCGTTGAGGGACCACACGTCGTCCTCGGCCTCGGGCGGGAGCTCGTAGCCCTCCTCGATGCCCTTCATGCCCGCTCCCAGGATGACGGCGAACGCCAGGTAGGGGTTGCAAGCGGCGTCCAGCGTGCGCAGCTCGATCCGGGTGGACTGCCCCTTGTGCGGCTTGTACATCGGCACGCGGACCATGGCCGAGCGGTTGTTGTGGCCCCAGCAGATGTACGACGGGGCCTCGCCGCCACCGATCAGACGCTTGTAGGAGTTGACCCACTGGTTCGTCACCGCGGTGATCTCCGAGGCGTGCCGGAGGATGCCTGCGATGAACCGCCGCCCGGTCGTGGAGAGCTGGTACTCCGAACCGGCGGAGAAGAAGGCGTTGCGGTCACCCTCGAACAGCGACACATGCGTGTGCATGCCCGAGCCAGGGTGCGTCGTGAAGGGCTTGGGCATGAACGTCGCCCAGATGCCCTGCGACAGCGCGACCTCCCGGACCACCGTGCGGAAGGTCATGATGTTGTCGGCGGTGGACAGCGCGTCGGCGTAGCGGAGGTCGATCTCCTGCTGTCCCGGGCCACCCTCGTGGTGGCTGAACTCCACCGAGATGCCCATCGCCTCGAGCATCGTGATCGCCTCGCGGCGGAAGTCGGCACCGGAGCTCTGCGCCGTGTGGTCGAAGTAGCCGCTGCGGTCCACGGGGATCGGCTCGACGCCGGGCTCGGGGGTGTTCTTGAAGAGGTAGAACTCGATCTCGGGGTGGGTGTAGAAGGTGAAGCCGTTCTCGGCGGCCTTCGACAGGGTGCGCTTGAGCACGTAGCGCGGGTCGGCGTACGACGGGGAGCCGTCCGGCATCACGATGTCGCAGAACATGCGCGCGGTCGAGGGTCCCTCGCCCCGCCACGGCAGGATCTGGAAGGTCGACGGGTCGGGCTTGGCCAGCATGTCCGCCTCGTAGACCCGCGCGAACCCCTCGATCGCGGAACCGTCGAACCCGATGCCCTCCGCGAACGCACCCTCGAGCTCCGCGGGAGCGATCGCGACCGACTTCAGGGCGCCCTGGACGTCTGTGAACCACAGACGCACGAAGCGGACGTCGCGCTCTTCGAGCGCCCGGAGTACGAACTCTTCCTGCTTACCCATGGGGAAACTATGTCGCATACCTGTTACGGGACCGTGACACAGCCCCCTCAGTCCTTCGGGACGTTCGCGCTCGAGCTCGGCGAGCCACGCCTCCGCGTTGCCGTCCGACGGGGCACGCCACTCGCCGCGGGGGGAGAGCGCACCACCCGCCGACACCTTGGGGCCGTTGGGCAGAGCGGAGCGCTTGAACTGCGCGAACGCGAAGAACCGCTTGACGAACACCGTGAGCCAGTGCCTGATCACCGGCAGGTCGTACGCCGTGCGGCGTTCCTCCGGGAAGCCGGGCGGCCACTCGCCGCTCGCCGCGTCGCTCCAGGCGTGATGGGCGAGGAAGGCGATCTTGCTGGGCCGGTAGCCGTAGCGCAGGACGTGGAAGAGGTTGAAGTCCTGGAGCGAGTAGGGCCCGATGGCGGCCTCGGTCGACTGGGGCTTCTCCCCCTCCTCCACCGGGACGAGCTCGGGGCTGATCTCCTGGTCGACGATGACCTGGAGCACCTCGTTGACCTCCTCGTCGAAGAGGCCCTCGGAGACCACCCAGCGGATGAGGTGCTGGATCAGGGTCTTCGGCACGCCCGCGTTGACGGTGTAGTGCGACATCTGGTCACCGACGCCGTACGTCGCCCACCCGAGCGCGAGCTCGGACAGGTCACCCGTGCCGAGCACGATGCCGCCGCGATGGTTCGCGATCCGGAACAGGTAGTCGGTGCGCAGCCCGGCCTGCACGTTCTCGAAGGTCACGTCGTACACGGGCTTGCCCTCGGCGAACGGGTGGTCGAGGTCGGTGAGCATCTGCCGTGCCGCCGGCCGGATGTCGACCTCCTCGAACGACACACCCAAGGCCTTCGACAGGCGGGTGGCGTTGCCCTTGGTGGTCTCACCCGTGGCGAAGCCGGGCAGGGTGTAGGCCAGGATGTCGCTGCGCGGCCGGCCGAGCCGGTCCATCGCGCGGGCGGCGACGATCAAGGCATGGGTGGAGTCGAGGCCGCCGGAGACACCGATCACGACCTTGGGCTGACCGATGGCGCGCAGCCGCTGCTCGAGCCCCGAGACCTGGATGTTGTAGGCCTCGAAGCAGTCGAGGGCCAGGCGCTCGGGGTCGTCGGGGACGAAGGGGAACCGGTCCACCTTGCGCAGCAGCCCGATGTCACCGCTCGGCGGCTCGACGGTGAACTCCACGGTGCGGAAGGTCTCGGTGCGGTCGGCGAGCGTTCGGCGGTTGTCGTCGAACGTCCCCTGGCGGATCCGGTCCTGGCGAAGGCGGTCGAGGTCGACGTCCGCCACGGAACGACGCGGCCCGTCGGGGAAGCGCTCGCTCTCCGCAAGGACGTTGCCGCACTCGTAGATCATGGTCTGCCCGTCCCAGGACAGGTCAGTGGAGGACTCGCCCTCCCCCGCCGCGGCGTACACGTAGGCCGCCAGGCATCGTGCGCTGGCCGAGCGGACGAGCAAGCGCCGGTCCTCGGCGCGGCCGACCGTGATCGGGCTGCCGGACAGGTTGGCCAGCACGGTGGCTCCGGCAAGGGCGGCCTCGGCGCTCGGCGGCACCGGCACCCACATGTCCTCGCAGACCTCTACATGGAGGACGAGACCCGGCACGTCCTCGGCGCGGAAGAGGAGGTCCGGCCCGAACGGGACCTGGCTCCCCCCGACCGCGATCGTGGCGCCGCGGCGGTCGTCGCCGGGCCCGAAGTGGCGCTTCTCGTAGAACTCCCGGTAGGTCGGCAGGTAGGACTTCGGTGCGACTCCCAGGATCTCCCCGCGGTGCACCACGACCGCACAGTTGTAGATGCGGTTGCCGTGCGCGAGCGGGGCGCCGAACACGAGCAGCGGCCTGAGCTCCCGCGACTCGGCCACGAGCCTTTGCAGGGCAGCCTCGACCTGTTCGAGCACGGCGTCCTGGAGGAAGAGGTCCTCGATCGAGTACCCGGAAAGCGACAGCTCCGGGAAGATCGCGACCGCGACGCCCTCGTCATGGCAGGCCCGGGCCTCGGAAAGGATCGCGTCAGTGTTGCGCTCCGGGTCGGCGATCGAGACGGGCACGGTGCACGCCGCCACTCGGGCGAACCCATGACTGTAGGCAGAGGAGAAGTCCACGTCGCCGATAGTGCCACGTGAGCATCGGCACAAACGTGTACATCCCCGTGCGGTACTAGCCTTGGCTATGGTCCGGGGACTCCATCAGGGAGCCTCGAGAGCACAGCGGAGGTTCGACATGAGCGAGACGACGGCGCCCTACGGCACCGGTCCTGCGGCGGGCGGCGCGCCGGTCAAGCGAGTGCGCACCCATCACCTGCGAGAGATGAAGCAGCGTGGCGAGAAGTGGGCGATGCTGACTGCCTACGACCAGTACACAGCGCAGGTCTTCGACGAGGCCGGCATCCCCGTGATGCTGGTCGGGGACTCCGCGTCCAACAACGTCTTCGGGAACGAGACCTCGCTGCCGGTGACCGTCGACGAGCTGATCCCGCTCGTCCGCGCCGTGACGCGTTCCGCGAAGCGTGCGCTGGTCGTGGCCGACCTTCCCTTCGGCTCCTACCAGGCCTCGGCCGAGCAGGCCTTCCACACCGCAGTGCGCTTCATGAAGGAGGCCAACGCCCACGCCGTGAAGCTCGAGGGCGGTGAGGAGATGGTGCCGCAGGTCGAGCTGCTCACCCGCTCGGGCATCCCCGTGATGGCGCACATCGGGTTCACCCCGCAGTCCGAGCACAACCTGGGCGGCTACCGGGTGCAGGGTCGCGGCGACGCCGCGCAGCGCCTCATCTCCGAGGCGAAGGCGCTCGAGGCGGCGGGCGCCTTCGCGATCGTCATGGAGATGGTGCCCGGCGAGGTCGCGGCCGAGGTGACGAAGACCCTCTCGATCCCGACCGTGGGCATCGGCGCGGGAGTCCACTGCGACGCCCAGGTGCTCGTCTGGCAGGACATGGCTGGCCTGCGGACCGGCCGGATGCCGCGCTTCGTCAAGCAGTACGCCGACGTGCACGGCGTCCTGCTGAAGGCCGCCCAGGACTTCGCGGCCGACGTGGCCGGAGGCACGTTCCCGGGCGAGGAGCACACCTTCTGACGCCGCAAGGTCTTGGCTACGGCAGCACGAGCCTGGTCATGGTCAGGTCCGATCCCTCACGGAGCGAAGCCGTCTCACCATTGGGGCGGAAGCCGTACCGCTCGTAGAGGCGACGAGCCGCCGGGTTCGTGTCTGCCACCCAGAGGTCGGGCCGTAGGTCCCGATCCCGGGCCCAGCCGACCACCTGGTCGAGAATCATCCGACCGGCTCCGAGTCCTCGCCAGGCCGGATCGGTCCACATGGCAACGACCATGATGCGACCTGGTTCGTAGAGCCAGCCCGCGCCCATCCCGACCGCCTTCTCCTCGGCGTACGCCAGGACGGCCGGGCCACCCGTGCCGTCGACCCGAGATCGCCACACGCTCTCGTCGAACTGCGCCTCACGGCCGTACGTCGAGCCGAAGGCGTCAGGATCTTCGAGCAGTGATCGGAGGCGGATGGTCCGCCAGACCTCCCAGTCGTCAGGCGTCGGGTGCAGGATGCGGATCTCGCCCAACTCGGTCTCCTCAGGTCGAATGCCGGAGTCTGTCGTGCGCGCGTCCTCGCGTTCACCTCGGCCCGGTCGCACAAGGAGAGCAGGTCCCGCTTCAGCGGCCAAGGCATTTACGCGCAAGGTATGTGGCAGGAGCACAAGCTCACGAGAGCATCGCGACGAACCACACCCCGCCCGCCAGGAAGGGCAGCGCGAGCACCCGCAACGGGTACTTGGTGAACCACGCGATCGAGAGCGCGAACAACACCAGCCAGACCGCCGGAAGAACCAGCAGGGTCACGAGATCGTGGACCACGATCGCTGACCAGGCATAGAGGAAGAGCGTCGTCGCCATCCCGGCAAGGCCGATGAAAGGGCCTGACTGGCGAAGGTTCATCGTCACGGTCGTGTGTCCCGGTTCCGTCGAGGGGGTGGGGCCGAATTCCCTTTGTACACAAGGGATTCTCTCCCAAAGCGACTCCCCCTTATCCCGAGCCAGAACTGCGACGCAATTCGACACGCCTTGCGACTTTGCCGATTTCGTCCGTTTTGCGGCGGGATGTTGCCAAGATCATACGCGGGGGACGACCGCACCGGCCGTCCGCGACAAGAGCCCGGCCCTCGCCGGACGAACCACGGACCAGGAGGCACAGGTGCCTGCAGCACGGAAGAAGGCGGCGACGAAGTCGGCCGCAAAGGCGTCGCCGGCCAAGAACACAGCCGCCAGGAAGAGCCCGGCCGCGCCGTCGGCAGGCAAGGCAGTGGCCGCAGCCAAGAGCACCACCAAGAAGACCACCGCCACCGTCGCGAAGAAGACGGCCGGCGCAGCGAAGACCGCCGCGAAGAAGGCGACGGTGACGAAGCCGGCCGCGAAGAAGGCATCGGCCACGAAGCCGGCCGCGAAGAAGGCACCGGCGACCAAGACCGCCACCAAGAAGGCGACGGCGACGAAGTCGGCCGCCAAGAAGGCTCCGGCGAAGGCAGCGGCGTCGAAGGGCGCAACCGCGAAGAAGGCTCCGGCCCGGTCGGCCGCCGCCAAGTCGACGGCTGCGAAGTCCACTGCCAAGAAGGTGGCCGCGAAGGCACCCGCCAAGAAGGTGAGCACCACCGCGAAGAAGACTGCGGCCACCAAGACCGCCTCGACCGCGACGAAGAAGAGCTCGGCGAAGAAGGCCCCGGCGACCAAGTCGACCGCCAAGAAGGCACCTGTCACGAAGGCAAGCACCAAGCCGACCGCTGCTAAGTCGACCGCCAAGAAGTCGACGGCGACGAAGGCAGCCGCCAAGAAGGCTCCCACCAAGGTGGCTGCGGCGAAGTCCGCGCCCGCGAAGTCGATGGCCAAGAAGTCAACGGCCTCGACCGCGAAGAAGTCCGCGGCCAAGAAGGCGCCCGCCAAGAAGGCAGCCGCGAAGTCCTGAGACTGACTATGTGTTGAGGGGAGGAGTCCCGGCGCCTACAGCCGGGGCTCCTCCCCTCTCCCGTGTGAGCGCCAGGGAGGGTCAGTCCTCCAGCTCGTCGTTCCAGTTGGGGTCGTTCTCCCACGACTCGTTGCGCTCCTGGACCGTCTCGAGAGCTCGTGCCGCCGCTGCCTCGCTCGGGTAGGGACCCAGCCGGTCGGCGCTACGACATCCTTCATCGCCCTCGACCCGGTGATGGGTGAGGCAGAACCAGTACTCCGCCACGTGCCGCTCCTCTCCTCGCCGGACAGACAGCCTCGGCCGACCCGGGCCGGAGCCCGTGACAGCCGCTGGTCGTCGTACACCCTGATGGTGTCCTCGTGCTCAGAAACTACACTCGACGCCGTGACTGTCATTGCACCTGGGACGATCTCGCCTCGACGCTCCGTGCCCGCGCACATTCCGCGGCCGGAGTACGTCGACAAGGACGCTCCGACGCCTTTCTCGGGCTCGGAGGTCAAGGACGAGGAGACGATCGAGCGGATGCGGGTCGCGGGGCGCCTCGCGGCCCAGGCCCTGCAGCTGGTGGGCAAGCACGTCGAGCCCGGCGTGACCACCGACGAGCTCGACCGGGTCGGCCACGAGTTCCTCTGCGACAACGACGCCTACCCCTCGACGTTGGGGTACCGCCACTTCCCGAAGTCGCTGTGCACCAGCGTCAACGAGGTGATCTGCCACGGCATCCCCGACAGCCGGGTGGTCGAGGACGGCGACATCGTCAACATCGACATCACTGCCTACATCGGCGGCGTGCACGGCGACACCAACGCAACCTTCCTCGCAGGTGACGTCGACGAGGAGAGCCGGCTGCTCGTCGAGCGGACCGAGGAGGCGCTGCGTCGCGCGATCAAGGCGGTGAAGCCCGGTCGTCAGGTCAATGTGCTCGGCCGCGTCATCGAGTCCTACGCCAAGCGGTTCGGGTACGGCGTGGTCCGGGACTTCACCGGCCACGGCATCGGGACGTCCTTCCACTCGGGGCTGATCATCCCCCACTACGACGAGCCGCACTACGACACCGTGATCGAGAAGGGCATGACTTTCACGATCGAGCCGATGCTGTGTCTCGGCACCTACCAGTGGGACATGTGGCCCGACGACTGGACCGTCGTCACCAAGGACAAGAAGCGCAGCGCCCAGTTCGAGCACACCCTGCTGGTCACCGACGACGGTGCCGAGATCCTGACGCTGCCCTGACCGCTGGGGATTTACCAGGGTATGCAGGCGATTGTTCTCCTCCCATGGCAAGTTCACCGTGGGAAGAGACAATTTGCCGACATACCTTGGTAATCAGTCAGCGCAGGTCGTCGTACGACGCCCGGCCCGACTCCGCCATCCGCCGCTCCACGCGGAGCACCCCTGCCTCGTGCTCGGGGTCGCCCGACATGACGGCGGCGAGCCGCATGTGCGGGAGGGCGTCGGAGTAGCGCGACTGGCGTTCGAGGACGCGCCCGAGGGCGAAGCGCGCCCACACGTCGGAGGGGCACTCCTCGACAAGCACGGCGAGCTCGGTCTCGGCCTTGCCCAGCTGGGCGCTCTGGAAGTACGCCCACGCGCGCAGCGTGCGCAGGCTGGTGGAGTTCGGCTCACTCTCGATCGCGGGGTCGAGGATCTCGATCGCCTGTCTGGGAGACCGGTCCTCCAGGAGCTCCCACGCGCGGTGGTAGACATCAGCGGGGTGGTTGGTCCGATCCGGTGTCTGGAACGTCATGCCTCACTCCTTCGCTGTTCCGGGTGTCCAACGTCATGACGCACCCAGCCATTCCCGGCGCCGAGTCACCTCACGCGTGACGCCGACGCCTCAGTCCCACGCCTCCACATCGATCTGTCGGACGAACCTGCCCTCCCTCGACCTCGATGATCACGTTCTCGATGATGCGGCGTCTGTCCGGCAATGTCACGGTCACCATGAACGCCGCCGACGTCTTCCCAGGCACGACATGGTCGTGGTTCCGGTACTCGGTCCACTCGGTGTTCTCGGCGTACCAGCCCGCCCAACGCTCGAGGTCCTGGCCACGGAACGCGTCGAGGAAGTCGTCGAGGTCGAACTCCATCTGCATCACCTGACTGCAGGATAGGACGGCCCCCGGCCACATGCGGCTGTCTCGCCCGTGTCTCGTCGGCCACCCCCGCCGGCTCAGACGGAACGGCGCCGCCGGTCGGTGGTGACCGAAAGCAACCCATCCGGGGGATGTTGCGAAAAAGAAATGTAAAAAAGCACTCGATCACAGGACAAAGCCCCCTAACGTGCTTTCATTACTCACTCACAAGGGGGAAACCTCGTGAATCGCACAATCATCGGCGGTCTGGCGAGCCTTGCGCTCGTGGCCGCCGCCTCAGGAGTGGCTGCTGCCGCTCCGGCCGGCACCGCGACCAGTCCCTATGACCGTGCCGCGGCCAACAGCCACAAGTCCGACGACCTGCCCAACCCGCTCGGCGACAAGCAGCGCGTCATGCGCCGGGCCGCGCTGGACAAGGTGATCAAGGGCAAGGCGGCGCCCCAGGAGCGCAACGGCTCCTCGGTCGTCAAGGTCAACGGCGACTACGTCGAGCTGCGTCGGCAGTCCACGGACAAGATCTTCACCATGCTGGCCGAGTTCGGTGACCAGGTGGACCGCAAGCTCCGCGGCACTCCGGGCCCGCTGCACAACCAGATCGCGCAGCCGGACCGCACGAAGGACAACTCCACTATGTGGCAGCCCTCCTACGAGCGGGACCACTACCAGAACATGCTGTTCTCCGAGGCGTCCGGCGCCAACTCGCTGTCCAACTTCTACGCGGCTCAGTCCTCGAACCGCTACTCGGTGACCGGCACCGTGACCGACTGGGTCAAGGTCCCCTACAACGAGGCGTACTACGGCTCCAACGAGGCACCTGAGGGCGACGCCGCCACCTGGAAGCTGCTGCGCGACGCGGCCGCCGCCTGGAACGGTGACAAGAGCCAGCTCTCGCAGTACGACGTCTGGGACCGCTACGACTACGACGGCGACGGCAACTTCAACGAGCCGGACGGCTACATCGACCACTTCCAGGTCGTCCACGCCGGACAGGGCGAGGAAGAGGGCGGCGGCGCCCAGGGCACCGACGCCATCTGGAGCCACCGGTGGTACGCCTACTACACCGACTACGGCGTGACCGGGCCCGCCAACAACAAGGCCGGCGGCGTGCAGATCCCGGGGACGAACCTCTGGATCGGTGACTACACCATCGAGCCCGAGAACGGTGGCGTCGCGGTCTTCGCACACGAGTACGGCCACGACCTCGGTCTCCCCGACCACTACGACACCTCCTACACGGGCGAGAACTCCTCGGCGTTCTGGGGCCTGATGTCGGGCGGCTCGTGGCTCGGCGACGAGCAGGTAGAGGGCATCGGTGACAAGCCGAACGACATGTCGGCCTGGGACAAGCTGCAGCTCGGCTGGCTCAAGTACGACGTCGCGTCGGGCACGAAGGCCACGACCCACAAGCTCGGCCCGTCGGAGTACAACACCCGTGACGCGCAGGGTCTCGTCGTGACCTTGCCGAACAAGGTCAAGACGGTGGCCCTCGGCACTCCGGCCGACGGCACGGCGTACTGGTCGGGCATGGGTGACGGCCTGAACACGAGCATGACGCTCAAGACGCCGCTCGCTCTGCCGGCCGGTTCTCGCGCGTCGCTCGACTTCTCCACCTGGTACGACATCGAGGCCGGCTACGACTACCTCTACGTCGAGGCCTCGACCGACGGCGGGTCCACCTGGACCAAGCTCACCAACCGGCTGACCGGCAGCGACGCCGGTATCGACGGTTCCTCCGGCGGCAGCTGGGTGGGCACCTCGTTCAGCCTCTCCAAGTACGCGGGCAAGAGTGTGCTGCTGCGCTTCAACTACCGCACCGACGGCGGAGTGGCCCTGAAGGGATTCGAGGCCGACGGCATCAAGGTGAACGACGGTCGCACCGTGCTGTTCGACGACGGCGCCGGTGACGGCTCGAACTGGACGCTGTCCGGGTTCAAGACCACGAGCGGCACCGAGACCAGCAGCCACCCGACGTACTACATCGCCGAGAACAAGGGCTACCGCTCCTACGACGCGACGCTCCGGTCGGGCCCGTACAACTTCGGGTTCCTCGACACCAAGCCGGACTGGGTCGAGCACTTCCCCTACCAGGAGGGCCTGCTCATCTCGTACTGGGACGAGTCGCAGACCGACAACAACGTCGGCGAGCACCCCGGCGAGGGGCTGATCCTTCCGATCGACGCGCACCCGCAGCCCATGGCCTGGGCCGACGGCTCGCTGATGCGGACGAGGATCCAGGTGTACGACGCGACGTTCGATGTGCCGGGCACGACCGACCAGCTCACCCTGCACAAGAACAGCGCGCCCACGACGGTCGGCGGCCTGCCGGAGGCGAGCGTCTTCTCCGACGCCGACACCTACTGGTACGCCAGCAAGCCCGACGCGGGCCTGAAGCTGCAGCCGACCGGGACGACCATCACGGTCACCGGTGAGAGCGGCAACGTCATGGACGTGACCGTCGCCCGACAGTAGACACAACCGCACCACGATCGGCCCCGCTCGGCAGCCCGCCGGGCGGGGCCGACGCACGTCGCCGGGAGCGGTGACGGAAGGGGGATGAGCCGGCCTGTAGGCCGGGTTCTGTTCCCGCGCACCTCTCGATGCCCGGTCGGCGACCATCCATCTAGGGCTGCCGTCACCGACAGCCTCGTGCGGTCTACCCGCGGACTCGGGCGGGCAGCCCTCGAACATCCGCGCGGGCGGCGACCTTGCGGCCTCCGCCCTTCTTGACCTTGCTCCAGGTGGGGTTTACCTAGCCGCACCGGTCACCCGGCACGCTGGTGGTCTCTTACACCACCGTTTCACCCTTACCGCTCGCACCCGAAGGTTGAGCGGCGGTCTGTTTTCTGTGGCACTGTCCCGCGGGTCACCCCGGGTGGGTGTTGCCCACCACCTTGCCCTGTGGAGCCCGGACCTTCCTCGGGGAGCTGGTGCTCCACGCGGCCGCCCGGCCGGCTCATCCGCGTCAAGGATACCGGTCAGGCGAGCTCGAACCGGACAGTGCGTGTCGCCGGGTCGGCCGTGGTCAGTCGGACCGACACGTTCGTGCCGAGCGGCAGCTCCTCGCGCCCGGTGACCGATGCCTCGATCGCCGGCCGCTGCACGACCACGTCGCCCTTCCGCGGGTCCTCCGGATCGACCGCGACCACCACCGCGTCGAAGGTCTGCCCGACCGCGTTGCGCAGCACCTCCGCCTCGACGAGGTTCAAGATCGCGTGCTCGTACTGGTTGGCGCGCTGCCCCGAGGCGCGCATCGTCGTCGGCAGGTCGTCGAGCTTCTCCAGGACCCATTGCGGGACCTCCGCGCCCGCACAGAGGGCGACGCAGGTCTCCAGCGCGTAGCGGTCCACGAGCCTCCGCAGCGGAGCGGTGACGTGGGCGTACTCGGAGGCGAGCGCCGAGTGCTCTGCCTGGTCCGGCACGGCGCCGTTGAAGCCGACGTACCCCGACCCACGCAGCAGCCGGGTGCTCGCAACCACCATCGCGGCGTGCTCGGGCCTCGACGGGTCCAGCGAGCGGATGAAGTCGGAGTACAGCTCCTCGGCCGGCCACTCGATGCCCAGGGCCCGAGCCGTCCGGTGCAGCCGCTGCACGTCGCGCGAGTCAGCGGGCGGCAACGTGCGCAGGAGGCCGACCCGGGCGTAGATCATCTGGTCGGCTGCCGCCATCCCGGCGAGCAGCGAGATCTGCGCGTTCCACTCCTCCACAGGGTGCATGCTGCGGAACGACAGGGACCAGCGGTCACCGTCGATGTCGATCTCCTGGTCCGGCAACGGCAGGGACACCCCACCACGCTCCGCCTCGCGGCGCCGGCGCAGCTGCCCCACCTCACGCAGCAGAGCGAACATCTCGTCGGCGCTGCCGGTGTCGATCTGCTCCTGCACGCTGGCGTAGTCGAGCTTCGCCCGGCTGCGCACCAGGGCTCGCTGCACGACCGCATCGGTCCCTTCCCCTGTCGCGTCGACCTTGATCGTCCACAGCAGCGCGGGCCTGACGCTTCCCGGGCAGCAAGGAGGCGGCGTCCTCGGAGAGCACCTTCGGGTGCAGCGGGATCTTGGAGTCCGCCCCGTAGAGCGTCTCCCCGCGCCGGTTGGCCTCCAGGTCGACCGGGTCGCCCGGCGTCACGAACGCGGCCACGTCGGCGATCGCGTAGTGGACGACGTAGCCGGCGCCGTCCCGCTCGATGTGCATCGCCTGGTCGAGATCCATGGCCGATGGCCGGGTCGATGGTCACGAACGGGATGTCGGTCCGGTCGAGGTCGGGCAGCCGGGGGTTGCGAGCGGCCTCCTGCGCCGCGGCCTCGACCTCCGGCGGGAACTCCGGTGTCACGCCCATCTCGGCCTGGATCGCCTCGACACCCTTACGCAGCTCGCTGCCGTCTGCTTGGTGGACGCGTACGACATGTCTCGTCACAGGTGGTCACTCCTCGAGGTCGGGGCGGACCTTGCTCAGCATAGGGTGACCTGCGTGCTGATCCTGCTACCTCCGTCCGAGGGCAAGTCCGCGCCCGGCCGCGGCAAGCCGCTCGACCCCGCCCGACTCAGCTTCGGGTCGCTCTCGGACGCGAGAGCCGAGGTCCTCGACGCCCTGGTCACCCTGTGTACGACGGCCGCCGACGACAGCGCACCCGGCGACGTCACCAAGGCGGCCGACGTCCTGGGCCTGGGCAAGACGCAGACCGACGAGGTGCTCCGCAACGCCGAGCTGCGCCAGTGCCCCCACCGCACGGGCCGACCAGGTGTACTCCGGGGTGCTCTACGAGGCCCTCGACCTCGCGACGCTCGACCCGGCTGCGACGACGGCGCGCGACGGGCTGGGTCGCGATCACGTCGGGGCTGTTCGGCCTGCTGCGTCCCGGTGACCGGATCCCGGCCTACCGGCTCTCGGGCTCGGTCTCCCTGCCCGGGATCGGTCAGGTGGCGACGTACTGGAGCAGCCGGCTCGACGAGGCGGTCAGGAGTGCCGCGGGCAAGGGCCTCGTGGTCGACCTCCGCTCGTCGACGTACGCCTCGTTCTGGCGTCCGGACGCCGACACCGCACGTCGGGTGGTGACCGCTCGGGTCCTGCACGAGGTCGACGGGAAGCGCAAGGTGGTCTCGCACTTCAACAAGGCCACCAAGGGCCGGCTGGTCCGTGCTCTCCTGGAGGACGGAGGCAGACCCACGTCACCCGCGCGCTTCGCCGACCAGCTCCGTGACCTGGGGTGGACCGTGGAGCTCGGCGACCAGGGACGCCATGGCACACAGCTCGACGTGGTGGTCACCGAGCTCTGACGCTCAGCGGCCGCGCGGGTCCTCCGTGCAGGCCTCTCCCGGGACGAAGAGCTGCACCAGGCCACCCACCTGTGAGTGGTCGGGCTCACCGCATTCCGCGCCGGAGCGGACGAGGATCACCTGCGCGACGACGTACAGCACCGGGATCGCGACGAGCACCATGGCGAAGACCAGGCGCGGCTCGAGGCGTGGTTTCCGCTGCGGCTCCATGTCGCCCTCCCCAAGCAGAGACTGACCCCTCCATGCTAGCCACGGACCGCCTGCGCGAGCCCTCCCTCGGCCACCCGGCGCGTGGCGGTCCGGTTCCGTAGTACGGCTCAGCGGCCGATGAAGGCGGACTCCATCGGACGGGCGTTGAACATCCGCAGCGATGCCGTCCCGTCCTCGAACCACGAGATCACCGTGACCGAGGCCGGCGCGAGCTCCATCCTGAAGACCGCGTCGAGCGGGGCGCCGAGCGCCATGCGGACGAGCAGCTTGATCGGCGTGACGTGGGTGACCGCGAGGACCGACTTGCCGGGGTAGCCGCTGAGGAGGCGGTCGCGCGTCCGGCGTACTCGCCTGTCCATCTCCTGGAACGAGTCGCCGTGCCCGCCGGGAGCGACGTCGAGCGAGCCGAGCCAGGCGTCGAGGTCGTCGGGGTAGGCCTGCTGCACCTCGTGGAAGGTGAGTCCCTCCCAGGTGCCGAAGGCGGCCTCCGCGAGCCCCTCGTCCACCTCGACCTGATGCGCGAGCCGCTCGGCGATGATCTCCGCGGTCTCGCGGGTACGTCGCAGCGGCGAGGCCAGCACGACGTCGATCTCGTCCGCGAGCGGCGCGAGCCAGTCCGCCACCGCCCGCACCTGCGCGCGCCCGTCGGCGTTCAGCGCGGGTCGTCGCCACCGCGGCCGCTGAACCGCTTCTCGGTGGTGTGGTCGGTCTCGCCGTGGCGCACGAGCACGAGGGTCGTCGGGCGAGCCGAGGTCCCTGCTCCACGCGACCATCCGCGCCTGCGCGACCGGCTGCTCCTCGACGGGGACCTCGGCGACCACGGGTGCGCTTCGACGGGCCGGCCCATCGCGGTGTCGAGCGCCTCGTTGAGCAGGGCGTCGGCGTGCTTGTTCTGCTCGCGCGGGATCCACGTCCACGTCGTGCCGAACGGGCGCCAGGCGGTTGGCCGCCATGGCGAGCGGCTTCATGTCCGGGTGCTTGATCTTCCAGTTGCCCGACATCTGCTCGATGACCAGCTTCGAGTCCATGCGGACCTCGAGGTCGGCCCCGGGGGTGTGCTCGTTGTAGAGCTCGAGACCCGCGATGAGCCCGCGGTACTCCGCGACGTTGTTGGTCGCGATCCCGATGTGCTCCGCCCGCTCGGCGATCACGGCGCCGGTGGTGGCGTCCTTGAGCACGGCGCCGTACGCGGCCTCGCCCGGGTTGCCGCGCGAGCCTCCGTCGGCCTCGATGACCACGGAGGTGTGGCGCTCGCAGCCATCAGATCCCGGACTCCGAGGTGCGCACGAGGATCCGGTTGCACTCCTCGCAGCGGAGCACCACGTCCGAGGCGGTCTTGGCGATGTCGGCGAGCTCGGAGGCGTTGAGCTGGAGGCTGCAGCCGCCGCAACGTCGAGCGCGCAGCGCGGCGGCGCCCACACCACCCTTCTGCTCGCGCAGCCGGGTGTAGAGCGTCATCAGGTCCTCGGGCAGGCTCGGAGGACTTCTGGTGCCGCTCCCCCGCGGTCTCGGCGAGATGCTTCTCGATCTCCGCTGCCGCGTCGTCCCTGCCGGTGGTCGCGGCGGCGATCTTCTCGTCGAGCTCACCCAGCTGTGCAGTGAGCCCGTCGAGCTCGCGCTGCGCGTCCTCGAGCTGCTCCATCACCTCGAGCTCGGTGTCCTCGAGCTCGTTGATCCGCCGCTCCAGGGAGACCAGCTCGCCTTGCATGCGCTCGAGGTCCTTGGGGTTCGTGATGAGCCCCTGGTCCATCCGGTCCTGGTCGCGCTTGCGACGGGCCTTGACCTGCTCGACGTCGGCGTCGGCGCGCTTCTGCGTCGCGCGTGAGGTCGTCGACCACGATTCGGGCATCGCGTGCCCGGTTCTCGATCTCGCCGCGCCGGCGGGTCAGGTCCTTGAGCTCGGCGATCTGCGGCAGCGTGGCGAGCCGGTGCCTGAGCTGGTCCTGCCGGGAGTCCAGCTCCTGGACGTCCAACAGCTTCAGCTGCGCGAAGGGGTCGGCTTTCACTCTGCTCCTCGGTGCCTCATGGGAAGGGTGCTGCGCAAGTGGCGGCGAAGACGCGCCCGGCGCCTCTCAGGGACGGAACGTCCACGGGTCGGTGCACGTCGTGCTCACGCGGATCTCCACCGTATCCCCTCGGCTCTCGAACGCGCCCACCAGCGTTCGCTGGAGCACCGGCAGCCAGGTCCACTCCGCAGCCCAGTGAGCGACGTCCACGAGTGCAGGCCCGCCGTGCTCGAGGAACTCCGCGGCCCGGTGGTGCCTCAGGTCCGAGGTCACGTACACGTCCGCGTCGGTGCCGAGCACGGTCTCGAGGAGGAAGTCACCCGCTCCGCTGGTCACCGCGACGGTCTCCACCACCCGGTCGGGGTCGCCCCCGACACGGACGCCGTGCGAGGTCTGGGGCAAGACGCCGTCGACGTGCTTCGCGAACTCCCTCAGCGTGGTCGGCCGGGCCAGCCGTCCGATGCGGCCGCTGCCACGCGCGGACCTTCCGGCGCCGGGAACGTCGGCGAGCTCGATGACGTCGTACGCCGGCTCCTCGTAAGGGTGCACGGCTCGCATCGCCTCGAGGACGTGGCGCCGGCGCCCCCGCGGGAACACCGCCTCGACCCTGGCCTCGGCGACCACCTCGACCTCACCGACGCGACCGATCGCCGGCGTGGCTCCGTCGAGGGGGCGGAAGCGTCCCTCACCCTCGGAGGTGAACGTGCAGCTGTCGTAGTCGCCGATCCGGCCCGCTCCGGCGCCGGTGATCGCCGCGCGCATCTCCTCGGCGTTCTCGTGCGGCACGAACGTGACCAGCTTGTCGAGCGGGTCGCCCGGATCGGGCACGATCACCTCAGGGGCCTCGATGCCCAGGGCGATCGCCAGCGACTCGTTCACGCCCCGAGCCGGTGCGTCCGCGTTGGTGTGGGCGGCGAACAGCGCGCACCCGCCACGGACCAGATCGTGGATCACACGTCCTTTCGGTGTCGTCGCCGCCACCGAGTGGACACCCTTGAGCAGCAGGGGGTGGTGTACGACGATCAGGTCGGCGTCCCAGGCGAGCGCCTCCTCGACCACGGCGGGGGCGGGATCGACGGAGAGCACCACCCGTCGGACCGGCTGTCCCGGGTCGCCGCAGACGAGACCGACCGCGTCCCAGTCCGACGCCAGAGCCGGGGGGTACCAGTCGTCCATCAGGGCGGTGACGTCACGCAGCTGCACGCTCATGAGGGCGAGCCTAGGAGGAGGACGAGCCCCTCTGCATCCCGACGTGCCTCAGGAGGCGCACAGCTGCAGAGGCTGTGCAGGCGACGTGGGGTCGACGTCGGCGTTCGCGCCGACGGATGCAGCCCGCGGTGCGCGGCTGGGGACCTCGACCACCCGCCGGCGAGCCAGGACGTTGTACCTCAGCAGCGAGCACCGGTAGCACGGCAGCAGTGCATCACAGCAGCGCGCGTCGCGCAGCTGTGATGCCAGCAGCTCCGCCTCGGACTCGAGGTCGGACAGATCGAGCATTGTGGCTCCTCCCAAGGCAACAAGGCTCCTGACAACACCCGAGTGTGAAGCCACCGTATTCGACCGAAAACGGACAGAACAGGCAGAAATGCCGCAAGTGGCCGATCGACACTCCCGAACCACCCAGAAGGGTGGTGCCTTCGTCGCTCAACGGGTCATGGACGGGTTAGTCCCCGATCCAAGACGGCCGCTGACTCCGCTAGACGGTTTCCGTAGCAAAGTAGGGAAAACCTGGAGAAGTCGTGTTGCCAAGCCGTGGATGGCGGCTCCATAGCGTCTCTTCTGACGCGAAAGACCCCCAACACGACCCACAGGAGCAGCACCATGAGCACCACCACCGGCAAGAAGATCCTCGTGCCCCTCGCCACCCTCCTCGCCGCCGGCGCGGTCGCGGTCGGCTCAGGCGCGACCTTCACCTCCCAGACGAACAACTCGATCAGCGCAGTCACGTCGGGATCGCTGGACCACAGCAACTCGAAGACGAACCAGGCGATCTTCGACCTCACCGACATCAAGCCCGGCGACACCGTCAACGGCAGTCTCACCATCACCAACACCGGCACCCTCCCGGCCACCTTCAGCCTGACGGAGCTCGCCTCGACCAACGGGTTCTCCGACAGCTACCTCACGCTGGCCGTCGTCAACACGACCAACGGCGAGACCGTGTACAGCGGCACCTTCGGCGGGCTCACCGACGGCAAGAAGAACGACCTCGGTGTCATCACCCCCGGCGCTGCCAACAGCTTCCGCTTCACCGTGGGCCTCGACGCGAGTGCCCCGAACAGCCAGCAGGGCAAGACCGCCGGAGCGACCTACCAGTGGGACTCCGTGCAGCTCGCCGGCGAGACCACCGACCAGTAAGACATGGTCACGCGTATCGGCCGGGTGCTCGTGAACCTGGGCCTGGTGGCCGTGACGCTGCTCTGCGCGGCGTACCTGGTGCCCAGCCTCGCAGGCTACGAGCGCTACGTGATCACCGGCGGCTCGATGTCGGGGACGTTCGAGAAGGGCTCCATCGCGTTCGAACGACCGGTGCCGGTCGGCGACCTGGCGGTCGGCGACGTCATCACCTACCAGCCGCCGCCGGACAGCGGCGTCAGCAACCTGGTGACGCACCGGATCGTCGAAAGGCGGGCCGGGGAGGACGGTGCCACCGTGTTCCGGACCCAGGGCGACGCCAACGCGGACCCCGACCCCTGGACGTTCAGCCTGGTCGAAGGCTCACAGCCAGTCGTCGCGTTCACCGTCCCCACGCTCGGCTACGTGTTCGTCGCGCTCGCCGACCGTGACGTGCGGATGCTCGTCATCGGCGTCCCCGCCGCGCTGGTCGCTCTCGCGAGCCTCGGCCAGCTGGTAACGGGGCTACGCAGGCGGGAACGTCCCTCCCCCTCCGGCAGCCGGACGCTGACGCCCGCGGCGCACCCGGCACAGCCGTAACCGCCGACCCGCACGCCCGTTCTCCCGAGGAAGGCCACCAGGATGCCGGCCCGCCCGCTGCCGCTGCTGATCGCGACCTTTCTGGTCGCGGCGGTGGGCCTCACCATGCCCGGTTTCTCCTCGGCGAGCTTCACCTCGGCGTCCAGGAGCACGGCCACGATCAGGGCGGCCGCCGACTGGACTCCTCCGTCCGTGGCGGTGCAGAGCCCCGGCTCCCCTCTCAAGGACTCGGTGACGCTCACCGCGACCGCCGCCGACGGGGAGACCGGGATCCAGGGCGTCACCATCGAGTACCTCCCGCTCGACGGCGCGGCGTGGACGACCGTCTGCACGGCGACCACCGCGCCGTACTCGTGCCCCTGGAACACCAAGACCGTCAGCGACGGGCCCTATGACCTGCGCGCGCGTGCGACCGACCGGGCCGGCTACACCGGCACGTCCGACACGGTCCGTACGACGGTCGCCAACTCGATGCTCGTGGTCCTCGCCAGCCCCGGCGACGTCGTCCGCGGCACCGTTCCGCTCACCACCACGCTCTACAACACCGGGTCGGTCAGCTACACGGTCAGGGTCGAGTACCGGCTGGCCGGCGCGAACGGCTGGAACACCATCTGCACCAACCTCTCCTCCCCCTACAGCTGCTCCTGGTCCACGTCAGGTGTGAACGACTACGTCGATCTGCGGTCGACCGCCTACTCCGGCAAGACCGAGGCCGGCTCCTCTGTGGTGTCCGACGTCCTCGTGGACAACGTCGCGCCCTCCGCCGCGCTGACCGACCCGGGCACACCGCTGAGCGGCACACGCACCGTCACCGCGACGGCAACCGACACGAGCTCAGGCATCGCTCGGGTGGTCATCCAGTACGCCCGTTCGGGGAGTCCCACCTACACGGACCTGTGCAGCGTCACCGCCGAGCCGTACTCCTGCCGGCTCGACACCACGACGTTGGCCAACGGCTCCTACGACTTCCGGGCCACTGCGACCGACGCTGCCGGCAACACGGGAGTCTCGCCGATCGTCGGCAACCGCGTCGTCGACAACACGGTGTCCTCGGTCTCCATGGAGGACCCGGGGGCGTACCTGTCCGGCTCCGTGACGCTCGAGGCGACCGCAAGCTCCAGCGCCGGCGTCGGGTCGGTCCGGATCCAGCGGGCGGCCGGCGGCACGGGCTCCTGGACCGACGTCTGCGTCGACACGACGGCGCCGTACTCCTGCACGTGGAGCACGACCGCGGTAGCCGACGGGCTCTACGACCTGCGTGCCGTCATGGTCGACGGCGCGGGACGGAGCACGACCTCGAGCACGGTGAGCGCGCGCCGTGTCGACAACAGCCCGCTGCGCGGAGCGGACGTGCAGACGACCAACGGTGGTGCGACTCCCGGCAGGGTCGAGAACGGAGACAGCATGACGCTCACCTACAGCGACCTGGTCGACCTGACCACGGTGACGCCCGGCTGGAACGGCAGTCCGCTGCAGGTCAGTGTGCGCCTTCGCGACGGCAACCTGCTCTCCCTGGGAAACAGAGGCGACACCCTCGACGTACTCCGATCCGGCGCCGCCGTGAGCCTCGGATCGGTCAACCTCAGGGAGGATTACGTCAAGACCAACAGGACTGTGGTGTTCAACGCGACGATGACCGCCGGGACCACCAGTGTCAACGGCGTGGTCTCCACCACGGTGACACTCAAGCTGGGGACCCTCGCCAGCGGTGGCGCCTCACTCCGGACCGCCACCGTGGCGTCCGCGATGTCCTGGACGCCGTCCACGGCCGCCACCGACCTGTACAAGAACCCCGCCTCAGCAGCGCCCGTCACCGAGTCCGGCGCCTCCGACCGGGAGTTCTGATGAGTCCGGCACGAACTCCGGCGTCCAAGGCGGCCGCTACCGCGACCGGCACGCTCGCACTCCTCCACGTCGAGCCGCTGCTTCTCGGCAGGGCAGCCGGGTACGTCGCGGTGGTCGGCGCCGTGCTGGGCGTCACTGCCCTCGTCACGGCCGGGAAGCTCTGGCGGGACAACTGCTTCGAGGCACGGCTCGCCGCGGTCCTCCTGGCGGTTGCATCCGGGCTGGGGGCAGTGCTCTCACTCACGATCGGCCTGCCAGGTGAGGCCCCGCACGAGGTCTCGGCGGCGGCCCTGCTGCCCGTGCTGCTGGCCGTGGCCCTGCCGCTCCTGGTGCTGCTCGATGCTCGCCTCCGTGGGGCAGGTGTGACCAGTGGGTCACCGTATGCTTCATGAGCATGTCGCACCATGTGCTCGTCGTCGAGGACGACGACAAGATCGCCGCACCGCTGATCCGCACCCTGGAGCGCGAGGGCTACACCGCGGAACGCTTCCGGCAGGGGCTCCCAGCGCTGGACCGTCTGCGCGGCGGCGACGTCGACCTCGTCCTGCTGGACCTTGGTCTTCCCGACGTCGACGGCCTGGAGGTCTGCCGGCAGGTGCGCGCTGACGGGTTCGAGGGCGGCATCATCATCCTGACCGCCCGAGACGGCGAGCTCGACCGCGTGGTGGGTCTCGACATAGGTGCGGACGACTACCTTGCGAAGCCCTTCGCCCTCGCCGAGCTTCTCGCCCGGGCGCGCGCGCTGCTCAGGCGGAGCACGGCGTCGGCGCCCTCGCCGTCCGGTTCCCACCCGGCCGGGCAGCCGGCCGTCGACGGGGTGAGGGTGGACGAGCAAGCACGCCAGGCATGGGTCGACGGTGCGGAGCTCAGCCTGACCGCCCGGGAGTTCGACGTACTCTCGCTCCTTGCGTCTGCACCTGGTGTCGTCCTCACGCGGGAGCGGCTCATGAACGAGGTCTGGGACGAGAGCTGGTACGGCTCCACGAAGACGATCGACGCCACGGTCGGTCGGCTCCGACAGAAGCTCGACGAGCAGGGTGCGCCGGTGCGCATCGTGACGGTGCGCGGCGTGGGCTTCCGCATGGAGGGCGACGTGCCCGATGCGTGAACGACTGGTCGCCGCGCTGGTCGGCATGACGGTCGCGGTGATCGCGCTGTACGGCGTCCCGCGGGCCTACTTCCTTGCCGACCTGGTGCATCACCAGGAGACACGCAAGGTCCAGCGTTCGGCGGACCTTCTCGCGGTTGTCCTCGCCGAACGGGAGCACGACAGTGCCGCGGTCGACGCCGGCTTCCTGAACGACCTTCTCAACGAAGCGGAGGGGATCGAGTACGTCAAGGAGGACGGGACGGTCGTCACCGCCGGCGAGGTCGGCCGGGGAGGCTCCGACATCGTGGCCACCCGTCGCGTGCCCGGCGGAGGCAGGGTCACCCTGTCCCGGGCCGGCTCTTTGATCGACCAGCGAGTGTCGGAGGCGATCATGCCGCTGCTGCTCCTTGGGCTGGGACTCACCATCTCCTCTGCCTTCCTTGGCTTCGTCCTCGCCCGCAGGATGGCGCGGCCGTTCCAGGAGCTGGCCGGGGCAGCCACCGACCTCGGCAACGGCAGCTTCGACCTCGACATCCCGCGCTACACCGTCCCCGAGGCGGAGCAGATCGGCTCCGCGCTCCGGCGCGGCGCAGCACAGCTGAGCGAGCTGGTCCGCCGGGAACGCGAGTTCGCCGTCAACGCGTCGCACCAGCTACGCACGCCCGTCACCGCCCTCCGCCTGGAGCTCGAGGATCTGTCGCTGTGGCCACAGACGCCCCCGGAAGTCGCACGGGAGCTGGAGGAGGCACTCTCCGAGCTCGACCGTCTGAGCGAGGCGATCACGGACCTCCTCGCCATGGCGCGGGGCAAGGGCTTGGCGCGTGCGGTCGACATCGACCTCGCCCGGCTGGTCGTCGACACCGTCGAACGCTGGCGTTCCCATGCCGCGGCACGGGACCGGCGACTCGTCTACGAGGGTTCCCCGGAGATCCCCGCTCCGCTTCCCCCAGGACCGGTGGCGCAGATCCTGGACGTCCTGATCGAGAACGCTTGCAGCCACGGTCACGGTGACATCACCGTCGACGCCGACCATGTGGGAACGCACCTGAGGGTCCGCGTCAGCGACGAGGGTCTCCGCGACTTCGACATCGAGGTCTTCCGCCGAGGGCTCAGTGGCGACGGGGGCACGGGTGTCGGTCTCTCCGTCGCGGCCGACCTGGCAGGGTCGCTCGGCGGCCGCCTCAACCTGGAGGAGGGGGCGACCACCCGCTTCGTCCTGATGCTCCCCTGTTCCGGACGAGGTGAGCAGCCCGCACGCCGCAGCGACCCTGTGCCCGGTCGCCGCTAGCCGGCGGAGTCGTGGGCCACCCACGAGCTCGAGGAGCGCTCCTGGTCCCGGTACCACTTGCCGAGCTGTTCGCGGTACCGCTCGCAGTCCTGCTCCGGGTCGGTGCGCAGTCTCGCCTCGTACGTCGACGAGGTACCTCTATAGGTGATCCGGCGGCTGTCGTTTCCTTCGGCCTCGATCTCGTCGGCGAGGAAGTGGAGCACACCAACGAGCTCTTCCAGGGAGTCCGACTCGAGGTTCAGCATGAACCTGTGTCTGCGATGCGGGGCCGGCATGGGCTACCCCTCTGAGATAAGTCTCGAGCGCCCCGTCGCTCAAGATGGTAGGGACTCGAGGTCCGACGAACCAGACCTACGTCGTATTCCGGGCGTGTCGTCTGCTGGAGCCGCACTCGCGGCGCCGGCTCGTCGATCAGGAGACCGACTCGTCTGCCGGCCGCCGCTGGGCGGGCAGCAGGCGGAAGGCCCAGCACTCACGGTGGAAGGCAAGCCGCTCGAAGTTCACCGTGCGCAGGACGGCCTGGCCCGGCGCGATCTCGTGGTGGCACTCGGTGCAGTTGTGGTTCATCGCTCCCCCTGGTTTCCGACACTCCACATACCGTGCAACGAGTCAGCCCAAGCCCGTAACCACCATCTTCGGGAGATTCGCCGCCAAGTCGTTGCAGCCACCCCACAGCCTCCTTCCCGGCGAATCGCCCTGCTGCTTCAGGCTGCCAGGAACCTGCGTGCGCAGGTCAGACAGCGGGAGTACCAGTGCCCGTCACGGTTGCGTTGGGTGACTGTCTCCTTGGTGGCCTGGCACGAGGGGCAGAACCTCCGCCGGGCGACGTCGGTGTCGAGGTCTCTCTTGAAGGCCGTACCGGTTCTCATGGCCTGATCATCGGCACGTGCGGACGGGACCTTGAGGGCCGAGGAGAACATGTCCTGGCCGGACATCGATCTCACATGGGCTGACCGCTGCGGTCCTCGCTCTTGCGGGTGAGCCGACGCCAGATCCAGCTCGACGGCACCAGCCGTCCGTCGATGACGTACGACGCCGTCTGCGAGTTCTCCAGCGTCGCGTCGAGGCCGCGCCGAGCCGAGAGCCGGCCGGCCATGAGCAGCTGGTCGTCGAGTCGAACCACGTAGTCGTCATCCGGGGCGATGACCGTCGCGCCGCCCTCACGCAGAACGGCCAGCGGCACCGCCGCCAGTGGGTCCTCCCGGTTCGTCGGGCTGCGCACCAGGTCGCCGATCCGAAGCCCGCCGTCCGCCAGCCAGGCGACGAGAGCCGGGGCCTCCTGGCGTGTGAGGTCGGTCCGCCAAAGGTCCGGCGCACCGGGTCCGCACCGCGTCAGCAGCCGCTCGACCAGGTGCGCCGCCCACGGCTCGCCCTGTCGAGGGACCTGAGGCAGGAAGCGCATGAGCACAGGGTTCGCCAGCCGTGCCAGCGCCTCGTGCGCGATCAGCTCGCCCGGCAGCATCCCGAAGTCCACGCCGACCGCACCGAACAGCGCCGAGTTGGCCGCCCGGTTCTGCATGGCTGCCACGAAGACGTCAGGGTTGGCCCCTCGGGCCGTCTCGATGAGCCACAGGTTCGTGATGTCGCTCTCCGTCGCGGCGACGAAGGCGGCTGCGCTCCCAGCGGCTCGGCTCACGGCGTCCGCGTCGACCCACTCCTCACCCCGGGCGGCCGCGCGACCCTCGACGACCGCGACGTCCAGCCCCTCGGCGCGCAGGTCGGCAGTGAGCTCGCGGCTGAACCTGCCCTGTCCGCAGACCACCCACCGGCCGCGTGGAAGAGGGGTGTGACGCGGCCGGAGCGGCGTGCCCGGCGCGCTCGTCAGCCACACCATCAGCTGGTAGGCCGAGGGCGAACGAAGGAGGATCCGTAGATGGTCGCCGAAACGGTCCAGCGGGTTCACCACCTCCGGCGTACCGCAGGCCCGCATCCGCTCGGCGATCTCACGCGAGCTCGTCCGCGCGATCACCGGGATCTCCGGGCGCAGCAGGGACGTGGTCATCGTGACGTCGAGGTTCGTCTCGTCGTCCCCGGTCAGAGCGACCACGCCTTCGCAGTTGCGGTGGCCCAGCCCTGCCAGCGCGAGCTTGCCCGTGTCACGGGCGTCCGCGAGCAGCGCGGGGGTGTCGGCGCGATAGGACTCCAGGTCCACCGCAGCCACCCGGGTCTCGTTCGAGTCCACCACCACGAACCTTCTGCCCATGTCGTCGAGCGAGCGCGCGAGCCGCTTCGTGGCGTTGCCGTAGCCGACGAGCAGCAGGAACGGCTCCTTCAGGTGGGCCACCTTGCGCGCGAAGTGCCGTCGGGCAAGCGCCCGCCTGAAGGCACGGTCCTGCATCAGTGCGAGCAGCGACCCGATCGCGTAGGCCCATCCGATCACCGAGAGGAAGATCGCGAAGGTCACCCACATGCGCTGGGCAGGGGTGAACGCGACAGGGATCTCACCGAACCCGATCGTGGTCGCGGTGAAGCTCATGAAGTAGAAGGACTCGAAGATGCTCATGCGGGCCGGCCGGCCCTGAGCATCCTCGCCCGGCACCAGAGTGAGCCCGAGGACGCTCACCGCGAAGATGACGATGAGCACGATCAACGGGATCCGCATCCGTCGCAGGACCAGCAAGATGCCGGCCGACGGCTGCTGGTCGGCCAGGTCGGGAAGGCCTCGGTCGACCGCGGGCCTCAGGTCCCGATGCTGCTCCTGATCGGCAAAGATCCGGTACCAGAAGACCAGCAGCGGGTTGCCCACGGCAGTCACCCTGCCTAGCGCCGCTGGAAGGAGACTGTCTCGACGACCAGGAGGACAACCGAGACGACGTTCGCGAACAGCGCTCCCCCTGAGAGCGACACGACGCTCGCGGTCATCTCCTGGGTGAGGCCGTCCGACACGTTGGTGGCGTAGGTCCAGACGACTGTTGCGGCGATGAGCTGGAGGCTGGCGACCAGGCTCGTCGCCAGGTGCACCGCCCCGATCTGGGTGCGGTCCCCGAACTTGAGCACGGTCGCGATCAGGTTGACCACCACCGCCGCGAACAGCTCGTAGACGTTGTGCAGGTGCGGATCGCCGATGTCGCCGATGAAGAAGCCGAAGTTCAAGGTGGCCGCGAGCAGCACGAAGAAGCCGAAGATCACCTTCTCCAGGTTCATGGCTGCTCCCGTGGTCCAGACCTTCGCATCGTACGGCGGGGGCCGGACGGTCGAGGCGGAATCGACGCCTCCCGCCGCACGCCTGACGCGCCGAGGCCCGAAGTAGGGAAAAATCCCGATGCGAAGGAAGGTCTGACCGGTGATCCTCGGAAGGTAGAGAAGACCGTCCATCCTGGAGAGACCGATGAAGAAGCCACTGAAGCGCGTTCGCGGCGCGGCAGGCACTCTCACCGTGAAGCTCACGGGTCGTCGCCGTCGCCAGGCCACGCCCGGCGTTCCCTATCGACCGCAACCGCTGCAGCGCTGGGACGCCTAGCGGGAAGGTGTCCGCCTCGGCCAGGTTCCGGGGCCGACGAGGTCAATGTTCTGGGGCAGCCTCTGGCGGTCGCCCTGAACGGCCTAGCCGACGGGCGTGAAGTCACGCGACCCGACGAACTCCGGCCGCGGGCGCTCGGCGGCGAACGGCTCGACGCAGGCGTTCTCGACGCTGTTGTAGACGATGAAGACGTTCGAGCGCGCGAAGGGCGTGATGTTGCCGTTCGAGCCGTGCATGCAGTTGCAGTCGAACATGGTGGCGCCGCCGGCTCGTCCCTCGAGGACGTCGATGCCATGCCGTTCGGCCAGCTCGGAGAGGGCCGGCGCGTCCGGCGTACCGGCGACCTGCTGGACCAACGAGGACTGGTAGTTGTCGTCCGGGGTCTCCCCCACGCATGAGACGTAGGTCTTGTGCGAGCCCGGCATGATCATGAGCGGGCCGTTGGAGGAGTAGTTGTCGGTCAGCGAGATCGAGATGCTGACCGCGCGCATCCGAGGCATGCCGTCCTCGGCGTGCCAGGTCTCGAAGTCCGAGTGCCAGTAGAACTCCTTGCCGTCGAACCCCGGCTTGAAGTTCACGCGGCTCTGGTGGATGTAGACGTCGGAGCCGAGGAGCTGACGGGCACGGCCCACAACCCGAGGGTCGTTGGCGATCCTGGCGAAGACGTCGCTGACCTTGTGGACCTCGAAGATCGAGCGCACCTCCTGGGACTGCCGCTCGACGATCGTGCGCTCGTCGGCCCGCACCACGGGGTCGTCGGAGAGCCGCCGCAGCTCGGCGCGGAAGAGCTCCACCTCGTCGGGCGTGACGAGCTCGTCGATGGTGAGGTAGCCCTTCTCGTCGTACGACGCCAGCGTTGTGGCGTCCATCGGGCCGTCCTCGGCACTGCCCCAGACCACCGGGTCCTCACGACGCATCGGCGCCGCGGGAGTGCTCAGCCGGGTCGGGTAGGCGTCATGGACGGGTTCGACGGTGGTGCCTTCGATCAGGTCGGTCACGCGGATACCTCCTCGGTCGTCGTGGTCGGTCGTCCCTCGGTGAGCAGCGGGTAGACCCCGTGCTCGTCGTGAACCTCCCGGCCGGTGACGGGCGGGTTGAACACGCAGGCCATGCGCAGGTCCGTCTCGGCACGGACGGTGTGGTGCTCGTGTCCGTCGAGGAGGTACATCGTCCCGTCGCGCAGCGGATGCACCTCCCCGGTGTCGTCGTTGACGAGCTCCCCCTCGCCCGCGACGCAGTAGACCGCCTCGATGTGGTTGGCGTACCACATCGAGGTCTCGGTCCCGGCGTACAGGACGGTGTCGTGGAAGGAGAACCCGACACCTTCGCGGGCGAGCACGAAACGCCTGCTGCGCCACGTCTCTGCCTTCACGTCGCGCTCGGTGCTGTCGAGCTCGGAGAGAGTACGGATGATCATGAGTCGCTCCTTGCTGGTGTGATGGTCAGGCTGTCGCGGGTGCGGCGCTTCCGAGGGCAGCCTCGGCGGCTGCCCTGGTGAGCAGCTCCAGCCCCTCGGCGAGGTCCTGCTCCTCGATGGTCAGCGGCGGCATCACCTTGACGACCTCCCCCTCTGGACCGGAGGTCTCCACGAGGAGGCCGCAGCTCGAAGGCCTTCGCCGCGATGCGTCCCGCGGCTTCGGTGTCCGGGAAGACCACACCCGCGAGCATGCCGCGCCCACGAACCGCGGCACCCTCGTGCGCGTCGGCGATCCGCTGCAGGCCCTCGCGCAGCTGCTCGATCCGCTCTGCGAGCTCCTTGGCGAAGAGGTCGTCGGCCCAGAAGATGTCGAGCGCGGCGGCGGCCGTGACGAACGCCAGGTTGTGGCCGCGGAAGGTGCCGTTGTGCTCCCCCGGCTCCCAGACGTCGAGGTCGGGACGGACCAAGGTCAACGCCATCGGCAGCCCGAAGCCGGAGATCGACTTCGAGAGGCAGACGATGTCGGGGACGATGCCGGCCTCCTCGAAGCAGAAGAACGTTCCGGTGCGGCCGCAGCCGGCCTGCACGTCGTCGACGATCAGCAGGATCTCGTGGCGCTCGCACAGCTCCGCGAGTGCGCGCAGCCACTCCGCACGTGCGGCGTTCACACCACCCTCGCCCTGGACGGTCTCGACGATGACGGCAGCCGGCTTGTCGACTCCGGACCCGCTGTCCTGGAGGACCCGCTCGAGCCAGAGGAAGTCCTCCGTGGCCCCGGAGAAGTAGTCGTCGTAGGGGATCTTGGAGGCGTTGGTCAGCGGCGATGCCGCGCCCTGGCGCTTCATCGAGTTGCCGGTCACCGAGAGCGAGCCGAGGGTCATGCCGTGGAAGGCGTTGGTGAACGACAGGATGTGCTGCCGTCCCGTGGCCTTCCGGGCAAGCTTCAGGGCGGCCTCGACCGCGTTGGTGCCGGTGGGCCCGGGGAACATCACCTTGTAGTCCAGGTCCCTGGGCTCGAGGACCGTGTCACGGAAGCGCTCGAGGAACCTGCGCTTGGCGGTGGTGTACATGTCGAGGGAGTGGACGGGCGCCCCGCTGCTCAGGTACTCCACGAGCGGAGCCAGCAGGTCCGGGTGGTTGTGGCCGTAGTTGAGCGCGCCCGCGCCGGAGAAGAAGTCGAGGTACCCGCGGCCGGCCTCGTCGTACATCCGGCAGCCCTCTGCTCTCGCGAACACCACCGGCCAGTCGCGGCAGTAGCTCCGGACACTCGACTCGATCGACTCGAACACGTCTACTGACATCTGGTTCCTTCCTCGGGGGTCACGTAGTCGTCACCTTCGGGATCACGCGGGTACGCCGGAGGGCGGCGGCACCGGGACGGTGCGCCGCTCGGGCGGCTCAGCTCAACGGGCCGATGCGGAAGAGCAGCTCCGACTCGTGCCCGTCGGGGAAGAGGGAGCTGTCGAAGACCGGCTCGCGCACCAGCGTCGGCGCCACGAGACTCGGCGAACCGCGAGAAGAGCCGGATCGACGCCTGGTTGTCGGGCGTGATGGTGGTCTCCAACGAGGAGACGGGATGCTCCAGGCCGTCGACGAGCCCGTCGAGCATCTGGCTCGCTATCCCCCTGCCGCGATGCTGCGTCGTCCACGGCAACCTGCCAGACCATGAGGGTCTCGGGCTGCTCGGGGCGACGGTAGCCGGTCACGAACCCCGCGAGCCGGCCCCCGACGGTCGCCACGACGGAGGTGGCGGCGAAGTCGCGGCACCAGAGGAGGTAGGCGTACGACGCGTTCAGGTCGAGGGTCCTGGGAGTCGCGGGCGATGCGCCACATGGCGGCCCCGTCCTCGAGGGTCGGATGCCGGAGGAGAACTCCTTCGTCGTGGTCGGCTGACTCGGTGGGCGGGCTTTCTGCTGTCGTTCGAAGCATCGTCGGAAACGTATCGATCTGACAGCGGTCCGCAACCGCCAGACCCACCGGCGCTGCCCCATGTGTCAGCGCCGAACGGGCTCTGGCCTGCGCGTTTGCCCGGTGTCGTGGCGTTGCTCACGCCATTCGACACCGGGCCTGTCGCACCAGCCGGCCGACGGGTCGCTCACCAGCTGGTCGGCTTGCTCCCGGTGTGCAGCCAGACGTCGAAGAAGGTGTCGAGGTCCTGTCCGGAGACCTCCTCCGCCAGCGCCTCGAAGTCCTCGGTCGTCGCCGTGGAGTCGTCGTACCTGCGCACCCACTCCCGGGCGAGGGTGAAGAACGCCGTGTCGCCGATCTTGACCCGGAGGGCGTGCAGCGTTGCGGCTCCACGGTCGTACACCGGGTCGACGAAGAGGCCCTCGGGGCCGGGGTCGGCGATGACGGTCTCCCAGAAGGGGTCCGTCGCCGGGATGGACATGACCGCCTCGAACTCCGACTGCGCGGTCGCGCCTCCGTCGTGCTCGGCCCACAGCCACGACCCGTAGGTCGCCCAGCCCTCGTTCAGCCAGATGTCCTGCCACCTCTCGGGGCTGACGGCGTTGCCGACCCACTGGTGGGCGGTCTCGTGCGCCACCGTTCCCTCTGTCGCCCGCCGCGAGTAGATGGGCCGGGTCTGGGTCTCGAGGGCGTACCCGATGCTGTCGTCGTCGACGATCCCTCCGAAGGAGACGAAGGGGTAGCGACCGAACACCGTCTCGAAGTAGACGATCATCTCGCCCTGCTGGGCGAGCCCGTCGTCAGCCGTGGCCGGCAGGTCCCGGTCGACGGCGTCGATGATCGGCAGCCCGTTCGGGGCCGCGTACTCTCGCAGCTCGTAGTTGCCGACCGACGCCGTGGCGAGATAGGCGGCCATCTGGTCGGGGGCGTCCCAGGACCAGGTCGTCCAGTCCCCGGCCGTGCGCTGCGCGACGAGGTCCCCGTTCGCGACGGCGACCAGTCCGTCGGGGACGGTGATGTCGAAGGCGTAGGTGGCCTTGTCGCGCGGGTGGTCGTTGACCGGGAACCAGGTCGAGGATCCCTCCGGCTCGTTCGCCACCATGGCGCCGTCCCGGGTGGTCACCCAGCCGTAGAGGACGCCCTCGATGTCGGTCGGTCGGGTGGTCGTTCCGCCGTACTCGACGACGACGGTCACCGGGTGCCCGCTCTTCAGCTTCGGCCGGGGAGTGATGACGAGCTCATGCTTGCGCTCGGCCTCGTTCTCGACCTGGCTGAAGTCCACCGGCTTGCCGTCGATGGTCACCTTCGTCGCGGTCAGGCCGCGGAGGTCGAGGTTGAACCGGTCGAGGTCCTGGGTCGGGACCAGGTCGATCGTGGCTGTCGCCTTCAGCGTTCCCTCCAGCGGAGCGGGTGCCGGCGCCGGTGGTGTGTAGCGCAGCTTCAGGTCGTAGTGCGTCACGTCGATTCCCCCGTTGCCCGCGAAGGGGAAGTAGGGGTCCCCGATGCCGGCACTCCCCTCGGTGTAGCGCGGAGATCCCGGATCACCCGGCGCTGCCGCGGCACCGACCTGTCCCGCGACCAGCGCGGCCACCGCCGCTCCTCCTGCGAGTACCCGAGCTGCAGGCGTTCGTCCGACCATGCTGTCCCCCAATGGTGAGTTCACGAGTAGCCGCACGCTAGCCGCGCGGGGTCGGGCCTGACCAGAGATGTGGACCGATCTGGTCCTGAAGTACCCGATGTCGGGGATGAGCGACCTGCGCCGCCGGCGACCACTAGCTCGGTCTGCGGTACCTGGCCCGGAGCGTCAGGTCGTGCGAGCCGATCGTGACCGTGCGTACCCGTCGCTTCGACGCCGTCGCTCCAGCCCCGGAACCGCGCCTTGCCGCTGGTGGCGAACTTGGCCGCGGCCACCTCGACCCTCGCGCCCTCGGTGACCATCGCGGTTCGCGTCGCAGCGCCTGCGCGAATCTCGAGTGCGGCGGGCCGGTTGGAGACCAACCGCAGTCTGTGCAGCCGTGGCCGCGCCGTGTAGGACTTCGTCACGCGCACTCCCGCCGAGTCGCGAGCGATCGCCGTGATGAGCATGTGCGTGTCGGGATGATCGGTGAAGCCGTGCTCCCACACGCGTCCCTTGCTTCCGGCCCCTGGATGGGCGTGACAGGTCGTGGTCGCCGCGCAGTGGACGAGCGCACTGGTCCACCGCACCCGTAAGGGACCGTCCTCGGCGTCGTTCGCCACCGCGGACAGGCGGACGCTTTGACCCACAGCGAACTTCGCCTTCCCCGGCGTGCTCAGTCTCAGCCGAGGTGAGTGGTTCGAGGGCGCAACCCGGATCACCACCGTGCTCGAGGCGCCGAGCGGGTCGGTCACGGTGAGCCGCGCCCGGACACGCTTCCCGGTCGAGTAGGTGTGGGAGACGGACCGGCCCGTTCCCGTCGTACCGTCTCCGAAGCTCCACTCATAGGTCAGGGGGTCCCCGTCTTGGTCGACCGAGGGGCTCGCATCGAAGGTGACCCTCCTCGTCCTGGGGTTCGTCCTGGTGGACGCCGCCGCCACGGGCGTTACGTTCCCCGGCGAGTAGCTGAGGCGCCGCAGGGACCCGGAGATGATGTCGGCGAACACGACGTCACCGTTCGGTGCCGCAGCGAACCTCACCGGGCCGCCCACATCGGTCGCGAACGGCGCTTCGGTGCCTGCACCAGCCTCCCCGACGACCCGATCCTCATCGTCCAGATCTTGCCCGCCGCGTAGTCGCCGAAGAAGTAGGCGCCGCGATAGGCAGCGGGATAGCTGAAGCCCGTGTAGACGATTCCCCCCGTGACGGAGTTGCCCTGCAGCGGCCCGCTGCCATGCCTGTAGCGCCACAGCGGCGGGGTGTTCGCCACGCCACGGCAGCGTGCGAGGTCGGTGTAGCCCGGCGTGCGTGCGCGTGCCTCCCAGCAAGGCCACTTGTAGTTGCCGCCCGGTTCGACCAGGTCGATCTCCTCCCAGGTCGCCCAGCCGACGTCGCCGAGGATCGGCGCACCGGTCGTGGGGTCCAGGGAGAACCGGAACGGGCTGCGGAAGCCACGAGCGTACGTGCGGCTCCGCCATGACCTCGGGCGGCGAGGATCGTAGTAGGGGTTGGACGAGACACCGGCACCGCTCGGTGTGATGCGTAGGAGCTTGCCCGCCGGCGTGCCCAGCCGCATCGCGTTGACCACGCTTGGGATGACCTTGCCGGCGTCACGCAGGTCTCCGACGGATACCCACAGGGTCCCCTCGGTGTCGGGAAGCACGGTGGTCATGGCGTGCATCAAGTCGGGCGCCCGAAACTCCAGCAGGACCTTCTCCTCGGCCAGGCGCTCGGGGCGTGCACCGCCTCGCACCGTGAAGCGGGAGAGCCGCAGCCGGACGCCGGACCGGGCCGGCAAGGAGCGGGTGAGGTAGACGTGGCCGGTCCGGCTGTAGTCGGGGGAAACGCCGACACCGACCAGGCCGGCGTCGACCCGTGCGTCGGTGACGAGCCGAGCCAGGGTCCTCGGCTGCCCGCGCTCGGGCACCCAGGTGACCCGCCCACTCTTGCCGGTGGTGAGTGCGCTGCCGTCCGGCAGGTATGCGAAGTCGGTCAGGTCGAGGGGTGCCTGACCGGTCGGGATGTCGGTGAGGACGAAACCGGCTGGAAGCGTCTCGGCCGCGCGCGCTGGGGTGGAGCGCGCCCCGAGCGCGACCAGGCTCGCAGCGAGCAGCACGAGCACGCCGAGACAGACGTTCCCCCGACAACCGAACATCGCGTGCCCCTTCTGGCGGCCGCGCCGGCAGACCTCCCCCCGGCCCGCCCCCACGCAAGGGAGTCGCTCCCTTGGTCGCCAGTTGCGAAGGTACCGGCGGAGATGGGGCGTGGAATCCCCCATTCTGGGCAGCTCAGGTCAGGTGAGCGTGTCTACCAGAGGCGGGATGCCCACGGATGCGAAGAGCGCCCGTCCAACTTGGGTCGGACGGGCGCTCCTGGCGGGTTGTTCAGGCGAGGGTGCTTGCGTCGATGACGAAGCGGTAGCGGACGTCGGAGGCCAGTACCCGTTCGTATGCCTGGTTGATCTGGTCGGCTGAGATGACCTCGACGTCGGCGCCGATGTGGTGCTCGGCACAGAAGTCGAGCATCTCCTGGGTCTGGGCGATGCCGCCGATCATGGAGCCGGCGTAGGACCGTCGGGCGCTGATGAGCGAGAACGCGTTGAGGCTCAGCGGCTCGGCGGGGGCGCCGACGTTGACCAGGGTCCCGTCGACGGCGAGCAGTCCGAGGTAGGCGTCGACGTCGATATGGGCGCTTACCGTGTTGATGATGAGGTCGAACTGACCGGCGAGCTGCTCGAAGGTGTCCGGGTCGCTGGTGGCGTGGTAGTGGTCTGCGCCGAGCCGGAGGCCGTCCTCCTGCTTCTTCAGCGACTGGGAGAGCACGGTGACCTCCGCGCCGAGAGCGTGGGCGATCTTGACACCCATGTGGCCCAGGCCCCCGAGGCCGACGATGGCGACCTTCTTGCCGGGACCGGCGCCCCAATGGCGCAGCGGGGAGTACGTCGTGATGCCGGCACACAGCAGCGGCGCCGCGGCGGCGGGCTCGATGCCGTCGGGCACTGAGAGGACGAAGTCAGCGTCGACCACGACGTGGGTGGAGTAGCCGCCTTGGGTGGTGGTGCCGTCGCGGTCAGTGCCCGCGTAGGTAGGAACCCCTGCATTGAGGCAGTACTGCTCGTCGCCGTTGCGGCAGTTGGCGCACTCACGACAGGAGTTCACCATGCAGCCGACGCCGACGCGATCGCCAACCTTGTGCTTGGTCACGGCGGAGCCGACCTCGGTGACGATGCCGACGATCTCGTGGCCGGGCACGACCGGGAAGGGCTGCGGGCCCCAGTCGCCGTTGACCGTGTGGATGTCGGAGTGACAGATGCCGGCGTACTGGATCTCGATGAGGACGTCGTTGGTTCCGACGTCGCGACGGTCGATGGTGGTCAGGGCCAGCGGATGGCCGGCGGCGGGAGCGGCGTAGGCGTTGACGCGCATGTGGAGGTGTTCCCCTATCTCTGTGTCGTGCGGGTTGGGTGGTTGAGCGGTGATGCGGCGTACCCGGCGGTCAGGCAGCTCGAAGCTGCCGACGATGTCAGTCGGCGTCGCCGTTGTTGACCTGCGGACCCAGCGGGTCCGCAGGTGGGCGCGCGGTCGGGCTACTGCTTTCTGGCTTGCTTGAGCTCGTCGGCCAGCGCGCGCGCCTCGGCCGACAGCAGCTCGACACGGGCGTGATCGCCCGCCTGAACCGCGTGCCAGTAGTCGATCTTCAGCCGGACATATCGCTGCCGCAGCGCGATGTGTTCGGCCTCGAGCGTCAGCCGCCGCTCCTGCTGAGCAAGCAGTTCGATCTGCTCGCCAGCAGCGGAGATACCCAGCTGCCCGTTCGCCACGTACTGCCGCATGTCAGTCACCGACATGCCGGTGGCGGCCAGGCACGCGACCCACATCAGCTGGTCCAGGTCGTCCTCGTCGTAGACCCGGTGCTTGCTGCTCGCGCCGCGGCTGACCGGCGCGATCACTCCGATCGACTCGTAGTAGCGCAGCGTGCTGGCCGGGAGACCGGTCAGGGCGGCTGCTTCCTTGATCGTGTAGGTGCGCTGGGCGGTATGTGCACTCACTGCATCAACGGTAGGAACTTCAAGCACTTGAAGTCAAAGGTCGCATCGATCCCTGCGGGCCTAATGGCTCTGGCGGCACCCGCACCCGGGGTCTTGCCTGAAGATGTGGCGCCCCGCGCCCGGGTCGCGCGGATGGAGGTCGGACCCATGAAGATCATCGGAGCGGGCCCGAGCCAGCACACACGGCCCCTACTTGGATTGCGGCGACGACCAGGCCGTTTGGCACTCGCAGCGTTCCGGCTCCCCCTGGTCCTCTACCGCCGTCGGTGGGGCTGGCTGCTCGGCCGCACGTTCATGCTGCTGGTCCACGCCGGACGCAAGACCGGGCAGCCGCATCTGATGACGGCGATGGTGATGCACTACGACCCCATCACCCGTGAGGTGATCATCTTCTCCGGCTGGGGTCCGAAATCCGACTGGGTGCGGAACATCCGCGCCCGACCCGCGCTCCGCGTGGACGTTGGCCGGGACTCATACACGCCGCAGCACCGGTTCCTCTCCGAGGATGAGAGCGTCGCGGTCGCCAGCGACTTCGTACGCAGCCACCCCTACCGGGTGCGCCTGGCCACCCGCATCCTTGACTGGCCGGACCTGCGCTCCGAAGCCGCGCTCCACGAGTTCGTCCGCACCCACCCGTTCGTGGCGCTCCGCCCGAAAGACACTGAGGCCGCATGATCCTCGGTGAACTATGCCCCTTCCTGGTTCCAGAGGTGCACCACTGACAGCGCTGCGAGGACGCGCGCCCACGTGCCGTTGCGCGACCAGCGACGAAACTGCGACCACACCCGCGTCCACGGCCCGAACGACTCCGGCAGGTAGCGCCACTGGAAACCCGTCTGCGCGATGTACAGCATCGCGTCCACCACCGTTCGCAGGTCCGCCGCGTGCTTACGGCCCCGCTTGCCCGGTGCGTTGAACACCCGCTCCAGCAGCTCCCACTGCTCATCGGCAGTTCCGTCTACCTCGCTGCGGCATGTGCGGAAAGGTCGCACCGAGCCGGTCGCCTAGTCGCGTCGACGGATAATCGGCTGCGCATCCGGTACCAGCTCCGAAAGGCTTTGCCTTGGCAACGACGATCCAGACTCTCCAAGAGCTGATCACACGAGACGCCCCAGGCTCACCCGTGGCCATGTACCTGACCGGCTCGTACTGCGACGGCGGGCTGCGCCCTGAGAGCGACCTCGACATCTTGCTCATCACCCGCGTGCCGCTACAGGCCGTCGAACGGCGCACTCTCATCGAGCACCTCCTGGCCTACTCGGGAAGACGTGCCACCAGGCAGCCGGGCCGACCTATCGAGCTGAACTCCCTCGTCTTGGACGACATCAAGCCCTGGCGCTACCCGGCCATGCGCGACTTTCTTTACGGGGAGTGGCTCCGAACCGATTACGAGGCTGGCCGCCTACCCCACCGCGAGGCCGATCCCAACCTTCCTGTCCTCCTCACGTCCGCCCGCCAGCACTCGTCCGCGCTTTTGGGTCCGCCGCTGGCCGAGCTCACCGATCCCGTGCCCCGGGAGCACCTGACGCAGTCGATGTTCGACGCCCTGCCCAGCCTGCTCGACGACCTCGTCGGCGACGAACGCAACGTCCTTCTCACGCTCGCTCGCATCCTCTTCACGCTCTGCACCGGCCGCATCGCACCGAAGGATGTGGCCGCGGCCGACGTCTGTTCGATCCTCACCTCGGCACACGCGCACATCCTGGACCTCGCTGCGAGGGCTTATCGCGGCGAGGTCCGCGACGACTGGACCGAGCTCCGCAGCGAAGCGTCAGCCGCAGCCATGGCCCTGACTGACCGCATCTACGCGCTCCGGCCCTGACACCCGATCATCGGCACTTCAGCGAGTTCCCTGTCTGCGGCATCCGGATGTGCCGGATGGAGATCGTCCAACGAGATCGCGGTCAGCGACACCCTGGGCGTGACGATGCGCACCCTCGCGGTGGGACGGCCGGGGCTTGCCGTCGCGCAGCTCCAGCTGCACCCGGCTGCGGGTGGCGACGCCGAACACGTCACACCACTCCACCGCGACCGCCTCGACAACCGCGACACGCGCGCCACCGCGCAACGCGAGCGTCCACACCGGGACTACTCCGTGCCGTCCGCCGGCAGGCGCTCCGGCAGCCCGAGCCGGGGGAACTGGTCGTCGTGGAACGTGACGATCTCGGTGATCGCCCCGCCGGTGACGCGCAGGACGTCGATCGTCAGCGGCAGATACGCGCCCTCCCGCTTCCGCCACATGTAGAAGGCGACCGCGGGTTGCCGGTTCACGGAGGTGAGGACGGCGCGGAGGTGCTTCAGGTCCTCGAAACCGCTCTCGACCCAGTCGTTCACCACTGCGTCGCGGCCGACATATAGGCCCGGAGTGGGCGGCATCGAGCAGCGGATGTCGTCCCGCAGCAGTGCGGCGAGTCCGTCGATGTCCGTGGCCACGCCCGCGTCGATGTAGCGGCGCACCACCTCACGCGTCCCGGCGTCCTCCTCGCCGCCGGTCCAGTCCTGCCGCTCGGCGGGCAGGTGCTCCCGCATGCCGGCGCGGGCCCGCTGCAGCGCACTGTTCACCGAGTTGACGGTGTCCCCGAGGAGTTCCGCGACGTCCTTCGCCGGCCAGCCGAGCACATCCCGCAGGATCAGCACGGCCCGCGGGCGCGGTGCGAGGTGTTGGACTGCGACCAGGTACGCCAGCTCGATCGTCTCCTGCGCGACGGCGACGGTCTCTGGCTCGTCCGCGTCGTCCGCAGGCAGCTCGTCGAGCAACCGGTCCGGGTAGGGCTGCAGCCACAGCACCTCGCCGCCGGTGGCGGCCTCCGGGCGGCGCTTGGCGAGGAGGTCCAGGCAGGCGTTGGTAGCGATGCGGTACAGCCAAGCCCGGAACGTCGACCGCCCCTCAAAGGTCGCCCGCCGCCGCCAGGCACGGAGGAACGTCTCCTGCACGGTGTCCTCGGCGTCCTCGAACGACCCGAGCATCCGATAGCAGTGCACGTGCAGCTCCCGGCGATGCCGCTCCGCCAGCCCCGAGAACGCCGACTCGTCGACCTCGCCCAGACCGCTCAAGCCCCGCTCCTCCAGTCGCGTGTCCGCACTCATCACGTCATCCTTCCGTCTCATCGTGTCGTAGGTATGACGGGTGCGGGCGAGGCAACTCATCACCACTTCGAGCTGCTCGGGTAATACGCGTCGACGAACCCTGTGGAGTTTGGAGCCACGGCGAAGTCAGTTCGGTCGGGTTCGCCCCGATGTCCCCTTCCCGCGAGTGGAGCGGGTGTCTCCGGGCCATCTGGTCGCGGCCGCCACCGGACCGAACGGCGCCGACGCCGTGGTGTGGAGGTGGTGTTCGACACGGTTGTGCTTGGCACCGAAGGCGACGGTTCGGTCCGGCTGTGGGAGCCAGCGCACCGCGAGGTCGTCGCCCAGGCACGGCCGTCGTACGAGAGGCTGGATCCAGGGTCACGCGCCTACGCTTCTGCCGGCCGTCCGGGGTCGGAGTGGTGGGTCGCCGACAGGCCGACGGCGCCCCACACAGCGCCGAAGTCGAACTGGACGCGTTCACGCCCTGTATGCGGAGAACGACCTCTGGTCATCGGTGTTCGAGTCGAACACCTGATCCGGCTGTCGAAGTCGCGCCTACGGTTCCGTCAAGCTCGCTCATCGGCTTCAGCGGGCGCCCACCCAGCCGACCGCGATCCCGCGCAAAGCGGGTCGGTGCCTCCGGCACTGTCACCCTCCGACACGGAGGCCGCCTGCACCACATCGGCGTCGGACGAACCCACGCCCGAACCACCGCCGAAAAAGACTAGCCCGAACCCTCAAACGAGGGTTCGGGCTATTCCGATGTCTTGCGACATCACATCGGTGGGCGCAGCAGGGATCGAACCTGCGACCACCTCCTTGTAAGGGAGGTGCTCTACCGCTGAGCTATACGCCCCGAAGCGGGCCACAGCCTACGCGAGGCGCGATCAGACGGACAAAAGCCGTCCCGGGACTGGACCGAGAAGTGTCCAGAAACGCGTACGACCGCTGGCGTCTCGGGTCACCAGCGGTCGTAGCAATGACTATTCAACCCACCGACGGGGTGCGCTGTCAGGGGAATCGAGGAAATCTGGAAACCTCGCGCCGATTCTTTACCTTCGCGCCCGCATCGGCCTAGAGCGCCTCGAGAGCCCGCACGTAGTCGTCCACGCTCCGGGCCTCCCCCATCGCGTTGTGCACGCTCCAACGCAGCCGCCCTCCGGCGTCGATCACGAACGAAGACCTCGTCGGACATCCGTGCTCTGCGTCGAAGACGGCGTACGACGTAGCCACCTCACCGTGCGGCCAGAAGTCGGAGAGCAGCGGGAACTCGAGCCGGTCCTGGTCGGCGAAGACGCGCAGCGCGAACATCGGGTCGCACGAGATCGCGAGGAGCTCAGCCCGCCGCCCCACTGATCCGCCCGGCCTGCTCGCGAAGGTCCCGCAGCTCACCCGTGCACACACCGCTGAAGGCGAACGGGAAGAACACGACAACCACCGACCGCTCGCCGCGCAGGGCGCTCAGCGATCGACGGCGACCGTGCTGGTCGCGAAGGGTGAAGTCAGGTGCGAGGTCTCCGACGCTCAGGGTCACTCGCGCTCGGCCAGCTCTCGCTTGAGGATCTTGCCTGTGGCGTTGCGGGGCAGCTCGTCGATGAAGACGATCTCACGCGGGACCTTGTAGCGCGCGAGGTTGGCCTTCACGTGGGCCTTCAGCTCGTCCTCGCCCGCCGCATCCGGGGAGGTGAGTACGACGAAGGCACGCAGGCGCTTGCCGAAGTCCTCGTCGTCGACACCGATCGCGGCCACGTCCTCGACGGCGTCGTGCCGGTGGAGGCAGTCCTCGACCTCCTTGGGGAAGACGTTCTCGCCTCCGGACACGATCATCTCGTCGTCACGGCCCTCGACGAACAGGTGACCGTTCTCGTCGAAGCGGCCCACGTCGCCGGTTGCCATCAGGCCGTCGATCGTGTCCTTCGTGCCACCTCCGGTGTAGCCGTCGAAGAGCATCGAGTTGCCGACGAAGATGCGCCCCGCCTCCCCCGCCTGGAGCTCGTGGCCGTGGCTGTCGTACACCTTGACGACGGTCGAGTGCGGCGGCTTGCCGGCGGTGCCGGGGGCGTCGCGGAGGTCCTGCGGCTGCGCGATCGTCGCCCACGCGACCTCGGTGGAGCCGTAGATGTTGTAGAGGTGCTCGCCGAAGTGGTCCATCCAGTTCGTGCCGAGGTCGCCGGGCAGCGCCGACCCGGAGGCTGCCACCACCTTGACGTTGGAGAGGTCATAGGACTTCAACGTCGCTTCGGGCAGCTGGAGGATGCGCTGCAGCATCACGGGGATCACGGCGAGGGAGTCACAGTTCTCCTCGGTGACCGTCCTCAGGCACTCCTCGGGATCGAACTTGCGCCGCAGCACGACGGTGCTACCCAGCAGCATGGCGAGGGCCAGGTGGGCCCATCCCCAGGTGTGGAACAGCGGGGCCGCGATGTGCGTCCGCCAGCCACGCTTGAGCGGCAGGCGGGACAGCAGGGCGACAGCCGCGTCGAAGTTCCCTTCGCTGCGGGGCGCCCCCTTCGGCGTACCGGTCGTGCCCGAGGTGAGGATGACCGACCGCGAACGGCGCTGGGGCGGTGTGAGGTCGGCGGTGGAGCCGGAGCGGATCAGCTTCTCGAGCGTCGGCAGGTCGGTCTCGCCGTCCTGCCAGGCGTGGATCTTGTGTACGTCGATCCGTGCGTCGTCGATGAGCTGGTCGAACTCCTCGTCGTAGATCAGCGCGGCCGGCTTCTCGCGCTCGCACACGTCACCGAGCTGCGGCGCGGCGAAGGCGGTGTTGAGGTAAAGCAGGTCCGCGCCGAGCTTGGCGACCCCGATGGTCGCCTCGACGAAGCCCCGATGGTTGCGGCAGAGCACCGCGACGCTGTCGCCCTCTCCCACACCGAGGTCCCGCAGGCCGCGGGCGAGGGCGTTGCTGCGCTCGTGCAGCTCCCGCCATGTGATTTCGCCGCGCTCGTCGACGATGGCGACCTGGTCCGGCGCCCGGACCGCCAGCGTGACGAACCCGCCGGCCGGGCCGAGCCCCCACCTGCGCAGGACCTTGACCATCCGGAACAGCACGTGCGGCGGGTAGGGGCGGATCACGCCGGATGACGTGAGCACGCGCAGCGCGGTGAGCTCCTTGTCGAGCAGAGCCGCGGCCTTGGCCTTCATCGAGTTGGTCCTCCTCCGTCGAGTCCGACCAACTGTAACGGCGGTTTACACAACTGGGTACCGGCGTCTCGGAGCCGCTCCAGGAGGGTCGGGGCGGTCCTGGCCGACAGCGGTCAGTGAGCGGACTTGGGCGCCACCAGGCGACTGGCGGTCCAGTCCTGGCTGACTCCGGCGGTGGAGGTGGTCGCGAGGCCTGCGACCTGCGACGCCTCCTGGATGTCCGCGGGGTCGACGTGGCCGGGCTGGCCCACCTTGGGAGTCAGCAGCCAGATCACGCCACCGCCGACGAGGTCCGTCAGGGCGTCCATCAGGGCGTCCCCCAGGTCACCGTCGTCGTCGCGCCACCACAAGATGACCGCATCTACGACGTTGCCGTACTCCCCGTCCACCAGGTCGCCGTCGACGGCGTCCTCGATCTGGACCCTCAGGGCGTCATCGACGTCCTCGTCCCAACCGAGCTCCTGGATGACCATTCCGGGCTTGAATCCCAGACGATTACCACCGGTCTGGGTGGCGGTGCCTTCGTGGCCACCCGCGGTCGCGCTCAACTTGCCCCTCCAAAACGACATGTGAAAGCACCCTGCGTGCTCCCGTGCTGTCGGGTAGTCCACCGGAAGTCACACGCCTGCGCAACCCCAGTGACCTTGCGTGTCCTGTGACGGTGTCACCCTGATGGCATGGATCGGGCGGTTGCGGGCGGGGGTGTTGCCGGTCTCGGGGCACATGTGACATCGGTCAATGTGAGCGCGGTGCACCACTTCTCGAAGGCCCCCGCACTCGAGGCGCTGCTGCTCGCCGGTCTCGGCGTCGAGGGTGACGCGCACTGCGGTACGACGGTGCGACACAGGTTCGACCGGCGCAAGGACCCCGAGCGCCCCAATCTGCGGCAGGTGCATCTCATCGGCACCGAGCTCCTCGAGGACATGGCCCGGCACGGCCACGCCCTGCGGCCCGGCGACCTCGGCGAGAACGTCACCACCACAGGCGTGGACCTCCTTGGGCTCCCCTCCGGCACGGTGCTCGGGCTCGGGGCAGAGGCCGAGGTCCGGCTGACCGGGCTGCGCACACCGTGCCGTCTCATCGACGCGTTCGAGGCCGGCCTGATGAAGCACATGTGGGGCGTCGACGACGAGGGGCGGCGGTTCCGCAAGGCGGGCGTCATGGGCGTGGTGGTCGCGGGTGGCGTGGTGCGCCCGGGCGACCCGCTGACCGTCGTACTCCCCTCCGGTCTCGCCACCCCGCTTCAGCCCGTGTGACCGACGCCTCGTCCCCGACCGACGAGGCTACCGATGGGTAAATTTTGCTATTGCCCCGCGCGTGACACGATGCATTGTGAGGGTTTCCATGACCCTGGACCCTCGGCCGCACAACGACGTGTATCTGAGAGCAGAGGAATCGTGTCGAACACCAACGACCGCCCCGGGACTCCCTCGATCATTCACGAGGGACTTCCCACGCAGCTTCCTGACATCGACCCCGACGAGACGCAGGAGTGGATCGACTCCCTCGACGCGCTCCTCGACGAGCGGGGCAAGACCCGTGCCCGCTACGTGATGCTGAAGCTTCTCGAACGGGCCCGTCAGAGGCAGGTCGGGGTTCCTTCCCTGCGCAGCACCGACTACATCAACACGATCCCGCCCGAGCGCGAGCCGTGGTTCCCCGGCGACGAGGACATCGAGCGCCGGGTCCGCGCGTTCATCCGCTGGAACGCCGCGGTCATGGTCTCGGCTGCGAACCGCAAGGGCCTGGAGGTCGGCGGTCACATCGCCACCTACCAGTCGGCGGCCGCGCTCTACGAGGTCGGCTTCAACCACTTCTTCCGCGGCAAGGACCACCCGGGCGGTGGCGACCAGATCTTCATCCAGGGTCACGGCTCCCCCGGCATCTACGCGCGTGCGTTCCTCGAGGGCCGGCTCACCGACGACCAGCTCTCCAAGTTCCGCCAGGAGGTCCAGCACGGTGTGGGCAAGGGCCTCCCGTCGTACCCCCACCCGCGGCTGATGCCGGAGTTCTGGGAGTTCCCGACCGTCTCGATGGGCATCACCGCGCTGTCGTCGATCTACCAGGCGCGGTTCAACCGCTACATGCACAACCGCGGGATCAAGGACACCAGCCAGCAGAACGTCTGGGCGTTCCTCGGCGACGGCGAGATGGGCGAGCCCGAGTCGCTGGGCGCGATCAGCCTCGCGGCCCGGGAGGAGCTCGACAACCTCACGTTCGTCGTGAACTGCAACCTCCAGCAGCTCGACGGCCCGGTGCGCGGCAACGGCAAGATCATCCAGGAGCTCGAGTCCGTCTTCCGCGGGGCCGGCTGGAACGTCATCAAGGTGGTCTGGGGTCGCGAGTGGGACGACATCCTCGCCAAGGACGTCGACGGCGCTCTCGTGAACCGGATGAACACCACCCCCGACGGCCAGTTCCAGACCTACTCGGTGGAGTCCGGCGAGTACATCCGCGACCACTTCTTCGGCGGTGACCCGCGTCTGCGGCGGATGGTCGAGCACATGTCGGACGAGGACCTGCGCAAGCTGCCGCGCGGCGGGCACGACTACCGCAAGGTCTACTCGGCGTTCAAGGCGGCCTCCGAGCATGTCGGCCAGCCGACGGTGATCCTCGCCAAGACCATCAAGGGCTGGACGATCGACGCCCTCGAGGGTCGCAACGCCACGCACCAGATGAAGAAGCTGACCAAGGACGACCTGAAGAAGTTCCGCGACCGGCTCCACCTCCCGATCAGCGACAGGCAGATCGACGGGGCCGAGGTCGCGCCGTTCTACCACCCCGGCCAGGACGCCCCCGAGATCGAGTACATGATGGAGCGGCGTCGCCAGCTCGGCGGCTCGCTGCCCAAGCGCGTGGTGCGATCGAAGCCGCTCACGCTGCCCGGCGACAAGATGTACGACGAGCTCAAGCAGGGCTCGGGCAAGCAGGCGATCGCGACCACGATGGCCCTCGTCCGGCTGCTGAAGGACCTCATGAAGGACCCGGAGATCGGCAAGCGCATCGTGCCGATCGCTCCGGACGAGTTCCGCACCTTCGGCATGGACTCGATGTTCCCGACCGCGAAGATCTACCAGCCGTCCGGGCAGACCTACGAGTCGGTCGACAGGAAGCTGCTGCTCACCTACAAGGAGTCAGCACAGGGCCAGATGCTCCACGAGGGCATCTCCGAGGCGGGCGCCGTGGCCTCCGCGACCGCCGCGGGGTCGGCGTACTCCACGCTCGGCGAGCCGATGATCCCCTTCTACATCTTCTACTCGATGTTCGGTTTCCAGCGGACCGGCGACTCCATCTGGGCGATGGCCGATCAGCTCGCGCGCGGCTTCCTGATCGGTGCCACGGCGGGTCGTACGACGCTGACCGGTGAAGGCCTCCAGCACGCCGACGGACACTCCCCGCTCCTCGCGGCGACGAACCCGGCGGTCGTGCACTACGACCCGGCCATGGCCCACGAGGTCAGCCACATCGTCCAGGACGGCCTGCGCCGGATGTACGGGTCCAGCGACGAGCACCCCCACGGCGAGAGTGTCATCTACTACCTCACCGTCTACAACGAGCCGACGGTGCAGCCCAAGGAGCCCGAGAACATCGACGTCGAGGGGCTGCTCAAGGGCATGTACCACTTCGCGGTGCCGCCGAAGGTGGAGGCTGAGAACCCGCCGCGGGTGCAGCTGCTCGCCTCGGGCGTCGGCTTCCCCTGGATCACCGACGCGCAGCGTCTGCTGGCCGAGGACTGGGGCGTCGCCGCGGACACGTGGTCGGTCACGTCCTGGAACGAGCTGGCTCGTGACGCAGTGGCTGCGGAGGAGTACAACCTGCTCCACCCGTCCGAGGACGCCCGGACGCCGTACGTCACGCACAAGCTCAAGGAGGCTGCCGGCCCGTTCGTGGCGGTCAGCGACTACATGTGCGCGGTTCCCTACCAGATCGCCAAGTGGGTCCCGGGCGACTACCACGTGCTCGGCACCGACGGCTTCGGCTTCGCCGACACTCGTCCCGCCGCCCGCCGCTACTTCCACGTCGACGCCCAGTCGGTCGTGGTGGCGGCGCTGCAGGTCCTCGCCGACCGCGGGGAGATCAAGCGCGAGACGGTCCAGGAAGCGTTCGACAAGTACCGCATCGACGACCCGACTGCCGTCCGAGGCGTGAAGCAGGAGGGCGGGGACGCCTGACCCCTCCTGGCGGCCGGATCCGCCTGTCGTTCTCGTCCACCTGGGCGGCAACGGCAGGCGGATCGTCGTTTCAGGTGATGTTCTGGTCCACGAGGATCGTCATGGCAGGCGTGGCGCCGAGTTCCGAGCCTCCCTCGGAGAACTGCCGCTTCCCATGGCAAGTTCGCCGTGGGAAGCGGCCAAACGCCTGCATACCTTGGTAATCGGGCGGCCGGGTGTCAGGCGATCTCGACGACCTCGGCGACGGCCTCGCGTGAGGTGATGTCGGCGTCGAGGCCGTTCTCGAGGAGCTCCCGCCAGCGGTCGCGGTCGTAGACGGCCGGTTCGGTCGACCGGATGAAGTCGTTGAGGAGCTTCACGAAGCGCTGAGGATGGTCCTTGTGCGGGAAGTGGCCGGCGTTCGGCATCACCTCGACCGTCGCTTCGGGGGCGATCTGCTGGGCCAGGCGGGCATGGCGGGCCGGGATCACCACGTCGTCGGTCCCCCAGATGACGCACATCGGCATGGCGTGCGTGAGATACGCACGGTCGGCCATCGTGACCACCTGGCCGCGCCAGTCGACGACCGCGCGGACCACGTGCGTGATCGCGGCCCGGGCCTTGCGGTCCGAGAGGTGCTGGACGATGTCGGCGACCTCGTCGAGGTCACGCGCGTGGGAGATGCCTGTCGCGGAGAGCCCGCGCAACGCGAGCTTCATCGCCTGCAGGAGCCCGGGCATCGTGGCGACGCCCATGAGCGTCTGGAACCCGGGCAGGGAGATCGCCCGGATGGCCGGGGTGACCTCGCGGCCGATGCCTCCCGGCGCCACGAGGACCATCCGCTCGGTGCGCTCGGGGAACTGGTAGGCGAACTGCATCGCCACGCCACCGCCGAAGCTGTGCCCGACGACGGTCACCTTGTCGATGCCGAGGACGGTGAGCAGGTCGCGCATCCCGTTCGCGTAGCCGCCCACGCTGTAGTCGGCCCGTGGCTTGTCGGACTTGCCGTGCCCCAGAAGGTCCGGGGCGATCACGGTGTAGCGGCGTGAGAGCGCGGCGATCACCGGCTGCCACGTGGTGTGGTCGCACCCGAGACCGTGCAGGAGAAGGAGGGCTGGTCCGGTGCCGACCTTCACGAAGGCACGCCTGTGCCCGTGGATGGTGAGGTGCTGGACCTCGAACCTCGTCAGCATGGGTGATGCTCCTCACGGGTGCGTGCAGGGATGGTAACCACAACGACCATGCCGTCGAGGCCCGGACACCCTGTGCACATTGAGTTTTCCCGCATGTCGGACGGTGGCCCGACTCGGGTCTAGACGTGTCCTTCTCGCCTGCCACAGAGCGTGGGACTACGCTCGGCCTGTGACAGCCCCCCGGCGACGTACCCGCGCGCAGATCGCCCGGCGACTGCACACGTCGGTGGGCGACCTGACCACTGCGGCTCTCGCACGCATGGAGCGAGACATGCCGTGGTTCCGGCAGCTCTCCGCAGAGAACAGGTCGTGGATCGGCCTGATCGTCCAGGCCGGAATCAACGCGTTCGTCGCCTGGTACCGCGAGCCGACCCCCGACTCCCCGCTGACCGCCGAGGTCTTCGGAGCGGCCCCGCGTGCCCTGACGGGAGTGGTGAGCCTGCACCAGACCGTGGAGATGGTGCGGCTGAGCATCGAGGTGGTCGAGGCGAACCTCGTCGCGGCCGTCGGCGAGGAGGATGCACCGTCGGTGCAGGAGGCCGTCGTGCGCTACGCCCGGGAGGTCGCCTTCGCCACCGCGGAGGTCTACGCCAAGGCCGCGGAGATGCGCGGTGCCTGGGACGCGAGGCTGGAGGCCCTCGTGGTCGACTCCGTCCTGCGGGCAGAGGCCGATGAGACCGTGCGTTCGCGCGCCAGCGCCCTCGGCTGGCAGGCCCGTGGTGACGTCGCGGTGGTCCTCGGCCGGGTCCCGGCGACGCTGGACGGCGAGTCCGACCGCGACCGCGAGAGCACCATCGACGAGGTACGACGGTCGGCGAGGCACGCGGGCCTCGACGCCCTCTGCGCCGTGCAGGGCGACCGCCTCGTCGTCGTACTCGGCGGGGTGGACAACCCCGACAAAGCCGGGGCATCGATCGCCGGCCACTTCGGCGACGGCCCGGTGGTCGTGGGTCCGGTGGTGACCGAGCTCGTGCAGGCTCACATCTCGGCGCGTGCAGCCGTCGCGGGGCTGCGCGCCGCCCCTGGCTGGCCCGACGCCCCGCGGCCCGTCACGGCCGATGACCTGCTGCCCGAGCGCGCTCTCTCGGGGGACGGGCACGCCCGCCGCCAACTCGTCGTGTCGGTGTACAAACCGCTGGTCGAGGCGGGTTCGGCGGCCTTGGACACCCTCTCGTCGTTCCTCGACCACGGCGGCTCGATCGAGGCGACCGCCCGCGCGATGTTCGTGCACGCGAACACCGTCCGTTACCGCCTGCGCCGGGCCGCGGATGTCACTGGGCTGACCGCGACCGACCCGCGCGACGCCTACACCTACCGGGTCGCGCTGACCCTCGGCCGGCTCCTGCCACCGGAGTCGACGCCCAGCACCACTTTGTAGGAACCCTACAAAGACGCGCCACCGATCTTCGTTCGCGCCGGTGCTGCTGAAGCCGGCCCGATCCGGGCACAGTGGAGGGGTGCTAGTCATCGTCGCCCCGGGCCAAGGCGCCCAGACCCCCGGATTCCTCTCCCCCTGGCTGGAGGAGGAGACCTTCGCCGGTCGGTTGGCGTGGCTCTCCGCCGTCGCCGACATGGACCTCGTCCACTACGGCACCAAGGCCGACGCCGACACCATCCGCGACACCGCCGTGGCGCAGCCGCTGCTCGTCGCTTCCGGCCTGCTCGCCGCCCTCGAGCTGTTCCCCCACCCTGCCGACGCGTTCGGCAAGGTCGGCGCGGTCGCCGGTCACAGCGTCGGTGAGCTCACCGCCGCCGCCGGAGCCCGCGCGATCACGGCCGAGCAGGCGATGGTCCTCGTCCGCGAGCGCGGCAAGGCGATGGCCTCCGCCGCCGCTGCCACGCCCACGAGCATGACCGCCGTCCTCGGCGGCGACCGCGAGGAGGTGCTCGCGAAGCTCGCGGAGCACGGCCTCACCGCCGCCAACGACAACGGCCCCGGCCAGATCGTCGCCGCCGGCACCACCGAGCAGCTCGCCGCGTTCGCGGACGACGCGCCCGCCAAGGCCCGGCTGATGCCGCTCTCGGTCGCCGGCGCCTTCCACACCGAGCACATGTCACCCGCGGTCGACGTCCTCGGCCGCCTCGCCCGGTCGGTCTCCACCCACGACCCGCGCACCCCGCTGATCTCCAACCGCGACGGCCAGGTCGTCCACGACGGTCGCGAGGTCCTCCGTCGGATCGTCAGCCAGGTGGCCAACCCGGTCCGCTGGGACCTGTGCATGGAGACGATGCACGACCTCGGCGTCACCGGCATCCTCGAGATGCCCCCGGCCGGCACGCTGACCGGCATCGCCAAGCGGGCGCTCAAGGGCGTCGAGACCTTCGCGCTCAAGACCCCCGACCAGCTCGACGAGGCACGGGCCTTCTGCGACAAGCACGGGTCCGCCTCCGCCCTCGACACCGCGCCCACCTGGCGGATGCTGGTCTCCCCCGCCAAGGGCACCTTCCGGCTCAAGGACGGCCTGCCCGAGGGCGGCTCGATCGAGTCCGAGACCACCATCGGAGCCGTGGCCAACGCACGTGAGGAGACGCCGGTCAACGCGCCTCACGGCGGCACCATCGTCGAGTGGCTCGTCCACGACGGCGACCTGGTCAAGCCGGGCCAGCCCCTGGTCCGGCTGCACCCCGAGGGCGTGGCCTGATGACCGCCTTCGGATCCAACGACCTCACGCCCGCCGGCGGGCACGCCGCCCTGCTGGGCGTCGGCGCCTACCGTCCGAGCCGCGTCGTGCCCAACGCCGACGTCGTCGAGGCGATCGACTCCAGCGACGAGTGGATCCAGCAGCGCTCGGGCATCCGCCAGCGTCGTTGGGCCACGGCTGAGGAGACCGTGCAGATGATGGCGGTCGCCGCCTCGCGCGACGCCCTCGAGAAGGCGGGCATCGCACCCGCGCAGGTCGACTGCGTCATCGTCGCGACCGTCTCGCACATGCTGCAGACCCCGGCCGTCGCGACCGCGATCGCGCACGAGCTCGGCACCGAACGCGCCGCCGCGTTCGACATCTCCGCTGCCTGCGCCGGCTTCTGTCACGGCGTGGCGCTGGCCGCCGACATGGTCAAGGGCGGCACCGCCAAGCACGTGGTCGTGATCGGGGTCGAGCGCCTCTCCGACCTCACCGACCTGCAGGACAGGGGCACCGCGTTCATCTTCGCGGACGGCGCCGGCGCCGCGGTCGTGGGTCCCAGCGACGAGCCCGGCATCGGCCCGGTCGTCTGGGGGTCGGACGGCGAGCAGTTCGACCTGATCCGGCAGAAGGAGGACTGGCGCGACGTCCTGAAGCAGGACTCCCCCGTGATGCCGCACCTCGTGATGCAGGGCAACCCGGTCTTCCGCTGGGCGTCGTACGAGATGGCGAAGATCGCCCAGCAGACGCTCGACCGCACCGGCATCACCGTCGACGACCTCGACGTGTTCGTGCCCCACCAGGCGAACATGCGCATCATCGACGCGATGGCACGCTCGATGAAGCTGCCCGAGCACGTGCAGATCGCCCGCGACATCGCGGACCAGGGCAACACCTCCGCGGCCTCGATCCCCATGGCCCTGAGCCGGATGGTCGAGGAGGGCACGGCCAAGAGCGGTGACACCGCTCTCCTGATCGCCTTCGGGGCCGGACTGGCGTACGCCGCTCAGGTCGTCAAGGTCCCCTAGGGCGCCGCGGACCGCCGCTGCCGAATCGGGCGGTCCGTGGAGCACCACCGTCGCACCCGCGTCGGGCACAGCACCAGACGTACGAACACCCACCACCACAAGGAGAAACAGCAGATGGCAACCACCGAGGAGATCCGCACCGATCTCGCCGACATCGTCAACGAGGTTGCGGGAATCCCCGCCGACGACGTCCAGCTCGACAAGTCCTTCACCGACGACCTCGACGTCGACTCGCTCTCGATGGTCGAGGTCGTGGTCGCGGCCGAGGAGAAGTTCGACGTCAAGATCCCCGACGACGAGGTCAAGAACCTCAAGACCGTCGGTGACGCCGTCGCCTTCATCGAGCGCGCCCAGAACGGCTGAGTGCAGGACGGATGACCATGACTCGAGTCTTCGTGACCGGGCTCGGCGCGACCTCTCCGGTCGGCGGCGACGCACCCAGCACCTGGGACGCCCTCCTGGAGGGTCGCTCCGGCGTCCGGTCCATCGACAAGGAGTGGGCACAGCAGCTGGGTACGACGATCGCCGCCGAGGTCGCCGTCGAGCCGACCGAGGTACTCGAGCGGGTCAAGGCCCGTCGCCTCGACCGGTCCGGCCAGCTCGCTCTGGTGGCCGCTCTCGAGGCGTGGGCCGACTCCGGCCTCGCCACCGAGGACGGTGCTGAGGCCGCGGACGCCAAGGTCGCCTCCGAGCGTCTCGGCGTGGCGATGGCGTCGGGCATCGGCGGCGTGCAGACCCTGCTGAGCAACTACGACGCACTGAACGAGAAGGGCCCGCGCCGGGTCTCGCCGCTGGCGATCCCGATGCTGATGCCGAACTCGCCTGCGGCCAACATCGGGCTCGCCATCGGCGCCCGCGCCGGAGTGCACACCCCGGTCTCGGCCTGCGCCTCCGGCAACGAGGCGATCGCGCTCGGCATCGACATGATCCGTCTCGGCCGTGCCGACGTCGTGGTCGTGGGTGGCACCGAGGCGGCCGTCCACCCGCTGCCGATGGCAGCGTTCGGCCAGATGATGGCGCTGTCCAAGCGCAACGACGACCCGGCCGCGGCCTCACGCCCCTGGGACAAGGGCCGCGACGGCTTCGTCCTCGGTGAGGGCGCCGCAGCACTCGTTCTCGAGTCCGAGGAGCACGCCCGCGCACGCGGCGCCAAGGTGTACGCCGAGGCAGCCGGGGCCGGCATCACCGCCGACTCCCACGACATCGCGCAGCCGGACCCGGTGGGCCGGGGCGCCACCCGCGCGATGGCGATGGCTCTGCGCGAGGCAGGCTTGTCGCCCGGCGAGATCGTGCACATCAACGCCCACGCGACCTCCACACCTCAGGGTGACCTCGCTGAGGCGACCGCGATCAAGAACGCGCTCGGCGAGGCGGCCGGCAACGTCGTGCTGACCTCCACCAAGTCGATGACCGGCCACCTCCTCGGAGCCGCCGGCGCACTCGAGTCGCTGGCGACGGTCCTCGCCCTGCACCACCGGATCGTGCCCGCGACGATCAACCTCGAGGACCCGGAGGACACCGGCCTCGACATCGCCACCGAGCCACGCAAGCTCGGTGACGGACCGCTCGCGGCGCTGAACAACTCCTTCGGCTTCGGCGGCCACAACGTCGCCATCGCCTTCCGCAGCGTCTGACCGACGCACGAGTCCCCGACGCACGACTCCCAGGAGCTCCTCCATGACCGTCACCGCCACACCCGCTGCCGCGAAGCCGGCGAAGCTGCCCCGTGAGCAGGACCCCCGCAACCCGAACCTCCGGCTCGCGGCCCTGTTCGACGAGGGGACCCTCGAGCTGATCACCGAGGACGACGGCAGCGGGATGCTGGCGGCGGTCGGGAAGGTGCAGGGCGCCCCGGTGGTCGCCTTCTGCTCCGACGCCACGGTCATGGGCGGCGCGATGGGCGAGGTCGGCTGCAAGGCCGTGGTCCACGCCTACGAGCGTGCCCTCGCCGACCAGGTGCCGATCGTCGGCCTGTGGCACTCCGGCGGTGCCCGGCTGGCCGAGGGCGTGCTGTCGCTGCACGCCGTGGGCGAGATCTTCCACGCGATGACGCAGGCCTCGGGCGTCGTCCCGCAGATCTCGGTCGTGCTCGGCCCCGCGGCGGGAGGCGCTGCCTACGGGCCGGCCCTCACCGACGTGGTCATCCTCGGCCCCGAGGGGCGCATCTTCGTCACCGGCCCCGACGTGGTCAGGTCGGTGACCGGTGAGGACGTGGACATGCTCAGGCTCGGCGGTCCCGAGCCCCACGGCAGGCGCTCGGGCGTCGTACACATCCTCACCGAGTCCGAGAAGGAGGCGATCGACCGCGCACGTGCGGTCGCCAACCTCCTGGGCTCGCAGGGCTCGCTAGACGTGGGCTCGGTGGCCGACATCGACCTCGCAGACATGCTGCCCGAGTCGAAGAAGCGGGCCTACGACGTGCACCCGCTCGTCGAGGCCGTCCTCGACGAGGGCACCACCCAGGAGCTGCACGCCCGCTGGGCGCCGAACATCGTCACCGCCCTCGGCCGGTTCGGTGGCCGCACCGTCGGCGTGATCGCCAACAACCCGCTGCGCCTCGGCGGCTGCCTCGACTCGCTCTCGGCGGAGAAGGCGTCGCGCTTCGTGCGCATGTGCGACGCGTTCGGCGTGCCGCTGATCGTGCTCGTCGACGTGCCCGGCTACCTGCCCGGCGTGGGCCAGGAGTGGGACGGCGTCGTACGACGGGGGGCGAAGCTGCTGCACGCCTTCGCCGAGACCGTGGTGCCCCGTGTCACCCTCGTGACCAGCAAGACCTACGGCGGCGCCTACATCGCGATGAACGCCCGGTCCCTCGGCGCCACGAAGGTGTTCGCCTGGCCGGGCGCCGAGATCGCCGTGATGGGCGCCGTGGCCGCGGTGCGGATCCTGCACCGCCGCAAGCTGGCCGAGGTCGCCCCCGACATCCGCCCGCAGGTCGAGGCCGAGCTGGCCGCCGAGCACGAGCGGATCGCCGGAGGCGTCGACAAGGCGATCGAGATCGGTGTCGTCGACGAGCTGGTCGAGCCGTCGGCGACCCGCACTGCGATCGCGCGGGCGATCGCCGAGGCGGGGGTCGTCCGCCGCGGCGCGCACGGCAACATCCCGCTCTGAGGACCGCACCTCCCCCGGCTACTCCACCGTCACCGACTTCGCCAGGTTGCGGGGCTTGTCGATGTCGTGCCCGAGGTCCTGCGCCGCCCGGTAGGCCAGGAGCTGCATCGGGACGGTCAGCAGGATCGGGTCGAGCTCCGGCTCGTTCTTGGGCACCTCGATGCGCACGGCCTCGACGTCGCCGAGGTCGACGCCCGGGTGCGTCACGACGTAGAGATGTCCGCCGCGGGCGCTGATCTCGTGGAGTGCGCCGACGTTGCGGTCGGTCAGCTCGTCCTCGGGGACGACCGCCACCGTCGGGACGTCCGTGCTGATCAGCGCAAGCGGGCCGTGCTTGAGCTCGCTGGTCTGGTACGCCTCCGCGTGGCGGTAGGAGATCTCCTTGAACTTCTGGGCGCCCTCCCGGGCGACCGGGTAGCCGCGGACCCGGCCGACGAAGAAGAGGCTCTCCGCACCGGCGAGTGTCTTGGCCGCCGCGGCGATCTCCTCCTCCTTCTCGAGGATCTCGGCGATCTGGGCAGGCAGCTTGCGCAGCCCCGCGATGAGCCGCTTCCCGTCGCTGACCGAGAGGTCGCGCACCCGGCCGAGACTGAGCGCGAGCAGGGCGAAGCCGATCCCCATGTGGTGAGCGCCTTCGTCGAGGCCACCGCCACCTCCGGCCCTGCGTGCAGGTAGATCCCCCCGTCGCACTCCCGGGCGATGGTCGAGCCCACGACGTTGACGAGGCCGACCACCCGGCCGCCCTTGCGCCGGATCTCCTGGACGGCGAGCAGCGTGTCGATGGTCTCGCCGGACTGGCTCACCGCCACGTAGAGCGTGTCGGGCTCGATCACGGCGTTGCGGTAGCGGAACTCCGACGCGGCCTCGGCGTCTGCAGGGACACGCGCGAGCTCCTCGATCATCGCGGCTCCCATCTGCCCGACGTAGTAGGAGGAGCCGCAGCCGAGGACCTTGACGCGGCGGACCGCGCGGGCCTCCCGCGGGCTCGAGGTTCAGGCCGCCGAGGTGCGCGGTCGCGAACCGGTCGTCGAGCCGTCCGCGCAGGACGTGCTCGGCGCTCGCCGGCTGCTCGAGGATCTCCTTGTGCATGAAGTGGTCGTGGTTGCCGAGGGCGTAGTCCTGCGCCGCTGACCTCGATGCCGACGGCGCACGGTCGGTCCGCTGCCGGTCGTGGGTGAAGGTGGTGAAGCCCGACGCGGTCACGGTGGCGAGCTCGCCGTCGTCGAGGTGCACGACCTGGCTGGTGTGGCGGACCAGCGCCGCGAGGTCGCTCGCCACGAACATCTCCGGTCGCCGACCCCGATGATCAGCGGCGAGCCGTTGCGGGCGACGACGATCCGGTCCGGGTGCTCGGTGTCGCAGCACGGCGATGCCGTAGGTGCCCTCGACCTGCGCGAGCGCGTCGAGCACCGCCCCTTCGAGCGTCGTCGAGCTCCGGAGCGGGCCACCAGGTGGGCCAGCACCTCGGTGTCGGTCTCGGAGGCCAGCTCGACCCCCTCGTCGGTGAGCCGCCGCCGCAGCGCCGCCGGCGTTGTCGATGATGCCGTTGTGCACGACGGAGACCCGCCCCGTCGCGTCGACGGTGCGGGTGCGCGTTCACGTCGGTCGGCGCGCCGTGGGTCGCCCAGCGGTGTGCCCGATGCCCACCTTCCCCGCGAAGCGCTTCGGCACGGCGGCCTGGAGGTCCCGCACCCGTCCGGCCGTCTTCGCGACCCTGGTGCCTGCCCTGCCGAGCACCGCGATGCCCGCCGAGTCGTAGCCGCGGTACTCGAGCTGGGTCAGTCCCTCGAGCAGCAATGGCGCGGCCTGCTGGCCACCGACGTACCCGACGATTCCACACATGTTCTGGGCTCCTTCAGCCGTAGACGATCCTGCGCAGCTGACGCAGGGACAGTGCTGGGGCCGCGACGACACGGCTCGCCAGCTCGGAGCTGATCTGCACGAAGATCGCGGCGTTCTTCAGGCCGTAGGTCTGCAGCTCGTCGTGCCGGCGTCGGACGTAGTCCTCGGTCGGCTCGGCGTAGTAGGCGACGACGTCGTCGATCACCCGGGCCGCCTCACTCGGGCGCAGGCCGGTCGAGGTGACGATCCGCGACACCAGATCAGCATCAGGCATGGCCGCAATCCTGCACCAAACCGGCACGTAGAAGAGACTTCCTGCCCGAAATCGGGCAGGACGAGTACCGAAGTCGGGCCGAATCGGGCAGGTCACCGCTTACTCAGAGGCGGCAGCGGTTGACCAGGTCTCCCTTTGCCGGCCGGGGGTACACGTGGTCGGCCGGCGGCCGTACGCGCACCCTCCACCCAGGCGGTGAGGGCGTCGAAGGCGCTGCGGGCACACGGGAGCAACGGCCTCAGGCGGTCCGGGTAGGTGTCGTACAGACCGTCGGTGTGAGTCCCGTCCTCGACCGAGTAGTAGCGGTGGAGACGCCCTGATCCGGCTCGGTCCACGAGCCGCTCGTAGACGTCGGAGTCCGTACGTGACGGAAGCAGGGTGTCGAGGGTGCCGTGGACGGTGAGCATGGGCCTCCGGATCCGGCCGGTCAGCTCGACGCGGCGTACCGCCTTCCTCACCGCGGCAGGCCGGCGCCGGTAGTCGTAGTCGGCGTCGCAGCCCGGCGCGCCGCTCGCGCAGAACGGCACGCCCGCATCGAGGTCCCCGTCGTAGCCCGGGTCGAACTCCTCGCGGTAGATCCGCTGGGTCAGGTCCCAGTAGTAGGCGTAGTGGTAGGGCCACAGGAACTCCGACCCCTTGGCGAAACCGGCACGGATCATCGCCCTGTGCGCGCCCTCGTCCTCCGTGGCGGCGTAGGCCGGGTAGTGCCTCAGCGCAGCCGGCAGGTAGGTGAAGAGGTTCGGCCCGTCGGCCCGCCACAGCGTGCCCTCCCAGTCGACACCCCCGTCGTACAGGCCCGGGCGGTTCTCCAGCTGCCAGCGGGTCAGGTAGCCACCGTTGGAGATGCCCATCATGTAGGTGCGCCGTGGGGAACGGCCGTATCGCTGGGCGATCACCTGCTTCGTCGCCCGGGTCAGCTGCGTGACCCGGCGGTTCCACTCGGCGACCGAGCCACCCGGCCGCGACCCGTCGGCGTAGAACCTGCTGCCGGTGTTGCCCTTGTCGGTCGAGGCGAACGCGTACCCCTTGGCCAGGACCCAGTCGCCGATGATGAAGTCGTTGGCGTACTGGGCGCGCACTCCCGGCGCACCTGTGACGACCAGCTTGCCGTTCCACCGGTCAGGCATCCGGATCACGAACTGCGAGTCGTGGTTCCAGCCGTTGTTCGTGTTCGATGTCGAGCTGTCCGGGAAGTAGCCGTCGACCTGGACCCCCGGGACGCCGCTGGGGTTCGCGGTTCCGGAGGCGTGGAGGCCGCTCCAGTCGTTGAGGTTCGTGTGCCCGGTCACGGTCGTCCCAGCCGTGGTGAGGTCGTCGAGGCAGGCTGTCTTCTGCATCGCCGCGCGGGGCACGTCGATGCGCGCCTGTCCCGCGCAGTGGCGTGGCGGCTGGGCGGCCGTACGCGCGTCGGCGGGTACAGCGCTCACGGCAGCCGCGGCGATCAGCATTCCGGCGGGGAGAGCGAGGAGGGTCGTGTGGCGCATGAGGCTCATCGTCGACCCGTCCAGGACCAGCCTCAATGTGGACATTGCACACAAAGCACCCGTCAACGATGTGGCGCGGGCCACACGGGCAGCCTGCCCGCGGGATCAGCCGAGGTGGCGGTCGAAGAACCGGACCGTCCGGCGCATCGACGTCGGCCACGCGTCGATGAACGCGTGCGGCTCGCCCGGGTAGGTGTACATCCGCGCGTCCACCCCGGCCCGCCTCAGCGCCCGCAGCGACGCCCGGCTCCAGCGGATCGGACAGCTCTCGTCGGCCGTGCCGTGATGGATCAAGACGGGCTCGGTGATGCGCGCGAAGTAGGTCCGCGGGCTCACCTCGAGCCAGAACCGGCGGTTACGCTCCGGCGACCCGTGGGCACGGATGATCCGCTGCGCCAGCCCGGAACGGTCCGGGTCATCGCGGATCCAGCGGTTGAAGTTGTCCTCCGTCCGCGAGCTCACAGGAGCGAAGACCACGGCCGCGTCGACGAGACCCGGTGTGGCGGTCAGCGCGTTGTACACCACGCCCCCGCCCATCGACCTGCCGAGAAGACCCACCCGCTCCGGGTCGAGCCGTCGGAGACCTGAGCGCCGGAGCGCCTGAACGGCGTTGACGACGTCGACGGTGTAGCCGAGGCGGAGCCGCTCGTCCGCCCGCGGGTCACGGTCGGACCCGGCATGGTTGCGGTAGTCGACGTGCAGGACGGCGTAGCCCGCGCGGGCGAGCCAGTCCTGCTCCCGCCGCAGCCCCTGGCCGGTCACGTAGACCGCCGGGTCGATGTACCCGTGCGCGAGCACGAGGACGGGGAACGGCCCGCGCCCGTCGGGAAGGCTCATGACACCGGAGACGGTCAGCCCGTCGCTGCGGTAGGTCACCGAGCGTTGCGTGTAGGCGTCGGTGCGCACGAGCACCTCCCCCAGGCGGAGCCGACCTCCGTCGTACGCCTTGTCGAACAGCGCCGGGACCGAGACCGGGTCGAACGCTGCCGGGCTCGCCTCAGTGGGCGACGGGCGATCGTCCGTCGACGGGTCCGCGGAGGAGATGTCCGAGGAGCCGCTCGGTGAGGACGGCCCGACAGGGGTGCTCGCGGGAGGCGCGGAGGTGGAGCTGCAGCCGGCGCCGAGCAGCCCGGCCGCGACCACCCCTGCGATCCCACGGCGCATCGTGCCTCCTTCGCGCCTCAGACGTTGTCGTCGAGGAAGTCGCCCGCGCGCTGGGCCATGAGCGACCATGCCGCCTCGAACCGGTGCTCCTCCCCCGGGTACTCGTAGTACTCCACAGTCTGCCCCGCACGACGTAGTGCGGCGACCGTCGTCCTGCTCCACCAGACCGGGCAGACCTCGTCGGCGGTGCCGTGGTGGACCTGCACGGGTACGTCGATGCGGTCGACGTAGCTTCGCGGGCTGGCCTCGCCCCAGAACCTCGGGCTGTCCTCGGGAGCCCCGTAGGTGCCCACCACACGCGAGTCGAGGGCTCCCGTCCCGGCCACCCAGCGCTCGTAGTTGTCCGACGCCGAGGAGGAGACCGGCGAGTAGAGGACGAGGGCGTCGAAGAGGTCGGGGCGCGCTTCCACGGCGCTCAGGGCCACCCCACCGCCCATCGACCGGCCGAGCACGCCGACGCGGGAGGCGTCCACGTAGGGCAGGCGGGCCCGCCGGATGGCGAGGACTGCGTTGACGAGGTCCTCGGTGTAGCCCAGCGGACGGGCCACCGGTGTCGCCGGGTCGTGGCCGGAACCGCCGTAGTTCCGGTAGTCGGGGAGCAGCACGACGTAGCCCCGCGCTGCGAAGAAGTCCTGCTCGCGGGCGAGCGCCGCGCCGCTGCGGTACGTCGCGGGATCCTCGTAACCGTGGGCGAGCACCAGCAGTGGAGACCTCCCCGGGCGACTCGGGACGCTCAGCTGGCCGGAGATCCGGAGGTCACCGCTGCGGTAGCGAATGGAGTACCTGGTCGAGGCGAGCCCGTCGGCCACGACATCACCGACCCGGAAGGCTCGACCGTCGTACTCGTGCTCGATCAGCGCCGGGAGCGAGACCAGGTTGAAGGGGGTGGAGGTGTCGTTGTGTGCCGCGGCGACGACGACAGGTGGCAGGCGCTCCGGGACGGCGGTCGGAACCGGGCCACAGGCCGCCGTGGCCAGCGCCACGGCCGGGACGAGACACCACAGGAGCCGACGGAACACACCTCGATCGTCGGCCTGCGCCCCCGGCTCCCGCAGATGATCGGGGAATTCGTTATGCGCCCGTGAGGGGGGCTCACACCACCTGGTGCAGCCAGCGGACCGGAGCTCCGTCCCCGGCGTGACGGAAGGTCTCGAGCTCGTCGTCCCAGGGCTTGCCGAGGAGCTTGTCGATCTCGTTGAGGACGGTGGTGTCGCCGAGCGCGGCCTTCACCACCGCTGCCTTGAGACGGTCCTCGGGGATCATGATGTCGCCGTGGAGACCGGTGACGGCGTGGAAGATGCCGAGGTCCGGGGTGCAGGAGAAGCGGGCGCCCTCGGTGCTGCTGGTCGGCTCCTCGGTGACCTCGAAGCGGAGGTGGTTCCACCCGCGCAGCGCCGAGGCGAGCGAAGCGGCCGTGCCGGCCTCCCCCGTCCAGGAGTACTCGGCACGGTAGGTACCGGCCTGGGCCGCCTGCGGCGTCCACTCCAAGCTGACGGCAACGCCAAGTACGCCGCCCGTCGCCCACTCGATGTGTGGGCACAACGCAGACGGCGCAGAGTGGACGTAGAGAACGCCCCTTGTCGCATGACGTGTGGTCACCGTGACCCCCTTTTGTTCCCGGCGTCGAGATACGCCTTCCCCAGCGGTCTCTCCAGGCACGCGAGGGTGTTTCGCGGTGACACGCATGTGAAGTTGTGCGTCTATTGTGACCTAAGAGGTCCTCCCGAGGCCACCTTGAAACCGGAAATAGCCGAAATGGGCTATATGACCTGACTCTTTTCGGACAGCCCCATGAGCGTCGTGAGGATCTCCTCGGTCAGCCCCAGGCCCGAGAGATGGCTCTCCCCCTCGACGGTCCGCAGCGTCGCGTCCGGCAGCAGCCGCACCATGTGCTCGCCGTGACGGTGCGGGACGATGTGGTCGGCGTCGCCGTGCCACCAGCGGACCGGGACCTCGACGTCGGCTGCGGTGAAACCCCAGTGCCGCGAGAACAGGATCAGGTCCGAGAGCGGGGCGGTGACCTGCTTGCGGCTCCCGTTGAGGAGGTCGTCGAGGAACATCGCCTTGAACTCCGGGCGGCCGAGCAGCTCGCGGTCGCCCTGGGGCTGCACCCGCGCGTAGAGGTCGAGGGCTCGGCCGGCCAGCGGCTTGACCAGGCGGATCCCGACCGTGAGCGCCATCCCGACCGGGACCCGGGCGACGGCGACGGCGGGCGCCACGTGAGAGGCGAGGGAGACGAGACCACCAGGTGGGGCGTCGACGCCCTGGGTCGGTGCGACCCCTCCCATCACCGCCACACCGAGCACCCGCTCCGGCAACGCGGCACCCGCGGCCAGGACGTACGGCCCGCCGCCGGAGAGACCGATGAGCCTCATCTTGTCGATGCCGAGGACGTCGGCGACGAGCTCGAGGTCACCGGTCCAGTCGAGCACCGAGTCGTACACGTGCGGCGTCGAGGAGCCGATGCCGGGTCGGTCGATGCCGATGATGCGCAGGCCCTCGCGCTCGGCGTACGCACGGGCCTCGACCGGGATCTGGCGACGCGCGCCAGGCGTGCCGTGCATCCAGATGATCGCCGGGCCGTGTGGCGAGCCGAACTCGGCGAACCCGAGGCGGCGGTCGTCGCGCACCGCGATGGTTCCCTCGAGGCGCGGCCTGGTGACCTCGTTCATGACACCAATGCTGTCACAGTGAGACCCGGACCGGAACGACTTGTCCATTCCCGGCTCATCCAGGACGAATCCGTTGCGAGGTCTTTACCGTTTTGCTCCCCATCGCGGAGAATCTGCGGCAATGCTTCGTCATGCCGCTCTGCCACCTCGGGCATCAGCGCATTCACGAAGGACGTCCTCCATGCACAACACCTCGGGTATCCGCCTGCCCAGGAAGCTGCGCCGCCGTACCGGTGCCGCTCTGGCCTCTCTCACAGCCGTCGCCGTCGTTTCGGGGCTCACCGCCGCCCCGGTGGCCTCGCTCACCCCGTCTCGCCGACTGCCCCCTCGCCTACCCCGTCGCCGACGTGGCGAAGGGACAGCCAGGTCGACCGGGCTGACCGTCACCTCCACTCCGGCACCACCCCGGAGCAGCTTCTCCGGCGAGATCCTCGGACGTCATCAAGGACGGCATCGCGCCCGGCCTCGACATGATCATGGCGAGGCTCACCTCGCCCGAGATCGACCGCGTCGGCATCTGGCAGGGCATGTCCGGCTCGCCGGTCTACGCCGAGGACGGCCGGCTCATCGGCGCCGTCTCCTACGGCCTCGCCTGGGGTCCCTCCCCCGTCGCCGGCATCACTCCCGCCGAGGAGATGTACCGCCAGCTGAGCAACCGGCCCCTGGACGCGGCGGCACCGGTCGCGGAGGGTGCGGAGCAGGTCACGATCCCGACGGCCATGAGCCGGCGGATGGCGAGCTCCGGCGCTGCCTCCGAGGAGGAGACCCAGGACGGCCTGAGCCGGCTGACCCTTCCGGTCGGCATCTCCGGGATGGCCAACGGCAAGCGGCTCAAGCGCGCCGAGAAGGCGTTCTCCCTGCCTGGCGCCCGCGTCTACAAGAGCGGTTCGGTCAACGCCGCCGACGACCAGATCCCGGTGGTCGCGGGCGGCAACCTCGCGGCCTCGCTCTCCTACGGTGACGTCTCGGCCGTGGGCGTCGGCACCGCGACCGCCGTGTGCGGCGACGAGGTGCTCGCGTTCGGGCACCCGATGCTGTTCTCCGGCCCGAGCACGATGACCATGCACGGCGCCGACGCCGTCTACATCCAGGAGGACCCGGTCGGGCCGGGCTTCAAGGTGGCCAACGCGGGAGCGCCCATCGGCGCGATCTCGCAGGACCGGCTGTCCGGGCTGCTCGGTCTCCAGAACGCTGCGGCCGTCCCCGGCACGAGCGAGATCACGTCGTACGTCGAGGTTCCCGGCGAGTGGTCACGCACCGGCTCCACGAAGATCAGCGTGCCGGACTCGGTGCCGGACATCGCTGCCTTCCACCTGCTCGCCGACCAGGACCGGGTCTTCGACAGCATCGGCAAGGGCTCGGCGACCGTCGGCTGGACGGTGACCGGTAAGCGCGAGGACGGTCGGGGCTTCAGCTTCAGCCGCACCGACAAGTTCGCCAACGAGTACGACCTGTCGTTCGAGCCGACCTTCGACCTCTACGACCAGCTCGCCCAGATCCACTTCAACGACATCGAGGACGTCACGATCGACAAGATCAAGACCACCTCGGTGATGTCGCGGAAGTACGCCGCCTACAAGGTCAAGAAGGTCCGGGTGCGCGAGCGAGGCCGCTGGCACGCCCTTCGGACCGACCGACCGCTCTTCCTCCGGGGTGGGACCACCAAGCGGTTCGAGGTGCTGCTCACCTCGGCCGACCTGGCTCCGGCACGCGTGCGGGTCAAGGTCGAGGTCCCCAAGCGCATCGGTCACAAGAGCGGCATGCTGGAGATCCTCGGCGGCAACTCCGACTACTTCGGCAGCGAGGAGGACTTCTCCGAGTCGTTCTACCTCGGCTCTGGAGAGTCCAGCGGCCCCGAGACGTTCGACGCCCTGCTGGCGAAGATGCGAAGCAAGCCCCGCAACGACCAGGTCATCGCTCGCCTGATGCTGTTCAAGCGCAACGGGACGCTGCTCAGGCGCACCGGGCGGAGCCAGGCCAAGGCCGTCGTGAACGGTGGAACGACGATCGAGGTCCAGGGAATGGGCTGATCCGGCCCAGCTGATACCAACGACGGGTGGTCGACCGGCAAGGTCGACCACCCGTCGTCGTTGAGAAAGGCGTCAGGCGCTCTGGCCGCGTCCTCGGCCGCGACCGCCTCGGCGGCGCCGCGCGTTGCCGGGCTGGGACGCGGAACCCTCCCGCCGCGCCGGGGCGGTGTCCTGGCTCGAGCCCGAGGACACGGACCTGGCCGTCGGCCCGGCTCTTGGCCTGACCGCCGGCCCGGCTCTTGGCCTGGCCGCTGGGCCTGCTGCTGGACCGGCTGCCGCGCGAGCCTCTCGACGACGCCGGCGCCGCCGGTGCGGTCTGGAGCGTCGCGGTCGGCTCGACCCTCGGCGCCGGAGGCCCCACCAGGCGGCGCAGCTCCTCTGAGCCCGCGCGTACGGCGAGGGTCGTGGCGGTCACCTTGGCAAGCCTCACGAGGGCGGCCACGTCCCGCTTCTGCTCCGGGGTCACGAGCGTGACCACCGACCCGCGGGCACCTGCCCGAGCGGTGCGTCCCGAACGGTGCAGGTAGGCCTTGTGCTCGGAGGGCGGGTCGACGTGGACCACGAGCTCGACCTCGTCCACGTGGATGCCGCGGGCCGCGATGTCGGTCGCGGTCAGGACGCGCACCTCACCGCTGCTGAAGGCCGCGAGATTCCGCTCACGGGCGTTCTGGGAGAGGTTGCCATGCAGGTCCACCGCAGGAATCCCGGCTGCGGTCAGCTGCTTGGCCAGCCGCTTGGCGGTGTGCTTGGTCCGCGTGAACAGGACGGCTCGCCCCTGGCCGGACGCGAGCTCACGCACGACAGCCGCCTTCTCGTCGGCCCTGACGTCGAGCAGGTGGTGCACCATCGCCGGCGGCGGCGCGGAGGCGGCGTCCACGGAGTGGGTCATCGGGTCGGTGAGGTAGCGGCGGACCAGGACGTCGACGTCGTTGTCCATCGTCGCGGAGAACAACATCCGCTGCCCCTTCTTCGGGGTCTTGTCGAGCAGCCGCTTGACGGCAGGCAGGAAGCCCATGTCGGACATGTGGTCGGCCTCGTCGAGCACGGTGATCTCCACTGCTCCGAGGTCGCACAGGCCCTGACCGATGAGGTCCTCGAGCCGGCCCGGGGTGGCGACGAGGACGTCGACGCCCTTGCGCAACGCGGCGACCTGTGGGTTCTGGCCCACACCGCCGAAGACCACGGTCGTGCGCAGGCCGAGCGCTGCCCCGAGGGGCTCGATCGAGGCGACGACCTGGTTGGCCAGCTCACGCGTCGGGACGAGCACGAGGCCGCGAGGGCGCATCGGCTCACGACGCGTGCCGGACCTCGAGATCCGGACGACCGTGGGGATGCCGAAGGCGAGCGTCTTGCCCGAGCCCGTGCGCCCGCGTCCGAGCACGTCGCGGCCCGCGAGCGTGGTCGGCAGCGTGGCCGCCTGGATCGGGAACGCGGTGCTCAGGCCGCGGTCGTCGAGCACCCGGGCGACGGGCTCGGGCACATCGAGGGAGCGGAAGGTGGGAGTGTCCGGGGTCGCCCCGGCATGGGTGTGGTTCTGCACAGCAGTCCTCACGAGTAGGAGTTCTGGCCGCAGTGCTTGTTCGGCTGGGAAGGGGCTCCGGGCGCGGTCCTGCGGGGCAGAACCGAGCGGGCCACCGTCAAAGAGAAACCGCGCTGTCCAGAGCGCGAAAGCAGACGACCTCGACGCACCAGGTGGGTGCATCTGTCTCCATTGTGCCCCACGCAGGTGACATCGCCGAATCGCCGGGTGTGCCCGAGGCCGTGCGACCCCGGTCAGCCCTCGGCGTGTGCGTTGTCGCGGATCTCGCCCACGAGCTCCTCCAGCACGTCCTCCAGGGTGACCAGGCCGAGCACCGACCCTTCGTCCGTGACGACCCTGCCCATGTGCGCGCCGCGGCGCTGAAGCGTCTCGAGGGCGTCGTGCAGGACGTCGTGCGGGCGCACCGTGGCGAAGGGTCTCACCCACTTGTCGTCCACCGTGCGCTCTCGACGGGCCGCTTCAGTCTCGAGCACGTCCTTGATGTGCAGGTAGCCCATGAGCTCACCGGACCCGTTGGTGACCGGGAACCGGGAGTACCCGGTCGCCGCGCACACCGCCTCGACCTCGGCGACGGTCGCACCGCGCGGGACGGTGGTGAGGTCGCCGGCAGCCATCAGCACACTCGTCACAGTCCGCTCCGTGAAGCCCAGCGCGCCGGCCAGCCGGTCGTACTCGTCCTTGGGCAGCAGCCCCTCTCCCCTGGACTCGTCCACGAGTGCTGCGACCTCCTCGCGGGTGAACGCGGACGTGATCTCCTCCTTGGGCTCCACCCGCATGAGGCGGAGCACACCGTTGGAGATCGCGTTGAGCGCCACCACGAGGGGCTTGAGCATCGTGACGATGACCATCATCGGCGGGCCGAGGACCAGCGCTGCGCGCTCGGGCCCGGCGATCGCGATGTTCTTGGGCACCATCTCGCCGAGCACCACGTGGAGGTACACCACGATGCTCAGCGCCACCACGAAGGCGACAGGGTGCAGCAGGCTCTCGGGGACGTGCAGGCCGTGGAAGAGCGGCTCGAGCAGGTGCGCCACCGCCGGCTCGGCGATCGCACCGAGGCCGAGGGAGGCGACGGTGATGCCGAGCTGTGCGCCTGCCATGACGAGCGAGACGTTCTCCATGGCGCGCAGCGTGGTGCGTGCCATGCGGGAGCCGGCGGCAGCCCGTGGCTCGATCTGCGTCCGGCGCGCCGAGATCAGGGCGAACTCCGACCCGACGAAGAACGCGTTCGTGAGGAGCAGGGCGACGGCGAGCAGCAGGGCTCCCAGGTCACTCATGGCCGTCTCCCCCGTCGCCGACGGGCTTCGTGGTCAGCGCGAGTCGGTCGATACGCAGGCCGTCCAGCCGCTCGACGACGATGACCGCCTCCTCGGCCGGGAGCGGCTCGCCGTCCTCGTCGAGGTGCACGGGCAGCGGAACGACGACCTGGTCCCCGGGTTCTGGCATGCGACCCAGCGTCTGGAGGAAGAGGCCGGCGACGGTGTCGTAGTCGTCGTGCTCGGGCAGTGTGACGCCGGTCGCCGAGGCCACCTCGTCCGGGCGGAGCAGGCCAGAGACGGACCAAGCACCGTCTCGACGCCTGCGGACTCGCGAACCAAGAGGGTCGTGCTCGTCGGCGATGTCGCCCACGATCTCCTCCACGACGTCCTCGAGAGTCACGACGCCGGCCGTCCCGCCGTACTCGTCCACGACCAGGGCCATCTGAAAGCCCTCGTTGCGTAGTAGCTCGAGCAGCGGGTCCAGACGAAGCGTCTCCGGTACGACGGTCGCCTCGACCATGATGCTGCGGACCCGCCGAGTGCTCCGCTCGTCGAAGTCGACCGCGACGGCGTTCTTCACGTGGACGGCGCCGACCACGTTGTCGTTCTCCCCGGAGACGACGGGGAACCGCGAGTGGCCGGTGGCTCGCGCGAGCTCGATCACCGCGCCGACCGGGGCGTTCGCATCGACGCTGTCCATGTGGACCCGCGGGGTCATGATCTCCCCCGCCGTACGCCGGCCGAAGGTGACCGACCGCTCCATCAGATCGGCGGTCTCGGTGTCGAGCGTTCCCTGCTTCGCCGAGCGCCGGATCAGCGAGGCGAGCTCTGCTGAGGTGCGCGCGGAGCGCAGCTCCTCCTGGGGCTCGATGCCCAAGCGGCGAACGATCGCGTTCGCGGATCCGTTGAGGACCCTGATCGGGAAGTGCATCGCGGTGGTGAACCCCCGCTGGAGCGCCTGGGTGGCCTTCGCCGTGCCCATCGGCCTCGCGATGGCGAGGTTCTTGGGCACCAGCTCACCGAAGACCATGGTGAAGGCGGTGGCCAGAACCAGACCGATCGCCACGGACACGGCCGGCACCGTGGACGGGGGTAGGCCGATCCCCTCGAGGGGGTCCCGGATCAGCTGGGCGATGGCAGGCTCGGCGAGGAAGCCGATCGCGAGGTTCGTGACGGTGATGCCGACCTGGGCTCCCGAGAGCTGCGTCGACAGGGAGCGCAGTGCTGTCTGGACTCCCTGGGCGGCACGGTTGCCCTCCGTCGCGTCACGCTCGACGGCGGCACGGTCCACCGTGACGAAGGCGAACTCCGCGGCCACGAAGACACCGCAGGCAAGGACCAGGGCCAAGGATGCGACGAGTAGCAGAGCTTCGGTCACGGTGCGTCACCGCCGCTGTGGGGGTGACGCACAGGTTGTTGAGAGTCGTCCATCGGAGTGGTCGGCCCTGTCCTTCTGCTCGCTGGGGTTGGTCGCCTCCAACGTACCCAACCCGAAGCCACCGACGAAAACGGCGAGGTCTGCGCCGCGAGGCTCAGCTCATGTCATCTGTAGGTCCGATACCACCGCCGGGCCCAGGGGGAGCCGCAGCGGGCCGCGGCTCCTTCAGCTCGACGAACAACACGTGGGTCTCGGTGTCGCCGATGTTCTCGCCATGGTGCTGCTGCGCGGGTAACCAGGCGACGGTCCCGGACTGGAGATCCACCTCACGCTGCGCTTCTCCCGAGACGAGACGGCGACGGAACGAGCTGAGCGTGTACATGACGCTGTCAGGATGCTCGTGCGGCGTGGTGCGCTCCCCCGGCCGGTCTGTGTACTCCAGCACGCGTACGCGTTCGTTCTCGAAGACGACCTTGTAGTGCTCGGGGTTGGTCGCGACAGGATCCTGGGTCATATCGGCATGGTGGCAGCGCCCGCGGCCGTCGACCATGGAGCAAACAGGCCATCCCCCTGCCACGCCGCCCGGCCGGGGTATCGCCTCAGAAGTCGCCTGCGCCCTGGCGGTGCAGCGATCGCATGGTCTTCCCGAACAGCGCCATGGCGCCTGCGGCCAGCTGGTCGGCCTCAGCGCTCAGCTCGGGGAACCTCCATCGGCACTCCTCGGCGAACGAGATCGTCCGCTCGAGGTCCTCGCTCAGCCGGTTGACGAGATCCTCAGGCTCCATGGTGAGTGCTCCCATCGCTCGCTGCGGTGGTACGTGGCTCATCGGTGCCCCCAAGACGACGTGGACCAAACAATCAGATGGTCCCTTTCCTCCATCATTCAAGGGCTTTGGTCTCCGGCATGTACGCCGAACACAGCAGGTGTGGCCTGCGTGTTCGTGCACTGCAGAGTCGTGCAGTTCTCCAGCGGCACCCGCATCGTCGGCGTGGCGCACGGACACCTCGCGGCATGGCACCGGCGCACCATTGCGGTCCGGCACGCGGCCCGCCATGGTTGGGCCTGCGGGGCACTTCGGCTCTGACCCGTACTCAGAGCCACAGCGAGTGGCCCTCCGGCTACGGGGGCGGAGGGTCCTCCACCGCTCTTCGACAGGAGCGGCGGGCGTCAGGCGGCGTCGAACCAGGTCTTCAGACGCGGGATCCGCCGGATGAGGAGCTGGTCGAGCAGGAGTACCGCGACCAGGCTGAGGCCGAACAACGGCAGGAAGACACCGAGCGCGACCAGGCCGAGCGCGAGCAGCGGAGTGGTTTTGATCGGCAGTCGACCACGGGGGGCGCCCACCGAGCGCGGCGCTCCCGGCCGACCCTTCGGTCGGCGGCGCCACCACATGACCGGGCCGGTGACGCACATGAACATCACCGCGAGCGCAGAACAACGCCGTGCCCCAGAAGTTCACCAGCCCCAGACTGCGCCCTTCGTGCAGGCCGATGCCCTGGGACACCACCTTCGCCAGGAGCGGGTAGTCGGCGTAGCCGTAGGTGGCGACAACATCGCCGCCGTACCGGTCGACGTGCACGGTGCGCTCGTCGGTCGGGTCGTCGAAGGCGTACCCGATCACCGAGAAGACCCCCTCGTCGTCGTCGGGCAGCGCGACCGTCATCGGGTGCCGTAGCCCGTGCTCGTCCGCGACCTGGACCGCCGTGTCGACGTTCGCTTCCGACCTCTCGCCGGCTCCCGTGGCGGAGTCGGGGACGTCGGTGTTCCCGAGGGCCCACGGGACTTCGTGTGCGTGGCTGTGCGGCAGCGACTCGTCGAGCTTCGACGTGGGGTCGGAGATGGCGCCGGGGTCGGTGCTCCACAGCGATGACCCGTTCGCCGTCGCGAGCTCCTGCGCCTTCGAGCCCCAGAAGCCGGTCCAAGGCAGCCCGGACGCGAGCAGCAGCAGCAGGCCCGCACCGACGCACGGAGCCCACCGCAGCATGCCGGCTCCGCAGAGCCGCTCCCGCGGCGTTCGAAGCCCTTCTGCGAGCCCGGGCTGCACGGCCCCTGAAGAACAGGTAGTACCCGGTCGCCGCCATGACGATGGCCCAGCAGGCGCCGAGCTCGATCAGGTAGTCCCCCTTGGGGCCGGCCATCAGCTCGCCGTGCAGACGAACCGCGATCCCCGAAAGGGTGTCGTCCGGGTTGAGCGATCCGAGAACCTCCGCGCCGTACGGGTTCACGTACACGTCACGCGGCGACCCGTCCGGCAGGGTCACCGAGAACACGGTGCTCCGGCCTGCTTCCGCCGGCTCGGTCATCGACACGACGGTCGCGTCCGGGTACGCCGTCTCGACCGCACGTGCCTGCGCCGCGTAGGGCTGCGACACGACATCCCTCGGCACATCGACCTTCATCAGGTCGGCGTGGAGCAGCGGCTCGATCTGGAAGCGGAACAGGTAGATCAGGCCGGTGGTGGCCAGCACGAGAAGGACCGGGATGACGAGGAAGCTGGCATAGAAGTGCCAGCGCCAGAATGCGCGGAACAGGCCCGCAGAAGCCGGCCGAGGGCGTGTGCCACGTCCGCCGGCGCCCTGATCCGTGCCAGGCGACGACGCGGTGACAACTTCTGGGGAGGACTCGCGCTCGGGGGCCGCGCCCCTCGTGGGTTCCGCTGGTTGGGCAGTGAGTGGGGGTCGAGAGTTGACGGTCATGGGGGCTCTCCTCGAGCACGAAGGGGTGCACGAAAGGCGACGCGGCCAGACCCGGTGAGCCGGATTGGCACTCGTCGCATGCGCGCAGGATGTGTGGTGGCAGATTCGCCCGCGCCGACGGAGTCGGTCACGGGGTGAGGAGAGCAGGTGGCCCGCGCCGGACCACGATTCGAGACAGGCCTCTGCCGAGGGGTGGCAGGCACGAGCGTTCGACGAGCACCCGTGCCCACGGAGGAAGGCGGACCGTCGCCACGAGGCCTGAGAGCCCTCCGACCAAGGCGTCGCAGACGGCGACGATGTGCCGGACAACGTCGCCAGTGCCGCCGACGGTCAGCACGATGACGGTCCACAAGGCCCGCTCTCCCATCGCCAGCCAGAGCCCAACGGCGGCGGCCGCTGCGATGTGCGCGAGGGCCATCAGGGCGTGAGGCCCGGTCATGTCCGCCACGAGGTGCTGCACCGGCAACGGGACGGTGAGGGCCAGGGCGGTGTCGTGCTGCCCCGGGTACAGCTGGTCCTGGAGCGAGCCGACTCGACGCCCGCGGTCCGCGTGGACGGTGAGCTGCAGCTTGCCAAGCTCGACTCCCGGCGCATCCAGGCTCGGGCCGCCTGGCAGTGGGTCGCCCTTGTGGCCAGCGAGCGCTGTCATCGCGCCGTGGATGAAGGTCTGGCCCGCGATGAGCAGGACGACGATCCGCAGCGTCGATGCCGGACGCGCGAGCAGAGAGGCGACGACCCCCAGCCACAACCCGAACAGGACGAGCAGAGCGGTGAACCCTGGCAGCAGTCCGCCCGCGGACACGTGCGCCACCGCCCCGGAGATCATGCAGACGGCCGCCAGCAGCATCGCGCGCGCCCAGCGCAACGCGGGTGCTGCCGGCAGATCCATGGCGGACATGGTGGCGCAGTCTGGCCCCGTCGCACTCGCCATCTCAGGGGACAAACGGGTCAAGGCCCGCCAATGCCCATGTAAACGGTGTTCGGCTTACGCGGAGCCTCCTCGAGCGTCAGAGGTGGTCGGGAACGGTCAGCTCATCGGGATTCTGCGGCATCGACGTCACAGCTATGCGCGTGAGCGCCGCCGCCGTCCTGACCATTCGCTTCCGGCGGCCCCGCGACATCGCGCTCCAGGAGCCGGGACTTTGATGCTCGAGGCGTGACCGGGTCGCTGCTTCGGCCGCCTCGGCGTACTCCTGCGAACTGAACCGGCGTGGCGCGCCGCTCGCCGGATGCTCCGGCAGGGACTGCAGGACGGGGAGGATCAGCTCCCCCACCGCAGACCTCCGGTTGTACTTCTCGACCGACCCCAGCGCCTGCCATGCGGCATCAGCCCGACCACGACGCCACGGCGGTCGGGTGGCACGGAAGAGCCGCCTCGCGACGGCGTCGACCGCGACCGTCATGTCAGCCTCGGTGAACTTCACGACACCAGTCTGGCGCACGGGACTCGGACGCCGGATCCCGGTTCACGCGGCAAGGCGGCCTCAGCGATCGCTCGCCGGTCTGTCTAATTCGTCCCGTTCTGGGTATGACAGGCACGGCAGTGGAGGTCGCGGAGCGCAGAGCGCCGCGGACGATCTGCCGCACTGGTCAAGGGCCACCGGCCCGAGAGGAGAGAACGAACGACATGAACACGCGGACCATCGCCATCGCCGCACTCGTCATCGCTGTCATCGTCCTGCTGATCATGCTGCTCTGAGGAGAAGCAAGCAGCGCGAACGAGACACCGCGGGCCAGGAGGACCGACTCCTGGCCTGCGGTGTGTCCTCCCCGCGATCTCATCGCCCCAAGTTCTGTGCGATTTCTCCACGGCATGACCGAGCGATACCACTTTGGTATCATGGACTTATGGCCATGACGCTGAGACTGACACCAGAGGACGAGCGCCTGCTCGCTGCACTCGCGGAGTCCGAAGGGGTGAGCCGACACGAGGCCACCCTGCGCGCCATCCGCGAGGCGGCCGCACGGCATGGACACGAAGCCAAGGTCGCGGAGCTGTCCGCCCGGGCGCGTGAGCGATACGCCGACGTGCTCGACCGGCTCGGCCGTTGACGGTCCTCCTTACGACCGAGGACCTCCTCACACTCGTGGAGGACCTAGCCGTAGGACCGCTTCGCGACTTGGGCCTGCTTGACTCGGCGGCTCATCGCCCTGGCGCCGTCTTGTACGGCCGCGAGGCGTACCCCAGCCTGGATCAGAAGGCTGCGGCGCTGCTCGACTCGCTCGTCGGCAACCATGCGCTCGTCGATGGCAACAAGCGCTTGGGGTGGCTTGCGGTTGTTGTCTTCTACGGCCTCAACAACGTTGACCTCGACGCGCCGGACGACCCCGCCTATGAGTTGGTCATGTCCGTTGCGCGACGGGAACTGCCCATCGACGAGATCGCAGCAACTCTTGCTCCTTGGCATTGATCGCGGATAAGGCCGCCGACAGGTAAGCGCACATCGCGATCGCGGAACGTCGCTGTAGGCGCATCTTGGAGCCAATCGGTCGGGTCAAGTGATCCAGCGGCGATCGGGCCTAGACTCGGACTAGACGCTCCGACCCCGACAACTCGAGGGTCGGTGGCGGGCAGTTCTGGGAGCGATCACATGGCCCTCTACCTCATCGTGGCCAACCAGACGATCGGCGGCGAACAGCTCACGGCCAAACTGGACGAGCTCGCCACCGCTGGTTCAAGCACGTTCCGATTCCTAGTGCCGGTCACCGACACTGAAGGGGCTCACCAGTGGGACTACCCACCGATCGATCGGCTCATCCCGGACGCACACCAGATCGCCCGGGTGCTGGCAGAAGCCCGGCTGGAGCACGAACTCGCCCGGCTGCGGCGGTCCGGGATCGAGGCCAGCGGAGAGGTCGTCGACGCCCTGCCGGTCGACCGGGCCCAAGAGCTGCTCCACGAGGAGCACTTCGATGGCGTCGTCGTCTCGACCCTGCCGCGTCGACTGTCCCGGTGGTTGATCAGGGGTCTGCCGCACCGCATCGCCAGCGTTGCCGACGTACCGGTGACCCACGTCGAAGGCAACGCCGGCCCTTCGTTGTGAGTGCGGAGCAGTCGCCATCCTGAGCCCCGTCCTTCGCCAGCCAGTTGTCCGGGAATCCCGCCCGCAATCGCAACGTCCGGAACTGGCTCCGTCCGCGCGCAACAGGCCGATGTGCGGATGAAGCCCTGTGCCCCGTCTGTCGGTCCGCCTGCGAGCGTTCGCTGGTGTTGCGTGCGAAACTGCCGAGCGTGGACCTGGACGCGTTCAATGAGCTAGCGACTTCGCTCGCAGGTGTCCGACGCACGTCTGCGGGCGGCCTCGCTCGGTGGCAGTGCCAGGGCCGACTGGTCGCCCGCGAGTTGGATGCGACGCACGTGGCGGTGCGGGTGCCTCTGGAGGTCCGCGACGCACTGCTTCACCAGCACCCAGACGTCTTCTCGGTTCCGTCCCGATTCACCAAGCACATGATGGTCGTCGCCGATCTCGACGCCGGGGATGACGGGGCTGTGGAGGACGCTGTCGAATCGGCGTGGCGCCTTCAAGCGCAGGGCGACGTCGATTCCGGACGTGAGCAGGGTGGATGGTCCACGAAAAACGTTTGGTAGGGCGGGTGGGACTCGAACCCACGACCCAAGGATTATGAGTCCTCTGCTCTAACCGACTGAGCTACCGCCCCGTTCGACCAGCCACAACGGGCGGGTGCGCGACGGCAGCCTACCGTCCGGCGTACCGCGCTCGACCACGGACGTGCTCGACGGGCGGCGGGGACCGTTTGGACCCTCCGCCCCCAAGGGCAAGCTCCGACCCCAGCGACGGCTCCTCCTGCCCTGGGGCCGGAGTTGTGAGTCCTGTGGCCTCCGGTCGTGCTCCCCTGCCATGCTCGACGCATGAGCGACACTGCACCTGAGCAGCCCCCATTCGAGCACGTACGCGAGGACTGGCAGACAGCGCTCTGCGTGGTCGCGCACCCAGACGACATGGAGTTCGGTGCCGCGGCGGCCGTCGCGCGCTGGACCGGGATGGGCAAGCGGGTCATCTACTGCATGGTGACAAGCGGCGAAGCCGGTATCGACGGGATGCACCCTGAGCGGGCACGCCAGGTCCGCGAGTCCGAACAAGTCGAGTCCGCCCGGATCGTGGGGGTCGAGGAGGTGGACTTCCTCGGGCTGCCCGACGGCATCTTGGAGTACGGCGTGCCGCTGCGGCGTGCGATCGCCGGCGTCGTGCGCCGCCATCGCCCCGACATCGTCGTCACCAACAACTTCCGCGACTCGTGGGGCGGGCGCGCACTGAACCAGGCCGACCACATCGCGACCGGCAAGGCCACGCTGGACGCCGTCCGCGACGCGGGCAACCGCTGGGTCTTCCACGAGCAGCTCGAGTACGGACTCGAGCCGTGGGGAGGCGTCCGCGAGGTCTGGGCCGCCGGCTCGCCGTTCTCCGCCCATGCCGCCGACACCACGCAGACGTTCGCGACGGGGGTGGCCTCGCTCGAGGCGCACCGCGCCTACATCGACGGGCTCGGCTGGGAGAACTTCGACCCCGAGGAGTTCCTCGCCGGCATGTCACGCGCCACCGGGATCCCGGCTCGGTGTCACGCACGCCGCGCCGTTCGAGGTCTTCTCGATGGGCTGGGGCGACTGAGGCCCCAGAAACACGAAAGGCCCCGAAGGGCCTTGTCGCTTGAGGAGCTCCCCCGGTTGGACTCGAACCAACAACCCTCCGGTTAACAGCCGAATGCTCTGCCAATTGAGCTACAGGGGATCGTGCAGCGCCGATAGGTTAGCAAGTGATCTGCCACTGCGCTAAATCGAGGCGGTGTTGTCCGCTTCAGAGACCGAGATCGGCCTCCGCGGCCCGCAGTCCCTCCTCGGCGGCGGCGATCACCGCCGGGTCCTCCGGGTCCACCCCCGCGTCGAACTGGTAGGCCCACAAGACCTCGCCCTCGCCCGAGGGTGATCGCCGGCCGATGACCAGCAGACCGCGCTTGCCGTGCGTCAGCACCCGCCTCTGGAGTACGACGGAGGCGGTCACCCGCTCACGGACGAGCTCGAGCAGCAGGCCTGGCTCCGACACGGGGAACACGTGCTGAGGTCGCACCCGGCCGAACTCACCGACCTCGGACACGACGAGGCGCTCCTGGTCGCGGTCCCAGTCGGCGTGGTCGATGCTCTCCCAAGGGATGCGGTTCTCGACAGGCTCGACGACCGAGGACGGCTCGACCACCGAGGACCCGGACGCCGGCACGACGTGCAGCGCGTCGCGCGTGCCAAGGAGCCACGCACCGTCCTCCGTCCTCGTCCCTGCGAGGACCTTCTCCCCGGGCGCCAGCGAGGCAGCGGAAAGCACCTCCGCGGGCACGTCCAACGAGCGCTTGAAGGGGTTGCGGAGGATCACTCCGAGGAGCCTCCGATCGCCCGCTCGCGCAAGTTGCGCCGGTGCTGCTCGAGGGCGACGAGCTCACCGAACATCCGGTTGTACTCGGCGGCGTGCTCCACGGGGTTGGTGCGCTGCAGCTTCGACTTGACGTCGGCGATGCGGCGCATGGCGGTGACCTCCTGGAGCCGGTACACGTGCGCTGCGACGTAGCCCTCGTCTGGCTCCTTCATCGACAGGAGCGGCTCGACGGCCAGCGCGTTCAGCGCGTGCGACGACGGCTCGTCGGAGAGCTTCTCGCGCATCTTGGAGACCCACCCCTCGTTGCCGGGAGCGGCAGCCGGTCCACCGAGCGCAGCCGCGGCTTCCCAGATCGCGCGGTAGGTGGGGTGGGTGAAGTCGTCGCCGTCGACGTCGCCGGCCGTCCTGCCCACGGCGAGGGGGTACTGCACGACGAGCTTCAGCGTCTCCCGCTCGAGCGAGAACCTCGGGTCGCGCAGGTCGGGCAGGGACGGGGCAGAGGGACGAGTCTCTCCCGGCCCCGAGGGGTACGACGGTCCGCCTTCCGGAGCCCCTGCCGCGCCTGGACCCTGACCACCCGCGGCCGCTGGACCGTTCCCGGGACGCCGCCGCTCGTCCGTCTTGGGCCCGCGAGCGGCGGCCCGTCGTACCTCTGACCGGGCCTGTTCGACATCGACGCCGACCATGCCGGAGAGCTCTCGGGCGAACGCGTCGACCTTGGACTTGTCTCGAATGCTCACCACCAGCTTGGCCGCCTCCCGCAGGGCGTCGATGCGCCCGTCGGCGCGGTCGAGGTCGTAGCGGGACACGACGTTGCTGAGCACGAACCGGTAGAGCGGGATGCGGCGGGCTACGAGCTCGCGCACGGCCGCGTCACCCTTCTCGAGCCGGAGGTCACAGGGGTCGAGGCCGCCGGGCTCCACCGCGACATAGGTCTGGCTGACGAACTGCTGGTCGCCGTTGAAGGCCCGCAGTGCCGCGCGCTGGCCGGCCTCGTCGCCGTCGAAGGTGAAGATCACCTCTCCGCGGAACTCCTCGTGGTCGTGCAGGAGTCGGCGAAGCACGCGGGCGTGGTCCTCGCCGAAGGCGGTGCCACAGGTCGCCACGGCGGTCGGCACACCGGCAAGGTGACAGGCCATCACGTCGGTGTAGCCCTCGACCACGACTGCCTGTGAGGAGCGCGCGATGTCACGGCGGGCGAGGTCGATGCCGTAGAGCACGTGGCTCTTCTTGTAGATCGGCGTCTCGGGGGTGTTGAGGTACTTCGCGTCGATCCGGTCGTCGTCGAAGAGCCGCCGTGCCCCGAAGCCGATCACGTCGCCGTTCGTCTCGCGGATCGGCCACAGGAGGCGACCACGGAAGCGGTCGTAATGGCTCCGCTGTCCCTGCGCGACCAGGCCTCCGGTCACCAGCTCCTCGTCGCGGAAGCCCTTCTGGCGCAGGTGCTTGTAGAGCGCATCGCCGTCACGGGGCGCGAACCCGATCCCGAATGTCTCGGCAGCGTCCTTGTCGAAGCCGCGCTCGGCGAGGAACTGCCTGCCCGCGAGCGCCTCAGGTGTTCCGAGCCGGTCGACGTAGTAGGCGGCTGCCGCCTTGTGCGCCTCGATCAGCCTGGGTCGCATGTTCGAGTCGCGGCGCTGGGGCCGGTCGCTGCCCTCGGTGTAGCGCAGCTGGATGCCGTACTTGTCGGCGAGCCGCTCGACCGACTCGGCGAAGCCGAGGCCGTCGATCTTCATGAGGAAGTCGAGGACGTCGCCGCCCTCGGAACAGCCAAAACAGTGGTAGAAACCTCGCGAGGGCGTGACATGAAAGGACGGGGACTTCTCGTCGTGGAACGGGCAGAGCCCCTTCATCGACCCGCCGCCGGCGTTGCGCAGGGTCACGTAGTCGGAGACCACCTCGTCGATCCGTGCGCGCTCGCGCACCAGCGCGATGTCTTCCTCCCGGATCAGTCCTGCCACGTGGCGGAGTCTACGTCGTGGGAGGGACCGTTCCGCCCGGTTGGGTCCGCGCCGCGCGCAGCCCTGGATCTGAGCGGCGCTCACACCTGGTCGCCGAACGCTCTGCCAGTGCGGAAGCGCGTCGCGGGGTGCACGCTCAGGCACCGGACCGCCGTACCAGGCGCTCGTGCCACAGCACCGCGGAGGCGTCGGTGAGCGATGCGACCTGGTCGACCACGACACGCAGGTGCCCCTCGTCCGAGGTCGCGCGGGCATCGTCGTCACGGAAGGCCCGCTCGAGCGCGTCCGGACCCCGGTCGAGCAGCGCCTCCACGAGCTCGCCGAGCACCTCCCGCTGGGTGGTCATCAGCGTCACCCGGTCCGCGGCACGCATCACGTAATGGGCAGCCACCCCCTTGAGCACGGCGATCGCCAGGGCCGTCTCGCCGGGCACCACGAGGTCGGCGTCGTACCTGGTCAGGGGGCCGGTGCCGTACTTGTCGTGGGTGGCGTGCTGCACGGCGGTGCAGAACGCGCCGATCAGGTCGCTGGTGAGGTTCTTCAGGGCCGCCTGGGCACCACGGCTCCCGTCATAGCTCCCGCGCGGCCACGACGGCATCGCCCGCAGCTCGCGCAACGCGGCGTCGAGCTCGTCGTCCACGACGTCAGGGAGGTACCACTCACGGACGGTCTGCCAGACCTCGCCGCGCCGGCCGTGGTCATCCAGCCAGTCGAGCTCGATGCGGCCGGCGACGATGCCGTCCTCGAGGTCGTGCACGGAGTAGGCGACGTCGTCGGCGAGGTCCATGACCTGGGCCTCGAGACAGCGCCGACCGGCGCCGGCTCCCTCGCGCATCCAGGTGAAGACAGCCAGGTCCTCGTCGTACACCCCGAACTTGCGCACCGACCGGACCTCGCCGTCGGAGTCCACGCCGCCCAGCAGCGGGGCCGCGTCGCGGGGCCAGGGGTACTTCGTGCTCGCGTCGAGCGTGGCTCGCGTCAGGTTCAGGCCCACCGAACGTCCCTGGGCGTCGGCGGACTTCGCCTCGAGGCGGGTCAGGATCCTCAGCGTCTGCGCGTTGCCCTCGAACCCACCGCACGCCGCGGCCACCTCGTCGAGCACGCGCTCACCGTTGTGCCCGAAGGGCGGGTGGCCGATGTCGTGCGCGAGCGCCGCGGTCTCCACGATGTCGGGGTCGCAGCCCAGGGTCTTGGCGATGTCCCTGGCCACTTGGGCGACCTCGAGGGTGTGGGTGAGGCGGTTGCGGACGAAGTCGTCGGTCTGCGGGTCGACCACCTGGGTCTTGGCGGCGAGCCGGCGCAGGGCGGCTGAGTGCACCAGCCGCGCACGGTCACGCTCGAACGGCGTCCGCTCGGCGCGCTTGGGAGGCTCGTCCACCCAGCGGGCGCACGAGGCCTCGTCGTACCTGCTCTGTGTCGACCCCATCGCCTCTGCACACTACTGCGCCCCGCCGACAGGTGCGGGTGACGCCTGGGTCAGTACACCGTGACGTGAACGTGGTCGTAGTGGTTCGCGGTCGTCGAGCCGCGGTCCTCCATGTAGCGCCAGCCCTCGCTGCCGCGCTGGACGGTCCAGATGCGTTGCGACCAGATCACCTCGCTGACGCCCAGCTCGCTCGCGTGTGCACGGACCCACTCGGCGATCTGGTCGCCCGTGGCCCCGGTGATCATGATGTCGAGCGCGTGGCCGGTGCCGTGCTCGCCGGTGTCCCCGGGACGCACGCCGCCGAAGCTGGTGACCGCCGGGAAGGCCGCACAGACCGCACGGTGCACGGAGACAGCGTTCGCCGCGAGCCCGCTCTCGACCTCCGACCCGGCGGAGCAGGGTGCGGTGGACAGCCCCTCGGGAGCGGGCGCCTCGGGCTCCGGTGCCGCCTCGGGAGTTGCCTCCGCTGTCGGCTCCGGATCCGGGGTCGCAGTCTCCGTCGGCTCGGGCTCGGGCTCCGGCTTCGGCCGGGAGTCGGCGAGGTACTCCTTGTGCACCCAGCGCGACTCGGCCCCGATGACCACCTCGGCCCAACGGCCGCGCGTCTCGCCGGTGACCCCGATCTTCTGGGCCCAGTCCAGCACGTCGAGCAGCCTCGACGTGTCGCTCGGCTCGGCGCGGACGTTCAGCCGCGCCGTCGCGAACTTGTGGTCCACGGCCTCCGGCGGCGCCTCCTCGAGCTCGACCCGGTCCTCTGACCGGGAGATCGGTGCGACGCGCATCGGCACGGGCGAGGTCCGGATCTCGACCGCCTTGGCGAGGTGCATCGCAGGCGGGTCAGGCTGGCTGTACGGCCAGACGACCGCGGCGGCCGGGGCGGCGACAGCCAGCACCGATGCGGCGGGGACTCCGAGGCGGACGAGCCGGCGACGGCGCGTGCGGAGGACGTGCTTGTGGCGGGGACGCGCCACGACAAATCACCAACCAGGGGGCTCGACAGCAGGAAGTGCGCAGTTCGGGATCGAGAACTCGCAAGCCCCCGTCGCAGACAAACTGCCACCCCTTCGGCGTCCCAAAACCACACCTTGAGGCCGGGCCAGACCACTTTGTGCAAATGCCGGCTACGGCGCGTTCACGCCGTCAGTAGGCGGTGACGTGCACGTGGTCGTAGTGGTTCGCGGTCGCCGAGCCGCGGTCCTCCATGTAGCGCCAGCCCTCGCTGCTGCGCTCCACGGTCCAGATGCGCTGGGACCAGATCACCTCGCTGACGCCGAGCGCACTGGCGTTCGACCTCACGAACTCGGCGATCGCATCGCCCGTGCCGCTGTCGGTGATCATGATGTCGAGCGCCTGGCCGGTGCCGTGCTCACCGTCGTCACCGGGGCGCACACCGCCGTAGGTCGTGACCTCCGGGAACGCGGCACAGACGGCGCGGTGAACTGCGACCGCGTTCGAGGTCAGGCCGCTCTCCACGTCGGAGCCGGTGGCGCAGGCCGCACCCGAGAGGCCGGTCTCCGGCGCCGCGGGCTCCTGGGCCTCAGGCTCCGGCTCCGGCTCCGGCTTCGGCTTGGTCTCGGCGAGGTACTCCTCGTGCACCCAGAGCGACTTCTCGTCGACGACGACCTCGGCCCACTCGCCCTTGGTCTCCCCGCTGACCGCGATCTTGTCGGCCCAGTCGAGCACGTCGATCAGCGGCGCACCGTCCGACGGCTCGGCCCGGACGTTGAGCGGGGCGGTCGCGAACAGGTGGTCGACGACCTCAGGGGGCTTCTCCTCGAGGCGCACACGCGTCGCCGAGCGGGAGATCGGCTCCATCCGAACCGGCACGGGCGTGGTCTTGACCCGTGCGGCCTCGGCCTTGGCCATGGAGATCGCGTCGACCGGCTCCTCGTCCGGCCAGACAGCTGCGGCCGCGGGGGTCGCCACGGCCAGAACCGCAGCGACCGGCAGGCCGAAGCGCGTCAGGTGTCGCCGACGCGGCTGCGCGGCGCTGAGGACGTGCTTGTGGCGGGAAGGCGCCACGGCAGATCACCCACTAAGTCTCGACGTCAAGAAAAAAGCAAGACTCGAGTGAAACACGCAGCGACGGCCAAAACGCAAATCGTCGGCCTTCCGGGTGCCCAAGGCCACAGCGGACAGGTGACCCATGACACCCACAAAGGGGACGAAGGCGTCAGCCTCCGGACATCTCCGACGCGTCCTCGTGCAAGGAGCACCCGGCTCCGTCGGTGTCGTCGAGCCACCCCTCCGGGAGCACGACACGGCGCGGGCTGCCCTGGCGCCCACGCGGAGTGCCGAGCTCGGCGACCGGGAAGGGCTCGCCCGGGTCGAGCCCCTCGAGCAGCCGGTCGAGGTCGGCGAGCGTGCTGACCAGGCCGAGCGAGCGTCGCAGCTCCCCACCGGCCTTGAAGCCCTTGAGGTACCAGGAGATGTGCTTGCGGAACTCCTTGCAGCCCCGCTCCTCGCCCATGTGGAAGACCAGGAGCTCGGCGTGCCGACGCATCATGCCGGCCACCTCTCCGAGGGTCGGCAAGGTCGCCACATCCTCGCCCGCGAAGGCGGCGGCGAGGTCTCGGAACAGCCAGGGCCGGCCGAGGCAGCCGCGACCAACGACCACGCCTGCGGCCCCGGTCTGCTGGACCATCCGGATCGCGTCGCCGGCCTCCCAGATGTCACCGTTGCCGAGCACCGGGATGTCGACATGCTGCACGAGCCGACCGATGGCCTCCCAGTCGGCCTCGCCGGAGTAGGCCTGGCTCACCGTGCGCCCGTGGAGTGCGATCGCCGCGACGCCGCTCTCCTGCGCGATGCGGCCCGCGTCGAGGTAGGTCAGGTGGTCCTCGTCGATCCCCTTGCGCGTCTTCATCGTGACCGGGACGTCGTACGGCTCGGCGGCCTGCACCGCGGAGGTGAGGATCTCGCCGAGCAGGTTGCGCTTCCAGGGCAGCGCCCCTCCCCCGCCCTTGCGGGTCACCTTGGGGACGGGGCAGCCGAAGTTCAGGTCGATGTGGGCCACGCCGTACTCGGCGCAGAGGATCTCTGCTGCCTTGCCGATGTAGACCGGGTCGGTGCCGTAGAGCTGGACCGAGCGGACGTCCTCGAGCTCGTCGAAGACCAGCATCGACAGCGTCGTGGCGTCGCGCTCCACGATGCCGCGCGAGGTGATCATCTCGCAGACGTAGAGCCCGGCGCCCTGCTCACGACAGAGCCGGCGGTACGCCGCGTTGGTGATGCCGGCCATCGGCGCGAGCACCACGGGTGTGCCGATGCGCAACGACCCCAGGGCGAGCTCCTGAGGTACGGCGGGCGCGAGGGACGACATGGCCCCATTGTCCCGGCGGGGCACCGGCCGGGACAAATCCCGAGAGGGTCTAGCCCTGCTTGTCGTCCTTCTTCTTGCCCTTCGAGCCCTTCTCGGACTTCTTGGGCTCAGGCTTCGGGGTCGCGATGTCACCGGTCCACCGGATCGGGTCGAACTCCTGGTTGGGACGGAAGCTGACCGCCTTCATCGTCCCCTTGTCGGGGGCGAGGAAGACCAGACAGGTCGAGAACGACTTGCCGGGCTCGAACTCCTTCGGCAGCGGCTCCGAGGGGCAGCGGCGGAACGTCGTGGTGAAGCTCGCTGGCGGCAGGAGGGTGTTCTCGGCGTCGACACCCCAAAGCGGCACTGCGGCGCCGCCGACCGTTCCCTCGCCGACGTTCTTCACGGTCACGTCGACGTAGTACGGCGTCGCGCTCCGGGTGTAGTCGTCGAGGACGAACCCGGAGAAGTCCTTGATCGTCCCCTGGGAGGCCTTCTCCACGGTGAGGTCGAGGACACTGCCGCGCTTCTGGTCCGGCTCGTAGATGACCGTGGCCGTGTCCGCGAAGGCCAGGTCGGCGCCGACCTCGGTGAGCTCCACACTCTTCGGCACGTTCACGGTCGAGGACGGCGAGGGCGAGGTGGTCACGGAGGGCTTGTCCGAGGCCTCGTCACCGGAGCCGCCGCAGGCCGCGAGCACGAGCGCGGCGGCCAGTGTCATGGCCGCCGTGCGAGGGATGCTGGTTCTCGAGCGAGTCACTCGCACATGGTGACATGAGCGGGGGCGCGCTCCGGCCCCCGCCCGGTCAGCAGCCGAGAAGCCGCTCGGCGAAGTAACCCTTCACCTGGTCGAGCCCGATGCGCTCCTGCTTCATCGTGTCGCGCTCGCGGATCGTCACCGCGTTGTCCTCGAGGGTGTCGAAGTCGACCGTGACGCAGTACGGCGTGCCGATCTCGTCCTGGCGGCGGTAGCGACGGCCGATCGCGCCCGAGTCGTCGAAGTCGACGTTCCACACCCCGCGCAGCTCGGCGGCGAGGTCCTTGGCCTTGGGAGAGAGGTCGGCGTTGCGCGAGAGGGGCAGGACCGCGACCTTGACCGGCGCGAGGCGGTGGTCGAGCCGCAGCACGGTGCGCTTGTCGACACCGCCCTTGGTGTTGGGCGCCTCGTCCTCGGTGTAGGCGTCGATGAGGAAGGCCATGAAGGAGCGGGTCAGACCGGCTGCGGGCTCGATGACGTACGGCACGTAGCGCTCGCCGGTCGTCTGGTCGTAGTAGGAGAGGTCCTGGCCCGAGAACTCGCTGTGCTGGGTGAGGTCGAAGTCGGTGCGGTTGGCGATGCCCTCGAGCTCCTCGAAGTCACGGCCGCTGAACCCGAAGCGGTACTCGACGTCGACGGTCCGCTTGGAGTAGTGCGACAGCTTCTCCTGCGGGTGCTCGTAGAGCCGGAGGTTGTCCGGGTCGATGCCGAGGTCGACGTACCAGCGCAGACGGGTGTTGATCCACTCCTGGTGCCACTCCTCGTCCTCACCCGGCTTGACGAAGAACTCCATCTCCATCTGCTCGAACTCGCGGGTGCGGAAGATGAAGTTGCCCGGCGTGATCTCGTTGCGGAAGCTCTTGCCGGTCTGCGCGATGCCGAACGGGGGCTTCTTGCGCGAGGCGTTCATGACGTTGACGAAGTTGAGGAAGATGCCCTGGGCGGTCTCCGGGCGCAGGTAGTGCAGGCCCGACTCGTCCTCGATGACGCCGAGGTAGGTCTTCAGCATCATGTTGAAGTTGCGCGGCTCGGTCCACGACCCGCGGGTGCCGCAGTTGGGGCAGGCGAGCTCGGCGAGGTCGACCGTGTCCGGGTCCTCGATGCCCTTCTTGGCCGCGTGCGCCTCCTGCATGTGGTCCGCGCGGAACCGCTTGTGACAGCTCAGGCACTCCGTGAGCGGGTCGGTGAAGGTCGACAGGTGGCCGGAGGCCTCCCACGTGCGGGTGGGCAGGATCACCGAGGAGTCCAGACCGACGACGTCCTCACGCGAGGTCACCATGGACTTCCACCACTGGCGCTTGATGTTCTCCTTCAGCTCCACGCCGAGCGGCCCGTAGTCCCACGCGGAGCGGGTGCCGCCGTAGATCTCGCCGCTCGGGAAGACGTAGCCGCGACGCTTGCACAGCGACACGACCTGGTCGAGGGCGGAGGACTTGTTGGCGGCCTTGCTCATGAGGTATCTGCTCCGTAGGGGTCGGGGCGCCGGCTGGCTGACGGCGAAGTCTCAGCCTATCGACCGCGCTCCAGCCGTTTTCTCCTCGGGGCGCCGCGGGGCAGCGCCCGCGTCAGCCGAGGCCCCGCGGCCTCGCCTCGTTGAGGGCCGTGACCCCCTCCTCACCGAGGACCTCGTAGGCCGAGGGCTCGTCCACCGCACGTGACAACAGGGGTACGGCGCCCAGCTTCACGTCATAGGCCGACAGGGCGCGGCGGTAGCTCCCCACGTTGAGCCCATCGCGTCTCGAGCACCCACAACGTGGGGTCGTCGAGGTTGCGGCCGACCGCTCCTCCGACGTACCCCGGCTTCGCCGCGAGCAGCGCGTGGGCGTTCGCGAGGTCCGCCGCGAACGACGTCGCGTCGCCCTCCTCGACCCGGAACCTGTTGACCACCAGCACGTCCGCGACCCTACCGCCGGCCCATCGCGCGACGGGTCGGCGGGGAGATTTGACAACGGTTCTCATTTCTTTTGAGAATGATTCTCATGAACATCGCCGTGCCTCTCCACCTGCGCCGGGTGGCCGCGGCGACCGTCGCCGCGCCGCTCGTCCTCGCCGGCTGCGGCGGCCCCCTCAGCAGCGAATCGCGTGCGGACCTGAAGGTCGTCGCCTCGTTCTACCCGCTGGCCTACGTCTCGGAGCGGGTGGCCGGTGAACACGCCGACGTCGTCACCCTGACCTCCCCCGGCGTCGAGCCGCACGACCTCGAGCTGAACGTCCGCCAGACCGCCGAGGTGGTCGACGCGGACCTGGTGGTCTACGAGAAGGGTCTCCAGCCGGCTGTGGACGAGGCCGTGGTGCAGAACGGCGCCGAGCAGGTCGTGGAGGTGACCGACGCCGTGTCCCTTCGTTCCGGGGAGCCCCATGACCACGAGGGCGAGACCGCGGAGGGGCATGACGGGCACGGCGACGAGCCGCTCGATCTGCACTTCTGGCTCGACCCCGAGCTGATGACCCAGCTCGCCGCGGGCGTGCGCGACGACCTCTCCACCGTCGACCCGGGCAACGCCGCCGACTACGAGGCCGGCTTCGACGCGTTCCGCGCCGACATGCGAGAGCTCGACACCGCCTACACCCAGGGGCTCGCCGACTGCGAGCTCGACACTGTCGTGGTCAGCCACGACGCGTTCGGCTACCTGAGGAAGTACGGCCTCCACTTCGAGTCGATCGCCGGCCTCTCCCCCGACACCGAGCCCTCGGCGGCCCACCTCTCCGAGCTCGGCCACCTGATCGAGGAGGAGGGCGTCGACACCGTGTTCACCGAGACCCTGGCCAGCCCGGCGCTGGCCGACACGCTCGCCCGGCGACCTCGGCATCGAGACCGCCGTCCTGGACCCGATCGAGGGACTGGGCGACGCCACCGCGCACGAGGACTACGTTTCCCTCATGCGCACGAACCTCGAGAAGCTGAGGAGCGCCAACAGATGTCGATGAACGACTCCCCGGTCGTCGCCGAGATCCACGACGGCTGCGTCACCCTCGGCGGCCGGCCGATCCTGCGCGGGATCGACCTGACCGTCCGCAAGGGTGAGGTCGTCGCCCTGCTCGGCGCCAACGGCTCCGGCAAGTCGACCCTGGTGCGGTCGCTGATGGGACTCGTGCCGGTCAGCCGGGGCGAGGTCTCGCTCTTCGGCACCCCCTTGCCGAGGTTCCGCGACTGGCGGCGGATCGGCTTCGTCCCGCAGCGGGTCAGCGCCACCTCCGGCGTACCCGCCTCGGTCTGGGAGGTCGTCTCGTCGGGCAGGCTCTCCCGCCGACCGTTCCTGCGTCCTCTGCGCAAGGCGGACAAGACGGCGATCCGGAACGCGATCGCCGCGGTCGGGCTGACCGACCGCACGCAGGACGGGTGCTCCACCCTCTCCGGCGGCCAGCAGCAGCGCGCCCTGATCGCCCGGGCCCTTGCCGGAGAGCCCGACCTGTTCGTGCTCGACGAGCCCACGGCGGGCGTGGACCTCCAGAGCCAGCAGGCCTTCGCCGACGCACTCGCTGCGCTCGTCGCTCGCGGCGCCACGATCATCCTGGTCGCCCACGAGCTCGGCCCGATGGCGGAGCTGGTCGACCGGTCGGTGGTGATGCGGGACGGCCGGGTCGCATACGACGGCCCGCCGATCGCCTCAGCGCTGGAGGCCGACGCGCACGGCTGGGGAGACCAGGGGCACCACCACCCAGACCTTCGAGCGGCGCACTCCGACCACACGCCGACCGTCACCTCGCCGGTCGACGCACCCGCCATGAGGGAGCACCGCCCATGAGCCTCCTCGACTACCCCTTCATGGTCCGCGCTCTGCTCGCGGCACTCTTCACGGGTCTCGCCGCTCCTGCTGTGGGCACCTACCTCGTCCAGCGTCGCCTCGCGCTCATGGGCGACGGCATCGGCCACATCGCGGTGACCGGCGTGGCCCTCGGTCTGCTGACCGGCACCTCCCCCACGCTCACGGCCGTGATCGTCGCCGCGATCGGCGCCATCGTGATCGAGGTGATCAGGGAGCAGGGCCGGGCGAACGGCGACGTGGCACTGGCGCTGCTCTTCTACGGCGGCATCGCCGGCGGCGTGCTGCTGATCGGCCTCGGCGGGCAGAGTGCGAGCACCTTGAACTCCTACCTCTTCGGCTCGATCCTGTCGGTCTCCCCCACCGACGTGTGGGTCACCGTGGTGCTCGCTGCCGTCGTGGTGCTCGTGGCAGTCGGCCTGTCCCCGCAGCTCTTCGCGGTCGCGCAGGACCAGGAGTTCGCCAAGGTGGCCGGCCTCAACGTGAGGCTGTACAACCTGCTCGTCGCCGTGATGGCCGCCGTGACCGTGACCGTCGCGATGCGCACGGTCGGCCTGCTGCTGGTGAGCGCACTCATGGTGGTGCCCGTGGCGACCTCGCAGCAGCTGACCCGGGGGTTCAAGGCCACACTCGTCGCTGCGATGGGGATCGGCACGTTCGCCTCCCTGGCGGGGGTGGTCGTCTCCGCGTACGTCGAGGTCGCTCCCGGCGCGACGATCGTGCTCATCACCCTGGCCGGGTTCGTGCTGGCCTGGCCCCTCGGGGTGCATCTGCGCCGCCGTCAGCGGATGAAGGAGCCGTTCGTCACCGCCTCGGAGGGCGACCGCGCGGAGGAGCACACCGTCGTACCTGAGGACCACGCGCACGTGCACGGCGACACCTGCGGGCACCTCGCCGTCCCGCACGGTGACCACGTCGACTACGTCCACGACGGACACCGGCACGCACCGCACGGGAGCCACTATGACGAGCACTAGCGGCCGGGTGCCCATGGCCGGCGCCCGCCCCACCCGGCAGCGGCGGGCGGTCGCAGCTGCCCTCCAGTCCTGTGAGGAGTTCCGCAGCGCGCAGGAGATCCACGACCACCTGCGCCGCAAAGGCGAGAACGTCGGCCTCTCGACGGTCTACCGCACTCTCCAGGCACTCGCCGACAACGGCGACGTCGACGTGCTCCGCACCGAGGACGGCGAGGCGTTGTACCGCCGGTGCAGCGACACCCACCACCATCACCTGGTCTGCCGGGCGTGCGGTCGCACGGTCGAGGTGGAGGGGCCGACCGTGGAGCGATGGTCCACCGCAGTCGCCAAGGAGCACGGGTTCAGCGACGTCAGCCACACGCTGGAGATCTTCGGCACCTGCCCCTCCTGCGCCTGACGTCCTGCGATACGTCAGGGCGTCACGTCGGCTCCGCCGTACCGCCGGTCGCGCCGGGCGTAGGTGTCGATCGCCTGCCACAGGTGTCGCCGGTCGACGTCGGGCCAGAGCACGTCGCTGAAGACGAGCTCCGAGTAGGCCGCCTGCCAGAGCATGAAGTTCGACAGCCGCTGCTCCCCCGACGTACGCCAGACCAGGTCGGCGTCGGCGAGCTCGGGGACGTACAGATGCCGCGCGAAGACCTTCTCGTCGACCTTCTCCGGGTCGAGCCTGCCCGCGGCGACCTCCCGGGCGATGGACCTGGCGGCATCGGCGACCTCCGCGCGCCCGCCGTAGTTCACGCACATGGTCAGCGTGAGCACGTCGTTGTCGCGGGTCAGCTCCTCCGCGACCTGCAGCTCCTTGATCACCGAACGCCACAGTCGCGGGGCCCGGCCGGCCCACCTGACGCGGACGCCGAGCTCGTGCATCTCGTCGCGCCGGCGGCGGATCACGTCGCGGTTGAAGCCCATGAGGAAGCGCACCTCGTCGGGTGACCGCTTCCAGTTCTCGGTCGAGAAGGCGTACGCCGACACCGCCTTGACGCCGATCTCGATGGCCCCCTCCACCACGTCGAACAGCGAGTGCTCCCCCTGCTCGTGACCGGCGGTGCGCGGCAGCCCACGCTCCTGGGCCCACCGGCCGTTGCCGTCCATCACGATCGCCACGTGGTGCGGCACAAGCTCCGGAGGTACGGCGGGAGGGCGGGCTCCGCTGGGATGCGGCGTCGGCGGACGCACCTCGGACCGCACGGCAACGGTCTTGCTCCTTCTCGCCACATCCCACCTCTTGCCGGCGCCGGGTCTCGTATGATCGCGACCAACCTAAGCCTCCCGGGCAGAGCCTGAGGGCGACACCCCCTGGAAGGGCCTGACATGGACCGCGCCACGGAGCAGATAGAGCAGCAGCTGACGATGCTGCTCCGCCGCGTTCAGCGGATCCACATCTCGACCTCCTCCGGTGAGATCGACCTCGACCGCTCCGCCTACGGCATCTTGTGCCGGCTCGCCGACGAGGGTCCGCAGCGGCTCGGTCTCCTCGCGACGGCGTTCGGGCTCGACCCCTCGACCATCACGCGGCAGGTGCAGGCGTTGGAGAAGGCGGAGATGGTGCAGCGGAGTCCCGACCCGGAGGACCGCCGCGCGTCGATCGTCGACCTGACCGAGGAGGGTCGCGTGGTTCTCGCGCACACCCGCGACTACCGCAGGAAGGCGCTCGAGGAGGTGTTCGTCGACTGGCCGGAGACCGACCGCGACGAGCTCGCCCGGCTGCTGACGAACATGAACGAGTCGATCACCGCACTGAGTGAGAGAGTTCGAGCGCGCAGGGCGGAGTAGCCCACCCGGGACAGCTCAGCGCTCCACATGGCTCAGCGACTTCAGTCCCCGCTCGAGGTGCCACGCGAGGTAGGCCGAGACCAGGCCGGTCGCCTCCTTGCGGTGCCGCGGCTCGCTCGCCTCGACCACGGCCCAGTCGCCGGAGAGCAGCGCGCCGAGCAGGGCGACGGTCTCGGGAGCCGGACTCGCCGATCCCGGCACCCGGCAGGAGGCACAGAGCATGCCGCCGGCCGCGGGGCTGAAGGAACGGTGTGGCCCCTCGAGGCCACACCTCGCGCAACCGTCGAAGGACGGCGCCCAGCCCGCGACGGAGAGCGAGCGGAGCAGGAACGAGTCGAGCACCGCGGCCGGGGACCGCTCCCCCGACGCCATCGTGCGCAACCCGCCGATGAGCAGCAGGAACTGCTGCAGCGCGGGCTGCTTGTCCTCCACCACGAGGCGCTCCGCGGTCTCGAGCATCACCGTGCCCGCCGTGTAGCGCTCGTAGTCGGAGCCGATCTTGGAGCCGTAGGGCGCCAGCGTCTCCGCCTGCGTGATCACGTCCAGGGATCGGCCCTCGGCGAGCTGGAGGTCGACGTAGGTGAACGGCTCGAGCCTCGACCCGAAGCGTGAGGTGGTCCGGCGTACCCCCTTGGCGACCGCGCGGACCCGTCCGGTGTCGCGGGTCAGCAGGGTGATGATGCGGTCTGCCTCACCCAGCTTCTGGGTGCGCAGCACCACGGCTTCTTCACGGTAGAGACCCACGTGACCATTGTCCCTCAGGTGGAGTGGACGCGCGCGCGACCCGGCTTGCCGTTCCCGAGACAGCCGGCGACGAAGGACACCGCCTCGCGGGTGAGCCGGTCGGGGTAGAAGCGCCACTCGAGGATGCTGCGAGCCTCGACGAAGCGCGCGTTCGGCATCTCCTCGGCGAGCAGCGTCGCGTCTGCCCAGGGGTGGACGGGGTCCCGGCGGTGCCCGACCACGAGGGCGGGCGCCTGGATCCGCTGCCGGAGCCTGCTCGAGGGGGCGACCCGGCCGAAGAAGATCCCGTGGATGGCCGCCGCCATCGGGGCAGGGCGTTGGTTGAGCGTGTCCAGCACGACGCCCGCCCAGAACGGTACGACCCCGCGCGGCACGAGCTTCGAGACGGCTCGCGTCGCCGTGACGCCCATCGGGAGGAAGCGGGCCACGAACATCAGCGGTGCGAAGGCGAGGATCCCGGCCTCCACCGCGTTGTCGAGGACCGGCATCTCGAGGATCAGCCCGGCGACCCGTTCGGGGGCGATGTCGGCTACTTCGAGCGAGACGTTGGCGCCCAGCGACGTGCCACCGATGACCGCCTGGCCCGCGCCGAGGTGGTCGAGCAGCGCGATCACCTGCTCCGCGAACGCGGTCATGGAGTACTGCATGGGGTCGACGGGGCGGTCCGACCGTCCGTGGCCCAGCAGGTCCACGGTCACGACGTGGTAGCCCGCGCCTGCGATCGCACGGGCGAGCGGCTGGTGCATCTTGCGTGGCATCAGCTGCCCGTGGATGAGCACGACCCAGTCGTCCCCGCCGCCGTACTCGGTGTACTCGATCCTGTCGTCGTCGAAGAAGAACTGCCCGATCCGCTCGGAGACCAACGTCGCCATCACGGCATCCTTCCGCCGGGAGCCTGGAGGACTCGAGAGTAGACGAGGTCCGTGCGTGTCCATCCCGCGCACCCGGCTCGTCCCAGATCGGTCGGATGCCCGAAGATAGTCCTGTGCACCGGGGAGGGAGCTCGATTTTCGTGTGCGCGAGGGAGGGGGCATGAGCCATCGCGCGCCCGCGGCGACCCTGCTCGAAGCCGAGGACGAGACGTCTGAGCACGAGCCTTCGGACGCGGCAGAACATGCGTTCTCCCAAGCACCGTTGGGCTTTGCCCTCGCGGGCATCCTCGCTGTCTATGTGCTCGGGGTTGCCGCCCTGCTGCTCACCCCTGAAGGGTCGGAGGTCGCGGCCTGGTGGCCGGCCGCCGGCCTGGGAGTGGCGATGCTGGTGCTGGCGCCGCGACGGTGGCAGTGGCTGCTGGGACTCGCCGCAGGGGTCGCGGTCTCGACTGGACTAGCCAGCTTCACCGCAGAACGCGCCCTCGTGCCGGCGGTCGGCTTCGGGCTCTCGAACGGCGCAGAGGCGTACCTCGTCGTGTGGCTGCTGACACGCGGCCGTGACGACCGCCCTTCGCTGCGCACGATGGAGGACCTGTGGCGGTTCGTCTCCGCGACGCTCACAGGCAACGTCGTCGCGGCCGTGGGGATCGGCCTGACCCTGGCCTACGGCGCCGATGCCTCCTTCGTGGGCACGGCATCGGCAGTGGCCGTCTCGCACGCCGCCGCCATCTTGGTCATCACTCCGCTCGCGATGCGGCTGGGTCCCTCTACCGTCGGACAGCGGCGTGCCGAGGTGGTCGCGCAGTGGGTGCTTCTGCTGGGCGCGGTCGGCTACATCTTCAGTCCGGGCCAGGCGCTGAGCCTGTCGTTCATCCCGCTGCCGCTGGTCGCCTGGGCCGCGCTGCGCTTCGGCCTGCGGATGGTGTCGTTCCAGCTGGTCTCGGTCGGCGTTCTCGCCACAGCGCTGACCGCAGCAGGAGGTGGCCCGTTCGCGGCGGATGACAGTGCCGAGGCCGGCGCAGTCGTGAACCCGGCGTTTCTCGTGCAGGCCTTCGTCATCGGGACGGCGCTGATCGCGCTTCCGCTCGCCGTCGCCGTCGCCCAGCGTCGGTCCGCACTCACCCGCCTGACCCAGAACGAGGAGCTGTTCCACAAGAGCTTCAGCGAGTCCTTCGTCGGCATGCTCCTGCTCTCCCTGGCACCCGACGGGCTGCGGATCCGGGAGCTCAACCAGACCGCGGCCGACATGCTCGACGACGCGATCGAGGCGCTCGAGGAGCAGCCGCTCCAGCCGCTCCTGGACACCAGGACGTCCTTCAAGGAGGTCGCCGAGCAGATGGTCGCCGGTGACCTCCCGGGCTGGCGGGAGGAGCTGTGGTTGAACACCCACCCCGCCCGCAGGGTGGGCCTGGCCCTGTCCCCCATGTCGACCGAGGCCGAGGAGGCCATGTTCAGCGCGCAGCTGATGGACCTCACCGACGTCTACGTCGCCACCACGCGGCTCGAGACCGAGAAGGACTTCACCGAGGCGGTGCTGAGCACCACCGCCTGCCCGATCGTGGTCGTCGACCTCGAGGGGCGGGTCACCGGCGTGAACCCGGCCGCGGAGAAGGCCGGCGGTCGCAAGGAGGAGGAGCTCCTCGACCAGCCGCTGTGGGGAACGCTGGCGCCGGTCACGGACAAGAGAGCCCTGGTCGACCTGATCGATCGCACCCGTCCGGAGCGTCAGACACCCACCTTCGAGGGCGACCTTCTCACGACCGACGGGGGCCGGCGCCGGATCATCTGGTCGAGCGCTCCGCTGACCAACGACACCGGCCGGCGCACCCACGTCGTGCTCACCGGCATCGACGTCACCGACGAGCGCAACGTCCGGAGCATGACCAACCACCTCCTCGACTCCGCGACCTCGACGGCCTTCATCGGCGTGGACCTGCTGGGCACGATCACGGTCTTCAACGCCGGCGCGCAGGAGCTGCTGGGCTACGCCGCGGACGAGGTCAAGGGCAGGCTCCGGCTCGAGGCCCTCCACGACCCCGACGAGGTCGCGCTGACGGCGATGGAGCAGCGGACGGAGCCAGGCTTCCCGACGCTCGTCGCGGGAACCGGCTCCGGCCCGCAGACGCGCGACTGGACCTACCTGCGCCACGACGGGAGCCGGGTCGCCTGCGCGGTGACGATGAGCGCGGTGCGCGACGCCTTCGGCTCGCACATCGGCTACCTGGCCGTCGCTCACGACGTGACGGAGTCCCGGCGCAGCCAGCGGATCCTCGTGGAGACGCTGGAGAAGGAGCGGGAGGCGGTCGAGATGTCCAAGAACGACTTCGTGTCGACGGTGAGCCACGAGCTGCGGACCCCGCTGACGAGCATCGTGGGCTACGCCGAGATGCTCGAGGACGGTGCAGCGGGCCCCATGTCGCCCTCGCAGCTGAACCTCCTCGACGCGGTGCGGCGCAACGGCCAACGCCTGATCGGGCTGACCGAGGACCTGCTGACGCTGTCCCAGGTGGACGCCGGCACCTTCACCGTGGAGAAGGACGCCGTCGACCTGCGCGACGTCTTCGAACGGGCACACGCGACGCTCGAGCCGATGCTGGTCGGACGCGATCTCGACATCGGATTCGACATCGCCGACCAGCCCGTCGTGGTGCTCGGGGACTCAGCACAGCTCGAGCGAGTCGTCGTGAACCTGCTGAGCAACGCGGTGAAGTTCACCGAGGACGGCGGGCACGTGCGCTGGTCGCTCAGCACGGCGGACGCCGTCGCCGAGATACACGTGAGGGACACCGGCATCGGCATCCCGCAGGCCGAGCGGTCGCAGCTGTTCACCAGGTTCTTCCGCGCGAGCTCGGCAAAGGAGCGCGCGATCCAGGGCACCGGGCTCGGCCTCGTGGTCACCCAGGCGGTCGTACGCGCCCACGGGGGTGACATCTGGGTCGACTCCCGCGACCTCGTCGGCACCGATGTACGCGTCACACTGCCCCTCATCCCCGCCCGGCACCTGCTCGGGTCAGGTTTCTGAGCTCTTCAGGGCCGCCTCGGTGACTCTTCGGCGATCCGGCCTGTGCACGGGCCGACCGGGGTGCGATGCTCTGCGGCGTGGACCTTCTCTCGACGCTCGAGACCTACTACGACGCAGCGCCTCGTCCCCTGGCCACCACGGAGGAGGTCGGGCCCTTCACGCTCTTCCTGCGCGCCGGCAAGGACGGCTGGCCCTACTACGCACGACCTTCGCTCGCGTACGACGGGCCCTTCACCTCGACGCACGTCGAGACGGTCCAGGAACGCCAGCGCGAGCTGGAGGTCCCGCAGAGTCTCGAGTGGGTTCACGAGACGACGCCGACGCTGCTGGCGGCAGCACGCGAAGCGGGGATGCACGTCACGGAGTGCCCGCTGCTGGTCCTTCCCGGCGGCGCCGACACGGTGACGCCGCCGATCCCCGACGGGTACTGCGTCCGGAGGCTCTCCCCGGACTCTCCCGACATCTCCGCCGTGGTCGCCGCGGTCAGCGCCGGCTTCTCGGAGACCGATGACGTGGAGGAGCGATCGGCCGGCCGTCTGCCGGGGCTGCTCGGCTCGGGTCTGCTCGCGATGGCGGGCGCGTACGACGGGCACGGGCCCGTGGGAGGTGGGTCCCACTCCCCTCGGGGAGCGACCACCGAGCTGACCGGCATCGCCGTCGTCCCCCGGGCTCGCCGAAAGGGCATCGGAGCCGCGATCACGGCGGCGCTCGTGTCCGACGCCCGCGCCCAGGGGATCATGACGGTCTTCCTGTCCGCGCACGACGACGCCGTCGCCCGCGTCTACGAGCGGATCGGCTTCCAGCGAGTCGGGACAGCCTGCATCGCCGAGCCGTCGGACACCTGAGCCGGGCAAGGCGGGGCGCGTGACCCGACGTGGCCGGTTGCTGCCGGTACGTCGTACCACGGGCGGGATTGCGAAAGGTGAGGCACGATGGGGTGGTGGCAGCCGAGCCGACCTATCCCCTGGTCCCCAAGTCGAACCGGTTGCTGCGTCCGGGCCAGTTCTGGGCGATCCCGCTCTCGGACGGGCGGTTCGCGGCAGGGCGCGTGATGGCGGTGCCGGCGTTCGGGCCGGGCGACCGGACCGGGGCGGTCGTCGGACTCCTCGACTGGGTCGGTGACGAACCACCGACCTCCGAGGACATCGCGGGCCGGCCGTTGCTCGTGCAGGGCAAGGCGCGCTTCGAGGCGATCACGATGACCGGCGGCGCACTCCTGGGCCTGCGTCCCCTGGAGATCGACGGCCTCGTCGCCCTGGACCCGCATCTGTTCACCGTCGGCGCCGCTCACAAGGTGTGGGGCGGCCGAACCATCGCGGCGTACGCCGAACGGGCCTTCGTCCAGCGCTGACCGGGCTACGGGAGGAGCAGCCATGACCTACCAGATGCCGGAGCTCACCGCGGACCAGCTCCGGAAGGCGCAGCTGGAGAACCTGCGCGCCACGCTGACCCTTGCCTACGAGAAGGTCCCGCACTACCGCAAGGCCTTCGACGCGGCCGGCGTAAGCCCCGCGGACCTCTCCACCCTCGAGGACCTGGCCCGGTTCCCGTTCACCACCAAGGCGGACCTGCGCGACAACTACCCGTTCGGCATGTTCGCCGTCCCGCGGCAGCAGGTGTCGCGCATCCACGCGTCCTCCGGTACGACGGGCAAGCCGACCGTCGTGGGTTACACCCGGGAGGACCTCGACACGTGGGCCGAGCTGATGGCGCGATCCATCCATGCGGCAGGCGGCCGTCCCGGCGACGTGGTGCACATCGCCTACGGGTACGGCCTGTTCACCGGCGGGCTCGGCGCGCACTACGGGGCGGAGCGGCTCGGCTGCTCGGTCGTGCCCGTCTCCGGCGGGATGACCGAGCGCCAGGTGCAGCTGATCCTCGACTTCGAGCCGCGGGTCATCATGGTGACGCCGTCGTACTTCCTCGCGATCCTCGACGAGATGGAGCGGCAGGGCGTCGACCCGCGCAGGACCAGCCTGGAGATCGGCATCTTCGGCGCCGAGCCCTGGACCAACGAGATGCGGCAGGAGGTCGAGCGCCGGAGCGGGCTCGATGCGGTCGACATCTACGGGCTCTCCGAGGTGATGGGGCCCGGTGTCTCCCAGGAGTCGGTGACCACCAAGGACGGCCTCCACGTCTGGGAGGACCACTTCTACCCCGAGATCATCGACCCGGTCACGCACGAGGTGCTGCCCGAGGGCGAGGAGGGCGAGCTGGTCTTCACCAGCCTCACCAAGCAGGCGATGCCGGTCGTGCGCTACCGCACCCGCGACCTGACCCGACTGCTTCCCGGGACCGCGTTCCCTGCCTTCCGGCGCATGCAGAAGGTGACCGGCCGTACCGACGACATGATGATCATCCGGGGCGTCAACGTCTTCCCGACCCAGATCGAGGAGCAGATCCTCAAGGTCGAGGGGCTCAGCCCGCACTACCTCTGCGTGCTCACCCGTCCCGGCAACCTCGACGTGCTCACCGTCCAGGTCGAGGCGCACGAGGGCACACCGGCCGGGAGTCGTCCGGCCCTGGCTGCCGAGCTCGCCCATCACGTGCACGGCAGCATCGGGGTCACCGTGCAGGTCGAGGTGGTCGACCCCGGTGCCCTGGAACGGTCGCTCGGAAAGGCGAAGCGGATCTCGGACCAGAGGACCTGAGACCGGGCGGCTCAGCTTCGGCGAGATCGACGAGCGGGCCCGGCTACGGTGCGCACCCGCAGAAACCGATCGACCTCACGTGCACTTCGCACTACCTTTCCTCGGGTGTTGATCCGCGAGTACGCCGAGAGCGACTGGGAATCGGTCTGGCCCGTCTTCCGTGAGGTCGTGACCGCCGGCGAGACCTACCCGTTCGACCCGGCGTGGTCGGCCGACGTGGCCCGGGAGGTCTGGGTGGAGTCTGCCCCTGGTCAGACGGTCGTGGCCGTCGACGGTGAGCGCCTCCTGGGAACCGCCAAGATGGGTCCCAACCGCCCGGGCCCGGGCTCTCACGTGGCCACCGCCAGCTTCATGGTCTCCGAGGAAGCCCGCGGGGAGGGCGTCGGACGGGCGCTGGGCCTCTACGCGCTCGACTGGGCCCGGGAGCAGGGCTACGCGGCCATGCAGTTCAACGCGGTCGTGGAGTGCAACCACGTCGCGGTGGGCCTCTGGAAGTCACTGGGCTTCGAGGTCATCGGCACCGTCCCGGAGGCCTTCGAGCACCCGACGATGGGCAGGGTAGGCCTCCACGTGATGCACCAGCGACTCTGACGGTCTGCGTGCAGTCGCTGCTCGGCGGTGAGAGCGATCAGCGAAGCGACTCGTAGATCCCGACCGTGTCCCGGGCTACGGCCTCCCATGCGAACTCGTCCACTGCCCGGACCCGGCCGGCCCGGCCGAACCGTGCGGCGAGCTCGGGGTCGGCCGCCAGCCGGTTGACCGCATCGGCGAGTCCCTTCTCGAGCCCGCGGGGGTCGCGCTCGTCGTAGTCCACGAGCAAGCCGGTCTCCCCGTCGGCGACGACCTCGGGGATCCCGCCGACCCTGCTGGCCACGACCGCCGTCTCGCAGGCCATGGCCTCCAGGTTCACGATCCCGAGCGGCTCGTAGACCGACGGGCACATGAAGGCCAGCGCGTGCGTGAGGACCTGGCGCACCTCCTCGCGCGGCAGCATCTCCGAGACGACGAAGACCCCGTCGCGGGTGCTCGTCAGACGTTCGATCGCGGCGTCCGTCTCCGCCTTCAGCTCCGGGGTGTCCGCCGCGCCGGCCAGCAAGAGGATCTGGAGTCCGGGGTCGAACTCCAGACCGGCCCTCAGCAGGTGCGGCACCCCCTTCTGCCGGGTGATCCGTCCCACGAACGCCACATAGGGGCGCGTGAGGTCGAGCCCGATCCGCTCGAGCACCTCCGTGCCCGGGTCGGGTCGGTAGAACTCCGTGTCGATGCCGTTGTGCACCACGTGCACCCGGTCGGGATCCAGAGCCGGGTACGCCGAGAGGACGTCTGCGCGCATGCCACGACTCACCGCGATGACCGCGTCCGCGGCCTCGAACGCCGTCTGTTCGGCCCAGGAGGAGATGCGGTAGCCGCCTCCGAGCTGCTCGGCCTTCCACGGTCGGAACGGCTCCAGGGAGTGCGCGGTCACGACGTGCGGGACGTCGTACAACAGCTTCGCCCAGTGCCCGGCCATGTTGGCGTACCACGTGTGCGAGTGGACGACGTCACTGTTCGGGTCGATCCCCGCGGTCATCGACAGGTCCGTGGAGAGGATCCGCAGCGCGGAGTTCGCGTCTGCGAGGCGGGGGTCCCGCTCGCTGTGGGCGACGGCTCCCTCCCGGGGCTCCCCCATGCAGTGGACGTCCACGTCGACGAGCCTCCGCAGCTCGCGGACGAGGAAGTCGACGTGCACCCCCGCCCCGCCGTACACGTCGGGTGGGAACTCGCGGGTCAGGATGGAAGCACGCATGGGCTGAATCTAGGTCTAAGGTCGAGGCAGGCCAAGCCACGAGGGACGACACGAGACGGGAGTCGGGGATGCCGAAGGTGCTCGGAATCGTGCTAGCGGGTGGCGAGGGCAAGCGCCTGATGCCTCTCACCCTGGACCGGGCCAAGCCGGCCGTGCCGTTCGGCGGCTCCTACCGGCTCATCGACTTCGCCCTCTCCAACCTGGTCAACGCCGGCTATCTGAGGAACTGCGTCCTCACGCAGTACAAGTCGCACTCGCTGGACCGCCACATCTCGTTGACGTGGCGGATGTCGAACCTCCTGGGCAACTACGTGACCCCGGTGCCTGCCCAGCAACGACGCGGCCCGCAGTGGTACCAGGGAAGCGCCGACGCGATCTACCAGTCGATGAACCTGATCAACGACGAGAAGCCCGATGTGATCGTGGTCTTCGGTGCCGACCACGTGTACCGGATGGACGCCTCCCAGATGGTGCGGGCCCACCTCGACTGCGGTGCGGGCGTGAGCGTGGCCGGCATCCGGGTGCCCCGCAAGGACGCGTGGCAGTTCGGTGTCATCAAGACCGAGGGTGAGACGAACACCATCGCGGAGTTCCTGGAGAAGCCGGCCGACCCGCCCGGTCTTCCCGACTCACCGGACGAGGTCTTCGCGTCCATGGGCAACTACGTGTTCACCGCCGACGCGCTCGTGGAGGCACTGGAGCGCGACGCCGCCAACCCCGACTCCCGCCACGACATGGGCGGGGACATCATCCCGATGTTCGTGGGCCAGGGGGACGCCTGTGTCTACGACTTCAAGCGCAACGACGTCCCCGGCTCGAGCGACCGGGACCGTGACTACTGGCGCGACGTCGGGACGCTCGACTCGTACCACGAAGCGCACCTCGACCTCGTCTCGGTGAGCCCGGTCTTCAACCTCTACAACCAGGACTGGCCGATCTTCACCTCCCACCCGCAGCTCCCGGGCGCGAAGTTCGTGGAGGACGCCACGGCCCGCGACTCCATCGTCTGCGCCGGGTCGATCGTCTCCGGCGCCACGGTCGACGGGTCGGTCATCGGCACGAACGTGTACGTCGCCCGGGATGCGACCGTCGAGCGTTCGGTGATCCTCGACAACGTGAGGATCGGCAAGGGCGCCGTGGTCCGCAACGCGATCCTGGACAAGAACGTCGTCGTCCCCGACGGCGTCAGCATCGGGGTCGACCGCGACGCGGACCGGGCACGCGGTTTCGTGGTGAGCGAGGGCGGCGTGACCGCACTCGGCAAGGGCCAGCCCATCCCCCTGTAGACGCGCCTGTCAGCCGGGCAGCTTGGCCGCCAGGATGTCGATGGGCTTGATGTCGGGTGGTGAGCTCAGCAGCTCGTCGGCCCGCCCGAGCAACGCGGCGGCGATGGGTCCGTCGAGGTGAGCCTGGCGTCCCTCAGGCCCGGGAAACACGTCGAAGATGCCGTAGGTCGCGTCGTCGAACTTGGTGGCGAACCACGCGATCGTGTCATCCTCGGCCTGGGCCAGCGGCAACGCGTCCTTCAGGAAGGAGGCGAGCTCCGCCTCCTTCCCAGGCTTGGCCTGGAGAGTGACGCTCAGTCCTACCGTTACCATCGGTCGCCTCCTCGTCCTTCGACCGGGTCCTCACGGACTCGGATGGATGGTGCGGACCGCCACCTCGATGCTAGACCTCGCGGCGGGACCGCGCCCCGGGCGACTCATCCCAGGCACCAGACATCCTCGGACTGCTTTGCCGCACTCAGGCGCGGTTGACCGCGGAGATCACGGCCTTCAGCGAGGCAGTCACGATGTTCGGGTCGAGCCCGACACCCCAGAGCACCTTTCCGTCCACCGCGCACTCGACGTAGGCCGCCGCGATCGCGTCGCCGCCTGAGGACAGCGCGTGCTCGGCGTAGTCGAGGACCCGTACGTCGTACTTCTCGTCGACCGTGCTGAGCGCGTTGACGAAGGCCGCGATGGGACCGTTGCCGACCCCCTCGAGAGTGCGCAGCTGGCCGTCGACGTACACGTTGACGGTGAGCGCGTCCTTCTCCCCCGCAGCCGACGAGGTGTGCACGGAGTTCAGCTTCAGCGGCGTCTCGCGGGCGAGGTACTCGGCGTTGAAGTCGGACCAGATCGCCTCGGGCGTCATCTCGCCACCCTCGCCGTCGGTGTGCTCCTGGATGACCCGGCTGAACTCGATCTGCAGCCGGCGGGGCAGGTCGAGCTTGTGCTCGGACTTCATGATGTAGGCCACGCCGCCCTTGCCGGACTGGCTGTTGACCCGGATCACGGCCTCGTAGCTGCGCCCGACGTCCCTGGGGTCGATCGGCAGGTAGGGCACGCCCCACGGCTGCTCCTCCACGGGTACGCCGGCAGCTGCGGCATCGCGCTCGAGGGCTTCGAAGCCCTTCTTGATCGCGTCCTGGTGCGAGCCGGAGAACGCCGTGTAGACGAGGTCGCCGCCGTAGGGGTGGCGCTCGTGCACGGACAGCTGGTTGCAGTACTCGACGGTGCGGCGGATCTCGTCGATGTCGGAGAAGTCGATCTCGGGGTCGACGCCCTGGGTGAACATGTTCAGCCCCAGGGTCACCAGGCAGACGTTGCCGGTGCGCTCGCCGTTGCCGAACAGGCATCCCTCGATGCGGTCCGCTCCGGCCTGGTAGCCCAGCTCGGCCGCCGCGACCGCCGTACCCCTGTCGTTGTGCGGGTGCAGAGACAGCACGACGCTCTCGCGGTGGTTGAGGTGGCGGTTCATCCACTCGATCGAGTCGGCGTAGACGTTCGGGGTCGCCATCTCCACGGTGGCCGGCAGGTTGATGATCACCGGCTTCTCCGGAGTCGGCTCGAAGACCTCCAGGACCTCGTTGCAGATCCTGGCCGCGAACTCGAGCTCGGTGCCGGTGTAGGACTCCGGGGAGTACTCGTAGAAGACAGTCGTCTCCGGGATGCCCTCCTCGAACTTCTTGCACAGCCGGGCGCCGGAGACCGCGATGTCGACGATGCCGTCCATGTCCAGGCCGAAGACGACGCGGCGCTGGAGCGTCGAGGTGGAGTTGTAGAGGTGGACGATGGCCTGCTTCGCGCCGCGGATCGAATCGTAGGTGCGCTCGATCAGGTGCTCACGCGCCTGGGTCAGCACCTGGATCACGACGTCGTCGGGGATCAGGTCCTCCTCGATCAGCATCCGCACGAAGTCGTAGTCGGTCTGCGACGCCGCGGGGAAGCCGACCTCGATCTCCTTGTAGCCCATGTCGACCAGCAGCTGGAACATCTTCCGCTTGCGCGCCGGCGTCATCGGGTCGATCAGGGCCTGGTTGCCGTCACGAAGGTCGACGGCGCACCAGCGCGGGGCCTTGGTGATCTTCCTGTCCGGCCAGGTGCGGTCGGGTACGTCGACCGACGGGAACGGCGCGTAGCGCTGGAAGGACATGCCACTGGGCTGCTGGGGGTTCTGCTCAGGGTTCGTCATGAGTGCTCGCTTCAGGGTTTGTGTCGTGGTCCGGATGCGACGACGAACTCCGCAGCGAGGGGGTCCGGTCTGTTAGCGAACCTCGCTGCGGCAGCCAAGAAGGAGGAGCTGACGCGACATGATGCGACCCAGCCTAACGGGTCACCGGTGAACACGCTTCTCCGAGACCGAAAAGCAGGTGACAGCCCGTGTTGAATGAGCGGGTGCACATCGAACGTATCGATCCCATGGACCTCGACCTCGAGACCGCCGAGGAGATGGCCGCGCTCGGCAGGGCGATCCAGGTCGCCGACGACGTGACCATGACGGCGCCCTCCGGTCCGACCCGCCTGAAGATGTACCAGCACGGCTCGGACGGCACCCCCTTCGCGGCGGTATGGCTGGCGCGCGAGAACGGCCGTCTGGTCGGCCAGGCCTCCGCGCAGTTCCCGTGGCGCGAGAACACCGAGGCTGCCTACGTCAGCGGGGGCGTGCACCCCGACCACCATCGGCAGGGCGTCGGCCGAGCCCTCCTGGAGGCGGTCCAGACAGCCGGACTGGAAGCCGGCCGGACGCGGCTCTACAGCGGGGCGGTCGAGGGCACCGGTGGTGAGAAGGCGCTCGTCGCGCTCGGCTTCGAGCCGATCCACACCTACGCGATCAGCCACGTCGACCTCCACGACGGGCCGTGGACGCGGTGGGACCGACTTCACGAGGAGGCCCTCCGCGCGGCAGGCGACTACGAGCTGATGCGTCTGGTGGGCCCCACGCCGGAGGAGAACCTCCAGGACGTCGTCGCACTCTTCGCGGCGATCAACGACGCCCCGATGACCGACCCCGACGCCGACCCCGACGCGTGGGACGCGGACCGGGTCCGCGCCTACGACACCGCGATGGCCCAGCGTCGGCAGACGGTCTACCGCGTGATGGCGCGACACCGCAGCAGCGGCGCCTGGGCAGGGCACACCGTGCTGTGCATCGACGAGTTCGACCCGGAGGTCGGCCACCAGGAGGACACCTCCGTGGTCACGGCGCACCGGGGCCATCGACTCGGCCTGCTGCTGAAGACGGAGATGCTTCGCTGGATCGCCGAGGAGCGGCCGGAGGTCCGGGCCACCGAGACGTGGAACTCCGCACAGAACCACCACATGCTGGCGGTCAACGAGGCGCTCGGCGCGCGCGTCGTCGACCGGCACACATCGATGCGGGGCTGATCAGTGGCTCGGCTGCTCGTCGTACACCACTCACCGACCCGAGGAGTGCAGTCCCTCACCGAGGCGGTGCTCTCCGGCACGCGGGACGACGCGATCGAGGGCGTGGACCTCGTCGTCCGTGAGGCGCTGGAGGCGACGTCCGAGGACGTCCTGGCCGCCGACGGCTACCTGCTCGGGACCACCGCGAACTTCGGGTACATGTCGGGCGCGCTCAAGCACTTCTTCGACTCGACGTTCCTCGCGGTCGGTGGAGCGCTCTCGAGCACCGGCTCGGCAGACGAGTCGGCCGGCGGCACCGCTGGCCGCCCGTTCGGGCTGTACGTCCACGGCCGCTACGACACCGGCGGTGCGGTGCGCTCGGTCCTCTCGATCGTCGGAGCGCTCAAGTGGCGGCAGTCGGCCGACGTGCTCGAGGTGATGGGTGACGTGGGCGAGGAGCACCGGGCCGCGGCGTACGAGCTCGGGGGCACGCTCGCGGCGCTGCTGTCCACCGTCCCCTGAGGCCGAATTACGGCACCCGGGTCCGTTTCCGGTGCCACACTGACCTTCATGAGCAGTCAACGGGGGCGTAGATGGCTGAGCGTGGCGGTGTCCGCCATCGCACTGTCGGCGAGCGGCGCGGTGCACTCTGCGAGCGCGCTCGGCGAAGTGCCGGCCGGCCCTGGGGTCTGTGAGGGCGTCGCCGGCTGCAAGGTCAAGGCGCGGGTGGACGTGAACGGCGACGGGCTGAAGGACGTCGTGGGCGTGGCCCGTCGCGGCGAGAACGGAGCACCCGAGGGCGGCGTCCTCGTGCGCGTCAAGACGGGTGCGGGCCAGATCGCGTCGACCCGTGCCGGCAACGAGTACTGGTACGGACCGGTCTGGCAGGGCACGGCCGCCCTCGACGGACGCAAGGGCAAGGAGATCGTCGTCGGGTTCACGGTCGGCGCCCACGGTCAGTCGTACCGCGCGCTGACCTGGCGGCGAGGCCGTCTGGTGACCCTCGACGCCCCGGGCCGAGGCAGGTACTGGTACGTCGACTCGGCCATGTGGATCGCGGCCGGGTGGCAGCGACGCGGCGACGACCCGGTGGGGACCGTGACGAGACGCGTCGCGATGCGCGAGGGGAACGACGCCGACAGCCCGTTCAGGGGCAGGGCCACCACGTTCACGTGGGCACGCGGAGGATGGAAGAACGTCGGGACCGAGACGATCTACCCCATGTCGGACGAGGACGCCTACACGTGGGGCGGGTTCCGGATCCCCGGTCTGCCACGCTGGTGAGTTCGCGGGCGGTCAGCGGCTGACCCCCGGCGCCTCGGAGAGGTCGAAGTCCTCGCAATCCTCGAGCCGTCCGTGGGCTCGCAGGGCCTCCGCGGCGTCGTGGCGCGCGATGAACAGCCCCGGCAGCCACCTGCCGGAGGCCAGCTTGGCGAGATAGCGGGGCGGCCGGTCGGTCAGGGCCAAACGCTCGCGCAAGGACTTGTACTCGAAGACCTCTCCGACAGGCATGTCGCCGTCGAAGGTCCGTTCTGCCCAGCGCAGACGGCGGTGCTCGAAGGTGAAGTGCCCCATGGGTCCTCCTCGCGGTTCTGTCCGTGACGCCGTGCCGTGTCGGTGACGCCTGGCAACTCCAGCATGCATCGGCGGCGAGGTCCTGCCAGCGGCCAAGAGTCCCCATTCCGGATGGACCCACGGCCCGGATTCGGAGCAAGTGCCCGGGGGTACCATCTCAACGCTCGTCCCCCGCCACCAGACAAGGATCCGGTCTTGCTCTCCCGCCTGGCTGCCGCCGCGCTGCTGCTCGTCCTGACCGCCTGTGGTGAGAGCGGCGCTTCGAACGCCCAGGAAGAGGGGCCGGTCGAGGCGCCGGAGCCCGGCGCCTGCCGGGTCCTCGCAGCACAAGACATCGGCCAGCCCTCGAACAACTCGGACGTCGTCGACTGCAGTGAACCGCACACCGCGGAGACCTTCGCCGTCGGCACCTTTCCCGAGAGGGTGGCCGCTCGCGCGGACGTCGAGGACCCCAGGCTCGGGGCCTACATCTACGACACCTGCTCCACGCAGTTCGAGACCTTCCTCGGAGGCGACGAGAGCACCGTGATGCGGTCGGTGGTCAGCTGGGCGTGGTTCCGGCCGAGCGAGTCCGCGTGGAAGCAGGGTGCCCGTTGGTACCGCTGCGACGTGGTCGGCGGGACCGAGCACTCCGAGAAGCTGCGCGACCTCCCCAGGAAGGCGAAGGGGCTGCTCCGCCGTGGTGACGACGAGTGGATGACCTGTGCGAACGGCGAGACGGTGGCCGAGTCGGAGAAAGTAACGTGCTCCGACCCGCACAACTGGCGTGCCGTCACCACGATCAAGGTCGGCCGTGAGGACGACCCCTACCCCGGCGACCGCCTGGTCGAGATCCGGACCCGCGACTTCTGCTCGGACTCGGTAGGCGCCTGGATGGGCTACCCCGTGGACTACGAGTTCGGCTACACGTTCTTCCGTCAGGCGGAGTGGAAGGCCGGGAACCGCCGTTCGATCTGCTGGGCGAAGACCGACAAGTGAGCCGTCGGCCGGTGCGGACCCGGGGTACGACGGTCGGCGTGCTCGTCGCCGTCGTGTCGCTGGCCTCGTGCACCGCCGGCGAGGTGAGCCGTGACTCGGTATCGGCCGAGTCCTATCGCCAGGAGTCCTACACCTCCGCGAAGGTCCCGGAGGCGACCGCGGAAGAAACCCCGCCCCCTGCGCGCCCGGCGGCCAGAGCCTGCTACGTCCTCGGCTTCGACGAGGCCACCGAGCCGACGAACGACAGCCCGCCCGTTGCGTGCAAGCAGCGGCACACAGCGCAGACCTACTACGTCGGCCGGCTCGACACGGTCGTCGACGGACACCTGCTCGCGGTCGACTCCCGGAGGGCGCAGCGCCAGCTCGAGCGGACCTGCCCCCGCAAGCTCGACGAGTACGTCGGAGGGACGGCGCAGGACCGGGCCCTCAGCCGGATCGAGGCGGTCTGGTTCAGCCCGACGCTCGAGGAGTCGGACCGGGGCGCGTCGTGGTTCAGGTGCGACGCGGTCGCCCTCGCCCGCCCCTCGGACCTCGCGCCCCTCCCGCCGCCACGAGAGCTGCGCGGCATCCTCGACCGCGCGGATGCCTTGGACGAGGTGGGCCTTTGCGGCACCGAGGCCCCGGGGGCCGACGGTTTCGAGCGGGTGATCTGTGCGCGCCGACACGCCTGGCGAGCGATCAGCACGATCGACATCAGCGCGGGCCCCGACTACCCCGGAGTGGAGGCGGTCCGCGAGGCAGGAGAGAGCACCTGCCGGGACCAGGTGCAGGCCGCCAGCGGGTCGCCGGAGAAGTTCACCTACGGCTGGGAGTGGCCCACGAGCCGGCAGTGGCGAGAAGGTCAGCGCTTCGGGTACTGCTGGGCTCCCGACTGACAACCCGCGACGCCGGGTCAGAACCCCAGTCGGCGCAGCTGCTTGGGGTCGCGCTGCCAGTCCTTGGCGATCTTCACGTGGAGATCCAGGTAGACCGGTGTGCCGAGCATCGCCTCGATCTGCTTGCGGGCCGCGGTGCCGACCTCGCGAAGCCGGCTGCCCTTGTGCCCGATGACGATCCCCTTCTGCGACGAGCGCTCCACGAAGACGTTCGCGTGGATGTCGAGCAGCGGCTTGCCCTCGGGACGGCCCTCGCGCAGCCCCATCTCCTCCACGACGACGGCGATCGAGTGCGGGAGCTCGTCACGCACGCCCTCGAGCGCGGCCTCACGGATCAGCTCGGCGACGATCGCCTCCTCGGGCGAGTCGGTCAGCTCACCGTCCGGGTAGAGCGGCGGACCCTCCGGCAGACGCGCGACGAAGAGGTCCGCGAGCAGCTGCACCTGGTCGCCACGGACCGCTGACACGGGAACGATCTCCGCCCACTCCGTGCCCGTCTCCTTGCCGAGGCGGTCGATCGCCAGGAGATGCTCCCCCAGCTGCTCAGGGGTGGCGAGGTCGGTCTTGGTGGCCACGGCGATCTTCGTCGTCCGACGTACCTTGGCCAGCTCGTTGACGATGAACCGGTCACCGGGGCCGATCTTCTCGTTGGCCGGGAAGCAGACCGCCACGATGTCCACCTCGGCCCAGGTGGTCTTCACCAGGTCGTTGAGCCGCTCCCCCAGCAGGGTCCTCGGGCGGTGCAGTCCTGGGGTGTCCACGAGGATCAGCTGGGCGTCGGGCCGGTGCACGATGCCACGGACCACGGTCCGGGTGGTCTGGGGGCGGGAGGAGGTGATGGCCACCTTCGTGCCCACCAGGGCGTTGGTCAGCGTGGACTTGCCGGCGTTGGGCCGGCCCACGAACGAGGCGAAGCCGCTCCGGAAGGGTGGCAGGGTCGACGAGTTGTCAGGCACCGGCCGATTCTCCCACCCGTCAGTCCTCGCCGTCCCCCTCGGCCTCCTCGCCCTCGTGGTCCCCTGACACCTCAGCGTCCTCCGCGTCCTCGCCGTCGTCGCTGCTCGCCGCGCCTCGCCGGCCTCGTCGGACGAGGACTTCGAGGGCTCGGCGTCGTCGGTCGGCATCCTCGTCGCGACTCCTGGTGTGGTTCGTCCCGGACGCCGTCCTCGTCCACGTCCTTTCGCTCTTCGCGGATCCGGTCTTCCGGCTCGGCGTCGTCCTCCCTGCCGTCGGCCTCGCCGCTGTCCTCGGGCGCCGGCTGTCCACGGCCGCCGGCGGTCCGGCGCGACTCGGCCGCGTGCTCCGTCTCGCCGGCCGGGCCTGCCAGACCGTCGCGTGCCGGGTCGGCCGTGTCCCTGTCAGCGTTCCGGGCAGCGTCACCCTCGAAGTCCGGGGACTGCCTCTCGACGTCGGAGGGCGGCTCCACGGGGTAGGGCAGGTCGAAGGGGAAGTAGCGCTGTGAGAGCTCGGAGATCCAGCGCTGCGCGGGCGTCGGCAGCTCGTTGGCGGCCGCGCGCCAGGCCTGTGGTCACGACGGCACCGAGCGCGATCACGCTGGCCGCGATGGCCCGCCGGCTCTGCACGCTCAGCCGTGACGCCGCAGTCCCGGCCGGCGCCTCGACCCCCATGAGTACGGCGAGCTCCGGCCTCGGTTCGGGCACGGCGTCGACGTACTGCTCCTCGAGCGCGACCAGAAGCCCCGCGAGCTCGTCCGCCCCTACCTCGGAGATCCCCGACTGCTCGAGCATCTCGCGCGCACGAAGGTCCACGTCCGTCACGTCTCTTCCTCCCCCTTCAGGAGCTCTCGCAACCGCAACAGGCCGCGACGCTGCAGCTGCTTCACCGACCCGACCGACCTGTCGAGGACGTTCGCGGTCTCCTCCAGCGAGAGGCCGGCCAGCACGCGCAGCATGACGACGGTTCGCTGGTCGTCGCCCAGCTCCTCCAGCAACGCCGTGGCCCGGTCGGTCGCGACCCGGACCAGCGCAACGCTCTCGGCCGACTCCTCCGCCCTCGAGTCCAGCTCTGGCTCGTACGGCGCCAGGGCCGGTCGCCGGGCGCGGCGCCGGTGCTCGTCGACCACCCGGGCATGGGCGACCGAGAACACCAGCGTCCGCAGGCCCGTCGCACCGCCACGCACCTCCGGCAGCCGCGGAATCACCGCCAGGAAGACCTCGTTCGTGACGCCTTCGGGGTCCTCCACGCCTCGCGCCCGGAGGTACCCGAGCACGCGCGGCGCCAGAGACCGGTACACCGCCTCGACTGCTTCGGCGCTCCCGTCCGCGGCGGCGTCGACGACGGACTCATCGAGAGCCGCCATCAACCACTCCTTCTAGGTGCCCCGGCCGGTGGTCAGCGACATCCTCCCCCACAGCGCGCGACGCAGGTCTCAGGCTCGTGCGCGTGGACCTCGTCAGTCGTCCGAGCCGCCCTCGGAGTCGCCGTGCTCTCGTGCTCCTCGTGGTCTTCGCCGTCCTCGTCGGAGTCGCCGTGGTCATCCTCGTCCGCCTCGTCAGAGTCGTCCGCGTCACCGTGGTGCTCATCGCCCTCGTCGGAGTCGCCGTGGTCCTCGTGTCCCTCGTCCGAGTCGTCGTCCCCCTCGTCGGAGTCGTCGTCGCCCGAGTCGTCGGCGTGGTCGGCGTGGTCGTCGTGGTCGTCGTGGCGAGCCTGTGCCTCTTCGTCCTGTGCGTGCGCCGTCCCCTCGGCCGAGCGATGCTCGATACCGGTCTGGTGGCTCCCAGACCCCTCGTGCCCGTCAGACTCCTCAGCATCCTCGGACCCTCGTCGTCGGAGTCTTCTGAGTCGTCGTCAGACTCCTCCGCATCATCCCCGTGGTGCTCGTCAGCGGCGTCGTCAGCCTTGTCGCCGTGGTCTTCGTCGTCGGCGGCGTCGGTCTCCTGCGACTCGTCCTCGTTCTCGAGCTCGTCCTCCGTCGTCTGGGTCTGCTCCGGGCTCACCTCGGACGGCGACGCGCTTTCACTCTGGTCAGCAGCGGCCACGCCGGCGACCCCGGCCGCGGCCACGAGTGCGCTGGCTGCTGCGGCCACCCGAAACGAGGCCCGTCTTCCGCGAAGGTTCCCGAAGAAAGAGCTGGATGACTTCGTCATGGAATCTCCCGATCTGATCGATTTGCGCGGTCGGTCCGGTAATCGCACAACCAGGGCGGAGGGTTACGCGTCCAAGCCAAATGGCTTGCAGATCAGCCCATCGGGCGCAGCGCCACGTCAGCAGCTGCTCTCGTCGGGCGCGCCGACGGCGGTGGTGCGGACGATCAGGAGCAGGCCGAGCAGCACCAGTCCCGCCCCGACCAGACCCAGGACTCCCAGCCGCTCGCCGAGGACGACGTAGGCCAGGGTCGCGGCGACCACGGGCTCGACGAGGCCGAGCGTCGAAGCCGTGCTCGAGCGCACGCCCCGCAACCCGCGGTTGAAGAGGCTGTAGGAGAGGATCGTGGGGACGAGCACGAGGTAGCCGAGCAGCAGCCCGCCACTCGCGGTGCCGACCCAGCGGAGGTCACCGGCGACCAGCCACGGCAGGGTCAACAGCGCCGCGACGCTGAACGACGCGGCAAGGAAGGACTGGGTCTCCAGCCCACGCGCCTCCGCCGCGTTTCCCGCCACGATGTAGGTCGCATAGCTCGCCGCCGCGCCGAGCGCCAGGACCACCCCCACCGCCGACGGGGCCGACGGCGTCCCCTGCTGCCCGAGCACGAGGAGCGCGAGGCCCGTGACTGCCACGGCTGTCGCGAGCAGCCAGTGGCGGGTGATGTGCCGGGTGACCAGTCCCGTGACGACCGGGGTGGCGCCGATCGCCACGAGGGTGCCCACGGCGACGCCGGCCTCGTTCATCGCGGCGAGGAAGCACAGGTTGAATGCTGCCTGCCCCAGGCCCGCGAGCCATGCGGAAGGCTGGCGGGCGGCGACCAGGATCCCGGAGGTGTGGCCGAGCGCGGCCGCGACGACGACCAGGAGCACACCGGTGACGAGCATCCTGGCCGCGGCGAGGCTGTCTGCCGGAACCTCCGGTCCGAGGGCCTGAGCGGTCCCGACCGTGCCGAACAGGGCTGCACCGGCGAGCACCAGCAGCGCCGAGACGAAGGGTCGTGCCGCCTGCCGGGAGCCGGGCTGGTGCCGCTGCGCGCTCAGCTGAGCCACGTGGGACGCAGAGGGAACCCGGAGTTCCCGCGCGAGTCCGTCCGTGATGCGAGGACCTGGTGCAGCTGGATCCCGTTGCGCTCGAACCCGAGGCGCGACCCGGCCATGTACAGGCCCCAGACCCGGGCAGTGCCCATGCCCACCTCGGCCACGCACTCGTCCCAGTGGTCGACCAGGTTGGCGCACCAGCCACGCAGCGTGAGGCCGTAGTGCTCGCGCAGGTTCTCCTCGTGGCGCACCTCGAGGCCGGCGTCCTGCATCTCGGTGATGATCCGGCCGGACCCGGTGAGCTCCCCGTCGGGGAAGACGTACCGGTCGATGAACGCGCCGGTCTCGGCGCGGGTGTTGTTCTCCGGCCGCGTGATGCAGTGGTTGAGCAGCCGGCCGCCCGGACGGAGCCTGGACCGGATGAACGAGAAGTACGACGGGTAGTTGCGCACCCCGATGTGCTCGGTGAGCCCGATCGAGCTCACGGCGTCGAACCCGGCCTCGGCGACGTCGCGGTAGTCACCGAACCGCACCTCCGCCCGGTCGGACAGCCCCTCGCGCTCGATCGCGGCGCTCGCCCACTCGGCCTGCTTCTGCGAGAGGGTCACGCCGAGCGCCGTGACGCCGTACTCGCGGGCGGCGTGCCGGACCATGCCGCCCCAGCCGCAGCCGATGTCGAGCAGCCGGAGTCCCGGTCGCAGGCCGAGCTTGCGGCAGACGAGGTCGTACTTCTCGGCCTGCGCCTGCTCGAGGGTGGCGTCCTCGTCGGGAAAGACGGCACAGGTGTAGGTCATCGAGGGCCCGAGCACCAGCTCGTAGAAGCGGTTGGACACGTCGTAGTGGTGGTGGATCGCCGCCGCGTCGCGGTCCCGCGAGTGGCGCATGCCCTCCACCACGCGCCGCCAGCGCGGGAGGTGCTCCTGAGGGGGCGGCGGGGGCGGCTTGAGGTGGCTCAGGCCGAGCCCCCGGAGCAGCCGCACGAGCTCTCCCGGCGGTGGCACCTTGAAGTGCGTGTGGCTCATCACCACCGCCAGGGCTTCGTAGGGGTCTCCCGGGTGGATCCCCTCGATGACCAGGTCGCCGGACACGTAGGCCCGGGCCAGACCGAGGTCGCCGGGAGCGGTCAGGAGGTAGGACAGCCCGCGCTCGTTGCGCAGGTGCAGGGTGAAGGCGGCGTCGTCGGGTCCGGCGCAGCTGCCGTCGTACGCGGTGAACCGGAAGGGCAGCCCGTCGGGCATCAGGCGCGAGATGGCCTCGCCGATGGTGACGGACAGGTCGTTCGTGGTGGTCGTCATCGACGCCTCACCGCCTTCTCGTACAGTCCCGTGAGCCGGTTGGCTCGATCGTAGTGCGCCTTCACGCGACCGAGGTTGGCTCCGTCGTAGAGCCTGTCGAAGGTCTCGCGGTCGTAGTAGGCGTCGGAGTAGAGCGACTTGTGCCCGCCGAGGTCGGTGACCTGTTGCTCGATGGCGCGGTTGAGGTCGCCGTCCGCGGCTCCCGGTGCGATCGGCGCCGTCCCCCAGAAGCCGACGTTGACGTAGGTGGTGCCGGGCTCGAGGGGGTACGACGGCCAGCGGCGTGCGCTTCCGGGACCGGAGGGCTCGCGCAGGCGCAGCGGGCACAGCCACACCGGCCGCATCCCGACGTGCTCGTCGAACCAGCGGAGGAAGGCAGGCGTGTTCTCGACAGGGATCTCGACGTCCTGGATCACCCGCTCCCGAGCCGGCCGGCCCCGGCGTGCGTCGATCCGGGCCATGACGCCGTACCTGCTCTCCAGCCCGACCAGGCGGTGGTAGACGTCGCTGCGGCGCAGCCTGCGCGGCCACACCCTTCGGACCAGCGGGTGCTGGGCGCCGAAGGCACGCGAGCACCAGAACCAGTCGGTGTCCCACCGCCACAGGTAGTCGTGCATGGTCAGGACGTCGGTGTGCCGCGACCGGATCGACCTGTAGTAGATCTCCTGGGCCGGTGTAGTCGCTTGTCCCCCCGGTGGGGACGTCCTCCCGCCAGGTGGCCAGGGTGAGGTAGGTCGCGGAGGGGTCGAAGACGACACCGTCGAGTGCGTCGACGCGCACGCCGTCCCATGCCCGGTCGGCGACGATCCGCTCCACCATCCCCGGGAGGTCGCCGAGGTCGCCCACCCGGACGTGCCGCAGGTCGACGTACCCCGGCACCGGCTCCAGCTCGATGCGTAGCCGGGTCGCGTAGCCGAGGCTGCCGTAGGAGTTGGGGAAGGCCAGGAAAAGGTCCGCGGCCGGGCCCTCCGGCGCCGCGGTGACGACCTCGCCGTCCCCCGTCAGCACGTCCATCTCCAGCACGGACTCGTGCGGCAGCCCGTTGCGGAACGAGGTGGCCTCGATCCCGAGCCCGGTGACCGCGCCACCCAGGGTGATCGTGCGAAGCTGGGGCACGACGAGCGGGATCAGTCCATGGGCGAGGGTGACGTCGACGAGGTCCTCGTAGGTGCAGAACCCTTGCACGTCGGCGGTGCGACTCTCGAGGTCCACCGACACGACCCCTGCGAGCTCGGAGACCTCGAGGCCAGGAACGGTCGCGCCCGACCGGTTCCGGAAGAGGTTGGACGTGCGCTTGGCCAGCCGCACCGGAGTGCCGTCCGGAATGGCGTCGTAGGACGCCTTCAGACGTCGCACAGCCCCGGCATGGGCCTCCCGTCCTTCGGTACCGACCTGCCCGGCCCCGCTCTCGCGACTGCTCGTGATGCGGCTCACAGGCCCAACGTAGCGGCTCAGGGCAGAGCGCGGGCCCAGGTAGGCCCTTCGACGGGGAGCGCGCCGAGCACAGGCCGCGTCGAACGCGACGAGGGCGGACTGCGCCTGTTCAGGAGGTCAGCGAGGAGACGACGGAGCCGTCCGGCGCCGCCAGATGGACGGGTACGCCGGCCCCGGCGAAGTCGCGCACGACCGACATGTCGCTCTCCTCCACAGCGGCCTTGTCGCCGAGGACCGCGACCGCCTCGAGGCCCTTCGCGCCGCTGGTGACCGCCATCGCGACCGCGACCTGCACGGCGGAGAGATCCAGCGAGGCGAGGTCGACCGTGGCTCCGGCGTAGGTGCGCCCGTCGAGGTCGCGCACACACGCTCCCTCGGCGGCGCCGGTGCGGGCCCGCGTCGACCTGGCCAGCGTCACGAGCTTCTTGTCCTCGGGGTCGGTGAGCTCGGTCATCGGCAGTCCTATCCGGCTTGGGTGTCTGAGTAGGAGTCGGCGTCGGCATGCTCGACCGCGGGCTCGACGTGGGTGATGAGCACCGTGCCGATCCGGTTCCGGCGACCGGTGGGCGCCTCGGCCTCGAGCCGCAGGCCGAGAGCCTCGACCACGGACCCCGGGATCGGGACCCGGCCGAGGTACTTCGCCATCAGGCCGCCGACCGTGTCGACGTCGTCGTCCTCGACCCGGACTCCGCACACCGCCTCGAGGTCGTCGACGGGGTAGCGCGAGCTCACCCGGGTCGCCCCGTTCGTCAGGTGCTCGACATCGACGCGGGCCTCGTCGTACTCGTCTGTGATCTCGCCGACGATCTCCTCGAGGACGTCCTCGATCGTGACCAGGCCGGCGGTCCCGCCGTACTCGTCGACGACGACCGCGACGTGCTTGCGCTTGGCCTGCATCTCTCGCAGCAGCTCGTCGACCGGCTTGGAGTCGGGGACGTAGAGCACCGGACGCATCACGGACTCGACCCGCTCGGTCTGCTCGGCCTCGTGCCGGTCGAAGACGCGCTTGGTGATGTCCTTGAGGTAGGCGAAGCCGACGATGTCGTCGAGGTTCTCGCCGACCACGGGGATCCGGGAGAAGCCGCTGCGCAGCGCGAGCGACATCGCCTGGCGCAACGTCTTGCTCCGCTCGATGAAGACCACGTCGGTGCGCGGCACCATGACCTCGCGGACGATCGTGTCGCCGAGCTCGAAGACGGAGTGGATCATCTCCCGCTCGCCGGACTCGATGACGCTGCTCGCCTCGGCGAGGTCGACGAGCTCGCGGAGCTCGGCCTCGGAGGCGAACGGTCCCTCACTGAACCCGCGGCCCGGGGTGATCGCGTTGCCGACGAGGATCAGCAGCTGGGCCAGCGGACCGAAAACCTTCGTGAACACGATCAGCGGCCCGGCGGAGACCAGTGCCACCCGCTCGGAGTGCTGGCGCCCCACGGTGCGAGGCGCCACGCCGACGAAGACGAACGAGATCGCGACCATGAGCAGGACCGTCGCGGCGACCGCCCACCACTGGCCGATCACCTTCTCCGTGACCGGGTCGCGGCTGACGATGAGGTCGGTCATCACCACCGCCGCGAGCACGATCGCCGCGATCTCGCTGAGGAGGCGCAGGAACAGCGCGGTGTTCATGTAGCGCGCCGGGTCCTCCACGACCTTCAGCAACCGCTTGGCACCGGGCTTCCCCTCGGACGCGATCTCCTCGGCACGCACCTTGGAGAACGATGAGAAGGCCGCTTCGGCGCTGCTGAAGAGCCCCGCGACGACCACCAGGACTGCGACGACGACGAGGAACCAGATGTCGACGCTGGTCACAGCTCGACGTCCTCCCCCGCCTCAGGAGTGCCGGCCGCGTCGCCGGGCAGGGTCTCCCCGCTGCGGGTGCCCTGCCACTCGGCGAGGAGCCGCGCCTGGAGCCCGAACATCTCCCGGTGCTCGTCGGGCTCGGCGTGGTCGTAGCCGAGCAGGTGCAAGATGCCGTGCACCGTCAGCAGGTCGACCTCGTCCGCAGTGCTGTAGCCGACCTGTCCCTTCGCGCGCGCCTCCGCCGCCTGCCGCTCGGCGATCGCCGGGCACAGCACCAGGTCACCGAGAACGCCCTCCTCGGGCTCCTCGTCGACCAGGCCGGGCCGCAGCTCGTCCATCGGGAAGGCGAGCACGTCGGTGGGGCCGGTCTTCTCCATCCACTGCTCGTTGAGCTCGGCGATCGTCTGCTCGTCCACGAGCTTGATGCACAGCTCTGCCTGGGGATGGACACGCATCCGGTCCATGGCGAAGCGGGCGAGCCGGGACAGCTCGCGGACTTCGACCTCGTGGCCGGACTCGTCGAGGACCTCGATGCTCATGCGCGGTGCCCCTTGCGGGGGCCGGCGGTGCGGCGGCCGTCGGCCTCGCCATCCCGGTTGGCGCCGTCGACGTCACGACGTGCCTCGAACTCGTCGTACGCCGCGACGATGTGCCCGACGAGCCTGTGCCGGACCACGTCGTGGGCGGTGAGGCGGTTGAAGTGGACGTCCTCGATCTCGTTGAGGATCTCCTCGACGACCCGCAGCCCGCTCTTCATGCCGCCCGGGAGGTCCACCTGGGTCACGTCACCGGTGACAACCATCCTCGACCCGAACCCGAGGCGCGTCAGGAACATCTTCATCTGCTCGGGCGAGGTGTTCTGCGCCTCGTCGAGGATGATGAACGCGTCGTTCAGGGTGCGGCCACGCATGTAGGCCAGCGGTGCGACCTCGATCGTCCCGGCTGCGAGCAGCTTGGGGATCGTCTCCGGGTCGAGCATGTCGTGGAGGGCGTCGTACAGCGGCCGCAGGTAGGGGTCGATCTTCTCGCTGAGAGTGCCGGGCAGGAAGCCGAGCCGCTCTCCGGCCTCCACAGCCGGCCGGGTCAGGATGATCCGGTTCACGTTCTTGGACTGCAGCGCCTGCACGGCCTTGGCCATCGCGAGGTAGGTCTTGCCGGTGCCGGCAGGGCCGATGCCGAACACGATCGTGTGCTTGTCGATCGCCTCGACGTAGCGCTTCTGGTTCAGCGTCTTGGGCCGGATCGTGCGTCCGCGGTTGCTCAGGATGTTGAGGCTCAGGACGTCGGCCGGACGCTCCTTGGTCTCGGCCCGGAGCATCGAGATCGCACGTTCGACGGTCTCGGTGCTGATGCCCTGACCGGTGCGGATGATCGTGACCAGCTCGTCCATGAGCCGTTCGGCCAGCGCCACCTCTGCGGACTCGCCCCGCAGCGTGATCTGGTTGCCGCGGACGTGGACATCGGCCTTGAACGCCTTCTCGATCAGCGCCAGGTGCTCGTCCCCCGGGCCCAGGAGGGCCACCATGGGGATGCTCGCGGGCACGATGATCGTGTGCTGGGGGGTGTTGGTCTCTGTCATCGGTGGCCTGGCGGCCGACCTCCACGGGTGAGTGAGTAGGACGGTTGAGCTGGCTCCATGCTACGGGAGCGAGATGGAAACCGCCCCCGACATGGCTCGCGCTCCTACAGTGGTGGGATGCCGGAGTACGACGAGACGCCCGAGGACCCCTGGGGTGAGGGCGCGCCGGAGCTCATCACGCCCGAGGACTTCCTCGCGCCGAACGGGATCCCGCTCGACGCGCGCCGCATGGGCCTGGACCGCAACACCCAGGAGGGTGCACTGCTCGGGCTCGCGGGCGCGCTGAACCCGGCGAAGCTGTCCCACCGGGTCGTGGCCTGGGTCCTGCTGCTGGCCTTCGCCGTACCCACACTCCTGGGCATCGCGCGACCGCTGTACTGAAGGGTGGGCCGACCGGACGCTCAGCGGAAGGCAGCGTGACCGGTCAGAGCCTGCCCGATGACGAGCTGGTGCACCTCCGACGTGCCCTCGTAGGTGAGCACCGACTCGAGGTTGTTCGCGTGCCGCATGATCGGGTACTCCAGCGTGATCCCGGCCGCGCCGAGCAGCGTCCTGCACTCGCGGGCGATCGCGATCGCCTCACGCACGTTGTTGAGCTTGCCGAGGCTCACCTGTTCCGGCCGAAGCGTCCCCGCGTCCTTGAGCGACCCGAGGTGCAGGGCCAGCAGCATGCCCTTGCCCAGCTCCAGGGTCATGTCGGCGAGCTTCGCCTGTGTCAGCTGGTAGGCCGCGAGCGGCTTGTCGAAGATCTCGCGCTCCGCGGTGTAGGCGATCGCGGTCTCGAGGCAGTCCCGTGCGGCGCCGAGCGCCCCGAAGACGATCCCGTAACGGGCCTCGTTCAGGCACGACAGCGGCCCGGCCAGCCCGGCCGCCTCGGGGAGCATCGCGGACGCGGGAAGCCGCACGTTGTCCAGCACCAGCTCCGAGGTCACGCTTGCGCGCAACGACATCTTCTTCTTGATCTCCGGCGCCGAGAATCCGGGTGTGTCGGTCGGCACCACGAACCCGCGGATCCTGTCGTCGTCCGGATCGTCCACGCGGGCCCAGACCACCGCGACGTCCGCGACCGAGCCGTTCGTGATCCACATCTTGTTGCCGGTGAGCACCCAGTCATCACCGTCGCGCCGGGCCCGGGTGCGCATCCCGGCGGGGTTCGACCCGAAGTCCGGCTCGGTGAGGCCGAAGCAGCCGATCGCCTCCCCTGCGGCCATCCTCGGAAGCCACTCCTGCTTCTGCTCCTCCGAGCCGTGCTTCCAGATGGCGAACATCGCCAGCGACCCCTGCACGCTCACCAGCGACCGCAGACCCGGAGTCACCGGCCTCGAGCTCCATGCACGCGAGCCCGTACGCCGTGGCCGAGGTCCCGGCACACCCGTATCCCTCCAGGTGCATGCCGAGCACACCGAGCGACCCGAGCTCCTTGGCCAGATCCCGCACCGGCAACGCACCAGCCTCGTACCAGTCCGCCACCTCGGGCCTGATCTTGTCCCCCACAAACCGCTTCACGGTGTCACGGATCATCCGATCCTCCTCACCGACCAGCGCATCGGTGCCGAACAAGCCGAGCGGGGACTGAGGTGTCGCAGTTGCCATGGTGAATACCTTTCGAGGGGCTCAGACGAACGCGTTGACGCCGGTCTCGGCGCGACCGATGAGGAGCTTCTGGATCTGGCTGGTGCCTTCGTACAACGTCATGACACGCGCGTCCCGCATGTACTTCTGCACCGGATACTCGTCGATGTAGCCGTACCCGCCGAATGCCTGAATGGCGAGATTCGCGGCCCGGACAGCCGCCTCGGAAGCGAACAGCTTCGCCTTGGACGCCTCGACGGCGAACGGCTCGCTCCGCTCGATCAGGTCGGCGGCACGCCACGTCAACAGCCGAGCGGCGTCCACATCGACCGAGATGTCGGCGATCATGTCCTGGATCAGCTGGAACGACGCGAGCGGGCGCCCGAACTGTTCACGCTCCTTCGAGTAGGAGACCACTGTCTCCAGGCAGCCCTGGACGATCCCGACGCAGCCGGCGGCGACCGACACCCGCCCCTTGTCGAGGGAGTACATCGCGATCTTGAAGCCCTGCCCCTCCTCGCCGAGCATCGCCGAGGCCGGGACCCGCATGTCATCGAAGGAGAGCTCGGAGGTGGCCTGGCCTCGCAGGCCGAGCTTGCCCTTGATCTCGGTTCGCTCGAACCTCGGCGTGTCCGTCGGAACGAGGAACGCGGACACGCCCTTGGGGCCGTCCCCGCCGGTCCGAGCGAACACCAGGCACACATCGGCCCAGCTGCCGTTGGTGATGAAGATCTTCGAGCCGTTGATCACGTAGTCGTCGCCGTCACGCACGGCCCGGGTCTGCAGGTTGGCTGCGTCAGAACCCGTGTCGGGCTCGGTCAGGCCGAAACAGCCGAGCTTGGTGCCGCTCGCGATCCCGGGGAGCCACTCCTGCTTCTGCTCCTCGGTGCCGTACGCCAAGATCACCTTGCCGACCAGACCCATGGAGACTGACACGATCCCGCGGACGGATGAGTCCGCCCGGCCGAGCTCCTCCATCCCGATGCAATAGGTGATGTAGTCGCCCCCGATGCCGCCGTACTCCTCTGGAATGGTCAGGCCGAAGAACCCGATCTCGCCGAGCTTGGGGATGACCGCTGTGTCGACTGACTCCGCGCGGTCCCACTCGGTGCGGTACGGCACGACCTCGTGGTCGAGGAACTCGCGCGCCACCTTCTTGAAAGCCTTCTGGTCGTCAGTCAGAGACAGGTCCATCTGTCACACCTGGTCCTTCACCTGTTTGCGGAGCTCGAACTTCCTGATCTTGCCGCTCGGCGTCTTCGGGAGCTCCTCGAGGATCTCCAGACGCTCGGGCCAGTACTGCTTCGCGACGCCCTTGTCAGCGAGGAACCTCTGCATCTCCTCGAAGGTGAACTCTCCAGCGTCCGGTTTCACGATGACGCATGCACACGCGCGCTCCTGCAGCCGGGGGTCTGGAGTCGCCACGATGGCGACAGCATCGAGCTTCGGGTTCTCGTAGAGCACGTTCTCCACGTAGGAGACCGGGATGTTCTCCCCGCCCCGGATGATCACGTCCTTCGTGCGCCCGGAGATGTTGACGTAGCCGTCGGCGTCGATCTTGGCCAGGTCACCGGTGTCGAACCACGGTCCGTCGAAGCTCTCCCGAGTCATCTCCAGTCGCTCGGCGTACCCGACGAAGAGCGTCGGGCCGTGGACCTGGAGCCGGCCCTCCTCACCCGGCGGCACCTCCTTGCCCTCGAAGTCGGTCGTGCGGATGCGCATGCCCGGCCACGGGTAGCCGTCGGTCTCGATCACCTTCTCCTCGGGGTCACCGGGGATGCCGAGGGTGACCAGCCCGTTCTCCGTCTGCCCCCAGCCGCCGAGTACGACGAGGCCCGGGAGCTTCTCCTTCGCCTCCCTGACGAGCACCCGTGGGATCGGCGCTCCCATGCAGCAGAACCGCTCGAGCGAGGACATGTCGTGGTCGTCCAGGTTCGGTGCGTTCAGGGTGTCGTGGAGGAACGGTGTGGCAGCCGAGGTGTAGGTGATCCCGTGCTCCTCGACGAGCTCGACGAACCGGCTGGCGTCCCAGACGTCCTGGAGCACGGCGGTCGCACCGTTCTGGACGTTCAGGCGCGCGCCGTACAGGAAGCCCGTGAGGTGCGCGAGCGTCGATGCCATGTGGATCACGCTGTCGCTGGTGATCCCGAGCCGCTCGGGGAGCGGTCGGTTCGCGGCCACAACGGTGTTGTGCGTGTGCATGACGCCCTTGGGCTCCCCCGTCGTGCCGGAGGTGAAGATCAGCAGCGTCACGTCGTTGGGGTCGGGGCGGAGCCCGGCGAGCGAGGCGGGATCGCGACGAGACTCCCACGGGGTAGCGATGAAGTCCTCCCACGAGGAGGTGCCCTGCCCGGGCTTCCCGTCGACCACGAGCACGTGCTCCAGCGCCGGCCACTGGGGCCGCAGCTCGTCGACCATCGCCACGTAGTCGAAGCCACGGAAGTCAGAGGGCACGACGATCACCTTCGACCTCGCGAGACCGACCATGAAGCCGACCTCGCGCTGCCGGTAGATCGGGATCAGCGGGTTGCTGACCGCGCCGATCCTCGTGGCCGCGTAGTGCACGACGACCCACTCGATCCAGTTCGGCAGCTGGAAGGACACCACGTCGCCGGGCCGCACGCCGAGCTCGAGGAGACCGAGCGCGCACCGGTCGACCTCGCGTCGCAGCTCGGCGTAGGTCACCCGCCGCCGGCTGTCGATGAAGGCGGTCTTGTCGGGCGTCTGCTCGGCCACCTCGTCGAGGTAGTCGGTGATCGTCCGGTCCAGCCAGAAGCCCTGGCTGGTGTACTCCTCGATCATGTCGGGGGTAAGGATCGTCTCGAACGTCATGGCGGTCTCCGGGCTAGCTCATGGTGAGGCCGCCGCTGACGCTGACGGTCTGTCCGGTGATGAAGTTGGCTTCGTCGGAGGCGAAGAACGCCACCATGTTCGCCAGGTCGCTCGGCTGGGCCAGCCGGCGGAACGGGATCGCCTTGGTCAGCGCCTCACGCAGCTTCGGGTTGTCGCCACCCATCGACGCGAAGAGAGCCGTGTCGGTCGGGCCCGGGGAGACACAGTTGGCGTTGACCTGGTGCCGCGCCATCTCACGCGCGGTGGCCTTGGTGAACGCGATGACGCCGCCCTTCGCCGCCGAGTAGACCGCCTCTCCCGAGGAGCCGACCCGGCCCGCGTCCGAGGCGAGGTTCACGACCGAGCCGTAGCCCTGTTCGGCCATGATCGGCAGCACGGCCTTGGACACGTTGAGGACGCCGTACAGGTTGATCTGGATGACGCGGTCCCAGTCGGCCGGGTCCGAGTCGACGAACGGGCCGGCCTTGTCCCAGCCGGCGTTGTTGACGAGTACGTCGATCCGCCCGAACTGGCTCTTCACATGCTCGACCATCGCGTCGACCGACTCGCGCGAGGTGACGTCGGCGTGGATCCCGAGGGCTCCCCCGCCGATGGCCCCGGCGGTCTCCTTGGCGGTCGACTCGTTGACGTCGGTGACGACGACGGTCGCCCCCTCGGACGCGAGCTTCTCCGCGATCGCCTTCCCGATGCCCTGACCCGCCCCGGTCACGATCGCGATCTTGTCGTCGAGCTTTCCCATGGTTGAACCTTTCAAGGAGAGGGGATCACGGCGCGTAGGCGCGGCCGAGGAGGCTGCGGGCGATCACGAGCTTGGAGACCTGCGCGGTGCCGTCGCCGATCTCCAGGCCGATGACGTCGCGCAGGCGCTGCCCGAGTGGGCTCTCCGCCGAGTAGCCCATGTGGCCGAAGGTCAGCAGGCACTGATGGATCACCTCGGCCGACAGCTTCGGGGCCCAGAACTTCGCCATCGCGGCCTCAGCGGAGTGCTCGATGTCGTTGTCCTTCTTCCAGAGCGCCTCGTAGCAGATGTGACGGGCACCGCGGACGTACGTCGCATGTTCGGCCAGCGGGAAGGAAACGCCCTGGAACTTCCCGATCGGCTGGCCGAACGCCTCCCGGTCCCGCGCCCACTGGAACGCCTCCTCCAGCGACACCTGGGCCGCACCGAGGCAGGCCAGGCCGATGATCGCGCGCGAGTAGTCGAAGCCCTGCATCACGGAGACGAAGCCGTCACCTTCGTTGCCGATCAGGTCGGCCCGGGTGACCGGCGTGCCGTCGAAGTGAAGCGACGCGCGCCCGATGGCGCGGCCGCCGAGGTCGTCGAAGGGACTGCGTGTGACGGACTCCGTGTTGAGGTCGACCCAGAACGCGCTGACCCCACGTGCTCCCGGCCCGCCGGTGCGGGCGAGGACGATCCCGCGGTCGGCCGCCGTACCGAGGGTGATCGATGTCTTCTCGCCGTGCAGCCGCCAGCCCGACGCTGGTCCTGAGCCCGTCGAAGGGTCGGCAACAGCATTGAGCTCGAGGCTCGCCGCGTCGGTGCCGTGTGCGGGTTCGGTGATGCAGATGCACGGCACGACCTCGCCAGAGGCGATCCCCGGGAGCCAGGCTGCCTTCTGCTCCGCGGATGCGTTGCGGACGATGATGTCGCTGATCAGGGCCGTGTTGATGATCAGGTAGGTCGCGTTGAAGTCCGCGCGCCCCACCTCTTCGGCCGCCAGGCCGGCGACGACCGCGCTCGCCTGCTGGCCGCCGTACTCCTCAGGGATCCGGAGCCCGGTGAGCCCCATCCCTGCCATCTCCAGCGCGAGCTCTCGGCGGAACTGCGCCGCCTTGTCGTCGGACTGGTAGTGGGGCCTCAGTGTCTTGGTCGCGAAGCGCCGCAGCTCCTGACGGAACGACTCCTCCTCGTCTTCGAATCGGAAGTCCATGGCTCAGTGCCAGTCGACGTGCTTGTTGAAGTCCGGCTTGCGCTTCTCGGCGAAGGCGGTGGCCCCCTCCAGCCCCTCCGCGGAGGCGGTGAACATGTCCAGCGCGGTCATTGCCATGTTGCTGAAACCCGCCTGGTGGTCCGTGTCGGCGTTGAAGGACTGCTTCAGGAAGCGGATCGCGGTGGGGCTCTTCTCGGCGACTTCCGCCGCCCAGGCCTTCGCCTCCTTGAGCAGCTGGTCGGCCGGCACGACCTTGTTGACGAGGTTCATCGCGAGCGCCTCGTTGGCGTCGTACATCCGGCACCAGAACCACATCTCGCGGGCTTTCTTCTCTCCCACCACGCGGGCGAGGTACGCCGAGCCGAACCCGGCGTCGAAGGAGCCGACCTTGGGGCCGGCCTGGCCGAAGCGCGCAGTCTCGCTGGCGATCGAGACATCGCAGAGTACGTGCAGAACATGACCACCGCCCACGGCCACGCCGTTCACCGCCGCGATGACGGGCTTGGGGATGTCTCTGATGAGCTTGTGCAGGTAGCCGATCTCGAACATGCCGCTCTCGCTCGGTCCGTAGTCGCCGGTCTCGGCGCGCTGCTTCACGTCACCGCCGGTGCAGAAGGCCTTCTCCCCCGCCCCGGTGAGGATCACCGACTGGACCTGCTTGTCGGCCCAGGCCAGGCGGAAGGCCTTGATCATCTCCTCGACCGTCCTCGCCCGGAAGGCGTTGTACCGCTCCGGGCGGTTGATCGTGATGATCGCCGCTGACTCCTCGACGACGTACTGGATGTCCTCAAAGTCCGACATCTGGGGCACCTCTCGACTCGGCTGCTTCCGACAGAAAATGAATCGTGGTTCACTACGAATGAATCTAGATTCACTTTCCCGCCTGGTCAAGAGTTTCGAGGCTCGAACGTGGGATAAAATGAATCTTGGTTCACCCGAGCCGTCCGCCCCGAACGCCGGAGGTCACATGAGTCCCGCCGCTCCCGTCGCCACCGAAGCAGCCGACCCGCACGAGGCTGCGCGCCTGACTCGCGCGCAGCAGCGCAGCCGGCAGCTGCTCGGCGCAGCGGCCCGGCTGATGGAGCGCGACGGCTCCCAAGCAGTGTCGATGCAGGCCGTGGCAGAGGAGGCCGGCGTCAGCGTCGGACTGATCTACCGCTACTTCGGCGGCAAGGACGACCTGCTCCTCGCCGTGATCGTCGACGTCCTCGACGCCTTCGCGCTACGCGTCCCCCAGGCGATCGAGGCCGCCGGTGACAGCTCCGTCGAGCGGCTCGCGGCGGCGTTCCGGGCCTACTGCGAGGTGATCGACGAGCACCGTCACGCCGCCGTGCTGACCTACCGCGAGAGCAAGAGCCTCAGCGACGATGGCCGCGAGCGGATCAAGGAGCTCGAGGTCGCGACCAGCGAGCCTCTCCGCACCTTGCTCCGGCAGGGCATCGAGGCGGGCGAGCTCCTCGACGTCGACGTTGAGCTGGTGTCCTACAACCTCCTGCTCCTTGCGCACGGATGGGCTCTCAAGCACTGGTACTTCGAACGGACGCTGGAGCTCGACGACTACGTGACCAAGCAGACCGCTCTCGCGCTCAGCGCGCTGGTCCAGCCGCGCAGGCGACGCAGCTACCGTCACCTGCTCGGTCAGGCGCAGTGACGACGGGTGACGGCCATGGACATCAACCGGCACCCGGACGCCTGGAACGAGTCGACCATCTACGCCGACGACCTCGCCGTCGGGGACGTCTTCGAGCTCGGTTCGCACACCGTGACCGGCGAGGAGCTCACTAGCTTCGCCGAGGCGTGGGACCCCCAGTTCTTCCACGTCGACGAGGAGGCCGCCGAGCGAGGCCTCTTCGGCGGGCTCATCGCCAGCGGCATCCACACGATGGCGGTCTTCCAGCGCCTGTCGGTGGCGGGCTTCTGGTCCCGCACCGCGACGATCGCCGCACGCGGGATTCGCGACGCACGTTTCCTCAGCCCGATGCGACCAGGGACCACACTGGCGGGACGCATCGTCATCGACGAGGTGCGCCACCGCGACGCGGACCGGTCGTTGGTGTCCGTCTCAGGCACCCTCTACGACGAGTCCGGCTCCGGGGTTCTCGCGCTGACCCTGGACGCCTACGTCGCGCGCCGGAGCAACGGCCAGCACTGACCGAGCCACAGGGCCCAGCTCAGTCCCACTCCCGCGTGTCCACGAGGACGTCGCCGTCGCCGAGGGACTCCACCAGACGCACCTCGGGGCGGACTCGGAGAGCGTTCCTGGTCTGCTGGGTGGCCGCGGCGACCAGGGTCGCCTGGTCCGCGCCATCCTGGGCAACGAGGTCCAGGCGCAGGACGTCCCTGTCCCCCGACCGCTCTACGACGAAGCGTCCTGCGCTGGCGCCCGCGTCCCGCAGGGCACCGACCACCTGGCCGGCCTGATGCGGGTGCACGAACATGCCGCGGACCTTCACAGCGGCGCCGACACGTCCCAGCACTCCGGCCAGCCGGAGGTCGCCGTCGGGACCGAGTACCCACCTCGAGACATCGCCCGTGCCGAAACGCATCAACGGGTAGTCGGCGTGGAGCAGCGACACCACCACCTCACCGAGGTCACCCGGCTGTGCGGGCCGGCCGGTGCCCGGGTCACAGATCTGGACATAGCCCTGCTCAGGGAGTCGCAGGCCCTCCCCCGGTGTCGTCTCGAAGCCGATCAGCCCCGCCTCGGCGGTCCCGTACGCCATGAGCACCGTGGACACACGCACTCTGAGCTGGGCGCGCAACGGGTCGGGCAGTGGTTCGGCGGTGACGAGTGCCTTGGTCACTCTCCACCGTTCTGCCTCGATCGAAAGACCGTCGAACCGGTCCACGAGTGTCGCGAGGTAGCTCGGCAAGCCGATGTAGGCGGTCACTCCGAGAGCGGCGATCACCTGGGCCTGGACCTCGGGGGCACCGACACCGCCGGGCACGACGGTGGCGCCGACCGCCCGGCAGGCCTCGTCGAACATCGCGCCCGCAGGCGAGAGGTGGTAGCTGAAGCAGTTCAGCACGACGTCCTCCGGACCGATCCCGCATGCCGCCAGGGCCGGCGTCCACCCCCACGGGTCCGACCCGGCGAGCTGCGGCTCGTAGATCGGGCCGGGCGAGGCGAAGAGCCGGACGACCGCCGCCCCGTCGGCGAGGAGCCCGCCGAGCGGTGGGCGTGCCTGTTGGACGGCCGGGAGCGAGTCCTTGCTCAGCACCGAGATCCGGTCGAGGTCGGCGAGCCCGGCGTCAGCGGCGGTGACCCCTGCGTCCGCGAGACGGGCGTCCAGGCTCGGCGCCCGCCCCGCCGCCGATCGCAGCACGTCGAGCACCCGTGGCCCGTTTCGGTCCAGGTAGTCCTGGTGGGCTTCGACGACTGACATGGCATCTCCTCGACTCACAGCCAGCGCTTGCGGCGCTTGTAGTGCTTGACGTCCCGGTAGCTCTTCTGGCCGGCTTCGCCGAGCCCGAGGTAGAACTCCTTCACGTCGGGGTTCTCGATGAGCTCGGCCGCCGGGCCCTCGAGCACGATCCGCCCCTGCTCGAGGATGTATCCGTGGTCGGCCACCTCGAGAGCGCGGCGGGCGTTCTGCTCTATGACCAGCATGGTGATGCCCTGGTCCTTGTTGAGGTCCCTGATGTAGCCGAAGATCTCCTGCACGAGGAGCGGCGCGAGACCCAACGAGGGCTCGTCGAGCATCAGCAGCCGCGGCTTGGCCATGAGTGCCCGCCCGATCGCCAGCATCTGCTGCTCGCCCCCGGAGAGATAGCCGGCGATGCGGTCGCGCATGTCACCGAGCAGCCGGAAGTACGTGTAGACGAGGTCGAAGTCCTCGGCCGACGCACCTCCTCGCGAGTAACCGCCGGCCACGAGGTTCTCGTGGACGGTCAGGTGCTCGAAGACGTGTCGGCCCTCCACGCACAGCGACAGCCCCGCCTTCACGCGCGCGGCGGCGTCCATGCGGGTGATGTCCCGACCGTCGAACGTGATCGAACCGTCCGTGATCTCCCCACGCTCGCTGGGCAACAGGCCGGAGATCGCCTTGAGGGTCGTCGACTTGCCTGCGCCGTTCGACCCCAGGAGTGCGACGATCTGGCCCTCCGGCACGTCGAGCGACAGCCCGCGCAGCACCAGGATCACCTCGTCGTAGATGACCTCGACGTTGTTGACGCGTGAGCAGCCCCGAGGGGACGGCACCCGGAGCTGCTCCGGGTGCGCCCCCCTGCGGCACCGGTGACGAGGTCATTCCGGGGTGACGCCGGTCTCGAGGGGCTTCATCACGCCACCCTCGACGACGTAGATGCCGGTACCGGTCGAGCCCCGGTGGGAGTCGGCGGAGAACTCCACCTCACCGGTGCCGACCACGCCGCCGGTGTCGATCGGCCCCATGGTCTCGAGTGCTTCCTTGATGGCGCTTCCGCTCAGGTCGCCACCGTCCTCGAGTGCGGCCCGGATGCCCTCGGCCATCACGTCCATCGTGTACCAGCCCTGCGCGTAGTGCAGCCCCTCATCCTCGAGTGACGAACCCTCGCTCTCGAGGAACTTCTGGATCTCCTCGTGGCCCGGCTCGTCCGCCGTGATCGGTGCGAACGGCTGGATCAGCACGTGGCCCTCGGCTGCCTCACCAGCCGTGTCCACGAAGATCTCGTCGGAGCACCAGTTGAGGCAGACGATCTTCATGTCCAGGCCCTGTGCCTTGATGTCCTTGGCCACCTGCGCGGCGGGACTCGACACGTTCTGGATCACGATGTACTTCGCGCCCTGCTTCTCCGCCTGAGACAGCAGGCCGACGTAGTTCGCGCTCTCGGCGGGCATGGCGTACGGCTCCATGGTGAGGTCGAGGCCCTTCTCCTCGATCCACGCCTGCCCGTCCTCCAGCGGCGCGAGGCCGAAGGGCGAGTCGTTGTGGAAGAACGCGACCTGCGTCGCGGCTCCGGCGTCCTCGTTGATCCAGTTCAGCGCGATGCGCATCTGGTCGGAGTAGGTCGGCGCCACCACGAAGTTGTACGGCGCCTCGTTCGGATCGGTCAGCGCCTCGGCGTACGACGCGGACATGAAGGGCAGCTCGTCGGCGCCCACCTTGTTCATCAGGGCCTCGGAGTCACCGGTACCCCAGCCCTGGATCGCCACGACGCCGTCGTTGACGTACTCCTTGTAGAGGCGTTCCGCCGTCGGCACGTCGTACGCGTAGTCCTTCGACGTGGCGTCGATCTCGCGACCGTCGATACCGCCCTCGCCGTTGACCCAGTCGACGTACCCCATCATCCCCTTGTTGTAAGGGTTGCCGACGTCCCCCGTCGGGCCGGTGAGGTCGGCGATGACGCCGATCTTGATCGGTCCTTCGCTGTCCCCGCCGGACTCATCGCCGCCGGGCGCGCAGGCTGTGAGCCCTAGCGAGACGGCCGCCACGGCGGTAACCATCCACGTTGTTCTGGACATGGTCTCTCCTTCGATCAGTAGCGGAACGGCCAGAAACGGATGTAGTCCTTCATGCGCTGCCAGATGCGGTCGAGACCGCGCGGTTCGAACAGAAGAAAGAGGACGATGACGAGACCGAAGACCGCGTTCTCGATCGCGGGCAGCCTGCTGACGAGGAACGGGACACGGTCACCGACCGCGAAGATCAGCTCGTTGAGCAGCACGGGGACCACCATCATGAAGAAGGCGCCGTAGACAGAGCCGGCGATGCTCCCGAGGCCGCCGACGATGATCATCGCGAGGTAGAGGATCGAGACCTCGAGTGTGAACGACTCCCAGGTGACGGTCTCGGTGTAGTGCGCCGAGAGCGCGCCGGCGAGGCCGACGAAACCCGAGGAGACAGCGAAGGCGGTCACCTTGGCCCGCGTCAGGTTCACACCGATCACGCTGGCGGCGATGTCCTGGTCACGCACGGCCATGAACGACCGTCCGAATCCTGTGCGGAACAGGTTGCGCGCCGCGACCACCGAGAGCACGGCACAGACGAGCAGGATCCAGTACCACTGCCACTCGAAGTAGTCACGGGTGATCTCGAAGCCTCCGAGATGGAAGCGGTCGAGCGAGAGGGGGGCCGTGCCGTCGCGCAGGAACTCCCAGCGGCGGGCGATGAAGACGATGATCACCTGGCTCGCCAGTGTCGCGATCGCGAGATAGAGGCCCTTGAGCCGCAGGGCGGGCAGTCCGAACAGTGCACCGGCCAGAGCGGTGACGACAACGGCCGCCGCGATGCTGAGAGGGGCGGGAAGGCCCGCGCGCTCGTAGAGCAGGGCAGAGGTGAAGGCGCCCACGGCCAGGAAGCCACCCTGACCGAGCGAGATCTGTCCGGTGAACCCGACGAGAATGTTCAGCCCGACGGCGCCGATGACAGCGATCAAGATCGTGTTGAGGATCGACAGCCAGTAGTTGTCGATCATGTAGGGCACGGCGATCATGCCGACGATCACGAGTGCCAGCCGGAAGTACTCCGCACGCGTGTGCCGCAGCGCAAGGTCCTTCGGGTAGCTGCGCTGGTAGACGCCGGTGGCCGTCGCTGCCATGGTCAGACCCTCTCGATGCGGGTCTCGCCGAAGAGACCATAGGGACGAACGAGCAGGATCGCGATCAGCACCAGGTAGGGCGCGATCTGGGCGAGGCCCGGGTCGGCGTACCCGCTGACGTACTGGGTGGTGAGGCCGATCGTCAGACCTCCGACGATCGTTCCGGGCACCGAGTCCAGGCCGCCGAGGATCACCACGGGGAAGACGAAGAGGCCGAACGTGGCCAGCCGGCCGCTCACCTCCGTGACGTCGCCGAGCAGGATGCCCCCGACGAGCGCGCTCACTGCTGCCAGCGCCCAGGCCATCGCGAAGACCCGGCGTACGGAGATCCCCATGGTCAGAGCCGCCTGCTGGTCGTCGGCCACTGCGCGCATCGCGATCCCGTGCCTGCTGCGGCGGAAGAAGACCGTGAACGCCACGAGCACCGCCGCAGCGATCAGGATGACCAGAAGCCGGTTCAACGGAACGGACGTGCCGGGCAGCAGCTCGATGGGAGTGCGCGGCAGGAGTGCGGGCTGCTGGACCGGTCGCGTGCCGAAGATCAGCTGGACCACGGCCCGGAGAAACGCCGCCAGACCGATGGTCACCATGATCACGCTGATCGCGCTTTCACCGACGAGCGGACGCAGGACCAGCCGTTCGATCGCGATGCCGAGGATGATCGCGAAGACGACTCCGATGACGACCGCGGCGACCATGGGGAGCCGGAAGACCACGAAGGCGGCGTACAAGGTGTAGGCGCCTATGAGCAGGAACTCGCCCTGGGCGAAGTTGATGACCCCGGTCGCCTTGTAGATGAGCACGAACCCGAGTGCCGCGAGCGCCAGGATGGCGCCGTCGGACAGACCGTAGACGGTGAGGTTGAGGAACGTGTTCATCGCCGACCGCTCCAGACGGGACGCACGCTCTTCTGCTCGGGCGGCACGTAGCCATCGAGGTCCCGGATCCTGAGGTCGATCGTCCGCTTCACCGTCGTGCCGTCCTGGTAGGACACCGTGTTCGTGATGCTCACCGAGTCCTGTCGCTGTTCGAGCGCTGCGATCAGGTCGGCGTACCGCTCGGCGATCACGTTCCGACGCACCTTCCTGGTGCGGGTGATCTCGTCGTCGTCGGGGTCGAGCTGCTTGAACAGCAGGAGGAAGCGACGGACCTTGATGCTGTCGGGGAGGTCGGTGTTGGCCCGGTGCACCTCGTCGGTGAGGAGGTCGTAGACCTCTGGTTTCTGGGCCAGGTCGGTGTAGGTGGTGTAGGTCAGGTGCTCGTTCTCGGCCCACGACCCGACGGTCATCGCGTCGATCGTGATCATCGCGGTGATCTCGTCACGGCCGAAGACGACCGCTTCCTCGACGTACGGCGAGAACTTCAGCTTGTTCTCGATGAAGGCGCTGGAGAACCGGGTGCCGTCGGCCGAGGTCAGCACGTCCTTGGCCCGGTCGATGACCACCAGGTGGCCATTGTCGAGGTAGCCCGCGTCGCCCGTGTGGAGCCAGCCATCCTCCTCGAGGGCCTCCGCCGTGGCCGACTCGTTGCCGACGTAGCCGACGAACACCGATGGGGAGCGCAGCAGGATCTCGCCGTCGTCGCTGATCTTCAGCTCGGTCTGCGGGATCGGGACCCCCACCGTGTGGAAGCGCACGTCGTCGTCGTGGTGGACGACGGCGATGCCGCAGATCTCGGTCTGGCCGTAGATCTGTTTCAGGTTGACGCCGATCGCGTGGAAGAAGCGGAACACGTCGGGGCCGAGTGGCGCGCCTCCGGTGTAGCAACGCCTGATGCGTGTCAGGCCGAGCTGGTCACGCACCGGGCGGAGCGCGACCCAGTCGGCGAGCTTCGCCATCAGGCGCGATCCGAGGCCGACTCGCTCGCCGCGCACGCGCCGCTCTGCGACCCTGTCGCCGATGTCGTAGCCCATGCCGAAGACCTTCCGCTTGAGCCAACCGGCCTCGTCGATGCGCACCTGGACCTCCGAGAGCATCGACTCCCAGATCCGCGGTGGGCTGAACATGACGTGCGGCCCGATCTCCCGCAGGTCGCTGCGCTGGGTCGACGCGTCCTCCGGGAAGGACAGCGTCATGCCCCGGGAGAGCCCACAGGCGACGGCGATCATCTGCTCGCCGATCCAGGCAAGCGGGAGAAAGGAGACGAACCTGTCCTTCGGCCCCAGTGGGTCGATCGAGGTCAGGTTGTCCGCCATCGACAGAAGGTTGCGGTGCGTCAGCTGGCCCAGCTTGGGTCGCGACGTCGTCCCCGACGTCGTGCACACGACCGCGATGTCGTCGGGGTCGCCCTTGGCGACCTCCTGCTCGAACCATCCCTCGCGGCCCGCTCCCCACTCGCGCCCACGCTCCTCGATGGCGGAGAACTCCAACAGCCACGGCTCGGTGTAGGTCTCCAGCCCGTGCGGGTCGTAGAAGACGACCCACTCGAGGAGCGGCACAAGTGGCTTGACCCGGAGCAGCTTGTCGACCTGCTCCTGGTCCTCTGCGACCACCACCTTCGCCTTGGCGACCGTGAGGATGTGCACGATCTCCTCGTCCAGGCTCGTGGGATAGATGCCCACCACGGCCGCCCCGATGGACTGAGCGGCGACCTCGGCGATCAGCCACTCGGGGCGGTTGTCCCCGAGCACCGCGACGATCTCTCCGCGGGCCACGCCGAGTGCGGCCAGCCCGTGGCCGAAGTCGCGCACGCGGTCCGCGTACTCCTGCCAGCTGATCGGCTGCCAGATGCCGTAGAACTTCTCCTGCAACGCCACGCCCTTCGGCCGCTCGTCGGCGCGCTGGGCGAGCAGACGCGGGAAGGTCTGGCCCGCACTGTCATGGTCACGGTGAGCCACTGGACGTTCGCCGATGAGTACCTCGCTCATGCGTCGGACCCCAGGTAGGCCTCGATGACGGCTTCGTCCTTGCCCACCTCGTCGGGGGTGCCGTCCCCGATCAGCTTCCCGAAGTCCAGAACCGTGACCCGGTTGGAGATGTCCATGACCACGCCCATGTCGTGCTCGATGAGCATCACGGTGACCGCGCGCAGCTCGTGTACGTCGAGGATGTAGCGCGCCATGTCTTCCTTCTCCTCGGCGTTCATGCCGGCCATCGGCTCGTCGAGGAGTAGCAGGGCCGGCTCGACGCAGAGCGCTCGTCCGAGCTCGACGCGCTTCTGGATTCCGTAGGCGAGTGAACCGACGTGATGGTTGCGGTGCGCCTGCAGCTGCAAGAGGTCGATGACCTCTTCCACGAAGGTGCGGTGGCGCACCTCTTGGTTGCGGGCCGGGCCGAACCACAGCATCGAGGGGAGTAACCGGTGGCTCATGTGGATGTGGCGGCCGAGCATCAGGTTCTCGAGCACGGTCAGGTGCCCGAACAGCTCGATGTTCTGGAACGAGCGAGCGACGCCGAGGCGGGCTATCCGGTGCGGCTTCGACTTCGCGAGGTCGTGGGTCGAGGCAACACCCTTCTCGTCCCTGGTGTGCAGCAGGATCTCGCCGTCCTGCGGCCGGTACAGCCCACTGGCGCAGTTGAGGAGGCTGGACTTGCCGGCGCCGTTCGGGCCGATGACGGCGTGCACGTCCCCCTGCTTCACCGTGAAGGAGACGTCACTCAGGGCTCGGATACCGCCGAAGCGCAGCGACACGCCGCGGACCTCCAGCAAGCGCTCCCCCACCGGCACCCTGCTCGAGTTCAGCGGAAAGCGATACTCCCGGGTCAGCATCTGGGCACCACCTCCGGCTAACGGATGTGACCGAGCACACGGGTGCGATGGGGTGACCGTAACACCGTGGGAGGCGGCGGCTTGGGCTTCCGCCAAACTCGCCTGGGCCGTCCACCTGGGCGAACCTGCGAGAACCGCCACGTCACGGACTTAGGGGGGACGACCATGGGCCTCGCCGTGGTCGCGCCGCCGGTGCATCGTGCGACAGCCGGCATTCGTCACGTTCGACCGCTCTGTCCGACCCGGATGGGAGTTCTGCCCTTGCAGCGGTCCCTCAGCCCGGCGGCCAACCCATCCGCCGGCCTCCGAGGACGTGCAGGTGCACGTGGAAGACCAGCTGGTTGGCACCCGCACCGGTGTTGAAGACGAGGCGGTAGCCGTCCTCGAGGCCCTCCTGCTCTGCGATGGCGTGCGCGACGGTCAGGAGGTCCACCGCCGTACTGGGCTCGTCGTGAGCCAGCTCGGCGGCGTTGCGGTGGTGGTTGCGCGAGACCACGAGCACGTGCACCGGCGCCTGAGGCTCGATGTCGCGGAAGGCGATCGTCGTCTCCGTCTCGTGCACGACGTCTGCGGGGATCTCCCCCGCGACGATCTTGCAGAACAGGCAGTCTTCGTCTCGTCGTGTGGTCATGCGCCCACCCTAGGGGGCTGGAAACGCGAGGCGCATGGCGAGGAAACCCCCTTCCCCGGCGTGTAAACCCCGGGGCGGGGGTGCGCGTGGAACTAGCGTGACGAGTCAGATGGTCGCCCCTCTGCGCAGCAGGAGGATCATGAGCGCCGCGCCCCTGTGGGACGCCGACACGGCGGTGGACGAGCTGTACGCCGCCCACTACCGGCAGCTCGTGCGTCTCTCGGTGCTCCTCGTGCGCGACCTGGAGACCGCGGAAGAGGTGGTCCAGGACTCGTTCGTGGCGATGCACGGCAGGTGGCGCACGCTCCGCGATCCCGACAAGGGCCTGGCCTACCTCCGGCAGACCGTCGTGAACCGCTCGCGGTCGGTCCTTCGGCACCGCGGCGTCCAGGCCCGCTACACACCGCCGGTCCAGCCGGACCTCCACGGCGCCGACGAGGACGTGCTCCTCACCGAGCGACGCCAGGTGGTCCTCGACGCGCTCCGGGGCCTTCCGGGCCGGCAGCGCGAGGTGCTCGCCCTCCGCTACTACCTCGACCTCTCCGAGGCCGACATCGCCGACATGCTCGGGATCAGCCGCGGTGCTGTGAAGAGCCACGCTTCTCGCGGCGTCGCCGCGCTCAGGCATCTCCTGGAGGACGGGTCATGAACGAGCATCCCGACGAGCGCATGCGACGGCTGCTCGACGAGGCGGTCTCCGACGTCGAGCCGCGTGAGTCGCTCGGCTCCATCCACGCACGAACGAAGGTGAGCCCCATGAACCGCAAGCGGTCCTGGTTCCTCGGTGCCGGTGCGGCAGTGGCCGCCACCGCAGCGACCGTGGCGGCGGTGACGGTGATGGGCAGTGACGGTACGACGGGCGGCCCCGGCCGTGACATCGCCGGCCCCGCCGCGTCCCCTGAGGCCGGCCCGTCGGAGAAGTCCGTCCCGGCGGAGACTGCGAAGCCGACGGAGGCGTCCCACCCGACGGCGACAGCGACTCCTGCGGAAGCGCCGCCGGCAGTCACGACCGCGGTGCCGGTCTACTACGTCGGCGACACCAGCCGTGGTCCCCGCCTCTACCGCGAGTTCCATCGCGTGGACACGGCCGGCAACCCGCTGGAGGCAGCCGTCGCGGAGGCCGTGTCGAGTGCGGCGGACGACCCGGACTACCGGACGGACTGGCCGGCCGGCACCGCTGTCAGCACGAGCTTCGACGGCATCGGGAGCGACGGCGAGATCTCCATCGAGCTGCGCAACGAGAGCACCGACCTTCGTGAGAGGCCGGCCGGGATGACCGCCGAGCAGGCGGACATCGCCGTCGAGCAGCTGATCTACACCGCCCAGGCCGCGACCCAGACCAGCGCGCCCGTGCAGTTCTACCTCGCACGCCAGGGATCCGCGGAGAACCGCACCGACACGATCCTCGGCGTACCGGTCTCGGAGCCGCTCGCGCAAGGCGACGCCGCGGACGTGCTGGCCCAGGTGTGGGTGATCGAGCCCGCCGACCAGGCGGAGGTCACCTCACCCTTCAAGGTGTCGGGTCTCGCGGCGGCCTTCGAGGCCAACGTTCAGTGGGAGCTCATGCAGGGCGACCGTGTCGTCAGGCGCGGCTTCACCACCGCGCAGGAGTGCTGCACCATGGCGCCGTACTCGTTCACGGTCAAGGCGCCTCCGGGCGACTACACGATCGTCGTGCACGACACGGACGAGTCCGGTGGTGAGGGGTTCGCCCCCTGGGAGGACACCAAGAGGGTGCACGTCGTCCCGTAGCGAGTGCGCATCGCGCTCTAGGCTCGAATCGTGCTCACCGCCCGTGCCCTGAACCGGACCCTGTTCAAGCGCCAGCACCTGCTCGAACGCACCTCGGCGCCGGCGACCGAGATCGTCGAGCACCTCGTGGGGATGCAGGCGCAGGAGGGCCTTCCGCCGTACGTCGGGCTCTGGGCCCGGCTCGACGGCTTCGACCCGAGCCGAGCTGAGCGGGCTGCTCGAGTCTCGGGCGGTCAGCCGCATCCTGCTGATGCGCGGGACCATCCACCTCGTCACCGCGTCCGACTGCCTCGGGCTGCGGCCGGTGGTGCAGGACTCGCTCGAGCGGCAGATCCGGAGCACGGCGTTCTTCGGGCACTGCGCGGACATCCCCCAGCACGAGCTCGTCTCGGCCGCACGGGACGCGCTCGGCGCCGAGCCCGTGAAGGTCCGGGACCTCGGCGCCGCGCTGGCCAAGCGGTTCCCCGGCTACGAGCCCGGGCACCTGGCGAACACCGTGCGCGTCCTGCTGCCACTCCTGCAGGCCCCGCCTCGTGGTGTGTGGAAGCGCAGTGGAGGACCGGCGTACGTCCACGCCGAGGACTGGCACGGCTCGCCGCTGGCCGCCTTCGACCTCCAGGACGTGGTCCGGCGCTACCTGCGAGCGTTCGGACCGGCGACGGCCGCCGACCTCACGACCTGGTCGGGGATGACCGGCTGGCGCCCGGTGCTCGAGGACATGTCCGAGGAGCTCGTCCGGCTCAGCTGTGAGGACGGCCGCGCGAGGGTCGATCTCGAGGGTCTGCCGATGGCCGACCCGGACGAGCCGGCACCCGTGCGACTGCTCGGGAAGTACGACAACCTGTGGCTCTCCCATGCCGACCGGACCCGGATCGCCGAGCCGGACAAGCGGCAGCGGTGGATGGGGCGCAACGGGGGCGTGAGCAGCACCGTGTTCGTCGACGGGATGCTCGAGGGACTCTGGCGTCAGGAGGGCGACCGCGTGGAGGTGGAGCTCTTCCGGAAGCTCACCAAGGCCGAGCGGGCCGACCTCGACGCCGAGGTGGCCGCGCTCGAGCAGTTCCTCGCCCGCTGAGCGCGAGCCGCTAGGAACGTGGGCGGTGGCCCCGGAGCTCGACCACCTGCTGGAAGGTCGGCCGGTTCTGCCAGTCGATCGGACGCACGCCGACCACGCCCGCGGTGCTGCTGCGGATGAAGTCGATGCTCTTGTCGTAGGTCAGACCCCTGACTCCGTCGACCTGCTGGCGGGTCGTGACCCGTTCCACCGCCGCGCGCAGTGACCTCCTCAGCACCTCACGGCACACCGCGAGCCGACCGGCTCCGCAGTAGGAGAGCCGGTAGGGGTCGGCGACCTTGCGGCCGAGCAGAGTGCGCAGGTCCTTGTTCACGTAGCCGTACCAGGCGATCCCGTTCCAGGCCGACCCCACACCGAGGCGGGGGTGGTCGTCGAGCAGGGTGGGGAGCTTCCGGTTGAGCTTGTTCCCGAGGCGTCCGGAGAGTACGTCGTACGCGACCGACTGCCGCCCGCTCTGCCACCACTCGTCGAAGAGGGCGATCGCCTGCTCGTGGGCGTAGTGGCCGTCGCGGTCACGGTCGACGCGCTGTGCACCGTGGCTCAGCCACGCGGTGAGGACGCGGCGGGCGGAACGCGTCTTGGGGTCGCTGCCGATCGCCTTCAGCAGCCACGGCAGGGTGTACCGAGCACGAGAGTCCTCCGTCGCCGCCTCGGCCATGACGCCGGTGACGCCTGCGGAGTCGAGCTTGGCGCCGGCACGGATCTCACGCTTCAGGCCGTCCTCGAGCGCAAGCGAGCGGTAGACCGAGCCGTAGCCCCAGATGTCGTCGGCGGCCGCGAAGCCGGGGGCAGTCTTGTTGTTCCAGCTCACCAGGTAGCCGCTCGCGGGGTTGGTCTGCCGCGGATGGCGACCGAAGGGCAGCCAGCCCTGCCAGTCGTACCTCGCGTCGCCCCATCGCGGGAGGTCGTAGTCGACGCCCGTGGCACGCAGCGGCAGCAGGCCCGAGGAGTAGTAGGAGATGTCCTGGTCGTCGGCGTAGAACCAGTTGAAGGTGTAGTCGATCGCGGACGCCGCCTTCTGGAAGGACGCGGGGTCGTGCACGTAGCCGGGGTCGTTCAGCCTGGCGAACCCGACGGCGGAGTCGACCTCGTGACCGTAGGTGCTGCGCTGCCGGACGAAGGCCACCGGCCGTCCACCGACCGTCGTGCGCTTCTGCACCAGGCCGTGCCTCGTACGCAGGACGAGGAACGTGTGCTGGGCGGGAGGCTCCTGCGAACCGGCGCCCGGGAGGGTGGTCTCGGTGTGCTCGAAGCGCTCCATGGGCACGCACCGGCCGCCCCGCCGGTAGCCCTCCGACTCGACGGTCGGCTTGCTGCCGTCCACGTTGCACAGCCGCTCGGCCACGGTGTCCACGTTGTCGTTCGAGGCACTCGTGGCCGACCAGGCGTAGTCCTCACCGCGCCCTAGCTGCACGATCAGGTTGGTGCCCGCGAACGAGACCCCACGCGCCTTGATCCCGGGGCCGACGAGCACCTGCTCGGTGAGCAGCTGCGGGGTGAAGTAGCCGGTCTGAGGCCCGAACACGGCGATCGGTTTGCCGGAGGTCGTGTGCCGGCCGGCGACGACGAGCGCGTTGCTCATCCCCCGCTGGGCGAGCGGGACCTCGATGCTCATCCCCGGCAGGTCCATCGACGGGGCGGCGCCCGGAACACCCCCGCCGGGCACCGGTCCCCCGTCCAGCTCCGCGCCGCTCCCCGGCGCGGTGGGAGCGCCGACGTCGGGCAGCGCGACGCCGGGACGGCGCGGGGAGACCCCACCTCCGCCGTACGGCGTGCGGATGCTCGACGTGGTGGGAGCGTCACCGTCGTCCTTGTGCCGGAGGTCGTTGTAGATCCGGATCCCCTCGGCGAAGCCGAAGCGGTTCACGAGCCGCTGCAGCCAGACGGCGTTGTCGTACTCCTGCCCACCGCCCTTGCCGAAGATGCCGCCCACGAGCGAGGCGACGTAGACGACATCGGCGCGAGTCCAGGGCTCCGGTGTCTTCTGGAGGGCGGCGTACTCCACCGGGCACTCGGCCCCGGTGGGCAGGCCGCCGGGGCACATCTCGTCCTGTGCGGCGTTGATCCCGGCGATGTAGGCGTCGACCGCGCGCGCGAGCTTCTTCCCCTCCTCGCCGTACCGCTTCGCGATCTGGCCGATCTGCGCCTGCGCCTCCTCCTCGGTGTAGAAGGCGGTGGCCAGCTGGCTCCGGTCCATCGCGAGGTTGCCGGGAGTTCCGCCGGCGAACTCGGCCATCCGAGCCTGGCCCGCGTGACGCAGGGCATCCATGAGGAACATGCGGTCGCGAGTGGCTGCGTAGCCGGCGCCGTACATGACGTCGTCGTAGGTCGCGCCGTTGACGTACGGGACTCCGAACCGGTCCCACGCGATGTCGACGCCGGCCTTCGGCGACGATTCACGCACGACCTCCTCGGGCGTGAAGGTGGAGCGCTTGTAGAGCGTGTCGAGGTCCGCCCGGGACAGCGTCTCCGGATTGCGCTTGGTGAGCGCGTCGTACATCTCGAGCTGGTCGGCGAAGTTCTCCGGTGTCGTCGCGGTGGCCTCGCGGCTCGGCCCCACCGCGACCAGGTCCGCGGCCGTCACGGTCCCGGACTGACCGGGCGGGAGGATGTTCCACACGGTGCCGTAGGGGTCACGCGTATCGGCGCCGCTGGCGGCGGGGACTCCGCCCAGCCGCACCGCCGAGGACGGCGAGTGCCGTCGTCAGGGTCGTGGCGGCGGTCAGCAGACGGGCACGGCGCATGGAGGCTCCTCACGAGAACGTGTTCTCGTGAGGAACGAGGCCGGGGCCCGATACGTTACGGGCCCGACGCCCGAGTCGAGACCAGCGAGTCAGGCCCAGCGGGGCGTTCGCGACAGCAGAGCGGCCGCAGCTGCCACCCCGGCCGTCGACGTGCGGAGCACCGAACGTCCCATGCGCAGCGGCTCGGCGCCGACCTCCGCGAAGGCCGACAGCTCCTCCTCGCTGATGCCGCCCTCGGGCCCCACGACGACGACCAGGTCGCCCTCGGCAGGTACGTCGAGCGCCGCGAGCGGTTTGGTCCCGGCCTCATGGAGTACGACGGCCAGCGCGGCGTCGCGGAGCAGGTCCACCACCTCCGGCGTACCTGCCGGCTCGGCGACGGAGGGGAACCAGGCGCGGCGCGACTGCTTCGCGGCCTCGCGGGCGGTGCTGCGCCACTTGGCCAGTGACTTCGCCGCCCGCTCCCCTCGCCACACCGCCACCGAGCGCGAGGCGGCCCAGGGCACGATGACGTCCGCGCCGACCTCGGTGAGCATCTCCACGGCGAGCTCGCCGCGGTCTCCCTTGGGGATGGCCTGCACGACGACGAGCCGGGGAGACTCGCGCGGCTCCTCGACCACCTCGGAGACGGTGGCGGTGAGCGAGGTCTTGCTCGTGGCGCTGACCGTCCCGACGACCGTGGTGCCTGCGCCGTCGGTCAGCGCGACCTGCTCGCCGACGCGGATCCGCCGGACCACGGTCGCGTGTCGGGCCTCGTCACCGGTGAGCTCGCACCGAGCCTCCGACGCGCGCACCTGCCAGCTCGGGGAGGTTGAAGACCGGCAGACTCATCTCAGGTTCAGCTCGACGGCAAGCGTGGGATGTCTCAATAGTGTCGGTGGCACGGTGCACAGTACCGCCCGTGCCTGTCTCCCGTCCGCGTTCAGCCACCCGTGTTCTTGCCGCGCCGCGCGGTGTTTCAGTGCGTACGCGGCTGCGTCTGAAGCCCGAGGAGGAGAGGTTGCTCGCCGAGATCGGCCAGCAGCTGACTCGGGCACGCAACACTGATCTGGCCGAGTCGCAGCGGGGTGTGAGGGCGAACGACCGCGTCAAGCGCCTGGTCGCGGACTTCGGAATCCAGTCCCGGTACGCCGGGTCGATCTGCATCGACAGCGACGCAGCTGTGCGGGCCGCCAAGGAAGGGTTGTGGCGGCACCGCGCCGGGCTACGTCGTGCGGTAGCGACGCTGGAGCGGCGCACCGCCGCGCTCTCTCGGGCCGAGTGCGGCTGCCGGGAGCGGCGCGGCTGCGTGAGGTGCCGGGAAGGCTACAAGTCGGCGAACGAGCGGTGGCAGAAGCAGCGCCGCCTCGCCTCACGGCGCGCGGAGCTGGCCCGGGTGGACAAGCAGCTCGCAGAGCGGCGCTACCCGGTTGTCTACGGCGGCCGACGGCTCGCGAACACCCGGCACCACCTGGGCACCGCCGGGCTATCCGAGAAGCAGTGGCACGCCGTATGGGAGGAGGCCCGGTTCTGGTTCGGCTGCGTCGGCAACACCGGCCGCCCCGGCGGGAACCCGTGTCTGACCCTGCGCCGGGAGGCCGACGGGCTGCACTACCTGACCGTGTCCGTGCCGGCGCCGGTCGCCGAACGGCTCGGGGTCCCGACCCGGGTACGGCTGTCGCACCCGGTCCCACTCCACCACCGCAGTGCCGAGCTCGCGCAACGCCTCGAGGACCGCGGCGCGGTCCGTCTGGACATCGAGCCCGTCACCGACCCCCGCGGCCGACGCAAGGTCTACCTGCGTGCCGCCTGGGTCCGCCCCACGACCGAACCGGCCACCCTCCCCGCGGCACGCGCCGGTGGGGTCGTGGGAATCGACCTGAACGCCGACCACCTCGCGACCACCCGGCTCGACACGTCCGGGAACCCGGTCGGCCGTCCGATCCGGGTCCCGCTCGACCTCAAGGACGCTTCCCGCCCGACCCGGGACGGCCGGCTCCGCGCCGCGATCACCGCCACCCTCAACTATGCGGTCGCCACCGGAGCGACCGCGATCGCGATCGAGGACCTGGACTTCGCCGACGGCAAGACCCGGGAGAAGTTCGGCCGCCGCAAGGCGTTCCGGCACCTCATCCACGGCTTCCCCACCACCCAGTTCCAGGACCGGGTGGTCGCGATGGCCGCCACCCAGGGCCTCGCGGTGATCGCGGTCGACCCGCGCTACACCAGCCGGTACGGCGGCGCGTCCTGGCAGCGCGCCCTGTCGACCCCCACGGTTCTCGCGACCAGGCACGAGGGTGCCTCGGTCGCGATCGGTCGCCGCGCCCTCGGGCACGGCCTGACGACCCGCTCACGCGGCGGGTCGCCGCGTCCGCGACCCGTTCCCCACCAGTGCGATGGAAGCAGCACTCTCGGCCACCGCGCCGAGGGTCAGGAACAGGCAACCGCCGACACGGTCCAGGCCGACGCTCAACCCGGCGACCACACCCCACCCGTTCACACACGACGGCCCTCCCGGCGCCCACCCCGCACATCGGGTGTGGATACGCCCGAAGAGCCGCCGGAACAGGTGTCAGCCGGTCATAGGTTCACCGGCTCCCCACCCGGCGGGTGAGGAGCAACGACAGCGCGCGAATTCATCGCTGGCTGCCGAACCTATCGGGGGTTGAAGGCGCTCCGCAGCTTGTCGAACACCGAGCGGTGCGTGGCCTGGACCTGGCCGTCGGGCGACTCCTCGTCACGCAGCGCGGCGAGCTCGCGGAGCAGCTCCTCCTGGCGGTCGTCGAGCCGCGTGGGGGTCTCGACGACCACCCGGACGACCAGGTTGCCTCGCCCGACGCCTCGCAGGGCCGGGACACCGCGGCCGTTGATGACGATCTCGGAGCCGGACTGGGTGCCGGGCCGGATGTCGAGCTCGATCCTGGTCTCGAGGTCGGTCTCGGCACCGTCCTCCACGAGGTCCGCCTCGAGGGTCGGCAGGTCCAGGGTCGTGCCGAGCGCGGCCGCCGTCATCGGCACCGTCACGGTGCACAGCAGGTCGCTGCCGTGGCGGGTGAACACCTTGTGCTCGGCGACGTGGATCTCGACGTACAGGTCACCGGCCGGACCGCCGCCGGGGCCGACCTCGCCCTGCTCGGAGAGCTGCACCCGGGTGCCGGTGTCGACACCGGCGGGGATCTTCACCGTCAGCGTCCGACGCGAGCGGACCCGGCCGTCGCCGGAGCACTCGCGGCACGGCTCGGGGATGATCGTGCCGAAGCCGCGGCAGGCCGCACAGGGACGCATCGTGCGGATCTCGCCGAGGAAGGAGCGCTGCACCTGGTGCACCTCGCCGCGACCGTGACAGGTCTCGCAGGTGACCGGCTTCGAGCCCGGCGCGGCGCCGTCGCCGTTGCAGACCGTGCACAGCACGGCGGTGTCGACCTTGAGCTCGTGGGTCATGCCGAAGGCGGCCTCGGCGAGGTCGACCTCGAGCCGGATCAGGGCGTCCTGGCCACGCCGGACGCGGGGACGCGGCCCGCGGCCCCCACCCGCCGCGCCACCTCCGGCGGCGCCACCGAAGAAGGCGTCCATGATGTCGGTGAAGGAGAACCCGGCGCCCGAGGCGAAACCGCCCGCGCCGCCGCCGAAGGGGTCGCCGCCGAGGTCGTACATCCGGCGCTTCTCGGGGTCCGAGAGCACCTCGTAGGCACGCGTGACGTCCTTGAACCGCTCCTGGGTCTCCGGGTCGGGGTTCACGTCCGGGTGCAGCTGACGGGCGAGGCGACGGTAGGCCTTCTTGATCGCGTCGCCGTCGGCGTCACGCGGGACACCGAGGGTCTCGTAGAGGTCCTGGCTCACAGTGGTCTCTCAGCTCATCCTTCGTCGAGAATCTTCGACACGTACCGCGCCACCGCGCGGACGGTCGCCATCGTGCCGGGGTAGTCCATGCGGGTCGGGCCGACGATGCCCAAGGTGGCAAGCGCCTCCTCGCCAGGGCCGTAGCCGGTGGCGACGACCGAGGTGGTGGACAGCTCCTGGTAAGGCACCTCGTGGCCGATCCGGACCGTCAGCGTCGACGGCGAGGTCGCCTCCCCGAGCAGCTTCAGGAGCACCACATGCTCCTCGAGCGCCTCGAGCATCGGCTTGATGGAGGCGTCGAACCCGTCACCGAACCGGGCCAGGTTCGCGGTGCCGCCGACCATCACCCGCTCGTCGGAGCGGTGGTCCGACATCGCCTCGGCCAGCGCGGCCACGACGATGTTCACCGGCGCTCGCTCCTCGGCTGCGTAATGCTCCGGGACGTCGGCCAGACGCTCGGCCGCGTCACTGAGCTTCTCGCCCAGCGTCGCACGGTTCAGGGCGGTGCGGAGGCCGGCGACCGTCTCGTCGTCGATCGGCTGGGGCAGCTCCACGACACGCTGCTCCACGCGGCCGGTGCTCAGGATCAGCACGAGCAGCAGTCGAGTGCTGGCCAGCGTGACCAGCTCGACGTGTCTGACGGTGGAGCGCGAGAGGGTCGGGTACTGCACGATCGCGACCTGGCGGGTCAGCTGCGCGAGCAGTCTCACGCTGCGCTGCACCACGTCGTCGAGGTCGATGGCCCCCTCGAGGAGCGTGGTGATCGCGCGCTTCTCCGCCGCGGACAGTGGCTTGACCTGGCTCAGCCGGTCGACGAAGAGGCGGTAGCCCTTGTCCGTCGGGATCCTGCCGGCACTTGTGTGCGGCTGGGTGATGAAGCCCTCGTCCTCGAGCGCGGCCATGTCGTTGCGCACCGTCGCCGGGGAGACCCCGAGCCGGTGCCGCTCGACCAGAGCCTTGGACCCGACCGGCTCCTGCGTCGCCACGTAGTCCTCGACGATCGCGCGGAGGACAGCGAGCTTGCGGTCCTCGACCATGTCTCGCCTCCTTGCCCGAGTGCAGTGCAGAACCGTGGGCCCACCGAGCCGACCCGGTTGGCACTCACCTGTTTCGAGTGCCAATGCTACTAGCCTCCCCCACCGCGAGCAGAATCCCCGGACGTAGGGTTCGGGCATGAGCGCACGCGCCTCCCGCCACCGCCTCGACATCGCGCGCGAGAGCGGCTTCGTCGAGATCGCCGACCGCTGCTGGGTCGCGCGCTACGACTTCCTCGACGTCAACGTCGGCGTGATCGGAGGGGACCGCGGGCTGGTCGTGGTGGACACCCACGCCTCCGAGGCGGACGCACGCCGGGTGCTCGGGAGTCTGCGCCTGCTCGGCCATGGCGAGGTCGTCGCGATCGTGAACACCCATGAGCACTTCGACCACGTGCTGGGCAACGCGGTCCTCACCGAGGAGTACGCCGGAGCAGACCTCATCGCCCACGAGGCCGCGGCCGACCGGATGCCGGAGGCCGTGGAGCGCGTCAAGCAGCTCTACGTGGAGGACCCCGACGACCCGCACGGGCCGGACGTCCGCAGCAGCCGGGTCGTCGTTCCCGACCAGACGTTCTCCTCGGCGAAGGTCGTCGACCTCGGTGACCGGATCGTGGAGGTCGTGCATCCCGGCCGGGGCCACACCGGCGGCGACGCAGTCGTGCGGGTCGGTGACGCGGACGTGCTCTTCGCCGGTGACCTCGTCGAGGAGTCGCAGGAGCACGGCGACGTGCCGGGCTTCGGCGGCGACTGCTACCCGCTGGAGTGGCCCGCCACCCTCGACCTCCTGACCAGCATGCTCGGCGACGACTCCGTCGTGGTGCCCGGGCACGGCGTGCCGGTCGGCCGGGACTTCGTCATGGAGCAGCGCGGAAGCATCGGGATGGTCGCCGAGACGATCCGCGACCTCGCCGGACGAGGCGTCCGCCCCGACCAGATGGCCGAGGCCGCCGAGTGGCCCTACCCGGTCGAGCGGCTCACCGACGCCTTCGCACGCGGCTTCGCGCAGCTGCCGAGGGCGTCGAGGGCGCTGCCCCTCCTCTAGGGCGCGGTTGCCTCACCGACGTCGTCCGGCACTCCGGAACGCGGCGAACTTGACCCACAAGATCACGAGCACCAGCAGCAGCGGCCAGGGCGCCAGGCCCATGACCGCCATCACGACGACGGCCAGGAGAAGCACGGGCAGCAGTGGAGGACCACTGCGGCGGGCTCGCTCACGCGCGACCGTCGGCGCCGGCGGGCGGCTCTGCACACGCTGCGGCACCTGCAGGGACGGCAGGTCGACGAACAGGGGCGCGAGGTCGCTGTTCGTCCTGGCCTGCCAGGCGACGGCGCTGCGCTCGTCGTACTCGTCCTTCGTGAGCCGGCCGGTGACGTAGTGCTCGCCGAGGGCCGCCACCGCCGCCTCGCGCTCCTGGTCGCCGATCCGCAGCTCGCGCTGGTTCATTCCGGGTCTCCCTCCGCGAGCAGGCCGTAGAGCTTGCGACGCGCGTCGGCGAGGATCTCGGCCGCCTCCGCCTGCTGCTGTCGGTTGCCCGACATCACCACCTGCCAGACCGCGGCCATCACCTGCCCGATCACCGGCTTGAGCTCGTGGGTCTCCTCCCCGTCGGTGTCGAACGCGCGCCAGGTGGCCGCCATCTCCTCGGGATGGTCGGCGACGTAGTGGCGCCCCTCAGGGGTCAGCTGGAGGAGCCTGCGGCCCTCGGCCTCGGTGCCCTCGACCAGTCCCTCGTCCTCGAGCTGCTGAAGCGTGGGGTAGACCGAGCCCGGACTGGGCTTCCACGCACCTCCGCTCCGCTCGGCGATCTGCTGGATGATCTGGTAGCCGTTCATCGGCTGGGCGTTCAGCACGTCGAGGATCGCCGCGCGGACGTCACCGCGCCGGACTCGGGGTCCCCGCGACTGCTGCTGGCCGGTCATGCCGAACAGGCCCGCGATCCACGGCGGCGGACCCGCACCCCACGGGCCGGGCCCCCATCCGCTTCCGGACCACGGCTGCCCCCACTTGTTGCCGCTCATCGTCGTCTCCCTCCGACAGCCGATGCTGGATGCGGTTGCCCCGGGACCCATCGGCGATACGTTGACGATATATCGCTGACACTCGCTCTCCAAGGGGTTCTCGAGCGGAGTCCAGACAGCCCGGCTCGAGGTGCTTCGTGGGCACTCGTCTCGAATGCCGGACTCGAGGTGTTGAGACGCAGCAAGCGGGCACGTAACTTGCCCAGAAGTGACCAGGGCCGCTCTCGGACGCGAGTGGCCGCGAGCCGAATGACCGAGTGGGCGGGGGCCTCTTGTCGATCGTCAGAGACCGTGACTGGCACAGCATCCGCGGGCGCGCGGCCAAGCTCCTGACCACGCCCCTCCACCCCGACGACTACCTCTCGTTGGTCAACCCGCTCTGGTCCGCCCGCGAGCTGCGCGGGCGTATCGAGAAGGTCGTACCCGAGACCGACGACGCCGCGACCTTGGTCATCAAGCCGGGCTGGGGCGCGAAGTTCGACTACAGCCCGGGGCAGTACATCGGCATCGGCGTAGAGGTCGACGGCCGCTATCACTGGCGGTCCTACTCCCTGAGCTCCCCGCCCACCCACACGGGCCGCGCCTTCACGATCACCGTCAGGGCGATGCCGGAGGGCTTCCTCTCCGACCACCTGGTCCGCGGCCTCGCCCCGGGCACCATCGTGCGTCTGGCAGCGCCCGCGGGCGACTTCGTGCTGCCGAACCCGCCGCCGCCGAAGATGCTCTTCCTGGTGGGCGGAAGTGGGATCACCCCGGTGATGTCGATGCTCCGTACGCTCGACCGCCGCAAGGCGATGCCGGACGCCGTACTCGCGTACTCGTCCCCCACGCCCGACCGGATGATCTTCCGGGACGAGATCCTCGGCATGGCCGAGCGACACGAGGGTCTTCGACTCCACGAGCAGCACACCGACACCCAGGGCATGCTCTCGCTCGAAGCCCTCGACGGGATCTGCCCCGACTGGCGGGAGCGGGAGACGTGGGCCTGCGGTCCCGGCCCGATGCTCGACGCCGCGGAGGACTTCTGGGAGGTGGCCGGCCTCTCGGATCGGCTCCACCTCGAGCGGTTCACGCTGAGCCTCGAGAGCGGTGGTGCGGAGGGCGGCACGATCACCTTCCGCAACTCCGGCAAGACGATTGAGGTCGACGGGGCGACCACACTCCTCGAGGCCGGTGAGAAGGCCGGCGTCGGCATGCCCTACGGCTGCCGCATGGGCATCTGCCACACCTGCACGCTCACCATGAACTCCGGCCGGATCCGCGACCTGCGGAGCGGTGAGGAGCACTTCGAACCGAACGAGTCCATCCAGACCTGCGTGACGGTCGCCGCCGGTGACTGCACCCTCGACATCTAGGGAGCGACACATGGCCATCTCCGACGTCAAGGAGTACACCCACCTCAGCGAGGAGGAGGTGGAGGCGCTCGGCCGCGAGTTCGACCAGATCCGAGCCGACATCGAGGCCTCGCGAGGTGCCGCAGACGCGGCGTACATCAACCGGATGATCACCATCCAACGCACCCTCGCCGCGGCGGGCCGGGTGACGCTGTTCGCAAGCAAGTACCCACCCGCCTGGGTGGCCGGCGCGACCATGCTCGGGATCGCGAAGATCCTCGAGAACATGGAGATCGGCCACAACGTCATGCATGGGCAGTGGGACTGGATGAACGACCCCGAGATCCACTCCAGCAACTGGGAGTGGGACACCGCCCAGCCAGCCGAGCAGTGGAAGCACTCCCACAACTACGTGCACCACCAGTTCACCAACGTCCTCGGCTACGACAACGACATCGGGTACGGCGTCCTCCGCATGGCGCGTGAGCAGAAGTGGCACCCGGTGAACCTCGGTCAGCCGGTCTACAACACCTTGCTGGCGCTGCTGTTCCAGTGGGGTGTCGCCCTGCACGACCTCGACCTCGAGTCGATCCGCAAGGGCAAGAAGGACCCGAAGGAGATGAAGCGCCAGCTCAAGCAGATCGGCCGCAAGATCCGGCGGCAGATCGGCAAGGACTACGTGCTCTACCCGCTGCTCAGCGGGCCGGCGTTCCTCTCCACGATGAAAGCGAACGCCACGGCGAACCTGATGCGCAACCTGTGGTCCTACATGATCATCTTCTGCGGCCACTTCCCCGACGGCGCACTGCACTTCACGGAGGAGGAGATCGAGGACGAGACCCGTGCGCGAGTGGTACCTCCGCCAGGTGCTCGGCGCGGCGAACTTCGAGGGCGGTCCGCTGCTGCACGTCATGAGCGGGAACCTCGGCTACCAGATCGAGCACCACCTCTTCCCCGACCTGCCCGAGCAACCGCTACCGCGAGATCTCGCTGCGCGTGCGCAAGCTCTGCGAGGAGTACGACATCCCCTACACCACCGGGCCGCTGCACCGGCAGTACGGCCAGGCGCTGCGCACCATCTGGAAGCTGTCCCTGCCCAACTCCTGGACGAGCAACGACACACCTCCCCCGCCGCCGAGCAGGTTCCGGGGTCGCCGCTCGGACGCCGAGCGTCCACCCCGTCGCGTGGAGACCGGCATCTGGCAGGGCCGCGCGTCGGCCTAGCGCCTCGAGCCGGAACGGAGCACGCACCCATGGACGAGCACAGCCTGCCTGAAGACCTCGCGGACCGTCCGCGCTCACAGGAGGGCGGCGTGCCGGTGCCCTTCGCGTGCGCGGACGAGAAGGGCGGCTTCGACATCCGTGCGGTCAGCAAGCGGCGCGCCATCCAGTGCGCCCTCAGCAGGATCTGCGGCCTCTGCGGGATCTCCCTGGGCTGGCCGGTCGCCTTCCTGGGCTCGGCGGAGGAGGTCGACCTCAATGCTCTGCACTTTCCCCCGCTGCACGAGGCCTGCGCGGAGGCAGCCATACGCGCCTACGCGCCGCTGGGACCCGGCGTCCTCGGCATCGACGGCCCACCGGAGACCTGGGTGCTCGTGACCACGGGCGGCTTCGAGCTGGAACGGCCGGCTGACCGCCACGGCGACCAGCGGGTCGTGTTCCACCCCAACTCGGTGGCCGAGCGCCGCACCGCGGCGTCCTGACGGAGGCGGGTGCGACGCACCCGACACCACATCCGCCAGACCGACGGCGCGTCGTGTACGCCGCCCGCCCGGGCCCGCCTAGCGTTGGGGACCATGTCCTTCGACCGCTACGGCAACGACGTGCTCAACACCGACTGGCGGGCGCCCAAGCGCGGGCGCTCGGTCGAGATAGACGCCGACAAGGGCCTCGTCGTCGAGGAGGTCACGACCGACTGGTGCGGCGAGATCGTCGAGGTCGACCGCGACCTGATGACGGTGACGCTCGAGGACCGCCGCCGGAAGCGGCGCACCTTCCCCCTCGGGCCCGGCTTCCTCCTCGAAGGGGTGCCGGTGATCCTCAAGCCTCCCGCGCGCAAGGGACCCGCCCGGAAGACACACACGGCCTCCGGCTCGATCGCGGTCCCGGGGACGAAGGCCCGTGTGGCCCGGGCGAGCCGGATCTTCGTGGAGGGCCGCCACGACGCCGAGCTGGTCGAGAAGGTCTGGGGCGACGACCTGCGCGTCGAGGGCGTCGTGGTCGAGTACATCGAGGGTGTCGACGACCTCGCGGAGCAGCTGCGCGACTTCCGGCCCGGGCCGGAGCGCAAGGTCGGGGTGCTCGTGGACCACCTCGTGGCCGGCTCCAAGGAGAGCCGGATCGCCCAGTCGATCGCCAAGAGCCCGGTCGGCAAGCATGTGCTGATCGTGGGCCACCCGTTCGTCGACATCTGGCAGGCCGTGAAGCCGGACCGGCTCGGCATGAAGAAGTGGCCGGTGATCCCCCGCAACATCGAGTGGAAGCGCGGCGTCTGCCAGAGCCTGGGCTGGCCGCACCGGGACCAGGCGGACATAGCGCGCGCCTGGAAGCACATCTTGTCGAAAGTGAGCTCGTACGCCGACCTCGAGCCCGCTCTCCTCGGTAGGGTCGAAGAGCTGATCGACTTCGTCACCGTCGACTGAGGAGAAGCCCATGACCATGCCGCCGAACCCACCCGGACCTCCAGGCGGCGGGTACCAGCCCGGTCCCCCTCCCGGCACGCCCTACGGGCCCACGTCCGAGGAGCGCACCTGGGCGCTCATCGCCCACGTCGGCACGCTCGTCGCGGCCTGGTTCGCGATGGGGTTCCTGTGCCCGCTGATCATCATGCTGACCAAGGGCAACGACTCCGCGTTCGTGCGGCGCCACGCCGTGGAGTCGCTGAACTTCCAGATCTCGCTGCTGATCTACCTGCTGATCAGCGGCGTGCTCGTGCTCCTGGTCGTCGGCATCTTCATGCTCATCGCTCTGGGCATCTTCGCGCTGGTCGTGATCATCCTCGCGACCATGGCGGCCTCCAACGGGCAGGACTACCGCTACCCCCTCACCATCCGCATGGTGTCCTGACCCCTTGACGGAGGTTCAGGGCAGCAGGGCACGGACCACGGCGTCGGCGAGCAGCCGTCCGCGCAGCGTGAGCACAACCCGGCCCTCCTCGAACGCGCCGGGCCCGACCAGGCCGTCCTCGACCTGGGCGGGGAGTGCCGCGCGCCCCGCGTCGTCGAGCGCGTCGACCGGCAGTCCGTCGCGCAGCCGGATCTCCAGAAGCACCCGCTCCACCCGGCGGGTCTGGTCGTCGAGGCTCTCACGGCCGTGCGCGGGGCTCACCCCGGACGCGATCCGTCCCGCGTAGGCGGCGGGGTGCTTGACGTTCCACCACCGCACCCCGCCCACGTGCGAGTGCGCTCCGGGGCCCACACCCCACCAGTCGGCACCGGTCCAGTAACAGCTCGTTGTGCCGGCAGCGGGTCTGCCGCGAGCGCGACCAGTTCGACACCTCGTACCACCCCAGCCCGGCACGTTCCAGGGTCTCGTCGGCGGCGAGGTACTTGTCGGCCAGGTCGTCGTCGTCGGTCATCGGGACCTGACCACGCCTGATCTGCCGGGCGAGCGCCGTGCCCTCCTCGACGATCAGTGCGTACGCCGAGAGGTGGTCGGGGGCGCAGGCGAGCGCGCTGTCGAGCGAGGCCCGCCAGTCGGCGAGACTCTCCCCGGCGTGCCGTAGATCAGGTCCAGGCTGACCTCGTCGAAGCCCGCCTCTCGCGCCCACCTCACGACCTGAGGCACCCGGGCCGGGTCGTGCGTGCGGTCGAGCACCTCGAGCACGTGCGGCACGGCTGACTGCATGCCGAACGAGATCCGGTTGATCCCGCCGGCACGCAGGACGGCGAGGTCCTCGGGCGTGACGCTGTCGGGATTGGACTCGGTCGTCACCTCCGCCCCGGCGGCAAGGCCGAACTCCTCGTCGATCGCCTCCACGACCCGGGCCAGGTCCTGCGACGGGAGGAGGGTCGGCGTACCACCGCCGAAGAAGACCGTCTCGACCGGCGTCTCGACCGCGCCGAGGACCTTGCGCGCCAGGCGGATCTCCTCGATCGCGGAGTCGGCATAGGTCGCGCGCGAGACACCACCCCCGAGCTCGGAGGCGGTGTAGGTGTTGAAGTCGCAGTAGCCGCACCGCACCGTGCAGAACGGGACGTGGACGTAGAAGCCGAAGGGGCGGACACCGACCGAGGCGAGCGCGGACTCGGGCAGCGCGCCGTCGGCGGGGGCGGGGTCGCCGTGGGGCAGGGCGGAGGGCACCGGACAATCCTAGGCAGGGCATGCAGAAGGCGCCGCCCCGGACGGGACGGCGCCTTCTCGCGGGTTCAGCAGATCTGCCTACGACTCGTTGTAGAGCGCGTCGATCTGATCCTTGTAGTTGTCCTCGACCACCTTGCGCTTGACCTTCATCGACGGGGTCAGCTCACCGGACTCGACGGTGAGGTCGCGGTCGAGCAGGATCCACTTCTTGATGGTCTCCCACCGGTTGAGCCGGCTGTTCAGCTCGTCGATGTAGCCGGCCACCATCTCCTTGGCCTTGTCGGAGGAGACGATCTCCTGGTAGGACGCGCCGTCCAGGCCGTTCTGCTTGGCCCAGTCGGCCATGGAGTCGGGGTCCAGGGTGACGAGCGCGATGCAGAAGTTGCGGTCGTTGCCGTGCACAAGGAACTGGCTGGCGTAGGGGCAGATCGCCTTGAAGGTCGACTCGATCTGGGACGGGGCGATGTACTTGCCGCCCGAGGTCTTGAACAGGTCCTTCTTGCGGTCGGTGATCCGAAGGTAGCCGTCCTCGTCGAGCTCGCCGATGTCACCGGTGTGCAGCCAGCCGTCCGACAGCGCCTCGGCGGTCGCCTCGGGACGGTTGTGGTAGCCCTCCATGACGCCCGGGCCCTTGATCAGCACCTCGCCGTCCGCGGCGATCTTCACCTCGCTGAGGGGGAACACCGGGCCGACGGTGCCGAACTTGTTCATCCAGGGCTTGTTCACGAACGAACCCGCCGAGGTCTCGGTGAGGCCGTAGCCCTCGAGGATCTGGATGCCGGCGGCGTTGAACCACTCCGCGACCTCACGGTTCAGCGCCGCGGCGCCGGAGATGAAGAACCTGACCCGGCCACCGAAGCGCTCGCGGATCTTGGCGAAGACCAGCTTGTCGAAGACCTTGTGCTGGACCGCGAGCAGGCCCGGGACCGGCTTGCCCTCCCGCTTGAGGCGGTCGACCTGCAGGCCGATGTCGAAGGCGCGGTTGAAGATCTTCTCCTTGAGGCCGCCCTCGGCCTTCTGCATGAGGACGATGCGGTCGTGGGCCTTCTCGAAGATGCGAGGAGCGGCACCCATGAACGTCGGGCGGACGGTCGCGGCGTTCTCGACGATCTTGTCGACGCGGCCGTCGACGGCCGTCGCGAATCCGATCGCCAGCTGCGTGGAGAGCAGGACCTTGCCGAAGGAGTGGGCCATCGGCAGCCAGAGGAACTGCAGGTCGTCCACGCTGAGGATGTCCTGGGCCACGATGGCGGCACCCTCGTAGGTCCACGAGGAGTGACGCAGGCGAACGCCCTTGGGGCGCCCGGTGGTCCCGGAGGTGTAGATCAGCGTCGCGAGCGCGTCGGGCTTGGTCGCCTCGACCCGCTTCTCGACGACATCCGGGTCGGCTGCGAGCTGCTCCTCGCCGAGCCGTTCGAGCTCGTCGAGGCTGATGACCCAGTCACCGTCCGCAGTGCCCTCGAACGTGACCACCTTGATGAGGTGGGGAAGCTCGGAGCGGTGCGCGGTGAGCTTGGCGATCTGCGCGTCGTCCTCGGCGAAGACGACCCGGGACTCCGAGTCGGCGAGGATGTAGGCGACGTCGTCGTCGATCGTCGACGGGTAGACGGTGGTCGTCGCCGCGCCCGCGCACATGATGGCGAGGTCGGCGAGGATCCACTCGAAGCGCGTGGTGGACGCGATGCCGACCCGCTGCTCGGGGTCGACTCCCAGGGCGACCAGGCCTGCGGCGAGACGGGTGACCCTGTCACCGGTCTCCTTCCAGGTCACCGACTGCCACTCGTCACCCTTGGGGAACCTGTAGGCCTCGCGGTTCGGGCTGCTCTGGACACGGTCGAAGAACTGGCGGCCTACGTTCGGCGGCCGGTTCTCGATCACACTGAGATCGGGGCTGACGGTGGTCTGAGACATCGCTCTCCCTGTTCGTACCTACCCTGCACTGTATGGCGCGCGGGGCAGGGGTGCTGACTTGTTGCGACACAACGTAGAACACCGGGCTACCTGGCGGTAGGTTACGGGCCGTTCGTGGGACGGATTTGCGGCCATATCGCAACAGGGCTTTACGTTACGAGGCTCCGAGACCCCGGTTTCCTTGGCGTCTACAGGCGATTCTCGGCTCAGTCCTGCACGGCCTTGGCGACCGTGACCATGGTGGTGATCCACTCGCGGTCCTCGCGGTCGAGCGCCCTGCCGAGCGATCTCGCGTCGTCGACGGTCCAGTAGGCGTCGTGCAGGGCCCGCACGACCACCCAGGCGCGCGCCCGTTCCTCGTCCAGTCCGGCCGTGTCGACGACTGCGTGGAAGCGCTGTCGTACGGCGTCGCGGACACGGCCCGAGCCGACCACCTCGTCCCAGCGGTTCCACAGCAGCGGCGCCACCTCGTAGTGCCGGTCCCCCGACATGGGCATCGGGTCGATCACCAGCCAGGGCTCACGGTCCGCGGCGAGCACGTTTCCGTAGTGCAGGTCGCCGTGGATCATCGTCCCCGTGCTCGCCTCGTCGGTCAGGAACGTCGCCGCGAGCGAGACGGCCTGCTCTACGAGGCGTCGGGGCATGGGCGCGTCCTTCGGCAGCGCGGCGAGTCCGGCGTTCCACCGTCCGACGTACGCCGTGAGCGGACGCAGCTGCGGCAGGGCGGGCACGTGGAGGCGGGAGTAGAAGCCCGCGACGATCTCGCAGGCCTCGACGTCCCACAGCGTCGAGAGGTCCTCGGGATGCAGCCGCTCGAGCAGCATCGCGTAGCGGCGTGGGTCGGCGCGGAGCAGGAGCACGGTGCCGTCGCCCTGCCAGTGCTGGAGCGCGAGGTGCTCGTGCTCGTTCTCGTCGTCGGGAAAGGCGACCTTGAGCGCGGCGGGCCGCCCTCCCGTCGTACGCACGGGCACGACCAGGCTGCCGAAGCCGTGGCACGGAGCCCCGTCGAAGGTGAGCTCCCACTCCTCCACCAGGTCTTCGACCGTGCGCGGCAGGCCGTCGAGCCAGTCGCCCCAGCGTGGCCCGTACGCGGCCCGCGCGGTCAGGCCTGGAGGGAGGTCGAAGGGCAGCACGAGGGCGAGATTACGTGCTTCGCCCGTCCCCGCCGTGACCTATCGGCCTCCCGGTAGTTGGTGATGTCAACGACCACCGGCGCCCCCCGGGCAGCCCCGCGACCGAGGAGACGCACCGTGTCGTCACCGCGCATCCGCACCGCGCTCACGTCCCTGACCGCCCTGAGCGCCGTCGCCGCGACCTGGCTCGCGCCGGTGCCCGCTTCCGCTGCTCCCGACGACCTCCCAGACTCCGCTCCTCCCGCGATCCGGACCGCCGAGCCCCGGCTCCCCGCGGCGGACGGCTGGCCGTTCTCCGAGCGGCACTTCCCCCGCACCTCCGGCACCGGGCGGCTGCACGGGGGCGCGTCCTACTGGACCGACTTCGTGTACGACGACCACGGCCCGAGCAGCCTGGCGGGCTTCAGCGCCCCCTACGCCACGAACCTTGCCCCGACGCAGGGGGTGTTCACCTACCCGGCGGGGCCGGCTCACGCGAACGGCGCGGACATCTTCCGGACGGCCGTGGGCCTCGACGAGAAGGCGTCGTACTGGCGCGTGGACTGGACGACGCTCACCGACCCGACCGTCCCACTGGCGGTGTGGACCTTCGACCGCGACGCGGACACCTCGACCGGCGTCGCGGACTGGCCCGCCGGGGCCGGCGTGCGTTCCCCCGGCATCGACACCGGGCTCGTGGTCTCGAGCAGAGGCGCCTGGCTGGTGGACCTCACCACCGGCCGGTCACGTGACGTCGAGGCCCTGGGCGGATCGCTCGACGTCGACCGGGCGGCGCAGTCGTTCGTGGTCCGCCTCCCCCGCCGGGTGCTCGCCCCTCGGCACCGGTGGACGGTGCGGGTCGCCGCAGGCCTCGCGGACGACACCGGCCGTGCCCTCGCGACACCGAGCACGGCCGCGGGCGTCCCCTCCCCGGGTCCGACCCGCCTCTACAACGTCGGCTTCCGTGGCGTCCGGCAGGAGCCTCCCGTCTTCCGCGACGGGCAGACCGACGCGCTCGTGGCGGCGTTCCAGAAGCAGGCCGCCTCGACCCCGCTCTCGGACCAGGTCGGCCTCGACGGGCTGGCCCGGTTCATCACGGGCAACTTCTGGATGGAGGACCACCAGGCGGACGCCCTGGCCACGGGGGACGTCTCGGAGTTCGCGCAGCAGGTCGACTGGAGCCGACTGGCCGAGCGCGCCGCCACACGGGAGCCTCGCCCGCGCGGGTACACGCAACCGCTGGTACGTCTCCCGGCTCGACCTCGGCGACGGTGTCCTCGTCGGCGGCGAGAACGGCAACGACCTGCGCCCCAACTTCCTCGGCCGGATCCAGCCCTACTCGGTCTACGTTCCACGCGGAGTACGCTGCCGGCAGGCGCATGCCGCTGACCTGGGTGCTGCACTCGCTGGGCGTGAACCACAACCAGTACGCCGCCCTCGACCCGGGGCTGCTGAAACGCCTCTGCGAGGACCGCGGCTCGGTCTGCGCAGGCACGCTCGGCCACGGGCCGGACAGCTGGTACCTCGACGAGGGCGAGGTCGACTTCTGGTCGGTGTGGCGCGAGGTCGCCGAGGCCTTCCCCCTCGACGAGGACCGCACGCAGCTCACCGGCTACTCGATGGGTGGGTACGCCGCCTACAAGCTCGTCCTGCAGCACCCGGACCTCTACGCCGGTGCGGTTGCCCTTGCGGGGCCGCCTGCCTGTGGCAGCGGCGTCGACCCGGAGAACGGGGCGCCCCTGTTCCGCCACGAGCGCTGCGAGAAGGACGGCGCCACCGGCGCGCTCGTCGGCAACGCCCTCCACGTCCCGTACCGCATCGGACAGGGCACCTTGGACCAGCTGGTGCCGTTCGTGGCCGTCGAGGACCAGGTCTCGCGCTTCGACACGCTCGGCCTGCGCCACCGCTTCGTGCGCTACCCCGGAGAGGACCACATGGCCTTCGCCACCCAGGACCGGTTCGACACCGTCCTCGACGGGCTGGGTCGTACCAGCCGGGTCCGCAACCCCGAGCGCGTCGACTTCACGCTGGTTCCCGCACCTCGACCGGCCGCGGCTCGGCCTGCGCGCCACCGGCGCCTACTGGGTCACCGGCGCGCGTGCCGGCGAGACCGGGGCCGGCTCGCTGGCGCGGGTGCAGGCCCGATCCTTCGCCCGCCCCGCGCGCAGCCACCAGGCCGACCGCTTCGGACCCACGCCGGTGGCCGAGCCTCTCCCGGCGATCGTCCAAGGGCTGCGTTGGAGACTCGGCGAACGCGCAGCCGAGCGACCCGTCGTGACACTCCGGCTGCGCAACGTCTCGGCCGTGACGGTCGACCTGGGCCGCGCGGGCCTGAGGTGCGGGCGCGTGCACGTCACCACCGACCGGAGGACGCGGGTGCGGCTGCGTGCAGCCGACGGGTCGGTCCGCGTGGTCGACGTACCGAAGGGAGAGCGGACCATCCGGACCTGCAGCGCCGGGAACGAGGAGCGCGAGGTGACCTGCTGCCGGCCGAGCAGCTACTTCTTGCTCTTCTCCCCCGAGTCCGAGGTCGAGAGCGCGGCGATGAACGCCTCCTGTGGCACCTCGACCCGGCCGACCATCTTCATGCGCTTCTTGCCCTCCTTCTGCTTCTCGAGGAGCTTGCGCTTTCGGGTGATGTCACCGCCGTAGCACTTGGCGAGCACGTCCTTGCGGATCGCGCGGATGGTCTCGCGGGCGATCACCCGGGCGCCGATGGCGGCCTGGATCGGCACCTCGAACTGCTGCCGCGGGATCAGCTCGCGCAGCTTGCCGGCCAGCATCACGCCGTAGGAGTAGGCAGCGTCCCGGTGCACGATCGCGCTGAACGCGTCGACGGTCTCGCCCTGGAGCAGGATGTCGACCTTGACCAGGTCGGCGGCCTGGTCGCCGACCGGCTCGTAGTCGAGCGACGCGTAGCCCTTGGTCTTCGACTTCAGCTGGTCGAAGAAGTCGAAGACGATCTCGGCGAGCGGCAGCGTGTAGCGCATCTCGACCCGGTCCTCGGACAGGTAGTCCATGCCCTGGAGCTGCCCGCGCTTGGACTGGCAGAGCTCCATGATCACGCCGACGAAGTCGCTGGGGCTCAGGATCGTCGCCTTCACGACCGGCTCGCGGACCTCGGCGATCTTGCCGGTCGGGTACTCGCTCGGGTTGGTGACGGTGTGCTTGGTGCCGTCCTCCATGACGACCTCGTAGACCACGTTGGGCGCGGTCGAGATCAGGTCGAGGCCGAACTCCCGCTCGAGGCGGTCGCGGGTGATCTCCATGTGCAGCAGCCCGAGGAAGCCGCACCGGAAGCCGAAGCCCAGCGCCCCGGAGGTCTCGGGCTCGTAGGCCAGTGCCGCGTCGTTGAGCTGCAGCTTGTCGAGCGCGTCCCGCAGCGTCGGGTAGTCGTCGCCGTCGATCGGGTAGAGCCCTGAGAACACCATCGGGTTGGGGTGCTTGTAGCCGCCGAGCGCCTCGGTCGCGCCGTGGTTCTGCGACGTGACCGTGTCACCGACCCGGGACTGGCGGACGTCCTTCACCCCGGTGATCAGGTAGCCCACCTCGCCGACGCCGAGGTCGCCGGCCTTGACCGGCTCGGGCGAGATCACCCCGACCTCGAGCATCTCGTGGGTCGCGCCGGTGGACATCATCTTGATCCGGTCGCGGTGGCTGAGCTTGCCGTCGACCACCCGGACGTAGGTGACCACGCCGCGGTAGGTGTCGTAGACGGAGTCGAAGATCAGCGCTCGCGGCGGCGCGTCCGCGTCGCCCACCGGCGGCGGGGTCTGCCGGACGATCTCGTTGAGCAGCCGCTCGACGCCCATGCCGGTCTTCGCCGAGACCTGGAGCACGTCCTCGGGCTCGCAACCGATGATCCCGGCGAGCTCGGCAGCGTACTTCTCCGGCTGTGCCGAGGGCAGGTCGATCTTGTTGAGCACCGGGATGATCTGCAGGTCCGCGCCGAGCGCGAGGTACAGGTTCGCGAGGGTCTGCGCCTCGATCCCCTGTGCCGCGTCGACGAGCAGGACCGCCGCCTCGCAGGCCTCGAGGGATCGGGAGACCTCGTAGGTGAAGTCGACGTGCCCCGGTGTGTCGATCATGTTGAGGATGTAGGTGCCCTGCTCGGCGCCCTCGTAGTCCTCGCTGAGTGTCCACGGCATGCGCACGGCCTGGCTCTTGATCGTGATGCCGCGCTCGCGCTCGATGTCCATCCGGTCGAGGTACTGCGCCTTCGCGCTGCGCTCGTCGACGACACCGGTCAGCTGCAGCATCCGGTCGGCCAGCGTGGACTTGCCGTGGTCGATGTGCGCGATGATGCAGAAGTTTCGGATGATCGCGGGGTCGGTCTTGCCCGGCTGCGGGGCCGAGGGGGAGCTCTTGGACACGAACTTCTTCCGGTGGTCTGTGCGTACGGGCGGAACCGCCATTGTTCCATGCAGCCGAAGCCGGTCCTCGCCACGGCGATGCCTCGGCGCGCATCGGGCGCTCGCCGTCCCGCCGGAGACACGCGGAGGAAATCCGTCGCCCGGCCGGCCGCCGGACGTACAGAATGGGGCCGCATGAGCCCGATCTCGACCGCGTCGTCCTCCGCCCGCGGCGGTGCGATTCCTCACGGGCGCACCGCCCGCCGCCTCGACTGGAGGCTGCTGCCGCCCGCCCTCCGGTCGATGATCGAGCGTCGGCTGGGCTCACGAGTGGTCTCCGCCGAGTCGGCCGACGCCGGGTTCACGCCCGGGTTCGCCTCCGTGCTCACGTGTGCGGACGGCTCGCGCCACTTCGTCAAGGCCGCCAGCAAGAAGGCGCAGCGGGCCTTCGCCGACTCCTACCGTGAGGAGGCTCGCAAGCTGCGCGACCTGCCACCGGGGCTCCCTGTCCCGCGGCTGACGTGGAGCCACGAGGACGACCTGTGGGTGGTGCTCGAGCTGGAGTACGTCGACGGCGCGAACCCCACGCGCCCGTGGAAGACCGCCGACCTCGCCGCCTGCCTGGACACGCTGGAGGCGCTCGCGGAGAGGCTCACTCCCCCGCCGCTGAAGCTCGAGACCTTCGCCGAGGAGTTCGCCGGCAGCCTGGCCGGGTGGGACCACGTGCGACGTGTCAACCCGGGGCTCTCGCACCTCGACGACGCGGCTGCCCTCGCCGGGCGGTTCCGTGAGGCCACGGCGGGGAGCACCCTGGTCCACACCGACGCTCGCGACGACAACTTCCTGCTCCACGACGGCCGGGCGCTCCTGTGCGACTGGAACTGGCCGGTCGTCGGCGCCGCCTGGATCGACACCGTGCTGCTGCTCATCTCCGTGCACGGCGACGGTCTGGACGCCGACGCGATCCTCGCCGACCGGCCGCTGACGCGCGAGGTGGCGGCAGACGACATCGACTCCCTGCTCGCGCTCATCGCCGGCTTCTTCTTCGAGCGCCGAGACGACCCCGTCCCGAACTCCTCGCCTTACATCCGCGCCCACCAGTCCTGGTACGCCGAGGCGAGCTGGTCGTGGCTCTCGAGCCGACGAGGCTGGTCGTGACCGGCGCCCTGCCCCGCGCCGTCGGTGTCCGGAAGTCCTACGCCGCGATCCCCGAACGGGTGCGGCGGTGGGGCCCGAGCTGAACCCGCTGACCCCGGACATGTTCCGCAACGAGATCAGGGTCCTCTCCCACCTGCACAGCCATCCGCTGTGGGCCGGCCTCGTCGCGTCCTACGACGAGCCCGGTGACTGGGTCGCCCTGATCCTGGAAGACGTCCCCGGGAGGCACGCCGACACGAGCTCCCCCGACGACGTGGCACGCGTGCTCGACGCCACGGCCGCGCTCGGCGAGGAGCTCACCGGGCTCGGCCCCCGCCTGGACCTCGCCACCTGCCGGGCGAGCATCGAGCGTTGGGGCGAGATGTGGGCCGAGGTGCCGCGGCTGCCCTCCGACGTACTCCCCGATTGGGTGGGGGCGCGGGTCGACGACCTGCGTTCGTCGTACGACGGGCTCCTGATGCACGCCGAGGGCGACCACGTGGTCCACGGCGACCTGCGCAACGACAACATGATCGTGCGCACCGGCGACGCCCCTGACGGTCCGTCGTGTTCGTCGACTGGGGAATGGCGCGCACCGGCCCTGCCTGGTTCGACCCGTTGCTGCTGTGCCTGGAGTGGGTCGAGGACCCCGTCTTCGACGAGCTCGTGTCCACCTTCCCCGCCCTTCGCCGGCTCCCCGAGGAGAGCGTCACAGCCTTCCTCGTCACGCTCGGGAGCTGGCTGGGCTACCGCTCCACGGTGGCCGAGGACGTAGGCTTGCCCACGCTCAACGACTTCCGTAGACGCGAGGCGGCTCGGCTGCTCGAAGGGGCACGACGACGCCTCGGCGTGCCGGTCGGCTGAGGCGAAACCTCGATTTGAGGGCGCCCGGCGGCCGCTGGTATCGTTGGTCCTCGCGTGTCTGGCCAGCGATGGCCGACCGCACACCAGACCAAACCCCGCTTAGACCAGACGAGGCGCACCGTAGTGGCGAACATCAAGTCCCAGATCAAGCGCAACCGGCAGAACGACGCCGCGCACGAGCGCAACAAGGCCGTCAAGTCGGCGCTGAAGTCGGCGATCCGCAAGTTCCGCGAGGCCGCCGCAGCTGGTGACGCCGAGAAGGCGCAGGAGCTGGCGAAGACCGCCAACAAGAAGCTCGACAAGGCTGCGTCCAAGGGCGTCATCCACAAGAACCAGGCCGCCAACAAGAAGTCGGCCATCTCCAAGAAGGCCGCCTCACTCTGAGGTAGTCCCGCCAATCAGGCGCCTCCCGCGAGGGACGGCGCCTTTTTGCGTGCCCTCCTACGACCATGAGCTCGCAGGGGTCAGCGACGACCGCGCGTCAGCGAGGTGTCCGGGCCTCGGTCACCGTGATGACCATGCGCTCGAGCGCGTAAGACGCGTCGCTCGCGGCACCCTTCACGTCGGCGTCGGCCTGAGCCACGGCCTGGATGGCGCGGACGAGCCCCGCGTCCTCCCAGCCACGCACCTGGTCGCGCAGGGTCCGCAGCTTCCACGGCGGCACCCCCACCTCGCGGGCGAGGTCGCCCTCCCGCAGGCCGCGAGGCGCGCTCTTGTACTTGGCGAGGCCACGCAGTCCGCTGGCGAAGGCGCTGGTCACGAGCACCGGAGCGGTGCCGTTGTCGAGGGCCCATCGCAGCTCCTCGAGGGCTCGCGCGGTGCGGCCGTAGATCGCCGCGTCGGCCACGGCGAATCCCTTGACCTCCGCGCGTCCACCGAAGTAGCGCTTGACCACCTCTGCGGTCAGCGGCTCACCCGCGAAGTCGTTCGCGAGCTGGTGGCAGGCGCCCGCGAGTGCCCGGAGATCGTGCCCGACCGACTGCACGAGGAGCTCGGCGGCGTCCTCGGCCATCCTCGCGCCATGGACGCGTGCCTCGGCAGCCACCCAGCGGGGGTACTCGCTCGGCTTGAGCGCAGCCGACTTCACCTCCGTGACGGGGCCGAGCTTGCGCAGCTTGGCCAGCAGGCCCGACCCCTTCTGGCCTCCCCCGTGCACCAGCACCAGCCCGATGTCCTCCGCCGGCGACGCGGCGTACTCCAGCAACCCGTCATAGGTCTCGTCCGGGAGGTCTTCGAGGCCCCGCACGACCACGCAGCGGATGGTGGAGAAGAGCGACGGGGCCGCCAGATCGGCCAGCGCTCCCATGCTGACCTGGTCACCGGTGGTCTCGCTGACCTCCGACTCCTCGTCGGCATGGCGGACGGCTTGGAGCGCCGCCCGGACGGCTCGCTCGTTGAGGAGCTCTTCCGGCCCGGTCACGAGCGTGACGTGGCCGAGTACGTCGGATGCCTTGGGAGTCGCCATGGTGGTGCCAGCCTCCCACACGGCACGGACACCCCTGACGAGTAGTCGTCCCTGCGCTGGGTACGACGTGCAGGACTCCGTCTCGTGCGCCCGGCACGGGACGGCGCCCGCGTGGAAGGAGACCGATGACCCCGGACCTGATCGCAGGTCGTTACCAAGTCCTCCGCCCGGTCGGCCGGGGAGGCATGGGAACTGTCTGGCTGTGTCGGGACGAGATGCTCGGCCGTGAGGTGGCCGTCAAGCAGATCGGTGCCCTGCCCGGCGAGTCGGCGACCGACACCGCCCGGGCCCTTCGCGAGGCGCGGTCGTCGGCAGCGCTGAACCACCGCAACGTGGTCTCGGTGTTCGACATCGTCGACACCAAGGACGGCAACGCCTGGCTGGTCATGGAGTACGTCCCGTCGCGGACACTCGGCCAGATCGTGCGGGAGGACGGCCCGCTGCCGCCACAGCGGGCGGCCAGGATCGGCGCGCAGGTCGCCGACGGACTCGCCGCTGCCCATGCGCGCGGGACGATCCACCGTGACGTCAAGCCCGGCAACATCCTCGTCGGCGACGACGACGTCGCGAAGATCAGTGACTTCGGCATCGCTCGCGGCGCCGACGACGAGCAGCTGACCCGCACCGGGTTGGTGACCGGGACGCCGTCGTACTTCTCCCCCGAGCTGGCACGTGGCGAGGACCCCGGGCCGGAGTCGGACGTGTACGCGCTCGGGGCCACCCTGTACACCGCGGTCGAGGGCCACGCGCCCTACCCCGAGCAGCGCAACCCGATCGCGCTGCTCCAGAAGATCGCCGCGGAGGAGCCGGCTCCGCCGACCCAGGCCGGTCCCCTCACCGGCCCGATCACACGGATGATGGACCGCGACCCGCGTTCGCGCTGGACGGTGGCGGACGCCGCCCATGCCCTCCGCCGTGTCGCCGAGCAAGGCGGCGTCGAAGAGGACACCACGATGCTCGCGACGCCTTCCGACCACACCACCCGGTCGACCCGCCAGGTCGCCGACCGCCCGGCCGCCGGGGCAGCTCCTGCCGCCGCGGCCGCCGCCAGCAGTCCGCGGGCCGGGCACGAGCACAACGAACGCGAGCGTCCCCGCCGGGCGCTGCCCTGGTTGGCGGGCGTTGCCCTCCTCCTGCTGCTGGTCCTCGGCGCCGGATTCATGATGATCAGCGGCGACTCCGAGGACGGGTCGCCACAGTCGTCCCCGGCGGAGAGCGGCTCCCCCTCACCTGAGTCCCAGCCCACACGCAGCTCCGAGCCGTCGAAGACGCCGACCCCGGCTCAACCGACGAAGTCGAAGAAGCCGAAGGAACCCGCTCCTGCCGAGGAGGGCGCGGACGCCATGGAGGACGCCGTCGAGGAGTACTTCTCCTTCATGCCCCAAGACACCGATGCCGGCTGGAAACGGCTCGCACCGAGCATGAAGGCCCAAGGGCGGGGCGGCTACGAGGACTGGTGGAGCTCGATCGAGTCGGTCGACCTGGCAAGCGCCGACGCCGTGGACGGTCAGCGTCAGGTCGACATCGTGCTCACCTACTACTTCAAGGACGGCAGCGCCAAGGAGGAGAAGCAGCGCCTGACGCTCGAGCAGTCCGGTGGCCGCTACCTCATCGCCGATGACGAGGTGCTCAGCTCCCGAAGCGTCAGCTGACCGTCTCGGACCACGACTGCCACGTCGCCGGACTCGTCGGTGCGCCGCACGAGCGCACCTGTCGCCTCGAGCAGGTCGATGGTCTCCGAGGAGGGGTGTCCGTAGCTGTTCTCCCTGCCGACCGAGACGAGGGCCACCCGTGCTCCCAGTCCGGTGAGGAACGCCGGGTCCTGGTAGCGGCTCCCGTGGTGAGGCACCTTCAGCACGTCCACCTTCAGTCCCGCGAACACGCGGCGCATGGCCGCCTGCGCCTCCGGCTCGAGGTCGCCCGTGAGCAGCAGCCGGATGCCTTCGGTCTGCACGAGCAGCACGACGCTGGCGTTGTTGGCCGCCGACCCCTCGCTCTCGGCGTCGCCGGTCGCGAACCGCCCGAGAGGACCGACCACCTGCCACGTGAGCGAGCCGACCCGCCGTACCTCTCCGAAGGCCGGCACCCTGACCGGCACTCCCGCTGCCCGTGCCCAGGTCGCCACCTCCTCGGCGTTGTACGCAGGGTCGGCGAGCGAGGTCACGAGGATCTCCCCCGGTGGCCGCTCCTCCATCACGGCCGGCAGCCCGGCCATGTGGTCGTCGTGGAAGTGGGTGAGCACCACGACGGGCAGCCGTCTCACCTCGAGTCGGTCCAGGCAACGGTCGATCGCCTTGGGGTCCGGCCCGACGTCGACCACCACCGCGCTGCCCGCCCCCGCGTTGAGGACCAGCCCGTCCCCCTGTCCGACGTCGCACGCGACCAGCACCCAGCCGTCCGGTGGCCAGCCAGGAGCCGGAAGCGGGCGTACGACGGTCAGCGTCATGAGCAGGGTGACCGGGACCGCCCATCGACGGTGACGGAGGAGCCCGGGCATCAACCAGGCCGCCGCGAGGCACAGGAGGCTGAGCAGTGCGATGGAGGTCCACGTGGAGGGCCAGCCGACCGCTGCCGTGGGAAGGTCGGCGCTGCGTGCCGCGACCGCGGTGATCCACCAGGCGCACCAACCCGCGCACCGCCCGAGGAGCACGCCCGCCGGCTCGACCGCCAGCACCACCAGACCACCGGCCAGGCCGAGCACCGTGGCCGGTCCGACCGCCGGCGCGACCGCCATGTTGGCTGCGATCGCCACCAGGCTCACCTGACCGGAGATGGCCGCGACCACGGGCGTGCACGCCAGCTGGGCAGCCAGCGGGACAGCCACCGCCTCGGCGAGCCACCGCGGCATCCACGCGTCGAGGGAGTCGCGCCAGGGAGGGGCCAGGAACAGGATCCCGGCCGTGGCCAGGGCGGAGAGCACGAAGCCGAGCGAGAGCGCCAGCCACGGGTCGAGCAGCAGGAGGACGAGCACCGCGACGCCGAGTGCGCGCACTCCCCGCTCGCGGCCGTTGCTGCCCATGCCGATCAGGGCGACCGACCCCATGGCCGCGGCGCGCACGACGCTCGGCTCGGTCCGGGCGAGCAGGACGAAGCCCGCGACGCCCAGCACACCGACCACGATGAGGCCGCGCGCCCGCACCCCCGCCCAGCGGGCGATGACGAGGAGGAAGCCGACCACCAGCGTCAGGTTCGTCCCGGACACCGCGAGCAGATGCGTCAGACCGGAGGCTTGGAAGTCGGTGACGAGCTCGATCGGCATACCGCGGTCGTCGCCGGCCACCAGGGCAGGCACCAGCGTCCGCTCTCCGGGTCCGGCCCCGGAGACTGACCGCCTGATCCCCGCGCGCACCGCCGACGCTGCGTCGAGCATCCCTCCCGGGGGCTCCACGACGACCGGAGGGCGGCTGGTCGAGATCACCGCCGCGAGGTCGCTCCCGTCCGACGGTGCCGCTCGCCCTTCCACCCGGACGACCGAGCCGAGCTCGACCTCGAGCCAACGCTCGTCGGCGATGACCAGGAGCGGGACCCGAGCCTCGTACGTGCTCCCCCGGCCGGTCACCTCGAGGGTGGTGGCCCTGGTGAGGGTGAACGACTCGTACTTGCCCTGCTTCAGGAGCGGGTCCGACGTCACGCGCACCAGTACGCTCACGAACGCCCGATCGCTCGCGAGGCCGGCCAGCGGGCTCTGTGCGACGCCCTCGACGCGAAGCATCGCGCAACCCGCCACCGCCGCGGCCGCGACGAACCAGGCCAGGCCGACGACCACAGGGGCCCCACGCCGCCATCGAGCTACCAGAGCGACCCCGCCCGCGGCCATCGCGACGAGGACGACCCAGCGCGGGAGCAGGAACCCGCCGAGGCCGCCGGCCCAGGCCATGAGCGCGAGGACCACGGCGCGCAGGTCCGGTGGCGCCTCCTCGGGGTCCGTCGAGCCGTCGGTCCGCCCAGCGGCGGCTGAGGCCCCGGCGCTCACAGGGTGACGAACGGAGCGATCTCGGCGAGCGTCGCGTCACCTATCCCCGACACCTCCAACAGCTCGTCGACCGCCGTGAACGGCCCGTGGTCGGTGCGCCACTGGAGGATCGCCTCGGCGGTCACCGGCCCCACTCCGGGCAGCTCCTCCAGCTGAGCCTGGGTGGCGGAGTTGATGTTCACCATCGGCCCCGCGCTCCCGCCAGGTGCGCTCGGACCCGAGGCGGCGGGCGCGGCGACGCCTCCCGGCGGCGGGACGCCCACGACGATCTGCTCACCGTCGACGAGCAGGCGTGCGAGGTTGAGCGCGCTGAGGTCGACACCTCTCCGGGCGCCTCCCGCTGCCTCGAGTGCATCCACCACCCGCGAACCGACGGGGAGCGTCGCGATCCCCGGTCGGCGGACCTTCCCGGCGACGTCGACGACCAGGACGGCCGGCTCGGTCTCGACGGCGGCCGTCGTCGAGGGGTCGGCAGCCGGCGTGACGAGCTGTCCCGAGGCCGAAGCCTCCAGGCCCTCCCCGGTCTGGGAGGAGACGGCCGCGGGCACGACGGTCGCACCACCGTCGGCACGGACCACCCACCATGCGGTCACCCCCAACGCTGCTGCGACGAGGACCGCGACCACGCTGAGATGCCCCGCCTCGAGGCGCACCCGGCCCTGCAGCGTCGGTGGAAGCCTGTCGTGCACCCACCCGCCGAGGCGGTCGGCCCTGCCCACCGGGCGGCGGGCGTGCCGCCCGCGAGCCGGGCCCGCACCCCAGCCCTGCAACGCCTCCATCCGGAGCCCGTCCGCCCCGAGCCCGTCCGCCCCGAGCCCGTCCGCCAGAGACGCCTCCTCCGGCGCGGTCTCCTCCAGCGTGGTCGAGCGGATGCCTGAGGCCGCGCCGGTGCCTGCTGCCGGCTGCTCAGCCGGGGCGGGCTCCGTGCCGGCGACTGCATCCGGCTCACCAGGCAGCGAGCTGCGGATGCCCGCCAGCTCGACGCTCAGCATCTCGAGACGTCGGCGGGCGATTGCGGCCATCTCGTCGTGGGCCGTCCGGCGTGAGCGCATGCGACGAACCTAGGAACCGCGCGCTTCACCAGGAAGACCTCGACGACGATCTGTGGACAACCGTCCGCGACGGCGTCCTGTGAGGATCGACCGCGTCAGGGAAGGGGCGATACGACGACCGCAACCATGCCCGGACCGACGTGGGCGCCGATGACGGCCCCGACCTCACCCACCAGGACGTCTCTGCCGCCCAGCCGGTCCGCCAGCCGTGTCCGAAGGTTCGAGGCGAGAAGCTCGGCGCGTTCGGGGTTTGCCAGATGGGCCACTGCGACGTCGACCTGAGAGCCGGCAGCGGCGGCCGCCAGCGCCTCCAGCCTGCTCAGCGCACGACCGGCGGTGCGTACCTTCTCCAGCATCCCGACCCGGCCGTTCTCGAGCGTGAGCAGCGGCTTCACCGACAACGCCGACCCCAGCAGAGCCGCCGCGGCTCCGATGCGACCGCCACGTCGGAGGTACTCCAACGTGTCGACGTAGAACAGCGACGTGCTCTGCTCGGACCGTCTGCGCGCCGTCTCCGCGGCCTCCGCCGCAGAGCCCCCGCCGGCCACCACCTCGGCAGCCGAGAGGACCGCGAACCCGGTGGCCATGCCGACCTGCCGAGAGTCGACGGTGAAGACCGGGACCGGTGACTGCTTCGCGGCGAGCCGTGCGGACTCGTAGGTCCCGCTCAGCTCGCTCGACACGTGGACGGACACGATCTCGGTGGCACCGGCGGCAGCGGCCTTCTCGTAGGCCTCGAGCATCGCCGCCGGCGTGGGACGCGAGCTGCTCACCGGGGTCCACTCGCGCAGAGCGGCGGCCACCGTCTCAGGGGTCGCCCCGCCCTCGACACCCTCGTCGTAGGACCTGGCGCCGATCACGACCTGAAGAGGCACGACGCAGATCCCGCGCTCCTGTGCCACCTCCGGCGGCAGCGAGGCCGTCGAGTCCGTGACGAGCGCGATGCGGGACATGTCCGGAAGGCTACCTTCCGGCTCGGCTCGAACACGGAATCGTCCGCCTCGAGGACGTGTTGTACGTCGGACACGGGTACTGCACACGACAGCCGTCAGAAGTCGAGGAAGGAACCTACATGCGCGTCGTCATCGCCGGAGGACACGGGCAGATCGCCCTACATCTCGAGGAGAAGCTCAGTAGTCGCGGGGACAAGGCGGTCGGCATCGTCCGCAACCCCGACCACGTCGCCGATCTCGAGAAGCGCGGCGCCGAGGCCGTCGTACTCGATCTGGAGCAGGCCGGCGTCGACGAGGTCGCGGCGGTCGTGAAGGGCGCGGACGCGGTCGTCTTCGCAGCCGGCGGCGGCCCGAAGTCCGGAGTCGCGCGCAAGGAGACCGTCGACAAGGGCGCCGCGATCCTTCTCGCCGACGCTGCCGAGCGGGCAGGCGTGCGTCGCTACCTCATGGTCTCCTCCATGGGCACCGACCAGGCAGACCCCACCAGCGATGACGTCTTCCAGATCTACCTGCGCGCGAAGGCTGCAGCCGACGAGGACCTACGCGCACGCGACATCGACTGGACGATCATCCAGCCCGGCCGCCTCACCGACGACCCCGGCACCGGACAGGTCAGCCTCGACCCGACCGCGGAGCCCCGGGAGATCCCCCGCGCGGACGTCGCCCACGCGCTCACGGCAGCCCTCGACGAGCCGGCCACCATCCGCAAGCAGTTCACCCTGCTCAGCGGCGTCGTCCCCATCGAGGAGGCCTTCAAGGACCTCCCGTAGAGGAAGCAGCTCGGCGTGCACCGGGCGGTCGGCGAGAGGCGCCGGAGACTGCGGGCGCCGGGAGCGTAAAAGCGAAGTCCGCAGACAAAGCCGCGGTAGCGCCAGCAACGGCGCGGACGAGCCAAGCGTCCGGCGTCTGCAGTCGCAGGCGCCGGACGCAAGCCGAAGGGGTGGGTCAGCTCGCGACGATGTTGACCAGCTTGGGCGCCCGCACGATCACCTTCCGCACGGTCTTGCCCTCCAGCGAGCGCTGGATCACCGGCTCCGCCATCGCCATGGCCTCCAGGTCGGCCTCGGAGATGTCGGGGCTGACCTCCAGCTTCGCGCGCAGCTTGCCCTGGACCTGGACGATCGCGGTGATCGAGTCCTGGACCAGCAGGCTCTCCTCGACGGTCGGCCAGCCGGCGCGGGCCACGGTCGGCTCGTGTCCCAGCCGCGACCACATCTCCTCGGCGGTGTAGGGGGCCACCAGCGACAGCATGATCGCCACGGCCTCGACCGCCTCGCGAACCGCCGGGTCAGAGGACCCGCAGCCCGAGTCGATGGCCTTGCGGGTGACGTTGACCAGCTCCATGACCCGCGCGACGACGACGTTGAACCGGTGCGAGTCGACCAGCTGCTCGACCTCGCGCAGCGTCCGGTGCGTCGCCTTGCGCAGCGCGACGTCGCCGCCGTCGAAGGCCACTCCCGGCGCCGAGGTGACGTCGCCGCTCAGCCTCCACGCGCGCTGCAGGAACTTCAGCGACCCGCCGGGCGAGAGGTCGGCCCAGTCGATGTCGTCCTCGGGCGGACCGGCGAACACCAACGTCAGGCGCACCGCGTCGACGCCGAACTCGTCGATCATGTCGCCCAGGTTCACGCCGTTGCCCAGGGACTTGCTCATCGCCTTGCCCTGGTTGATGACCTGGCCCTGGTTCAGCAGCGCCTCGAACGGCTCGACGAAGTCCACCATCCCCATGTCGTGCAGGACCTTGGTGAAGAACCGGCTGTACAGCAGGTGCAGGATCGCGTGCTCGACACCGCCCACATATTGATGCGCCGGCATCCACCTCCGGACCGCCTCGGGGTCGAACGGCCCTTGGGTGTAGTCCGGCGAGCAGTAGCGCAGGAAGTACCACGACGAGTCGACGAACGTGTCCATCGTGTCGCTGTCGCGCTTGGCCGGGCCGCCGCACGAGGGGCAGTCGACGTTGACCCAGTCCTCGGCCGCGGCCAGGGGCGAGGTGCCCTTCGGTTTCAGGTCGGCACCACGCAGGTCCGGCAGTACGACGGGCAGCTGGTCGTCCGGGACCGGGACCTCGCCGCAGTCATCGCAATGGATGATCGGGATCGGGCAGCCCCAGAACCGCTGGCGTGACAGCAGCCAGTCGCGCAGACGGAAGTTGACCGCGCCGCTCCCCCGGCCCTCGCCCTCCAGGCGCGAGACGATCCTCGAGATGCCCGACGTCTTGTCGGACAGCCCGTCCAGGTCGCTCGAGTTGACGTAGACCCCGTCGCCGGCGGTGGCCACGTAGGTCTCCTCCGGGTTCTCCTCACCGGTGTCGACGACCCGGCGTACCGGCAGGCCGAAGGTCTTGGCGAAGTCCAGGTCACGCTGGTCGTGTGCGGGAACGGCCATGACCGCACCGGTGCCGTAGTCGGCCAGCACGTAGTCGGCCGCCCAGACGGGGATCCGCTCGCCGTTCACCGGGTTGACCGCATAGCGGCCCAGGAAGACGCCGGTCTTCTCGCGCTCGGTCGACAGCCGGTCGATGTCGCTCTCCTTGCGCACCTGTTCCAGGTACGCGTCGAAGGCCTCCCGCTGCTCCGGCGCGCAGATCTCCCCGGCCAGCTTCGCGTCGGCGGCGACCACGAAGAACGTCGCGCCGTACAGCGTGTCCGGACGCGTCGTGAAGACCGTGACCGTGCGCCCGGCCAGCGTGCCGCCACCGGTGTCCTCGCGCGCCTCGATCTCGAAGTCGACGTGCGCGCCCTCGGACCGGCCGATCCAGTTGCGCTGCATGGCCAGGACGCGCTCCGGCCAGGTGTCCTTCAGCATCTCCATGTCGTCCAGCAGCCGCTGGGCGTACTCGGTGACCTTGAAGTACCACTGGGTCAGCTCGCGCTTGGTGACCTCGGCGCCGCAGCGCTCGCACATGCCGCCGACGACCTGCTCGTTGGCCAGCACGGTCTGGTCGTTGGGGCACCAGTTCACCGGGCTCGACTTGCGGTAGGCCAGGCCGCGCTCGCGGAAGCGCAGGAACAGCCACTGGGTCCACCGGTAGTACTCCGGGTCGGAGGTGTGCAGCCGCCGGGACCAGTCGAAGCTGATCCCGTAGCGACGGAACGACTCCGCCTGGGTCTCGATGTTGGCGTAGGTGTAGGTCGCGGGGTGCTCGTTGCGCTTGATCGCGGCGTTCTCGGCAGGCAGGCCGAAGGAGTCCCAGCCGATGGGGTTGAGCACGTCGTAGCCGCGCTGCCACCAGTAGCGCGCGATCACGTCGTGCAGCGCCATCACCTCGGCGTGGCCCATGTGCAGGTCGCCGCTCGGGTACGGGAACATCGTCAGCGCGTAGCGGCGCTCGCGGGAGCCGTCGTCGGCGGCCTCGAACGGGTTGAGGTCCTCCCAGACCTTGCGCCACTTCTCCTGGGCGGCGGCGACGTCGTAGGTCGCCCGGTCTTCTGCCTGCTCGGTCATCGTCTCGTCGTCTTCCTGTCGCGTTGTCGCGGCGGTTCGGTGAGAACCCTTCCTCGGGCCTGTCGCACCCCGTGGGCCCGGGCACAAAAAAACCCCTCAGGCATGAGGGGTAGCCGCGCTGTCGTGGTGCCTGTCAGCGCGGCCGGCCAAGAAGGAGGTTCTTCCGCATGCGCCCATGGTAGCGCAGCACGTTATGGTCGTGGGTCGGACAACCACCGAGAGAGCGAAGGTCGGGCAGATGACGTGGCTGGTGACAGGCGGGGCGGGGTACATCGGGGCGCACGTGGCGCGCGCGTTCACCGAGCAGGGCATCGAGGCTGTCGTGCTCGACGACCTGTCGAGCGGGCACGCTGAGTTCGTCTCCGACAAGACGCCCTTCGTCGAGGGGACCATCCTCGACACCGACCTGGTCCGCCGGGCTCTGCGTGAGCACGGGATCACCGGGGTGGTGCACCTCGCCGGCTTCAAGTACGCAGGCGTGTCGGTCCAGCGGCCGCTGCACACGTTCGACCAGAACGTCACCGGCACCGTCAGCCTGCTGCAGGCCATGCAGGACGAGGGCGTGGAGAACATGGTGTTCTCCTCGAGCGCGTCGGTCTACGGCACGCCCGACGTCGACGTCGTCACCGAGCAGACCGACCTCGGTCCGGAGTCGCCCTACGGCCAGTCCAAGCTGATCGGCGAGTGGCTTCTCGCGGACCAGGCGGTCGCGGCAGGGCTGAAGCACACCTCGCTGCGCTACTTCAACGTCGTGGGCTCGATCGACGACTCGATCTACGACACGAGCCCCCACAACCTCTTCCCACTCGTCTTCGAGGCGCTCGTCAACGGCCGCACCCCGCGGATCAACGGCGACGACTACCCGACCCCGGACGGCACCTGCGTGCGCGACTACGTCCACGTCGCCGACCTCGCGCACTCCCACGTCGCCGCCGCCCGCAGGCTCGAAGCCGGCGAGCAGCTCGCCCCGGCGTACAACCTCGGCAGCGGGGACGGAAGCTCGGTGCGCGAGATCATGGATGCGATGGCCAAGGTGACCGGGGTCGACTTCGAGCCCGAGATCGCGCCGCGCCGCCCGGGCGACCCTGCCCGCATCGTCGCCAACGGCGAGCTCGCCGCACGAGACCTCGAGTGGCGGATGCGTTACTCCCTCGAGGAGATGGTGGCCAGCGCCTGGTCGGCCCGCAAGAACGCCGGCTGAGGACCGGCCGTGGCCGTCGACCTCGTCACGTGCCCGATCTGCGGCACGGAGCAGCCCGCCGTGCCGCGCTACCCCGGCTACCTGTGCCGCGCGTGCGTCTCGCGGGCGAGCACGGCGGACGGGCGGCGGCTGCTGCTGGTGAACACCAGCCTCGCCGGAGGCTTCGCGGCCCGGTACGCCGACACCGAGGAGCTGTGCGAGGAGGTCACCATCTCCCATCTGGTGTACGTCGACGGCCTCCGCTGCTGGGCCGACGAGGCGCGGCTCGGGGGTATCGTCGTCCAGCCTCGGCCCGACGAGGGCGTGTAGCGACAGCGGCGATCGAGGCGTCTCAGCCGACCACGGGGAGCAGGCAGTCGACTGCTTTCGGCGAGCGGTAGACCTCGACGCACGGGCGGGTCGCGTCGTACTCCCCCAGGCCACGCAGCTCCTCGAACGCGGGTCCGATGTTGCGGTGCACCGAACGGGCGTCGCCCTCCAGGGACAGCTGGAGGTTCGGCCCACCAGGAAGCACCCCCATGCTCAGGCCGAGCGCGTCGGGGTCGTCCTCGTCGCGCATCAGCGTTGCCAGCCGGTAGATCTCCTGCTCCGGGAACACCACCGCCATCATCCTGCGGCCGCGCAGCGACGTGAACCGCGACTCGAACTCAGGCCACCCGGCCTGGATCCCCTCCACGTCGAAGGCCACGTCGAGATACATGATCGGCACGTCCTCGCGGCTCAGGACGGAGACCGCCCCCAGCCCGCTGGTCAAGCGCTCCGTCCGGGTCCCCGTCATGCAGGAACGCTACGTCCCTTTCGTCGGCGATGTCGAGACGTCGGGCCGCGAGCCGGTCGGGCTCGGTCCCCTTGTCCGCCGCACCCGCGGGGGGAGAATGGAGCCATGAGCAACCAGACCGGCATGCCCGGATCCCGTTCGGCACTCGCGCTGCAGTTCCCCCAGTCGCTGGGGGTGTACGACGACTACGCCGATGCCCAGCGAGCCGTCGACTACCTCTCCGACGAGGGCTTCCCTGTGCAGAACTGCATGATCGTGGGCACCGACCTCAAGCAGGTCGAGCGGGTGACCGGCCGCCTCACGACCGGCCGCGTCGCGCTCGGCGGTGCGCTCTCGGGGCTGTGGCTGGGCCTGTTCGTCGGGCTGATCTTCTCGTTGTTCGGCACCGGCGACGCTCTGCCGATCATCTTGTCCACCGCAGTCTTCGGCGTCTTCTTCGGGGTGATCTGGGCGATGGTCGGCTATGCGGCGACCCGCGGCCGCCGTGACTTCACCTCGATCCAGCAGGTGGTCGCCACCAAGTACGAGGTCCTCGTCGAGCACAAGTTCGCGGCCGAGGGGAAGGCGCTGCTGGCCAACCTGCCAGGGGGCCGCCCCGACCCGTTCGCCTGAACCCCGGGTCGGCGCTCGACCTCCGCGCTGCGAGCCCCGGAAACGCGAACGGACGGCCTGCGATTCGCAGACCGTCCGTAGAAGTGGAGCTGAGGGGACTCGAACCCCTGACCCCCTCCATGCCATGGAGGTGCGCTACCAGCTGCGCCACAGCCCCGCCGCTCGAAACCTGTCCGGCTCGGGCAACTCGGGAATCTTAGCCAACCGCTCCCCCGGATGCGAAATCGGGGGTGTCGCGCGCCGGGGTGACCCCTGGCACATCGTCACCGTCGGTCAGGTCCCGTCGCGAACCACGATCACCGGACCGGAGGCGTGCCGGATGCACTGCTCCGCGACCGAGCCGAGGACCAGCGACCGGAAGCCGCCGAGCCCGCGGGAGCCGACCACGATCACGTCCGCGGTCTCCGAGGCCGCGATCAACGCCTCCGAAGCCGGGCTGTGCACGCAGTGGACCTCGACCGGGACGTCCTTGTCCTCGCCGAGCAGGTGGTCGACCCGCGCGGCCTCCTGGGCCATCGCGGCCGCTTCGTACTCAGCGAGCGAGGCCGCGAAGCCGGCGGGGACGTCGGCCGGCCGCGACGTGCTCATGATCGACCACGCGCGAATGACGTGGAGCCCGGTCCCGCGCCTGCGAGCCTCCTCCAGCGCGAAGCGCACGGCGTGGGCGGCCCCCTCGGACCCGTCGTCACCCACGACGACCCCACCCTCGGGGCGGACGAACTTCGTGACTTCCGGCGGACTCTCGTTCATGGCTCCATCCTCTCTCAGGCGGAGCGGTCGCGTGGCGCCTTCTGGTTGTATGCCGCGAGACGGAGGCGGCCACCGTGCTCGATCTCCTCGAGGGTGACCCAGGCACAGTTGTCCACGCCCTTCAAGGAGACGGTGTGCGCCTGCGGCCAGCCGAGCAGGCCGGCGACCGCGACCTTCATGGCGGCGCCGTGGGTCACGACCAGTCCCGTCTCGCCGTGACCGAGCGCGGCGACGCACTCCAGCAGCGCGGGCACGATCCGCCGTTCCACGTCCTCGGTCACCTCACCGCCCTTGACCGGCAGCAGGCCGTCGCCGCGGACCCAGGAGGAGTACTCGTCGGGGAAGCGCTCCGCGAACTCGTCGAGGGTCAGCCCCTGACGCTCCCCCACGTCGAACTCACGCAGGCGGTCGTCGTACCTCGCCGCGAGGTCGCAGGCAGACGTCACGTAGCCCGCGGTCTCGCGGGCGCGGGCGAGGTCGGAGGACCAGAGCACGTCGACGCCGCGGCCCGCGAGATGACGAGCAGCGGCCTCCGCCTGTGCGTGTCCGGTCTCGTCGAGCTCGATGTCGGCGTGGCCCTGGGCACGCCCCGACTCGTTCCAGGCGGTCCGCCCGTGGCGGAGCAGGATGAGCCGGCGACTCACTCGCCGCGGCCGGAGGTGACGGCTTCGGGCAGCTCGATCACGGGGCAGTCGCGCCACAGCCGCTCGAGCGCGTAGAAGGAGCGCTCCTCCTCGTGCTGCACGTGCACGACGATGTCTGCGTAGTCGATGAGCACCCAGCGGCCGTCACGCTCGCCCTCGCGGCGTACGGGCTTGGCACCGATCTCTCGCAGCTTGTCCTCGACCTCGTCGACGATCGCCTTGACCTGGCGGTCGTTGGCGGCCGAGCAGAGCACGAAGGCGTCGGTGATCACCAGCTGTTCGGAGACGTCGAAGGCGACGATGTTCTCGGCGAGCTTGTCCGATGCCGCCTGGGCGGCGGTGTGGACGAGCTCGAGGGCACGGTCGGTGGCGGTCACGTGAGTCCTTGCCTGGGTCGGGGCCGGTCCGGCCTGTAGAGCGCGTGCTTGTGGATGTACTGCACGACGCCGTCGGGGACGAGGTACCACACCGGTTCACCGCGGGCCGTGCGCTTGCGGCAGTCGGTCGAGGAGATCGCCAGGGCCGGGATCTCGACGATCGTGACCTTGTCCTCGGGGATCCCCTCGAGCGTCGACTCGTCCATCTCGTACCCGGGACGGGTACAGCCGACGAAGTGCGCGAGGTCGAAGAGCTTCGAGGCGTCGCGCCAGGTGAAGATCTCCCCGAGCGCGTCCGCGCCGGTGATGAAGTAGAGCTCCGCGTCGGGGAGCGCTGCCTTGAGGTCGGCGCAGCGTGTCGAGGGTGTACGTCGGGCCGCCGCGGTCGATGTCCACGCGCGAGACCCAGAACTGCGGGTTCGACGCCGTCGCGATGACGGTCATGAGGTAGCGGTCCTCGGGAGGGCTGACCTCGCGGCTCGACTTCTGCCACGGCTCACCGGTCGGCACGAAGACGACCTCGTCGAGGTCGAACCACGAGCGGACCTCGCTCGCGGCCACGAGGTGGCCGTGGTGAATGGGGTCGAACGTGCCGCCCATCACCCCGACGCGGCGACGCCCGTTCTTCGGTCGAGTGAGGAGCTCAGTCACGGGCAGCCGTCATCGTGTTCGCGCCCCTGCTCAGGAGTGCTCGCGGCCCTTGCCGAACATGAGCAGTCCGACGAGCATCACCAGCAGGACCCCGAGCGCGATCGCACCGATGCCGAGAGGGGAGATCGTCAGCTCGGCGTGGGGCGTCTCTTCGGCAGCCGAGATAAGGGACGTAAGCAGCATGGGGACACCTTACCGTCAGACGCGGGACGGGTTGACCCTGACCTCGTCCTTGCGGGACGGGAGCCGAGGGGGTTCGCCGCGAGGACGTCGGTCGCCTCAGCGGGTGTGACCGTCGCCGACGACGACGTACTTCGTCGACGTCATCTCCGGCAGGCCCATCGGTCCCCGGGCGTGCAGCTTCTGGGTGGAGATGCCGATCTCGGCGCCGAAGCCGAACTCGCCCCCGTCGGTGAAGCGGGTCGAGGCGTTGACCAGGACCGCGGCGGAGTCGACGGCTGCCGTGAAACGCCGGGCAGCCGGTTGGGACCCGGTCACGATCGCGTCGCTGTGCCCTGAGGAGTAGCGGCGGATGTGCGCGATGGCCGCGTCGAGGTCGGGTACGACGGCCGCGGACATGTCGAGGGAGAGGTACTCCTCGGCGTAGTCCTCCTCGGTCGCCTCCACGACCCCGTCGAAGGCCGCGAACGACTCGTCGCCGTGGATGGTCACCCCGGACTCCTGAAGGCCCGCGACGACCCTCGGCAGGAACTCCTCCGCCACGTCCCGGTGGACGAGCAGCGACTCGGCCGCGTTGCACACCGAGGGCCGGTGGGTCTTGGCGTTGAGCACGATCGCCAGCGCCATGTCGAGGTCCGCGTCGGCGTCGACGTACACGTGGCAGTTGCCGACGCCGGTCTCGATCACGGGCACGGTCGACTCCTCGACGACCGAGCGGATCAGGCCCGCCCCGCCGCGTGGGATCAGGACGTCGACGAGGCCCCGCGCGCGCATGAGCGCCTTCGCCGGCTCATGGCCCTCACCGGGAACGAGCGCGACGGAGTCCTCGGGCAGGCCGGAGGCGGCCGCCGCCCGGCGGAGAACCGAGACGGTGGCGGTGTTCGAACGCAGGGCGCTCGACGACCCGCGCAGGAGCACGGCGTTGCCCGCCTTGAGGCAGATCCCGGCCGCGTCGGCGGTGACGTTCGGACGGGCCTCGTAGATGATGCCGATCACGCCGAAGGGGACCCTGATCTGGCGCAGCTCGAGGCCGTTGGCCAGGGTCGAGCCGCGCACGACCTCACCGACCGGGTCGGGCAGTGCGGCCACGTCACGCAGACCGTCGGCCATGCCTGCGACACGGGCCTCGTCGAGGCGCAGCCGGTCGATGATGGCCGCCGGCGTGCCCGCGGCCTCGGCGGCGGCGACGTCCTCGGCATTGGCGGCGAGGACGTCCGGGGTGGCTGCGACGAGCGCGTCGGCCATCGCCCGGAGGGCGGTGTCCTTCTGGCCACGCGTCGCGAGAGCGAGCTCGTTGGCCGCCGCGCGAGCGCGCTCGGCGACCTCGGTGACAGCGGCTTCGACGCCGCTCGCGGCGGGGGTGGTGGTCATGGTCCAAGCGTAGGCCGCGGCCGGATCAGAACGGCAGCGGTGTCACGTCGCGGAGGTCCACCACGACGGAGTACTCCATGCCACGGCTCTGGAAGACCGACCGCTCGATGACCTCGAGGCCGACGACCTCCCACCGCGGCAGGCCCGCGGAGTCGCGATACTCGTTCCAGACCCGCAGCGCCAGGGACGACGCGTCCAGGAGCGACTCGGCCTCCTCCCAGTACTGGATCTCGGCGCGTGCACCGTCGTACTTCATGGAGTGGAGGAAGGGACGCTGGTCGCTGAGGCGGCGCAGTGCGTTGCGCACGACCAGGGGTTCCATCGAGTCGCCGGCGACGGTCACCGTCACGTGCCAGAGCCGTACGGGTTCGCCCACAAGCCACACCTTCTTAGGTCCCGGAACCTGAACGGAACGTCACCCTAGTCTGACGCCCTGCCGATCACTGGACAGGGGAATCTCCAAAGTCAGCGACGGCGCTGCAGCAGCACCATGTCGTCGCGGTGCACGACCTCGCGTTCGTAGGAAGAACCGAGCTCTTTGGCCAGGTCACGTGTAGATCTTCCGACCAGATCGGGCAGTTCCTCGGAGTCGTAGTTGACCAGACCACGCGCCACGGCGACGCCTTCCTGGTCGACGAGGTCCACCGGGTCGCCTCCCACGAAGGACCCGGTCACGCCGGTGATGCCGGCCGGCAGCAGCGAGGCGCGCCGCTCGACCACGGCGCGGACCGCGCCGTCGTCGAGCACCAGAGCGCCCTTCGGCTCCGTGGCGTGAGCGAGCCACAGCAACCGGGTGGGCCTGCGCCGGCCGGTGGGGTGGAACATCGTGCCGACCTGCTCCCCCGCCAGGGCAGGGCCCGCCTGGTCGGCGGAGGTGAGTACGACGGGGATGCCGGCTCCCGTGGCGATCCGGGCGGCCTCGACCTTGGTCTGCATGCCGCCGGTGCCCACGCCCGATCCGGCCTTCCCGATCGCGATCCCCTCGAGGTCCTCGTCGGAGGACACCTCGGGCAGGAGCGACGTCCCCGGAGCGTCGGGAGGGCCGTCGTACAGGCCGTCGACGTCGGAGAGCAGCAGGAGCAGGTCGGCATGGACGAGGTGCGCGACGAGGGCCGCGAGCCGGTCGTTGTCGCCGAAGCGGATCTCGGAGGTCGCGACCGTGTCGTTCTCGTTGACGATCGGCAGCGTCCCCATCTCGAGGAGCTTGGCGAAGGTGCGGTAGGCGTTGCGGTAGTGGCTGCGCCGGGTCACGTCGTCGACGGTGAGCAGCACCTGGCCGACGGTCTGTCCATGCCGGGCGAACTCCTCGGTGTAGCGGTGGACCAGAAGGCCCTGCCCCACCGAGGCGGCCGCCTGCTGGGTGGCGAGGTCACGGGGGCGACGCGCCAGGCCCAGCGGCGCCAGGCCGGCCGCGATCGCGCCGGAGGAGACGAGGACCACCTCGGCCCCACGCACACGGAGCTTCGCGAGCGTCTCGACCAGCCCGCGGACGCGCGATGGGTCGATGCCGCCCTCTGCGGTGGTCAGGGAGGACGAGCCGACCTTGACGACGATCCGGGAGGCCGAGGCCACCCCCTCCCGGAGCGGGCTCACCGCTGCTCGTCCTCGGGTTCCGCGGCCCCGACGCCGGGGTCGTACTCGTCCCAGCCGAGGTCGAGGCCCTCTTCGTCCTCGTCGAGCTCGATCTGCCCGGCCGCGGCGAGTCGTCGCGCGACGTCCGCGCGGGTCTCTCCGGGGGCACGCGTCTTGAAGGCCTCGTCGATCGCCCGCCTGCGCTGCGCCGCCTTGCGCTGCTCCTCGAAGCGGTGGTCCTCACCACGGCGGCTGAGCAGCTCGGCACCCGTCGTCACCATCGGACGGAAGTCGAAGACGACCGCGTTGTCGACGTCGCCGATGAGCACGGTGTCGCCCTCCTCCGCACCGAGCGCGAGGAGCCGGTCCTCGACACCGAGGCGGTTGAGGCGGTCCGCGAGGAAGCCGACCGCCTCGTCGTTGCTGAAGTCGGTCTGCCGCACCCAGCGCTCGGGCTTCTCACCGCGCACCCGCCAGCCCTCACCGGTCTCCTTGATCGTGAACTCGGGTCCGCCGGCGGCGGTCGGCGGCCGCAGCACGATCCGGGTGGCCTCCGCGACCGGCTTCTCGCGGCGGGCCCGGGCGACGATCTCGGCCATCGCGAACGAGAGCTCGCGCAGCCCCTCGTGGCTCGCGGCCGACACCTCGTAGACCTCGAGCCCCCGCGCCTGGAAGTCCTCGCGCACGATGTCGGCGAGGTCCCGCGCATCGGGCACGTCGACCTTGTTGAGCGCGACCAGGCGCGGACGGTCCTCGAGGCCGCCGTACTTGCTCAGCTCGCCCTCGATCACGTCGAGGTCGCTCGAGCGGGTCGCGCCCCGGCTCCATGGTGGCCATGTCGACCACGTGGACCAGGGCCGCGCAGCGCTCGACGTGCCTGAGGAAGTCGTGGCCCAGGCCGCGGCCCTCGCTCGCGCCCTCGATGAGCCCGGGCACGTCGGCCACGGTGAACGTCGTGTCGCCGGCGGTCACCACACCGAGGTTGGGCACCAGCGTCGTGAACGGGTAGTCGGCGATCTTCGGCCGCGCCCGCGAGAGCGCCGCGATCAGGCTCGACTTGCCGGCGCTCGGGAACCCGACCAGGCCGATGTCGGCGACGACCTTGAGCTCGAGGGTGATCGTCAGGTCGTCGCCGGGCTCGCCGAGAAGGGCGAAGCCGGGGGCCTTGCGCTTGGACGAGGCCAGCGCGGCGTTGCCCAGTCCCCCACGCCCGCCCTGGGCGACGACCATCTCGGTGCCGGGCCCGACGAGGTCGGCCAGGACGTTGCCGTGCCCATCGGTCACCACGGTGCCGTCGGGCACCGGGAGGACCAGGTCAGCGCCGTGGGCGCCGTTGCGGTGGTCGCCTGCGCCGTGGCCGCCGTGCTCGCCTCGGCGGTGCGGGCTGTGGTGGTAGTCGATGAGCGTCGTGACGTCGGGGTCGACGCGCAGGATCACGCTGCCGCCGGGACCGCCGTTGCCGCCGTCAGGCCCGCCGAGCGGCTTGAACTTCTCGCGGTGCACCGACGCCACGCCGTTGCCACCACGCCCGGCGGTGACGTGCAGCACCACGCGGTCGACGAAGGTGGGTACTGCCATGGGTCGGTCCTCACTTCTGGCCTGGGGGGTGGTTTACCAAGGTATGCAGGAGATCTGCCTCTTCCCTCGGTGATATTGCCGTGGGAGGTGTCAGTTTCCCTGCATACCTTGGTAATCGCCCACGGGAAAGCGCGAGGGGCGCCCCGCGGTCTCGCGGAGCGCCCCTGGCGATGTCTGTGCTACTAGGTCAGCGCTTCGTCACTCAGCCGTCGGGACGATGTTGACGACGCGGCGACCGCGCTTGGTGCCGAACTCGACGTTGCCGCCGACCAGGGCGAACAGGGTGTCGTCGCCGCCGCGACCCACGCCGGAGCCCGGGTGGAAGTGCGTGCCGCGCTGGCGCACGATGATCTCGCCGGCGTTGACGAGCTGACCGCCGTAGCGCTTCACTCCGAGACGCTGAGCGTTCGAGTCACGACCGTTCTTGGTCGAGGCTGCGCCCTTCTTGTGTGCCATGAGTTCAGTCCTTGGTTCTATTCAGAGGAATCAGTCAGTGAGCGATGCTCAGGCCGAGATGTCGGTGACCTTGACCTGGGTGTACTTCTGACGGTGCCCCTGGCGCTTCTTGTAGCCGGTCTTGTTCTTGTACTTCTGGATGACGATCTTCGGGCCCTTGGTGGCACCGAGGACCTCGACCGTCACGGCCGCCTTGCCGAGGGCGTCTGCGTCCGCGGTGACCTTGTCACCGTCGACGAGCAGCACCACGGGAAGCTTGACCGAGTCGCCGACCTCGCTGGCAACCTTGTCGATCTCGATGACGTCACCGACAGCAACCTTCTGCTGCTGGCCGCCACTGCGCACGATCGCGTACACCGCGGACTCACTCTCTTCGTCGGACTACAAGTTCAGGTTCTGTGGCGCAGCGCGCTGCCCGGCTGGGTTCCGACGGGAGCGTGCGACTGGCACACAGGACGGGCGCGCTTCGCACGCCGAGGGTCAAGTCTACGGACGATGTCCTGCCGGGTCAAAACGCCCCAGCTGTCCGGGCCGTGAGGCCCGACCATGTGGACCCAGAAGCTCAGCACCCGCTCCGCAGTGCACGGATTGCAGAGCGGGCAGGACCCTGTGAGGGCCTACCCGCTCTGCTTCCGTGCTCAGTCCGTGCTCAGCGTCGGCGCGAGCCCCGCTTCTTCACCGGGACGTGCGGCGTGGCCGGCGCCTCGGCGTCGTGGATCTCGGCGCCCTCACCGTCAGCAGGCGTCGCGGTCGCGGGTGCGGCGGCGTCGGCGGGCTCGCCGTCCCCAGGAGTCGCGGTGACCGGCGCGGCCGAGCCGGCGGGTACGCCGTTCGTCGGGGTCGCCGTGGCCGGCGCACCGTCGATGCCCGGGGCCGACTCGGGCGACGTGGACGCGGTGGCCGTGGCGGGAGCAGCCCCACCCGGCGGCGGGCCGGCTGCGCGACGTGCGCCGCGCCGACGTACGGTCGTCACGATCTTGGGAGCCGCGGGAGCCGCCGGCTCAGCGGTGGCAGCCTCGGCAGGAGGCTCTCCCGCGCCGCTCGCAGCACCGGCCGCATCGCTCTCGACCTCCGTGGCACCTTTTGCAGGCTCCCCTGTGGGGCTCGCCTCGGGCTGCTCGACAGCCTGAGCGGCGACCTCTTCACGGGTGCCCTTCTCGGACCTCGACGGCTCCGGCTCGGACTCCTCCCGCTCGGAGGGACGGGCCTCGGCCTCGACCGGCTCGGCGCCTTCTGTGGACACAGCCTCGCCGGCGGCCTCTGTGGCAGCCTCTCGGCCCCGCCCGCGGCCTCCCCGGCCGCGTCCGCCGCGGTTCCGGCTCGAAGGCTTGCCCTCGGCATCCTCGCCGACGGCGGTCCCGGTCGGCGCCTCCGCAGGAGCCTCGACCTCGGACTTCTCGGCCCCGGGCTTCTCGGCCCCAGGCTTCTCGGCCCCGGCGCTTCTCGCCGGCCGCCTCTTCGGCCTCCGGCTTGGCCATGGCAGCGATGTCCTTGGGCGACGGCACCCCGTTCCCCTGGGACGCGGCGTCCTCGCCTCCGCGGCCGCGGCCACGTCGGCCACGTCGCGAGTCGTCCTCGCCGCTCTTCTTCTTCGGCTCGACAGGCTCGTGGTGCATGACCAGGCCGCGGCCCTGGCAGTGCTCGCAGCTCTCGGAGAACGCCTCGAGCAGGCCGGTCCCGATGCGCTTGCGGGTCATCTGCACCAGGCCCAGCGAGGTGACCTCGGCCACCTGGTGCCGGGTGCGGTCACGCCCCAGGCACTCGACGAGGCGCCGGAGCACCAGGTCGCGGTTGCTCTCGAGGACCATGTCGATGAAGTCCACGACGATGATGCCGCCGATGTCGCGCAGCCTGAGCTGACGGACGATCTCCTCGGCGGCCTCGAGATTGTTCTTGGTGACGGTCTCCTCGAGGTTTCCGCCCGATCCGGTGAACTTGCCGGTGTTGACGTCCACGACGGTCATCGCCTCGGTGCGGTCGATGACCAGGGAGCCACCCGAGGGCAGCCAGACCTTGCGGTCGAGCGCCTTCTCGATCTGCTCGTCGATGCGGTACTCCGCGAAGACGTCCCGCTCCCCGTCGTACCTCTCCAGCCGCTCGGCGAGGTCGGGAGCGACGTGGCTGACGTACCCGTCCACGAGGTCCCACGCGTCGCCACCGGCGATCACGAGCTTGTTGAAGTCCTCGGTGAAGAGGTCCCGGACGACCTTGAGCGTGAGGTCGGGCTCGCCGTAGAGCAGCTGCGGCGCGTTCCCGGTGCCGGCCTTCTTCTCGATGTCCTCCCACCGCGCGGTCAGACGCTCGACGTCACGGGTGAGCTCTTCCTCGCTGGCTCCCTCGGCCGCCGTACGGACGATGACACCGGCGGAGTCGGGGACGATGTCCTTCAGGAGGGTCTTCAGCCGGTTGCGCTCGGTGTCGGGCAGCTTGCGGGAGATACCGCTGGTGGTCCCGTCCGGGACGTACACCAGGAACCGGCCGGGCAGGCTGATCTGGCTGGTGAGCCGGGCGCCCTTGTGCCCGATCGGGTCCTTGGTGACCTGCACCAGGATCGGCTGACCGGACTTGAGCACCGCCTCGATCTTGCGGGGCTGGCCGTTCTTGGCACCGAGAGCGTCCCAGTTGACCTCACCGGCGTAGAGGACGGCGTTGCGGCCCTTGCCGATGTCGATGAACGCCGCCTCCATCGAAGGCAGGACGTTCTGGACGCGGCCGAGGTACACGTTGCCGATGAGCGAGGTCTGCGACTCGCGGGCGACGTAGTGCTCGACGAGCACCTTGTCCTCGAGCACGGCGATCTGGGTGAGGTCCTTGCGCTGGCGGATCACCATGACCCGGTCCACGGACTCGCGACGGGCGAGGAACTCCGCCTCGCTCACGATCGGGGCGCGGCGACGGCCCGCCTCTCGGCCCTCGCGGCGGCGCTGCTTCTTCGCCTCGAGCCGGGTGGAGCCGCTCAGCGAGGTGATCTCGTCCTCGGCGTTGCGGGGCTTGCGGACCCGCGTGACGGTGTTGTCGGGCTCGTCGGTTCCGCCCTCGGAGGACTCGCCCGTCCGGCGCCGGCGACGACGGCGGCGGGTGCCGCTTGCGGACTCCTCGTCCTCCTCGGCCTCGCCCTGCGGGCCCTGCTCGGCGCCCTCCTGGCGCGACTCGCCCTTGTCGTCGGTGGACTCTCCTGAGTCGCCGTCCTCGCCGCCACCGGAGCGACGGCGACGGCGGCCTCCACGACGGCGGCGGCGGCGCTCGCCGCCCTGCTCCTCGTCGGCCTCGCCACGATCGGCCTGCTGGGCACCCTCCTGGGTCTCCCCGCTCGGCTCGTCACCGGCCTTCTCCGTGACAGCCTCACCCTCGGCAGCCTGCTCCGGCTTCGCCTTGGCGGGCTTCTTGGTGGTCTTCTTGGCGGCAGCCTTCTTGGCCGGCTTCTGGGTCTCCTCCCCCCGGTCGCCCTGCTCACCGGCGGTCTCCGCCGTCGCAGCCTCGCCAGCTGCAGCCTCGGACGCCTCGGCCTTGGCGGGCCGGCGCCGTCGAGTGGTGACCACAGCCTTGGTCGGGTCCGGCGGCTGGAACAGCAGCGCGGTGGGGGACGCCGGAGCGGCCTTCGCTGCGTCGGCAGCCTGCGCGGTTGCGAGCTCGGTCTCATCGGCCTTCTCGGCCGCCGCGTCGGCCTCGGCCGCAGCCTCGGCGCCGGCGAGCTCAGCTGCCGCCGGGGGCGCAGTCTTCTTGGCCGCGCGCTTGGCGGGAGCCTTCTTCGCGGTCTTCTTCGCTGCGGGAGCCGTGGCAGCCGCTTCAGAGTGCTCGTCTGCGCCGGCCACGGGGGCGGGCTCGAGGGCGGGCTCGGGGGCGGGCTCGGGCGACCTCGTCTCGGGCCGACCTCTGGGCCGGTCTCAGGCGATGCAGCGGCCGCCTTCTTGGTGGTCCGCTTGGCGGCAGCCTTCTTGGTGGTAGTGGCCTTCTTGGCCGTCGACTTCTTCGCCGCGGTGCGCTTCGCGGCTGCCTTCTTCGCCGGAGCCGCCTCGGTGGGGCGCTCGCCCTGCGCCTCCGCGGGCCCCCCGTCGGCAGTCGGGGTGCCGCCCGAAGGGCTGCTGCCCGTGTCGGTGTCGGGCGTGCCGGCGCTCTCGCCGGGGGTGGTTGCCGTGGACTCGGCTTCGCCTTGGTTCTCAGCGTCGAGCATGTGCTCTCCTAGGCTCCCGGGACCCGTGCTGGACGGTTCCACGCGGGAGCGTGTCAGTCGTCGGCCCGGTCGAACCGGTACGACGTAAGCCTGCGGTCGGGGCTCCAGCCCACGTGACCGCGTGACGCGGTTCCTACGCGTCGCGGTGGTCAGGCACAGACCGGAGCGCGGCGACAACCTCCGAAGTCACTCGTCGCCGGGGGTCGTGTCGGGGCTGACCGCGGTCGGCAGCTGAACGGACCGAACCTGTCACCTTCGGTCACCCTGCGTCGCGGTCGGGCTCCAACGGATCCCCTACCGTGCCGGTCCGTGGATCGAGCGGACCCTGCGCCTGCCGCTCGTGCAAAGGAGCGGCACCGACGTCGAGTCCGGCGACCTCGCGGAGTCCGGCGAGGATGTCGTCGGGTCTCACGGACGGAGTTCCGTGTCGTAAGACCACCTCGAGTATCGCACACTCCTCGCCCGATACCTCCCCGACATGTGAGGTGAGCGACACGACGGCTTCGCGGCAGTTGAAGGTGCGCAGACCCTTCTTCGTCATCCGCTGCACCTCAACCTCGTCGGCGGCGAGGAACTTCGCGACGGCGTCGCCCGCAGCCTCGCCGGGAACACCGGGGAGCCTCAGCCGCCAGTGGCTCGCCTCGAGGCGCTCTGCCAGGGCGCCGCCGCGGCTGACGACGACCTCGACGACGTCGAGTCCGTCGGGAAGCGCCTCGTCGAGAGCGGCGTGTACGGCGGCGGGGTCGACCTCCTGGGCGAGGGCGATCTCGAGGTACTCCGCCTCGCTGGCCGATCCGGTCGGGGCGGCCCCGGCGTAGGAGATCCGCGGGTGCGGGTTGAAGCCCGAGGAGTAGGCCATCGGGATGCGTGCACGGAACACGGCCCGCTCGAAGGCCCGAGAGAAGTCACGGTGACTGGTGAACCGGAGCCGACCCCGCTTGGCGTAGCGGATCCGGAGTCGCTGGACGGGTGGCGCTTGCTGTTCGGGCTGTTCAGGCACGGCGCAACCTTAAGGTCCCGGCGCGGACCCGCTCCCGGCCACCCTCTTGGCCAGCGGTGACGGGTACCGCCCGGTGACGCGGGTGCCTCCCAGCCACCCGGTCAGCCTGGCCGCTTCGGTCTCGAGCGCCGCCCCGCCCTCGCGGCCGATGTCCTCGAGGAGCTCGATGTGGACCTCTCCCGAGGCGGACTGGTGCCAGCCGCCCACGATCCGGCCGTCCCACCAGGCGGTGTTGCCGGCGTTGCCGGCGCTGTCGAAAAGCTGCGGACGGTGCTCGCCGAGGTACCAGTCACGCTCGAACCAGCCCATCGTGGTCGGGTCCATCTCCGGCAGGAGCGCCGCCCACGGGGACACGGGCTCGGTGGGTCCGAGGTCGTCTGGAAGCAAGAAGCCCGTCGTGCAGTCGAGAGCGACCTCCACAGCACCGATGTCCACCAGGGCCCGCCTGATGGTCCCGAGGGTCCCGCCGAACCACCACTTGATGTCCTGCAGCGTCCCCGGACCGAAGGCCGTCAGCCAGCCGCGCACGAGCGTGGCGAGAGCATCGCCGGGGTCGACCGCCGGGACCTGCTGCCCGGTCCACGCCCGCATCGACGCCCACCGTGGCCGCGAGACGGTCCAGGCGCCGTCGTTGCTGGCGCGCACGACCTGCCCTTCGGCGGAGAGCACGGTGAGCACGCGGGGGCCGAGCGGCACCTGTCCGCCCCAGCGCTTCCCCTGGCCGTAGGCGATGGAACCCTCGAGGAGCGGGATCTCCCTGCGCAGGTCGGTGGAGGTCAGCTCCCGACCGTCGGCGAGCACCTCCATGACAGCCCGCTTGGCCTTGTCCAGCCATGCGGCACCGTCGCGGTGGACCCCCGCCTTCTCGACCTCGCGCACGAGCCGACGGCCTTCCGCGTCCGCGACCCGCGCGCTGGCACCGGCCTGCACGGCACCGAGGTCGTCTGTCGGGAAGGCGAAGAGGGTTCTGCGCATCGCGAGATGCTTGACCAGGGTCCGGTCCGAGTACAGGGCGCTGTCCATCGCAGCCAGGGTGAACCCGTCGACACGCGCCCAGGCCGACAGGTACACCGTGCTCGGTGTCGTGGCGTGAAGGCAGACCAGGCTCCTGGCCGCCTCCACCACCTCCCCCGCCTTGGCCTCGGGCGCGAGGTGGTGCCGCCGAGCGAGCCGGGCCCGGCGCTCGTCGATGCCGACGACCTGCATGTCCCCACCCTAGGCAGACTCGTGAGCAACGGTCGGCACACGGGGGTGACCTGCGCAACAACTTCGAGCCCGCGGCCCCCAGCCGCCCGCCCGACCCTGACTAGGGTGAGCCGGTGAGCGCACCTATGACGACCGCTTCGAGCGAGGACACCCGCTGGCAGCGGATCCTGGTCCTCGTCGGCATCGTGGTGCTCGGCTTCAACCTGAGGCCCGCGGCGGTCAGCGTCGGCCCCGTCCTCGACGAGATCCGCGGCACGCTCGGCATGTCCGGAGCCACGGCCGGCATCCTGACCACGCTGCCCGTGCTCGCCTTCGCCGCGTTCGGGGCGCTCGCGCCCGAGCTCGCGCGACGTGCGGGCGTGCACCGCGTCACACTCGTCTCGCTGGTCGCGGTCGTCGTGGGCCTGGGGGCCCGGGCTCGCACCGACCAGATCTGGCTGTTCCTGCTGATGTCGTTCTTCGCGCTCGCCGGCATGGCCACCGCGAACGTGCTGCTGCCGTCCTTGGTGCGCCTGCACTTCCCCACACGGGTCGGCCTGATCACCTCCCTGTACACGACCTCGATGGCGATCGGGCTCACCGCTGCCTCGGTGCTGACCGTGCCGATCTCCGAGCAGCTCGGCTCCTGGCGCTGGGGCCTCCTCGCCTGGGCGGTCACCGCGGTCGTGGCAGCGCTCCCCTGGCTCGGCCTCGTCCGCCATGACCGGTCACTCGCCGCGACGCCGCACACGGTCCGGCTGCGCGACGTCGCACGCACCCGCCTCGGCTGGGCGATGGCGATGTTCTTCGGGCTCCAGTCGCTCCAGGCGTACTCGATCTTCGGGTGGTTCGCGCAGGTCTACCGGGACGCCGGTTTCTCTCCCACCACGGCCGGTCTGCTCCTCGGGGTGATCACCGCGATGAGCATCCCGCTGTCGTTCATCATCCCCTCGCTCGCCGCACGGCTGCACAGCCAGACCTGGCTGATCCTGGCGCTGGGAGCCTGTTACCCGGTCGGCTACATCGGCCTCATCGTCGCCCCGGCCGAGGGGGCATGGCTCTGGGCCGTGATGGTCGGCGCCGGCGCCAGCATCTTCCCGCTCGTTCTCACGCTGATCGCGCTACGGGCGCGCACCAGCGAGGGCACCGCCGCCCTGTCCGGGTTCACCCAGTCGGTGGGATACCTGATCGCCGCCGTGGGGCCCTTGGGCATCGGCGTGCTGTACGACGAGACCGGGGGATGGACCGTGCCGCTGTCGGTCATGTGCGTGCTGGTCATCGGGCAGATCACGATGGGGCTCCTCGTCGCGCGGCCGTCGTACATCGAGGACCACCTGCCGCGGTAGGCCGTTCAGCCCAGGGGGTGCACGAGAAGGCTGGTCGCCGGACCGAAGCCCGCCCGCTCGTAGAACGGCACCGACCGCTCGCTCGGGTGGCCAGCGTGCCCAGTCGTCGGGCCCGCCCGGCGGACCGAGCGGTCATCAGACGACGGAGAGCGGCAGGAGCGTCTTGCCGGTGGGGCCGATCTGGATCTCGGTGTCCATCTGCGGACAGACGCCGCAGTCGTAGCAGGGGGTCCATCGGCAGTCCTCCACCTCGACCTCGGAGTCGGGGTCGATGGCGTCCTGCCAGTCCTCCCACAGCCAGTCGCGGTCGAGGCCCGAGTCGAGGTGGTCCCAGGGGAGCACCTCGGAGTACTCGCGCTCGCGGATGGTGTACCAGTCGAGGTCGACGGGGGTCTCCGCCAGCGCCCTCTTGGACGCCTCCACCCAGCTCTCGTAGGAGAAGTGCTCGCTCCAGCCGTCGAAGCGGCCGCCACCGCGCCAGACCTCCTCGATGATCCCGCCGACGCGGCGGTCACCGCGCGAGAGCAGTCCCTCGATGATGCCCGGGCGGCCGTCGTGGTAGCGGAAGCCGATGGCGCGGCCGTACTGCTTGTCGGCGCGCACCATGTCGCGCAGCTTCCTCAGCCGCTCGTCGGTGGTCTCGTGGTCGAGCTGCGCGGCCCACTGGAAGGGCGTGTGCGGCTTGGGCACGAACCCACCGATGGACACGGTGCAGCGGATGTCCTTGCGTCCCGAGACCTCACGGCCCTTTGCGATCACCTTCTTGGCGAGCTCGCCGATCTCGAGGACGTCCTCGTCGGTCTCGGTGGGCAGGCCGCACATGAAGTAGAGCTTCACCTGCCGCCAGCCGTGGGAGTACGCCGTCGCGACGGTGCGGATCAGGTCCTCCTCGGTGACCATCTTGTTGATCACCTTGCGCATCCGCTCCGAGCCCCCCTCGGGCGCGAAGGTCAGCCCGGACCGGCGCCCGTTGCGCGAGAGCTCGTTGGCAAGCGTGATGTTGAAGGCGTCGACCCGGGTCGAGGGCAGCGACAGCGAGACGTTGGAGCCGTCGTACCGGTCCGCAAGTCCCTTGGCGACCTCGCCGATCTCCGTGTGGTCGGCGCTGGAGAGCGAGAGCAGGCCGACCTCCTCGAAGCCGGACTTGCGGATGCCGTTCTCGACCATGTCGCCGATCGTGGTGATCGAGCGCTCGCGCACAGGACGGGTGATCATGCCCGCCTGGCAGAACCGGCAGCCGCGGGTGCAGCCGCGGAAGATCTCCACCGAGAACCTCTCGTGCACGGTCTCGGCGAGCGGCACGAGAGGCTTCTTCGGGTACGGCCACGCGTCGAGGTCCATCAGCGTGTGCTTGTGCACCCGCCACGGGACACCCGACGTGTTCGGGGCGACGCGCTTGATGCGCCCGTCGGGGAGGTAGTCGACGTCGAAGAACTTCGGGACGTACACCGCCCCGGAGACCGCGAGCCGGTAGAGCAGCTCGTCGCGCGGCGTGCGGCCGGCCTGGCCGGGACGGCCCTCCTGCTTCCACTCGCGGATCACGTCCGAGATGGCGAGCACGATCTCCTCGCCGTCACCGAGGACGGCGGCGTCGACGAAGTCGGCGATCGGCTCGGGGTTGAACGCCGCGTGACCGCCGGCGAGCACGATCGGGTCGTCCTCGCCGCGGTCGCGAGCGTGCAGCGGGATGCCCGCGAGGTCGATCGCGGTGAGCATGTTGGTGTAGCCGAGCTCGGTGGCGAACGAGATCCCGAGGACGTCGAAGGCCCGCACCGGCCGGTGGTTGTCGACGGTGAACTGCGGGATGTCGTTCTCCCGCATGGTGCGCTCCATGTCCGGCCACACGGCGTAGGTGCGCTCCGCCATGATCCAGTCGCGCTCGTTCAGCACTTCGTACAGGATCTGGACGCCCTGGTTCGGCTGGCCGACCTCGTAGGCGTCGGGATACATCAGCGCCCAGCGGACCTCGACCTCGTCCCACTCCTTCAAAGTCGCGTTGAGCTCGCCGCCGACGTACTGGATCGGCTTCTGCACCGACGGCAGCAGCGGCTCGAGTCGAGCGAACAGTGACTCGGCGTGGGGCGCGGGCATGCAGCAACCTCTCGAAGACAGATGTGGGGTCGCCTCAAGGGTACGACGGACGCCCGCGAGGTTCTAACCGCAGCGGCGGCTCACTCGGCGTCGGAGAGCTGCCCCAGCGCCGCTTCGGCGCGGGCGAGCTCGTCACGTGCCAGGGCGATCAGGTCGCACAGTCCCTGGGCGCCGAAGCGGTTGCTGATGTTCTGGACCGCATCGGTGATCACGGGGTCGACGTTGACCGACGGAGTCTTGTACTCGCTCATTCCGACATCCTCACCCGCGAGCCGGTGACCGTCCAGCCCATCTAGCGAGCGTGTCGCGGGCGGCGATGGGGCTGACCCGGCCAGGTCAGCGGCGTCGGACCTCTCCGGCTGCCGCCAGCAGCCGCTGCCCCAGGACACGCGCCGCCTCCTGGATCTCCGCCGACCTGACGATCCGGTAGGGCACCGGGATCGCCGCGAGCTGCTCGGCGTACCAGCCCGGGTTGCTGGTGCTGCCGACCAGGCGGGTGGTCTCGGCGTCCAGCGGTTCGAGCCGCCCGAGGGCCCGGGGAAGGCGACGCGCCACCGTCTCGAGGGGAGCGTCGATCACGACCTCGGTGTCGTACTCCCATCCGACGGCGAGATGCTCCTCGAGCATGGCGACCGGGTCGAGGGCGGCGGGTGGGCTGAAGGTGTCGTCGAGGATCTCCACCCCGCGGACCCGGTCGACACGGTAGGCCCGCCGGTCGCGTGCGGTGTGAGACCAGCACAGCAGGTACCACCGCCCGTGACGTACGACGACCGCCCACGGGTCGACCTCGACGAGCCACTCCGAACCGGCCTCCGAGCGGTAGCCGAGGCGGACGCGCCGGTGGTTCGAGCAGGCCTGCACCAGGTCGGTCGTGGTCCCGGGGTCGGGCCGGGCGGCGCCGCGGTCGGGGGCGGGCGCGATGGTCCGTCGTACCGCCTCGGCCTGAGCAGCCACGGGCTCCGGGAGGGCCCGCACGATCTTGCCGAGCGCGCTGCCGACCGGATCCGCGGCGTCGCCCGCGTCATGGTGGCCGTCGAGCACCGCCATGACCAGACCGAGTGCCTCGGTGGCACTGAACATGAGAGGCGGAAGCCGCAGGCCGCGGCCCACGCGGTAGCCGCCGTAGGGTCCGCGCACGGACTCGATCGGGATGCCCGCCTCGCGCAGGATGCCGACGTACCGCCGCGCGGCCCGCTCCGAGACACCCAGCTTGTCCGCGAGCCGGTCCGCGGTGATGCCCGGGCTGCCCTGGACCAGCTCGAGGGCCAGCAGCGCTCGTGCCGTGGGGCTCGCGTCGGGTTTCACCGCATCTCCCAAATCCGGAAGCAGACCGTCCGGAACCGACAGTAGCGTGCGCGACATGAGCATCGACAGCGAACCGGCCCTCTGGGAGCCGCCTGCCGCCGGCAGCGAGGTGGAGACCCTCATCGGGTCGTTGGAGCGGCAGCGCCGTACCTTCGCCTGGAAGTGCGGTGGCCTGGACGCCGCCGGTCTCCGGGCGACGACCGCGGCCAGCACGATGACTCTCGGCGGGCTGCTCAAGCACCTGGCGCTCGTCGAGGCCGACTACTTCTCCCTGAAGCTGCTCGGGCACGACCCGGGCCCCCCGTGGAACACCGTGGACTGGGACGCCGACCCGGACTGGGAGTGGCGGACGGCTGCCGAGGACACACCGGAGCAGCTCTACGCGCTGTGGGAGGAGACCGTGGCCCGGGCCCGCGCCAACCTCTCCCTGGCGCTTGCCGACGGAGATCCCGGTCTGCCCACACAGCTCACCTGGCCCGACGGCCAGACCCCCAGCATCCGCCGGCTGCTCGTCGACGTGATCGAGGAGTACGCCCGGCACACGGGCCACGCGGACCTGCTGCGCGAGGCCGTCGACGGTCTCGTGGGCGAGGACCCGCCGCAGCCCTGACGAGGAAGGCGGGCGGTCCCGTCCCGAGCAAGGGAACGCACGGGACGGGACCTTTCGACCGCCTTCACTGTGGGGGGCTGGAGGCGATCACCCACGACCACACACTAGAACGGCGGCGGCGGTACGCCACGCCCCATAGTGGGGACTTCTCGACGGAAGATGCGGCAGATGAGACGAGCCCGGCCCGGCTTCCCGTGGTGGGAGCCGGGCCGGTGGAGCACTTCTGTCAGGCGAGCCCCCACGCCCGCCGCACCGGTGCTCTACTCACGAGACGGACCACTCGGCGGTTGATGACGCGACTTGGACGCAGCGTTTTGCCTTCCGGTGCAGCGGGACCTGCACGAAAGCCGCTTTCCGCTCAAGCCGGGGCGGCCCAGCGGGCGTCGCGCCCGAACGCGGCGAGCAGGTCGGTCTGCGGGTCACCCGAAGCCTCCACGTGCGGCCCGATCGCGCCGCCGGAGCGGTACAGCTCCTCACGCCCGGAGAACCAGCGGGCGACCTCCCCGACCAGCTCGGGGTCGAGGTGGGTGTCGCCACCGGTTGCCACGGCGAGGTCCCATCCGTGCACGAGGTGGTCGGCGGAGAGCTGGAGGAGGTACTCGCCGACGTCCTCGTCGCCGTAGGACAGGTGCACCTTCATCGAGGGAGAGGCCGCGTCGACGGCAGCGGTGGCCTCGGCTGCTGCCCGGTGGCTGACCTCGAGGGGGTCCTCTCCGAGCACGTCTCCGTCGAAGCGGTCACCCACCTCGGCGATCGTGCTCCCGTGGACCAGCGGCACCGCCCACAGCTCTTCGCCGACCACGTGGTTCACGAGATCGTGGACGTTCCAGTCCGTGCACGGTGTGGCAGCGGTCCACTGGTCCTCGCGGACGCCGGACACACAGGACTCCCAGAAGTCGACGGTACGACGGTGCAAGGTGGCGGTATCCACGGTGACCTCCTCTGAGCTCGGTCCCCCGTCGTCCCCAGCGTGCTCTCACAGCAGACGCGTCGTCCAGACGACGATTCCCGGCGGACCCGGCAATCACAGCAAACCGGAGCGGAGCGTGGCGTCGGCCTGCGCCACCCACCACTCGAGGTCCTCGCGCTCACGTTCACGCGTCTCCGCGTCCGGGTGCTCGTGCGCGTCGAGCGCCTTGTTCCACCCGAGCCACACGACCCCGGCGAGCAGCGCCAGGCGCATCGCGGGCTCGTCGAAGCCAGGACCCGCGGCGTCGGCGTACACGGCGATGACCTCCTCACGGCTGAGGTCCACCCGCGAGGCACACCCCGCGACGAAGCGCGCCACGTCCATCGCACCGGGCGCAGCGGCCGGCATGCTCCAGTCGAGGAGGACCAGCACGTCGCCCTCGACGGCCATGTTGACGGTGGCGAGGTCACCGTGCGTCAACGTGCACGGGCGGCGACGCAACGCGTTCACCAGCGGCGTGGGGTCCCGGAGCAGGGCCAGGACCGGGTCGCAGACGTCGGGCTCGACCAGCTGGGCGAAGAGCTCCCACCCCCTGGTGGCGAGCCGGGGCAGCGGATTGTCGCCGTCGAGGTGGGGGCGCAGCCGCTCCGGTGAGAACAGGCTCACCTGGGCCGCCAGCGGTGTCAGCGCCTGCTGCCACGACCCGAGGGGCACGCCGGCGAAGGCATGGTGCAGCGCCGCGAGCCTTCGCAGCGCCCACACGCACTGCCCTGCGGTGAGCCGGTCGTCCCAGGTCAGCACCCGGTCGCCCAGGTCACGCGTCACGAGCACGGCGCCGTCGGGCTCGGGCCAACCGCCGAGAACGGCGTGCCCGACGCCCTCCGGAAGCCGGTCGAGGAGGCCGGAGGCCCAGAGGTCGTACTCCCGCCCGACGCGGTCGAGAGTCAGGGACATGACCAGGTCGGTCGCGGGCGTGAGCCGCTTGACCACCACTCGGCTGCCGTCGCGCAGCACCCAGCGTTCCAGCGAGGCACCCGACTTGCCGACATGGCCGGTGAGAGGGATGCGCTGGACGGTGTCGTTCTCGAGGTCTGAGCGCTGCATGCTCGTCACCACCTGGGTGGGACGAGCCTACGACTAGAAGCGCGACCGGACCAGACGGCTCCGGGACACACCGAGCCCCATCGAGCGGTCGGTGCGCAGGTGGATGTTCTGGAGGAGACCGATGGCCATGAGCCCGGCGAACATCGACGAGCCGCCGTAGGAGACCAGAGGCAGCGGGACACCGGTGACCGGCATGATGCCCAGGCACATCCCGATGTTCTGGAAAGCCTGGAAGCCGAACCAGCACGCGATCCCGCCGGCGGCGAGGCGGCCGAAGAGGTCGTCGGCCTGCGCGGAGATCGTCAGCGCACGCCACAGGACGACGCCGAGAAGCGAGATCAGCACCGCCGAGCCGACCAGGCCGAGCTCCTCCCCCGCCACCGTGAAGATGAAGTCGGTGTGCTGCTCGGGCACGAACCCTGACTTGGTCTGAGACCCGTCGAAGAGCCCCTGGCCGAAGACGCCGCCGTTGCCGATGGCGATGCGCGCCTGCTCGGTGTTGTAGCCGGCACCGCGGGGGTCGAGGCCGGGGTTGGTGAACGCCATGAACCGGTCCACCTGGTAGTCCTTGAGCACCCCGGCCTGGACGGCGAGAACCGCGCCGCCGACCGCTCCCCCGGCGAGCCCGAAGAGCCAGCGCCGCGGCGCACCGGAGATCCCGACCACGCCGAAGACCGTCGCGGAGAGCACCAGCATCGTCCCGAGGTCGGGCTGGAGCAGGATCAGCGCGGCAGGGAGGCCGGCGATGCCCAGCATGCCCAGCACGTCGAGGTGCCGGACCTCCCGCTGCTTCCACGAGCCCTCGGTGCGCTCGGCCACGAGCAGAGCCATGCCGATGACCACGGCCAGCTTGGCGAACTCCGCCGGCTGGATCGACAGTCCGCCGACCATCAGCCAGGAACGCGAGCCGTTGATGGTGCTGCCCATGACGAGCACGAGCAGAAGTCCGACCACGGACGCGACGTACACGAGGGGCGCCAGGATGCGCACCCAACGGTGGTCGGTGGCGATGATCATCACGCCGAGGACCACGCCGATGGCGATGTTGACGACCTGCTTCTTCAGGTACGCCGTCTCGACACCGCCGGTGAGGTCCTCACGGTTCACCGTCGCCGACCAGACCAGCATCGTGCCCAGGACGAGCAGCCCCGCGACGGCGAGCATGAGCAGCCAGTCCAGGCGTGGCGCCCGGCTACGGCTCGTGCTCTCCATCCGGACCGAGCGCGAGCGAGCAGGTGCGGTCATCGTCATCGCTGCCGCCTCCGGTCCTTCTTCGTCGATCCGGCACGCCTCTCGGCGCGCGCGGCCTTCTCCGCGTGGCCGTCCGGGGGCAGGATCTCCCCGTCCTTCGCGAAGACAGGGAGTCCCGCGGGCGGCGTGGCCCCGGGCAGTGCCGCCTTCTGCTCGTTCACGTCGGTGCCACGGACGCCGTACAGGGTCTCCCAGATCTTGCGGATCGCCGGCCCGGACGTACCGGAGCCGGTGCCGCCCTGGGAGACCATCATCACGACGACGTACCGCTTGTCGTAGGACGCGACCCACGAGGTGCTCTGCTTGCCGTAGACCTCGGCCGAGCCGGTCTTGGAGCGGATCTTGACCTTGTCGAGCGGGAAGTCGATCAGCCGCCACGACATGGTGCCGCGCGAGGAGACGCCCTGGAGCGCCCGGTCGATGTACTGCAGGTGGCGCTTCGCGACCTTCACCGAGCCGACCCTCTTCGGCCTGATCTCGCGGACCACGTTGCCGCGGGGGTCGACGACGGCCTTGCCCACCCGCGGCTCCCACAGCGTGCCCCCGTTGGAGATGGAGGCGTAGGCACGGGCGAGCTGGAGCGGGGTGACGATGGTGTCGCCCTGTCCGATCGCGAAGTTGACCGCGTCACCTGCCCGGTAGGCGAAGCCCTCGACGCAGAACTCCCGGGCGAACCGGTGCAGGAAGTCGTAGCCGGGCTTCTTGCCGAGCTTGCAGTAGTAGTCCTTGTTGGCCTCGTAGTAGTCGCGCTTCCACTGGCGGTCGGCGATGCGGCCGCTCGCCTCTCCCGGGAGGTCGATCCCGGTCTCCTCGCCGAAGCCGAAGACCTTGGCGATCTCGACCAGCGGGTCCTTGGCCTCGACGTCGTCCACGTCGGAGCCGAACCTCTGCCAGAAGTTGTAGCCGATCCGGTAGAAGAAGGTGTTGCAGGAGACCTCGAGCGCCTTGTCGAAGCCGATCGAGCCATAGGCGCCGGACTCGTAGTTCTTGAAGGCACGGTTGCCGACCTGGAAAGCCGAGGAGCAGTCCAGGCGGGTGCTCTCGCTGTAGCCGTTCGACAGCGCCCCGGCGGTCATGAACGGCTTCCACGTCGAGCCGGGCGCGAACTGGCCCTGGGTGGCGCGGAAGAGCAGCGGCGTCCCTGCCTTCTCGGAGTACAGCCGGGACAGGCTCTTGCTGCTGATCCCGCCGACCCACACGCCCGGGTCGTAGGTCGGGTAGCCCGCCATCGCGACGACCCTGCCGTTGGTGGCGTCGAGCACCACTGCGGCACCCGAGTCCGCGACGTACCTGCGCCCCGTGACCGTGTCGAGGGTCTGCCGCGCGACCTTGATCGTCGAGTGCAGCTGCTTCTCCACCACGGACTGCACCCGGGCGTCGATGGAGGTGACCAGGGTGTCCCCGGCACGCCCCTTGACCTGTCCGGAGTCGCCGAGGACACGTCCCATGCTGTCCACCGCGACGCGCTTGTAGCCGGGCTCGCCGCGCAGGTACTTGTCGTACTGCTTCTCGACGCCCGCGCGCCCCACCACGGAGGCGCCATGCACGGAGGTGTCGTCCTCGGCCTCTGCCTCGTCGAGCTCCTCCTCGGTGATCGGGCTCAGGTAGCCCAGCAGGTGCGCGGCGTTGACGCCGAACGGCGACGGGTAGGCCCGCACGCTGACCGACTCCGCGAGCACCGCGGGGTAGTCCTCGCTCTGCTCCAGGATCGAGACGGCGGTCTCCTGCGGGACGTCCTCGGCCACCGGCACCGGCTGGTACGGCGACCCGTTCCAGCAGGTGCCCTCCATGGAGCCGGGCTCACCGCACAGCAGCGTGCGCTCGAGGACCTGCTTGTACGACGATCCGACGGTGCGAGCGACCCTTCGCAGGAGCACCTCCTGCGCCTCGTCGTCCATCTTCTTGAGCAGGGTGCGGTCGACCGTCACGACCCAGGAGGTTCGGTTCGCGACGAGGGGTCGCCCCATGTCGTCGACGATCAGGCCCCGTGCGGGCTGGACCACCAGCTCGCGCACCGACTGCTCGGCCGCCTGCGCCTGGTAGGACTCCCCGCCGAGGACCTGGAGGTACCACAGCCGTGCGAACAAGGTGACGAACAGCGAGAGCACGATCGCCTGCACCACGATCAGGCGCAGGCGGCTCTTCTGCCGGGCGGTCGCCATCAGAATGCGACCTGGTGCGGCTCGAGCCTCCGGAAGAGCCTCATCATCAGCGGGAGCACGAACGGCGTCACGAGGACGTCGTAGACCACCGCGGTCGGGATCACCGCGAGCGCCTCGGCCACCGGGACGTCGGGGTCGCCGAGGACCAGGCCGCTGAGCGCGAAGACGGAGGTCCCGATGAACGAGGACGCGGCGACGGTCGCGATGGCGGCGATCGCCGAGGTACGCGCGTCGTGACGCACCCTCCCCGCGAGATACCCGACGACCACGAGCGCGAGGGCCCAGCGGCCCGCGACGTGGTCGGCCGGCGGAGCCAGGTCGATCGCCAGCCCGGACAGGAAGCCGACCGTGGCCGCGAACTCGGGCCCGCGGACGAGCGCGGCCGCGACCACGACGAGGAGTGCGAGGTTCGGCACGACTCCCGCGTAGGAGAGGTACGGGAACAGCGTGACCTGGAGCACCACGGCGAACGTGATGACGAGGGTGAGGACGAGTGCGCGGGCGGCTGCCATCAGTCGGCCTTCCCGGCGGGAGTGGTCTCCCCCGCCTTGATCACGGCACGGTCCCCCTTGGTGTCCGCGCGCACCACGACGCCGACGAGGTCCAGCGAGGAGAAGTCGACGAACGGCTCGATCACCGCCCGCTTGGACAGCTGGCGGGGGCTGCTGAAGACGTCGGTCACCCGACCGATCGGGATGCCCGCGACGTAGGGGGCGTCGTTCTTCGACCCCCAGGTCACGAGCACGTCGCCGCTGCCAGGGCTGACCGCGCTGTCGACGAGGTCGAGGTCGAGGCGGCCCGAGTCGTCGACCACGCCGCGACCGCGCAGGAAGCCGACCTCCATGTTCGAGCCCAGCCGGCCGCCGACGACCGAGTCCCGGTCGACCACGAGCAGGACCGTCGCGGAGAACCGGTCTGCGCGGATCACGCGGCCCACGAGGCCGTCGTTGTTGAGCACCGTCATGTCGGCGTGGACGCCCGAGGACGTGCCGGCGTCGATCGTCACGGTCTGGGAGAACGACTGGGCCGGCCCCATCGCGACGACCCGCGCGGGCACGAGCGCGTAGCCGGTGTCGCTCGAGCTCTTCAGCAGGCCGTCGAGCTCGGCGGCACGCTTCCGCGCGACCGAGGAGGTGGCGAGCTGGCCCCGGAGCGTGGCGTTCTCAGCCTCGAGCCGGCGCACCTCGCTGTGCAGGGACCCGGTGGTGGTGAAGAACTCGGGCACCGAACGGAAGGGGCGTACGACGGTCGCCGTCACCTCCTCGACGGGCCCGAAGAGGTTGCCCACCGCCGCACGCAGCGGGTTCACCGGCGAGTCGTCGCCGCCGCGCACGTCGAGGGTGATGAAGGTGAAGCTGGCGAGCAGCAGGAGCACGAGCATCCCTCGCGAGGGCCGCTTGTGCTGGTCGCGCATGGCCATGTCAGGTCACCGCCGCCGTCATCGCCGTCGGGGCTCGGACACGAGCACCTGCTGCAACGCCTCGAACTCCTCGACGCACTTCCCGGCGCCCATGGCGACCGAGTGCAGGGGGTCCTCCGCGATGTGCACGGGCATGCCGGTCTCGTGTCGCAGCCGCTCGTCGAGGCCGCGCAGCAGCGCGCCACCGCCGGTGAGCACCAGCCCGCGGTCCATGATGTCGCCGGCGAGCTCGGGCGGGGTCTGGTCGAGGGTCGTGCGGACCGCGTCGACGATCGCGTGCAGCGGCTCCTCGAGGGCCTGTCGCACCTCGGCGCTGGAGACCACGATGGTCTTCGGCAGGCCCGAGATCATGTCGCGCCCGCGCACCTCTGCCTCAGGCTCCTGCGGCAGCGGGAACGCCGAGCCGAGAGTCATCTTGATCTCCTCGGCGGTGCGCTCCCCCAGCATCAGGGAGTACTCCTTCTTCATCCACGCGATGATCGCCTGGTCGAGGTCGTCCCCCGCCGTACGGATGGAGAGGCTCGTCGACGATGCCGCCGAGCGAGATGACCGCGACCTCCGTCGTACCGCCGCCGATGTCGACGACCATGTTGCCGGTCGCCTCGTGCACGGGGAGGTTGGCGCCGATCGCCGCGGCCATGGGCTCCTCGACGATGTACACGCGCCGGGCGCCGGCCTGGTAGCCGGCCTCCTTGACCGCGCGCTGCTCGACGGCGGTGATGCCGCTCGGCACGCAGATCACCAAGCGGGGCTTGGCGAAGTAGCGGCGGCGGTGCACCTGCTGGATGAAGAACCGGAGCATCTGCTCGGTCGAGTCGAAGTCCGCGATGACCCCGTCCTTGAGCGGCCGGATCGCGGTGATGTTGTCGGGCGTGCGCCCGATCATCCGCTTCGCCTCGTGGCCCACGGCGAGGATCTCACCCGACGTGGAGTTCAGCGCGACGACGGACGGCTCGTCGAGGAGCACGCCCTTGCCGCGCACGTAGACCAGGGTGTTGGCGGTGCCGAGGTCGACAGCCATGTCCCGGCCGATGAAGCTGTTCGCCATGGTTGTCCCGCCCTCTGATCTCCCTCGCACAGGGGTACGGCGAGACTCCTCACCGACCCGTGGCAGAAGCCTAAGAGGGCAAGGCTTTACATCCCGGCAGGACACGCGCGAGGCCGTGCACGCAGGGCGTTGCGAACGCCGAAGGCCCCCGGACCGCATGGGGTCCGAGGGCCGTCGGTCGTCGACGTTCGCGCTGGTCCGTCAGAGGCCGCAGTACTCCCGCACCTTGTCGACGACGATGTACTCCTCGTCCTCGGTGAAGGACTGGCCCTCGAAGAAGTGGGCGATCTTGGCGATCAGCTGACCGTTCCAGTTGGTCTTGCCGGGGTTGGTGCCGTTCGCCTCCTGGCAGGCCGCCAGGGTTGCCGCGTCCGCGTCGTTGTGCAGGTAGTCGTTGGCGATCGCCGGAGCGTCCCGCCCCTCACCCAGCACGACGACCGTGAAGGAGGCGGGATCCGTGACGAATCCCGCAGCGGTCACGTCCTTGGCGGTCACGCTGTCCACGTCGAAGGTCACGACCGTGATCCCGGGCGCAGCGCCGGTGAACGTGACCGTCTGCGGCGGAGTCTCCTCGTCGGGGCAGGCCGTGTACTGAACACTCCTGGGTGAGGCCGGACAGGACCGTCGCCGCCGAGCTTGTTCACGCCGAACGTGACCTGGCTGTCCCTGCCCGTCAGGTCCACAACCGTTCTTGCCGGTGCGGTCCGCGGCGTAGGCCAGCGTCGCGGAGGCGCTCTGGCCGACCGAGATGGTGAACGTCCGGGTCGCGGGGTCGTAACCGGCGTCGGACGAAGAGGAGGAGATGGTGTCGGCGCTTGCGACGCCGGAGCTGCCCGAGGACGAGTGCGGCCGCACGCCGCGCAGACGAAGCGCTGGATCTGAGCATCGAACGCATGATGACCCCCCATGGATCAGTGGTCTATGCCCCATGTGGTGCCGTGGCGGCCTGAACGCTCGCGCGCCCCGCCCAGACCGATCCACGAGAAATGCACTCCCGACGACTGAGGCGTTTTCAGACCCGGCCCGTCCTCTTACGCCTGCCCGGACGGCATTCGCCGTCCGGGATCGGAAACTGCCCGGATCCTGGGGCCCATCACGCGAGTCGCACCACCGTCCTGACCGATGGCGGACGTTTCGCGGGAAACGCCGCCATCGGCCACTCTTAGGGCGGCGACCCTGCTCAGACGCAGAAGTGGCCGATGGCGGCGCGTTCTCGGAGGTCGGAACGGGTCGCCATCGCCCACTCCCCGGGCCGGCGAGCACGGCGGTGGGTCAGAGGTCGGGGAACCAGATCTTGATCTCGCGCTCGGCGGACTCGGGCGAGTCGGAGCCGTGCACGAGGTTCTCCCGGTTGGACAGGGAGAGGTCCCCGCGGATGGTGCCGGGAGCAGCCTTCCGGCCGTCGGTCGCACCGTTGATCGCGCGGACCACCTCGACCGCCTCGTCGCCCTCGAGCACGCAGGCCACGAGCGGCCCGCTGGTCACGAAGTCGCGCAGCGGCGGGTAGAAGTCCTTCTCGACGTGCTCGGCGTAGTGCTCGTCCGCCTTCGCGGCGTCGATCGAACGCAGGTCCATCGCGACGAGCGAGAGGCCCTTGGCCTCGAAGCGGCTGATGATGTTGCCGACCAGACCGCGTCGGACGGCGTCGGGCTTGAGCAGGACGAGAGTGCGCTGAGACATGGGCCCAGCCTATCGACAGGCGGTTTCACCGCGGTGGTCGCGGCTCAACCTGCCGAGGAGTCGCCGTGCTCGGCTGCCCAGCGCTGCTCGAGCACCTCGCGCTCGGCTCGCTCCCTGTCGACCTTCGCGCCGAGGAAGAACGCACCCGCCCACAGCGCGGTGAAGATCGCGCCGAGGAAGAACATCATCGGTACGACGAAGCCGAGCGCGAGCGAGACGACCTGGATCGCCCAGCCCAGGTAGTAGGCCCAGGGCCTGCGGAGCAGCCCCGCCGTGAGCACACAGGCAGCGGCGAGCCCGAAGCCGATTCCGAGGGCCGCACCTGCGCCCAGGTCGGAGAGGCCGATCAGCACCACACCGCTGAGGAAGAGGACGATCGCCTGCAGCGTCAGCATGGCCGCGCACATCGACCTCTGGGCAGAGCGCATCAGCTCGTCTCCTTCGCGCCCCGGCCGCCGTCCCGGTCGCTCCTGTCACGGGGCTTGAGCATCGAGCGCGCCTCGCCGACGGTGATCACCGAACCGGTGACGAGGACGCCGCCCGACCCGTAGACGCCACCGGTCTCGGCCAGGGTCGCGGCCTTGTCGATCGCGTCGTCGAGGCGCGGCGCGACGTGCACCCGGTCCTGCCCGAAGATTCCGCGCGCCACCTCGGCGAGCTCCTCGGCCGGCATCGCGCGGGGGGTGGAGTTCTGGGTGCACACGACCTCGGCGAACACGTGCTCGAACGCCGCCAGGACGCCTTCGTAGTCCTTGTCGGCCATGACACCGACCACGCCGACCAGCGGGTTGAGCGTGAACGAGTCCTCGAGCGCCTCGGCCGTCGCGGCCGCCCCGTGCGGGTTGTGGGCGGCGTCGAGCAGGATCGTCGGGCTGCGCCGGATGATCTCGAGCCTGCCCGGCGAGGTCACCTGGCCGAACGCCTCGTGCACGAGCTCGGCATCGAGCGGCTCGTCGCCGGCGAATGCCTCGACCGCCGCGAGCGCGAGAGCGGCGTTGCGCCCCTGGTGGGCGCCGTACAGCGGCAGGAACACCTCGTCGTACTCCGCGCGCAGCCCCTGCAGTCGCAGCATCTGGCCGCCGACTGCGGGCAGGCGGTGGACCACGCCGAAGTCGACACCCTCGCGCAGCACGGTCGCGCCGACCTCGGCGGCGCGCTCGAGGAGGACCTCGGCGACCGCGGGGGGCTGCTCTGCCATGACGACGGTCGAGCCGGGCTTGATGATCCCGGCCTTCTCCAACGCGATGTCCTCGGGACGCTCGCCGAGGTAGTTCGCGTGGTCGACGCTGATCGGGGTGATCACCGCGACCTCGGCCTCGACGACGTTGGTGGCGTCCCACGAGCCGCCCATGCCCACCTCGACGATGGCGGCGTCGACCGGTGCGTCCGCGAACGCGGCGTAGGCCATGCCGACGACGGTCTCGAAGAACGACAGGGGGTACTCGGAGTCGGCGTCGACGAGCGCGGCGAGTGGCGCGACGTCCTGGTACGCCTTCACGAACCCCTCCTCCGAGATCGGGTCGCCGTCCAGCGAGATCCGCTCGGTCATCGACTCGACGTGGGGGCTCGTGAACCGGCCGGTCCGCAGACCCCTCGCGCGGACGAGGGTGTCGATCATCCGGGCGGTGCTGGTCTTGCCGTTGGTGCCGGTGAGGTGCACGACCGGGTACGCCCGCTGCGGGTCACCGAGCAGATGCGTCAGTGCCTCGATGCGCTCGAGGCTCGGCTCCAGCCTGGTCTCGGGCCAGCGTTCGAGGAGGGCGCGCTCGACGTCGGCGTAGGTGCTGGGTACGTCGGTCGGCCCAGGAGCGGTCGGTGAGGGGGAGGTGGGGGTGTCAGACATCGCGTCTCGAGTCTACGGGCCGGTCGTGGCCTGCCTGCCCAGCAGTGTTCCCGCATCCCCCACCGACGCTGCCTCCCCGCGGGCGGGAACTGAGTCGCTCGGTCCGGAGTCTCACCCGTAAGATTTCGACTCATGGACACCAACCCCACCCCCGACCTGCCCGGTCACCCCCAGAGGGAGACCACCGACGCGACCGCCGGCCGCTCGGTCGTCGTACCGGACAGGCCTGCTCTCGAGGGGTTGGAGGACAAGTGGGTCCAGCGGTGGGAGGCCGACGGCACCTACCGCTTCGACCGGTCGAAGACGCGGGAGGAGATCTACTCGATCGACACCCCTCCCCCGACCGTCTCAGGGTCGCTGCACGTGGGACACGTCTTCTCCTACACCCACACCGACCTCGTCGCCCGCTTCCAGCGAATGCGCGGCAAGGAGGTCTTCTACCCGATGGGCTGGGACGACAACGGCCTGCCCACCGAGCGCCGCGTCCAGAACTACTTCGGCGTCCGCTGCGACCCCTCGCTCCCCCACGACGACGACTTCACGCCTCCTGAGAAGCCGGACCCGAAGAAGCAGGTCCCGGTCAGCCGCCAGAACTTCATCGACCTGTGCGAGCAGCTCGTCGAGGAGGACGAGAAGACCTTCGAGGCGCTGTGGCGCAAGGTCGGCCTGTCGGTCGACTGGACCCAGACCTACACCACGATCGGGGAGGAGTCCCGGATCGCGAGCCAGCGCGCCTTCCTGCGCAACTACGCCCGTGGCGAGGCCTACTCCCACGACGCTCCCACGCTGTGGGACGTCACCTTCCAGACCGCCGTCGCCCAGGCCGAGCTCGAGGCCCGCGAGTACCCCGGCGCGTACCACCGGGTCTCCTTCCACAAGCCGGACGGCTCGCCGATCCACATCGAGACCACGCGCCCCGAGCTGATCCCGGCAGTGGTCGCGTTGATCGCCCATCCCGACGACGAGCGCTACAAAGACCTCTTCGGCACAACGGTCACCTCACCGGTCTTCGGCGTGGAGATCCCCGTCCTCGCCCACCAGGCCGCGGAGCCGGACAAGGGCGCCGGCATCGCGATGTGCTGCACCTTCGGCGACCTCACCGACGTCCAGTGGTGGCGCGAGCTCCAGCTTCCCGTGCGCACCGTCATCGGCCGCGACGGCCGACTGCTCCGTGAGACCCCGCCGTGGCTCTCCCACGAGCCCGCCGCCTCGGCGTACGCCGACCTCGCCGGCAAGACCGCCTTCAGCGCACGCGAGGCCATGGTCGAGAAGCTGCGCGAGAGCGGTGACCTCGACGGCGAGCCGAAGCCGACCCAGCGCATGACGAACTTCTTCGAGAAGGGCGACAAGCCGCTCGAGATCGTCTCGACGCGCCAGTGGTACATCAAGAACGGCGGTCGTGACCGCGAGCTGCGTGCCGAGCTGATCGAGCGCGGCGGCGAGATCACCTGGGTCCCGGACTACATGCGCCACCGCTACAGCAACTGGGTCGAGGGCCTCAACGGCGACTGGCTGGTCTCGCGGCAGCGGTTCTTCGGCATCCCGTTCCCGGTCTGGTACCCCCTCGACGAGGACGGCGAGCCGGACTACGACCACCCGCTGATGCCGTCCGAGGCGGAGCTGCCCGTCGACCCGTCCTCGCAGGCGCCTCGCGGCTACGACGAGGACCAGCGCGGGAAGCCCGGCGGGTTCGTCGCCGACCCCGACGTGATGGACACCTGGGCGACCTCCTCGCTGACCCCCCAGATCGTCACCGGCTGGGAGCGCGACCAGGACCTCTTCGAGCGGACCTTCCCGCTCGACCTCCGTCCGCAGGCCCACGACATCATCCGCACCTGGCTCTTCGCCACGGTCGTCCGCGCCCACCACGAGAACGGCGTGGTCCCGTGGTCGCACGCGGCGATCTCCGGCTTCGTGGTCGACCCGGACCGCAAGAAGATGAGCAAGTCCAAGGGGAACGTGGTCGTCCCGACCGACATCCTCGACAAGTACGGCGCCGACGCCGTCCGCTGGCGTGCGGCACTCGCCCGTGCCGGCGCCGACTCCCCCTTCGACGAGACCCAGATGAAGGTCGGCCGGCGGCTGGCGATGAAGGTCCTCAACGCCTCGAAGTTCGTGCTCGGACTCGGCGCCGTCGAGACCTCGCCGTCAGCGGTGAGCGCCCCGGTCGACTGCGCGATGCTCGGCGGGCTCGCCAACGTGATCTCGAAGGCCACGGACGCGTTCGAGGCCTACGACTACACCACCGCGCTGGAGATCACCGAGAAGTTCTTCTGGGAGTTCTGCGACGACTACCTCGAGCTGGTCAAGGAGCGGGCGTACGGCGGCCGGGGCGAGGAGCCTGCGGCGTCGGCGAAGGCAGCTCTGGCGATCGCGCTCGACGTCCAGCTGCGCCTGCTTGCGCCGTTCCTCCCCTACGTCACCGAGGAGGTCTGGTCCTGGTGGCGTGAGGGCTCGATCCACCGCGCGTCGTGGCCGACCGTCTCCGACCTCGGCTCAGCGGCGTCGAGCACCCCGGACATGCTGGCCGCGGTGGCCGCCGTACTCACCGGCATCCGTGGCGCGAAGTCGCAGGCCAAGGTGAAGATGCGCACCGAGCTCTCCGCGGTGACCGTGACGGGGCCCGCCGAGGCGGTCGCGCTCGCCGAGCAGGTGTCGGAGGACCTCCGCGCCGCGGGCAACATCACCGGCACGCTGACCTTCAGGGCCGGCGACGGCGACGGCGACATCCGCGTGGAGGCGCAGATCGCCGAGCAGCCGGACCAGCCCGGCGCCTGACTTCGTCGCCCGCCTTGGGCGGTTTACCAAGGTATGCAGGCAGATGGTTGCTTCCCATGGTGAACTCACCACGGGAAGCAACCATTTGCCATGGGAAGTGCGGGACCGAGCACGCCGCAGGTCCAGGTCAGGACTGGTTGAGCCAGGCCTCGAACGCGTCGAAGGTGTAGGGGCGGCCGAGGAAGTCCTCGACGAGGTCGGCGGCGTCCTTCGTCCCGCCTGCGCTCAGCACCCGGTCGCGGTACCTCGCGGCGACGTCCGCGGCGAACAGGTCGTCCTCGTCGAAGGCTGAGAACATGTCCTTGGCGATCACGAGGCTCCACATGTACGTGTAGTAGCCCGAGCTGTAGCCCTCGAGGTGACCGAACGACGCCTGGAAGTGGGTGTCGGGCACGTACCCGAAGAGGTCGTAGCGCGCCTGGAGCTCGCGCACGAGGGCGGTCGTGTCCTCGGGGACCTGGTGGTGCATGTGGTACGACAGCGCCGCGTAGAACATCTGGGTACGCGCGTGATAGCCCTTGCCGAACTCGTCGGCCTTGCGCATCTTGTCGACCAGCTCGGCCGGGATCGGCTCACCCGCGGCGTCGGTCGCGAACGAGCGGAGGACGTCGACGTCCCATGCCCACTCCTCCAGCATCTGTGAGGGCGCCTCGACGAAGTCCCACTCGGTGGCAACCCCGGAGAAACGCGCCCACGGGTGCCGACCGGCCAGGACGTGGTGGACGAGGTGCCCGAACTCGTGGAAGAGCGTGACGACGTCGTCGTGCTCCATCAGGCCGCGCGGAAAGTTGCAGACCAGCACGCCTTCGGCGAGCTGCCGATCGGCGATGCCGGGAGCCAGGTCGAACTGCGCGGCGTGCTTGTACTTCCCCTCGCGAGGGTGCAGGTCGAGGTAGATCCGGCCGAGCCGTGCGCCGCCGGTGCTGACGTCGTACACAGCGACGTCCTCGTGCCAGCGCGGCGCGTGAGGCACCTCGGTGTACTCGAGGCCGAGCAGCCGGCCGGTCACCTCGAGCAGACCGGCGCGCACCTTCGCGAAGTCGAAGTACTCACGCACCTGCTGCGCGTCGACGTCGAACCTCTCCTTGCGGATCAGCTCGGCGTAGCAGGCCTTGTCGGTGCTGTCGACCGAGGTGACTTCGGGGTGGTCCTGCTGGAGACGGGCGAGGAGCACGTCGTGGTCGCGCAAGGCCGACGCGCGCGCGGCGTCGGTGATCTGGTCGACGAACTCCAAGATCGCGTCGCCCTTGCCGATCATCTTGATCTCGGCGTCGTAGCTGGGCCAGTCGGTGTACCCGAGCAGCCGCGCGTGCTCGTCGCGCAGGCTCAGCAGCTCGAGCAGCAGCGCGTCGTTCTGCGGCCAGGCCCGGTTCAGGAACGCCCGCAGCAGCTCACCGCGAGCCGCCCGGTCCTGCGCGAACGTCATGAACGGCACATAGTCGGGGTAGTCGGTGGTGATCCTGACCTTGCCGTCCTCGCCGGCAGGGTGCCCCTCGACGTAGTCGCCGGGAAGCCCCGCGAGACGCTCGGGATCGAGTACGACGGAGCGCACGTCGTCGCGGATGTTCTTGGAGAACTCCTGAGCGACCTCCGTCTCGCGCTCGGCCAGCGCACGGAGTCGCTCGCGCGCCGCATCGTCCTGGTCGACGCCGGCGCGGTGGAAGTCGCGTAGCGAGAGCTCCAGCACCCGGACCGCCTGCTCGTCCAACCCGACGGCGTCGACGGCGGCGAGAACGTCGTAGAGCGCCCGGTCGAGGCCGATCTCGGTCAGCAGGCGGTGCGCCTCCTGCTCCCCCGCCTCCGCCTTCGTGCGGACAGACTCCGCCGGGTGCACCTGCGCGATCAACGACGAGACGGCGAAGGCGTTCCGCAGGGCGAGATTCACGTCGTTCCACAACGCGAGGGTCTCGAGGCCGTTGTCCTGCTCGACAGCCTTGAGGCGCTCGACGAGGTCACGGGCACGGGCGAGCTGGTCGTCGCACCTGCGCGTCAACCAGGCCTCCCAGTCACCATCACGGTCGGGCAGGTCGAGGGGCTGCAGTGGCGTGGTCACGCGGTGACTCTAGCCAGGCGGCGGGGAGTTGCCCATCGACTTCGGGACCCGCGGGCCTACTTGCCGAGAAGGGAGCCGTCCACCCGAGTCTCGGTCAACCTGCGGATGCCGTCGCCGAGGCCACGAGGTGCCCGCTCCAGCCACTCATGTGCCTCGGACCGGCTGTCCCAGACCGACTCCCCGAGGGCCCCGCGGCCGACGTCGGTGGCCCGGCGGGAACCACCGGCCAGACCCCGGTGGGACCTGGCGAGGTCGCGCTCGCCGCTCTTCACCGCGGCGGCAGCCTTGCCGTGTGGGAGGGCCGGCTTCCCCGCTTCTCGGCCCGAGCGTCCACGTCCCGCGTGAGGGCCCGGGTCTGGTCGCCGCACGGTCCCGCCGCGACTCACCTCATGTGGATTCCTGCGGACAGCCCCTCGCTCGCGGGCGTTGCCTGCCGTGGGCCCGGCCGCCGGCGAGGCGATGTTCGCGTCCGGCGCGGACAAGGCCGTGAACGCAGCACCGAGCGCCCTCTTCTGACCTCGGCCAGCGGCCGCAGGTGCCTCCGCGACGAGAAGTGAGCCGTGCGACTGACCCGTGCCGCCGACGAACGCGGCGAAGAACCGACCGTTGTGCGCATCTGCGCGCTGGACGCCGACGATGGCCGCCGCGATGAATGCGAGCACGACGAATGCGACCACAGGCTTGCGGTGGTCAGCACTCATGAGCGAGTTCTCCCGAGACGAGGAAGGGCACCCGTAAGGGGCCCCGAACTGGTGAATCAATCCTCGCGCTCGAGCGACAACATGTCAGCAAAACCACCTAATGGACGCATAACTTGCGTCACATCGGGCATAGGAGGAGGTTTTGGTCTAGTCCGCGGCGCTTCGCGAACAAGCCCGGCGCGGCCCTCGGATCAGGCCGACTTCCGCTTCTTCGGCTCCTCGTCACGAGGCACGAGGGTCGGGTTCACGTTGTCGCTGACGACCTCGCCGGTCACCACGACCTTGGCGACATCCTCGCGCGACGGCACGTCGTACATCACGTGGAGCAGGACCTCCTCGATGATCGCGCGGAGACCACGTGCTCCGGTGCCGCGCATCATCGCCAGGTCCGCCACCGCGTCGACCGCGTCGGTCGTGAACTCGAGCTCGACCCCGTCGAGCTCGAAGAGCTTCTGGTACTGCTTGACCAGCGCGTTGCGCGGCTCGGTCAGAATCGCGACCAGTGCCTCGCGGTTGAGCTTCTCCACCGTCGCGATGACAGGAAGCCGGCCGATGAACTCGGGGATGAGGCCGAACTTCATCAGGTCCTCGGGCATGACCTCGGAGAAGATCTTCTCCATGTCGCGCTCCTCCTTGGAGGGGAGCTCCGCGCCGAAGCCGAGGGTCTTCTTGCCGATCCGCTGCTCGACGATGTGCTCGAGCCCGGCGAACGCACCACCCACGATGAACAGGATGTTCGTCGTGTCGATCTGGATGAACTCCTGGTGCGGGTGCTTGCGGCCACCCTGCGGCGGAACGGAGGCCGTCGTGCCCTCGAGGATCTTCAGCAGCGCCTGCTGCACGCCCTCACCGGACACGTCGCGCGTGATCGAGGGGTTCTCCGCCTTGCGGGCGACCTTGTCGATCTCGTCGATGTAGATGATCCCGGTCTCGGCCTTCTTGACGTCGTAGTCGGCGGCCTGGATCAGCTTCAGGAGGATGTTCTCGACGTCCTCACCGACGTAGCCGGCCTCGGTGAGCGCGGTGGCGTCGGCGATGGCGAACGGGACGTTGAGCATCCGCGCGAGCGTCTGGGCCAGGTAGGTCTTGCCGCAGCCGGTCGGGCCGATGACCAAGATGTTGGACTTCGCCAGCTCGACTGCGTCGTCCTTGGCGTGCCGACCGGTGTTCACCCCGGCCTGGACGCGCTTGTAGTGGTTGTAGACCGCGACCGCGAGCGACTTCTTCGCGGTCTCCTGCCCGATCACGTAGGAGTTGAGGAACTCGAAGATCTCGCGAGGCTTCGGCAGCTCCTCGAGACCTACCTCGGTCCCTTCGCTGAGCTCCTCCTCGATGATCTCGTTGCAGAGATCGATGCACTCGTCGCAGATGTAGACGCCAGGTCCTGCGATCAGCTTCTTGACCTGCTTCTGGCTCTTTCCGCAGAACGAGCACTTCAGCAGGTCGCCTCCGTCACCGATGCGTGCCACAGGCGACGTCTCCTCACGATTCAGGCCGGTTGGTCCCGCTGCACCGGCTCGCTGTACACCACTTTGCTACATCCCCGAAGGTACCCCGTTGCGCCCCCAAATGGGATGGGGACACGGCAATCCCTTCGGCCGGTCGGACGGTGGGCAGTCGCTCACCGTCCGACCCGCACGAGCTAACGCCCCGCGCCGCCGCCCACGCTCAGGGTGGCCTTGCGCGACTCGAGGATCGCGTCGATGAGGCCGTACTCGATGGCACCCTGTGCGGTCAGGATCTTGTCGCGGTCGATGTCGCGGCTCACCTGCTCGAGGTCCTTGCCGGAGTGCTCCGAGATCATCGTCTCGAGCAGCTCACGCATGCGCAGGATCTCGTTGGCCTGGATCTCGATGTCCGAGGTCTGGCCGTAGGTGCCCTCGGTGTAGGGCTGGTGGATCAGGATCCGGCTGTTCGGCAGCGCCAGCCGCTTCCCCTTGGCGCCCGCTGCCAGCAGGATCGCCGCCGCGGAGGCCGCCTGCCCCAGGCAGACGGTCTGGATGTCGGGCTTGACGAACCGCATGGTGTCGTAGATCGCGGTCAGCGCCGTGAACGAGCCGCCCGGGCTGTTGATGTAGATCTGGATGTCCCGGTCGGGGTCCATCGACTCCAGCACCAGCAGCTGCGACATGACCGCGTTGGCGATGTCGTCGGAGATCGGCACACCGAGGAAGATGATGCGGTCCTCGAAGAGCTTGGTGTACGGGTCGATCCGGCGGACGCCGTACGACGTGCGCTCCTCCCACTGCGGGATGTAGTAGTTCATGCTCGGCGAGACGAGGTCGCCTGCCCGGCTGCCGGCGTCCAGGCCCGGGATGTGACTGCTGCTGCTCATGTCGTGTCCGCTCCCTTTCCTGGTCACTTCTTCTGTGCCGCGGGGCGGCCCTGGTCGGCGACCTGGCCTGCGCTGGCGACGACCTTGTCGATGAAGCCGTACTCGAGTGCCTGGTCCGCGGTGAACCAACGGTCACGGTCGGCGTCCTGCTCGACCTGGTCGAGGGACTGGCCGGTGTGCTCGCTGATGAGGCGGAACAGCACCTGCTTGATGTGCAGCGACTGCTGGGCCTGGATCTTGATGTCCGAGGCGGAGCCACCCATGCCGCCGGACGGCTGGTGCATCATGATCCGCGCGTGCGGGAGGGCGTAGCGCTTGCCCTTGGCGCCGGCGCAGAGCAGGAACTGCCCCATCGAGGCGGCCAGGCCCATACCGACCGTGGCCACGTCGTTGGAGATGTAGTTCATCGTGTCGTAGATCGCCATGCCGGCGTCCACCGAGCCACCCGGGCTGTTGATGTACAAGAAGATGTCGGCCTCGGGGTCCTCGGCGTTGAGGAGGAGCATCTGCGCGCAGATCGCGTTGGCGTTCTGGTCGCGCACCTCCGAGCCGAGGAAGACGATCCGCTCCTTGAGCAGACGCTGGTAGATGTGGTCGTCGAGCCCGTACGACGCGGCGCCACCGTTCATCTGGGGACCTGGGGTCAGGCTGGGAGTCTCGTTCACGTCCCCGACCCTAGCCGTAAGCCCCGTCACTTCCACGAGGAAACCCCCGGTGTTCGCCCACAGCAGACGTGCCGCGGCCCGATCGAGGCTCTCACCCAGGTCACGAGGCCTGCTGGACCGGTCCGCCCTGCTCGATGGCGGCCTTGATCCGCTCCAGCGTCGTGCGGATGCCGTCGGCGAGCTCCTCGTCGTGCCCCTCGGCCCCGCCGATGAGCGGGGCCATCAGCTTCGTGCCGATGGTGAACGACGGGAGCTCGCGCCGGCCGGTGATGCTGGTGCCGGTCGCGGTCGGCGCTAGCTCGTAGCTCCACGTCGCGCCGCTCTCCCGGGTCTTCCACGCAATGGCCTTGCCGGGCTCGTGTCGCACCACCTTCGACGTCGTGGGCCACACCGCCCAGCCGCGACGGTTGAGACCGAGGATCTTCGTGCCGACCCCCTGCTTGGGCGAGCCGACGACGAAGATCTTTCGGCACTCGGGGCTCCACTCGCTCATTCGGCTCACGTCGGAGAGCACCTCCCAGACCGACTCGGGGGTGGCGGCGACCTCGACGGATGCGCTGATGGGCAGGGGGTTGTTCATGTTGGTCCTCTCGAGGGTGGGTTCACGGGTCTCGTCGGCGGTGTTCTGGGTGGTCTGCTCAGCAGGTCTGCACAGGTGATCGGCTCAACCGAGCCAGGTCTTGAGTGCAGCATGGACGTCGGGGTGGTTCAGGAGTCCGAAGTGGTCCGTGCCCGGGACGTGCAGGACGTCCGCGTCGGGGAACATCGCACTCCCCCGCCGCGGCTGTGCGACGGCGGAGGGGAAGCGCACCAGCAGGTCGCCGAACACCTGGCTGACCGGGTGGCGGTGGGAGCCGTTCAGGGTCGCGGCCACGAGGTGGTACCTCGCGTGCGGGAGGTGCCTCACGTCGGCAGCCAGCCCCCGGCGGAGGTCGAGGATGCCGACGCTGCGGTACTCCAGGATCCGGCCGAAGGGCGCGGCCTCGGGGAACGCGCCGAGTGTGCGTGCCCCTGCGTGGACCAGGTGCTCCAGCGGCGCCCCCAGGTGGGGCGTGCCCAGCGTGACGACGTTGGTCACCCGGTCGGTCCAGCGACGTCGCGACGGCAGCGCGTCGGTGTCGACGGCACAGGCGGCCCGCATGATGAGCCCGCCCATCGAGTGCCCGACCAGCGCGATCCGACGTACCTCTTCCGGCCAGGCCTCGACCAGCTGGTCGAGCAGTGAGGCGAGCGCGACGCCGTTCTCGGCGATCGGCAGCCCTGTGTTGGCTCGGAGGTAGACCGGCGTCCACTCCGTCTCGTCGAGCAGACGGGAACCGTAGGTGCCTCCGTGCTCGGCGCGACGGAGGTTCCAGGAGTCGTCGTTCTCGCCGAGCCCGTGCAAGAAGACCGCGAGGTGCCCGGTGGCGCGGGGGAAGGCGGTTTCGAGCACAGCCGGCTCGAGCGGTACGTCGGACCCGCGGTGCCGCACCGCCATCTCGATGGCCATCTCAGGCCGCTCGTCGCGAAGCCGGTCTCCCACGAGGGCGTTGACCGCCGAGAGGACCTGACGGCCCGCGGGGTGCGCCTCCAGACGTGGACCGACCCCCCGGCGCTCCACGGCCCGCAGACCGGCAGCGGCGGCTTTCAGGCCCGCGCCGAGGCCGGCGTACACGCCCGTGGAGATGCCGTCGTGCAGGAGCTGCGGCAGGCGGGACGAGCCACCGGTGGTGCGGTTGGTGACCGAGAAGACCCGGTCGGCCACCGCGCGGTGCACGTCGCGCACCGTCCCGACAAGGAGGTCCTCGGCGTAGTCGCCGGCCAGGGCCGCGGCTCCGGCGACGCCGACGTCACGCGGGTGGCTACGTGAGGACGCGGCGCCGGTGGACGTGGCTACACGTGCGTCGGTCGGGTGGCTCACGCGGCCAAGTGTCTGTCCGATACTTCCGGTATGTCAACGTATCGACCCGCCCTGCGGACAGGGTCCGTCGAACGCCGCACGACGGCAGGGCGACCTGCGCAGCGCTGCGATGGTCGGCGGGTGGCAGCCGCGAGCTAGGAGGCGGGGCTCTGCCCAAAGGAGAACGCCACCCCCGCGCAAGATCTGTCGCGGGAAGTGGCGTCTTCTCAGAGCCCTTGAGAAGGCTGTGCCTCCAGGGGCGGAGGTGGCCCTCAGGCCTCGGTGGACTGCTCCTCGGCGTCCTCGCCGGCCTCGGCCTCGGCTCGGCCTCGGCCTCGGGCTCACCGATCGTGCCGTCGGGGCGAAGGTTCTTCAGCTCCACGTGGTTGCCGGACTGGTCGACCACCTTCGCCGACTCGACCACCACGGCGAGGGCCTTGCCGCGGACGACCTCGGAGACCATCTCGGGGATGTGGTTGTGCTCGACCATGTGCTTGGCGAACTCGTTCGGGTCCTGGCCGGACTGCTGCGCGCGGCGGAAGATGTGCTCGGACAGCTCCTGCTGCTCGACGCCGATCTGCTCCTTCTTCGCGACCTCGTCGAGGACGAACTGCGCGGCGATCGCGTCGCGGGTGCGCTGATCGAGGTCGGACTCGAACTCCTCGAGGGTCTGCTCCTCGGACTCGAGGTACTGCTCCATGGTCATGCCGGCGTACGTGAGCTGCTGCTCGACGTTCTCGCGGCGGGCCTTGAGCTCGGCGTCGACGACACCGTCGGGCAGCGGGATCTCGACGAGGTCGAGGACCTTCTCGAGGACCGCGTCGCGGGCCGCGGCGGCCTGCTCGAGGCGCTTGCCGCGCTCGAGGCGGGTGCGCACGTCGGCGACGAGCTCGTCCACGGTGTCGAACTCGGACGCGGTCTGGGCGAACTCGTCGTCGAGCTCGGGCAGCTCCTGCTCCTTGACGGCGCCGACCTTGATCTCGACCTCGACGTCGAGACCGAGCTGGTCGCCACCGACCAGGTTGGAGGCGAAGGTCTTCTCGTCGCCGGCGCTCATGCCGGTGAGGGCCTCGTCGAGCCCGTCGAGCATGCCGCCCCGGCCGACCTGGTAGCTCATGCCGGAGACCTCTGCGCCCTCGACGACCTCGCCGTCGTGGCTGGCCTTGAGGTCGATGACCACGAAGTCACCCTCGGCAGCGGCGCGGTCGACCTCGTTGAGGGACGCGAAGCGCTCGCGGAGGTTCTTGACCTGGTCGTCGACGTCCTCGTCGGTGAGCTCGATGTCGTCGACGGTGACCTCGAGGCCCTCGAGCTCGGGCAGCGTGATCTCCGGACGGACGTCGACCTCGGCGGTGAACTCGAGGGACTCGTTGTCCTCGAACTTCGTGATGTCGATCTCGGGCTGCGCGAGCGGCTCGATGCTGTTGTCCTGGAGCGCCTGCACGTAGAGCTTGGGAAGCGCGTCGTTGATCGCCTCGTCGAGGACGGGGCCGCGCCCGATCTGACGGTCGATGACCATCGGCGGAACCTTGCCCTTGCGGAAGCCGGGCACGTTGATCTGCTGGGCGATCTTCTTGTACGCCGCGTCGAGGCTCGGCTTGAGCTCCTCGAAGGGCACCTCGACGGTGAGCTTCGCCCGGGTCGGGCTCAAAGTCTCGACGGCGCTCTTCACAGGTCTTTCTCCTCAGTCGTTGACAGTCGTTGCCGTGTGGCATGCACGCTCACCGCGGGTGGGTCGCTGAGCATGGTCGGGGCGACAGGACTCGAACCTGCGGTCTCCTGCTCCCAAAGCAGGCGCGCTAGCCACTACGCTACGCCCCGGTGAACCCACGGGAGTCTAGTGGACGATCCGCGCACGCCGTAATCGCGGCGTGACCACGTCGGCCGATGCTGCGACACCAGTGCCGATTGGGACCGGGAGATTGCCCTGTGGCACGATTGACCCGCTGACCGGAGCAGCACCGCCGACCGGTCGGCGAACATGCGGATGTAGCTCAATGGTAGAGCCCCAGTCTTCCAAACTGGCTACGCGGGTTCGATTCCCGTCATCCGCTCCACGTGACGCCCTCTGACCAGTGGTCAGGGGGCGTTGCTCATTCAGCGGCGGTGCAGGAGGAACAGCGCGCGGTCGTCACTCATCGACTCGAGCTCGTCGATGAGCCGGCGCGCGCCGTGCTCGAAGCCCTGGCGCAGCATCCGCTCCCCCTGCCCGAGCAGCCGGTCGATGCCGAGGGAGATGTCTCGTTCAGGGGTCTCGACGAGGCCGTCGGTGTACATCATCAAGGCGTCCCCGTGGTTCAGGGTCCCCGAGCAGACGGCGAAGCCCGCGTTCGCCATCAGACCGAGCACGGGCCCCTCCGTCTCGTGGATCGCCCATCGGCCGGAGCCCGCGAGCAGCTGGACGGCAGGCGGATGCCCGGCCGAGCGCAGCTCGAACGTGCCGGTGTCGAGGTCGAGGGAGAGGTGGACCGCCGTGGCGAAGCCCTCGCTCCAGTCCTGGCGCAGGAGGTAGTCGTTCGCGGCGGGCAGGAACTGCTCGGGCGGGAGCGCGCCGAGCAGGCCGCCGAAGGACCCCGAGAGCAGCAGGGAGCGGGTGCCGGCCTGCTCGCCCTTGCCCGAGACGTCGACGACCGCGACCTGGAGGTTCCGCCCGTCCGGCGAGGTGCTGGCCACGATGAAGTCGCCGGCGAACGACGAACCGCCGGCGGAGCGCATGACGGCCTCGGCGTACCACTCGCGGGTCAGCAGCGGGATCTGGCTCTGCCGCGCGATGCGCTCGCGCAGGTCGACCAGCATCGACTCACCACGTGAGCCCGCGACGCCGAGCCGGGTACGCCGGAAGGAGGAGACGAGGATGATCAGGCCGATGAGAAAGTCGATCACGATCCCGGCCACGCGACGGCCGTCCATGGGGATCTCCCTCGCCGCGATCCCCACCACGAGGACGCCGAGGCAGAACACCACCAGCCACGGAAGCGTTCGCGGCCCCAGCAGCTGGTTGCCGAGCACCATCGGGATGATCACGACGGTGACCGGCGTGATGTCGGGAAGGGCGACGACGCCGGAGCCGAGCACGACCGCCAGCAGCCCGAGCACCAGGGCCCAGGTGGTCTCGGAGTAGCGCATCCGGCGCCAGCCCCGTCCCCAGCGTCGACTCAGCTGACCCGCGGGCACGCGAGCCAGCCTGTCGAGATGGGGGGCAGCAACCACACGTAGACCTTAGTGTCGGGGACCCGAGGTGGGCCGGGTATTCGGACGACGCAGCAGGAGGTTCACGTGCGGGCACCCCCGGCGCGCGACCTGAACGTCGGCTGGCACCGAGGACACCAGAACGAGTTGCGCGCTGCAAGCACCTCCGTGCGCACTCTAGCGCCGCAGACGTGACATGGCTTGTCATGCCGACGGTAGACGTAGACCTCTCCGCCGTGGTCGTCTCGGCGGGGCTCGCGACCCATCGCCTCCGGCGTGTGCTCGGGTCGCACGGTGTCGATGCGCCCGGTGAGGACACCCTCGGCCATGAGCTCGACCAGGTCGGCCCAGATCGCCTCGAACTGGCCCCGCCGCAGCGTGTTTCCCGGCCGCAACGGGTGGATCCGGTGCCGGAACAGCACCTCGGCCCGGTAGACGTTGCCGACGCCGGACACGACGGTCTGGTCCATCAGCAGCGTGCCGATCGGCGTCCGGCTACGAGCGATCCGGGCCCATGCGAGGTCGGGGTCGGCGTCGGCGCGCAGCGGGTCGGCGCCGAGGCGCGCCACGACCGCGGCGCGCCCGTCCTCGGTCAGCAGCTCGCAGGCGGTCGCCCCACGAAGATCTGCGTACGTCGGACGCGGCGAGGAGCCGTTCGCGCCCGACTCCTCCGAGGGCGGCGTGACGAGCCGCATCCTGACCTGGCCGACGGGCGCCGGCGGCGGACCGTCGTACACGTCGAACTTGCCGTACAGACCGAGGTGGACGTGGACGAACCGCTCCCCCTCGAAGGCGATGAAGAGGTGCTTGCCCCACGCCTCCGCCCCCTCGACGCAGCTGCCGTCGAGCATCGCGGCCGACTCGGCGAAGCGACCCTGGGGGCTCGAGACCTCGACCCGTCGACCGGCGAACCGGTCGCCAAGGCTCGCGGCGAGCCGGTGAAGCGTGTGACCCTCGGGCATCTGGGCCGGGGTCAGGACCGGGGCTTGAGGGCCGACTCCGGGAGCGGTGGAAGGTTCCCGGTCTTCTCGTAGCCGGCGATCTGGCCCAGGCGGCGGTTGTGCCGGTCCCCGTTGCTGTACGGCGTGTGCAGGAAGACCTCGATGAAGCGGGTCATCTCGTCGATCGTGTGCATGCGGCCGCCGATCGAGATCACGTTAGCGTCGTTGTGGTCGCGCGCCAGGACGGCGGTCTCCTCGCTCCACACGAGTGCGGCACGGATGCCCCGGACCTTGTTGGCCGCGATCTGCTCGCCGTTGCCCGATCCGCCGATGACGACGCCGAAGGCCTCGGTGCCGTCCTCCCGGTCCGCGACGACTCCCTCGGCGGCACGCAGGCAGAACGGCGGGTAGTCGTCGACCGCGTCGAAGACGAAGGGTCCGTGGTCGACGACTTCGTGGCCCTTCGTGGCCAGCCAGTCCAGCAGGTGGTCCTTGAGTTCGAGGCCGGCGTGGTCGGATCCGAGGTGAACGCGCATGTGAAAAATTGTGGCAGAGCCGCTGCGGCGTCCTGCGCACCGGTCGTCATGGCGACCAGGGCGTATGACGTTGCGCACGGCTCACAACGTGGCGCGCAGGAACTCCGCGATCTCGGCGAGCGACTCCTCGGCGGCGTCGAAGAGGGCGGGAAAGCGCCAGAAGCCGTGCACCATGCCCGGGTACGTCGACAGCCTGACCGGGACTCCCACCGCCTCGATCCGCCGCGCGAGCTCGACGCCCTCGTCCACGACGGGGTCGTGCTCGGCGAGGACCACCAGGCTCGGCGGGAGGTCGTGCAGGGCGTCGGAGTCGATCGGGGCGAGGTCCGGGTGGTCCAGGTCCTCGGGCGAGCCGGCGTACTGCTGCCAGTACCAGGCAGCCTCGGCGGCGTCGAAGCCGCTCGTCTCCCGCCGGTGCGACTCGAACCGCAGCCGCGGGTCGATGAACGGGTAGACCAGCACCGTCGCGGCGAAGAGGTTCGGGTTGCGCAGCGCCGCGACCAGAGCGAGGTTCCCGCCGGCGCTGTCGCCCAGCGCCACCAGCCGGGAGATGTCGATGCCCATGGCCGGGCCGCTGCCGACCAGCCAGGCCACAGCGGTGTCGACGTCGTCGGGTGCGGCCGGGAACCTGTGCTCGGGCGGCCGTCGGTAGTCGACTGCCCACACGGCCATGCCGGTGCGGTTGGCCAGCCGACGCGACTGGGCGTCGTGGGTGTCGAGGTCGCCGAAGACGAAGCCGCCGCCGTGGAGGAACACGATGGCGCCCGGCGATCCGGACACGGCTGCGACCGGGTCGCCGTCCGGCAGGTAGAGGCGGCAGGGCACCCCGTCGGCGTCGACGTCGATGACGTGAGCGACCTCCTCGCGGGGCTCGGCAGCGGCCTGCTCCCGTGCAAGGCGCCGCTGCTCGCCGATGTCGAAGCCGGCGTCCGTGACGCGCGGCCCCTGCGCCCACAGTGCAAGGGCCGCCTCGGACTGCGGGTGCAGGGCCACCTCAGGCGCCGAGCCGCGCGAGCTCTTCGTCGACCACCGCGGTGTCGAGCTTGGTGAACACCGGGTCCGGCTTGGCGATCGGTGTGCCCGGGGTGATCTCGTGGCGCTGCCACCTCGGCGCGGCGGAGTACTCGCCGGTGATGATCGGGTACGACGGCCCGCCGTCGAGGTCCTCCACCTCCTCGATGCGAGGCATGGGAGCGACCTCCCCCGACCCGCCGAGCACCCGGTCGACGGCGTTGGCGCTGTGGGGAAGGAACGGCGCGAGGATCAGGTTGCAGTCGGCCACCGCCTGAGCCGTGACGTGCAGGATCGTCGCGAGCCGCTCCCGCTCGTCCTCACCCTTGAGCTTCCACGGCTCCATGTCGGAGACGTACTTGTTGACCTCGGCGACGGTGCGCATCGCCTCACCCACCGCCTGCTTGAACCGGTGCCGGCCGATCAGACCGCCGACCGTGTCGAACGCCGCCTCGACGCCGGCCAGGAGCGCGGTGTCCTCGGCGGTGAGCTCACCGGCCTCGGGGATCTCGCCGAAGTTCTTCGCGATCATGTTCGCGGTGCGGTTGACGAGGTTGCCCCAGCCCGCGACCAGCTCGTCGTTGGTGCGACGTACGAACTCGGCCCAGGTGAAGTCGCTGTCCTGGTTCTCCGGTCCGGCGGCGCAGATGAAGTAGCGGAGCGCGTCGGCCTGGTAGCGCTCGAGCACGTCGCGGACGTAGATCACGACCTTCTTCGACGAGGAGAACTTCCGGCCCTCCATGGTCAGGAACTCCGAGGAGACCACCTCGGTGGGGAGGTTCAGGACGCCGTACTCGCCCGGCTTTCCGCCACGGCTGCCCCGGCCGTCGTACGCGAGGAGCTCGGCAGGCCAGATCTGGCTGTGGAAGGTGATGTTGTCCTTGCCCATGAAGTAGTAGGACAGGGCCTCGGGGTCGTTCCACCACTCGCGCCAGCGGTCCGGCTCGCCGAGGCGGCGGGCCCACTCGATCGAGGCGGAGAGGTAGCCGATGACGGCGTCGAACCAGACGTAGAGCCGCTTGGCCGGCTGGTCGCGCCACCCGTCGAGCGGCACCGGGATGCCCCAGTCGATGTCGCGGGTCATCGCGCGCGGCTTGATGTCCTCGAGGATGTTCTGGCTGAACTTGATGACGTTCGGCCGCCAGGTGCCCGAGGCCTCGCGCTCGTCGAGCCACTCCCCCAGCGCGTCGGCGAGCGCGGGCAGGTCGAGGAAGAAGTGCTGGGTCTCGACGAACTCCGGCACCTCGCCGTTGATGCGGCTGCGCGGGTTGATCAGGTCGGTCGGGTCGAGCTGGTTCCCGCAGTTGTCGCACTGGTCGCCGCGCGCGCCGTCGGCTCCGCAGATCGGGCAGGTGCCCTCGATGTAGCGGTCGGGCAGGGTGCGGCCGGTCGACGGCGAGATCGCGCCCTTCGTCGTCTGCTCGACCATGTATCCGTTGCGGTGCACGGTCGTGAACATCTCCTGCGCGACCGCGTAGTGGTTCGCGCGTGGTCGTGCGGGTGAACAGGTCGTAGGACAGACCGAGCGCGGTGAGGTCCTCGACGATCAGCCGGTTGTTGCGGTCGGCGAGCTCGCGGGCGCTCACACCCTCCGCGTCCGCCGCAACGAGGATCGGGGTCCCGTGCTCGTCGGTGCCCGAGACCATGAGCACGTCGTGTCCGGCCATCCGCATGTAGCGGCTGAAGACGTCGGAGGGCACACCGAAACCGGCCACGTGGCCGATGTGGCGCGGGCCGTTTGCGTACGGCCATGCGACAGCGGACAGAACTTTGCTCATGCACCGAATCCTATTGAAGGCGGCAACGCGGTTACGCGCCGGTCGGCTCGCCTGTCGCGGAACTGCCGGGGAGCACGTACGCCGGGTGCTCGACCGGCTCTTCCCGGACGCCCTCCGCGACATCCGTTGACTTGCAACGTTCAGCACCACTCAGGGCGGTCAAGTGGTGCCGAACGTTGCAAGTCAGAGATCGAGCCGGCCCCTCAGCTGAAGTCGGGGCCCTTCTCGCGGGAGCGCTTGAGCTCGTAGAAGCCCGGGGTGCCTGCGACGAGCAGCACGCCGTCCCACAGCTTCCCGGCTGCCTCGCCCTTCGGGGCCGGCGTGACGACCGGTCCGAAGAACGCGACCCCTTCGACGCTGATGACCGGGGTGCCGACCTCCTGGCCGACCTGGTCCATGCCCAGGTGGTGGGACTTGCGGATGTCGTCGTCGTACGACGGGTCGTCCATCGCGTCCGCGAGCTTCACGGGCAGCCCCACCTCCTGCAGCGCCTCCTCGAAGAGGCCCCGGTCGGCCTTGCGCCCCTCGAGGTGGATGCGGTTGCCCAGCGCGGAGTAGAGCGGGAGGACGACCTCGGAGCCCTCGGCGTCGGCGGCAGCCATGACCACACGCACCGGCTCCCACGCATGCTTCAGGAACTCCCGGTACTCCTCGGGCAGGTCGTCCTTGCCCTCGTTGAGGTAGGCCAGGCTCATCACGTGGAAGGACGGCGCGATACGGCGTACCTTCGCGACCTCGAGCAGCCAGCGCGACGTCATCCAGGCCCAGGGACAGAGCGGGTCGAACCAGAAGTCGACAGGGGTGCGGTCGGTCGTCTCGGTCGTCTCTGCCGGCACAAGGCCTCCTCTTGGTAGTTGAATCTTCTTCTACTACACAACTCGGTAAACGATTGCCTTGTTCCCCGGGCCGGGTGAAAGGATGCCCGCATGCCTGGAACCAACCTGACACGGGATGAGGCGCGCGCTCGCGCCGAGATCCTCGACGTCGAGTCCTACACCGTGGACCTCGACCTCACGACGTCCGAAACCACCTTCGGCTCGACGACCGTGATCCGGTTCTCGTGCTCGAAGCCGGGTGCGTCCACCTTCGCCGACCTCGTCGGCGCGACGATCCACGAGCTGACGCTCAACGGGGAGCCGCTCGACCCGGCCGCGGTCTACCGCGACAACCGGATCGCTCTCGACGGGCTCGCCGCCGAGAACGAGCTGCGCGTCGTCGCCGACTGCACCTACAGCCGCACCGGCGAGGGCCTGCACCGGTTCGTGGACCCCGCGGACGACCGCGTCTACACCTACACGCAGTTCGAGGTCCCCGACGCCCGCCGTGTGTACACGACGTTCGAGCAGCCCGACCTCAAGTCCACCTTCACGTTCACGGTCACGGCACCCGAGAGCTGGAAGGTCGTGTCCAACGCCGCGACGCCGCAGCCCGTGCCGACCGGTGACGGCAAGGCGACCTGGAGCTTCCCGACCACCGAGCGGATGTCGACCTACATCACCGCGATCGTCGCCGGTGAGTACCACGAGGTCCTCGACTCCTACTCCGGCAAGCACGGCGACATCTCGCTGGGCCACTACTGCCGCCAGTCGATGAAGCAGTACCTCGACGTCGACGAGCTGCTCGAGGTCACCAAGCAGGGCTTCGCCTTCTTCGAGGAGGCCTTCGACTTCCCCTACCCCTTCGGCAAGTACGACCAGCTCTACGTGCCGGAGTACAACATGGGCGCGATGGAGAACGCCGGCTGCGTGACCTTCCGCGACGAGTACCTCCCCCGCAGCCGTCAGGTCCGCTCCTTCTACGAGCAGCGCGCCAACACGATCCTGCACGAGATGGCGCACATGTGGTTCGGCGACCTCGTGACCATGAGGTGGTGGGACGACCTCTGGCTCAACGAGTCCTTCGCCGAGTGGGCCTCGCACCACGCGTCGGTCCAGGCGACCAAGTACACCGAGGCGTGGACCGGGTTCACCAACGCCCGCAAGAACTGGGCCTACCGCCAGGACCAGCTTCCCTCGACCCACCCGATCGCCGCCGACAACTACGACCTCGAGGCCGTCGAGGTGAACTTCGACGGGATCACCTACGCCAAGGGCGCCTCGTCGCTCAAGCAGCTCGTGGCCTGGGTCGGCGAGGAGGAGTTCCTCACCGGGCTCCGCGCCTACTTCAAGGCAGCACGCCTTCGGGAACAGCGAGCTCACCGACCTGCTCGGCGCGCTCGAGAAGGCCTCCGGCCGGGAGCTCGCCTACTGGGCCCAGGAGTGGCTCCAGACCTCCGGCGTGAACACCCTCGCGCCCGACTTCGAGGTCGACGACGAGGGCCGCTTCACCTCCTTCGCCGTCAAGCAGTCCGCGCACCCGGACTTCCCGACGCTCCGCCGCCACCGCATCGGCATCGGCCTCTACGACAGCCAGGACGGCCGGCTCGTGCGGCGTACGTCGATCGAGACCGACGTCGCAGGTGAGCGCACCGAGATCGCGGAGCTGGTCGGCCAGCAGCAGCCGGACCTCGTGCTGCTCAACGACGGCGACCTGACCTACGCCAAGATCCGGCTCGACGAGCGCTCGCTCGCGACCCTGGTCCGAGGACATCGCCACCCTCGACGACTCGCTCGCCCGCGCCCTGTGCTGGGGCGCGGCGTGGGACATGACGCGTGACGCGGAGATGTCGGCGACCGACTTCGTCACGCTGGTCCTGCAGCGGCATCGGCAGCGAGACCGACCTGATGGCGGTCAGCCGGCTGCCGCTGTCGGCGCAGCAGGCCGTGGACGGCTACTCCGACCCGGCCGGGCGCGATGAGCTCACCGCCACCTGGGAGCAGGGGCTGCTCGGTCTCCTCGAGCAGGCCGAGGCGGGCAGCGACCACCAGCTCGCCTTCGCCCGCGCCTACGCGACCGCCGCTCGCAGCGACGAGGCGCTCGACCGGCTCGCCGGGCTGCTCGACGGCAGCGTCGTCTACGAGGGGCTCGCCGTGGACACCGACCTGCGCTGGACGCTGCTGAAGTCGCTCGCCGCCCGAGGCCGTGCCGACCAGGCCCGGATCGGCGAGGAGCTCGCCCGCGACAACACGATCTCCGGCCAGGAGCGGGCCGCGGCGGCCCTCGCGGTGCGCCCGACCGCCGAGGCCAAGGAGCAGGCCTGGAACGACGCGGTCATCCGCGACGACGTGCCGAACGAGACGCAGCGCAGCATCGCGTTCGCCTTCAACGTGCCGGGCCAGGACGAGGTGACGCGTCCATACCTCGCGCGCTACCTCGACGTGGCGTCGACCATCTGGGAGCAGAAGGGCACCCAGCGGGCCACCACGATCCTGGAGTACATGTTCCCGCGGACGCTGATCAGCGCAGAGACCCTCGACACGGTCGACGCGTGGCTCGAGTCCTCGGACGCCAACCCGGCCGCGAAGCGCTACGTGCGGGAGGGTCGCGCGGACATCGCCCGCGCGCTCGCCGCGCAGGCCAAGGACGCCGGCTGACCACCGGACGGGTCCAGACCTGACCAGACAGCAGAGGCCGCCACCCCTCGGGTGGCGGCCTCTGCTGCTTGGAAGCAGTTGCGGAGCGGTCAGCTCTCGGCGTGGAGCATCCGCGGTCTGCGCGCATGCTCGGCGAGCATCATGACGCCGCGCGTGATGCCGCCGACGAGGTCTCCGGCCACGAAGGCGCTCTGCATGGTGAGCGCGGCGAGCTGGACCTCGCCGTCCTCGAGGTCCCGGCGGACCGTCGTACCGGTGACGATCTCGAGGGCCCGGGCCACGGGGTCGACCATCACGAGGATCGAACGCTCCGGCGCGACGAGTGTCGCGTGGAGCCGCTCGGCGAACGGCCGGCTCTCGCCTTCCGAGGAACCGACGAAGACCGAGAACTCGTAGCGCGACACGGTCTCCGCGTCGCGGATGGCCTTGTCGATGTCGTAGCGCTCGCGCGCGGTGAACGCGTCACCAGCGGGCACTTGCGCCACCTCGTCGCTCCACCCTCGCGCCCGGCTCAGCCTTGTCGGTGGCCTGGACGCCGTCCTTGGGCCCGCCGAACCACTCCTTCTCCTCGCGCCAGGTCTCGCCGGAGCCGTGCTTGCTCCCGCCGATCAGCGAGGGGACGGTGGCGAGAACGCTGATCACCACCGCGAGGCCGAGCGGGATGATCAGGAGCACCAGCAGGAACTCGAGGCCACTCACCGAGTCGGCGGTCGGCCACGCCTCCGGCGGAGCGGCGAAGGCCGGTGCGGCGACCAGGGGCAGAACCACGGCCGGCGTCAGGACGAGGGCGCGGAGAGAGCGTCGTACGACGCGCGCGTTGAGGTCAGACATCACGACGTCAAGGGTACCGAACCTCGTTTTGCCCTCTCCGCCCCATCTCGTAACCTGCCACGCATGAACCTCTTCGAGAACGAACAGGTCTGCTCTGCCCTCAACAGCGACTCGTGCGACCTCGTCGTCCGGTGGACGGACAACGAGTTCCTCGGCGTCGCCGCCGCGTGGGTGATCGGCAAGCCGACTCGCCGTCCTCGGACTGTTCCTCATGGGCGTCGTGGCGCGGTGGCTCCTGCACAAGCTGATCGACCGTCTCACCAGCCGGGCGGCTTCGGGTGTCGTTCCTCACGCCTTCACGCACGGTCGGCTGGGGCGTTCGGAGAAGGGCACCGTCACCGGCTCACCGGCCGCCGCGCGCCGGGAGCAGCGCGCGAAGACCATGGCCTCGCTGCTCAAGAGCGTCGTCACCGCTGTGGTCTTCACCATGGTCACGATCATGGCGCTGTCCGAGATCGGCGTGAACGTCGCGCCGCTCATCGCGAGCGCAGGGATCATCGGTCTGGCCCTCGGCTTCGGAGCACAGAGCCTGGTCCAGGACTTCCTGTCCGGCATCTTCATGATCCTCGAGGACCAGTACGGCGTCGGTGACGTGATCGACGCGGGCGAGGCCTCGGGCACCGTCGAGGCGGTCAGCCTCCGCGTGACGCGGCTCAGGGACGTCGACGGGACGGTCTGGTACGTCCGCAACGGCGAGATCCTCCGCATCGGCAACATGAGCCAGAACTGGGCTCGCACGGTCCTCGACATCCGCGTCGGCTACTCCGAGGACCTGTACCGCGTGCAGGACCTCCTCAAGGACATCGCCCACGACGTGTGGGAGGACGAGGACTTCAAGGGCAAGATCATCGAGGAGCCCGAGGTCTGGGGCGTGCAGTCCCTCGACCCGGAGTCGATCGTGGTCCGCGTCACCCTCAAGACCGCGCCGCTCGAGCAGTGGGAGGTCGCCCGCGAGATGCGCGAGCGCATCAAGTCGCGCTTCGACTACGAGGGCATCGAGATCCCGCTGCCGCAGCGTGTCGTGTGGCACCGGGAGGCGCCCGCACCCAAGGCACAGGCCGAGGACGAGGCCGCGCGTCGAGACGAGCGACGGTCAACGCGAACCACGACGCCAAGGTCACCTGAGGTCCTCGGGACGGCGCGTCAGCCCTGCCGGAGACCGGTCGAGCCGCCGCATCTGGCCCGGAGAGGGGCAGAGGCGGCGGCTCGTCGGTGCTCTGTCAGGCGCGAGCCCGCTGTCGACCAGGGTCAGGCGAGCGAGGCGTCCAGCGTGATGGTCGTGCCGCCGTCAGCGCCTTCGACACCGGGCAGTTCTGCTTGGCGCCCTCGGCGGCGGCCTTGAAGTCCTCGTCGCTCATGCCCTCGACGTCACCGACCACGGTGATGTGGACGCCGGTGATGCCCTCACCCGGCTGGAAGGTCACGTCGGCCTTGGTGTCGAGCGAGGTCGGAGGCGTGCCCTGCTTGGCCAGCGCGCCCGAGAGCGCCATCGAGAAGCACGAGGAGTGCGCGGCTGCGATGAGCTCCTCCGGGCTGGTCTTCCCGTTGGGCTCCTCGGTCGCGAGCCGGCCAGGAGACGTCGTAGGTGCCGATCCCGGAGGAGTGCATCGTGACCTTGCCGGCTCCCTCCAAGCAGCGAGCCCTCCCAGCGGGTGGCGGCGGTGCGAGTCGTTGCCATACAAGCTCCTTCGGATGTCGATGAGGTGGCGTTGCGCCGGAACGGCTGTGACGCCGCGATTACCCGACTCTTGCCCGTAAGGGGACAATAGACAAGTGACCATCCAGGACGAGAACACGGCTCAGACGTTCTACGACGAGATCGGCGGCATGCCCACGATCCGCAAGATCGTCGACCGCTTCTACGAGGGCGTGGCCACCGACGAGGTCCTCCGGCCGATGTACCCCGAGGCGGACCTCGCCCCGGCTGCGGAGCGCTTCACGCTGTTCCTCGCCCAGTACTGGGGCGGACCCACGACGTACTCCGACAACCGCGGCCACCCGCGGCTGCGCATGCGCCACGCGCCCTTCGCCGTCACGCCCGCCGCACGCGACCACTGGCTGCTCCACTTCCGCGCCGGTCTGGACGCCGCCAACCTCACCGCTGAGCAGGATGCGAAGTTCTGGGACTACGTCACGCATGCGGCGCAGTTCATGATCAACACCATCGAGGAGTAGCAGGCTCGTCCTGGTTCACCTCCTCGTCGCCCCGTGGCCACCGGGGCCCCCTTGCGCGCCTCGCCGGCGTCGGCCATGGTGGCCGGGTGACCCAGGCCACCACCTGCGATCCGAGGCCCATCCCCCACGAGGAGGATGCCGAGGCCTACGTCGCGATCGTGTGCTTCAAGCACGGGCCTCCCGAACGGGTCGGGGTCGAGCTCGAGTGGACGGTTCACCATCGCGGCGACGCGAACCGACCTCTCGACCCCCGTCTGCTGGCCTCGGCCCTCGGCCGCCACGCACCACCCACCGTCACCCCGCACAGCACCCACGACCCCCTTCCTCACGGCTCCCTGGTCACCGTCGAGCCCGGCGGCCAGGTCGAGATCTCCAGCCTTCCGAGCACTGACGTCGGTGCACTCGTCTCCGCGGTCGACAGCGACCTCGCCGCCCTCGACGCCCTCCTGGGTTCTGCGGGTCTCGTGCGCGGCGACGCCGGGATCGACCCGCACCGGCCGCCGGCCCGCATGCTCGACGTGCCGCGGTACTCCGCCATGCAGGGCTTCCTCGACGGCCGCGGCCCGTGGGGATCTCCGATGATGTGCAGCACCGCCAGCACGCAGGTGTGCCTCGACGCCGGCGAGTCCTCCGACGCACCCCTGCGCTTCCGGGCACTCCACAGCGTGGGTCCCGCGCTCGTCGCGCTCTTCGCCAACTCCCCTGTCGTCCAGGGGTTGCGCACCGGCTGGGTCTCGAACCGGCTGCGGGCGACGCTCGGCACCTGCCCGCCGTTCACGCACCCGCTCCGGAGCGACCGCGACCCGGTCAGCTCGTGGGTCGAGCGTGTGATGGCGGCGCCGGTCATGTGTGTACGCCGGCAACGCGGCGACTGGACGCCCCACCGTCCGATGTCCTTCCGGTCCTGGCTCGCCGGGGCGGGAGAGGCGCCGCCGACCTACGACGACCTCGACTACCACCTGAGCACCCTCTTCCCGCCGGTCCGCCCGAGGGGGTACGTCGAGGTGCGCTACCTCGACGCTCAGCCGGCGGGGACGTGGCACCACCCGCTCCTGCTCCTGAGCGCCCTGCTGTCCTCCACCAAGGTCGCCGACCTCGCCTGTGAGCTGACCGAGCACTGCTCGGACAAGTGGCTCACCGCGGCACGCAGCGGCCTGCAGGACGACACCCTGCGACGCGCTGCTCGCGGCCTGGTCGAGCTGGCCGCTGACCACGTCGATCCCACCGTCCCCGCCGGCGTCGCCGCGGAAGCCCTGGAGCAGGTCCACCGCCGCACCTCAGCCGACGCAGCAAGGAGACAACCCGCATGAGCAGCTTCGAGCAGGAGCTCCCCCTGTCCGGTCTCGGCATCGAGCAGCTGCGCGCACGTGCCGCCGACCACCTCGAGCGCGCCCGCGCCCGCAGCACGGCACTGACCGACGCGGTGGACGACGACGACCTGGTCCGCCAGCACTCCCCGCTGATGTCGCCCCTGGTCTGGGACCTCGCCCACGTCGGCAACCAGGAGGAGCTCTGGCTGGTGCGCGACGTAGGCGGCCGCGACCCGGTCCGCAGCGACATCGACGACCTCTACGACGCGTTCAAGCACGGCCGTGCCTCACGCCCCGAGCTGCCCCTGCTCGGCCCGGTCGAGGCGCGCGCGTACGTGCGAGAGGTCCGCGACAAGGTGCTCGACGTGCTCGACGGGTCCAACCTCGAAGGGCGACCGCTCGTGCAGAACGCCTTCGCCTTCGGCATGGTGGTCCAGCACGAGCAGCAGCACGACGAGACGATGCTCGCCACCCACCAGCTCCGGGTCGGCGCACCCGTGCTGCACGCCGACGAGCCTCCGCCGGCCCGCTCCCCGCTTCCGGCCGCGGAGGCGCTCGTCCCCGCCGGCGAGTTCACGATGGGCACCTCGACCGAGCCATGGGCTCTGGACAACGAACGGCCCGCCCATCCGGCGTACACCGAGGCGTTCTTCATCGACACCGCGCCCGTGACCTACGGCGAGTACCTCCGCTTCGTCGAGGCCGACGGTTACGCCGAGGAGCGGTGGTGGTCCCCCGACGGCTGGCGCCATGTCCAGGAGGCGGGGCTCGAGGCGCCTCAGTTCCTCACCCGTGACGGGGACCGGTGGCTGCGAAGGCGCTTCGGTGTGGTCGAGCCGGTCCGGGCGGACGAACCGGTGACCCACGTGTGCTTCCACGAGGCCGAGGCCTACGCGGCCTGGGCCGGCAAGCGGCTGCCCACGGAGACCGAGTGGGAGAAGGCCGCGCGGTGGGACCCCGGGACGGGCCGCTCCCGGCGCTACCCGTGGGGAGACGAGGATCCCGGACCCGAGCACGCCAACCTCGGTCAGCGGCACCTGCGAGCAGCACCGGTCGGGGCCTACCCGGCGGGCGCCTCCCCCCTCGGCGTACACCAGCTGATCGGCGACGTGTGGGAGTGGACCGCCAGCGACTTCACGCCCTACCCCGGCTTCGCGGTCTTCCCCTACCCGGAGTACTCCGCGGTCTTCTTCGGCTCCGACTACAAGGTGCTGCGCGGCGGCTCCTTCGGCACCGACGCCGTCGCCTGTCGTGGCACGTTCCGCAACTGGGACTACCCGGTCCGGCGACAGATCTTCGCCGGCTTCAGGTGCGCGCGAGACGCCGCCGCCGAGGAGCTGGGCTGACATGTGCCGCCACCTCGCCTACCTCGGCGCGCCGGTCTCCGTGGCTGAGCTGCTGCTCGCGCCGGAGCACTCGCTGCTCGAGCAGACCTGGGCCCCGGCAGACATGCGCGGAAGCGGCTCGGTCAACGCCGACGGGTTCGGGTTCGGCTGGTACGACGGTCCCGGCGACGCGCGTCGCTACCGGCGGTCGGTCCCGATGTGGGCCGACGGCTCGCTGGCGGACCTCGGTCGCGCCATCCGTACGACGACCCTGGTGGCTGCCGCGCGCAACGGCACGACCGGCATGCCGGTGACCGAGACCGCGTGCGCGCCGTTCCGCCACGGCCGCTGGCTGTTCAGCCACAACGGTGTGGTCACGGGCTGGCCGGCCACGGTCGAGGCTCTCGCCGGGACCCTCCCGACGGCCGACCTGATGCGCCTGGAGGCACCCACCGACAGCGCCTTGCTGTGGGCACTGGCTCTGCGCCGGCTCCTCGACGGCCACGACCCCGAACGCGTCGTGGAGGAGGTCACGACAGAGGTCGCGCAGGCTGCACCGGGCTCGCGGCTGAACCTCCTGCTCACCGACGGCTCGACGGTGGTCGCGTCCACCTGGGGCCACAGCCTCTCGGTCCTCGAGGCTCCCGACCATGTGCTCGTCAGCTCGGAGCCGTTCGGGGGCGCTGACGGCTGGCAACCCGTGCCGGACCGGCAGCTGGTGGTCGCGACGACAGACGGCATCAAGACCCGGCCACTCAGTCCGACCCTCCCCGGCCCTCCCGAACCCGGCCACTCCACCCGCCGGCCCCGGTCCACCTGAAAGGGACGCACCCATGACGACCTCCATCACCGGGCCCACCGTCGAGGTGCGACTCACGCCCGACCACGCCGGCCGGGCCCTGCGCCACGACGTTCGCACCGGCCTCGGCGCCAACCCGAAGTGGCTGCCTCCCAAATGGTTCTACGACGCCCGCGGGAGCGAGCTGTTCGAGCAGATCACCCGCCTCCCGGAGTACTACCCCACGCGCGCGGAGCGGGAGATCCTCGACTCTCACGCCGCCGAGCTCGCCGCCCGAACCAGTGCCCGCAGCCTGGTGGAGCTCGGGTCGGGGTCCTCGGAGAAGACCAGGCTCCTGCTCGACAGCCTCCGGGCCCACGGCACGCTGCGGGAGTTCGTGCCCCTCGACGTGTCCGAGACGGCGCTGCGCGAGGCCGCCGGCGCGATCGTCGCCGACTACCCCGGCCTCCTGGTCCACGGCGTGGTGGGCGACTTCACCGAGCCGCTCGCCGACCTGCCCGGGGAGTCCCCCCGACTGGTGGCCTTCCTCGGCGGCACGATCGGCAACCTGCTGCCCGGGGAGCGTCACGAGTTCCTCAGCAGCGTCCGAGGCGTCCTTGCCGCGAACGAGTGGCTGCTGCTCGGCACCGACCTCGTCAAGGACGCGGAGACGCTCGTGCGCGCCTACGACGACGCTGCCGGGGTCACCGCGGAGTTCAACCTCAACGTCCTGCGAGTCCTCGACCGGGAGCTCCGCGCGACCTTCCCGGTCGAGGCGTTCAGCCACGTGGCCCTCTGGGACGCCGAGCACGAGTGGATCGAGATGCGCCTTCGCGCGACGCGACCGATGCGCGTCGAGATCCCGGGCGTCGACATGGTGGTCGACCTCGCGGAGGGCGAGGAGATCCGCACCGAGATCTCGGCGAAGTTCCGCCGCGACGGCGTCGAGCGGGAGCTTCAGGCGGCCGGCTTCGAGCTCGACAGGTGGTGGACCGACACCCGGGGCAGGTTCGCGCTCTCGCTCGCCCGGGCGGTCTGAGCGCTCACGGCAGGGCCCGGGTCCACCTGACCAGCTGCAGCACGTAGCCCTTGCGCTCGACCTGCTCCAAGGCTGCGTCGTCACGCGCGAAGCCGACGGCCAGGGCCACCCGCTCGCTGGCCACGTTGCCCAGAGGGATCACCAGCCGGGCCAGGTGGTAACCGAGCTCCGACGCGACGGGGAGCAGTGCTCGGACCGCACGCACTGCGAGGTGACGGCCACGGTGCTCGGCACCCACCATGTAGCCGAGCTCGCAGGTGCCGTCCTCGTCGCCCGGGAAGAGCAGCACCTCCCCGAGCGGCTCTCCGTGACCCTCCTCCGTGATCGCCAGCTGCAGCGTTCCCGTGGCGCGGCGTTCGTGCGCGCGCTGGAGGTAGGCGTGTGCGGCCGCCTCGTCGAAGGGATGAGCCAGCGGCGTCCAGCGGTCGACCTCGACGTCGTGGAACAGCCTGCTCATCGCCGAGACGTCACCGCTGCCCCACTCGCGGAGCACGAGTCCCTCCGCGTGCACGACGATCGGTGTCCTCATGGTTCCAACGCGGCCTCGAGCCGCTCGCGCTCCGTCTCGCTGAGCTTGCGGGCGGTCTGGGTCTTCAGGTCGAAGGTCACCAGCACGGCGTCGGCGCGCGAGAGCACCGTGTCACCGTCCTTGATCTCCGCGCGGAGGTCGAACGAGGAGTTCCCCACTCGGCTGATCCACGACTCGACCGCGTAGGGCTCGCTGCGGAACAGGATCGGTCGCTTGTAGTCGACGTTCACCCGGGCGACGACGACCGCGAAGCGACCCTCGTCCTCGGCCCGTCCCATCGCGGTGAGGTAGGCGAGCCGGGCCTCCTGGTAGAACTCGAAGTACTTCACGTTGTTGACGTGGCCGTAGATGTCGACGTCGGAGAACCGGACGCGGCACGGGTAGACGTGTCGGCTCACGACGCACCGCCCTCTGCCGACCCGGCCGGCTCCAGGAAGCGTTCGAGCACCGCGCGCTCCTCCGCCCGCAGGCGACGCGGCCGCTCCTGCGAGAACACGAACGGTGTCAGGACCGACGTCGCCCGTGTGTAGACCCTCCGTCTCCCGTCAGGCAGCTCGTCGAGGATCTCGTAGGCCATCGTGAACGTGGCCGCCTTGATCTCGGTGATCCAGGTCTCGATCCGGACCGGCTCGAACCGGAAGACCAGCGGCGCGACGAACTCGACCTCGTGGCGCACGACGACGACGCCCTCGGCGAGCTCCTCGCCGCCGGTCGTCGGCGCGTGCACGGCGAACATGTCGACGCGCGCCTCCTGGAGGTAGTCCACATAGGTCACGTTGTTCACATGACCCAGGGAGTCCATGTCGGCCCATCGGAGCGGGCAGTCGTAGACGTGGCGCACGGTTCGATCCTGCCAGAGCCGGTGGGTCCGCCGGTCGGCGCACCGTCGTACGACGCTCAGCACCTCGTCGTACGACGGCCGCACCCGCGCCGTACCACTGGTCCTCGATGTGGCCTCTCGCACATCCCGCAGTCGTGGAATCCGTTCTAGGCTGTCGGCGTGCCGGCGCACGCGTCCCGCGACCCCGGCCCCACGACGTCACACAGAAGATCGGAGCCCCTCCATGCCCGAGGCAGTGATCGTTGCCGCAACCCGCTCCCCCATCGGTCGTGCGAACAAGGGTTCGCTCAAGGACATGCGTCCCGACGACCTGACGGCGGCGATGGTGCGCGCAGCGCTCGACAAGATCCCCGAGCTCGACCCGAAGGACATCGACGACCTGTACCTCGGTTGTGGGCTGCCCGGTGGCGAGATGGGCTTCAACATGGGCCGGATCGTCTCGGTGCTCCTCGGCTACGACCACCTGCCGGGAGCGACGATCACGCGCTACTGCTCGTCGAGCGTGCAGACCACGCGGATGGCCTTCCACGCGATCAAGGCCGGCGAGGGTGACGTGTTCATCTCCGCGGGCGTCGAGGCCGTCTCACGCTTCCGCAAGGGCACCTCCGACCACCTGCCCGACACCCAGAACCCGCTCTTCGACGAGGCCAAGGCGCGCACCGAGGACCAGGCCAAGGGCGGCCAGGACTGGCACGACCCGCGTGAGGACGGCCGCATCCCCGACGCCTACATCGCGATGGGCCAGACCGCCGAGAACCTGGCCAAGCTGCGCGGGCTCTCCCGCCAGGAGCTCGACGAGTTCGGCGTCCGCAGCCAGAACCTCGCCGAGAAGGCGATCGTCGACGGCTTCTGGGCCAACGAGATCACCCCGGTGACGCTCCCCGACGGCACCGTGGTCAGCAAGGACGACGGCCCGCGCGCCGGAGTCACCCTCGAGGCGGTCTCGGGCCTCGACCCGGTGTTCCGCCCCGACGGTGTCGTGACGGCCGGCAACTGCTGCGCCCTCAACGACGGCGCCGCGGCCGTGGTGGTCATGTCCGACACCAAGGCCAAGGAGCTGGGCCTCACCCCGCTGGCACGGGTCGTGTCCACCGGCGTGACGGGCCTGTCCCCCGAGATCATGGGCCTCGGCCCGGTCGAGGCCTCCAAGCAGGCGCTCGCGCGGGCGAACATGACCATCGACGACATCGACCTCGTCGAGATCAACGAGGCGTTCGCGGCACAGGTGGTCCCGTCGTACCAGGACCTCGGCATCGACATCGACAAGCTCAACGTCAACGGTGGCGCGATCGCCGTGGGGCACCCGTTCGGCATGACCGGCGCCCGGCTGCAGAACACGATGATCAACTCGCTGAGGACCCACGACAAGCAGACCGGCTTGATCACGATGTGCGTGGGCGGCGGTCAGGGCATGGCCCTCGTCCTCGAGCGCATGAGCTGAGGCCGCTTCTTCAGGCTCGAGCCGCCGAGAACAGGCAGCACGAAGGCCCCCGGTGCGTAACCGGGGGCCTTTCGCGTGTCAGGTCAGCGGGCTCAGAGCAGCCCACTGACCGGGCAGCCGGCTCACTGCTCCTGCTGGAGCACCGCCTGCACGGAGACGGTGATGTCGATCTTGTCGCCGACCAGGAGGCGTCCGCCGTCCATCGGGATGTTGAAGTCCACGCCCCACTCCTTGCGGGAGATCTGGGTCGTGCCCTCGAAGCCGGCGCGGGTGCCGCCCCACGGGTCGGTGTCGGTGCCGAAGTACTCGACGTCGACGGTGACCGGCTTGGTCACGCCCTTGATGGTGAGGTCTCCGGTGACGAGGAGACCCTTGCCGCCCTGCTCGACGTTCGTGCTCGTGAAGGTCATCGGACCGGAGTTCTCCACGTCGAAGAAGTCGGCCGAACGCAGGTGGGCGTCGCGGTTCGCGTCGCGGGTGTTGATCGAGTTCAGGTCGATCGTCGCGGTGGCCGAGGGCTGCTCGCCGGTGACGATCTGGCCCTCGAACGACTCGAAGAGGCCGCGGACCTTGCTCATCAGGTGACGGGCGGTGAAGCCGACCTCGGAGTGGCTCGGGTCGATGGTCCAGGTGCCGGCCTGGATGCCGAGGGTGTTCTGCACGTCGACGGTCATGATGTGTCTCCTTCGCGGGGGAGGTAGTTTGGTTTTCAACTTCTGAGAAGAGCCTAGCAGGCTTTCATTGAAGCTTCAACTGTGCGATAGGTAGGATTGTTCCCATGACCACGAACGTGACCGAGACCCAGTGGCTGGACAGCGACCAGCAGCGCACCTGGCGCGCCTACCTGGTCGGTACGACGCTGCTCATGGACCGTCTAGACCGCGACCTGCGCGAACACCACGGCCTCTCGGTGCCCGAGTACGAGATCCTCGTGCGGCTCTCGGAGGCCCGCGACCACCGCATGCGCATGGCCGTTCTCGCCGACTCCGTGAGCCACTCCCGCAGCCGCGTCACCCACACCGTGGCCCGGATGGAGAAGGACGGGCTCGTCAACCGCAGCGCCTGCGCCTCCGACGGCCGCGGCGTGGAGGCAGTCTTGACCTCGAAGGGCTTCTCGGTGCTGCAGGCGGCGGCGCCGATCCACGTGGCGGGCGTCCGGCAGTTCCTCGTCGATCTCGTCGACGAGGACGACTTCGCCGCCGTAGGCCGGGTCTTCAACGCCGTCACGGACAAGCTGATCGAGAACAACCCGGCCGCCGACATCCGCTGAACGGCCCAGGTGGTGTGACCTGCCGATTGGCGGCCGGGGGCATGCCAGGTGCCTGAGCGGGTACCTTGGCGGCATGGGATTCATGAGCAAAGCAGTCAAGCTGGGAGCCGTCGCGAAGCTCGTCGACGTGGCTCGAAAGCCGGAGAACCAGCAGAAGGCCCGTGAGGCCTACGCGAAGTTCCAGGCGAACCGCCAGAAGAAGCGCTGATCAGCGCCTGAAGCACCGAACGCACGAGGCCCCCGGCAGGATGCCGGGGGCCTCGTCGTCGTACATGTCGCCTCGCGGCGTCAGTCGCGCGTGAGCTTGCGGTGCGTGACGCGGTGCGGGCGGGCAGCCTCGGGGCCGAGCCGCTCGACCTTGTTCGCCTCGTAGGCGGCGAAGTTGCCCTCGAACCAGAACCACTTGCCGCTCGTCCTCGTCGTCGCCCTCCCAGGCGAGGATGTGGGTCGCGGTGCGGTCGAGGAACCACCGGTCGTGCGAGGTGATCACGGCACAGCCGGGGAACTCGAGCAGCGCGTCCTCCAGGGACTGCAGAGTCTCGACGTCCAGGTCGTTGGTCGGCTCGTCGAGGAGCAGCATGTTGCCGCCCATCTTGAGCGTGAGCGCCAGGTTGAGACGGTTGCGCTCGCCGCCGGAGAGGACGCCGGCCTTCTTCTGCTGGTCGGGACCCTTGAAGCCGAACGACGCGATGTAGGCCCGGCTGGGCATCTCGAAGTTCGCGACCTTGATGTGGTCGAGCCCGTCGGAGACGACCTCCCAGACGTTCTTGTTCGGGTCGATGCCGCCGCGGCTCTGGTCGACGTAGGAGATCTTCACCGTCTGGCCGACGTTGAGGTCACCGCTGTCGGGCTTCTCCTCCCCGATGATCATCCGGAAGAGCGTGGTCTTGCCGACGCCGTTGGGGCCGATCACGCCGACGATGCCTGCGCGGGGCAGCGAGAACGACAGGTCGTGCATGAGGACCCGGTCGCCGAAGCCCTTGGTGAGGTCCTTGGCCTCGAGCACGACGTCGCCGAGGCGAGGACCGGCCGGGATGTTGATCTCGGCAAGGTCGACCTTGCGGTTGCGGTCGGCCTCGGCGGCCATCTCCTCGTAGCGGGCCAGACGAGACTTGCTCTTGGCCTGCCGGGCCTTCGGGTTCGAGCGCACCCACTCGAGCTCACGCTCCAGCATCTTGGCGCGCTTGGCGTCCTTCTGCCCCTCGATCTGGAGACGAGCCTTCTTGGTCTCGAGGTAGGTCGAGTAGTTGCCCTCGTACGGGTGGGCCTTGCCCCGGTCGAGCTCGAGGATCCAGCTCGCGACATTGTCGAGGAAGTACCGGTCGTGGGTCACGGCCAGGACCGCACCGGGGTAGGTCGCCAGGTGACTCTCCAGCCACTGAACCGACTCGGCGTCGAGGTGGTTGGTGGGCTCGTCGAGGAGCAGCAGGTCGGGCTGCTGGAGGAGCAGCTTGCACAGGGCCACGCGGCGCCGCTCACCACCGGAGAGGTTGTCCACGAGGGCGTCCGGCGGCGGGCAGCGCAGCGCGTCCATCGCCTGGTCGAGCCGGCTGTCGAGGTCCCACGCGTTGGCGTGGTCGAGGTCGGTCTGCAGGTCCCCCATCTCGGCGAGCAGCTTGTCGTAGTCGGCGTCGGGGTCTGCCGAGCTCCTCGGAGATCTTGTTGAAGCGGTCGAGCTTCGCCTTGATCTCGCCGACGGCCTCCTCGACGTTCTCGAGGACGGTCCTGCCCTCGGTCAGAGGCGGCTCCTGCTGGAGCATCCCGACCGTGGCCTCCGGGTCGATGATCGCGTCCCCGTTGGACGGCTGGTCGAGGCCCGCCATGATCTTCAGCAGCGTGGACTTGCCGGTGCCGTTGGGTCCCACCACACCGATCTTGGCCCCGTGGAGGAAGGACAAGGTGACGTTGTCGAGGACAACCTTGTCGCCATGGGCCTTGCGCACATTGCGCAGCGTGAACACGTACTCAGCCATGCGGGAGAGACTACGGCGCTCTCCCCCGTCGGCTCCAATCGGCCTGCACCGGCTTGACCCGCCTCAGGCGGCCGACTCGTCGTGACGCTGCTCGGCGCCGTCGCTCGGCGGTGCGACCGGGTTCCCCCAGCTGTCGAGCTGCACCATGCTGTCGGCCTCGCGGTGGATCATCTCCGCGAGCTCGTCGTGGGCATCGGTCTCCTGCCGCTCCGGCTTGGTGGACCGGAGGAAGACGCTCGTGCCCCGGCACAGGTCGTGCCCCACGAAGTTCGCCTCCACCAGCAGCGTGCTCGAGATCTGGCCGTCCTCACGCTCCCAGGCGTCGCTGCGGAGCCTGCCGTGCACGATCACGGCGTCGCCCTTCTTCACCGAGTCCCTGATGTTGTCGGCAAGCGCCCGCCAGGCCGACACGGAGTACCAGGTGGTTGCGCCGTCCATCCACTGGCCCTTGCGCTTGATCCTCGGCGTCGATGCCACCCGCAGGTTGACCACCGAGACTCCGTTCACGTCGCGGTGCGTGACCTCGTTGCCCACCCACCCGTGGAAGGTGACGTACGTGTCGCCCATGTCTCTGCTCCTTTGCGTCGGTTGTTCCCGTTCCGCAAAGGCTGCCGATCAGGTGCCCGGTCGCGATACCTCCGACGCCCGACCTGTGGAGGGGCGGCCTGCTGACCCGCGTTGTGGACGAGATCCGACGTCGGCCCTGGAGCTCGAGGACTCCTGACACGAGCGCGCGGCCGACGACTCAGCGGAGGGCTGTGGCGAGACCGTCCCGCGCGCGGCGGTAGGCCTCGAGCTCGGCCTCGATCGGCTCGACGACGAGCTCCTCGGTCACCTCGCCGATCGCCGCTCTCAACCGCCGGTCCGCCGAGCGTGCTCTGCGCCGGGCTCCGACAGAGGTGAACAGGCGCGAGAGCAGCGCGAGGAGCACACCGGCCAGCGCGCCCCCGACGAGCATCAGCGTCGGCACCGGCAGGCCGAGGTACTTCGGCGTCGTCGGCTCGGGCAGCTGGAGGTAGCCCATCACCACGAGTCCGGCCAGCCAGAGCGCACCGGCCACCGCGACGAAGAACATCAGCCACTGGAGGAACCGGACGAGCCTCCACCAGACCGGCGTACGCGCGACACCGAGGTCGGTGCCCCCGACCGCACGGTCCAACGCGTCGTTGAGGTCCTCGAGGCGGGAGACCGAGGCGTGGCGCACCGCGGTCGCCCACGGCGGGGTGAGCCCGTCAGCGGCGTCGTCGGCCATCGCGCGCACCACGGTGTCCACGCGTGCTCGCTCCACCTGGGTCGCCTCGGGGACCGAGGACCGTGCCCCCGCGGTCAGCTCCTTGCCTCGGGGCCCGAGGTCGAGGTGGAGTCGCTTGAGCGGGTCCGGACGCAGCCGGGCGAGCCACTTGGTGACCGGCCAGCCGGTCGCCTGCCTGCCACGGACCCTCGTCGCCTTGTCCACGGCGTCCACGACGGTCGGCACACCCGCGGCGTCGGCGAAGGCGTCGACGAGCTCGCTCTTGCGCGCCCGCGCGACGTCGCCGGGCTTCGCGGTGCCGTTCTGCTCCCGCATCCGCTCGGCCACGGCCTTCACATCGGCGAGCAGGCGCGTGCGCGTCGCCTTCTTGGCTGCGACACGAGCGGCGAGCTCCTTCTTGAGCTCGGCCACGCCGTCGCCGTGCCTTGCCGAGGTGGTGAAGACCGGGACGTCCTCGAGCCCGTCGTCCTTCAGCAGCCGCTTCAGGTCCGCGACCATCGACTCGCGCCGGTCCGCCGGCACCTCGTCGATGTGGTTGAGCACGACCAGCATCACGTCCTTGTGCGAGTTCAGCGGGCGCAGGTAGCGGTCGTGGATCGCCGCGTCGGCGTACTTCTGCGGGTCGAGGACCCAGACGAGCACGTCGGTGAGCTTCACGAGCCGGTCCACCTCGACGTGGTGGGCCACCTCGGTCGAGTCGTGGTCGGGCAGGTCGAGCAGGACGAGGCCCTGGAGGTCCCGGTCGTCGTTGGTCGGGACGTCGAGCATGCTGCTGCGACTGACCTGGTGGCGACCGGGCACACCGAGCCAGTCGAGCAGCTCGCCGGACCCCTCGGCGCCCCACGTGCACGCCATCGTCCACGACGTGGTGGGCCGCTTGACCCCCACGGCGGCGAGGTCGAGCCCGGTGACCGCGTTGAAGGTCGAGGACTTGCCCGACCCGGTCGCGCCGGCGAGCGCGACGACGGTGTGGTCCGCGGAAAGCCGCATGCGGGCGCCGGCCCGCTCGACCACACCGGCCGCGTCGTCGACCACGGAGTCGTCGAGCCGGCCGCGTGCGGCCTCGACGGCCTTCGCGAGCCCCTCGACCCGGTCGTTCACATCGGACGAGCCCTTGCCGACGAGACGCTTGGCACCCTCGACGAGCGCCGTCATGCGGTGCCGCCATGGACGTCGTCAGGGGCGATCTTCTGCAACGAGCTCTCCTCGGCGGGTGTAGGGGCGATCTGGGCGGCGAAACGCAGGTCGTCGATACGTCGGGAGACGGCGCGCAGGTTCTCCGCGGCGGCCGGGTCGATCTCCAGGTCGTCGAGCACCTCGAGGTAGCGGCGGCGCTCGGTGTCGAGCAGCGCCTCGACGCGACGGTTGAGGTCCGCACGAGCGTTGGCCGCGAGCCGTCGTACCGCCTGGTCGCCGAAGACGGCCTCGAGAAGCTTCTGGCCGATGACCGCGGAGCCACCGGCGATCCCGACCTCTGCACCGGTGACGCCGGCGGTCGAGGCGAACACGACGATCATCAGCGCGACGCTGAGGCCGTTGACGCCGAAGGCGAGGAACCGCGCCGTGGAGCGCTTCTCCGCGCCCTCGGTGCGCACCATCTCCAGCACGCCGCGCTGCCAGTCACGCACCGCGCGCTCGGCGCGGGAGCGGAAGTCGCGAGAGGCACGACCGAGGTCGCGGCCCGAGTCCTCGAGGAGGTGTCGCCCGGCCTGGACCGAGCCCCAGGACGCCTCTGCCTGCTCGGCGGCGTTCTCGGCATGCTCGAGGATCAGCGTCTCGAGACCCGACTCGACGGCGACGGTGACCTTCTCGACCTGCTGCGGACGGCCCTTGACCGCTCCGACGACGCGGTCGCGCAGCCAGCCGACCTTGGTCTCGAGTGAGCGCAGGAGCTCGCCGGTGCCGACGAACTCCTGCCAGCGGGCGAGAACCTCGCCGCGCAGCAGCGTGCCGTCCGCGGACGCCTCGTCCACACCGCGCAGGGCCTCGTCGTAGGCGTGGTCGACGTCCTTGCGCAACCGGGCGACCATCGTGACCTGTGCGGTCGAGGCGTCGGCGACGTCGTGGGCGTGGTGTGACAACGTGCGGATCGCACCCTGGAGAGTCTGCTTGACCACCGCGGCGCGGGCGTTGGTGTCCTCGGCGAGCGAGTTCAGCCATCCGCGGATGTCCGCGACCGCGGCGGAGGGCAGCAGTCCGTTCTCGTCGACCTTGCCCTCGGCGACGGTGAACATCGGCGAGTCGCGCAGTCCGCGTGCGGTCAGCATGCGCGCGAGATGCCCGCTGACCTCGGCCACAGCGCTCGGCGGTGTGCGGTCGAGCACGATCGCTACCGCGGTGCTGCGCTCGGCGGCCGTCTTGAGGAAGTCCCACGGCACCTGGTCTGCATAGCGCGCCGCAGAGGTGACGAAGAGCCACAGGTCCGCGGCAGCCAGCAGCTGTGCGGCGAGGGTCCGGTTGCGCTCCTCGACCGAGTCGATGTCGGGCGCGTCGAGGATCGCGAGACCCTCGGGTACGGCGGTGGACGGCACGAGCTGCAGCGCGCCCGGGTCGCCGGTGGCGCCGGTGGTGCGCGCGAGGTCGGGCAGGATCCGTTCCTTGTCGAACCAGTCGGCGTCGGCCGGGTTGTGCACCAGCACGGGCGAACGAGTCGTCGGGCGCAGGACCCCGGGCTCGGTGACGACGGTGCCGACGAGCGAGTTCACGAGCGTCGACTTCCCGGCGCCGGTCGAACCGCCCACGACGGTGAGGAGTGGTGCGTCGATCTGGATCAGGCGCGGGAGGACGTAGTCCTCGACCTGGTCGACCATCTCGCGCTGGTCCCTGCGGCGCTCCTCGACCACGGGCAGGTCCAGCGGAAGGTGCGCCGCCTGGAGGGCCTCGCGGAGTCGCACCAGCGCGGTGATCATGTCCGTCGGCGTAGCGGGCGTGCTCACCGTCCACCTTCCAGCCTGGGTTGGGTCACTGAAGTTGTACCAGTCGGCGGCCGGGAATGCGACGTAGGGCCGCAGCATGGCGAGCCGGTCCACCATCGCCTGGCCGCGTGGTATGACGTCGGCCGGAGCCGTCCCGCGCAGGAAGCGGTCGTGCAGGAAGCCGAGCTCGATCGCCTGCTGCTGGTACTCCTGCATGGCTTCCAGAGCCGGCTCGCCACCCACCTGCTTGGCGTACGTCCGTGCCGCACGGCGTCCCGGGATCCGCACCAGCCAGGGCACCTCGTAGGGCGAGAGGTAACCGCGCTGGGCGGCGTCTGTGAGCGCGCGGGCGAGCATCTTGCCCTCCCGCTGACGGGCCCACACGGCGAACCCGGCCACGAGGAGGAAGGCGGGCACCATCAGGAACAGGTAGGTGAGCACGAAGAACTCGCCTCCGCCGAAGTAGGCGGCGCCGTTCCACAGGGCGTGCGCCGTCACGGCGAGGGCGTACCCGAGCACGGGTGCGGCCACGCGCCAGAACGCGCTTCGGGTCACGACGGCGTACCCGACTCCGATCCCGAACAACGCCGTGAAGAAGGGGTGCGCGAACGGGCTGAAGATGCCGCGTACGACGAAGGTGCCGGTCACCGCGCCGATGCCGCCGGGGCCGATCCCCTCCCCTCCCATGTACGCCGCGGCGAGGTAGAGGATGTTCTCGGTGAAGGCGAAGCCGATCCCGACCATCCCTGCGTAGACGATCCCGTCGAGGACCCCGTCGATCGCCCGGCGGCGCGCGACCACCAGCAGCAGGACGAAGAGTCCCTTCATGGCCTCCTCGCTGATCGGCGCGACGATCGCGGCGCTCAGCGACTCGGGACGGCCGAAGGCGAACTGGTCCAGCGCCTGGACGACCAGGGCGGCCGCTGTGGCGACGAACGCCCCCCAGCCCAGAGCTGTGACGATGAAGCTGCGAGGCTCGGGCTCGTAGCGGTCGAGCCAGAGGAACACCGCCACGAGGGGCCCGACGGGCAGCGCGGCGAGCAGCGTGCCGACGACCAGGGCGCTCGGCGCTCCGGAGGCGACGAGGACAAGGGCCATCACCCCGGCCCCCAGCAGCATGGTGGCCGCGACAACGACGGTGAACACCACGTTGCCGTGATGTCGCCTGGTCGCCCCGTTCATGGCCCTGAGCCTATCGGCCGAGGGTGGGCGATTCCGCGTCGCGGCAGGCACCGGGCCCGTCGTACAGTGCTGCTGTGAGCGACGACACCCGCAACGAGAACCTCGTGCCTGCCGACGCGGCGACCCCGCCCGAGGGCACCGACACCCCAGAGCCCAAGACCGAGAGCCATGACCCGGCGGTGCCGGAGGCCTACGCGGCGTTCATGCGCCAGGGCTGGGGCGACCGTGACCTCGACCTGCCGCCGCACCCGGTGGCGTCATGGGCCGAGACGCGGCGCGCCAGGCTCGCGGAGATGTTCCCTGGCGAGCGCCTGGTGATCCCGGCGGGGACGTTCAAGGTGCGCTCCAACGACACCGACTACCGCTTCCGCCCAGAGACGGCGCACACCTACCTGTGCGGCAACCAGACCACCGACGCGGTGCTCGTGATCGAGGACGGCGAGTCCGCGCTGTACGCGCGCCCCCGCTCCTCACGGCAGACCGACGAGTTCTTCCGCGACCGGCAGTACGGCGAGCTGTGGGCCGGCCGGCGGCCGTCGCTGAACGAGATGCAGTCCTCGCTCGGCCTCCCCTGCCGTCACATCGACGACCTCCCGCCGGTCTTGAAGTCCTCGGGCAAGACCCGGGTGCTGCGCGGCGTCGACGCGACCGTCGACAACGCGATCGCGGCCGACGAGGGGCGCGACGAGGAGTTCGCCCGCGTGGTCAGCGAGATGCGCCTGGTCAAGGACTCCTGGGAGCTCGAGCAGCTCCAGGAGGCGTGCGACATCACCACCCTCGGGTTCGCCGACAGCGTCCGTGAGTGGGACAACGTGCTCAAGTACGGCGAGCGCTGGATCGAGGGGACGTTCTTCCGGCGGGCGCGAGCCATGGGCAACGACATCGGCTACGACTCGATCGTCGGCGGCGGCAAGCACGCGACGACCCTGCACTGGATCGACAACAGCGGCCCGATCAACCCCGGCGAGCTGGTGCTCCTCGACATGGGCGTCGAGGCGTCGTCGCTCTACACCGCCGACGTGACCCGCACGTTGCCGATCGACGGGACCTTCACGCCCCTGCAGCGCGATCTCTACACGCTCGTCCTGGACGCGCAGCAGGCCGGTATCGACGCGGTCCGCCCCGGTGTGCCGTTCCTGGCCGCGCACAACGCCGCGATGAGCGTGATCGCGCACGGCCTGGAGGACATGGGACTGCTGCCGGTCTCGGCCGAGGAGGCCCTCTCCCCCGACAGCAAGGTCTATGCCCGCTGGACCCTTCACGGCACCAGCCACATGCTCGGCATGGACGTGCACGACTGCGGCCGGGCGTCGCTCGACGTCTACCCGCGCGGGGACCTCGCTGAAGGCATGGTCCTCACTGTCGAGCCCGGGCTGTACTTCCAGGAGGACGACCTCCTGGTGCCCGAGGAGCTCCGGGGCATCGGCATCCGCATCGAGGACGACATCGTCGTCACCGCCAACGGCTCGAAGAACCTCTCCGAGGCCCTGCCGCGCGAGGTGGCGGCCATCGAGGAGTGGATGGGCGCGCTGCGCGCCTGAGACGCGCAGCACCCCCTGGTCTGCGAGTCAGTTCTGGACCACGAACTCGAAGATGAAGGCGGTCCCCTTCTTGTTGGCTGCCCGCAGATGCATCTCGCCGCGGGCGCGTGAGAAGTCGCCGGTACCGCCGGTGATGGCCAGCGTCGAGACGGCGCGCGTGTCGTCGAACGGGCCCTGGACCGAGAGCGACCCGTCGGCGAGCAGCGTCGTGAACGAGCACTCCCAGGCCTTCCCGACGACTGTCCGGAGGCAGGAGCCCTGGTCCCGACCGACCCGCTTCGAGTTGGTCTTGTCGTACACCGGGTTGCCGAACACGAGGAGGTCACCGAGGCTGTCGCCCTTCGGCTTGTTGTCGATGACCTTGTCCGACACTGCCCGCTCGACGACGGTGATGTGCGTCTCGGACTGGCTGGTTCCACCCGAACCACTGTCGTGCCCGTAGGTGTCCGGGCTTGCCTGGGCCGCGTTGACCGCGACTGTGGCTGCGGCGACTGCAGTGAGTGCGGTGCCGGCGATGACGACTCTCTTGTACATCTTGCCCTCCGAACGGTTGCGCGGGAGCGCCGGGCAACCCGCCTCCGACGACCCTCCCGAGCGAGCCTTCACCGGCACACCGGCTCCACCGCATGGACTGCTTTCACGCTAGACCCGCGTCCGCGCGGCGAACAGCACCGCAAACTGTTCGAATCCGGCCTTCGAGGGGGCAACCAGGCTGGTCGGTCACCGGCGTCGCGGAGCGGTGCTGCTCGAGGTGCGGTCAGCAGTAGCTGTTGCAGTCGGGAGTCGTCTCCGTAGTCGCGTCGCGCCGCTGCCACCTCTTCGGCCGGAGAGGTGTCCCCGCCCGCGCGCCACGCGTTCAGGTAGGGCTGGGGTCTCACCACGCCGCGGCGGAGCCACCAGCTCCCTGGTTCGCTCGGCCAGCTGATGCCGAAGTGCAGGTGGGTGCCGGTGCCCTTCGCGCTTCCGCTGTCTCCGAGCACGCCCAGGGGCTGTCCGGCCTGCACTCGGAGGCCGGGTCTGACGCCACGGAGCACCTCCGCGAGATGGGAACCGTAGTAGCGAACACCGTCCGCTCCCACGAGAGCTACGGAGAGTCCGCCGCGCGCGGCCCCGACGTTCGTGGCAGGGTCCCATCTGTCCGCGAGTGACACGTGCTCGATCCGCCCGCTGACCGGCGCGACGAAGACGCAGTGGCCGTTGCCGAAGATGTCGGCTGCTGGGTAGTGATGGTGGGTCCGTGCGTACGAAGTCGGACATCCGCGCACGGGGTAGACGTAGGACCGCTCGGGCTCCGTCGCCTCGGCCTCGTGGTCACCACTGGCGGCGTCGACCCCGAACGGCTCGACCACCTGCGGTGTTCTGGCCGGTGCAGGCGCTTCAACCGACGTGGTGCTCTCGTCGACTTCGCCGCGCTCGGCCAGGTAGCCGCCGGCGACCAGAGGAGGCAGCAGCATGGCGATGAGCACGAGAACTCGGCGCAGAGTCATCAGACCAAGGGCGTAGACGTCAATTGCTCAGTACACGGTCTCACGCGCGATGCCGTCGCCAGCGGGTGGTCAGCGCCGGCACGAGTCATCGGTGCAGGTGGGCCCTGACGTCGATGTGCCGAGATACTCGGGGTCTTTGAGCCATTGACCCTGGTGGAGTGACGCGGGTGAATGGACGGTGGCAGCTCCCCCCAGGCCTCCAAGGGGGTCCGATGCGTACTTCGTTCACCCAGCAGCTCGCCCGCAGATGTGCTCAACGCGCAGGACGCACCATCACGGTCTGGTCCGTGGTCGTCCTGATCGCGATCGGGTCGATCGCGACGCTTCTCGGCGGCGCTATCACCACCGAGGGCAACGTCACGACCGAGCCGGACTCGGTCAAGGGTCAGAACCTCCTCGACGAACGTTTCTCCGACCGGGACCCGGCCACCGAGCTGGTGGTCGTCCGCTCCGAGTCCGGGACCGTCGAGGACCCGGCCTTCCGGCAACAGACCGCCGACCTACGCGACGAGATCGCCGGCATGGACGGGGTGGTGAGCGTCGGCGACCCGGCTGGGCCCGAGGGTGCGGCACTGGTCTCGGCGGACGGTCAGGCCGTGCTGTTGCCGGTGGTCACCGACGACAACGCCGAGACCGGAATCATCGACGTGATCGACGCGGTCGAGGCCGCTGACGACTCCGACGTCGTGTCCGTCGCGATCACCGGAGACTGGACCCTGGGCAACGACTTCCTCATCGTGTCGGAGCAGGATCTCCAGAAGGGTGAGCTCCAGTTCGGTCTGCCCGCGGCCCTGATCGTCCTGCTGCTCGTCTTCGGCGCCGTGGTCGCAGCGTCGGTCCCGCTGGTCATGGCGGTGGTGTCCATCATCACCGCACTGGGGATCGCCGGACTGGTGGGGCAGACGGTCGACCTGTCGTTCTTCCTCATCAACATGGTGGTCGCGATGGGCCTCGCCCTCGGTATCGACTACTCGTTGTTCGTCGTGTCGCGGTACCGCGAGGAACGCCATGGCGGCGCCGACAAGCTCGACGCCATCGCGGTCTCCGGGGCCACTGCGAGCAAGGCTGTGTTCTTCTCGGGCATGTCGTTCGTGGTCGCCCTCCTCGGGCTGCTGCTGGTGCCGGACACCGTGCTGCGCAGCCTCGCGTTCGGTGCGATCGTGGTCGGCGTCGTGACCGTAGCGGCCGCCTTGACACTGCTGCCGGCCATGCTCGCCCTGCTCGGGGATCGGATCGAACGAGGTCGTATCCCGTTCGTGCCACAACAGCGCGGCGGAGAGAGCAGGTTCTGGCGCCGGGCCGTCGGCCTGGTGACTGCCCGCCCTGGGATCACCGCGGGGGTCACCTGCTTCTTCCTGCTGCTGCTCGCCGCGCCCGTCCTGCAGCTCCAGACAGGAAGCTCCGGCCTCTCTTCGCTCCCGGAGGACACGGTCGCGTACAAGGGGTTCCAGGCTCTCGAGGCCAGCTTCCCCGCGGGGGCTCGCACCGACCCGGCGCAGGTCGTCGTCGACGCGGATCCGTCTGCACCACCTGTCGCTGCGGCGATCAGGCGACTCGAGTCGATCGTCGCCGACGACCCCGACTTCGGGGCCAGCACCGTCACCAGCAACCCTGAAGGCGACCTGGGGCTGGTCGAGATCGGTCTGGCAGGTGACGCCGGCGGGGTGGAGGCTCAAGACGCTGTCGAGCGGCTGAGCGACCAGCTCGTCCCCGAGGCGTTCACCGGGGTCGATGTCGACGTCTTCGTCACCGGGACCACGGCGCTCAACGTCGACTACGCAGACCTCATCGACGCCTGGCTGCCGATCGTGATCGCCTTCGTGCTGGGCCTCAGCTTCATCCTGCTGCTGCTGGTGTTCCGCTCGATCGTGCTGCCGATCAAGGCAGTGCTGCTCAACCTGCTGTCGGTCGGCGCGGCGTACGGGCTGATGGTGCTGGTCTTCCAGGAGGGCGTCGGTGCGAACCTGCTGGGCCTGGAGCAGATCGACCAGGTCGAACCCTGGGTTCCGGTGTTCCTCTTCTCGGTCCTCTTCGCGCTGTCCATGGACTACCACGTCTTCCTGCTGACGCGGATCCGCGAGCGTTATCTGGCGACCGGCGACACTCTCGACGCGGTCCGGCACGGGATCGGCGCCACCGGACGCATCATCACCGGTGCCGCCCTCATCATCGTCGTCGTCTTCGTCGGGTTCGCCACCGGTGACCTGGTCGGCTTCCAGCAGATGGGCTTCGGGGTGGCCGTCGCGCTGCTCCTCGACGCAACGGTGGTCCGGACCGTCCTCGTGCCCTCGACGATGGTGCTGCTCGGGAAGTGGAACTGGTACCTCCCGAGCTGGCTCGAGTGGCTGCCCGAGCTGCATGTGGAGGGTGGCGCCGAGGGCGAGGCGGAGGCCGCCGTGGCGAACCTGCCGCATCAGCGTCCCGCGCCGGACGAGGACGCCGTCCGACCGGTGACCGCCTCGCACGCCGACGACGACAGGTGAGCTGTGGACCTCACGCGGATCGGCCCTGGCCAAGGGCGGTTTCGGGCAATAGCGCACATTTCTTGAGACTCCACACAACCTTCCGACCGGCTCCCGGAGTCAGGTCAGCAGAAGGGGGTGGTGTCAGATGTACACCGTGACAAGCAGCACGGACGCGCCGACGTTCGAGGAGGACGGGGCGGGCGCCCTCGCGTCGCAACGCATCGGAGGCGGCGTCCTCAATGAACCGAGCTGACAGGAACGCCGGTGCCGCAGAACATGCAGTCTCGGCGGTCGGCGGGCCGGTTCAGGCGTGTGGCCGGTCGTCCTTCGCGGTGACTGCATGTTCTGCGGGCACAGGAACGGGCACGGGCACGGGCACGGGCGCGGGGGTCAGAAGGCGGCTCGGTGCTCTCCCTGCCACGACCCCTCGGTACGTCGTACGGCCCACGATTCCCACTTCGACGTCAGGGTTCCCGCCCACCAGGCGTCCGAATGACCTGTCCGGCACGCCCACCAGGCCCTAGTGGTCGCGAGGAACTCGCGTCACCTCAGGCATACTGGCCCCTGGATCGAGCGAACGCGGATTAGAACTTCACGGCTGTTATCCCGAGGTTTATTCCGATGTAAGTTCCGATCCCCCGCCCCCGTAGCTCAGCTGGATAGAGCGGCAGACTTCTAATCTGATGGCCGCAGGTTCGAATCCTGCCGGGGGCGCTCACCTGCCGTGAGGCTCCAGCTCGCCCACTCAACGCTCTCCCGCAGGGCCACGGGGTCCGGGACCGCCTTCGCAGGATCCTCGGGCCACTCCTCGACCTGGGCGCTCGCCCAGTCCGACCAGTCCGCGACGAGCTTGTAGAAGTCGGTGAGGAAACGACCGACCAGCAGCGTCTGCGCTGCCCGGTCCTGGAAGGGCCCCTCCCCTGCCAGGTACGCCCGCCCGGCCTCCACGTTGCCGGCGTTGCGCTCCTCCGCCCACTCCCGCGCGGACGCCAACGTGGTCAGCGCGTCCTGTCTGGACCCGTTCTCGGCGAAGAAGATCTTCAGCAGCTGCTCCGACTCGAGGACCGGGCCGGCACTCGGCTCTCCCATCCAGGCGGCGAGCGCGCGGCGGCCCTTCGGCGTGATGCTGTAGACCGTGCGCGGCCGATCGCCCACACGCTCCTCCCGGGCGCGTGCGTAGCCAGTGGCGGCGAGCTTCTTCGGCTCCTCGTACAGCTTGCTCTGCGCCCGGGGCCAGATCCGGCCGAGGCTGCGGTCCATCTGCTGCGTGAGCTCGTAGGTGCTCCACGAGCGCACCGAGAGCAGGCCCAGGACGGCGTACGACGTCGTCGTCAGCCTCTGACCTCTTGACATGACGCTCCTCCCGGCGTATCCCGGAGTTAGTCCCATTGGGAGGGTATAGCAAGGAGAGAAGGCGACACCATGGGCGACCCCACGACACTCCACCTGGACCCGGCGAACGCCGAGCAGGCCAGGGCCTGGGACGGCGACGAGGGTGACTACTGGGCGGCACACGCAGAGCGTTTCGACGATGCGGTCGTCGAGTACCACGCCCGACTGATGCACGCAGCCCGGATCGAGGCCGACTTCGACGTACTGGACATCGGCTGCGGCACCGGGCAGACGACCAGGGACGCCGCGCGTCTGGCCACGTCCGGCAGGGCGCTCGGCGTCGACCTCTCGCACAGGATGCTGGACCTCGCACGGACGCTGGCCGTGCACGAGGGCCTGGACAACGTGACCTTCGAGCAGGCCGACGCGCAGGTGCACCCCTTCCCCACCGGCTCGTTCGACGTGGCCATCAGCCGCACCGGGACCATGTTCTTCGGCGATCCGGTCGCGGCGTTCACCAACATCGGTCGAGCCCTGCGGCCGGGTGGACGGCTGGCCATGGTGGCCTGGCAGCCGATCTCCGAGAACGAGTGGTTCCGGGAGATCATGACGTCCTTCGCGGCGGGGCGGGACCTACCTCCTCCGCCGCCCGAGTCGCCGAACCCGTTCTCGCTCTCGGTTCCGGACCGCGTACGGCGGCTCCTGACCGCAACGGGCTTCGAGGACCCGGAGCTCGAGGATCTGCGGGCGCCCATGCGCTTCGGCGACACCCCCGACGACGCCCACCGATTCATCCTGGGCCTGCAGGGCTGGATGCTGGACGGGCTCGACGACACGAGTCGGCAGCGTGCGTTGGACGACCTGCAGTCGAGCCTGGAGCAGCACCGGTCCGAGCGGGGCGTGGAGTACTCCTCCGCGATGTGGTTGATCACCGCGACACGGAGGGCGTGACCGGGCCGGCCTCGACATGCTCAGCCAGCGGCGGGCGTCAGCGGAGGTTGCGGCGGCCGTGGCGCGTGGCGGTGAGGATGCCGCCCAGCAGGTGCTGCCGGTACGACGGGTCGAGGTACATGTTCACCTCGTGACCGAGCGCGGTGTACCAGGACAGCCCCTCACCGACCCGGTGCTGCCAGCTCATCGGGTGGTCCCCCATCACGCCGGAGACGGGCTCGTAGCCGTTCGGGAACTCCTGCGAGGGCAGGTGGGTGGTGTTCGGGTCCTGCTCGTAGGTCGACTCGTCGATGCTCAGCAGCACACGCGACCTGTCGCGGGGGTTCGCCTTGAAGGAGTAGAACTCCTCGACCGGGATCTGCCAGCGCTTCGGCAGGTGTGCGGTGGAGATGTGGCGGGCGGACTCCCGGACGACCACGCCGGGCTGCTCGAGCGGGTGGGCCAGGAAGTACGCACCCGCGAGCAGCCGCTCGTAGAAGGGCCAGTCGTACTCCGTGTCCGCCGCGGAGTGCACGCCGACCCAGCCGCCGCCGGCCAGGACGAACCGTCGCAGCGCCCTGCGGCCTGCCGGGCTCATCACCGACCCGGTGGTGTTGAGGAAGACGACCGCTGTGAAGCGCCGGAGGTTACGGTCGGTGAAGACGGCAGGGTCCTCGCTCGCCTCGACGGCGAAGCCGTTCTCAGCACCCAGCTGCTCGATCGTCTGGATGCCGAGCGGGATGGAGGCGTGGCGGAAGCCCGCGGTGTGCGAGTAGACGAGCACGCGGTGTGCCCTCCCCGCGACGGCGGCCTCTGCGCTCCCGCCCCCGAGGAGAGGGGCGGCCACCCCGGACAGGCCGAGCAGCCCGGCACTCGCCAGCAGGGTCCGTCGGCTCAGGCCGCTGTCGTGCTCGCACATCGTCATCCCTCGTTCCTGGAGCCGGACGCGATGCCTCGGGCGATGCGCACGGAGTTGGCCATGATCGTGAGCGTGGGGTTGAAGCCGGGAAAGGTCGGGAAGGACGATGCGTCGGCGACGTACACGTTGTCGACGTCGTGAAGCCGCCCCGACGGCGCGCACACCGACGTGCGCGGGTCCGTCCCCATCCGTGCGGTCCCCGCGAGGTGCGCGGTGTAGGTGATGCCGTCGTTGAGCAACGGCATCGGCAGCGTCACCGCGCTGACGGCTCCCGGAGCGAGCTCGTGGACTGCCTGCATCCGCGCCCCGAGGTAGACCGCCGCGGCCTTCTCGTGCTGGTGCGGGCTGTAGGTGATCCGTGCCGCCGGGAAACCGAGGAAGTCCCGGACCTTCGGGTCGAGGTCCACGCGGTTCTCGGCCTGCGGCAGGTCCTGGTGGATCAGCTGTGACCCGGCGGTGCGCGCATGCAGGATGCCGGCCTTCATCAGCTGTTTGAGCCGGTTCCCGTAGCCGACCATCCCCGCGAGCATCGTCGCAGCGCCGAGGGCTGGGATCGCGGACCCGACCTGGACGATCCCGCCCACGATGTAGGGCACACCGAGGGCACTCACCTCGGGCCCCGTGAACGGTCCGACCAGGTCGTCGATCTGGAGCGTCGTGCTCTGGGCGCGCAGCGGCTTGATGTCCTCGGCGTACAGCGCGGCGCCGTAGGTGAAGTTGTGGAACATCATGTTCCGTCCCACCTGGTCCGAACGGTTGCCCAGCCCGTGCGGGTGGGCGCCGTTTGCCGAGAGCAGGAGCAGCCGGGCGGTGTTGACCGGGCTGCCCGCGAGCACCACGGTGGTCGCCGGCAGCCGGTGCCTTCGACCGCGCACGTCGGTCCAGTGCACGGCGCGGGCACGACGCCCGTTGCGGGTGGTCTCGATGCGGTGCACGTAGGCCCGGTCGACGACCCGGACCCGCCCGGTGCGCAGCGCGGGGTTCAGCCAGCTCACGAGGGCGTCGCCGCGGGCGTTGATCGTGCACCCGAAGCCCGAGCAGAGGCCGCAGGAGTTGCAGGCCGGACGGCCGTCGAATGGCCGCGAGTTCACGGCCGCCGGATAGGGGTAGGCCTCGAACCCGAGCCGGCTCGCCCCTTCGGCCACCAGGCTCGCGGCATGGCCGGTGGGGTTGGGCGGCATCACGAACTGACGCCGTCGCGGTGACTCCTCGAGCGTCCGCGCGGGCATCCGGCGCCGGTCCCCCTGGACGCCGAGGCGGTACTCGACGAGGTCGTAGAAGGGCTCGAGGTCGTCGTACCCGATGGGCCAGTCCGCGACCTGGGCACCCTCGATCGGTCCGAGGTCGGAGAGCTGGGAGAAGTTGTGCTTCCAGAAGCGCGGAGTCTTCGCGTTGTAGTGCAGCGATGTGCCGCCGACCGCAGCACCGAGCTGACCGAGCGCACCCGTCGCGGACCGCGCGATGCCCTGGGCGGCCTCGGCCCGGGTGCGGGTGGTGTACGGCTCGAGCAGCGGGTCGGGAAAGCCGAACTGGCGCGTGCCCTTGATCTCGTCGCTGCCGTAACGCGTCTCGAGCTCACCGCTGGGCACCTCACCGAGGCCGGGACGAAGGTTGCGTCCGCGCTCGAGGACCGTGACCCGCCACCCGTGACGCGCCAGCTCCCAGGCAGCGGCGCTCCCCGCGGCTCCGGAGCCGATGACGACCGCTTCCCTGCTCATCTGCGCACCCCCTCGGTCAGGTCGTGGACCGAGCCGGACGCTGCCCTCGCAGCCTCGCCACCCGCCTCCCGCACCAGCGCGTCCGCCATCGACCGCATGAGGCCCAGCTGCTCGGCGACCTCGGCCGAGGGGGCGGCGAGACGGCCGACCTCCTCGCGCAGACCGCTGAACGTGCCACCCGATCGCGCCAGGACGCCGTGGAGCAGCTCGGTGGACCCCATGGCGACCGCGGCTCCCGCGTCGTCGCCGACCAGGTCGGTGACGAGGTCGAGCGGACCGGAGCCCTCCGGGTGGAGCACCTCCTCCCGTGTGTAGCCGCGCGGCTGCCTGTCGCCCTCGAAGTCGATGGTCCGCCAGCCCACGAGGTCCCGGTTGCCGCCGTACTCCGGGGCGCCGTAGAGGAACTCGATGGTGTGGGGCACGGCGAGGTCGAGCATCGCCCGCACGAGCGGGTCGTCGTTCTGCTCGAGGACCAGATCTCGCGCCGGGCCGGGCAGGCTGGAGAAGCCACCGGGGACCGCGCCCTCGAGGGCGACGAGTCCCTGACGGTAGGTGCGCTGGTAGCCCTTCACCCGGCCGTTGCGCTCGAGAGCCCGACGGCCGCGAGAGCCCTCGATCCGCAGGCGCCAGGCCTTGGCCTCGTAGCGGTCGAGGGGCAGGAACCGCTCGAAGTCGTTGGTCCGCGACCCTCCGCGGTCGGAGAACGGACCGCCCGCGTAGATCCGCGGCGGCGAGACCGCGAAGGCGCCGAGCAGCGCGTCGATCGCCTCGTGACATCCGGCGGCGACTGCGCCCGCCACGGTGTCCTCCGGTACGCCGGGCACGACGCGGTCGACGACTGCCGCGAGGGTCCGCAGCTCGTCACGGTCGAGGAAGCGAGCGCGTGCAGAGCCCAGCGGCACCGCGACTGCCGAGGAGCCGGCAGCGCCCCCGCCGGCGAACACCGCCACCGCGGCCACCGCGGTCCCCTGCAGGGCGGCACGCCGCGTGATCTGGATGTCTTGGGTCACGAGAGGTGTAACGCGTTCTACCGCGAGATGTTACGGTCCTGCCTGCGCCCGCACCGGGAGCTGGGGAGGGACGAGTCCCTGGAGATTCCTGTGCACGAGAACGACCACACCACAGCCAGGCGACGAGCCGAGCTGTCCCGCCGCCGGCTGCTTGTCGGAACCGCCGCGGTCGGCGCCGCCGGAGCCCTCCCCGCGCTTCGAACCGCGCCCGCCTTCGCGAAGGGCCGGCGCCGAGACGTCGCTGTGCTCGGCGGGGGCATGGCCGGACTCGCGGTCGCGCACGAGCTCGTCGAACGCGGCTTCGACGTCACCGTCTACGAGCCGAAGGCTCTCGGTGGCAAGGCTCGGAGCATCCCGGTCCCGGGGACCTCGAAGGGCGGCCGGCGCGACCTGCCCGGTGAGCACGGGTTCCGCTTCTTCCCGGGCTTCTACCACCACGTCCCCGACTCGATGCGGCGGACGCCGTACGGCAAGAACGCCAACGGAGTCTGGGACAACCTCGTCGACGCCACCGAGAGCAAATGGCTTCGCGCCGGGGACCGGGCCGACGCGGGCCCGTTCGGGCTCGGCCCGGACCACGAGCAGCTGCTCACCCCGGACGGCCTGCGGCGATACCTGATGGACGGGCTGGCGATGCGGGGCGTCCCGCCGCACGAGCTCGCCTACTTCGTCGACCGGCTGATGGTCTTCCTCACCAGCAGCGACGCGCGGCGGTTCGGGCAGTGGGAGCACGTCAGCTGGTGGGACTTCATCGCTGCGCAGGACAAGTCGCGGGAGTACAAGAAGGTGCTCGCAGCGGGACTGACCCGCAACCTCGTGGCCGCCAAGGAGACGGTCGCCAGCACGCGCACGATCGGCCACATGGCCGAGGCGTTCGTCTACAACATCATGGGCCGGGGGAACGACGGCTCCCCCGACCGCGTGCTCGACCTGCCGACCAACGAGGCCTGGATCAACCCCTGGGTCAGGCATCTCCGGTCCCTTGGCGTCCGCTTCGTCATGGGCCAGCGTGCGGAGTCCTTCGAGGTGCGTAACGGCCGGATCACCGCCGCGCGCATGCGGGGACCGGCCGGACGGCGCAGGATGGTGCGCGCCGACTGGTTCGTCAGCGCCATGCCCGCCGAGCGCGCCCGACGCCTCTGGAGCCGGGACGTGCTCCGCCTCGACCCGAGGCTCGAGCTGATGGACGACCTGTTCACCGACTGGATGGTGGGCATCCAGTTCTACCTGCGCAAGAAGGTCGACATCACGCGCGGCCACACGACCTTCATCGACGCCCCGTGGGCGCTCACCGCACTGACGCAAGCGCAGTTCTGGAAAGAGCGCGACTTCCCGGCCGACTACGGCGACGGCAGGGCGGTCGACTCGCTCTCGGTGGACATCTCCAACTGGGACGCCCCGGGGATCGTCTTCGGCAAGCCGGCCAAGCGGTGCACGCCCAAGCAGATCGCCCGCGAGGTGTGGGCCCAGATCCAGCAGCACCACACCGCGGGAGACGCACTCCCCGACGGCATCGTCCACTCGTGGTTCCTCGACCCGGGCGTCCGATGGGACCCCACCGCGCAGCGCAACCGCAACGCGACGCCGCTGCTCGTGAACACGATCGGGTCATGGGAGAAGCGGCCGACCGCTCGGACACGCGTCCCTAACCTCTTCCTGGCCGGCGACTACGTGAAGACCGACATCGACCTCGCCACGATGGAGGGCGCCAACGAGTCCGGCCGGGCTGCCGCGAACGCGATCCTCGACGCCTCCGGCTCCCGCGCAGAGCGAGCGACGATGTTCAAGCTCTACGACCCGCCGGAGTTCGCGGCCATCAAGGCCGTGGACGAACAGCTGTACCGAGCGGGCCGGCCGAACCCCTTCGACGTACCGGCCGGGCAGACCGGGGCGTGAGGGCGCTCGGGTCACGGTTCGGTCCAGACCGGCACATGGGCTGGTTTCGGCACCGACCTCCCGGGTAGACGTAGCGGGTGTTCGACGGGCCTCGTCCCGGCAGACGTGACGAGGCCCCGCAAAGTACGAGTTTGCGGGGCCTCAGTCGACAGCCGTTTGACGACAGCCGTCTCACGAGCGCGTTCACCGGATCCCCGACCCCGTCAACGGTCGCAGCCACGCGTAGTGACTGTCCGGGATCCGAACTTCGCCCGGTCCCGCCGGTCGGGCGGTCCTCCGCCGGCGTGAAACCAGTGTTACCCGGCTGTGACCCACGCCGCAAGGGACAAAGGTCCCCCGGTCTATGGGCTTCGTGGCGAGATGTCCGGACGAATCAGGACGAATCGCCCAGCACCGGACTACTTGGCGAGCGCGTCCTGAATCGCCTGCTCGGTGTTGGAGAGCAGGTCCTCGGCGCTCTTGAAGTCGACCTTCTCGTCGTTCACGGTGACCGTCGGGGTTCCCGTGAAGCCGCGCTTGGACCACGCCTCGGTGGAGTTCACGACCCACTGCTCGAACTTCAGGTCGCTGATCGGGCCCTCGATCGCGCCCTTGTCGGCGCCCGCCTCGACGGCGAGGTCGACCAGCTCCTCGTCGGAGAGTCCGGCGCTGCCCTCCTCCGGCTGGTTGGCGTAGAGCGCGTCGTGGAACTTCACGGCCACCTCCGGCCCCGCCGTGTCGAGAACGACCGCGAGCGCGTTGGCCGCACGGGTCGAGTAGTCGCTGCTCGATGCGTGGTCGAGGAAGGACACCACGTGGTAGCGCACCTGCACGTCGCCGGAGTCGGCGTACTTCTTGAGCCGCTCCTCGCTGACCTGCTCGAACAAGCCGCAGTAGGGGCACATGAAGTCCTCGTACACGGTCACGGTCACCGGCGCGTTCGTCTCGCCCATGGCGACGGAGTAGGTGTCGACCGCACCGTTCGGCGGCGTCGCTGCCTTCCCCGTGGTGTCCCGCCCGGCCTGGACGGCCACGACGACGGCCACGACGACGATCAGCACTGCGACCACGGCAGCGGTCACGAGGAGTGTGCGGGTACGGCGTTCCTTCCGATCGTGCTCCGCGCGGATCGCGGCCGCCCGCTCCGAGGCGCGCTGCATGTTCGCCTGCTGGGTGGCCTTGGACTGCTTCTTCGTCATCGCGTGGGCTCTTCCGTGAAGGTGCGACCGGTGCTGTGGTGCAGGAGTCGATTGTCCAACGCCCATCGTGAACGGGGCCGCCAAACAAGCCAGGCCGAGGCAAAGAGGAGACCAAAGTCCCGTGCGAGCTCCCAGGGGTACTTCTCCGTGGCCTGCGCGTCGAAGCCGCCCCCGCCGAAGCAGCCGCAGTCGATCTGGAGGCCCCGCGCCCAGGCGGCGGAGATACCGATGATGAACGCGATGAACAAGATGCAGGACAGGAGAGCGCCGATCCGCACGAGAAGCCCGATGACGAGCGTGAGTCCGACGAGGAGCTCCACGATCGGGAGCCCGTAGCCGACCACGGGCACGACCGACTCCGGCAGGAGGTCATAGGCGCGGACAGCACGGACGCTCCCGGCCGGGTCGGGAAGCTTCAGCAGCCCGGCGACGATCCAGACACCGCCCACCAGCAGACGAGCCGCGAACCCGATCCATGCCATGGCGACATGGTAGGGAGATCTCTTGTCGCAGCAGTGAGTAGGGTGCTATGCGTGAATGACCGTCTGGTGTGGATCGACTGTGAGATGACCGGCTTGGACCTCGGCGCCGATGCGCTGATCGAGGTCGCGGCCCTGGTCACCGACTTCGAGCTCAACGTCCTCGGCGAGGGCGTCGACGTGGTGATCAAGCCTCCCCAAGAGGCGATCGACCAGATGGACGAGTTCGTGCGCAACATGCACACCGTCTCGGGCCTCCTCGACGAGCTCGACAAGGGCATCACGCTCCGCGAGGCCGAGGAGCAGGTGCTGTCCTACATCCGTGAGCACTGCCCCGACGGCAGCCGCCCTCCCCTGGCCGGAAACACCGTCGCCACCGACCGGGCGTTCCTCCAGCGCGACATGGCTGAGCTCGAGTCCTTCCTGCACTACCGGATCGTCGACGTCTCCTCGATCAAGGAGCTCGCCCGCCGGTGGTACCCCCGCGCCTACTACAACTCCCCGCCGAAGACGGGCAACCACCGCGCCCTCGCGGACATCCAGGAGAGCATCGAGGAGCTGCGCTACTACCGGGCCGCGGTCTTCGTGCCCCAGCCCGGCCCCGACTCCTCCGCCGCCAAGGCTCTCGCCGTGGAGCACGGCGGCTCGCTGACCGGCGTGACCGGCGACGAGGTCGCGACCACTCCTGTGGAGCCAGAGGCCACGACCTCCGACGCCGTGGTTACGGAACAAGACCCTGGTCAGAATGGTTCCTGAGAGCAGGTACACTCTTCCCTGCTCGGCTCCTCGTGGCGCGCGCCAAGGGGAGTCGCGTGGCTGAGAAGTCACGAACATGGTGGGCGTAGCTCAGTTGGTAGAGCACCTGGTTGTGGTCCAGGAAGTCGCGGGTTCGAGTCCCGTCGTTCACCCCAGTCAGCAGGGCCCTCGTCGATGACGGGGGCCCTGTCTCGTTCCCGGGTCAGCGGCGAAGGCGACCGGGCCGGGCGTGGAGATCAGGCAGTCACCGTCCCGCGCACCGCCCAGGCCCTGGCTGTCAGGGAGATGGACCCACCCGGGTCGACCGGGAGGCGGTGACGCAGCAGCTCGCGTAGGGCCTCACGGCGCTCCTCGGTCAACGACATCGCATACCCGGGGGCAGGACCCTGTCCTCCCAGGAACGGCTTCCAGTAGTCGTCGAAGTCGGCGAACACGGTCGGCACGTCAACTGCCTCCACCTGCACGTCCTCGAGTCGCGCATCAGCCCACAGTCGCCCGAGGGGCTCGGGCCGGCAGAGCGGGAAACGGCTCCCCTCGTCCAGCGCGGTCGCGCCAGGGTCCACCGCCGCGGCGGCGTCCCAGAAGTACCGCATCATCTCCATCCCCTCGGCGTAGTCCCAGACATAGGCGGCGACGACGCCACCCCGTTTGCTCACCCGCCCGAGCTCCGCCACGGCGCGGTGCGGTTCCGGCACGAAGTTCACCGCCAGCCCACTGACAGCCGCGTCGAAGCTGCGGGCGGCCAAGGGCAGCGACCGGGCGTCACCGGCGCAGAAGGCCGCTCTGGGATCGACGATCGACGCCCGGGCGCCGGCCAGGAATCCCTCGGAACGGTCAATCCCGAGCACGTAGGCGGGCTGAGCCGCGGCCAGGATCTCCGACGACAGCGCCCCGGTTCCGGAGCCGACGTCCAACCATCTCCCGCCTCTCGGCACGCCCAGCCGACGCAGGAGCTCTCGAGCGACCAGGCGGCTCCACCGACCGACGTACGCCTCATAGGCGTCGCCGAGAACCCACACCTCGTGCACCATGAACCGACGATACGGCTCCTGCCTCGGTGGGCGGCCACCTTTTCCTGCCGCGCGACCCGGCGCCCCGCGGCCGTCCGTCGACGTAGCCGCCGCCCGGCTGTAGCGCAGCCGCGTCCACGCCACGAACCAGCTGCAGTGCCACTGGCTGCCGGCGCGGAGCACCTCCCCCGGCGAGATCATCGGGAGCCCGGCCCCGTCGTACGGATCAGCCGCATGCGCCGATGGTCCACACGTCGTCGGCGGCTGTCGCACTCTTCGCGCGACGGAACGCCTCGTCGAAGAGCATCCGCTCGAGGCCTCCGTCACGGCGTACGACGACCACCGTGGTCGGCACCTCGGAGTCAGCCCACTTGGCGATGTCGACACAACCCCCGAACCGGTGGGCGTAGCCGCGCCTCCAGCCGGGGTGCCCGGTGACCTGGCTCAGCGAGCTCGCGTCGGGACCGAGGCGGGCAGGTGTCTCGGAGGACTGGGCCAGGCTCATCGGCAGGGCGTAGGCGATGACCAGGCCGTACAAGAGCCCGGACACGGCGAGCGACCGGGTGAGCAGCTCTGCGAACGTTCGCTGTCTGCGACGCATCGGCTCACCCCTTCCGTTCGTCTGCTCAACGCGGAAGGAGCGGCGGGGTTACGGCGCGCGATGCGCGCCCTTCCTCACATGCCGGGGACGGCGGGGATCTGGCCCAGGCGACCTGCCTGGTAGTCCTCGAAGGCCGCCATCACCTCTGCCTTGGTGTTCATCACGAACGGGCCTGCCCAGGCGAGCGGCTCCCGGATCGGCTTGCCTCCGATGACGAGTACGTCGAGGGCGGGGCTCCGGCTCTCCTGCGACCGGTTCGCAGCCAGGGAGACGAAGTCGCCATGGCCGAGGACGGCGAGGTTGCCGGTGCTGATCGGGCGGCGGTCGAGACCGACGGCGCCCTCGCCGCTCAGGACATAGACGAGCGCGTTGAACTCCGGGTTCCACGGGAGGTCGAGGGCGGCGGTCGGCTGAAGTGTGGCGTGGACCATCGTCATGGGGGTGTGCGTCGCCCCCGGCCCCTGCTGGCCGGCGACCTCGCCCGCGATGATCCTCACGAGCGCGCCGGCGTCGGAGCTGGTGACGAGGCCGACCTGGCCGGCGCGCAGGTCCTGGTAGCGCGGCGCGCTCATCTTCTGCTCGCGCGGGAGGTTCACCCACAGCTGCACGCCGTGGAAGAGCCCGCCCTTCTGCACGAGCCACTCCGGGGGCGCCTCGATGTGCAGCAGCCCGGAGCCGGCGGTCATCCACTGGGTGTCGCCGTCGGTGATGCTGCCTCCGCCACCGTTCGAGTCCTGGTGGTCGAGGAGCCCGTCGATCATGTACGTCACGGTCTCGAAGCCGCGGTGCGGGTGCCAAGGCGTGCCTTTCGGCTCGCCCGGCGCGTACTCCACCTCGCCCATCTGGTCCATGTGGATGAACGGGTCGAGCAGCGCGAGGTCAACACCGGCGAACGCCCGGCGTACCGGGAAGCCCTCCCCCTCGAAACCCCGGGGCGCATCGGTGACCTGCACCACGGGACGAACGGTGTCGCCGAGGCCGGGGCCCGCGATCCGGGGAAGAACGGTGAGGTCGTTGACGGTGAGTGCTGGCATGCCTCGATATTAGTTCAACTTTCAACCTCTCACCAGGCTCGGTCCCCAGCGGCCTGGACAGGTAGCGTGCAGCCCGTGACCTCAGGGACCAAACAGCGCAAGTACGACGTCGTGATCGTCGGTGGTGGCCACAACGGCCTCGTCTCCGCGACCTACCTCGCCAAGGCAGGACTCTCCGTCCTGGTGCTCGAGCGACTCGCCCACACCGGCGGCGCAGCCATCAGCACCGAGGCGTTCACCGGCCTCGAGGCCCGCCTCTCGCGGTACTCGTACCTGGTCAGCCTGATGCCGGAACAGATCATCTCCGACCTCGGGCTCGACCTCGAGCTGAAGTCGCGCGTCACCGCCTCCTACACCCCCGCCGTGCGCGACGGAAAGCACACCGGCCTGCTCGTGGAGCGCCCCGAGGCCACGCTGACCGCGGAGTCGTTCCGGTCGCTGACCGGTTCGGACAAGGAGTACGACGCCTGGAGGTCCTTCTACGCCGAGGTGACCGACTTCGCACAGGCGGTCGCGCCGACGCTGCTCGAGCCGCTGCGCACCGAGAAGGAGATGCGCGAGCTCGTCGAGGCCGGCACCTGGGACGCGCTGGTGGCCAACCCGCTGAGCCAGGTGATCGAGGACCGCTTCGAGGACGACACCGTGCGCGGCGTCGTCGCCACGGACGCGCTGATCGGCACGTTCGCCGCGATGAACGACCCGTCGCTGATCCAGAACCGCTGCTTCCTCTACCACGTCGTAGGCAACGGGACAGGCGAGTGGCGCGTGCCGGTCGGCGGCATGGGCGCGGTCACCGACGCGCTCGCCGACGCGGCCCGCCGCGCAGGCGCCGAGATCGTCACCGGCGCCGGGGTGAGCCGGATCGAGACCGACGGCACGACGGCGGAGGTGCTCTTCCACGACGGGAAGCTGACCCACAACGTCGAGACCAGGTGGGTGCTGTCGAACGTGGCGCCCTGGGTCCTCCAGGTCCTCCTCGGCGAGGAGCCGAGTGAGCCGCCGAAGGGCTCGCAGCTCAAGGTGAACTTCCTCCTCGACAGGCTCCCCCGCCTGAAGTCCGGCGTCGACCCCGAGGTCGCGTTCGCGGGCACGTTCCACGTCGCCGAGGACTACAGCCAGCTCCAGAAGTCCTTCGAGGAGGCCTCGGCGGGGAGCATCCCGACCGTGCCCCCGGGCGAGCTGTACTGCCACTCGCTGACCGACCCCTCGATCCTCGGCAGCCTCGCCGAGAGCGGGAAGCACACGCTGACCTACTTCGGCGTACACATGCCGCGGGACCTCTTCGAGAACGACCACGACGCGCGTCGCGACGAGGCGGTCGAGCGCGTCCTCGACGCCATCAACGAGCACCTCGAGGAGCCGATCGAAGGCTGCCTCGCCCTCGACGGCAACGGCAAGCCGTGCCTCGAGGCGAAGACCCCGCAGGACATCGACAACGCGCTCGCGATGCCGGGTGGGCACATCTTCCACGGGGACCTGTCGTGGCCGTGGTCACCCAACCGCAGCCGCCTGGACAGCCCCGCGCAGCGGTGGGGCGTGGCCACCGACGTGGAGAACGTGCTGCTGTGCGGGTCCGGCGCCCGTCGTGGCGGTGCGGTCAGCGGCATCGGCGGGCACAACGCCGCCCAGGCCGTGCTGGAGGCGCACCGCGACGCCGGCTGAGCGCCGTAGCTGCTGGTCGAGTCTGTCGAGACCAGCAGCCCGGCGTCACACCTCGCTGGGGTTCACCTGCATGATCGGCTCGGTCGTCGGCTGAGCCGATCCCCCAGCGGGCTCGACGGTGATCGCCACCTCGGTGTCGGGCGTCGGCATCTCCATGGCCGCGCCCTTCTCCCGCTCGAGGATGCCGACCGAGGAGACAGTGCCCTTCTGGATCGCCCAGAGCTGGTAGACGTGCTGCTCGTCCAGCGGCGGCAGCTCATCGGTGTCGACGGCCATCTCGCCCAGTCCCGGGGAGGTCGCCACCGAGATCTTGCCGCCGTTCTTGGTGTCCATGGTCGCCTTGTGCGCGTCCTCGGCGTCGAAGACCTTGACCACGGTCTCGGCGAGCAGGCTCTGCTCCCCCGGCCTCTCGTCACCCATCTGGCTGATGCCGATGGAACCTCCCACGATCACTGCGACGGCCGCGGCGGCTGCCAGGACCAACGCACCCCACCGATGACGGGCGACCTTGATCACGTTTCCGCGGGTCGCATGCGGAGGCAGCTGCGGGGTGCGGTCGGCGGCGGTGAGCACTCTCTGTTTCAGGTACGCCGGAGGCGCGACCGCCTCGCTCGAACCCATCGTCGCCGCTGCCTGCTGGAGCTCTCGCACCTCCTGGCTGCACGCCGTGCATGCCTCGAGGTGTCTGCGGAACTGCTCGGCCTCCTCAGGGCTGAGGGCGTTGAGGGCGTAGGCGCCGGAGAGCGTGTGAAGGTCGGTGCTCATCGTGCCCCCTCCAAGCAGTCGCGGAGACGGATCAGGCCGTCTCTCATTCTCGTCTTGATCGTGGGAAGTGGCTTGTCCAGCAACGTCGCCACCTCTCCGTACGTGTATCCGTTGAAGTACGCCAGTCGAACCGACTCGAGCTGGAGGTCGGTGAGCGTCTCGAGGCAGTCGCGCACCGCCCCGTGCTCCTCGGCCTCGATCAGTGCGTCCGCCGGCTCGTCGTGCGAGACCTCGTCGGGTGCGCCCTGGTGGTCCTGCCGCTTCTGGGCCTCGCTCCGACGTACGGCGTCCACCGCACGGCGATGGGCGATGGTCATCACCCACGTCTTGGCCTTGCCACGCTCGACGTCGAACCTCGTGGCCTTGCGCCACACGTCGAGGAAGACCTCCTGCGTGACGTCCTCGGCCCTCGCCGGATCGCGGACGACACGCCGCGCGAGGCCGTAGACCGCCGGGGACAGCTCGTCGTACAGGGCCTCGAACGCCCGCGACTCCCCCCTCGCCGCCCGACGCATCAGCTCCTCGACGTCGGGCGGCCCATGCGGCGACACCAGCCTGAGCTCGGGCTCGGACATCGGGCCTCCTGTCGGAACTGCTGAGCGCTTGATTGCGACTTTAGTTCGCAGTCCCCCACCCCGCGGATGGGTCACCGTTTTGTCCTCTTGACAGCGGCTGCATCAGGCGTATGTTTAACACAGTCATTAATTAACGGATTGGTTAAACACGATGACGGACCGGCTCAGCATCATCTTCTCGGCGCTCGCCGACCCGACGCGTCGGGCGATCCTCGCGCGACTCGCGGAGGGCGACGCCACGGTGTCCGAGCTAGCCGAGCCGTTCTCCATCAGCCTCCCCGCGATCTCGCGACACCTGAAGGTGCTCGAGCAGGCCGGCCTGATCTCCCGGAGCCGGAACGCGCAATGGCGATCGAGCACCCTGAAGGCCGAGACGTTGCGAGAGGTCATCGACTGGGTGGAGCCCTACCGCGAGCTCTGGGACGTCAGGCTCGACCGGCTCGACGCCCACCTCAAGCGCATGAAGCAGGACCAGGACAGCGGCGGCTGAGCCGCCACGAACGAAAGGCAGAACCATGGCAGAGCTGCACATCGAGCGAGTCTTCGACGCTCCTCGAGAGCTTGTGTGGAAAGCGTTCACGGACCCCGACCAGATCTCACAGTGGTTCGGACCAGTCGGGTACTCAGTGCCCCGCGAGAGCGTGGACGTCGACCTCCGCGTCGGCGGTCACCAGCGGCTGACGATGGTGCCGGACGACCCGAGCTACCCGCCCGGTGGCCCCTCGGACGGGATCTTCGACGAGATCGTCGAGAACGAGCTCCTCGTCGTACACGAAGACCTGTCCGGCGAGATGGCCGAGCTCTTCGGCGCGACCCGGATCGACCTGCGCCTCGAGCTACACGACGAGAACGGCAAGACCCGCCTCGTGATCACGCAGGGCCCCTACAAGGAGGACTTCGTCGGCAACGCACGTGAGGGTTGGAACAGCTCCTTCACCAAGCTGGACAACCTCCTCGCCAGTTCGGCGGCATGAGTCAGGTGGCCGGCATCGCCCTTGCCGCGGGCGGTGCCGGTCGTCACGCCTGCCCGATTTCGTAGTGGGCGGAATGTGTTGCTAGAGTTCCACTCGCTTCACGCGCCATTAGCTCAATTGGCAGAGCAGCTGACTCTTAATCAGCGGGTTCGGGGTTCGAGTCCCTGATGGCGCACAAAACCCCAGGTCAGACGCCCTCACGGTGTCTGGCCTTCTTCTTTGGCCACGCTTTATCTCTACGAGCGTCATGCCTCTTAACGCAGCCTCCAGCGCAAGCGCCGCCTGAGAGTCCACCGCTCGGCGGCCAATGTAGACGTCCTGAGTCATCGACGGCCAGCTGTGCCCGAGCTGATCCGCGACCAGGCGAGCGGACAGCGCCGGCTCACGCTGCTGGTCCCGCCTTCGGAGAGCGTCCCGACGTGCGTCATAACGGCGCGATCGAACGTGATCTGCTGCAGGCACCCATGGTGCCCTGGGCGCACCGCAGCCGGCCGGGCCGTTTGGCGTTGGGAGTGTCCCCGACCGCGAGTTTCCGGCTGCGTGACATCATCCGCACGTGGACGAAGCCAGAGAAAACAGGAACTATCTCCCGCGGCCTTCCAACTACATCTGGGGAGGCGCGGCACTGATCGCCCTAGCGGCCTGGATCCCACTCCTGTCCGATGGCTTCTCAGACCCAGGCTTCGTCGTAGTGCTGTTCGGATTGCTCGGAGGCCTCGGCCTTGGTTGGCTCCTGACCGGCGCCGTCGCCCAAGGCATCCTCGTGGCACGGTCGAACCAGCACGACCAGACACCCACCACGTAGTAGCCACTCGCGCCGGGCCACGGTTTACGCCACCTCCTCGCGAACGTTCGGCGCTATCGCGGGCATCTTCGGAGTCTCTGGCGTACTCGCGGGCATATTCGAGGTTCCAGATGTGGCGCTGGCGACCTTCGTCATGGTCATCATGGGCTGCCTCGCTGCCTTCGGACTCCGAATGACGCTGACGGGACGGCCTAGCGTCACGATTACGCCGGGCCACTTGCTCGCCCACGGCACGAACCTTCCCTGGCAGGAAGTCGTCGACGTCGAAAGCGTCCGCTATGGCCGCCCTGGCCGGAGGGGTGTCGTCCTCTGGTGCACTGATGAAGCCGCGGCCGAAGTCAAGCGCACTGCCTCGACGTGGTACCGCTGGACGACCGAACCAGATAGGCGGCTTCTTGGCATCAAGAATCGCTTCGGTCTGCCGGCATCGCTCGCAGCCGACGCCGATCAATTGACCGCGTGGCTTGCCGAACTGGCACGCACGGCGCAGCAAGGGAAGAAGCAAGCTGGCGGACACACCGCCGATTGATCGACACCCACGGTCCACGCCAAGATCGGCCTGGCGTTCCCCAAAGGCGGCTTCACGCCGCGCCGGTCATTCGGCGACCTCGAAGCTGAACATCATCCCGGTCTCGTGGTGCTCGGCGATGTGACAGTGCGCCATCCAGATGCCGGGCTCGCTGACATCGAGCAGGATGTCGACCGTCTCACCGGTTCGAAGGAGCACGGTGTCCTTCCAGACCAGGTTGGTTTCCACGACACCGTCACGGCTGAGCACCAGGAAGCGACCCGCACCGTGGATGTGGAACGGGTGGTGCATGGGGTGGTCACCGGCCATCTCGTTCACCAGCCGGATCTTGACCTGGTCGCCGACCCTGAACCGCCAGTCGATGTCGGCGTTCTCGGCGTGGGTCTCCCCGTCGATGAGCTTCCATTGGAAGTTGGCCGGGGTGGTCATGCGGTTGACCTCGACCATGTCGTCCTCCCACTCGATGCCGCCGGGCACCGTGTGGGCATGGCCCTCCTCAGCAGAGGCGACGTCGCCCTGTCCGGCGTACTCCTCACCGTGGCCCGCGTGCTCGCCGTGTCCGCCGTGAGCGTGACCCCCGGCCGCGTCGACCAGCTGCTTCGGCAGGAGCTTCATCGCGCACTTCGGGCAGTGACCGGGCGCCTCGCTGACCACTTCGGGATGCATCGGGCAGACGTACGTCGCCGCGACCGCCGTCGCGACGAGCTTCATCGCGCACTTCGGGCAGTGGGCAGGCGTCTCACTGACCACCTCCGGGTGCATGGGACAGACATAGACGACCGGTCCCTCACCTTCGGGTGCAGGGAAGCTCATCTCGGCGATGAAGGAGAGGGTCTTGTCGGGCGGAGCCTCCAGGTACTGCTGGATGCGGTTGCGCTCGGCCGCCAGGTCGGCATTGGTCCGCAGCGTCTCGTAGCTGTCCGCCAGGGAGGGCTCGGCTCGCTCCGGACCGACCGTGATCGAGGCGAGCGGATACACACGCTCCGGAGTGCGGTGCTCGAGGGTCAGGCCGCCCGGCTCGCCGAACATCACGTCCAGCGAGACGCGCTCCGATGGCGCCAGCACCACCTCGTCGACCCACTCCTCATGCTCGACGTGGCCGCTGTCGCCACCGACCAGCTTCAACCGGGCACCGGGGAGCGCGATGTTGAACACGCGGGTGTTGGCGGTGTTCACGAAGTGGAAGCGGAGGACCTCACCCAGCCGGACGGCAAGGGACAGGTCGGTCTCGCCGTTCACGATGATCACGTTGCCGAAACGGCCCATGGCCGAGTGCGTGGGCTCTTCCCGGCTGAACGGGGCGATCTTGCCCTCCTCGATGAGCAGGTCGTCGAGGGTGAAGAACAGCTCGCCGTGGACAGGGGGCCAGTAGTCGGGCGCGACGGGGTCGACCACGACTCCGCCGTACAGCCCCATCTCGATGCCATAGTCCGACCGGATGTGGGGGTGGTACCAGTAGACGCCTGGGTCGGGGAACGAGATCACGGCCGAGAACCGATCCCCCACCTGGATCGGAGCCTGTGTCTGGTAGGTCCCGTCGTAGCGGTTCTCGAGTCGGAGGCCGTGCCAGTGAACGGTCGTCTCCATGTCACCGTGGTTCTCCACGTCGACGACGACCTTCGATCCCTCGCGCACCCTGAGCACGGGCCCGGGGATGGAGCCGTTGTAGGCCAGCATCCTCACCGTCGCGTCACCGACCTGCTTGGCGACCGGCGCGACCCTCAGATCGAAGTGGTCTCCGTCGGACAGATCGACAAGCGCGGTGGGACCGGCCGCAGGAAGGCCGGCTACGTCCGTCGCGAACTGTTCTTTGGCGGTGCCCATCTCTGTCACTCCCTGTGGTCTGCGGGTCGGGCTAGGGCGGGTTCGTCTCCTGGTCGCTCCCCGCGTGCGTCGTCTGAGTCGCGGCGCGGTGGTCCACGCGGAAGGCGCTGATCTGCCGGGCGAGGTACTCCGCGTCCTCCTTGACCCACCCGAGCAGCGCCGAACCCCTGGTGTGCTGCCAGCTCAACCCGAGGAAGTAGAGCCCCGGCGACTCGGTCAGTCCGCGTGTGTGGACGAGGTTCCCCATGTCGTCGAAGACGGGTACGTCGACCCACGACAGGTCCGCGCCGAAGCCTGTCGCCCAGATGACTGTGTTCACGTCGAGCGCTGACCCGTCGGCGAAGCGGACCCTCGAACCATCGGCGTCGACGGCCCGTCGGTGGAGGGTCACACCGCGCTCGCGACGGAGGCGTCGCGGAGACGAACCGATGAGGGTGTCCCGACCCATCATCCGGCGGCCGAAACGTGAGTCCCTGCTCTTGCGCATCAGCCCGGTCCCCTCCAGGTACCAGAACAGGTCACGGCCGAGGACTCTCTGCGGGAGCGGCGTCTGGCGCGACCCGATCGCCAGGTGGACCTCGTGCGAGCTCGAGAGCTCCTCGGCGATCTGGAACCCGGTGTTGCCACCGCCGACCACGAGCACCCGGCCTGCGGGGAGCGCGCCCGGTGATCGGTAGGCGGTGCTGTGCAGCTGCGTCACCCCTGACGCGAGACGCTCGCCGATGGGTGGCACCCGGGGCGCCTGGAACGGACCGGTGGCAACCACGACCTGCTCGGCCTCATAGGACCGGTTCGTCAGCTCCACGAGGTACCCGTCATCGAGGCGGCGGACCGCCTGCACCCGACTGTCCAGCTCGACCGGGAGACCGAAGCGAGTGGGGTAGTCCGTGAGGTAGCCGGCGACCTCGTCACGCGTCGGGTAACGGTCCTGGTCGCCAGGGAACGCGAGGCCAGGAAGCGCGCTGTAGCGGGCGGAGGTGAACAGCCTCAGCGAGTCCCAGCGCTGACGCCAGGCAGCCGCCGGCTCGACGGCCGCGTCGAGAATCGTGAACTCGCACTCTTGTTGGGCCAGGAAGTACCCCATGGCAAGGCCGGCCTGACCGCCCCCGACGACGACGACGTCCTTCGAGATCCCCAACCCACGCACCTCCCCGGCGATCCGCGACGATTCCGCAGGCATTTTGCTCTGCGCTTCTGGGGCTGCATTCGACCCCGCCCGAGCCCTCCCCGCTCACCGCAACGACTGGGCGAGCACCTTCTCCACGAGCACACTCCGTTGCCGGCCGGAGTGCAATAGCCAACGGTGACCAGGCACCGCCCGAAGTCCTGTTGCAGAAGGACTGGTTCGTCTTGTGTCGGGGTTCCTGCTCGAGCTAGAACACCAACCTGTGTCGCTCAACCAGGGACATGGTCGCCTCCATGTCCGCCGAGCAGCCGTACGGTCCGACCTTCTGCTCCAGCTCCTCGGCGCTCAACTCCTCGGTCAGCTGGTCGAGCCATCGGAACATCTCCTCCAAACCGCCTGGCGAGATGATCTCCAACAACCGGGCCGGCTTCTCCCCCGCGTTCCAGAACGTGTGCCACTCGTCGCGCGGCTTGAACACCAAGTCTCCTGGCCTGGCAACCACTTCCTCGTCCCCGAACCTGGCACCCACCTCACCCTCGAGCACGAAGCTGAACTCATCCTCGAGAGTGTGCTTGTGCACCGGAGCCGCGAGCACCTTCGGTGGCAGCCGGTGCTCAACCAGCGAGAACCCACCGCCCCACTCACGACTGTTGATGAGGAACCGGTCGCCACAGGCGACCTGATTCGAAGATACGCCGAGCCGCTCGATCCGACTTGTGCCGAGAGTTGGCATTCGTGGCAGGATCCCGACCGTGTTCAACACCAACGCCTGGAGCTTCATCCTCGTCGGAGCCATCCTCACCAGCACCGCAGCGGCCCTTGCGGTCGCAGCGTCCGCGGGTGACGCGCCCTTGTACGTGGGCGCAGCGTTCATCGCGCCGATAGGGCTGGCACTGACACTCATCGGCGCGATCCGCGGTGGACTCCGCCACTCGCGCGACTGATCGGACCCGGGTGCGCATGGGTGAGCCCGGCACCGTCCCGGTGCCGGGCTCCTGCAAGCAATCGGCAGCCCAGTAGGTCACCGTCGCACGAATGTCAGCACCCTCCCCTTCAGCTGCAGCTCGGGGTCGGGGCCCCGCTCGGTTCCGGGCTTGACGTAGGTCCGCAGGGCGAAGTTGACCTTGCCGTGCAGCCTCGGGTCGCCTTGCGCGCTGTCGTCCCCGGCCTTGGGCACCATCTCCTCGGTGATGGTGGTGCACGCACCACCGGTCAGGCCTCGGAGTCCACGGCAGTCCCGGCTGAAGTAGTGGATGAAGAACTTGTCGCGGTTCTTCACCTTCACGTAGGCGTCGGCCGATCCGGTCAGGTCGGTTCGAGGCGCGTCCGCGTCTGTGTCGGCGACGTTCAGGACACCCTTGAGCCTGGAGGCGTCGTTGACCGACAGCCCGACGTACGTGCCGTTGCCCGTCTCCGTGGCGAGGGTCCCGAGCACCGCGTAGACCTGTCTGCCGTCCAGCGGACGGGCCGGTGCGAAGAAGTAGCTCGCGTCCTGGTTGTCCCCGAGGCAGTCCATGCCGATCGAGCGGCACTCAGGCCCGGACTGACCGAGCTCGTTGAGGAGGTCGTGCATCCTCGAGTTCGGGTACGGCGCCGCCTCGTCACAACCGCTGTTCCTCAGGTCGAGCTTCCACGGTCCTCGTGCCGCACGTGCGCAGATCGCCTTGACCAGCTGCTGCTGCGACCCTGCGAGCCCCTGCTCGGGCACTGCAGTCCGCTTGTCGAGGACGGACTGGGGATAGGGCTGTGCCGCTCGGGGCGAGGACGGACGCTCACGGACCCTGAGGATCGTCAGCGGACGGTCCTGCAACCAGGCATCTCCCGCCTGCTTGTCCTCGGCCATGGTGTAGCGGATGAGGGTGAGGAAGTCGTTGGCTCGCTTTCCCAGCCCGATGGGCCCGATCGAGCCCGCCTCGTCCTTCGGTGGGATGGCATCGGTGAACACGTCCTTGCCGTCGATGCCCAACCGCTGGAGGGAGCTGCGGACCGCTCGGTCCATCTTCTGGTCGGGCGTCACGACGAAGTAGCGCACCTGATCCCAGACGGATCCGGACTGCCTCTCGATGGTGACGTCGTTGGTGTTGTTGTTCAGGCTCGAGAAGCTCACGATGCGACCGGTCTGCCTCTTGCTGGGTGGCACAGTCGTGAACAGGTACGGGGCGAGGTCCGGCTGGGCGTCCGCGACCTCGTCGTAGTCCTGGGAGCGCCAGCCGCCCTGCTTGGTGAAGACCCACGACTGCTCGCCGAGGTACCTGGCCGGAGGCGGCATCTGCCCGAAGACGATGATCGCCTCGCGGGGATCCAACCGGGGGGTCGCCGTGAACCCAGGGGGCGTCTTGCCCAGCGCGTTCTCGGTCCGCGGGTCGGCGTACTCGTCGGGCCACCTCTTCACGACCGGCACCACGTACGGCGACGCCGGGTTGTTGCCGAAGCAGTTCCTCAGGACCGGATAGGTGTAGTTGTCGCAGTCCTCCTGCGTAAACAGATGGGTGTAGCCGAGAGTGACCTCGAGGTTCTCGCTCCTGAGGTCCTTGACCAACGCCCCGGTGAGCCTCCCGTTCCAGGGCTTCGTCGTGGAACCGCCATCACGGTCTGGCGGGTTCGTCGTCGTTTGTCGGCCTTGCGCGGGTGGGAGCAAGGCAGTTCCGGCGATCAAGGCGCCCAGCGCCAGCGAGCATCCAGCTCGCGCCAGTGTTTGGGCCATGGTGCACCTCCTGAAAAGATCCTCTGATTCGACTGAACACGGGACCTCCGACGCTCGCCACGGTCCATCGACCCGACCTCGTGACCTGGTCACGCAGGCGCGAAGAAGCGGAGGGACTAGCCCGTGTCCCCGAAACCAGGAAGTGCTGTGCAGCTTTTCCCAGCGCGGTTGCCCGGCGGGGCCACTCCCTGCTGCAGACTGTGCGCGTGCTGCAGTTCCGTATCGCCTCGCCCGCAGAACTGACCGAGGACGTGCTCGCCGCCCTCGACGCCGATCCTGCGGTCAGCAGTCTGTCCGTGATGCGCGGGGCGTCGGTGCGCCCAGACGGCGACGTCGTGTGCGCCGACGTCGCGCGCGAGGCCGCGAACGACCTCATAGACCGTCTGCGTGACCTTGGGGTCCACCGCGATGGCAGCCTGCACATCGAGCCCGTCCGCACGTGGCTGTCGCAGCGCGGGTACGACGCGGAACGCATCGCTCCCGGGGCCAGTGCGGACTCGGTGGTCTGGGCCGACGTGACCCAGCGCGCCTATGAGGAGTCCGAGCTCAACTGGACCTATGTCAGCTTCATGGTTCTGGCCACCCTGATCGCCGGCATCGCGATCGTGCTCGACTCGCAGATCCTCGTCATCGGGGCCATGGTGCTCGGCCCGGAGTTCGGCGCCGTTGCAGCACTCGGGGTTGCCCTGGTGCGTGGCAGGCTCGCCCTGCTGACGCTTGCGATTCGAACGCTGCTGGTCGGGTTCGCAATTGCGATCGCGGCCACGACCGTTGCAGCCCTGATCGGCCGGGCACTGGGCTGGGTGACGCTGGCGGATGTCACCGGCGCGCGTCCTGACACAGGGTTCATATACACGCCCGACAAGTGGTCGTTCATCGTCGCCGTCATCGCGGCCGCGGCCGGCGTACTCTCCCTCACCTCTGCCAAGGTCGGAGGTCTGTCCGGGGTGTTCATCTCCGTGACGACGGTGCCCGCCGCTGGAAACGTGGCCCTCGGAATCGCGTTCGGCGTCTCCCATGAGGTCTGGGGCAGCTCGCTCCAGCTACTGATGAACCTCGCGGGTATGGCGCTGGCCGGGTGGCTCACGCTGGCTCTCCAGCAAGCCGTCTGGTCTCGTGTGTCGCACCACCGTGCACGTCTCATCAAGAGGCTTCGTAGGGGCTGAACCCCTCGGGGTCAGATGGCCGGGCGGGACCGCGTCATCGCGTCTGCCCGAGCACCGCGCCCACCTGGTCTGCCAGGAGAATGGCGACTCTGCGTTGCTCCGTCGATGGGCGCGCGATCTCTGAAGCGGAGGTGAGGACGAAGTGCCCCAGGGTCTCACCTCCCTGCCGGACTGGTAGCGCGGTCTCCTCATTCGTCGGCAGGCCGTCCCGTTCGACCCTGACGGGATGCCCGTTCCGGATGACCGATCCGTCGTGCTCGAGGATGGCCAGACGCACGTCCTTGACCGGACCGGCGACGAACCGGCAACGCGAGACCCCTAGGACATCCACGATCTGACCTGCGACCGTCTCGACCATCGCCTCGGGTGGTTCGTCGCGGAGTGAGATCGTCTCGGCCGTTCGAAGGACACCGTCCAGGTAGCCGGCTCGACGACTCGCCCGTTCCTCCTGTCGCCGTCCCCAGAGCGCCACCTCCGTCACGATTGCGCCGATGAGCACGAGCAGAACGGCGATCTCGATGTCGTCAGGGTCTTTGATGGCGAAGGTGTTGTACGGCTCGGTGAGGAAGAAGTCGAACCACGCGGCGCTCGACAGCGCGGCTGCAAGGCCCGCAACCCGATCACCGGTCGCAGCCGCAGCGACCACGAGAAGCACCAGGATCAGGGCGGCGGTTGCCGCGTTGACGCTCTCCTTGAAGCCTGACAGCACCGCGCACGTGACCAACGGGGCGAGTGCCGCGATGGTGATGACCCACGGGCGGCTCAGGCGGACAACGGGTACGACGGCCATGGGCCTGTCTCACTTTCCTTCGGGGTCGAACCGGTAGCCCATGCCCGGCTCGTTGAGCAAGAAGCGCGGTCTCGCGGGGTCGGGCTCGAGCTTGCGTCGAAGCTGAGCCATGTAAAGCCGCAGGTTCCCCTGTGCGTTCTCGTAACCCGGCCCCCACACCTCGGTGAGCAGCTGGCGCTGGCTGAGCAGCTTGCCGGGGTGCCGGAGCAGGACCTCCAGGAGGTGCCACTCGGTCGGTGTGAGACGCACGTCCACGGTGTGATCGGTCTCCTTCACCGTCACGCGGCGTGCGGCCAGGTCGACCATCGCGTTTCCGAGCTGCACGGTGGGCAGATGTTCAGCAGGTTCGGTGCGTCGGGACAGCGCTCGGAGCCGGGCCAGGAGCTCGTCGACACCGAACGGCTTCGTCAGGTAGTCGTCCGCACCGGCGTCGAGTGCCTCGACCTTGTCGGCGCTGTCGCTGCGTCCCGAGAGGACGAGGATGGGCACGCGGGTCCATCCACGCAGCCCACGGATGACCTCGACGCCGTCCAGGTCTGGCAGACCCAGGTCGAGCACGACGAGGTCGGGTGGGTGGCTGGCCGCTTCGGACAGCGCCTCCGACCCGGTGGTGGCAGTGTGCACGTCGTACCGGCGTGCCCGCAGGTTGATGCTCAGAGCCCGGACGATCTGGGGCTCGTCGTCCACCACCAGCACCCGGTTCACTGTCCACTCCCCCCGTGACCCACCTGCTCGGACCGGCGCTCGCGGCGTCCCGGCTCGGGCGCGAGCTCCCCGTCGGGCAGCATCGGCGCAGCGTTGAGGGAGACCACCATCGTCAACCCGCCACCGGGTGTCTCGTCCGGCGTCAGCGTTCCACCCATGACCTCGGTAAGTCCTCGGGCCAGGGCCAGTCCGAGCCCGACCCCGGTGGTGTTGTCGGTGTCCCCGAGCCGCTGGAACGGCGCGAACACCCGGTCACGTGCCTCCGGCGGGATGCCGGGCCCCCGGTCGATCACGCGCAGCTCGACCTTCTCGCCGAGCGCGCTGCCATTCAGCATCGGCGGCCGGTCCGGTGGTGAGTAGCGCGCCGCGTTGGCGAGGAGGTTCGCGATGACCCGCTCCAGCAGTCCGGCGTCCACGAGCACGTCCGGCAGGTTGTCCGGCATGTCGACGACGACGTGGCGGCCGTCCTCACCGATGTCGTCGAGTGCTCTCGCAACCACCTCGTCGAGCGCGGCCGGCCGGTTGAGCACGTCCAGGGCACCCGACTGGAGGCGGCTCATGTCGAGCAGGTTGTCCACGAGGGCAGACAACCTGTCCAGCGCCTCGTCCGCGGTCTCGAGCAGCTCGTCGCGGTCCTCGACCGACCACTCCACGTCCCGGCTCAGGAGGCTGGTGACGACGGCTTTCGCGGCGGCCAGCGGTGTCCGCAGGTCGTGCCCGACAGCGGCGAGGAGGGCAGTGCGCATCTTGTTCGCCTCGGCCAGCGGTGCGGCTTCGGCTGCCGCGCGGGCAAGACGTTGGCGCTCGAGCACGACCGCGGTCTGGGCGGCGAAGGCGGACACCAGCCGCTGGTCGTCGGCGTGCAATGGCCTGCCCTTGAGCGCCAGGATGAGCTGGTCGCCGAACGGTACGGCGGTGTCGGCCGACTCGGGCCTGGTGCACACCTCTGCGCCCGCGCTGGCCACCACCGCCCACTCCGCGGACGGGCCGGGTGCCATCGCCCCGCCGCCTTCGCCTGGGGCGCTGGGCCTCTCCAGCAGGGTCACGGACGACAGCGAGAACGACTCGCGAACCCGGTCCAGCAGGGCCGGGAGGGCGTGCTCGCCCCGCAGGACGCTGCCGGCCAGTGTCGCCAGGGTCTCGGACTCCGCCGTCGCTCGGGCGGCCTGGCGAGTACGTCGGGACGCGAGGTCCACCACCGAGCTGACCAGCAGCGCCACGGCGACGAAGCCGCCAAGAGCAAGAGCGTTGTTGGCCTCGTTGATGATCAACGTATGCAGCGGAGGCGTGAAGTAGTAGTTGAGCAGCATCGAGCCGGAGACCGCTGCAAGGAGCCCAGGGAAGAAGCCCCCGACCAGCGCGGCCACGACCACCACGAGCAGGAAGATCAGCACGTCGCTGACGAGGTTGAGCGCCGAGCGCTGAGACGTCAGCGCGAACGTGAGCAGCGGTGGGAGCGCCAGAGCCAGAGCAAACCCCTGGATACGGCGGCGCTGCGTGATGCTTCCCCGCATCCTCGGCATCCTGGAGCCGCGGCCGGACTCGCTGTGGGTGACGATGTGGACGTCGATGTCACCCGAGTCACGGATCGTGGAGGCCCCGATCCCGGGGCCGGTGAAGAGTGACGCCAGCCAGGACCGTCGGCTCGCTCCCAGCACCAGCTGGGTCGCGTTCTCTGCCCGCGCGAAGGTGAGCAGCGCGTCCGCGATGTCGTCACCCAGGATCTGGTGGTAAGTGCCACCGAGCGACTCGACGAGCCTGCGCTGGGTGGCGAGGGCGGCCGGACTGGCGCCGGTGAGTCCGTCGGAGCGGGTGACGTGGACGGCCAGCAGCTCGCCGCCGGTGGAGCGGGCTGCGATCCGGGCGGCGCGACGGATCAGGGTCTCCCCCTCCGGGCCGCCCGTGAGGGCGACGACCACACGCTCGCGGGCCTCCCACGTGCCCTCGATGTCATGCTCGGCGCGGTAGTCCTGCAGCGCCTCGTCGACCTTGTCGGCGGTCCACAGCAGCGCCAGCTCCCGCAGCGCGGTGAGGTTGCCGACACGGAAGTAGTTGCTCAGCGCCGCGTCGATCTTCTCGGCCGCATAGACGTTTCCGTGCGCCATCCGCCGGCGAAGCGCCTCTGGCGCCATGTCCACCAGCTCCACTTGGTCGGCCGCGCGTACGACGGAGTCAGGAACCGTCTCGCGCTGGGGGACGCCAGTGATCTTGGCGACCACGTCGTTGACCGACTCCAGATGCTGGATGTTGACGGTGGAGATGATGTCGATGCCTGCCTCGAGGAGCTCCTCGACGTCCTGCCACCGCTTCTCGTTGCGCGCACCGGGCACGTTGGTGTGGGCGAGCTCGTCCACCAGCGCCACCTTGGGCCGACGGGCGAGCACCGCGTCCACGTCCATCTCGGTGAACACCCCGCCGCGGTAGCGCAGCTCCTGCCGCGGGACGATCTCGAGGCCCTCGGTCATCTCCTGCGGTGTGCAGGCGCCCGTGGGCCTCGACGAAGCCCACGGCCACGTCGGTGCCGCGCTCCAGCCGCCGCCTGCCCTCACTGAGCATGGCGTAGGTCTTACCGACCCCGGGTGCGGCCCCCAGGTAGACCCGCAGCTCTGCCCCGACCCATGTCACCTCCTCACGCGGCGTCGACTCCGACGTTGTGCCGTCTTCTACTCAGAGTCTGCCTCGCCCGGAGGCCCCGTGAGGTCGTCGAGGGCCAGGTTGAGCATCAGCACGTTCACGTGCGGCTCACCGAGGAATCCCGAGCATCCGACCCTGGGTGTGCTCCTCCACGAGCTTCCTCACCTGCTCGGGGTCCAGCCCCCGAGCCTCCGCGACCCGCTCGACCTGCTGTTCGGCGTACGCCGGGCTGATGTGCGGGTCGAGGCCGGAGCCGCTGGCAAGCAGAGCGTCGGCGGGCACCTCTGCGCCGTCGACGCCGTCGAGCTCGCTGACAGCCGCCCGCCGCTCCTCCACCAGCGCGATCAGATCGGCGTTCTCGGGGCCGTAGTTGGACGCTGAGGTCGACAGCGGGTCGTAGCCGGTGCCCGCTGCCGAGGGCCGGCTCTGGAAGTACGCCGGGTCGGGAACCATGACCGGGGCGCCGCCGGCGTCTGTCACGGGCTCGCCGTCCTCCAACACCGGGCGCATGAACGACTGGCCGACGAGCTCGGAACCGACCGGACCGTTCTTGCCCTCGACCAGCGAGCCGTCGGCCGTTGTCAGGGAACAGGACCTGCGCGACGCCGGTCATAGTCAGCGGGTAGACCAGGCCCAGGACGACGGTCAGGGCCAGGAAGGACCGCAGCGCAGCGCCGATCTGGCGCAGGGCGGGGGGTGTCGGGGACGTCATGGATGAACCTCTCAGCCGATTCCGGGGATCCGGGAGACCAGCAGGTCGATGAGCTTGATGCCGACGAAGGGGGCGATGATGCCGCCGAGCCCGTAGATCGCCAGGTTGCGACGCAGCATGGTTGCCGCCGACGACGGCCGGTACCGCACACCACGCAGGGCCAGCGGGATCAGGCCGATGATGATCAGCGCGTTGAAGACGACCGCGGACAGGATCGCCGACTCAGGCGTGGCGAGCCGCATGACGTTGAGGCTGTCCAGGCCCACGAACACCCCGCTGAACATGGCCGGGATGATCGCGAAGTACTTCGCGATGTCGTTGGCGATCGAGAAGGTCGTCAGCGAGCCGCGCGTGATCAGCAGCTGCTTGCCGATCTCCACGATCTCGATGAGCTTGGTGGGGTTGGAGTCGAGGTCGACCATGTTGCCGGCCTCCTTCGCGGCCGACGTACCCGTGTTCATCGCGACGCCGACGTCGGCCTGCGCCAGGGCCGGCGCGTCGTTCGTGCCGTCGCCGGTCATCGCGACCAGCCGCCCGCCCTCCTGCTCCCGCTTGATCAGGGCCATCTTGTCCTCGGGAGTGGCCTCGGCGAGGAAGTCGTCGACGCCTGCCTCCTCTGCGATGGCACGGGCGGTCAGCGGGTTGTCGCCGGTGATCATCACCGTGCGGATCCCCATCCGGCGCATCTCGTCGAAGCGCTCGCGCATGCCCTCCTTGACGACGTCCTTCAGGCTGATCACGCCCAGCGCGCGCGCCGGACCTCCGTCGACGTGCTCGGCGACCACCAGCGGCGTGCCGCCGCCGGTGGAGATCGCGTCGACGATCGCGCCGACCTCCTCGGTGGGGTGTCCGCCGTTCTCGCGCACCCACTTCATGACCGCCGCGGCGGCGCCCTTACGGATCCGCGTGCCGCCGTCCATGTCGACGCCGGACATACGGGTCTGCGCGGTGAACTCGATGAAGTCGGCGTGCGCGAGCTCGCCGGCCTCGCGCTCACGCAGGCCGTACTCGCGCTTGGCCAGGACGACGATGGAGCGGCCCTCGGGGGTCTCGTCGGCGAGGCTGGACAACTGGGCCGCGCTCGCCACGTCCATCGGGTCCACGCCGTCTACCGGGTGGAACTCCGAGGCCTGACGGTTGCCCAGGGTGATGGTGCCGGTCTTGTCGAGCAGCAGGGTGTCTACGTCACCGGCGGCCTCCACGGCTCGTCCCGACATGGCGAGCACGTTGTGCTGCACCAGCCGGTCCATGCCTGCGATGCCGATCGCCGACAGCAGAGCCCCGATGGTGGTCGGGATCAGGCACACGAGGAGGGCTACGAGCACGATCAGCGACTGCTCGGCGCCGGAGTAGATCGCGAAGGGCTGCAGGGTGACCACGGCCGCGAGGAAGACGATCGTCAGGCTCGCCAGCAGGATGTTGAGTGCGATCTCGTTGGGTGTCTTCTGCCGCGAGGCACCCTCGACGAGGGAGATCATCCGGTCGATGAAGCTCTCGCCGGGCTTCGCCGTGATCTGGACGACGATGCGGTCGGAGAGCACCTTGGTGCCTCCCGTCACCGAGCTGCGGTCGCCGCCGGACTCGCGGATCACCGGCGCCGACTCGCCGGTGATGGCCGACTCGTCCACGCTCGCGACCCCCTCCACGACGTCGCCGTCGCCGGGGATGATCTGTCCGGCCTCGACGACCACCCGGTCCCCGAGACGCAGGTCAGGCGCGTGGACCTGCTCCTCGGTGCCATCGGCTCGCAGCCGCCGGGCGACGGTCTCCGTCTTGGCGCGACGCAGCGTCGCGGCCTGGGCCTTGCCCCGACCCTCGGCGACGGCCTCGGCGAGGTTGGCGAACACCACCGTCAGCCAGAGCCAGACCACGACCGCCCAGGCGAACCCGGTCGGTTCCGTGACCGCGAGGACGGTCGAGAGCACAGCACCGATCTCCACCACGAACATGACCGGGTGGTGGACCATGACCCGAGGGTCGAGCTTGCGGAACGCATCGGGCAGTGAGGTGACCAGCATCCGGGGGTCGAGTGAGGGCATCATCTACAGCCCTTCCGCGAGCGGACCGAGCGCCAGGGCAGGGAAGAAGGTGAGCCCGGCGACGATGAGCACGACCCCCGTGAGCATCCCGACGAACAGCGGTCGGTGGGTCGGGCAGCGTCCCGGCCGTCGCAGGTACGTGCTGCTGGCTGGCCAGCGACCCGGCCAGGGCAAGCACGAGGACGATGGGGATGAACCGCACCGCGAGCATGGTCAGGCCGAGCGTGGTGTTGTACCACTCGGTGTTGACCGACAGCCCGGCGAAGGCGGATCCGTTGTTGTTGCCGGCGGACATGTAGGCGTACAGCACCTCGGACAGGCCGTGCGGGCCGGGGTTGAGGATCGACTCCCTGGGCCCGGACATCGCCATCGATGCCGCCGTACCGGCCAGGACGATCACCGGCATGGTGAGGATGTAGAGCGCGACGAGCTTGATCTCGCGGCCGCGGATCTTCTTGCGGAGGTACTCCGGCGTTCGGCCCACCATCAGGCCGGCCACGAAGACCGCCAGGATGGCAAGAACGAGCATCCCGTAGAGGCCGGAGCCCACACCGCCGGGCGCGACCTCGCCCAGCCCCATGTTGAGGATCAGCAGCCCACCGCCGACGGCCGTGAACGACGAGTGGAAGGAGTTGACCGCGCCGGTCGACGTGCCCGTCGTGGACACCGCGAACAGGGACGGACGTGGCCTCCCGAACCGGGTCTCCTTGCCCTCCATGGCACGCGCCGGCCATCTGGAACGCCGTACCCGGGTGGTGCGACCTCCAGCGCCGACACGCTCACGAGCAGGACGGCCCAGATGACGCCCATCGCCGCGAGGATCGCGTAGCCCTGCCGCTTCTGGCCGACCATGAGACCGAACGTGCGGGTCAGCGAGACCGGGATCAGCAGGAGCAGGAAGATCTCGAAGCAGGTTGCTGAGCGCGTTGGGGTTCTCGAACGGGTGCGACGAGTTCGCGTTGTAGAAGCCACCGCCGTTGGTGCCGAGCTCCTTGATGACCTCCTGCGAGGCGACCGGCCCGCCGGTGATGGTCTGGGCCTGGCCGGTGAGGGTGGTGACGTCGGTGCCGTCCGACAGGTTCTGCACCGCGCCGCAGCGCGACCAGCACCAGACGTGCCGAGCACGGCGATCGGCAGCAGGATGCGCAGGCTGCCGCGCACGAGGTCCACCCAGAAGTTGCCGAGCCGGTCGGTGCGCGAGCGCATGAAGCCGCGGATCATCGCGACCGCGACGGCCATGCCGACGGCGGCGGAGGCAAAGTTCTGAACTGCCAGCCCGGCCATCTGGGTCAGGTGTCCCATCGTCGACTCGCCGGAGTAGGACTGCCAGTTCGTGTTGGTCGTGAAGGACGCGGCGGTGTTGAACGCCTGGTCCGGGGCGACGCCGGGGAACCCCAGTGACAGCGGCAGGTCGCCCTGGAGCCGCTGGAGGGCGTAGAGCCCCACCACGCTCACCAGGGAGAAGGCCAGGACGGACCGGGCGTAGACCGACCAGCGCTGGTCCCCGTCGGGGTCGACGCCCATCACCCGGTAGAGGCCGCGCTCGACGCGAGTGTGGTGCTCGCTTGTGTAGGCGCGAGCCATGTAGCCGCCCAACGGGCGGTAGCAGACCGCCAGTGCGGTGAGCAGGGCCGCGACCTGCAAGAGGGCGGCAGCTGTGTCGGACATTCAGAAACGCTCCGGGAACAGCAGGGCCGCCAGCAGGTAGCCGAGGAGGAGGACGGAGATGACGAGGGCCACGGCGTCTTCGGCGCTCACAGTCGCTCCACCGCCTTGAGGATCAGGCCGGCCACGATGAAGAAGAGGCCGGTCAGCAACAGGTAGATCAAGTCAGCCATGAAGGACCTCCCGCATCGAGGCACGATCGGAACAGGAGTGGAGTCGGGGGCGGAGCCCGCCACGACACAGCAAGGCTGCAGACGAGCGACGGGTCCGGGGGTAAACGTCTGTTCGCACGGTTCCATTAGAGGCGGATTCGCCCGAGGATCGTCCTCTCCTAACGAACCCCTAACGCCCTACCCGCGTTCGCTAACGCCGCCCTAACGTGTCGTGGTCGCTGCGATGCATGACGCTTGTATTCGCGTCCGACTTCCTCCCCAAGCATCAGGCGTCGACGAGCTCGCTGACGGGAACCGCCGCCGGCCGACGTGCCGGTCGCATCGCCACTCCCACGCCGGCGACCAGCACCAGTCCGCCGGCGAGCTCGCCCGGTGTGGGCACCTGGTCGAGCAACAGCCACGCCGATGCCATCGCGACAACAGGGGCGAGCAGCACCCACGGCACCACCGACGACGACGGGTTCCGGCCGAGCAGCGTGTTGAAGATGCCGTAGCCGACCAGGGACGCCAGCCCAGCGGTGTAGAGGGTCGAGGCGCCGGCCTGCCAGGAGAGCGACGACAGCGCGGCGCTCACCTCGGTCGGGCCATCCAGGAGCAGCGACAGCCCGAGCAGCGGCACCGGCACCACGAGCGCTGACCAGACCGTCAGCGAGAGCCCACCCGGCGCCCCGGACGCCCGGGAGACCACGTTGCCGATCCCCCAGGACAGGGCGGCCATCAGGCACAGCACCAGCGCTCCCGCGGTCACGTGGCCACCCCGCCCGAACGCCACGAGCGCCAGCCCGGCAGCGCCGAGCAGCACCCCCACCATCTGCGCGCCGGTCGGCCGTTCGCGCAGCACGCCTGCCGCGATCACGACGGTGAAGATCACCTGAGCCTGGAGCACCAGGGCGGCGAGCCCCGGCGGCATGCCGGCCGCCATGGCCGCGTAGAGCAGACCGAACTGGCCGAGGGACATGAACACGCCTACCAGGACGACTGTCAGCCAGGGGGCCGCCGGTCGACGTACGAAGAAGATGGCAGGCACGACGACGAGGGTGAACCGGAGCGCGGCGAACAGGAGCGGCGGAACGCCCTGCATGCCCCAGTCGATGACCACGAAGTTGAAGCCCCAGATCGCGGCGACGAGGGCGGCCAGGAGTGAGTCGCGCAGGTTCATGCCGACCAGCCTGAGGCATCTAGACCATGAAGCACCAGCGAACGATCCTGCATGTGGCGATGTAGCGTCTCTGCATGATCGACCTGACCGCACTGACCTCGCTGAGAGCCGTCGACACCTACGGCTCGGTGATCGCCGCCGCGGACGCCCTCGGCTTCACCCCGAGTGCGGTGTCCCAGCAGGTCAAGCGCCTCGAGCGGCAGACCGGCGTGCCACTGCTCGAGCGCATCGGTCGCGGCGTGATGCTCACCCGCGAGGCGCGGCACCTCGTCGACGCCGGGAGCCGGCTCCTCACCGACCTCGAGGCCATCGAGGCGGGCCTCCATCGGCAGGCCGGCACCGTGTCGGGGCGCCTCAGGCTCATGGCCTTCTCGACGGCGGTGCGCGGCCTGGTGGCTCCGTGCGTGCGCGAGCTGCGAAAGACCTACCCCGGCCTCGAGCTGTCCCTCACCGAACGCGAGCCCTGGGACACGGTCGACCTGGTGGCGTCCGGCCAGGCGGACGTCGGCGTCGTCCACCGCTGGGGCGATCTGCCGCTCGCCATCCCCGACCACCTCACCGTCACTCCGCTGACCGATGACGTCGCCGACGTCCTCGTTCACGCCGACCACCCGCTCGCAACGCGGACCCGCGTCTCACCGCGCGACCTCGTCGACGAGGACTGGATCGCCACTCCGGAGGGCACGATCTGCCGCCAGTGGCTCACCCGCATGTACGACGGGACCGGGCGACTCCCGCGGATCGCGCACCAGTCCACGGAGTTCCAGTCGCACGTGGCACTCGTCCGTGCGGGCCTCGGCATCGCGCTCGTGCCACGGCTCGGACGGGAGCCGCTCAGTGACGACGTGGTGGCCGTCGCCGCCCACGACCCCGTGCCGACACGCAGCGTCCTCGCCGTGCACCGCCGGAGCATGGCCGACTCCCCCGCCGTACAGGCAGTCGTCGGGGCCCTCGCGTCCTCTGGCTGACGAGCGCTCAGACGGGAATCCGGCGGCCGATCATCTCCGCTCGTGAGTGCCTGATAGTCGGGGAGAGCTCACGAGACGGCGTGCTCCTCGACCCCTCCCGACATCCGCCTCGACGCAGGACGGCCACGTGTTGCGTACTCACGCGCTGCCGGGCTGGTCAGAGCGAGCAGGACGAGGATCCCCAGGCCGACATGGGGCAGCCCCGATCCGAGCGTCGGTCGCGGACCACCGCTTGCCGCGGCGACGAAGGCGACCAGGATCGTGGCCGCACATTCGAGCATCAGCAGGACGCGGGCCCAGTTGCGTCCGTAGTAGGTGGCGAGCCCGAAGGTGACGTCGAGCACGGCCACGACAATGGCCACGGCCGCGGTCTCTGTGTCCCATCTCGTACCCCCGACCACGACCGTCGTGCCGGTCGGGTCTGCGAGGAGGAGCGCGGCCAGGACGAGGCCCACCAGACCACGAAGGCAGGCCACCGCTGCGCTGAAGGTGGTGGAGGCGGGCCGCTTGGCGCGACTGTCCGTGGCCGGGGAGGCTCGAAGGGTCGTGGGCGCCCTCACGCTGCGGAGGTCAACCACAGGTAGGTCTCCGTCTGTGACCATCTCGTCCCCGCCACCGTTGCGTGCGTGGTAGCCGCTGGCGAAGTGACGCAGCCGGTGGACGCCGGCGTCGGGGTTGGCATCGGTGATCGTGGCGACGATGTGGTCGCGCTCGGTGTCGATGTCCTTGGCGATCTTGTGAGTCACCTGCAAGGTCATGAGTGAGAGACCGACTCTGCGGTCGTAGGTGCCGGCTGCCACCCAGTCGACGGGGAATCCACCGGGCAGCCTCCAGCCTTCGGGGCAGCGCCAGAACCGCACATGGTGCCGTTGGGAGGGGTTGCCTTCGACCTCCTGCTGGTAGGCGAAGTCCTGTTGCCGCTCGAACAGGAACAGCGGACTCACCGGAGCCTCCGGATAGGTACGCCGGGACAGCGTCGTGTTGATGATGCGCAGACTGCTGGCGAGGGTGATGTCGTCGGCCCGCGTCCAGCCGGCGCCGGTCATGGCTGCGTGAACCTCTGCCTCGTCCCCGAGCAGGGCCAGGTTGACCGGGTCGCCGAGCAGTCCGTCGCTCGTCCTGGTGCGGCCGATGAAGTAGCCCGGGACGTAGAGATAGGTCAGGACCCGGTGCAGCCTCGGCAGCACGAGGTAGGCCACCAGCAACCAGAAGACGATCAGCAGCAAGAGCTGCCAGCTCAGCTGGAAGCTCTCCGCCAGCAGCAGGTAGGCAAGCCACACGGCAGAGATCCCGGCGTAGACGAAGAGGAAGGAGTCCAGCGCCGTCATCATCGAGTGGGCTCCACGCTGCCGAGTCCGGGTCACGTCGGTGGACTCTCGTGCGGCCACAAGGCATCGTCGATCGACGGCTGCCGGTGGCTCGTCCGGTTCGGGCCCATGAGCTCGACGCTAGGTATGCCGACGCCACCGTCGTAAGGGGACAACGTCCTCCGGAGGCTAGTCCTCGAGGGCGGTCGCGGCGACGGAACGGGCGACGGCGCGGAGACGTGACGCCTTCTGGGTACCTACGATCTCCAGAGAGGCCCAGTCCAAGCGACTTCCAGGGCCCGAAGGGAAGTGATCCCGGATGCAACAGAACGGCAACGGGCAGCTGCGAGTCGGACCGCACGCGGTGTTCACTCTGGACGCGAGCGGACGCTGCACCCACTCGACCGGGCCTGCCCTCACCTACATGGGTCTGCGCCCGGGGGAGCTCGTCGGAACGGATCTGTTCGAGCTCTATCGCGATGACCCCTTCAACGTCGCAGCGCTGAGGCGGGTTCTTGCCGGAGAGAGCTTCAACGTCGAGCGCGAGTTCCACGGCCGGGTCCTGTCGACCTACTTCGAGCCGGCACGCGACGTCGACGGGGCGGTGACCGGTGCTCTGGGCGTCACCACGGACATCACCGAACAGCGGCGGATCGAGGGCCAGCTGCGTGAAGCCAGAGAACGGGCCAGCCTGCTGGCCGACATCTCGGAAGCCCTCAGCCGCGAGCTCCTCGACCCGAAGGCGCTCCTGCGCACCACGGTCCGCTCTGTCACCGACGCGCTGGCCGACCTCGGGCTCGTCTGGATCGTCACGCACGGCGAGCGGCACCTGACGCCAGGGGCGGCCTGGCGCTCTCACCCGAAGCCTGGGAGGTCGAACGACACCTGGCTGCCACCCTCCGCGGAGAGGTCGGCCCTCCTCGACGTCTCCGTCCTGGAGACCGTGAGCGGCGCCCGACACTACGGCCCCGACTCTGCTGACGTGACGGGTTTCCTCTTCACGGCCGAGCGGTGCGGCGCCACCACAGGCCTCCGGCTGCCGCTTCGGTCTCGCGGCAGGTTGCTCGGCGTGCTCGACCTCGCCCGGGGACCCAGCCGGGACGGCTTCACCGAGGAGGAGACCCATCTGCTGACCGAGATCGCCGAACGGTGCGCGCTCGCGCTGGACCACGCACTGCTGCTCGAGGCCCATCGCGAAGCACGTGAGGAGCTCGTCAAGTTCGAGGCGCTGGCCGAGGCCTCCGACAACCTCATCGGGATCACCGACACCGAGGACCGTCCGGTCTACACCAACCCCCGTGTGCGCGTCTCCGGCATCGGAATCAGCGGGAACATCTGGGAGATGGCCGACGGCGCCCAGGTCGCTGAGACCGTGCGGGACGCGATGCGCCAAGGGTTGGACGCCGCGGACCGCTGGTCAGGCGACGTCACCGCCGTGGCCGGAGGGTCTCCACTCACGCTGAACCTCGCAGCCTTCCGCCTGTTCCACCCGGACACCGGAGCCCCGCTCGGCACCGCTTGGATCGGGCAGGACGTCACCGAGCTCCGCGCGACGGAGGCCGCGTTGCGGGCTGCCAACTCAGATCTGATGAGGTTCAAGGCCCTGGTGGACGCCTCCCCCGACTTCATCGCGATCGCGACCACGGACGGAACGGTGCAGTACCTCAACCCCGGGGGCCGCAAGCTGATCGGCACGGGCCCCGACGTCGACGTCACGTCCACCAGGATCGGCGACTACGCCACTTCGGAAGGGCTCGCCGGATTCGAACAGCGAGTCATGCCCGAGGTCCTCGCTCACGGCCACTGGGAGGGAGAGTCGACGCTGCGCGATCATCGCGGAGGGCCCCCGATCCGGGTCGCGACCTCGACCTTCCTCGTGAAGGACGCTGAGACCCACGAGCCCTTCGCCCTCGCGACCGTGCAACGAGACATCACCGACCGCCTTGTTGCCGAGACCTCGCTGCGCGAGCTGGCAGAGCAGCGTCAGGCACTGCTGACCCGCCTGGTCGATGCCCAGGAGGCCGAACGCACCCGAATCGCAGCCGACGTCCACGACGACCAGGTGCAGGTCTGCGCGGCGGTGGACCTGCGTCTCGGACTCCTTCGGCGCCAGGTCCGGGAGCGGGCGCCGGAGCTCGTGGGCGGGCTGGACGTCCTCCAGGCCACCGTTTCCGGGGCGACCGGGCGACTCCGCGCACTCCTCTTCGACCTGGAACCACCGGACCTGGAGCGGGGACTCACCGCAGCGCTCTACCGCGCCGCGGACGAGATCTTCGAGGGCACCGAGATCCGCTGGGACGTCCGCGGAGACCAGGAACCGGATGAGCCCGACACCACCCGGACCATCGCCTACCGGATCGCCAAGGAGGCCATGATCAACGCGCGCAAGCATGCCGAGGCCGCACACGTCGCCATCACCGTCGCAGGCCGAGAGGGTGGTCTCGAGGTCTGCGTCGCCGACGACGGCGTCGGTCTGGGCTTCGAACCCGTCGACCCCTCTCCCGGGCACCGCGGGCTGGTGGGCATGCAGGACCGAGCCGCTGTCGCGGGCGGAGAGTGCACGGTCAGCACCGGTGAGGCCGGCGGGACCGTGGTGACCGTGTGGCTACCCGGTCCTCCCCCGTCGGCTGCTCCGGACGGCTGACCGATTCCGACAACGCAGACATGAGGGCGGAATGTCATATTCCGGACATCTGAGGGTCGTCCGGTGGCCAGCCTCGACCGGCAGCGTGACGGGCCATGGAGACCTCTCGGAGATCCGTCATCAAGGCCGGCCTCGTCGTCGGCGGCACATCCATCGCCACCGCGACCGGACTGGACTCGAGCCCTGCCCGCGCGGCCGGCCGTGCGCTGCGCACCGACCCGTTCACCCTGGGTGTCGCCTGCGGTGACCCCTGGCCGGACGGGTTCGTGCTCTGGACCCGCCTGGCCGTCGAGCCGTTGGCGGAGGACGGCTCCGGCGGCATGCCCGCTCGCGACTACCAGGTGCAGTGGCAGGTCGCGCGCGACTCCTCGTTCCGGAAGGTGGTTCGGGACGGCACCGCCGTCGCGCGACCCGAGCACGCCCACGCCGTACACGTGGAGCTCACCGACCTCGAGCCCGGCCGGGAGTACTACTACCGCTTCCGTCAGGGCCCGCACCTCTCCCGCGTCGGACGCGCGATGACCGCACCTGCCCGCGGAACGATGCCCTCGGCGCTGGCGATGTCGTTCGTGTCCTGCTCCCAGCTCGAGCACGGCTGGTTCACGGCGTACCGGCGTCTCGCCGAGGACCACCCGGACCTGGTGCTCCACCTCGGTGACTACCAGTACGAGTACAAGAAGGACACCTACGTCGCACCCGGCGGGAACGTTCGCGACCACAAGGGGCCGGAGACCGAGACGCTGGCCAACTACCGGCAGCGGCACGCCCAGTACAAGACCGACCCCGACCTGCAGGAGGCGCACGCGGTCGCTCCCTGGCTGGTGGTGTGGGACGACCACGAGCTCGACAACAACTGGGCCGACGAGGCCTACGAGAAGCCCGACCATCCGCAGCCCGACTTCCGGGAGCGGCGCGCGGCCGCCTTCCGCGCCTACTACGAGAACATGCCGCTGCGCTCCTCCTCCAAGCCACGCGGGATCGACATGCAGCTGTACCGGCGGGTGCACTGGGGCGAGCTCGCGACGTTCCACATGCTCGACACCCGGCAGTACCGCGACGACCAGGCCTGTGGCGACGGCTACAAGGACTGCCCCGAGGCCAGCGACCCTTCCCGCTCGATCACGGGCGCCCAGCAGGAGGCGTGGCTCACCGACGGCTTCCGTAGGTCACAGGCTCGCTGGGACATCCTCGGCCAGCAGGTGTTCTTCGCCCAGCGGGACAGCAAGGAGGGTCCCGTCAAGGCCACCTCGATGGATGCGTGGGACGGGTACGTCGCATCGAGGCAGCGGATCACGCAGAGCTGGGTGGATGCGGGCGTGCGCAACCCGGTCGTGCTCACCGGCGACGTGCACGCGCACTGGGCGTCGGACCTGAAGCTGGACTACGACGACCCGACGTCTCGCACGGTCGGGGCCGAGCTGGTCTGCTCGTCCATCACCTCTGGCGGGGACGGGTCCGACTCGGCCGCTGATGCGCATCCGTGGCTGAGCTGGAACCCGCACCTGCGCTTCCAGAACAACCTGCGCGGCTACGTGAACACCACGATCACACCGGCGCGCATGGACGCCGACTTCCGGTGCGTGCGCAAGGTCTCCGAGCCGGGTGCGGAGGCGTTCACGCGGGCCTCCTTCGCTATCGAGGACCGGGACCGCGGACTGCACCGGACCGCGGACAACGGCCCTGGGACGAGCGCCTCGGCCCTGGCCCCCTCGGCGCTGAGCGGGGCAGCGACGGTGGCCTGGGAGACCCGGCGCCCCTAGGCGGTCCCCTCCGCGGATGGGGCTTGGGACGAAGGGACGGCCTCGTCGTGCCCTGGGGCCTGGAACTTCGCGACCACCTGCCTGATCCGCTGCACGGTGTCCGCCTCGTTGTGACCGAACGCCACGAGGTAGGCCTGCAGCGCGTGGCGAGCCAGCGCGAGCTCCTCGTCGGTGAGATGGATCGTGTTCATGCTCCCAGAGTAGGTCGCTCCTACCGTCTTCGAACGGCCCTTCGCAGGGACCCCGACCGGCTTCCGGACGCGCGTCTCGGGCATTGCAGCCCGGCCTTGTCAGCGCCTTCTGCACTAGACACCGATTTCCGATGCCTTAGTCGAATTCGTAGACTTGTCCGCTACGCAAGACGACACGCCGCTGCAAGCAACAAAGAAGGGTCACACGTGCCTGCGCATCGCAAGCCCCGTCACGCCCGCAAGCTGGTCACCGCCTCGGTCCTGGTCGCCCTCACCACCTTCGGCGTGGCCTTCGCCGCCCAACAACAACAGGAGTCGGTCCGGAGCGCCCCGGTACCGCCGACGGTGACCAGCGCTCCCTCCTCTCCGACGTCGTCACCCACTTCAGCCGCAGAGGACGAGCGGCAGGCGCGACCGTCGCGCGATGCTCGAGCCCGCCTACGCGAGAAGGCCTCGAAGAAGCCGGAGCCGAAGGCGCCCCGCACCACGACGCCCGCGCCCACCGAGGAGCCGTCGCCGACTCCGGAGCCGACCACCCCCTCGCCGAAGCCGGAGCAGACGACCAAGACCCGCACCCCGGCGCCCGCCCCCGCCCCTAGGTCGACGGCCGGCGACTCCGGGATCCTCGGAGGCACGAACGCCGCCCGCGCCGATGCCGGCCTGCCCGCCCTGGGCGCCAACTCCTGTCTCGCGAACCTGGCACAGCAGCACGCGGAGCGACTGGCGGCCGCCCAGAGCCTCTACCACCAGGGTCTCGGGCGCCGTCATGAGCAGCTGCGGCCTGTCCACCGCCGGTGAGAACGTCGCCATGAACTACAGCGGGCCGTCGGACATGGTCGACCAGTGGCTCGAGTCCCCCGGCCACCGCGCGAACCTGCTGAACAGCCGGTTCTCCCTGATCGGCATCGGTGTCGCGCAGGCGGGCGACGGCTCCTGGTACGGAGTGCAGGTGTTCGGCGCCAAGTAAGCCGTCGTCACCTGATCCCGGGCAGAGCTCCCCGGACGACACAGCAAGCCCCGACTGCATCGCGCAGGTCGGGGCTTTCTGCCCCTGCGCGACGGCCCGGAGCGACGCAGGATGGAAGGAGTCCGTCCCGGCGGCGCGACTCGCGCGCCGCCTCGAAGAGAGGGGGCTCTGATGCAGCCCATCAAGGACGCCGCGACCCAGTTCCTGGCACACAAGCGGATCGCGGTCACAGGCGTCTCCAGGACGCCGGCGAGCCATGGCAGCAACGTCGTCTACAAGCGACTGAAGGAACGTGGCTACCAGGTCTTCCCGGTCAACCCCAACGCGGAGCAGGTGGAGGGCGACCCGTGCTTCGCGGACATCAGGTCCATCCCGGGCGGGGTCGAGGCCGTGGTGATCGCCACCCGCCCAGAGCGCGCACAGGGAACCGTCGAGGAGTGCGAGGAGCTCGGCATCGACGAGGTGTGGATGCATCGCGCCTTCGGGGGTGGAAGCGTCTCGAAGGAGGCCGCGGACTACGGCCGCCAGCACGGCATGACCGTGATCGAGGGCGGGTGCCCGCTGATGTTCGAGCCCGTGTCCGACGGCGGCCACCGCATGATGCGATGGGGCTTCACCCTGAACCATCACGTCCCGCGGAACGTCTGAGCACCGCCGGACGCGAGACAGCTCCACGATGTCTCGAAATAGATGTCCATCAATGCTTGCGTGTCGCCCTGCTGCGTGGCATCGTAGGTGCGACGCATAGATGAACATCTATATGCCCCACTCCACCCACGAGGAGCACACCATGTCCCGCCTTCAGCTCGCACTCAACGTCGCCGACATCGACGCAGCGGTCGAGTTCTACTCCACCCTCTTCGACACGAAGCCGGCCAAGCGGCGTCCCGGCTATGCCAACTTCGCCGTGGCCAACCCCCCGCTCAAGCTGGTGCTGTTCGAGAACCCCGAGGCCACCGGGACGCTCAACCACCTGGGCGTGGAGCGCGAGTCGATGGAGGAGGTCGAGACCGAGGCCAGTCGCCTGGAGGCCGCGGGCCTGACCCTCGACACCGAGGGTGACGTCGTCTGTTGCTACGCGCGTCAGGACAAGCACTGGGTGACCGGTCCGGACGGACAGCGCTGGGAGAACTACGTCGTCCTCGCCGACGCCCAGCCCGAGCTCGAGGGCAAGACCCTCAGCGACCTGTCGCTCGTCGACGCGAAGGGCGTCTCCTCGAGCGGTGGCTGCTGCAGCAGCTCCCCTGCCGACACGGAGAGCCGGACCGAGCCGGTCGCGACCGGGGCCTGCTGCTCCTGACCTGCTAGGGGCGCTCCGGCTCCAGCGGCGCCATGTAGTAGTAGATGTCGAGGTCGCCGCCCTTGTCCCCCCAGGGGTACATGGCGCGCAGACGCCAGCCGCGGTCGTCGTACATCTTGATGGCGTCCTTGCTCGCGCTGACCACGTCGAGGACCGGGATCCGTCCTCGCGCACGGATCTCCGCGACGGCGACGTCCAGCAGCGCTGTCCCGATTCCCTGGCCGTGGAGCCGAGGACGGACGAAGAACCGGGTCACCCCTGCGAGCTCTGACGGCGCCCGCCCCGTGATCTCGCGCCACCTCAGCGCCGAGATGTCGTCGAGCCCCACCTCGGAGATCGCGACATGACCGAGCATCTCGCCGTGTCTCTCGACGACCCAGGCGTCGATGACGTCCTCGCCGTCGAGCCACGCACGCGGCGCCTCGGGCCAGTGGACGGGGTACTGCCCATCGGAGAACACGACACGGAGCAGGCGCGCGCACGCCGCCAGGTCCCTCGGCCTGCGTCGGCGGACGCCCTTGACCGGTGGAGGCACCCGAGGCAGCTCGCTGGCCGGAGTCCCGCCGGGCAGCTGCGTCCGGTGGCGGGCCACCCATCGGTAGACGGGCCAGGCGACCCGCTTCGAGGCGGGGGCCGTGAGCATCCGGCCGGCCGTCTGCCACGAGTGCGTGCTCGAGCGGAGGTACGCCGCGACGGCGTCGGGGCCCACGGCGCGGTGGCCGTCCTCCACCCATTGCACCGCCTCCGCGCATTCCTCCGGGCTCAACCCGAGTGGCGCGAGATCCGCATGCTGCCAGGCCTCCACCTTCGACTCGCTGACCACATGTCGTTGCAGCCAGTGCGCCGACGACGTGCAGAGCCCGCAGTCGCCGTCGTACAGGAAGACACCACTCATCGGTCACCCTCTCCTCCCCGCTGTTCGACTGTATTCCTCACGACGCCCGCCGGGCAGCCTCTCACCGAGACGGGGGCGGCGGCTCCTCCGCAGGCTGCGTTGTGAGCGGCTCCTCCGCAGGCTCCGGTGAAGGCCGCTGCTCGGGTCCTTCGCCGACGAGCTCGTAGCGGTGGCCGTAGGTCTCCACCACGGCCTGGATCCAGGCGACCACCGGGATCGAGACCAGCGCGCCGACCGGCCCGAACAAGGCGGCGCCCACGATGACCGAGCCGAACGCGACGGCAGGGTGGATCGAGACCGTCCGGGCGGTGATGCGAGGCGCGAAGAAGTAGTTCTCCACCTGCTGGTAGACGACACCGAACGCCACGACCCACAGCGCGTCGACGGGCTGGTTGGCCAACGCGATCAGAGCCGGCACCGCAATGGCGAGGTAGGTCCCGAGCGTCGGGATGAACTGCGAGACGATCCCGGTCCAGATCGCCAGCGGCAGCCAGAACGGAACCCCCAGCACCCACAGGAAGACACCGGTCAAGAAGGCACTGAGCGCCGCCAGCGCGAGCCGGGAGACCACGTAGCCGCCGGTCTTCTCGACCGCGATCTCCCAGACCGTCGCGATGACGTGCTGGTGCCTCGGCGGGAACCAGCTCGACACCGTACGCCGCAGGGCCGGCCCCTGGGCCGACATGTAGAAGGCGAAGAGCAGGAGCGTGAAGCCCTGGAAGATCAGGCCCACGAGAGAGGACAGGATGCCGAAGACGCCCGGGGTCAGGTCCTGGGCCAGCTGCTGGATCCGCTCCGGCGTGAGGCGCAGGGCGTCGACGATGTCACCGGGCTGGAAGTCGGTGCCGAAGGTCCGGTTCGCCCAGGCCACGGTGTCGGTGATCGTGGAGGGCAGCGCCGACACCAGCTCGGCGAGCTGGTCCACCAGAAGCGCGCCGAAGACGGCGAGGAAGACCGCGATGAACGCGAAGAGGCCGAACAGCACGAGCCCGGTCGCCAGCCCGCGTCGCATGCCGCGTCGGGCCAGGCGGTCGACGACCGGCTCGACGCTGATCGCGAAGAGCCAAGCCAGGAACACCAGACCCAGGAAGGAGCGCAGGTTGAAGAAGAGCCACTCGACCAGCTGCAGCGCCGCCACAGCGACGAGGATGAAGATCACGACCTGACGCAGCCACGGTGGGGCCTGCCGCGGCCAGCCCGTCCGGTCGACGGACGGCTCGGGCATGCGTGGTCCAGCCGCCTGGGTCACCGTGCCTCCTCACTCACATGGGAGTACGCCGGGGGCGGCTGGTGTCGTACGAGCCGTACCCCCGTCGTACTCCGACGCTAGGCCTGCTCGAACGACGCCGCCCGCGGAATGGCCGAAACTCACGCTCCAGGGGTGAGGCGCAAGGGGACGGGTGTCCCTAACGTGCGGTGGGACGGCCACCTGCGGGGGAGGTGGTCGCCTGACCCACAGGCTGACAGGAGGCCGGCATGACGGAGAAGACGGTTGTCCAGGAGTCGACGGTGACAGCCACCATCCCAGGTCAGCGACACCCCGCGGACGAGCCGGGGCGACGCCTGACCCCCGAGGAGCGAACGGCGATCGGCAAGGCCGCCCGGCACGAGCTTCCTCTGGAGGCGCACGCCGACGTGGACGGCGATCCCGTGGACGTTCTCGCGCTGCTCAGGGCCGAGGACCGTGGCCGAGTGCCGGAGCTCCTGCCCATCCGGTACGGCCGGATGCTCGCCTCCCCGTTCACGTTCTACCGGGGAGCCGCTGCGGTGATGGCCGCCGACCTCGCCTCGCTGCCGAGCACGGGCCTGCACGTGCAGCTGTGCGGTGACGCCCACCTCTCCAACTTCGGCGTGTACGCAAGCCCCGAACGTCGGCTCGTCTTCGACGTCAACGACTTCGACGAGACCCTGCCCGGCCCCTTCGAGTGGGACGTCAAACGGCTGGCTGCCAGCCTGTCGCTGGCAGGCAGGAGCAACGGCCACGAACGGCGCGACCGGCAGAGGACGCTGGTGACCGCTCTTCGCACCTACCGGACCGCGATGCGCGAGTTCGCGACGATGGGGAACCTCGCGGTCTGGTACGCCAGCTTGGACATCGAGCGAGCCCTCGCCGACTTCGCGCCGCGGGCGACGTCGGCGGACCGCAAGAAGACCCGCGCGGCGCTGCAACGAGCCCGGACGCGCGACAACGCCGACGCCCTGAGGAAGCTCACCCGGAAGCAGGACGGACACGCACGGTTCATCCACGACCCTCCCCTGATCGTCCCGATCTCCGAGCTCTTCTCCGACGTCGATGCCACCGTCTTGTGGGAGCACCTCCAAGGGACCCTGATCTCCTACCGGGAGACGCTGACCAGCGACCGCCGGCACCTTCTGGACCAGTTCGAGCTGGTGGACGTGGCCCGAAAGGTCGTGGGTGTGGGCAGCGTGGGCACACGCGCCTTCGTGCTGCTGCTCGCCGGGCGCGACGACGGCGACCCCCTCGTGCTCCAGGGGAAGGAGGCCGGTCCGAGCGCCCTCGCGCCGTACTGCGGTCCGAGCGCCTTCGGCAACGAGGGACAGCGGGTGGTCTCCGGACAGAGACTCATCCAGGCCACCAGCGACATCTTCCTCGGGTGGGAGCGCAACGAGGCCGTCGAGGGCGGCCAGCGCGACTTCTACGTCCGCCAGCTGCGCGACGGAAAGGCCTCGGCCGACGTCGACGACATGGACCCGCGGCGGCTCACCGCCTACAGCGAGCTCTGCGCGTGGACGCTCGCCCGTGCCCACGCCCGCTCCGGCGACCGGGTCGCCATCGCCGCCTACCTCGGGAAGAAGGAGACCTTCGAGCACGCCGTCGCCGAGTACGCCGAGGGCTACGCCGACCGCGCTGAGTCGCAGTACCGCGAGGTCGCCGACGCCGCCGAACGTGGCGCCGTCACCGCGACCCCTGGCATGTAGCGCACGGCTTTCGTGACCGGTTCGGGTGTCCTCGACGACGCTGCTCCGATGCGGCTGCTCGCCGCGGTCGTCTAGCCGCCCATTCGCCCACGCGTGAGGACCGGCGTAGGTTCGAAGGACCGAGGATTACTCGTGCACCGCGACAGGCCGGCGCCGTTCCCGGTGAAGCACCAAGGCGAAGCGGGTCGTTGGATGTCACCCGCTGCGGGGCCGGGAACTCTCATGGACTTCTCACCACCAGTCGCGTCTCCGTCCTGGCTCGAGGTAGAGGCCCGGACCAGGAACCAGGCCATGTGGATCACCATCCGTGGCGAGGCGGACGTCTCCAACCACGAGCAGCTCGAGGCCGCACTCTCGGCGGTCGAGGTCGACGGCTCTGACCGCGTCTACCTCCAGCTGTCCGAGCTGAGGTTCTGTGACGTCGGGACGCTCTGCCGCCTCCTCAACTTCGCGCAGGAGGTGAGCGCCAACCACTGCGACGTCGTCGCGGTCGACGCCAACCCGCTCGTCCAGCTGATGACGCGGCTTCTCGCGGTGGACGAGGAGGTCAGGTTCGAGCCGCTCCCTGTCGGCTGCGAAGGACTGATGCCCCGGCCCCGAGGCGTGCTGGACACGACGAGCCGCCTCGCACCCTTCACCCAACACCGACCGTGGTGACACCGCACGTTCACGCCGCGCCCGCAGCGTGGAGCCATGCGAGTTGCCATCGTGACCGAGTCCTTCTTCCCGCAGGTCAACGGCGTGACCAACACCGTGCGCCACACTGTGGACCGCCTCCTCGAAACCGGCCATGACCCGCTCGTCATCGCGCCGGGCCCCGGGCTCGCGAGCTACCGCAGCGCCCAGGTCGTGCGGGTCCGCTCGATGGGGCTGCCCGGCTACCGGTCCTTCTCGCTCGGTCTTCCCGACCCGGCCGTCGAGCGCACGATCGCCGAGTTCCGACCCGACGTCGTGCACCTGGCCTCACCCATCATGCTGGGTGCCGTCGGCCTGCGCGCTGCACGCCGCCTCGGCATCCCCACCGTGGCGATCTACCAGACCGACATCGGCGGGTTCGCACGCCAGTACGGCATCCGCGCCGAGGCGGCCGTCGCACGGTGGGTGGGACGCATCCACCGTCGCGCGACCAGGACGCTGGTCCCCTCGACCTCGTCGTACGCCCAGCTCGAGGCGCTCGGGGTGACCGACCTGCACCTGTGGCGTCGAGGTGTCTCCCTCGACCTGTTCGGACCGGAGCACCGAAGCGGCGAGCTGCACGACCACTGGGCTCGTCGTCCCGACCACGTGGTCGTCGGGTATGTCGGCAGGCTGGCGCCCGAGAAGCAGGTACGGCGACTGGAGGAGGTCGCGCGGATCCCCGGGACGCGACTCGTCGTCATCGGGGACGGCCCCTCCCGCTCCTGGCTCGAGAGGCGCCTGCCCCAGGCGAAGTTCACGGGCATGCTCCGGGGACTGGACCTCGCCCGGGCCTTCGCGTCGCTCGACGTGTTCGTGCACACCGGCGAGGCGGAGACCTTCTGCCAGACCGTCCAGGAGGCGCAGGCCAGCGGCGTCCCCGTCGTCGCACCGGCGGCGGGCGGTCCCCTCGACCTCGTCGAGCAGGGGCGGACCGGCCTCCTGTACGACCCGGCCGACCCGCGCAGCCTGCGCCGTACCGTCGCAACACTCGTCGGGGACGGCGGCCTCAGGGAGGCACTCGCCCGCCAGGCGCTGGACCGGGTCGCCCACCGCGGGTGGGCCGACGTGGTCGACGAGCTGGTCGCAGAGCACTACTCCGCTGTCCTCGGCGGCGCCGACGAGAGGATGGCGGCCTGACATGGGTATGCGGATCAGCGTCATCGGCACCGGGTACCTCGGGGCGACGCACGCGGCGTGCATGGCGGAGCTCGGCTTCGACGTGCTCGGAGTGGACTGCGACCGCGAGAAGGTCGGAATGCTCGCGAACGGCGCAGTGCCCTTCTCCGAGCCGGGTCTCGAGGACCTGGTGGCTCGGCACGTTCGCACCGGTCGGCTCAGGTTCACCACGGACCTCCGCGAGGCAGCCGACTTCGCCGACGTGCACTTCATCTGCGTCGGGACCCCCCAGGCCCCGGTGGGGTTGGCCGCGGACCTGCGTGCGGTCTTCGCCGTCGCCCGGGAGCTCGCGGCGAGCACCACCCGAAGCTGTCTGATCGTCGGCAAGTCCACGGTGCCGGTCGGTACAGCGGACAGGCTGGCAGCGCAGGTGGCCGACCTGGTCCCGCCCGGGGTCACCGCCGACCTCGCCTGGAACCCCGAGTTCCTACGGGAGGGCCACGGAATCCAGGACACCTTGCGCCCGGACCGGCTCGTGTTCGGCGTCTCGTCGCTCGAGGCAGAGACGGCCCTTCGCCGGATCTACGAACGGCCGATCGCGGCGGGCGTCCCCGTTCACGTGACAGATGTCGCGACGGCGGAGCTCGCCAAGGTCGGCGCCAACGCGTTCCTCGCATCGAAGATCTCCTTCATCAACGCGATGGCAGAGGTCTGCGAACGCTCAGGAGCAGACGTCGTCGCGCTGGCCGACATCCTTGGCGACGACAGCCGTATCGGCCGACGGTTTCTCGATGCGGGGATCGGCTTCGGCGGCGGCTGCCTGCCCAAGGACATCCGAGCGTTCTCCGCAAGGGCCACCGAGCTTGGCGTGGACTCCGTGGCCGGGCTGCTCGGCGAGGTCGATGCCATCAACCTGCGCGCTCGCGGACGGACGGTCGACCTCGCCAGGGAGCTGTGCGGAGGGAGCCTGCAGGGGCGACGCGTCGCGGTTCTCGGCGCAGCGTTCAAACCCCACTCGGACGACGTCCGCGACTCCCCCGCCCTGCACGTCGCGGGCCAGCTTCACCTGCACGGCGCGCAGGTCCGGGTCTACGACCCCGAGGCGAGCAACAACGCCCGGACCGTCTTCCCGGCGCTCACGTACGTCGCGAACGCAGAGGCCGCCCTGACCGACGCCGACCTGGTCCTGCACCTGACGGACTGGCCGGAGTTCGGTCAGATCGACCCTGAGCGGGCCGGCGCCCTCGTGCGCAACCGCCGCATCATCGACGGCCGGAACAGCCTCGACGCGGACCACTGGCGACGGGCCGGGTGGACCCTTCACGGAGTCGGACGCGGAACACCGGCGACCGCTGCTCCCCGCGGGGGAGACACGGCCGGCCCGCAGCGGACCTGCCCCTCCCCCTCGGAGGCGTCACACGCTTCTCCTGGCCGGCTCGACCTCACGCTGGGCGGGCTGCTCGAGCGCACATGAACCAGACGCATCCGAACCGGCCGGCTCCTGCGTCCCCGGCGGCACCCGGCCGTCGCCTGGCCACCACCTCGGCCATGTGGGTCGGCGGTGCGACGCTGTCCGCGCTGGCCCTGCAGCAGGGCCTCCGCCTGCAGGCGCGGGCCGCTCGTCGAGTCATCGGCAAGCCGCTCGGCGAGGACGCGCACATGGCCGACAAGTTGTACAAGAAGAAGTACGGGAACACGATCGAGCTGCTGCTGCTCGGCGACTCGATCGCCGCCGGCCTGGGGGCCGAGACACCGAAGCACACCCTGGGCGCCCAGCTCGCGAGGCGACTGGCCAAGCGCACGCATCGTTCGGTGCGCCTCCACACTGCCGCCCATGTCGGCTCTGAGACCTCCATGCTGCGCGCCCAGCTGGCCGCGCTACCCGCGGGCTACGCGGCGGACGTCGCCGTGATCGTGGTCGGCGGCAACGACGTCACGCACCGTGTGAGGGCATCGGTGTCGAGACAGCATCTGGCCGAGGCGGTTCGCTCCCTCCAGGAGAGGGGCACCGAGGTGGTCGTGGGGACGTGCCCCGACCTCGGCGCGCTCACCGCGGTCCCCCAGCCGCTCCGGGCGCTCGCCAGGCTCGCCTCACGCCAGCTCGCGGCGGCACAGCGCGAGGCCGTCACCGAGCTCGGTGGACGGGCCGTCTCGCTGGCCGACGTGGTGGGGCCGTTCTTCCTCGCGCAGCCCGACGAGATGTTCGCGATCGACAGGTTCCACCCCTCAGGCGCCGGTTACCGACGTACGGCGAAGGCGATCCTGCCGAGCGTGCTCGCCGCCCTGGGCCACGACGAGGCTGTCCCGTTCGGTCACCACGAGCCGGTTCGGACGGGAGCGGCCGAGGGCGAGCGGCCGCGCCCGCGAGACCTGACCGGCTCCTCCTAGAACGAGGCGGCCGCGCGGTCGGCCAGCACACGGCCGAGCAGGGCCGGACGGTTCGTGATGACGCCGTCGGCGCCCATGCGCAGAGCCCGGTTCATGGCGGGCCCGCGGTTGACCGTCCACACGTGGCACTCCATCCCCAGGTCGTGCACCCGGTCGACGTACGCCTTGTCGACCGAGAAGTGGCTCGGGTTGACCTGGTCGGCCCAGGTGCCGAGAGCGGGCAGGTTGGCCGTGGTCGGCGTGCCGAGCAGGCCGACCGGGACGTCCGGCGCCTGGGTCTTGTGGTCCTTCATCGCGGCGAAGCTGAACGACTCGACGACGAGCCTGCGCGAGGCCACCGCCGACTCCAGGAAGCCGGGCACGGCCCGCATCGTGGCCACCACGTCGGAGACGATGCCCGGGTAGAGCTCGGGCGCCTTCAGCTCCAGCAGGAGACCTGTACGGCTGCTGCGGAGCGTCTCGATCAGGTCGGGCAGCGTCGGCACCGGTTCCCCCGCAAGCTCAGGTGACTTCCACGACCCCGCGTCGAGCCGCGTCAGCTCGTCGTAGGTGAAGTCGCCGACCCGCCACGGCCCACGGCCCGGAAAGACCTGCTGGACGTTCGTGGTGCGCACCAGCGTGGTGTCGTGCATCAGGACCAGGGCGCCGTCCCTGGATCGCTGGACGTCGACCTCGACCATGTCTGCTCCGAGGTCGACCGCCCGCCTGACGGCGGTGAGCGTGTTCTCCGCGGCCTCGTCGCTCGCACCGCGGTGCGCGATGTTGAGAGCCCGGGTGGCCCGCTTGGTCGTGGTCCGGCTGCTCGCGACACGGAGCGCTGAGCGCATGATCGTCTCCTCGGATGGGTCTCCTGGCCCTGTCGAGCGTTTCCTTCCCCGGTGAAGCGCAGGTTGCATCGACATGGCCGACTCACGGCGTTTGACCGAAGAGCCCGTCAACCAGCTGGCCGTGGCGCCCGGTCCGCGCGGCGCAAGAGGTCGAAGGTCCTCGGCCGGCGAGCCACGCGCCCCTGTGCATCCGAGCCCGGACCCCCGACGCTGGGAGCATGGAGTCGTCTGCAGCACTCGGCCCGGTCCTGGTGGGCGTGAACGGGTCCCCTGACAGTGACCGCGCCGCCGACTGGGCGTCGGACTACGCCTCGATGACCAACCGCCGCCTCGTCGTCCTGCACGGAACCGGGTTCGTCGGAGTACGCCCGAACGCCCAGGACCTCCTCGAGGCCGAGCGTGTCGCGCTCGAAGCCGGAAGGCTGATCGTGGGTGCGGCGGTAGAGCGCGCGGTGGAACGCCATCCGGGGCTGAGCGTCGAGGGGGTCGTCGACGTGGGAGACCCTCCGACGGTTCTCCTCGAGCGGGCCGAGACGGCGGCCATTCTCGTCGTCGGCTGCCGTCGTGACGAGGCGTTCAAACAGCTCTTCGGCTCGGTGAGCCTCGGCGTGAGCCGCCACGCCCCCTGCCCGACGGTCGTGGTCCGTCCCTCGGTCGGCACCGGCGCCAGCTCCCTCCTGGACCGGGTCGTCCTCGGTCTGGACGCCACCGCGGCATCGCGGGACGCGGCCGCCTTCGCGTTCGAGTACGCAGCTCTCAGCGACCTGCCCCTGGTCGTCGTGCACGGTGCCTGGGAGCGGCTGTCCCGCGGATCGTCGGTCCTCGCGCTGCTCAGCTCGGGTCAAGAGCGCGGACTGAGCGAGGAGGAGGAGCTCTCGATCGCCGAGACGATCGCGGGCTTCCCGGAGCGGTACCCCGAGGTCGACTTCCGTGAGATCCACCGGACCGCCGATCCGGCGGAGGCGCTCATCGAGGCGTCGGAGACCGCCAAGCTCGTGGTCGTCGGAGCGCGCAGGATGGGCGCTGCCAGGGCCTTCGTGCTCCGTTCGGTCAGCACAGCGCTCGTCGAGCACGCCCACTGCCCGGTCGCCGTCGTGCACGAGAGGCCGTTCACCGGGTGAGTGAACCCACCCGTGCCGATCACACGGCGTAGCGTCCTCGCCAGGAGGACGACATGGACGAATCGGTGAAGACACCCGAGACCAAGGAGAAGGTCGCGGTGGTCCTGTCGGGGGCTGCCGCGCGCGGTGCCTTCCAGGCAGGGGCGCTCGCGGAGCTGGTCCCCGCTCTCGAACGCGACGGACTCGCGCCGACGATCTGGCTGGGCACGAGCGCCGGAAGCATCAACGCAGCGCTGTGGGGTTCGGCAGCGCACCTCGGCCCCGAGGCGGCTGCCGAGGAGGTGCTGGGGACCTGGCAGCGGATGAGCGACGACAACGTGTTCCAGCCCCTGCTGCTCTCACTCCCCCGCACGAGCCTCCAGTACGTCGCCGGTGCGGCGTTCGGTCGCGGATCCGGCACGACGAGCCTGCTCGACACGAGCCCACTGCGACGTACCGCCCACGAGGTGCTGAGGACCGAGCAGCTGGAGTCGAACGTCGCGAGCGGTCTCCTGGACGCGGTGGGCGTGGTCGCCACCCGGATGCCCACCGAGTCCGACGAGGCCGTCGCCGGCGCCGCGAGCGGCCGCAGCGTGCTGTTCCTCCGCGAGCACGCGGAGGGGACGTATGCCGGCGACCCGCACCGGGCGCTCGACGTGGTGCGCGGCGAGGTGACCGCGGACCACGTGCTCGCGTCGTCCGCGATCCCCGTGGCCTTCGCCCCGGTCGAGGTGACCGCCCCAGCGCGGGCCGCCGGGTGGTACGTCGACGGCGGGGTGCGGCTCAACACGCCTCTCCACCCGGCAGTCGGGCTCGGCGCCACGAAGCTCGTGGTCGTCTCCGCCACCGCCACGACCTACGGCGAGCCGCCGCCGCCGAAGACCCCAGGGCAGCAGCCCGACACCGCCGACGCGGCCGCCCAGGTCCTGAACGCTGCACTGGCCGACCGGACGACCGAGGACCTCCGTGCGCTGCTTCGCACGAACCGGCTGGTCGCGCAGGCTCCCGGACTCCGCCGCCCGGGCGTCCACGACGAGAGCCTCGGGGAGCCCTATCGCACCATCGAGGTGATGATCGTCTCTCCTCCCCCGGCGCCATGGGTCGCCTCGCCGCCGACGTCTTCGGCCGCAAGACCCGCGGCCTCGGCCGGGTCACCGAGATGGACAACTGGCTGCTCGGGAAGACCATGCGCGGAGCCGGCGACGCGGTCGGGCGGCGCGAGCTCCTGAGCTACCTGTTCTTCGACGAGGACTACTTCGCCGAGAGCATCGAGCTGGGACGCACCGTGGCCGCCGAGGCGTATGCCCGGGGTTGGGAGAAATGAGAGGGCCGCGACGCCTTCCGCTTCCCAACCGGCGGCACGTGACTATGGCGCGCCCGCTCGGCGCGATGCAGCCTGGGAGGGGCGCGGAACTCGTCCGCGCCCGATCAGAGGAGGCGCCATGAGTGTGCTCATGACACTGCAGACGAAAGCAGATGCGACGAAGCTCGAGCACGAGGACCGGGCACTGATGCAGGGCCTCATGGCCAAGGCCAAGCAGCACGGGGTGATCTCCCACCACTTCTACGGCACCAAGGACGAGGTCCTGGTCGTCGACGAGTGGCCCGACGAGGAGTCCTTCCGCCGCTTCTTCGAGGCCAGCCCTGAGATCGCCGGCATGTGGGAACGAGCCGGCGCAAGCGGCGAGCCGGACATCCACATCTGGAGACACCTCGAGACCAGCGACGACGTCGGCTAGCGACTGCCCCGTGGTCACGGCCTTCCCGCAGGGATAGAACGCGTTCTAGTATGCGGTCATGCGACACGGCATCGTGCTCTTCACCAGTGACCGGGGCATCACGCCCGCCGCGGCGGCGAAGGCCGCCGAGGCGAGCGGCTTCGACACCTTCTACGTGCCGGAGCACACGCACATCCCGGTGAAGCGCGAAGCCGCCCATCCCGGCACGGGAGACGAGACGCTCCCCGACGACCGCTACATGCGCACGCTGGACCCATGGGTCTCGCTGGCCTTCGCAGCCGGCGTCACCTCGAGGATCCGGCTCTCCACGGCCGTGGCCCTTCCGGTCGAGTCCGACCCGATCACGCTCGCCAAGACGATCGCCACGCTCGACCACCTCTCCGGGGGCCGCGTGACCCTCGGCGCCGGGTTCGGCTGGAACACCGACGAGCTGGCCGACCACAACGTCCCGGCAGGCAAGCGGCGAACGGTGCTGCGTGAGTACGTCGAGGCGATGCGCGCGCTGTGGACCCAGGACGAGGCGTCGTACTCCGGCGACCACATCTCCTTCGGCGCCTCCTGGGCGTGGCCCAAGCCCGTCCAGGCGCACATCCCGCTGATGATCGGCGCGGGCGGCGGCCCGAAGACCTTCGCCTGGATCGCCGCCCATGCCGACGGCTGGATGACCACTCCGAGAGAGCAGGACATCACGGAGAAGGCCCAGGCCCTTCACCAGGCGTGGGCCGACGCAGGCCGGCACGGGCGACCCGAGATCGCCGTCCTGGCAACGGTGAAGCCGTCACCCGACATCATCGACGCCTGGGAGCGGGCCGGAGCGACCGAGGCCATCTGGGGCCTTCCGGACAAGCCCGCCGACGAGGTCGTCTCCTTCATCGGTCGGCACGCTCAGCGCCTGGGTCTCTGACACCGAACACCCGACCCCGGACGACGAGGTCGAGGTCCGGAGAAAAAGTCGCGAGCAGACAGTCGGAGGCTCGGTCTACTCTTGCCCCTGCTGACGGCTCGCTACTGCTCCGGGGGATCTGCACCATGTCCATCTCACGCTCCAGGCTGGTCGCCGCCGTCACCGTCGCGGTGCTCGTCGGCGTGGCGACCTACCTCCTCTCGACGGTGGGCATGCGAGCGATGCGGTTCTCCGACGCAAGTGCGGCGACCGGGCCCGGACACGTGCCGGAGTTCGTCTACGCGCCGCCGGAGACGGTGCCGACCACGAAGGACTACGGTCCGGTCGGGCCGGTGTCCATGGTCTTCGCCGGCACCAAGGTCCTCACCGGGCTGACCGGCCGCATGGACAGGCCCTGGATCGCCGTGTCGAGCCAGACCGGCGACTATCGCGCCCTCTCGGTCCCGCACCGGCCGGCACCTGCTCCCGGCGCCGTCTCGGTGTCTCCCGACGGCACGGCTCTGGCCTGGGGATACGACGCGGGCGTGGTCCTGTACGACCCGGTCGACGACGAGGCTCGCGAGGTCCACCGGGTCGGGCAGAACCCGTCGGTCGGCGCGTTCTCCCGCGACGGTCGCCACCTGGCTGTCTACGACAACGCACTCCGCGTGCTGGATGTCGAGTCCGGGACCGTGGTCGCCACGCTCACGGGGGTCGGCCGGACCGCGGCCGACCAGGCGGTGTGGACCCCTGACGGCACCGCCCTCAACTACGTCGAGGACGGCCGACTCGTCACGCACGACTGGAAGTCCGGCTCGCGCACCACGACTCCGACCACCATCTCCGCCGAGTCGGAGCTTGCCTGGCAGCCGTCGGGCCGACAGCTCGCGGCCATGCAGGACGAACGGGGCGTGAAGTCCGTCGAGGTCTTCGATGTCACGAAGGGCGGCCGTCTCGAGCACGCTTTCACGGTCGGGCAGGACGGCTACGCGCAGCAGGAGCTGCTCGGCTTCGTCAGCGACACTCGCGTGACGGTGAGCGCCTTGAGGCTGGAGACCGGCACGCTGCCGTACCTGTACCAGATGTCCACCGTGGACACCACGCAGCCGGCCAAGGTGATGCAGCTCTCCGGAAGCGGCATCGACTGGGAGACCCTGCGAGTAGCCGTGGAGCCACTGGCGAACGGCAGCGCCGCGTTCGAGGAGCCGAAGTGGCCGGCAAGTGACCTCGCCAAGCTGGTCGGCAGCATCCTGGTGACTGCTTTCGCGCTGGGCCTCTACCTCACACGCCGCCCCAGGCGCCGGCAGGGCAGAGGCTGAGAGCCCTCGCGCAGCCGCCTCGCTGACGTCCCAGACCTGCCTTGGGCTCCTGTGGAACACTGGAAATGAGAGGGCAGGAGGGGGTGGCATCGTGATCTCGAGCCGCGTTTCTTGCGGCGCGGGGTTGGTCACGCTCGCAACGCTCGTGGTGATCGACGTCGTCGCCGCTGCGTCCGTCGTACCCTTCGGCTTCTACGGCCTCGCCCCTCTGATCGCGGCTACCGCCGCCACCCCACTGGTCACCGGAGCCGTGGCCGGCGGGGCCCTGGCGACGGCCTGCACGGTCGCCCTGGTCCTCGGTACCGAGCCGGCGAGCAGCCCGACGGCGCTCGTGCTCGTCGCAGTTCTCGGCCTGCTCGCGGTGGTCATCTCTCGAGCCCGGGTGGCTCGCGAGACCAGCCTGCGCCATGCGCAGCACGTCGCCGAGGTCGCGCAGCGCGCCATCATCCGGGCCCTGCCCAGCGCCGTCGGCCCGGTGCTCTTGGCCTCGCGGTACGTATCCGCCACGAAGGAGGCCCAGATCGGCGGCGACCTGTACGAGGTCAGCCCGATCCCCTCCGGGCTACGCGTGATCGTCGGCGACGTGCGGGGCAAGGGGCTGTCCGCCGTACACCTCGCAGCCGACGTGCTGAGCACCTTCCGGGCCTGGGCGCCGCTGGAGCACGACGCGACGGCCCTGCTGAAACGGCTGAACGACACGGTCACGCAGGTCGCCGACGACGAGGAGTTCGTCACCGCCATCGTGGTCGACGTGATCGCCGACGGCACCGTGACCGTCACCAACAGCGGCCACCATCCGCCGGTCCTGGTGAGCTCGGCAGCCCCCGAGGATCGCTACCGGATGCTCGCGTCGGCCCTGCCCACGCCTCCCCTGGGACTGTACGACCTCGGGCCGGCTCCGGTGCCGCGCACCTTCAGGTGGGAGGTGGGCGACCGGTTGCTGATGTACACCGACGGGCTCGTCGAGGCACCCGGTCCGACCGGCCACGACTTCCCGCCGAACGCCTGGGCTCCGCTGCTGCGCGACGACAACCTGGAGACCTGCCTCGACCGGATCGTCGACAGCGTCTACACCCGCTCACGTCACCGGCTCGACGACGACCTCGCGCTCGTCCTCCTCCAGCACGAGAACGGCGTCGCCGCCTGACCTCACCGGCCCCACCCGCTCCGTGCGGGAGCCGCGGTGCCGCGAACGCCGAGCGCTGCGGCTGCTGGGCGGGCTAGCATCCGGCTGTCGCCCCCAGGAAGAGGTGCTGCATTGGGATCCCGCGAACTGTCCCCCACCGACCGCACCAAGCACAGTCGGCTGCGCGAGAAGGGTCGCCTCGACCGAGCCGACCTCGACGGAGTGCTGCGCGCGGGATTCGTGTGCCACCTGGCGTTCGTCCTGGACGGGGTCGCCCGGGCCCTCCCGACCGTCTACGGCTACGACGCCGAGACTGGCATCGTCTACCTGCACGGCTCGGTGGCCAGCCAGAGCCTGGTCGAGTCACCCGGGCAGACCGTCTGCCTCACCGTCACCCACGTCGACGCCCTCACGCTGGCCCGGTCGGTCTTCGAGCACGGGGTCAACTACCGCTGCGCGATGGTGTACGACGTGCCGCGGATGGTCACCGACGCGGACGAGAAGCTTCACGGGCTGCGCGTGATCTCCGAGCAGGCCGCGCCAGGTCAGTGGGACTACGTGCGGCAGCCCTCACGCAAGGAGCTCGCGGCCACGACCCTGCTCGCCGTGGGGCTTGACGAGGCGTCGGTGAAGGTCAGCGACGGCCACCCCGACGACGGTGACGGACCCGACGGCGAGCTGCCGGTGTGGGCAGGCAGGCTCCCGCTCCATCACCTGTGGGGTACGCCGGAGCCCGATCCGGTCATGCGGAGGGCGATCCAGGTCCCGGTGCACATCTCCTCCCGGGAGGGCACACCGGCCTCGTCGCTGTGACCCGAGGCCGGGTCACAGCAGCACGAGGGGCCGAACGCCCCTGGACCGCGCACCGGGCACGGGGTGACAGTGAACAGATGCGGACCCGTCCCGAACGGCTCGCGGCGTACTCGGCCTTCGCCGCCCTGGCCCTGGGTGCCGTCGGGATGCTCTTCGAGCGTGCCGACCCGTCGGTGCTGTCCGCCGAGCCGGCCGAGTACGCGTCGTGGGCCCGGGCCCACAACGACGCCCTGCTCGCGCAGAGCGCCTTCTTCGGCATCGGCACCGCGCCGCTGCTCGTGTTCTTCGTCGGTCTGCGAGCCGTCCTCCGTCAACGAAGTCCCCGGACGAGCATGAACCAGCTGGACCTGTCCTTGGTGGTGCTGGCCGCGGGCGCCCTCTGGACGACGCTGCAGCTGGCTGCTCAGGCGGTACAGGTGTCGATGGCCTCGGCGGCCGGTCATGGCGCAGCCGACGAGCTCGTCGCCTCGATCGGTGACCTCATGAGCGTGCCGCTCAGGTGGGCGAACCTCGCCTTGGGGTCGGCGCTCGGAGTCACGGCCGTCATCGCCTTCCGTGACCGTGCGCTGCCGAGGTGGCTGGCCTGGCTCTCCGCGGTGACCGCCGGGACCCAGCTCACCACGGTGGCAGCCGCCCGCGTGGAGAAGGGACCGCTCTCGGACGAAGGCGTCGCGGCCTACCTGCCCTACCCCGTGTTCGTCGTCTGGCTGGGCAGCGTCGCGGTCCGATTCCTGCGGGACGCCAAGCTCCGCCCGGTCGTGGACAGATCCTGGCGCCACGGTCCGGCGCACCCTAGTCTTCGCGCATGAAGCGTCGCCTGTTGACGACCGTCGTCCTCTGTCTCGCACACATCGGCCTCGGGGTCACTGCGGCCTACGCCGTCGGTGAACCCGGCCTACCGGGTGGATTCAACGACGACGAGCTCGGTGGCTTCTCAGACCCAGGCATGCCGTCAGAGTTCGTCGGACTGTTCGTGCTCTTCGTGATCGGCGGGATCGGCCTGACCATCTGGCGCGTTGCCCTTGCGCGCGACATGGCGCGTCAGGCGGGGATGGACCCGGACCAGGCCACAGCCGTCACGCTGCTCAGCGACGACGGGCTCGACGCGACGTACCTCGCCTCCAGCCTTCGCACGAAGCCCGCGGGCGACCCCTCACCCACTCCCCCGACCCCCACCCGGACGGCCCACGATCGACTGCGCGAGCTCGAGCACCTCCGCGACCAGGGGCTGATCACCGCGGGAGAGTACGACGCCCGCCGTGAGGCGATCCTCGACTCGCTCTGACGGCGGCGGCCTCGTTCCGAGCTGCCGACCAGCCGAGCGTCGCGCTCTGCCTCAGGAGTCTTCCTGCTCCTCGAGCTCCTGGAACAGTGTGATCTGAAGCCCGGCGGGGGCCGTGAGCCGGGAGTTGAGTGACTGCCAAGGCGTGACCGTAGGTGCTGCGATGAGCTCTGCGCCTCCCTCGACCAGATCCCGCGTCGCCTCCTCGACGTCGACAACCTCGAAGGCGACCCGCAACCTCGGGCTCACCCGTCGACCGACCTCGACCTCGTCGATCATCGCCACCTGGGCGGGGTTGGAGAGCTCGAGGGTCGCTCGTCCCACCTCCAGGATGGTCACCTTCTCACCGTCGGTCCCCTCGACCACCAGCTCCTCGGGGGCACCGAGGACGTCGCGGTAGAAGGCGACGGCCTCGTCGTAGTCTGCTGCCTCGACCACGAGGCGCATCTGCAGCACGCGGCCTGCTGCGGGCTGACCGACCATCACCAGACTCCTCGTCCCCGGGGGCTCACGTCGAGTATGTCACCGGCGTCGGTGGTCAAGACCGGCTAAAGACCAGCCCGGCAACCGCCGACGAAACAGGTGCGCGGCCGGCGTGCCGGGCGGTGAGCTCTGGGATCCCTTCCGAGGAGGTGACGACGGTGTGGCAGCTGAGGACGATGCCGGCGGCGCCGAACGCAGTTGCCGCCGTGGTGGCCGCCGTCGTGTTCGCAGCCTCCTATGCCGTCGGCGAGGCCAACGGGGAGCCACCGAGAGACGCGGGTGGACAGCTCACGGCCCACACCGTGCGTGCGTGCCTCGACGAGCGCTCGGGCGACGACGACGGTCTCCTCTTCCGGACCACCAGGAAGGCCTCCGGCAGCTTCGTCGGCGTGCTGATGGTGGACCTCACCACGAGGCCGACACGCATGGCCACCATCGGTATCGCGATCCACGACGACGCAGACCTGCTCGACGCGTACGAGGAGCGCGCGCGTGAGGACCGCGACGACGAGGTGGCTCGCATCCAGAACACGGTCGTCGCGTTCCACGGCCCGTTCACCGGGAAGCTGGCGCTCGGGAAGCGGTGGGTCCGCCACTGCCTACGCTGAGGCTCCCGGCTACGACATCTCGGAGGCGAGCCGAGCCAGCAGCCCGTCCCGGACGGCCGGCCACTCCTCCGCCGTCACCGAGAACATCACGGTGTCGCGCACGGAGCCGTCGGCGCGCCGTTGGTAGCGACGGAGCGTCCCTTCGTACCTGGCGCCGAGACGAGCGATCGCCTGCTGGGAGCGCACGTTGCGGACATCGGTCTTCAGCTGCACCCGCCCCACCCGGAGCACCTCGAAGGCGTGCTCGAACAGGAGCAGCTTCACCTCGGGGTTGACCACGCTCGCCCAGACCGGCGGCGAGTAGGCGGTCGAGCCGATCTCCAGTCGGGCATCGGCCACGGAGACCCCGAGGTACGACGAGGTCCCCACGACGGTTCCGGCAGGGAGACCTCCGAGTGGCACGCGCAGTCGCACGACCCAGGGCACGCTTGCCCGTCGCGAGGGCACGACCGAGCTGGTCGACGTACTCCTCCGCGTCTCCCGGCCGGCTCGCCAGGTGGGTCCACACACGGTCGTCGTCCAGGGCGGTGAACAGATCGGCAGCATCACGCGCGAGGTCGACGACGGAGAGCTCCACGACCGCGCCGGTCAGGCGCAGGTCGGGGTCCACCGGCCAGACCATCTCCGGCCAGGGCGTGTCCTCGGGGCGGGCGTCCTCGATCGCCTCGAATCGGCTTGTCATGGGAAGGAGCCTCCCACCTCACCATGGCAGCGGAACGACCCCCACGCCTTGCGTCAGCGACGACGGCCGCGGACGAGGCCGCCACTCCCAGAGCCACGAGCACGCTGTGCCTGCGACGCCACCCCCGGCGGACCCGGGCCTGCGCGATCGGGAAGGGCTCGAGCCTCGCGTCGAGGCGCAACGCCACGTCGTTGACCTCCGAGGTCGAGAGCACGACAGGCGAGAAGGCCACGATGTGCTCGAGCGTGCTCGGAGAGGTGACCAGCACGTTGTCGACGACCTCTGCGACGGCGACGTCGTCGACGTGGCAGAGCACCGTGCGAACCCGCCCGCGGTAGCGCTGTGGAAGCAGGGCGGTCACCACGTCCGCCGCCGCCTTCGCGGTCGAGACGACACCGGGATCGATGGAGGCGGTCGGTGCGGAGCCGGCAGGGAGTGACGTGACGACGTGCACGCCGCTCGGGCCGACCAGCACTCGCTCCAACCGGAGATCGGGTCTCAGCGGGTGCCGGACGTCGCGGAGCTCGCGCCTTCTCCGGGCCGCGAGGTCGGTGCGACGCGCGGCGCTTCGGGGTGTGTGAACTGCCTCCAGTGTCATGGCGGCTCCCCTCGGGTGGTCCCTAGGAGAAAAGGGTAAGTACCCCGGCCAGTGACCGTCGGGCTTTTCCCCAAAACGCCACACCAGTCACAGGAGTAACGCCGCGAGAACCGGCAAACGGCTGGGAAGTCGACCAGGAGGTGCCGGCGAGGACCAGCGCGCGCGAGACGCCTTCAGGCCGCGGTGACGCCCTCGCCCGAGGTTCCGGGGCCCGAGACGGAGGACTGCCCAGATCGCCAGGGCGATCCCGACGCAGGTGACCAGTCCCCAACCGGCGATCCACAACAGGGGAAGCCACTCCGTGGCCAGGAGGTCCGGATGGCCGGCGTACTCACAGCGGAAGGCGGTCGGCGCCACCCAGTCGGGCAGCTGATGGTCGGTCGCGCCGGCGGGGAGCCGTCCGTCGGTCCCGCAGTAGCCCGCGCCGTAGCGCCCGAACGCCACCGCCCCGACGAAGAACGCGGCGGTCACGCCGACTGCGCAGGTGGTCGCAGCCGTCGTCCAGGCAAGCATCCGACGCGGCACCTGACCAGTCTGCCTGGCGCAGAGGCCCGATAACAGATGAATCGGCAGGTCCGTCGAAGGGCCTCGCAGCCCCGCCCTTGCCCGGCGGCTCGTCCCTGAGCAACCATCGCTGCAGGACCGGCCCCCTGCCGCAGCCGCACCTGCCTGCCTGCCTGCCAGGGCCACGAGGTGACCGGCGAGCGAACGGGGAAGACATGTTCACCAACACCGGACCGACCGGCCGACCTCGTCGGCGGTTGCTCTCGCACGTGGCCGGAGCCGTCCTCGCTGTCAGCGCAGCCGGCGGGCTACAGGGTGCGGACGCCGCGACACCGAAGGAGAACGTGGCCCCCGGATCCTCACCGCCGACCGCGCTCGTCGCGAGCACCCGGCTCGACGACACCAAGGCGACGCTGACGGCGACCCGGACCCGCGACGCGACAGCCACCGTCCGGCTCACGGTGCACAAGCGCATCGGCGACTCGTGGCACGACACCGGCACCCGGGTGGTCGGGAAGCGGCGCGGGTGGTTCTGGCATGTCGTCTCCGGCCCCGCGGCCGTCTGCCAGTTCTCCGTCTCCAACACACCACGACGTTCGATCGCGGTACGCCTCTCCGTCACTCCCAGCATCGGCTGCGACATCACCACGCGGCGCTTCCAGGTGAGGGCGGGTCGACTCGTCCCGAGCTGACCAGGCTCGTTCAGAGCTGCGGCATGACCCTCTCGGCGACCAGCTCGAGGTGGTCGAGGTCGCTCAGGTCGAGCACCTGCAGGTAGATCCGCTCCGACCCGGCGTCGGCGTACCGGCCGATCTTGTCGACCACCTCGTCAGGCGTGCCCGCGAGGCCGTTCTCGCGGAGCTCGTCGACCTCGCGGCCGATGGCCTTGGCCCTCTGGACGACCTCGGCCTCGTCCTCCCCGCAGCACAGCACCAGCGCGTTGGAGTAGGTCAGCGTCGACGGGTCACGCCCCTGCGTCGTACACGCCTCACGGACCCGGCCGAAGATCGCCTCTGTCTCGGCGATGCTCTCGAACGGGATGTTGAACTCGTCGGCGTACCTGGCGGCCAGCGCCGGCGTGCGCCTCTTGCCCTTGCCGCCGATCAGCACAGGTGGCCGCGGCGACTGCACCGGCTTGGGGAGCGCCGGGGAGTCGGAGAGCCGGTAGTGCGTCCCGTCGAAGTCGAACCGCTCGCCCTGCGGCGTGGTCCACAGACCGGTGATCACCGCGAGGGACTCCTCGAGCCGGTCGAAGCGCTCACGGGTGTCGGGGAACGGGATGCCGTAGGCCGTGTGCTCTGCCTCGAACCAGCCTGCGCCGATCCCGAGCTCGACCCGGCCGCCGCTCATCTGGTCGACCTGGGCGACCGAGATCGCGAGTGGCCCCGGGTAGCGGAAGGTCGCCGACGTCATCAGCGTGCCGAGCCGGATGCTGCTCGTCTCCCGCGCCAGGCCGGCCAGGGTGACCCAGGCGTCCGTCGGGCCGGGCAGCCCCTCGTGTGTCCATGCCCAGGTAGTGGTCGGAGCGGAAGAACGCCCCGTAGCCGAGGTCCTCCGCGGTCCGTGCGACGGCGAGGAGGTCGTCGTACGTGGCGCCCTGCTGCGGTTCGGTGAAGACACGAAGCTCCATGGCCTCAGCCTTCCACGGCGGCACGGGCGAGCCCAAAACGCTCGACCCACGTGCGCACCGGCGAGCGCGCGGCAAGTGGGCAGAGACGACCGATCTCCGGCCGAGAAAGCTGTCGTCTGTGCCCACTTGCGAAGCAGGGGACCTTGCCCCCCGGGTCGGGCCTCGGCCTAGGCCTTCCCGCTCACCCGGTAGCTCCGCACGAGCGCCCTCCGGATCTGCTTCGGCGTGAAGGCGAACGTGACCCAGCGCTCCTGGCTGAACAGCCGGGTCTGGTCCGAGGACCACGGCGAACGGCGGTTCAGCGACTGCCCGTAGGTGAGGATCGTGCGCGCGGCGACGCCCCGGTCGGTGAACGCAACGGCCTGGATGTGGGAGGAGCCGTAGCTGACCGGGTAGAGCCGTTTCTTGTTCGCGCCCGGGTCACGACTCGCCACCGCGTTCGCGTTGCCGGCGAAGCCTTCGCCGCCGCCGATCGGGATCGCCGGAGCCCCGTCGTCGCCGGCCACCTGCAGCGAGCCCCACGGCGCGTCGTAGGCGACGCCCTTCTCGTCGAGGAACGCCAGCGCGTCCTGCATCGCCTGGACGACCAGCGGGTTGGACTCGTTGAGGTCCCGCGGCGTCCCGACCGGGTCGGAGGCGTCGAACGGCACCTGCCAGAGCCCGGTGACGCCCTCGGCACGCTTCCAGAACTCCTGGAAGATGTGCGTCCCGACGCTGTCGACGTCCGAGCGTCCGTCCCACTTCGCGAGCACGTCACAGGCCTTGCCGCCGTTCGCCGCCTCGCAGACGTCCTGAAGGTCCTCGTCCTCGCGCGCCACCTCGGCGCCGAAGACCCGGTTCTCGTGCTCGGTCATGCGCAGCGTTCGGTGCGAGACCTTCCGCCCCCGCGCGAGCCCGTCCTTGCCGGCGAGCCGGTCCATGACGTAGCGGTACACCATGCGCGTGCGCAGCGTCCGCTCGCAGCCCTCACAGCCGATGATCCGCGCGAAGCCCTCGAGCCGCTGTGCGGGGTTGGGCAGCCAGTAGCTGTCGTTGGCGTTGACCACCCAGTCCTTCCGGATGGTGTCCGGGAGGTTCTTAGGCCCGAAGACGCCGGGCCGCGAGGCGTCGGCGTCGGTCCGCCAGGCGCAGTCACCTTGCGCACGGGTGCCGTCGAGGCCGGGCAGCCCGGCGACCTGGAACAGCGCCCGACCGATCGGGGTCATGCACTGCTGCGCCAGGTCGTCGGGCACGTTCGGGACGACCGAGTGGTCGGCGTAGAGCACGTTGCCCGCCCGGTCCGCGGCGATGGTGTTCACCCAGGGCATCCCGGCCCCGCGGTCCTGTGCCGCGAGGAGCTGGCGGACGTTCTTGGCCTTCCCCATGTTCAAGAAGGTGTCGATCGTGCGCAGGTGCTCGGCGTTCGCGTCACGCAGCGCGAAGACGCTCGCAGGCGTCCAGCTCATCAGCACGTCCGGGGCGTGCAGGACGTAGCCCTCGTGCGTCCGGTACAGGTCCTCGTTGATCGTGCGCAGCGAGCCGTCCTTCGACCTCGCCTTGAACGAGACCGTGCGGCGCTCGAGCTCCTTCGGCCCCTCGGTCGTGAGGTACGTCGTGCCGGTCCCCGGGACCAGCTGGTACTCGTACGGCGTGAAGCGGTAGGCCGTGGAGACGGTGTGGCTCCAGGCGACGTTGCGGTTGAACCCGATGTTGACCACGGGCGAGCCGATCAGGCTTGCGCCGGCGACGTCGTACACGCCGGGGATGGTCAGCTGTGCCTGGGCGAACCGGTAGCGTCCGCGCCACGGGAAGTGGGGGTTCCCGAGAATCATGCCGCGGCCCGTCGTCGTCGCCGCCGAACCCACCGCCGTGGCGTTCGAGCCGAACGGCGAGTCCGGGTCCTTGCCGAGCCCCGCGAGCAGGTCCTTCTTCGCAGGCAGCTGCGAGGGCACCTCGGCGAACCCCGCCTTCACCGGCACCGAAGGGGTGTTCGGGTTGTCGAGGCTCGGCGGCGCGGCATCGACGATCTGGGGCACGAACACACCGGTCGAGGCGAGCAGGTTCGCCGCGTAGACGCCGTACCAGAGGTCGAGCGGCGTGGCGGTCGGCTTGATCCACTTCGCGCCACGGCAGGTGGGGTCCTCGATGCCCTTCGACCCGCCGGCCGAGCGGAGGTAGTCGTTGATGCCGGCGACGTAGCCCCGCACGAGCGCCTTCGCCTCCGCGCCGGGCCCGCGCTTCGGGTCACGGAGCAGCCTCTCCACCACCTTGCGGTCGTGGATGTCGTTGAAGAGCGCGTCGGTCTGCCGGTTCGTCGCGAACAGCGTGACCTGGTCCGAGTAGCGGCGGTTCGGCCCGAGGTAGCGCGAACGCTGGCCGCGAGCGGTCAGCAGCGTGTCGGCCAGCGAGCAGATCGAGGTCTCCGCCGTCGCGTAGCCGTGACCGAAGCCGAGGGAGCCGAAGTCCTTCGCGACGACGTGCGGGATGCCGTGCTCGGTCCGCCTGATCGTCGCTCGGTACACCCCGCCCGACGGTCGCAGCGGCGACTCGGCCGCGGCGGCGCGCTCGGGCGACGTCACGGTCTGCACCGTGGTGAGCGCGGGCAACAGTGCCAGCGAGGCGAGGACCGCGGCGGCGCGGCGTGTGAGTCCCATGGGGCGCTCCGTTCTGACGGACGACGCCAACCTCAACGGGCCAAGGTGGAACAAGTTATGGTCGGGCCGGTCGAGGCCGTGACCGAGACGCGTGAGCCTCGTTGACCTCACATGAGCCACGACTCTGCTCTGTCTCGCCGATCGTTCGTCCGCGGCGATCACCGGTTCCGGGCTCGCGGTTGCGGCGGTCGTCCCTTCGTTCCCCGCTCGCTCGGCCTCCGCGGTCCCCGCGGTCCCGGCACCCCGGACTGCACGTGTGAGCACCTCGGCTCCCGCGGCATTGCGACGCGCGAAGGTCCGTGCGCGGCAGCGCTTCTTCGGCGAGGCCAACGTGCATCCGCTGACAGGAGCGGTACGACGGGACCGCGTGGTGCTCTCGTGGTTCGGGTGCACGAGCTTCGCCCTCGCCATGAACGGCACCGTGCTGCTGCTCGACGCCTGGGTGCCCCGGGGCCAGCACTCGGGATACGTGCCCACCGACCCCGACGAGGTGGCCGCGCTCGCGCCTGCGGCGATCCTCATCGGTCACGGCCACTTCGACCACGCAGCCGATGCGGCGGCGATCGCTGCGGCGTCCGGCGCGGTGGTTGTGGGGACCGCACAGCATTGCGCGCAGGCCCGGGAACAGGCGGGCGCCTCGCGGGTTCGGGTCCGTCCGGTCGGCAACGCCTCGAGCGCACCGGGACGCACCCATCGCTTCCGGGTCGGCAACATCTCGGTCACCGCCGTCAAGCATCTCCACTCGGCGCCCTCCCGGCCGGATCCCGCGGACCCGCACGCACCTTTGCTGCCGCCCCCGGACCCCTCCTCGGTCCTGCACAACCCGCCGTCCCCGTCCGACGTACTCGACACCGTCAGCCACCTGCCCGACGAAGAGGGCGGATGCCTGCTCTACCAGCTGCGCATGCGGGGCTTCGGGCTGGTCTGGAACGACAGCGCCGGGCCGTTGAAGGACGAGGCGCCGCAGGTGCTCGACGTCCTGCGCGGGCTCCCCCGCAGCGACGTGCACATCGGCACCATCCAGGGCTTCAACCAGCCGGTGAACGGGTTGCGAGACCCCCGCACGTACATCGAGGCTCTTCGCGCACGCGTGTTCGTCCCGTGCCACCACGACGACTGGGCTGTGCCCGGCGTGTCGACCAGCGGCGGCAACTACGAGGAGCCGCTGCGCGCGGAGCTGCAGCGGATCCCCGAGCAGCGACGTCCCCGGCTGCGCTTCCTGGCCGACCCCGCGGACTACGTCCGGCCCGGACGGCTCACGTTCCGCGTCTGACCGTCGCAGGAGGAGGCCGCCGGGCAGTGTGGCCTTCCTCGCGCCCGGGTTTGTGCGCCCCAGGCGCGGGTACCACCACTGCGCCTACAGACAGGAGGGAACGATGAGCGCCTCAACCGTGGTGTGGATCGTTGTCATCGCCATCGTCGTGATCGCACTGATCGCCGTGGTTGCCAGGATGGCCAACAAGAAGAAGCAGGATCGCAACCGGGCTCAGGCCGCCGAGCTGCGCGACGAGGCCGCTCAGAAGGCGACCGAGCTCCAGCGCAAGGAGGCGCTCGCCAAGGAGACCGAGGCCAAGGCGGCTGCCGCCCGCGCGGAGGCGGAGCGCAAGGCCGCGGAAGCCGAACGACTCGAGGCAGAGCACCAGCAGCGGTCGCACGTGGCGTCTCAGCACCGAGACGAGCACCAGGAGCACCTTCGCAAGGCCGACGAGCTCGACCCCGACGTGAGCCACTCCGCGCCCACGACCGGGACCCCGACCGGGACCCCGACCGGGACCCCGACCAGCGCCGAGGGCAGGCACGTCGAAGGTACGTCGGAGGACCACACCGTCGCGTCGACCGACGGCTACAACACCGATGGCACCAGCGCGAACGGCGCCAGCCACACGCACGTGGACGAGAACGCCCATGTGGACGGCGCCGGCCACACGCACGTGGACGAGAACGCGACGGAGACGAACGAGACCACCGGCGGCGGCTCGCACCGCGCCTGAAGCTCTCGACTCACCGGCACCGCCTAGCAGAGACGGCCGGGTCCGACAGGTTCGAACGAACCTGCTCGGACCCGGCCGTCTCCGTGTTCAACGCGAAGCTCGTGCCACTGTTTGCGCGTGCCCGACTATCGAGAGCGAGCTCGTCCGAGCCGCGGGACCTGCTCTGCGTACCGCCGGGTGCGGTTCCTCTCGAGGCGGCCATCGCGGACGAGGCAGCCGAGCAAGGGTCAGAGATAGAGGCCGGTCTGCGTGTCGCCGAGCCGCTCGGCCGCCACGGCATGGATGTCACGCTCGCGCATGACGACGTAGGTCTCCCCCTGGACCTCGACCTCCGACTTGTCCTCGGGGTCGAAGAGCACGCGGTCGCCCACCTCGACGGTGCGCACGTGAGCACCGACGGCGACGACGCGACACCAGGCGAGACGACGCGCACCGAGCGCGGCGGTGGCCGGGATCACGATGCCGCCGCTTGAACGGCGCTCCCCCGCTTCCTTGTCGAGCTCGACCAGGACCCGGTCGTGCAGCATCCGGATCGGGAGCTTGTCCTCGGGCACGGTGCTACTTCGCAACCTTCCGAATGATCACCAGGGCGGCCACGAACCCGCCGACACCGACCGCGACCTTGATGATGTTGTCGGTGCGAGGGCCGGTCTGCGGGTCGACGAAGAACCCCTTGATGCTCGCGACCTCGCGCTTGGCGATGGTCTTCGGGCTCGAGCGGTAGACCAGCTGGTCGATCGTGTTGGCGAGCCGGTCCCGGGTCGCCTCGATCTCCCGCTCGATCGTCTCGGGTGCACGAGTGTCAGCCGGCTTGTCGGCGTGGCTCACGTAGGTCTCCTCGTCTGGGGGAACAGGTCATGCACCCGCCGAGACGGGCCCATCAGTCGAAGGTTACCCGAGCGTTCGGTTCACATTCGCCCTTGGATCGAAGCCGAACGGGAGCTCGAGTCGATGCTTTGCCATCAGCGCCTCGTCGGTCAGGACGTCGAGCGTGGAACCGTCCGCGACGATCACCCCGTCGGACAGTACGACGGAGCGCGGGCACAGCTCGAAGGCGTACGGCAGGTCGTGGGTGACCATCAGCACGGTCACGTCGAGGCCGCGCAGGATCTCGGCGAGCTCACGACGCGAGGCAGGGTCGAGGTTCGAGGAGGGCTCGTCGAGGACCAGGATCTCGGGCTCCATCGCGAGGACCGTGGCGACGGCCACCCTGCGGCGCTGGCCGAAGCTGAGGTGATGTGGCGGCCGGCCGGCGAAGTCCGCCATCCCCACCTTGTCGAGGGCCTCCATCACGCACTGCTCGAGAGCTGCGCCCTTGACCCCCAGGTTCGCCGGGCCGAACGCCACGTCGTCGCGCACCGTCGGCATGAACAGCTGGTCGTCCGGGTCCTGGAAGACGATGCCGACCCGGCGGCGGATCTCCTGGAGGTTCTGCTTCGCGACCGGGAGCCCCGAGACCGCGACGGCGCCTGCCCCCGCGGTCAGGATGCCGTTGAGGTGCAGCACCAGCGTGGTCTTGCCGGCGCCGTTCGGGCCGAGGAGGGCGACCCGCTCGCCACGATGCACGTGCAGGTCCACCCCGTACAGCGCCTGGTGGCCGTCGGGGTAGGCGTACGCGAGCCCGCGGACGTCGAGGACGGGCGTGCTCATGGTGTCTCCCTCGCCTGTGCCGTGGCGCCCTGAGCCTGTGCCGATACAGCTGGTCCCTGAGCCTGTCGAAGCGTCGAGAGTCCGCCCTGGTAGCCGCGGGAGAGCATCGCGAGGTGAACCCGCTCGCCCCGTTCGTACGAGCGGACGAACAGGGCGCCTGCCGTCCGGGCGACGACCGGCCAGCTGCGGAGACCGCCCCCCTTGAAGCCGCGCGACTCCCGGGCGATCCGCATCCGCCGCATCTCCTCGGTGACGACGTCGAGGTAGCGCACCATGAAGCCGACGATCTGCACGAGCTGGCTCGGCACGCGGAGGCGCTCGAGACCGACGAGCAGGTCGCGCGGCTCGGTGGTCGCCGCGAGGGTGAGGCTGGCCATCACGCCGAGCGTGCCCTTGACCAGCAGTCCCCACGCCCCGAGCAGGCCGGCCTCCGAGAGGCTCAGCCCGAGCACGTCGACGCGCGGCCCCGTCGCGATGAACGGCATCAGCAGCGCGAACACCACGAAGGGCAGCTCGACGACCATCCGCTTGCCGATGTAGGCGAAGGGCACCCGCGAGAGCGCGATCACGCCCAGGACCAGCGCGAGGTACCCGGCGAACACCGGGAACCACTCCCGTGGCGTGGCCACCACGACGAGCATGAAGCCGAGCAGGGTTGCGATCTTCAGGTGAGCCGGGGCGCGATGCACCGGCGAGTGCCCGTGGTAGTGCAGCTTGTGGCCGTGTCCGGCACCCATGTCAGGCCCGGTCCTGCTGGTCGAGCTCGTCGGCCGAGCCCCTTCGGCGTACGGCGTAGGCGAGACCACCGGCGAGAAGCAGCACGACGCCCGCACCGATCACGCCCGCAAGACCGCCGGCGACCCGGTCGTTCTCGACGCCCTTGACCCGGTAGTCCGCCAGCGGGGAGTCCGCCGTGGCCGAGTTCTCGGCCTTGTGCGCGAACCCGGTCTTCTCTGCGACGTACTGCAGCCCGTCAGGGTGGCTGGAGGCGTAGTAGCTGCCGAGGCCGGCGATCAGGAGCGCGGCCAGCAGGCCAACGACGACGAAGGTGCGTGTCCTCATGCCGCGCCCCTGTGCTCGGTGGGGAGGTGGCCGGTGCGGATCTCGAGCTCACGCTCGCGCAGCACCGGGCGGGCGCCGTACACGAGGTCAGGCCGGAGGGCGATCACGCTGGCGACCACCAGGCCGGTGATGGCCGCCTCGCCGATCCCGATGAGCGTGTGCCAGCCGAGCATGGCCGTGGTGAGCCCGTCGAGGGGCACGGGGGCGGTGCCGCCGACCGCGAAGAGGCCGACGAAGGCGAGCGCCGCGACGGGGACCGAGACCAGCGCACCCACGGCCGCGAGGACGGGCACCAGCCCGAGGCGCTTGGGCGCCAGGCGCTGGAGGCCACGGAAGACGAACCAGCCGACGAGGACGCCCACGACCGCCATCAGCGTGATGTTCGTGCCGAGGGCGGTGATCCCGCCGTCGGCGAGCAGCAGGGACTGGACGATCAGCACGACGCTCACCGCGAGGATCGCCGTCCAGGGGCCTACCAGGACGGCCGCGAGCGCGCCGCCCAGCAGGTGCCCGCTGGTGCCGAGCCCCACGGGGAAGTTCATCATCTGCGCGGCGAACACGAAGGTCGCGACGAGGCCTGCCATGGGGGCGGTGCGGTCGTCGAGCTCGCCGCGCGCCTTGCGGAGCGCAACTCCCACCGCCGTTGCCGCGACGACACCGGTCGCGATCGACGTCGGTGCGTCGAGGAACCCGTCGGGCACGTGCATGGTCTCGTCCTTCGTCGGCGTCGGGCCGCGTGCCGGTTGCCGGCCGGGGGCACTACGTTGGCTGCACTGTGACGTCCGGCTACCGGCCGCACATGATCACTGTACGTTATTGCGAATTAGTTGCAATAAGACCCTGCCCGGCCGTACGCCGGTCGGGAGAACCGCGGAGGAGCGTCGATGACCGAGACCCGTCTGTCCCCAGGCGATGTGGCCCCTGACTTCACCCTGCCCACCGACGACGGCTCGACGGTGACCCTGTCGGACCTGCGTGGCCGCAAGGTGATCGTGTACTTCTACCCCGCTGCCATGACCCCCGGCTGCACGAAGCAGGCCTGTGACTTCACCGACTCCCTCGACTCGCTCAAGGCCGCCGGCTACGAGGTGCTCGGCATCTCCCCCGACAAGCCGGAGAAGCTCGCGAAGTTCCGCGAGCGCGACTCGCTGACCCTCACGCTGCTCTCGGACCAGGACAGGTCCGTGATGACGCACTGGGGTGCGTTCGGCGAGAAGAAGCTGTACGGCAAGGTCGTCCAGGGCGTGATCCGCTCGACCCTCGTCGTGGACGAGGAGGGCAAGGTCGAGGTGGCGCAGTACAACGTCAAGGCCACCGGCCACGTCGCCAAGCTCCGCAAGGACCTCGGCCTGGCTGGCTGAGGTCCCTCCGTTTCGTCCGCTGAGCGACTATCGACTGAAGCGGCGGAGATCTTGGTGCGGCTTCCGGAGGGATCTCGTCGAGCCAACCCCCAGATGCTCAAGCGGGCGCTCTTGGAGATCGGCCGGTCGTACCGATGCGAGGGTTGTGGCAACGACGGCACGTGGTGCGGCAGACCGCTCACGCTCGACGTTGATCACAACGATGGCACGGGGAAGTAGTGGTTGGCGCACCCGTCGGTGTCCCCTTTGAAACGGCCTAGACTGTGCGCGCAGCCAGAGTGGTGGAACAGGTAGACACGCGGGTTTTAGGTATCCGTGCCTTCGGGCGTGGGGGTTCAAGTCCCCCCTCTGGCACTCAATGACTTCGGCAGGCCGGACGGCGCGTCACCGCTGAGTGCGTCTACTGTCGAGCGGCATGAGCCCTGTGGAGATCGTGCCGTTCGAGGCCGAGCACGCGGCCGGCATCGCGCGTCTGTGCACGACGGTCCAGTGGCCCTCGCTCACCGACGCCGACGTCGTACTCCAGGTGTGCACCGCACCGGGCTCGTCCGCCTACACAGCGCTTGCGGACGGTGAGGTCGTCGGCTTCGCGCAGGCCCTCGGCGACGGGGTGCTCCAGTCCCACCTGAGCTTCCTCGCCGTCCATCCCGACCATCGGCGTCGCGGGATCGCGCGGCTGCTGACCGTGGCGACCTTCCAGGCCACCGGCACCAAGCGGATGGACCTGATCACCGACGACGCCGAGGGGTTCTACGAGTCGTTCGAGCACAAGCCGATGGCGGGGTTCCGGATCTACCCCGGCGCGTGACCCGGCCAGACCAGCGGGTTTGACCTGCGTGCTTTCCGGTGACCATCCGGAGAACCCGATCTCGAAGGAGCCAGCAGGTGAGAGCAGCGGTCTACGACACGTACGGCGACGCGGACGTCATCTCCGTTCGCGAGCACGACGATCCCCCGGTGGGTCCCGACACGGTGCTGGTGCGGGTGAAGGCCACGAGCGTGAACCCGGTCGACTGGAAGATCCGGCTCGGCTACCTCCAGGCGGCCTACCCCCACCACCTGTCGATCATCCCGGGCTGGGACGTCTCCGGTGTCGTCGAGGCGGTCGGCCCGGCCGTCGTCACCGGGGTCGAGGTCGGTGACGAGGTGTGGGGCTACGTGCGCCGCGACGACGTCCAGTGGGGTACGTCGGCCGAGCTCGTGCCCGCGCCCGAACGGACCGTCGCCCGCAAGCCGGCGGCGCTGTCCTTCGAGGAGGCCGCGGCCGTGCCCCTGGCAGGCCTCACCGCGTACCAGGCACTGGTAGAGGCCCTCGAGGTCCAGGAGGGCGAGCGCGTGCTCGTGCACGCCGCCGCGGGTGGCGTGGGCCAGTTCGCCGTCCAGATCGCCGCAGCCCGCGGCTGCGAGGTCGTCGGGACCGCGAGCCCGCAGAACCACGACCTGCTCCGTTCGCTCGGGGTGTCCGAGGTGATCGACTACCACGAGGGACCGGTCAGCAAGCAGCTCTCCGCTCCGGTGGACGCCGTACTCGACCTCGTCGGTGGCGAGGCACTCGAGGACGCGCCCCACCAGACCGAGGACGCCTCCCGCATCGCGTCGATCATCGACGCGCAGACGGTGCTCGGCCTCGGTGGCCGCTACGTCTTCGTGCGCCCCGAGCGCGAGCATCTCGACGCTCTCGCCGCGCTCGCCGACGAGGGCAGGCTTCGTGTCGACGTCTCCGAGGTGTTCCCGCTCGAGCGGATCTCCGACGCACACCTGCTCTCGGAGACCGGGCATGCTCGCGGGAAGATCGTCGTCACGGTCTGAGGAACACCCCGGCTGACGTCGTGACTGTGTCGGCTGCGCGTGGTTGGCTGCTGCCATGACGCTCGACTACCTGGCTCATCTGCGCGAGGACTCTGCCCGGTTCGTCTCCGTGCTTCGGGACGCCCCGGTCGACGGGCAGGTCCCGACCTGTCCCGACTGGCTGAGCGACGACCTGTTGTGGCACCTCGGGGAGGTCCAGTGGTTCTGGGGCACGATCGTGCGCGATGCGATCACCGACCCCGAGAGCCTCCAGCATCCTGACCGTCCGGCCGACCGTCAGGGCCTGGTCGCGTTCTTCGACGACGCCACGAAAGACCTGCAGGCGGCGCTGGCGAACACCGAACCCTCAGCGCACCGTTGGACCTGGTCGACTGACCAGACCGCCGGTTTCATCCGTCGGCGTCAGGCTCACGAGGCACTGATCCACCGCATCGACGCGGAGCTGACCGCCGATGTGGCACGGGCACCCATGGACCCTGCGCTCGCCGCCGACGGCGTCGACGAGGCGCTGCGCGTCATGTTCGGCGGCTGCCCGCCGTGGGGCCGCACCGATCCGGACCCCGGCGTCACGCTGCGGGTCCGCGCTACCGACACCGGCCACACCTGGCTCGTGACCCTCGCGACGTTCAGTGGCACCGCCCCGGACGGCAAGACCTACGACGCCGAGCCCGACATCATCGTGTCCGACGAGGACACCGGCGACGACAGCCGCCGCCACGGTCGAGGGCACTGCGGCCGACCTCGACTGCTGGCTCTGGGGACGGCCGACCGTGGGCGCGCTCGAGCGCACAGGCGAGGAGTCGGTCCACGAGCGGTTCCAGGACATCGTCTCCCAGGGTGTCGACTAGCCCGCGAGCCGCTCGAGCAGGCAGACCGTCACGGTGTCACCGGCCTCCTTGCGGATCGCCTTGCGCACGTCCGCCTTCACGGGCAGCTTGTGGGTCCCGTCGCCGAGCGCCATGAACGAGCTCTGGAACGTGTGCCCGTCGATCGTGCCGCGCACCTTGACCAGGCCCTTCGTGCCGAAGAACGCGACCGACTCCGGCCAGACGACGTAGGTCCAGCCGCCCTTGCTGGGACTCTTCTGCAACGTAGCGGTGAACTGCTCTTCCATCGTGAGCTCCTCCCGGTCCCTTTCTCAGTGTGGACCTCGAAGAGCTACTCAGCTCATCGGTGTTCCGCGGGGGACTTCAGCGCCTCGGCGACGACCGGGGCGATCCTGCGCAAGGCGTGCCCGCGGTGGGAGATCGCGTCCTTCTCGTCCGGGGGCAGCTCTGCGGAGGTGGCGTCGTGACCGTCGGCCACGAAGAGGACGTCGTAGCCGAACCCACCGCTCCCCCGCATCTCGCGGATGATCCGTCCGGGCATCTCTCCGTGCTCCACGAGCTCCACGGTCGCTCCCGCGTTGTCGGGATGGACGAAGGCGACCGCACAGCAGAACCTCGCGCCGCGGCGCTCGTCGGGCACGTCGCCGAGCTGTGCGAGCAGCAGCTCGTTGTTGGCGAGGTCGACGTCGTTGGTGCCGTCCTTCGCCAGGCCGCTCCACCGCGCGGAGAGGACGCCCGGCATCCCGTTGAGCGCATCCACGCACAACCCGCTGTCGTCCGCGAGCGAGGGCAGCCCGGTCGCCTCGACGGCGGCCCGTGCCTTGATCAGCGCGTTGCCCTCGAAGGTCGGCTCGGTCTCCGCCGGCTCGTCGTAGTGCTCCACGTCGTCGAGCCCGAGCACCTTGATGTGGGGCACGTACGCCTCGAGGATCCGCTCCATCTCGGCCAGCTTCTTGGCGTTGCGGGAGGCAAGGAAGACCTGGGGCCGGGTCTCGACAGTCTCGACCGCCAACGGGGTGTCGGCCCCGAACGGAGGCTGGACCTTGGGAGCGTCAGCCACGGAGCGCCTCCTGCTGGATCCGGGTGAGGTCGGCGCACCCCTTCTCAGCCATCGAGAGCAGGCCGTCGAGGTGGCGGCGGTCGAACGGCTCGCCCTCGGCGGTGCCCTGCACCTCGACGAAGAGGCCGTCGCCGGTCATGACGACGTTCATGTCGGTCTCGGCCCGGACATCCTCCTCGTACGGAAGGTCGAGCCGGATCTCTCCGTCGATGATCCCGACCGACACCGCGGAGACCGACCCGGTCAGCGGCTCCCCCTTCAGCGCGCCCTTCTCCCGGAGGTGGGCACAGGCATCGGCCAGCGCGACGTACGCACCGGTGATGGCCGCGGTCCGGGTGCCGCCGTCGGCCTGCAGCACGTCGCAGTCGAGCACGATGGTGTTCTCGCCGAGCGCCTTGTAGTCGATCACCGCGCGCAGCGATCGGCCGATGAGCCTGGAGATCTCGTGGGTGCGCCCACCGATCCGGCCCTTGACCGACTCTCGATCGGAGCGGGTGTGGGTCGCCGAGGGCAGCATGGCGTACTCCGCGGTGACCCAGCCGAGCCCCGAGTCCTTGCGCCAGCGGGGCACGCCGATCGACGCGGACGCGGCGCAGAGCACCCGGGTCCTGCCGAACTCCACCAGGACCGACCCTGCTGCGTGGTCGAGCCAGTTGCGGGTGATCTTGATGGGTCGAAGCTCGTCGTTCTCGCGTCCGTCAGGTCGGGAAGTCATGGGCCCGACCCTACCCACGCTCGTGCGGTGACCCGAACCACGGAGTCAGAGGTCGTACGTCACCCCGGAGCGGGCGAGGTCGAGCGAGCCGTCGAAGACCGGGCGCGCCTCGTCGAGCGCCACCTTGGCGTCGTACCACGGCGGGATGTGTGTGAGCACCAGCCGCCCCGCGCCGGCGCGGACCGCGACCTCGGCTGCCTCCTTGCCTGTCATGTGCAGCCCGGCGGGGTTGTCCTCGCCCTCACGGAAGCTCGCCTCGGCGAGCAGAAGGTCGGTGTCGCGGGCCAGCTCGACGAGACCGTCACAGGGTGCGGTGTCGGCGCTGTAGGTCAGGGACCGGCCCTGGTGGCTCACCTTCATCGCGTAGGTCTTGACCGGGTGCGCCATCTCGGCCACTTCGACGGTCAACGGCCCGACCGTGACAGTCGACCGTGCGTCGTGCTCCCGGAAGTCGAACTCCTCGGTCATCCCGGGCCGATCGGAGAGTCCGTAGGCCCTGGCCATCTGCTGGGCGACGCCCTTGGGGCCGTAGACCGGGATGCGCGGCTGAGCACCGGAGGGGTGGTACTTGCGCATCACGTAGTAGCCGCTCATGTCGAACCAGTGGTCCGGGTGGAGGTGGCTGATGAACACCGCGTCGATCGACAGCGGGTCGGCGAACTCGTGCAGCCGACCGAGTGCCCCGCTGCCGAGGTCGAGGAGGATCCGCCAGACACGGTCGCCGTCGTCGGCCTCGACGAGGTAGCAGCTGGCCGGTGACTCGGGTCCGGGGTAGGAACCGGAGCAGCCGATCACGGTGAGCCTCATGACGGGCCACCCGCCCGCGCCCCGGGAAGCGACCACGCCGTCTGCTGAGCCAGCTGGCTGGCCGACTGGAGCTCGGGACCGAGGAACCGGCCGCCGATTCGAGCGAACTCGTCCGGGCTCCCCGTGGTGAGGAACAGGTGCTCGGGCGGGCCGAGCGACGGGTCACGCTCGAGCCCGTGCCTGACCAGGAGCTTGTAGACGTCCTTCGCGGTCTCCTCGGCGCTCGAGACCAGCGTGACCTGGTCGCCCATGACGTAGGACACGACGCCGGTGAGCAACGGGTAGTGCGTGCAGCCGAGGACCAGCGTGTCGATGCCGTCCGAGATCAGCGGGTCGAGGTACTCGTGCGCAGCAGCGAGCAGCTCCGGCCCGCTGGTGACACCCTCCTCGACGAAGTCCACGAAGCGGGGACAGGCCTGCGTGTGCAGCGTGACGTGCGGTGCTGCGGCGAACGCGTCGTCGTAGGCCATCGACTCGGCGGTCGCACGGGTGCAGATCACGCCGATCTGCCCGGTGCGGCTCGCGGCCACGGCCCGCCGTGTGGCCGGGAGGATCACCTCGACCACGGGCACCGGGTAGCGCTCCCTCGCGTCACGCAGCACGGCCGCGCTCGCGGAGTTGCACGCGATGACGAGGGCCTTCACGCCCTCGCCGACCAGGTGGTCGAGGCACTCGAGAGCGTACTCGCGAACCTCGCCGATGGGTTTCTGTCCGTAGGGCTGCCGCGCCGTGTCCCCGAGGTAGAGGATCGGCTCGTGGGGCAGCTGGTCGATCACCGCCCGGGCCACGGTGAGTCCACCGAAGCCTGAGTCGAAGATGCCAATGGGTGCGTCTGCCACCCGGTCTAGGCTAATGGGACCGGGGACCGACTGCCCGCTCGAGCGACCCAGGTCACGCTGCGACGGTGGTCACAAGGCCTGGCGTCCTGCCTGCCGGCCGAGGACGGAGCGCCGTGCGGGACCTAAGCCTCTCGTGGCCCCGGGATGTCGAACCGAGACTGGAGGCATGAGGTACGAGACACAGTTCGTAGACCTTCAGGCGCAGCACACGGCCGTCGTCTGCGGGCACATCAAGACCGAGGAGCTCCCGGAGTTCCTGGGCGCCGCCTTCGGCGAGGTGATCAACGTCCTCGACAAGCAGGGCCTGCACCCGACGGGTGCCCCGTTCGGGAGGTACCAGCCCACGGACGGCGAGTTCGACGTCGTCATCGGCTTCCCGTGCTCGGGCGTGGTCGAGGCGACCGGCCGCGTGGAGCCCGACGAGCTGCCCGGCGGCCGGGTGGCGCGCACCATGCACGTCGGCTCGTACGACGACGTCGGCGCGGCCTACGAGGCGGCGATCTCCTGGCTCACCGACGAAGGATGCGTCGTCACGGGCGCCCCCTGGGAGTGCTACCTCGACGGGCCCGATGTGCCCGAGCCGCGCACCGAGGTGTTCGTCCCCTGCGAGAGCGCGCACCCGGTCCACGGGTGAGCCGGCATCCGGCCCACTTGTCAGCGTGAGCCCCGGAGGCGCGGCGCGTAGGCCTTCAGTCCTCTGACGGCCGCTCGTTGTAGCGCCCCGCGGCCTCCTGCCCCGACATCGCCTGGATCGCGGCCATGACCGCGTCGGTCGCCTCTCGGCGAGCACGGCCCGCCGGGACGCCGTCGAGCTGGCCGGCGAGGTCGATGGGCTCGCCGAAGTGCACCGACACCTTCGCGGGTCTCGGGACCCGGGAGCCGACCGGCTGGAGCTTGTCCGTGCCGACGAGCGCGACCGGTACGACGGGGGCTCCCGACGTCATGGCCAGCCAGGCCACGCCCGTGCGTCCGCGGTAGAGGAGTCCGTCGCGCGAGCGTGTCCCCTCCGGGTAGATGCCGAACGCGCCGCCGGTCGAGAGCACCGACAGGGCGGCGTCGAGGGAGGCCTGCGCGGCACGCGTGTCGTCCCGGTCGACCGGGATCATCCCGAGCCCGCCGAACCACCAGCGGCTGATGGTGCCCTTGACGCCGCTGCCGGTGAAGTAGTCGCTCTTGGCCAGGAAGGCCACCCGGCGAGGGACCACCATCGGGATCACCATGCTGTCCACGAAGGACAGGTGGTTGCTCGCGAGGATCACCGGTCCCTGCCGCGGGATGTGGTGCAGGCCCGTGACGGTGGGCCGGTAGACCGCGTTGAAGAGGCTGGCGAGCACGACCTTCAGCAGCTTGTAGACCATCTGCGACCCCCTGTCTCGTCCCTCAGGCCCACAGCTGCCCGTCGAGGCGCTCCTCGGCCTCTTCGAGGGTGCCCTCGTAGGCGCCCGTCGACATGTACTTCCAGCCACCGTCGGCCACCACGAACACGATGTCAGCACGGTCGCCCGACTTCACGCACTTGCGCGCCTGCGCCATCGCGGCGTGCAGGATCGCGCCGGTGGAGATGCCGGCGAAGATGCCCTCCTGCTCGAGCAGCTCGCGGACCCGGCGTACAGCATCTCGCGGACCCACCGAGAAACGGGAGTCGATCAGAGACGGGTCGTAGAGCTCCGGGACGAAGCCCTCGTCCATGTTGCGGAGGCCGTAGACGAGCTCGCCGTAGCGCGGCTCGGCAGCGACGATCCGCACATGGGGCGCGTGCTCCTTGAAGAACCGGCTCGTGCCCATGAGCGTGCCGGTGGTGCCGAGTCCCGCGACGAAGTGCGTCACGGAGGGCAGGTCCGCCAGGATCTCAGGGGCGGTGCCCTCGTAGTGTGCGAGCGCGTTGGCGGGGTTGCCGTACTGGTAGAGCATCACCCACTCGGGGTTCTCCTCCGCGAGGATCTTCGCGACGCGCACGGCCTCGTTCGAGCCGCCGGCAGCGGGCGAGGAGACGATCTCCGCGCCCCACATGCGGAGCAGCTGACGGCGCTCCTCCGAGGTGTTCTCGGGCATCACGCAGACCATCCGGTAACCGCGGAGCTTGGCCACCATGGCCAGCGAGATACCGGTGTTGCCCGACGTCGGCTCCAAGATCGTGCACCCGGGCGTCAGGATCCCGTCCTTCTCCGCCTGCTCGAACATCTTGAGCGCGGCCCGGTCCTTGATCGAGCCGGTCGGGTTGCGGTCCTCGAGCTTGGCCCACAGCCGCACCTCGGGGGTGGGCGAGAGCCGGGGCAGGCCCACCAGCGGCGTGCCTCCCACCGAGTCGAGGAGGGAGTCGAACAGCATCTAGCCGAACGCCACCTGTGACGAGCCCCCCGCGACGGCGGGGAGCACGACGACCTCGTCGCCGTCGCCGACCTCGGTCTCGAGGCCGCCGGTGAACCGGACGTCCTCGTCGTTGACGTAGACGTTGACGAAGCGGCGCAGCTCGGAGCCGTCGATCAGCCGCTCCTTGATGCCGGGGTGGTCGCTCTCGAGGTTGTCGATGAGCTCGGCCAGCGTCTTGCCCTCGCCGCTGACCGCCTTCTCACCCCCGGTGTAGGTGCGCAGGATGGTGGGGATGCGTACGTCGATGGCCATCAGTTCTGGCTCCTTGGACTCTCTCGTCGGCTCGTGTGATCTCAGACGTCGTGCGTAGGTCGTCGGATGCGGGTCACGCGTCGTGTGCGTCCACGACGGAGACCTCCTCCTCGGTGACCTCACCGTCGACGATCCTGTAGGACCTAAACTCCACCGGTCCTTCGCTATTCCCGTGCTCGCGTGTGGAGACGAGCACATAGTGCGCGTTCGGCTCCGAGGCCAGGCCGATGTCGGTGCGCGACGGGTAGGCCTCGGTGGCGGTGTGCGAGTGGTAGACCACCACCGGCTCCTCGTCGCGCCGGTCCATCTCCTTGTAGAGCGCGAGCAGCTCACCGGAGTCGAACTCGTAGAACGTCGGTGAGCCCGCGGCGTTCACCATCGGGATGAAGCGCGTCGGTGAGTCCGAGCCTGCCGGCCCGGCGACCACTCCGCAGGCCTCGTCCGGATGGTCCTTCTTGGCATGCGCCACGATGGCGTCGTAGGTCACGCGGTCGATCTTCAGCACGCAACGAGGGTATCCGGGGCCCCTGCCGAGCCCACCCCGCCGCCCTCGTGTCCGGATCGTGAGACCTGTCCGGATCAGAGTCAGCGGGACACCGACGCGACGAGCGTCTCCTGGAGGTAGCCGACCCACTCGTAGATGTCGTGCACGTGGCTGCGCGGGTCGTCGTCGGGGAGGCTGAGCCAGTAGTCCTCGTCCCCCTCCTCGACCCCGAGCCGCGTGGCGAGCGCGAGCCGGATGTCGGTGAAGGAACGCATCCAGGCCGCGGCCTGCGAGGCGTCGAGCTCCACGTCGATCCAGAGCCCGTCCTCCTCGAGCTCGGCAGGCAGTCCGGCCTCCTCGAGCTGGTCGATGATCAGCACCGCGTTGCGGGCCTTGCCGTCGCGCAGCCCACCCTCGGTGAAGCGGCGGAACTCCCCCGCGGCCTCCTCGTCGTCGGGGTAGGCCGTCGGGAACAGCCGCGCGAGGACCGGGTCGTCGGGCTCCGTCGTGGGCCCGGTGAAGTCGAGCATCGCCTCCAGCGGGTCGGCCGTGTTCTTGGGCACGGCGGACTCGTTGCGCAGCAGCTCGACGAGCTGCGAGGCGAGCGAGCGCAGCAGGTCGCCCTCGAACCCCGAGAACGTGGCCATCACGCCGTGGCCGCGTGGCACGAACCCGCTCATCGGACGTCACCACCGACGAGCGTGCGGAGCGAGCAGCTCAGGGTGCTCATGAGTCCGCCTTCTCCATCGTGGCCCACAGGCCGTACTCGTGCATGGCCTGCACGTCGCGCTCCATCTCCTCGCGCGACCCGGCCGACACCACGGACTTGCCGTCGTTGTGCACCTCGAACATCAGCTTCTCGGCCTTCTTGCGGGGGTAGCCGAAGTAGGTCTGGAAGACGTAGGTGACGTAGGACATCAGGTTCACCGGGTCGTTCCACACGATGGTCACCCAGGGCCGGGCCGGCGCGGTGACCTCATCCGCCTCCGGCTGCTCGATCTCGACGGGCATGGGTGCAGACACGTGCAACATCCTAGGCTGTGGCAGGTGACGACTGCATCGACCGCGCTGCTGACCGACCACTACGAGCTGACCATGGTGCAGGCCGCCCTCCGCGCGGGCTCCGCCCATCGCCGGTCGGTGTTCGAGCTCTTCCCCCGCCGCCTCCCCGAGGGCAGGAGGTACGGCGTCGTGGCGGGAGTCGGCCGGGTGCTCGACGCCTTCGAGCGGTTCCGGTTCGACGACGAGGTCCTCGAGGTCCTGCGCAAGGGCCACGTGGTCGACGAGGCGACTTTGGAGTGGCTCGCGTCCTACCGGTTCAGCGGCGACATCTGGGGCTACCCCGACGGCGAGGTGTACTTCCCCTACTCCCCCCTGATGGTGGTGGAGTCGACCTTCGCCGAGGCGGTCCTCCTCGAGACGCTGCTGCTGTCGATCCTCAACCACGACTCGGCGATCGCCTCGGCCGCGTCACGGATGACGTGGTGCTCGTGCGAGCGCCCCTGCATCGAGATGGGGTCTCGCCGGACCCACGAGGAGGCAGCGGTCGCGGCAGCGAGGTCGGCGTACATCGCCGGCTTCTCGGCCACCTCGAACCTCGCGGCTCGCCAGAGGTACGGCGTCCCGACGACCGGCACGAGCGCGCACGCGTTCACCCTGCTGCACGACAGCGAACGTGACGCCTTCACCGCGCAGGTCGAGTCGCTCGGTAAGGGCACGAGCCTCCTCGTCGACACCTACGACGTCGCCGAGGCTGTGGCCTTGGCGGTCGACGTCGCGGGCCCCGAGCTCGGCGCCGTCCGTATCGACTCCGGCGACCTCGGCATGCTCGCCCAGCAGGTGCGCAGCCAGCTCGACTCCCTCGGGGCCACGGACACCCGGATCATCGTCACCTCCGACCTCGACGAGTACGCGATCGCCGCACTCGCGGCAGCCCCGGTCGACGGCTACGGCGTCGGCACGTCGCTGGTGACCGGCAGCGGCCACCCGACCTGCGGCTTCGTCTACAAGCTCGTGTCGCGCGAGGACGCCGGCGGCGAGATGGTCTCGGTCGCCAAGAAGAGCAAGGACAAGGGGTCCATCGGCGGTCGCAAGTACGCCCTGCGCCGGCGTAACCCCGAGGGGGTCGCCGAGGCCGAGGTGGTCGGCGTGGGCGAGCGTCCGGTCGACGACGGGGACGACCGTGAGCTCCTCGTGCCCTTGGTGCGCGACGGCGAGGTGGTCGGCCGCGAGGACCTCGAGACCGCCCGCTCGCGTCACCTCCGCGTGCGCGAGGAGCTCCCGCTCAAGGCGCGGATGCTCTCGCGCGGCGAGCCGGTGATCCCCACCGTGCACGTCGGGGACTGACCGGCCGCGACACCCCCGGGCTCCTTTGCAGGCGATGACCGCGATGCCCCGCTCGGCTAGCGTGGGTCGCATGAAGCGCGCACTGATCGTCGTCGATGTCCAGAACGACTTCTGCGAGGGCGGCAGCCTCCCCGTGCCCGGTGGGGCCGAGGTGGCGTTCCGGATCGGTACGTTGCTCCACCACTGGACCGCCAAGGACCCCAAGGCACCCGAGTATGCCGCGGTGGTGGCGGTGCGCGAGCATCACATCGACCCGGGGAGCCACTTCTCGGACGAGCCTGACTTCGTCACGTCCTGGCCGCCGCACTGCATCGCAGGCACCGACGGCTCGGCGTTCCACCCCAACCTCGACCCGCAGCCCTTCGACGCGATCTTCCTCAAGGGCGAGCACGCCGCGGCGTACTCCGGTTTCGAGGGCCGCTCGGCCGACGGCCTCCCCCTCGCGGAGTGGCTTCGCAGGCACGAGATCACCGACGTCGACGTGTGCGGCATCGCGACCGACCACTGCGTCAGAGCCACCACGCTGGACGCCTTGACCGAGGGGTTCAACGCGAGGGTGCTCTCCGATCTGGTCACGGGCGTGGCGGAGGCAAGCTCCAAGGCAGCCGTCGCGGAGATGCGGGCCGCGGGGGCCCACATCTCCTGACCGACCCCCTGACCGGGGACCTTCCGGTCGCCGGTCGGGCCACCTGTCAGTGCGGCTGGTGGCGCGGCTGGTCCTGGGGGTGACGCTGGGAGGGGACCTCGCCCGTTCCCGCTCCGGTGACCTCGGTCGTGGAGACGTGCCAGCGGCCGACCAGCATCATCGAGATGCCGTCCACCAGGACCTGGATCCCGAGCAGGACCCCGAGCAGCACGAAGGAGGCGTCGAACAGGTTGAAGAGCACGATCAGGCCCAGGGCCGTCGAGACGATGCCGCCGAGAAGCAGCGGGACGCGGTAGTCGCGATCCTGGGTGGAGACCACGAGCCGCACGATGCCGCTGGTCAGGAAGATCGCGCCGGCGATGAGCGTGAGGGTCACCGCCGCGGCCTCGGTGTTGTTCAGGAAGAACAGCCCGAGGACGGTGAGGAGGCCGCCACTGAGTGCCGCGGACCAGAACCCACCCTTGCCGATGCGGAACAAGGATGCGGCCAGGCCGAGCACGCCTACGATCAGCAGTACCCAGCCGATCAGCAGGACGGAGACGGTCGTTGCGAGTGCGGCGTCGCCGAGGATCACCAGCCCGCCGATGACGAGCAGCGCACCGAGGACGACGTCCCACCCGGTGCGGCGAATCTGGAACTGTGCCTCGGACATCTTTCGGACCTCCCGATAGCAAAGGGCTGTAAACCCACCTGCTACCAGCCTGCGGCGCGTCGGCCGGATCCCGCCTCATCCACAGTGGATGGTTCGCCGGCGCTCCGGCCCCGCGGCGGTCGGGCCCGGCGGCTCACTCGCCGCGGAAGACCGGCCGCCGCTTCTCCGCGAACGCCCGCATGCCCTCGGCGGCGTCTGCCGTACGCAGGAGGACCGTCTGCCCGCTGCGTTCGCGCTCGAGCGCGTCCTCGAGGCGGTCGAGCGTGGCGGCGTTGACCGCCTTCTTGGTGGCCGCGTAGGCCAGCGGCGGCCCCGAGACGACGCGGCGGACGACCTTCGCGACCACCTCGTCGAAGTCCGCGTCCGGCACCAGATGGCTCACCAGCCCGGCGTCGTACGCCTCCTTCGCCGGCATCGCCTCACCGAGCAGGGCCATCCGCATCGCCCGCGCCCGCCCGACCGAGGCTGCGACCGTGGCCGTCGCGCCGCCGTCGGGCATCAGGCCGATCCGGGAGAAGGCGAGCAGGAAGCTGGCCGACTCCGCGGCCACGACGAGGTCACAGGCCAGTGCGGCCGAGCAGCCCACGCCGGCGGCCACTCCGTTGACGGCTGCGACACAGGGCTTCGACGAGCCGGTGATCGCCCGGATGATCCGGTTTGCCCGGTCCAGGCTGCTCACGTCGAAGTTCTCGTGAGCGTCCTCGCCGCTGAGGTCCGCCCCCGCGCTGAACGCAGGGCCGGTGCCGCGCAGGACGACGACGTGGACGTCCTCACGCGCCGCAGCCTGCTCGACCTCCTCGGCGAGCCGGTCGGCCATCTCCCCGGTGAGCGCGTTGAGCTGCTCGGGCCGGTCGAGGGTGACCCAGAGTGCGCCCTGGTCGTCGGTGATCGTCATGCCGTCGGTCATGCGTGCAACCTAGCGGCCGGCGCGGGCTCGGACTCGCCGGCGACCATCCCTGGACAAGCCGCTGTGTGAGCAACGGACGGTCGAGAGCATGCCTCGACCGTCCGCCACTCACATACCGCGTCCGCGGTGCAGCAGGTCAGCTGATCGTCACGTCGGCGGTGCCGGAGACCAGCTTCCAGTCGACCGAGGCGAACTCGCCGGCATCCACGACCCCCTGGGCGGTGACCCAGTCGATGATGAGCTGCCGGATCTCGAGCTGACGGTTGTAGATCACCGGCGCGTTCTTCACGTGCGGGAAGTTGCCCCCACCCGACTGGCGGTAGTTGTTGATCGCCAGCGCGAACGGCTGGTCGTCGGTGACCGGGACCCCGTTGTACGCGAGGTCGACGATCCGGCCGGTCCCCGCGTCCTTCGAGACGTCGATCTTGTAGGTCAGCGCCGCGTCGAGACCGCCGACGATGTCGTAGTTGTAGTCAGGGGTGCCGTTGGGCGCGAGCGCGGTCGGCGCGTTGGTGAGCTGGTCCATCGTGAACGGCCCGGTGCCGCTGACCTTCTTGAAGTAGTTCGCCGAGAACTCCAGGTAGTCGCGCACCTGAGCGCCCGTGACCCTCACCCCGAGCAGGGTGTTGTCGTAGATGTAGAGCCCGGCGACGTCGCGGACCGTGACCTCCCCGTCGGGGATCGCGGCACGCACGGTTGAACGGCGCGGCGATGCTCAGCACGGGGAGCGCGGCGTCCGCCGTACCGGCGAGGCCGTTCCTGACCTCCTGGGCCTGGACGTGGTTGACGAAGTCGATCGCCGGGACGTCCTCCACGACCGCGCGCTCGGCCGACATCGCCTGGAGGGAGCGGCCGATGACCGAGTTGACGTAGTCGACGACCACCTCGTGCTGCTTGGTGAGCGCGGCCACCACCTTCGGGTCCTCGTCGACGGTGTTGGCGTTGAGCAGCTGGGCGCCGACCTTCCGGACGTTCCACCCACGGCGGGTCTGCTCGAGGTCGAAGGTCAGCACGGAGAGGCGCATGCCCCAGCGCAGCGGCTCGGTCAGGAGGACCTGCTTGCCGGTCTTCTTGTTCTCGACCCAGCGCTCCTGGATCTCCTTGTGGGCGTGGCCGACCAGGATCGCGTCGATGCCGGGCACCTCCTCGGCGACCAGCGAGGCTGCGTTCTCCGGGTAGGGCAGCGCGTCACCGTACGACGAGCTGGTGTCGGCGCCCGAGTGAGCCGCCACGACCACGATGTCGGCGCCGTCCTTGCGCATCCGAGGGACGTAGACCTTGGCCTGCTCGACGAGGCCCGGGAAGACCATCTTGCCCTCGACGTTCGCCTTGTCCCAGATCGCGATGCCGGGGTTGGTCAGGCCGAGGATGCCGACCTTGACGACGCGCCCGCCGACGTGGGCCTTCTTGATCACGTACGGCCGGAAGGCCGGGCGCTTCGAGGCCGCATCGAGGGCGTTCGCCCCGAGCAGCGGGAAGTCGAGCTGCTCCTCGAACTTGCGCAGGAGGGGGATGCCGTAGTTGAACTCGTGGTTCCCGAGCGCCGCCGCGTCGTAGCCGATGATGTTCATCGCCTCGGCCATCGGGTGGGTCGAGCCCTCGGTGATCGGGTCGATCTTCGCGTAGTAGTAGGCCAGCGGCGTGCCCTGGATGGTGTCGCCTGCGTCGATCAGGAGCGTGCTGCGGTCGCCGCGGTCCTCACGGATCGCCGACACCAGGGTCGAGACCTTCGCCAGGCCGATGTCGTTGGCGGCGCTGTCGGTGTACTCGGCGTCCTTGAAGTAGTCCCAGTTGAAGACGTTTCCGTGCAGGTCGGTCGTGCCGAGCACGGTGACCCGGGCGTGGCGCTGGGGCCCCCCGTGGTGGCCCTTGCCGTGGCGAGGACGCGCCTCCGCTGCGGACGGGACGAACCCGACGGCGGCGAGCGCGGCGGCGCCGGTGAGGACGGTACGACGGGTGGGGCCGGCGTCCCGGGTCGCGGGCGTGGTGGCCTGCGGGGCGCCGTCGGGCTGGAAGTTCTGGGTCTCGGACAAGGGGTTCCCTCGATTCAGGTACGAGTGGCGCGGATCACGCCGCGGTATTTGTACCTGACAACTCCGACGATCCGGACCTTTGGGGTCCCGCGTGTCTTTGCATCTGCACGAACGCGCAGGTCAGCGCGGGTCTGCCGTCAGGAGCCCCAGCGCTCGGCGAGAGTGGTGACCACCTTGAGGTTCCGGTTCGTGCCGGGCGCGAGCACCTTCTTGAAGGCGCCGAAGAACTCCGCCTGCATGGTCGGGTGATCCAGCCAGATGTGGACGGCACGGTCCACGACCGCGGCGGACTCGCCGGGGCGGTCCCACGCGGCGATCTCGTCGGCGGCCTCCGGGCCGGGCACGTCTTCCTCCTTGAAGAAGGTGACGTAGCGGCCATGGCCGCCTTCGGACTTCTTGAACGGCGAGGGCAGCCGCATCGCCTCGTCGCACACCTGCCTCAGCTCCACGGGCGTGAACAAGATCGCCGGCACCTCGAACCCGCATCCACCGGCGAGCGCCTCCTCGACGTACCTCTCGACCTTCGGGCGTGACCGCATCGACGTCGCGAAGCGCACGTTGCCGGTCTGGATGTAGGTCTCGACGTCCTCCAAGCCGGCCTCCTCGAGGCAGCTCCGGAGGTCGGCCATCTTGAACACCCGGCCGCCGACGTTCACGGCGCGCAGGAAGGCGATGTAGCTCGGCATGGCACCAGTCTCGTCGGGTCAGCTGTTGGAGTACACCGCCGGCCCGCCGTCGTCCTCACCCGCGCTCGGCCCGCGTCCGGCCCAGGTCCATGCGTACGCCGGGTCCTCCGCGGCCACCCCGGCCTCCCCGAGGTCGAGCGGGCGGAAGGTGTCCACCATGACGGCGAGCTCGTCGAAGAACTCCGCCCCGAGCGAGGCCTCGATGGCCGAGGGCTGCGGGCCGTGTGCGTAGCCGCCCGGGTGCAGCGAGATCGACCCGACGTTGATCCCCGACCCCTTCCGGGCCTCGTAGTCGCCGCCGACGTAGAACATGACCTCGTCACTGTCGACGTTGGAGTGGTAGTACGGCACCGGCACCGACAGCGGGTGGTAGTCGACCTTGCGCGGCACGAAGTTGCAGACCACGAAGTTGTGGCCCTCGAAGACCTGGTGCACCGGCGGCGGCTGGTGCACGCGGCCGGTGATCGGCTCGAAGTCCTCGATGTTGAACGTGTAGGGATACAGGCAGCCGTCCCAGCCCACGACGTCGAACGGGTGCGTGGCGTAGGTCATCCGGGTGCCGACGATGCCGCCGGCACCGTTGCCCCGGTGCTTCACGAGCACCTCGACGTCCTCGCCCTCGACCAGCAACGGCTCGTCCGGTCCGTAGAGGTCGCGTTCGCAGTACGGCGCGTGCTCGAGGAGCTGTCCGTAGCGGGACAGGTAGCGCTTGGGCGGAGCGATGTGGCTGTTCGCCTCGATCACGTAGAGCCGGCTGACCGCCCCGTCGGCCGCGTCGGGCAGCCACCTGTGCGTCGTCGCACGCGGGATCACGACGTAGTCGCCGGTGCGGTAGGTGAGCTCGCCGAACACCGTCTCGACGACGCCCTCGCCGGCTTCGACGTACACGCACTCGTCACCGATCGCGTTGCGGTAGTAGGGCGAGTTCGCGCCCGCCACGACGTAGGAGATGCGGACGTCGGCGTTGCCGAGCACGAGCCGCCGCCCCTGCACCGGGTCCTCCTTGCGCGCGACCTCGGCGTCGAAGAGCCCGTGCAGCTTCAGGTGGCGCGGCTTGAGCGGGTGGTTCGCTGTGGTCGCCAGGTCGGGGAGCTCCCAGACCTGGCTGTCGACGATCGCGGAGGGCACGCCGCGGTGATAGAGCAGCGAGGAGTCGGAGGAGAAGCCCTCCTCCCCCATCAGCTCCTCGTAGTGCAGCTCGCCGGAGTCGGTGCGGAACTGTGTGTGCCGCTTCGCGGGGATCGTTCCCACCTGGCGGTAGAAGGCCATCGTCGTCTCCGTCGTCACCGCGCTGGGAGCGCGAACGTTCGTTAATCGAACACGCTTGTCCGGTCACAGCAACCATGCGTTAGTGTCGGCGGCGTGTCAACCATCCCTGCCGCCTTCCGGTCGCTGGTCGACGACGCCGCGATCTTCCCGCCGGGCAACGCCCCGCTCCCGCAGGCGCTCCGCGACCACCGCAGCCACCGTGACGCGGCGTACGGCGACCTCGTCGGCCCGTTCGTGGTGAGTGACGTGGCACTCCCCGACCTCATCGAGGCTGTGCGAGCCGATGGCGCAGGGCCGCTGGCGGTCTCCGTGGTGGTCACCGGAGGCGCGGGCGCGATCGAGCCCGCGGTGCGCTGGGCCGGCCGCGCCGAGGAGCTCGAGCTCGCGAGCCTCGAGCTCGGCCTGCGCGACGAGGAGGACCTGCCCCGCAACGCCCGCCGGGTCACCACAGTGGTCGACCAGCTCCGCGTGGCCGGTGAGCTCGACGACGAGACCCCGGTGTACGTCGAACCGCCCCGCCTCACGGGCCCGGAGCCGGCCTCGTCATGGCTCGCAGCCCTCGACGAGGTGGCGGCCCTCGACCTGCGCCTGAAGTTCCGCACCGGCGGCGTGACCGGGGACGCCTTCCCCACCTCCGCCGAGCTCGCGACGTGCATCGACGCCGCCTTGGACCGCGAGCTCCGGTTCAAGTGCACGGCGGGCCTCCACAACGCCCTGCGGCATCGCGACGGGGAGACGGGCTTCGAGCACCACGGCTTCCTCAACCTCCTGGCCGCCACCCGGGCAGCGCTCGACGGAGCCACCACGACGGACGTAGCGGCCCGGCTCGACACCACGGACCCGGCCGAGGTCGGCAGGGCTCTCGACACGGCCGGAGAGGAAGGGCTCGCCTCCGCCCGTCGCTGGTTCACCTCGTTCGGATCGTGCAGCGTGCTCGAGCCGCTCGAGGACCTGATCGACCTCGACCTCCTGCCCGACCTTCCTCTGGAGAGCGCATGACCACCGAGAGCACCCCTGGCGCCCAGGGTCCCGACACCTGGGTCGAAGGCGCGGCCGGCTCGTCGTACGACATCGACAACCTGCCCTACGGCGTCTTCTCCCACGACGGAGAGCCGCCGCGGGTGGGGGTGCGCATCGGCGACTTCGTGCTGGACCTCGCTCCTGTGGCGGCCGGGGACATGCTCGAGGTCGCGCACGTCTTCGAGGCCCCCGATCTCAACGCCTTGATGAGCATGGGCCGCCCGACCTGGGACTCGGTCCGCTCCTGGATCACCTCGCTCCTCGCCGACCCGGCTCGCCGTGACCTCGTCGAGCCGCTGCTGGTCCCGGTCGCCGAGGTGACGATGCACCTCCCGGCGGTCGTGGCCGACTACGTGGACTTCTACTGCTCGCTCGACCACGCGAGCAACGTCGGCAAGATCTTCCGGCCCGACGCCGAGCCGCTCCTGCCCAACTGGCGACACCTGCCGGTCGGGTACCACGGCCGGGCGGGCACGGTCGTGGTCTCGGGGACCCCGGTGAGGCGTCCGAACGGTCAGCGCAAGCCGGCGCCGGCCGACGCGCCGTCCTACGGACCGTCGCAGCGCCTCGACATCGAGACCGAGCTCGGCTTCCTGGTCGGCTCCCCGACCCAGATGGGCGACCAGGTCGCGGTCGGGGCCTTCGCGGACCACGTCTTCGGCGTGATGCCCCTCAACGACTGGTCGGCGCGCGACATCCAGGCCTGGGAGTACGTCCCGCTCGGGCCGTTCCTCGGGAAGTCGTTCGCCACCTCCGTCAGCGGCTGGGTCACTCCCCTCGCCGCGCTCGGGGCCGCCCGCGTGGATCTGCCCGGCCAGGACCCCGAGCCCCTCGAGTACCTCCGGACAGGGCCGCTGGCCGGCTACGACATCGAGTTCGAGGTCGACCTCAACGGGGAGACGGTCGCGCGTCCGCCGTACTCCACGATGTACTGGTCCCCCGCGCAGATGCTCGCCCACATGACCGTCAACGGCGCATCGCTGCGGATCGGCGACCTGTTCGCCTCCGGCACGGTCAGCGGGCCGGAGCGCGGCCAGCGGGGCTCGTTCCTCGAGCTGTCGTGGGGCGGGAAGGAGCCGTTCCTCGCGGGCGGCCGGGAGCGGACGTTCCTCGAGGACGGCGACGAGGTCACCATCCGGGCGACCGCGCCGGGCGCACGAGGTGGCCGGATCGCGCTCGGCGAGGTCAGCGGGACGATCCTCCCCGCCCGCTGACGGCGTGACGGACGGTCACAGCCACGAGAAGAGGCGTACGACGGTCCCGTCCTGGCTCGACCTGACCTGCACGAGGTCGCACAGCTGGTTCGCCATCCAGACGCCGCGGCCGTTCTCGGCGAGGTCGTGGAGGAGGTCGCGTCCCACCAAGGGGTCCTCGATGACGCCGTGGTCGCTGACCTCCACGACCAGGGCACCAGGCTCGGTCCACGAGCTCAGCCGGCCGGCCCCGCCACCATGCAGGACGCTGTTGGTAGCGAGCTCATGGGCCGCGAGGACGAGGTCGTCGCTCGCGCTGCGTCGCAGGCCGGCCTGGTCGGCGAGCCGCGCGACCATGCTCCTGAGCCCGACGAGGTCGTCCTGGCCGAACTCACACGTGTCCGCCATTTCGGGGACCGGGGACAGCCCGCTGCTGAACCGGCTCCGCGCCTCCGCCGGACCGGCGTACGTCGTATGCGGCGCGGCACCCGGGACCAGAGGATGGCTGCGCACGGCGCCCTCGATCACCTCGGCCGGCAACGCCGCGACGTCGTACGGGCACATCAGCTGCCACGCGGGTCCGTCGTCGAAGGCGAGGTTGAGCAGCGCCTCGTGCAGGACCGCCTCCTCGATCTCGACGTCCCTCCGGCCCGACCACACCGGTTCGCCGACACCGCGGACCGGGCCCTCGACTCCCGCGTCCTCCAGGAAGCGGCGCCATTCGGGAATGATGCACGCCGGGTTGGCGCCGAGCTCCCCCATGTCCACGAAGTCCACCCGCGTCGCGTCCCCGCCGAGCGCCTCCTCGAGCGCGGCGAGCCGCTCGGGCAGCAGGGCGACGAGCACCGGCTCACCCAGGTCGATGCCCTCGCGGATGAACGGCAGGACGGTCGCCACGAGCCCGTCGAGACCGCGGTAGAAGACCGCCTGGTGCTCGAACCTGTGCGATTCACGCTCGGCAGCGAACGACGATGTGGCACTCAACTTCTGACTCCCCCTAAACCGACGACCCCCCGTGAGCCGTCAGGTTCGCTCACCAGCATGCAACGGGATCCCGCCGATGCCCATAGTTGTCTGCCGACTTTTTTGTGGCGCGCTCGAAACGGCTCAACTCACCCACCAGGGCACCTTCCGGTGCGCGTACCGAAAACGGGTGTCGTTAACGCATGCCCACGGCGCTATGGTGCCCACATGACACCTCGAGGCCTGAAGACCGTCTACGCATCCGGCGCCCTGCTCCTCGCCGTGGGTCTCACCGCCTGTGGCGGCGATGACTCCGGTGGTGGATCCGGCGGCTCCGGGGACCTCGGGCTCCTGCAGTCCGACGCCCTCACCGTCTGCTCCGACATTCCCTACCCGCCGTTCGACGTCCAGGAGGGCAGCACCTACACGGGCTTCGACGGCGACCTGGTCAACGCGATGGCCAAGAACATGGATCTCAAGGTCGTGCTCAAGGACTCCTCGTTCGACGGTCTCCAGAGCGGCCTCTCCCTCAACTCCAACCAGTGCGACATGGTCGCGTCGGCGATGACGATCACCCCCGAGCGTGAGAAGAACGTCGACTTCTCCGAGCCCTACTACGACTCCGAGCAGTCGCTGCTCGTCCCCAAGGGCTCGGACATCAAGTCGATCGACGACCTCGCGGGCAAGAAGGTCGGTGTCCAGCAGGGCACGACCGGCAAGACCTACACCGAGGAGAACGCCCCGGACGCCGACATCGTCTCCTTCCCGAGCGACGGGGAGATGTTCCCAGCCATCAAGGCGGGCCAGGTCGACGCGCTCCTGCAGGACCTGCCCGTGAACGTCAACCACGCCGAAGAGGGCGACTTCGAGATCGTCGAGACCTACAAGACCGGCGAGGCGTACGGCTTCGCGGTCCGCGAGGAGGGCTCCGAGGACCTGCTCAAGGAGATCAACGAGCAGCTGAAGAAGCTACGCGACGACGGCACCTACGACGACCTGTACAAGCAGTACTTCTCCACCAAGTGAGCGCGTCGACGAGGAAGGGGTAGGCCATGGCCATGAGACGTACGACCCGCGCGAAGGTCAACCTCGCCGTTCTTTACGCGATCCTGTTCATCGGGCTCGCGCTCCTCATCGCGCTCGCCGACTGGTCGGCGATCAAGGAGAACTTCTTCGACACCACGGTCTGGAAGAGCCTGTGGCCCGAGATCATCACGGTCGCGGCGAAGAACACGATCGTCTACACGATCATCGCCTTCATCGGCGGCCTCTTCTTCGCGCTCGTGCTCGCGCTGATGAAGCTCTCGCCGGTCGGCGCCGTACCGCTGGCTCGCCACGGGCTACATCGAGCTGTTCCGCGGCCTTCCGGCCCTCGTGGTCATCATCGGCTTCGGGTTCGCCGTCCCGATCGCCTTCAACTGGCGCCCGCCGGGCGGGACCGTCGGCGCCGGCGTCATCGCGCTGATCATCGTGTCGGCGGCCTACATGGCCGAGACCCTCCGAGCCGGCATCCAGGCCGTGCCGAAGGGCCAGGCCGAGGCCTCGCGGTCGCTCGGCATGAGCGGCGGCTGGACGACCCTCTCGGTCGTCCTGCCGCAGGCTTTCCGGATCGTGATCCCCCCGCTCACGAACGAGCTCGTGATCCTGATCAAGGACACCTCGCTCCTGTTCGTGATCGGGCTCGCGGCGAGCGAGCGCGAGCTCACCACGTTCTCCCGTGACGCCATGAGCAGCACCCAGAACTCCTCGCCGCTCGTGGCCGCGGCACTCGTCTACCTGATCATCACGCTCCCGCTGACCCGCCTCGTGGCGGAGCTGGAGCGGCGCACCCAGAGAGCCAGGTGAGCCGCTTGACCGCCGCCATCGACGTCCAGGACCTCCACAAGTACTTCGGCGAGAACGAGGTGCTCAAGGGCATCGACTTCGACGTCGACCACGGGCAGGTCGTCGGCGTGATCGGTCCCTCCGGTTCGGGCAAGTCGACGCTGCTGCGCTGCGTGAACCTGCTCGAGGAGCCGACCTCGGGGCGGATCTGGTCGAGGGCATCGACATCACCGACCCCGAGACCGACATCGACGAGGTCAGGTCCCGGATCGGCATGGTGTTCCAGTCGTTCAACCTGTTCCCGCACCTGACCGTCATGGGCAACCTCATGCTGGCGCAGCGACGGGTGCGCAAGCGCAGCAAGGACGAGGCGGTCGAGATCGCGAGGAAGAACCTCGAGAAGGTGGGGCTCGACGGCAAGGAGGACGCCTACCCCGCGCACCTCTCCGGCGGCCAGCAGCAGCGCGTCGCGATCGCCCGGGCGTTGTCGATGGACCCCGACATGATGCTCTTCGACGAGCTCACCAGCGCGCTCGACCCCGAGCTCGTGCGCGACGTGCTCGCCGTCATGAAGGACCTCGCCCACGAGGGCATGACGATGATGGTCGTCACGCACGAGATGGGCTTCGCCCGCGAGGTCGGGGACAAGCTCGTGTTCATGGACGGCGGCGTGATCGTCGAGGAGGGCATCCCGACCGAGGTGCTCGACAACCCGCAGCACGAGCGCACCCAGGACTTCCTCTCCAAGGTGCTGTGACCTGACCGGGCACCCTACGATCACGGTGTGAAGCCGTTCCTGCTGCTGTCCTCTCGTGCGGAGGACCTTGCCGCGGACGACGAGTACGTCGCGTTCCTCCGTGAGACCGGTCTGTCTCCCAGGCGGCTGGTGCGCGTGCGGATGGAGGCGGCTCCGCTCCCCCGGATCGACCTCGACGACTACGCCGGCGTGCTCGTCGGAGGTGGTCCCTTCAACTCCAGCGACCCGCCGGAGCGGAAGTCGGCCGTCCAGCACCGCGTCGAGCGCGAGATCAGCGCCCTGCTCGACGAGATCGTCGCGCGGGACTTCCCGTTCATGGGCGCCTGCTACGGCGTCGGGACGCTCGGCGTCCATCAGGGCGGGGTCATCGACAAGGTGTACGCCGAGCCGGTCAGCTCCGTGCCGATCACACTGACCGACGAGGGGCGTGCCGACCCGCTCCTCGAGGGCGTCCCGGACGTGTTCGACGCCTACGTCGGGCACAAGGAGGCCTGCCGCGTGCTGCCCGCGAGCGCGACCCTGCTCGCGGGTTCACCCACCTGCCCGGTGCAGATGTTCCGGGTCAAGCAGAACCTCTACGCCACGCAGTTCCACCCCGAGCTCGACCGCGCGGGGATCATCACCCGGGTGCACGTCTACCAGCACTACGGCTACTTCCCGCCGCAGGAGCTCGACGAGCTCGTCGCGCGGCTCGACGGCACCCAGGTCACCGCGCCACCACGGATCCTCGCCAACTTCGCCGCGCTCTACGGCTGAGCCGGCTCGCGCATGCCGCGCCGTCGAGCGCCGGGCGGCCATGACAGGTGCGGTGTCGTGGACGGTCCTCGGGCGTCGTACCCCTTGCGAACCGCCCACGACTCCGCGTTCCTCGCCGGTGCAGGAACCGGCCGTCTCGGAGCGTCAGAGGTTGCCGCGAGCCTCCTGCTCGCGCTCGATCGCCTCGAAGAGCGCCTTGAAGTTGCCCTTGCCGAAGCCGAGGGAGCCGTGCCGCTCGATGAACTCGTAGAACACCGTCGGCCGGTCGCCCATGGGCTTGGTGAAGATCTGCAGGAGGTAGCCGTCCTCGTCGCGGTCGACGAGGATCCGGCGCTTCTTCAGCTCCTCGATCGGCACGCGGACGTTGCCGATGCGCTCACGCAGCTCCGGGTCGTCGTAGTAGGAGTCCGGGGTGTCGAGGAACTGGATCCCGTTCTCGCGGAGGATGTCGACGGTGCGCAGGATGTCGTTGGTCGCGAGCGCGATGTGCTGGCAGCCGGCACCGTCGTAGAACTCGAGGTACTCGTCGATCTGGGACTTCTTCTTCGCGATGGCCGGCTCGTTCAGCGGGAACTTCACACGGTGGTTGCCGCTCGCCACGACCTTCGACATGAGCGCGGAGTAGTCGGTGGCGATGTCGTCGCCGATGAACTCCGCCATGTTCGTGAAGCCCATGACCTTGTTGTAGAACTCGACCCACTCGTCCATGCGGCCGAGCTCGACGTTGCCGACGCAGTGGTCGACGGCCTGGAAGAGGCGCTTGGGGTGGCCCTCCGCGCGGCTGACCGTGGTCTGCTTCGCCACGTAGCCGGGAAGGTAGGGGCCGTTGTAGCGCGAGCGGTCCACCAGGCTGTGGCGGGTCTCGCCGTACGTCGCGATCGCGGCCATCCGGACGGTGCCGTGCTCGTCGCTGACGTCGTGCGGCTCCTCGAGGATCTTGGCGCCCATGGACCGGGCGTGCTCGACGCACTTGTCCACGTCGGGCACCTCGAGGGCGAGGTCGACCACGCCGTCGCCGTGCTTGCGGTGGTGGTCGAGGACCGGGCTGTCCGGGGTCACGCCGCCGGTGAAGACGAACCGGGCCGAGCCGGAGCGGAGCACGTAGCTCTTGGAGTCGCGGCAGCCGTTCTCCGGGCCGCGGTAGGCCTCGAGGTCCATGCCGAGCGCGAGCTGGTAGAAGGTCGCGGTCTGGGTCGCGTTGCCGACGACGAACCCGACCGAGTCCATCGCGGTCACCGGGAACGGGTCGGTGCTGGCGTCGTACTCGACGAGACCGACGAGCTGCTTGAGCTGCTCGAGGGTCAGATCGGCCTTGAGCTCGTCCGGGGTGAGCGCGGTTGAGGGGGTCGTGGGCGCAGTCATGTCCCGAAGCATGCTTGGCGGAGACATTGTGTGCAACAGTACGACGAAACACTGTGCAAACTGTCCAGCGAAGGGATCCGCCATGGACGATTTGGACGCCACATTGCTACGTCTGTTCGCCGAGCAGCCTCGCATCGGCGTGCTCGAGGCCTCACGGCGGCTCGGGGTCGCCCGCGGCACCGTCCAGGCTCGGCTCGACAAGCTCTCGGGGGCTGGGGTGATCGCCGGTTGGGGCCCGGAGCTGGACCCGGAGGCGCTCGGCTACCCGGTCACCGCCTTCCTCACCCTCGAGATCCGCCAGCGCACCGCCGAGCACGGCGGCCACGACACCGTGGCCCGGCACCTGGCGGCGATCCCCGAGGTGCTGGAGGCCTACACGATCACCGGTGCGGGCGACATGTGGTGCCGGGTGGTGGCGCGCTCCAACAACGACCTGCAGCGGGTGATCGACGCGGTCCTCGCCGACCCGAGCATCGTCCGGTCCTCGACGGTCATCGCCCTGGCGAAGCAGGTGCCCTACCGGGTCCTCCCCCTGATCGACGCCTGACCCTTGCCAGCCGAACGCGCCGTCACCCCGGCAGCGTCCTGCCTGCTACCGCGGCAGCCTCAGGAGAGGCGGCGGGTGATCTCTTCGGCCGCGGCGGCCACTCGCGGGCCAGCCGTCTCCGCGTCGAGGTCGCCAAGAGTCACGATGCCGACGGACGCCTCGAGGCCGTCGACGCCCAGCACGGGCGAGGCCAGGCCGCGTGCCCCCGGCTGGAGCTCCCCGGTGGTCTGCACGAACCGGTCGGCCACCTCGTCGCCACCCGCGACCTGACGACCCAGCAGGATCGCCCGACCGGCGGCTCCTTGCTCCAACGCGTGCCTGGCCCCCACCCGGTAGGCCACGTGGTAGTCGGTCCAGCTCGGCTCGACCACGGCGATCGCCAGCGCCTCCCCGCCGTCGACCAGGGTCAGGTGCGCGGTGGCACCGAGGTCCTCGGCGAGAGCGCGCAGGACAGGGTTCGCCACCTCGCGCAGCACCGGCTGGAGCCCCCGGGCCAGCGCCAGGACTCCCAGCCCGACGTGCAGCCGCCCCGCGGAGTCACGCCGCGCGAGGCCGTGCTGCTCGAGCGTGGTGACGAGCCGGTACACCACCGTGCGGTTGACCCCGACGGCGCTCGACAGCTCGGTGACCGTGAGCCCGTTCGGGTGGCTTGCGAGCACGGCCAGGACCCGGAGGCCACGGTCGAGCGTCTGCGAGGTCTCGGCGGGCATGCGAAGAGAGTATCCGCGCCCGTCGTACGCACGCGGGCTTGCGCGGCGACTGCCTGCACTTCCCACGGCAAACTGTTGCTTCCCACGGCAAGATCACCATGGGAAGAAGCCAATTGCCTGCATACCTTGGTAATTGGCCGCCTCCCCGCTCAGGAGGTCTTGCGGGCGGCCCACTCGCGGATCCGGTCGATCCGCTTGCTCAGCTGGTCGGCGGTGGCCACGGCGGCGGCCGGGCCTCCGCACTCACGGCGCAGGGCGGCATGCGTGACGCCGTGGGGCTGGCCGGTCCGGTGGTTCCAGGCGGCCACGAGCCCGTTGAGCTCCCGCCGCAGAACAGCGAGCTGCTCGTGCGTGGACACGTCGCGTGCGACGTCCTCCGGGGTCGAGGAGGTGGCCCGCTGTCGCTTGGCCCGGTCGCTCTGGCGCTGGTGGAGCAGGTCGCGGACCTGGTCGGGCTCGAGGAGTCCGGGGATGCCGAGGAAGTCCATCTCCTCCTCAGACCCCACGTGCACCTCGCCGGAGTGGCCGAACTCGCCGCCGTCGTACAGCACACGGTCGAAGGTCGCCTGGGAGCCCATCGCCTCGAACGTGCCGAGCTCCTCCGCGCTGGCAGACTCGGACGCCTGCGCCTGGTTGAGCAGGTCGTCCTCGGCGGCGAAGATGTCGCCCTCGTCGTTGACCTTGCGCTTGAGGACGTGGTCGCGCTGCACCTCCATCTCCGAGGCGAACCCGAGGAGGTTGGGCACCGAGGGCAGGAAGACCGACGCGGTCTCCCCGCGCTTGCGCGCACGCACGAAACGGCCGACGGCCTGGGCGAAGAACAGCGGGGTCGACACCGTGGTCGCATAGACCCCGACGGCCAACCGCGGCACGTCGACGCCTTCGGACACCATCCGCACCGCGACCATCCAACGGTCGTCGCCCTCGGAGAACTTCGCGATCCGCTTCGACGACTCCTTCTCGTCCGAGAGGACGACGACGGGGCGCGTGCCGGTGATGTTCTTCAGCAGGGCGGCGTAGGCGCGGGCGGAGTCCTGGTCGGAGGCGATCACCAGGCCGCCCGCGTCGGGCACGTGACGACGCACCTCCGCGAGCCTGCGGTCCGCGGCCTCGAGGACCGCGGGCATCCACGAGCCCTTCGGGTCGAGCGCGGTGCGCAGCGCCTGGGCCGTCATGTCCTTGGTCAGCGGCTCACCGAGCCGGGCGGCGATCTCGTCACCGGCGCGGGTGCGCCACTGCATCTCTCCGCTGTAGGCCATGAACAGCACCGGTCGCACGACGTGGTCGGCGAGCGCGTGGGAGTACCCGTAGGTGAAGTCCGCGACGCTCTTGTCCACACCGTCCGTGTCAGGCGCGTAGGTCACGAACGGGATCGGGTTGATGTCGGACCGGAAGGGAGTACCGGTCAGGGCCAGCCGCCGCGTCGCGGGCTGGAAGGCCTCGCGCACCGAGTCGCCCCACGACAGCGCGTCACCGGCGTGGTGCACCTCGTCGAGGATCACCAGGGTCTTGAAACGCTCCACACGGATCCGGTGGGCCAGCGGGTTGGTCGCCACCCCCGCGTAGGTCACCGCGACCCCGACGAAGTCCTTGCTCGTGGGGCCCTTCTTCCCGGAGTACGACGGGTCGATCGGGATGCCCACGCGCGCCGCCGCCTCGGCCCACTGGGTCTTCAGGTGCTCGGTCGGTGCGATGACCGTGACCCGCTCGACGACGCGACGCGAGAGCAGCTCGGCGGCGACGGTCAGGGCGAAGGTGGTCTTGCCGGCCCCGGGCGTCGCCACCGCGAGGAAGTCACGAGGGCTGGTGGTGAAGTACTGCTCGATCGCCGCCTGCTGCCAGGCGCGGAGCTTGGTCGCCGTGCCCCACGCCGCACGGTCCGGGTAGGCCGGAGGGAGGTCGGTGAGCGGAGCCGGGATGGGCTCGTCGACGCCGTCGAGGCTCTGTTGGGCGAGGTTGTCTGCGCGGTTCGCGGCAGCCACGAACGTCCTTCCGAGTGAGGGCGAGCAGGGGACGAGTTGAGCGGGACGGGGTGTGGTCACTCCTCGCCGTCGTCGTCGCGCATCTGCTCCCACGCTTCCTTGCACTCCGGGCAGACCGGGTACTTCTCGGGGTCGCGGCTGGGCACCCACACCTTCCCGCACAGGGCGACGACGGGCGTCCCCATCACCATCGCCTCGGTCAGCTTGTCCTTCGGGACGTAGTGGGAGAAGCGCTCGTGGTCCCCCGAGTCGGTCGGGACCGTCTGCTGCTGCTCGATGGTCTGGGCGCCGGGGCTCATCTGGGTACTCACAACGCCCTAGTCTAACGAGCCCTCCGACACCCTGGGCTGGTTCCGGGGTGAGGGGACCAGTCCGGTCCGGTCGGCGGCGGGCTCAGTTCAAGGTGGGGTCGGCCGGGCGGGTGGAGACCCACGCCAGCTCGCCCGGCTGACGCCGCAGCACGCGGGCCCACAGCGCGTCAGGACTGCCCCCGAAGACGTCGCCGGCCTCGAGTGGTACGACGTACCAGGACCCCTCCTCGATCTCGGCGGCGAGCTGGCCGTCGGCCCAGCCTGCGTAGCCGGCGAAGATCCGCATCCCTGAGATGGCGGAGTCGAGCAGCTCGGTCGGCGTGTCGAGGTCGATGATCCCGGTGTCGCCGAAAAGTCTGCGGAAGCCGACCGGGTCGTCCGCGGGGTCGTGCCCGACCGGGATGGCGGCCACCGCGAGCGCCGAGTCGGTCCCGACCGGGCCGCCGTGGAAGAGGACTCCGGGCTCGGCGACGAGCTCCTGCCAGTCCTGGAGGATCTCGCCGACCGGCACGGGTGAGGGGCGGTTGAGGACGACCCCCAATGTCCCGCTCTCGTCGTGGTCGAGGACCAGCACCACCGTGCGCTCGAAGTTCGGGTCCGCGAGGCGGGGGGTGGCGACGAGCAGCCGGCCGGCCTTCAGGACGGTCGCGCCCGCCTCAGCCATCGCGCCCCTCCCCCGGGGCGGGACCGGGGGCCGGGTTCGCACCGGCTGCGGCCGCCTCGGCAGCGTGCCGCACGGCGGCGGCCACCGACTTGTGCACGTCGGGGTGGAAGACGCTCGGGATGATGTAGTCGGCGTTCAGCTCCTCCTCGCTGACCGCGGCGGCCACCGCCTCGGCCGCTGCCACGAGGACGCTGTTGTCGATGCCGCGTGCGGAGGCGTCGAGGAGGCCGCGGAACACGCCGGGGAACGCCAGCACGTTGTTGATCTGGTTCGGGTAGTCCGAGCGTCCCGTCGCGACGACCGCGGCGTGACGGCGGGCTGCGGCGGGGTCGACCTCGGGCACGGGGTTGGCCAGGGCGAAGACGATCGCCCCGTCGGCCATCGTCTCGACGTCGTCGCCGGTGAGAATGTTCGGCGCCGAGACCCCGATGAAGACGTCGGCGTCGACGAGGGCGTCTCGAAGACTTCCGGTGACCGACGACTTGTTGGTCGCCTCCGCGAGCCAGCGCAACGACTCGTGCAGCCCCGGGCGGTCGCGGTGGATCACGCCCTCGATGTCGGCGACGACCACGTCGGTGACACCGGCCTCCAGCAGGACCTTCAAGATCGCCGAGCCCGCAGCACCGGCACCGGACATCACGACGCGCACGTCGGCCATCTTCTTGCCGACGACGCGCAGGGCGTTGGTGAGAGCAGCGAGGACGACGATCGCGGTGCCGTGCTGGTCGTCGTGGAAGACCGGGATGTCGAGGATCTCGCGCAGGCGCGCCTCGACCTCGAAGCAGCGGGGCGCGGAGATGTCCTCGAGGTTGATCCCCGCGAACCCAGGGGCGATCGCGCGGACGATCTCGACGATCTGGTCGGGGTCCTGGGTGTCGAGACACAGCGGCCAGGCGTCGATGCCGCCGAAGCGCTTGAACAGCGCCGACTTGCCCTCCATCACCGGCAGCGCGGCCGCAGGGCCGATGTTGCCGAGGCCGAGCACCGCCGAGCCGTCGGTCACGACCGCAACGGAGTTCCGCTTCACCGTCAGCCGGCGGGCGTCCTCAGGGTTCTCGGCGATCGCCTCGCACACCCGAGCGACACCGGGGGTGTAGATCATCGAGAGGTCGTCGCGGTTGCGGATCGGGTGCTTGGGGGCCATCTCGATGGTCCCGCCGAGGTGCATGAGGAAGGTCCGGTCGGACACCTTGTGCACGACGACGCCCTCGACCGCCCGGAGCGCCTCCACGATCTCGTCGGCGTGCGCGGTGTCCGAGGCCGCACACGTGACGTCGATGGTGAGCTTGTCGTGGCCTGAAGATGTCACGTCGAGCGCGGTGACCATACCCCCGCGGCGTTCGACGGTCGCGGTCAGCTCACTGGTCGCCGGACCTCCCGCGGGCAGCTCGAGACGGACGGTGATCGAGTAGGAGATGCTCGGTGTAGAAGCCACGCCCTCATGTTGTCATGACCCGAGGTCGCTCCGGACGCACCGAGCCCCGGCCACGACGCACTGGGGAGGGAGTCAGCGGAGGGAGACCGCTGGTGGCGCCGTAGCCGGGGCTGCTCTAGGAGGGGCTGTGCCCCTGGTCGGGTGAAGCGGAGGGGTCAGGCGGCGAGGTGCGCCTTGACGCGCCCGAGGATCGACTGCCGCGCGGGAACCGCACGACGGCGGCCGGCAGCGGTCGAGCGCACGGTCGGCCGGTAGGCCTCGCGGGCCTTCTGCTCGATCGCACGGCCGACGCGAGCGGCGCTGTTGTCGGCGGGGCTGGCCTTGCCGGCCATCGCGGCCATCAGCGTCCAGTCCTTGGCGTGCGCCTTCTCGAGCATCTGCGCCATCTCGTCGGAGCCCGGAGCCTCGGTGTAGGCGTCCAGGATCGCGCGCACGCCGGCGAGCTCTGTCGCGGCCTTGCGCCAGGCGGTCATCACGGCGGCCTCGAGGTCCATGGGCTGCCCCATGAGCTCGCGCTCGATCGTGCCGGCCAAGCGTGTGTGCCAGCGGAGCTGGAGGGCGCCGAGCAGGGTGACCTCGTCGCCGAAGGTCTCCGCGACACCCGGCAGCTCCATCGGAAGCGCGCCGTCGCGGTGCGTCTCGGCGTACTCGAGAACGTTCCGGAGTACCTCTCCGCGGCGGTGGAAAGCGTCCCAGGTCATGGGCTCATCCTTTCTACATACCGTTGGTACGTACCAACGGTATGGGTTATGCCCTGGGTATGCCACCCTTCAAACGGTGTTGTGGGACACATCCCTGTTTCTGGGCACATACGCGCCTGAAGAGGGGCAGGACCACCGCACCGGTGCGGTGAAGCAGACTCCGGCGAACGGGCGATCCGCTGCGGAGCAAGCCGTCGCCGCGGACATATGCTCGGAGGATGACCAGCAAAGTCCTGCGCAAGGTCCCCGGTGCCTCCCGTCGCCAGCAGTACTCCGCCTCCACCAAGCGGGCCCTGGTGGACGGCGCCACCGAGCTCTTCACCGAGCAGGGGTACGCCGGGACCAGCCTCGACGCGATCGTCGCGGGCGCGCGGGTCACCAAGGGTGCGCTCTACCACCACTTCAGCGGCAAGCAGGCGCTCTTCGAGGCGGTCTTCGAGAAGGTGGAGGCCGAGGCCAGCAAGACGATCGGCAAGGCGGTCCGGACGACCAGGGACCCCTGGGAGAAGGCCGTCGTCGGCCTGCGGCAGTTCCTCGAGATCGTCCAGCAGCCGGCCTACAGCCGCGTGGTCATCCAGGAGGGACCGGTCGTCCTCGGCTACGAGCGTTACCGCGAGCAGGAGGAGCGCTCGACGTTCGGCATCGTGCAGGAGATCGTGTCGTCGGTGCTCGCGTCGTACGACCTCGAGCCGAGCATGGTCGAGACGTTCAGCCGGGTGTTCTTCGGAGCGATGTCGGCGGCAGGCGCAGCCGTCTCCTCCGCCGAGGACACGAAGCGGGCCAGCGCCGAGGTGGAGGCAGCGATCGCCTTCATCCTCTCGGGCCTGCGTCAGGCTGCCGAGTCCGGGCAGCAGCTGCCCGGGCCCGACGACCTCGTGAAGGACCAGCCGGAGACGACCGAGGAGGACGCCGGCTGACCCGGCGTCCTCCTCGACGACTTCTGCGACCTCACCGTCCCGGCGTCACCGGGCGGTTCGGCGGCTCACTTCTTGAACGTGACGTTGCCACCATTGGTCGGCACGAGCTCCACCCACACCTTGCCCGGCGGGAGCGCGAGCTCGCCCGACTTGGTCTTGAGCGAGACTCCCGACTCGAGGCCCTTCTTGGTCCACGTGCCGCGAACCATCGAGCCGTCGTGGAAGACCATCGCCTGACCGCTGCCGGTGAACTTGGTCTCCGGCACCGGGTTCCCGGCGGGGTCCTTGTAGCCGGCGTCGCCGACCTTCACGCGCAGTACGAGGACGGTGTCGGGCTTGAACTCGTCACCCGCCGCGGCCTCGGAGTTGAGGTTGACGTAGCCGCCCTTGCGGAACTGCCAGTTGGTCGTGTGGCCCCCGGAGAAGGTCGCCGCGATGTTGCGCGCGCGCTGACCCTTCGGGAAGTCGCCCTCCTCGCCCCACGGGAAGTAGCTGTCCGGCGGGGTCGAGCTCTTCAGCGTGCGGGCCAGCTGGGGGAGGTTCATGAACAGGTTGTACGGCGCCGTACGGCCGCTGTCGCGCTCGTAACCGGTGCCGCCCTCGGACACGACCTTGATCCCGGACGACTTGAGCCGGCGGACGGTGACCGGCGCTCCCCCGCTGGCCACGAGGGTCGCGTCGGCGGGCTTGACGATGCCGATGTCCGTCGCGCGCATGGAGCGCACCGGACCCACACGGCCGGGGACCTGCGAGTAGTAGAAGACCGCGAGGCGGGTCGACCCGCCCTCGACGAGCTCCTCGGTCACGAGGTCGGCCTTGCTGAGCCCGATCTGCGGGTTGCTGCTTCCGGTGTTGTCGATCTTCACGACCATGACCGGATGCTTCGGGGCGTCGCCCTCGGCGGGGAGCCCGGTCAGGGGCCACTGACCCGCCAGGGTCGCGCCGGCCGCGGTGTTCTGGGCGTCGGGCGACCCGGCCGCGTCGGAGGTGTCGTCTCCCCCACACGCGGTCAGGGCCACGGAGCCCGCAAGGACGAGCGAGGCCAGGGACAGGAACGGGCGGGCGCCACGGCGGGGCCGGCGGATTTCAGGACGCAATGGGAGTCTTCCAACCATGGTGACAAGTGTGACGCAGAGCCGCTTCCGGACTAGAGCGGCCCTGCGTCACAGGGGCGTGTCGGACTGATCAGCGGAGCGTGCCGGCGAACCACTGGTTGGTCCAGGGCTCGGCCTTGTTCACGCTCTTGCCGCTGTTCGGAGCGTGCACCATCTGGCGCTTGCCGTTCTTCCAGCCGGAGAACACGCCCACGTGGTAGACGCCGCCGCCGTCGTAGAAGAACATCAGGTCGCCCTTGTGCATGTTCTTCTTGCTGATGCGGTCAGCGAAACGGGCCTGGTCGCCCGACGTACGCGGGATGTTCGAGAAGCCGGCCTTGCGGAAGCTGTAGTAGATGAGGCCGGAGCAGTCGAACTTGTTCGGGCCGGTGGCGCCGTACTGGTAGGGGTCGCCCTGCTGGTTGCGGACGACGTTCAGCGCCTGCATGACGCGCTTCCCACGGGTTGCGGCGTCGGCGGACGGGGTGGCGGTGAACAGGCTCGCGACGACGACGCGCGGCGAGCATGAACGAGAGCGCAGCAAAAGAGCGCGCGCGAAGAATCGCAGACATGAAGAGTTCCCTTTCCACGCCTGTGAGGTGAGCTGTCGGGTTCGAGCTGAAAGGTGCTCGGCCACCGGGCACGGCGGCTTAACCCCGAGCGTCCATAGCGGACGCGTGACGAAGTGGTTCCCCCACTCCTACCCAGGTTGGACGGTTACGGGACAGGGATCAGACTCAGGCGGGTAGGACTCGGCGTAACCCGGTCTGACTATGAAGTTGTTGCCTCGGTTCCGGCCGACGCCGGCCAAATGCGGCCAACGCGACGAACCATGCAAACCCCAAGAGGATAAGCAGGCCGATCCTCGTATTGCCAAACTCGGGACACGCAAAACGTCCCCCAGAACTTCGTCCGGGGGACGTTTTCACGCTCACCCAAGGTGGTATTTGAGGTCCTCGTCACAGACTAGGTCAGACGGCATCGAACCGGGCGCGTTTCGCCCGAGAGCGCGGACCAGACCAGCAGGCTAGACCTTCGCGCCGCCGTCCACGTAGAGCGTCTGACCTGTGATGTACGACGCCTCGTCGCTGCACAGGAAGGCAGCCGTCGCGGCGATGTCCTCGGGGTAGCCCACCCGGCGCACCGGGTTCCGCTCGGCAGCCGCCTTGCGGTACTCCTCCGGCTCCACGCCTACGCGGCGAGCGGTGTCGTCGGTCATGTCGGTGACGATGAAGCCCGGAGCGATCGCGTTCACGTTGATGCCGAACGGGCCGAGCTCGAGGGCCAGGGTGCGCGTGAAGCCCTGGAGCCCCATCTTCGCGGCCGAGTAGTTGGCCTGGCCGCGGTTGCCGAGCGCGGAGACGCTCGAGAGGTTGAGGATCTTGCCGTACTTGTGCTGGACCATGACCTTCTGGACCTCGCGGCTCATGAGGAAGGAGCCGCGCAGGTGCACGTTCATGACCATGTCCCAGTCGTCCTCGGACATCTTGAAGAGCAGGTTGTCGCGGGTCACGCCGGCGTTGTTGACCAGCACGTCGATCTTGCCGAGCTCCTCGACCACCTTCGCGACAGCGGCCTCGACGGAGGCGGCGTCGGCGACGTTGCAGGCGATCCCGACGGACTTGTCGGCACCCAGCCCGGCCGCAGTCGCGGCAGCGGCGTCCTGGTCGAGGTCGAGCACCGCGACGGCCGCGCCCTCCTCGGCGAAACGCTTGGCCGTGGCGGCGCCGATGCCGCGCGCGGATCCGGTGACGACGGCGACACGACCGGCGTAACGACTCATGCGAGCTCCTCCTTGCGCCGTCTGCGGCGCGGACGTGTGAGACCTGGAAGTGGGCTCACTGTAGCCATCGGCCCACCCGTTTGATGCACCGGTCACCGGGTAGGAGTCACCTAGACCGCCGCGCCGTTGTCCAGACTCTGCAATGACCGGTTCCGCCTCAACAAGGATGGAACGACGCTGATGTCTTCACCGGCTCCATGGTCCGTCCAGACGCAATGGCCGCCTGACCCTCGCCATGTGGGTGACGCGCGTCGTTTCGTCGTCGACCGCCTCGTCGCCGACGACCTCGGTGACGTCGCCGCCACAGCCGGCCTCATCGTGAGCGAGCTCGCCACGAACGCGGTCAGGCACGCGCAGTCCCCGTTCCGTGTGTCGATGGCGCGCGACGGCAGCCAGCTGATGATCGAGGTCCACGACGACTCGTCCACCACCCCCGTCGCCAGGGGTGAGGGCGAGCCTCATGACGTGAGCGGGCGCGGCCTGCACCTGGTGAGCGTCCTCAGCAACGCGTGGGGCGTCACCCCCCACCCGCGCGGAGGCAAGTCGATCTGGGCGTCCCTGGACGTGACGGCCGCCGACTCGTTCAGCCTCTGACCGCGCGCCCCAGGTAGATCCGCCCGAAGACCTTCACGCCGGGCAGGTAGAACGTGTCCAGGTCCTCGATCTCGAGGCCGCTGCTCGATACCGCCTGCGCGATCGGCCGGTCGAGGTGGCAGCCTGCGGCGAGCCTGCGTTGGACCGGAGTGAGTCGGTGCTGCCAGCGCGCGACCCCGGCGTCGGGCGCGAGCCCGTGCTCGAGGAAGTGGAACTCGCCGCCCGGGCGCAGGACGCGTGCCACCTCCGTCAACGCCACCTCCAGGTGCGGGATGGTGCAGAGGGTGAACGTCGACAGCGCGGCGTCCATCGACGCGTCCGCCAGCGACAGGGACTGGCCGTCCAGCCCGGCACGTACGACGGGCGGCCGGCCGACCCCCATGTGCTTGGACTGCGCGATGTGCCACGCGACGTCGGAGGGCTCGACCGCGGCCACCCGGTCGACCGCGGGCGGGTAGTGCTCGACGTTGAGCCCCGAGCCGAACCCGATCTCGAGGACCTGACCCTCCAACCCGGAGCACACCCGCGCCCGCAGCCTGTGGATCTCCCCCACGCCGAGGATCCGGTCGGTGACGCGTGGCACGACCTGCTCGTTCCACCAGCGCATGTCAGTCCCTCCCTGTCGGCTCGGTCGCCAGTGCCGCGGCCAGGCGGTCGGCGTACTGCTGCATCTCATCCTCGGACGAGTACCTGGTCCGGGGCCAGAAGAAGCCTCGCAGCCCGTCGCCCTTCGTGCGGGGCACCACGTGCAGGTGCAGGTGGGGGACGCTCTGGCTCACGGTGTTGTTCATCGCCACGAAGGACCCCTGGGCGCCGAGCCCGGAGACCATCGCCGCCGCGAGCCGCTGCCCGGCAGCGAAGAAGGGGTCGCGCAACGAGTCCGGGAGGTCTGGGAACGTGCCGACGTGCTCACGCGGCACCAGGAGCACATGACCCTTGAACACCGGCCGGTGGTCGAGGAAGCCCACCAGGTCTTCGGACTCGAGCACGGTATGGGCAGCCGTCTCCCCCGCTGCGATCCGGCAGAAGAGGCAATCGGGCACCTTGCCGACCTTAGTCACGTGGCCTCTCCCAGTCGGCCGGACGGGTCGATTTGCGCTCTCGGGGAATACCCTGGAGGGTATTGGGCATTGTTGCTTGGTGTAGATGACCTGATACCCCCTAGGGTATGAACTCCGCAGCTTCAGGAGGAAGAGCGCATGATCACGGTGACCCCCATCGAGACCCCCGGCCTCGGTGACCGGACCTACCTCGCCCACGACGGCAAGGTCGCCCTCGTCGTCGACCCGCAGCGCGACTACGACCGGGTGCTGGCCGCGGCGAAGGACGCCGGGGTCGAGATCACCCACGTGTTCGAGACGCACATCCACAACGACTACGTCACCGGCGGTCTCGCTCTTGCCCGCGAGGTCGGCGCCGCCTATCACGTGAACGCCGACGACCCGGTGGACTTCGATCGTGTCGGTGTCCACGACGGCGACGTCGTCGAGGTCGGCGACACGATGCGCGTCCGCGCCGTGCACACGCCCGGCCACACCCACACCCACATGTCCTACGCCCTCGAGGCCGGCGAAGACTCCCTCGCCGTCTTCACGGGCGGGTCCCTGCTCTTCGGCTCAACCGGCCGCCCGGACCTCCTCGGGCCCGACCACACCGACACGCTCGTCCGTGCGCAGTGGCGCTCGGCGCACCGCCTCGCCGAGGAGCTGCCCGACGAGACCGAGGTCTACCCGACCCACGGCTTCGGGAGCTTCTGCTCCGCCACCCAGAGCGAGGCGACAACGAGCACGATCGGCCAGGAGAAGGCCTCGAACCCGGCGCTGACCCAGGACGAGGAGGAGTACGTCGAGAAGCTGCTCGCCGGCCTCGACGAGTACCCCGCCTACTACGCCCACATGGGTCCCGCGAACTCCGCCGGGCCCGGGGCACCGGACCTGTCCGAGCCGACGCTCGCGGACCCGGCCGAGCTCCGTCGGCGCATCGAGGCAGGCGAGTGGGTCGTCGACCTCCGCACCCGGGAGGCCTTCGCCGCCGGCCACCTCATGGGCAGTGTGAACTTCGGTATCGACGGGCAGTTCATCACCTACCTCGGCTGGATCATGCCCTACGACGCCACCGTGACCCTGCTGGGCGAGACGCCGGAGCAGGTCGCCGAGGCGCAGCGCGACATGGCACGCATCGGGCTGGAGAAGCCGGCCGCGATGGCCACCGGCAAGCCCGAGGAGTGGTCCGACGGCGAGCCGCTGCGGACGTTCCCGGTCGCGACGTTCAAGGACCTCAAGACCGCCCTCGACGAGGCGCGCGAGAACGGTGACGACGACTTCGTCGTGCTCGACGTCCGGCGTGGTGCGGAGTTCGACGAGAGCCACATCGAGGGCGCGGTCAACGTGCCCATCCACGCCGTCCTGGCGCACATCGACGACATCCCCCGCAAGAAGCTGTGGATCCACTGCGCAGGTGGGTACCGCGCAAGCGTGGTGGCGTCGGTCCTCGACGCACGCGGCTACGACGTGGTCGCGGTGGACGACTCGTTCGGCGAGAACGCGGCTCCCGCCGGGCTGCCGCTCGTCGCCGCCTGACCTACCCGTCCGAACCGGCTGCCGGGCCTCCGGCGGCCGGTACACGAGAGCACATCCGACAGCAACAAGGAGACACGAACCCTTCATGAGCATCAGCACCTCCACCGCACCCCGCCGACTCGACGTGCACACCCTCCAGGAGCGTCTGCGCGTCGACGACGCCCCGCGCGTTCTCGACGTGCGCACCCCGGCGGAGTTCGAGAACGCCCACATCCCCGGCTCCTACAACGTGCCGCTCGACAACCTGCGCGAGCACCGCGCCGAGCTGCGCCGGCACCTCGACGACGACGTCGTCCTGGTCTGCCGCTCCGGCAGCCCGTGCGGAGCAGGCCGAGAAGGCGCTGGCCGAGGTCGGCCTTCCCGGGCTCCGCGTCCTCGAGGGCGGCATGGTCGCCTGGGAGGGCGCGGGCGCGCCCGTGAACCGAGGCACGACAGACGTGGGAGCTCGAGCGGCAGGTCCGCCTCGTCGCCGGCGGCATCGTCGCATCGAGCGTCCTCGGCAGCGCGGCGTTCCCCCGGATGAAGTGGCTGGCGGGCGGTGTCGGCGGCGGCCTGGTCTTCGCCGCGCTCAGCAACACCTGCGCGATGGGCATGCTCCTGTCGAAGATGCCCTGGAACCAGCGGGGCGACTCCTGTGACATGGAGCGGGTCGTCAAGGCTCTGGCGGAAACCGCCTGATGGAGCCGTCCCTGCTGGCCGCAGTCCTCGCGCTGTCGCTGGTCGTCGGGGTCTCCCTCGGCGTCCTCGGCGGCGGCGGCTCGATCCTGATGGTCCCCATCCTCGTGTACGTCGCGGGGATGGACACCCACGAGGCGATCGCAGCCTCGCTGTTCGTGGTGGGCGTGACCTCCGCGTCCGGTGCGATCAGTCATGCCCGGGCCGGACGCGTCCGCTGGCGGACCGGTCTGCTCTTCGGGGTCGCCGGGCTGGTCGGCGCCTTCTTCGGCGGCATGCTGGGCGGCCACCTGCCCGGTGACCTGCTGCTCGTGGCCTTCGCGCTGATGATGGTCGCCGCCTCGATCGCGATGATCCGGGGACGTAGGGTCGACGAGACCCGACAGCACACCGAGGTCCCCGTGCTCCGGGCCGTGGCCACCGGTCTCGTCGTCGGTCTCGTGGCGAGCATCGTCGGAGCCGGCGGCGGCTTCCTGGTGGTGCCCGCGCTCGCCCTCCTCGGTGGACTGCCGATGGCGGTCGCGGTCGGCACCTCGCTGCTCGTGATCGCGATGAACTCGCTCGGGGGGTTCGCGGGCTACCTGAGCTCGGTGCACCTCGACTGGGGTCTCGTGCTCGCCGTGACGGGTGCCGCGGTGGTCGGCAGCGTCGTGGGGGGCCGCTTCGTGAGCCGGATCCCCGAGGCCGCGCTCCGCAAGGGCTTCGGCTGGTTCGTGCTCGTCATGGGCGGTGTCGTCCTGGCCGAGCAGGCGCCCTCCGGCTGGATCGTCCCCATCGTCTCCGTCGCAGCGGTCCTCGCGCTCGCCGCGGCCGCCTGCTGGAGGTTCGTCGCCTCGTGCCCCCTGCGGCGGACCCGGACCTGGCCCCACGAGCTGGCCCAGGTCTGACCCCCTAGCCACCGCCCGGACCGCAACCCCTGACGGTTCGGGCGGTGCTCCATGCTCGGGGCCGGAGAGCGCGGTCGTCCCGGGCATGTCGCCCTTTACTTCGCCAATTCTGGCGAAGACACGAAGTCCCCCCGCTGGTTCGATCGGGACGACCACATGTCTCGCCGGGACCACCGGCCGTCGCCCACGGGGGGAAGCATGCACCGACAAAGACGACTCAGGCGCGCGGGAAGGGCGGCCGTCGCGCTTGCGGCAGCAGTGACCGGCACGCTCGTCATGAGTCCGGCGCCCGCGCACGCGGCGGGACCGGTCGTGGTCTCGCTGACCTTCGACGACGGGCTGACCTCGCAGTTCCAGCTGGCCCCCACGCTCGCGGCGCACAACGTCAGGGGCACCTTCTACCTCAACTCCGGTCGAGTCCCGGCGAATCCCGCAGGCCGCATGACCTGGGCCAACGCGACGGCGCTCGCCGCGGCCGGACACGAGATCGGCGGCCACACGCTGGACCACGTGAACATCGTCAGCAACTCACTGACGCACGCGGAGAAGGTACGCCAGGTGTGCGAGGACCGCAGGATGCTGTGGAACCACGGCTTCGCCGCCGCCAGCTTCGCGTACGCCGAGGGCGGCGCCGACGAGAAGGCCATGGCGATCGCACGTGAGTGCGGCTACCTGTCGGCCCGCCTCGCGGGCAAGCTCGTGCCCACCGGCACAAGCCCCGCGTACGTCGTCGACACGGTGCCCCCGGTCGAGGGGCCGTACGGGATCCGGATCCTCGGCACCAGCGAGAACGGGCCGGTCACCCTCGAGTTCCTGCAGTCGTCGGTCCAAGCCGCCTACGACAAGGGCGGCGGGTGGCTGCCGATGCTCTTCCACCGGGTCTGCTACCCGACCGCGGCCGACTACGCCGCCTGCATGGCGAGCTACCGGCCCGTCGACGCGACCGTCATCGACCAGTTCCTGACCTGGGCCACCACCACGACCACCACCACCCCGGGCAGCATCACCTTCGCGACGATCAGCGAGGTCCTCCACGGCACGGCGAACCCGCCGACGAGCGCGCCCCCGCCCCCGCCGCGGCCGGCGACGGCCCCGGCACCCACGATCACGTCGCTGAGCCGCGCCGCAGTCCCGCGGGGTCGCGTCAGCTCGGTGCTCGTGCGAGGCAAGGGCTTCACCAAGGCGGCGCGTGTGACGGTGAGCGGCAGGGGCGTGCGGGTCCGGTCGCTCAAGGTCGAGAGCCCGAAGTCGATCAAGGTCGTGCTGGCCGTTGCCACGCGGGCACCTCGCACCGCGAGGACGGTGACGGTCGTGGACCAGAAGACCGGACGTCGTGACTCCCTACCGAGGAGCCTCAGGGTCAGATGAGCCACGCCACAAAGCGGTCTGGAATCGCCAAGTTTGGCGAAGACCGACATGAGGGTTGATTGGTTCCATCGGAGGACTCATCCATCCCACCGAAGCCTTAGCGGCAGCCTTTGGGGGGCACTCGCATGCATCACACGACCACTCGAGCAGGACGCCTCGCTCGCACGTCCGTCGCCCTTGCGGCGGCGCTGACCGGGGCACTCAGCACCAGCCCTCCCGCCGCGCAGGCGGCCGGACCGGTGGTGGTGACACTCACCTTCGACGACGGGCTCACATCGCAGTACAGGCTCAAGGACGTCCTCGCCTCGCACGGAGCGCGCGCGACGTTCTACGTCAACTCCGGCGCGGTGGACAAACGCGGCGGCTTCGGGACCATGTCCTGGGACTCGGTCCGCGACCTCGCGGCGGCAGGTCACGAGATCGGCGGGCACACGCGCGACCACCTCGACCTGTCCGGGAACGGCCTCACCCTCGCCGAGAAGTGGGACCAGGCTTGCGGCGACCGCTCCCGGCTGGTCGAGAAGGGGCTTCGTCCGATCAGCTTCGCCTACCCCGAAGGGGGCACGGACGCCTTCGCCCGGGACATCGTCCAGGCGTGCGGGTACCAGTCGGCTCGCAAGGCAGGCGGCCTCCTGCCGACCGGCCCCAGGTACGCCGAGACGACACCGCCGATCGACGGGCCACTCGGAATCCGGATCCTCGGGACCACGGACAACGGACCAGTCACCCTCGACTACCTCAAGAGCGGCGTCGAGGCAGCGACGGCGAACGGCGGTGGCTGGGTGCCGCTGCTCTTCCACCGCGTCTGCTACAAGGCGAACACCGACTATGACGCCTGCATGGGTCAGTACCGCTCCGTGGACGCCGCCGTCATCGACGAGTTCCTGACCTGGCTGGACGGCCAGAAGGCCTCCGGTGTGTCGGTCAAGCCGGTAAGCGAGGTTCTCAACGGCGGTCGAGCCACCCCGACCGTCAAGACCGCCGGCCTCGTCGACGGTGCCACCTTGACGACCGGCAGACCCGTGCTCGAGGGCAGCGCCAGCGGCCAGGGCCCGGTGGAGGTGCGCATCTTCAAGGGTGCCTACAGCCTGGGTACGCCGTACCTGACGCTGTCCGCGACGACCAGCGGAAGCACCTGGACCGCCAGGCCGAGCGCAGCACTGGCCAAGGGCACCTACACGCTCCAGGTCAACCAGAGCACCGACGGCGTCACCGGCACCAGTGTCCCGGTGACCTTCAAGGTGGGCGCCTCGGACGGGCCGGGGCTCACGAAGCTGTCGCGGACCTTCCTCGGCCAGGGCGCTCGGAACGCCACCGTCACGCTCACCGGCAAGTTCCAGAGTGGCACGAGCGCCGGTGTCTCGGGCAGGGGCGTGTCCACACGCATGGTCAGTCGCTCGGCGACCACGATCAAGCTGGCGGTGAACGTCGCCACCGACGCACCGGTCGGCAGCCGCACCGTGACGGTCACGAACAGCGACGGGCGCCGCGCCACCTGTGATGCCTGCCTCGAGCTGGTGAGCGGGCCGAAGGCGGGCGCGGTTCGAGGCAAGGCCGTCCGGGGTCGCACGTCCACGGTGACGGTCCGCGGCGCGGAGCTCCGGATGTCGACCGGTGCTTCGGTGAGCGGCAAGGGTGTGCGCGTCGTGTCGGTGCGCGTCGCCAGCCACAAGCGGCTGCTGCTCACCGTCCGCGTCGCTCGGAACGCCCCACGCGCGGCACGGTCGGTCACCCTCAAGGACAGGTCCACCCTCGGGCGCTACACGCTGCCGAGGAGCTTGCGCATCACCTGAGGCGCAGTCCGAACCGCACCCACGCCAGCAGCCTCCGGCCTACGGAGGCTGCTGCGCGTCATGGAGCGATCCGGTACGACATGCGGCATGTGACCGGACTAGCCAATATTGGCGAAGACGCAGGTTCGTCCTGTTGGTTCCATCGGAGACCACACGTCACGTCGGCACGCCCGGCGCATGCCTTGGGGGGCAAGCATGGAACGTCAGGTACTGCGCACACGCGCCGCCCGGGCGGTCGCTGCACTGGCCGCGGCGGTGACAGGGATCGTCACCACGGGTCCAGCACCCGCCCATGCGGCCGAAGGGCCCGTCGTGGTGTCGCTGACCTTCGACGACGGGCTGACCTCCCAGTACCAGCTCGCGCCGATCCTTGCGGCGCACCGGGCGCACGCGACCTTCTACCTCAACACGGGGCTGGTCCCGGCCAACGACGGGGCAGGTCGGATGTCGTGGGCCAACGCGGCAGCGCTTGCTGCCGCCGGACACGAGATCGGCGGCCACACCCTGACCCACGTGAACATCGGCGACGGCACCGTGCCCCTCGAGGAGCGGCGCCGCCAGGTCTGCGAGGACCGTGCGAACCTCGTCGCGCGGGGCTTCAGCGCGACGAGCTTCGCCTACGCCACGGGTGGGTTCGACGCCGCCGCCCAAGCCATCGTCCGCGACTGCGGGTACACGTTCGCCCGCACGGCGGGATCCCTTCTGGAGACCGGCCCCAACTACGCCGAGACCGTGCCACCACGCAACGGTGCGTACGCCGTTCGCGCGCTGGGCACGACCTACAACGGCCCGATCACGTTCGAGGCGATGCGGACCGCCGCCGAGGCGGCCTACCAGAACGGCGGCGGATGGCTGCCGATGCTCTTCCACAGGATCTGCTACCAGGGCACCGCTGCGTACACGGAGTGCATGGCCAGCTACCGACCGGTCGACGCGATGGTCATCGACCAGTTCCTCGCGTGGATCGACGCTCACCCCGGCATCAGCGCCAGGTCGATGGCCGAGGTCTTCCACGGCGGGCTCGTGCCTCCGCCGCCGACGGACACCACCGCCCCGGTGGTCGCGATCACCAGTCCGGCAGCAGGGGCGACCGTGCCCACCCGCACGACTGCCGTCAGCGGCACCGCCGGCACCGCGGTCGGCGACGACAAGACCGTCCGGATCGAGATCTACCCCGGCACCAGTGCCGTCGGCAGACTCGTCCAGACCAGGATCGCTGACATCCGCACCAACGGCACCTGGTCGGCCACGACCGACCAGCTCGCCGACGGCACCTACACCGTCAAGGCCAGCCAGGGCGACGCGGCCGGCAACACCGGCTCACGCACGGTCACGTTCACCGTGGATACGACAGCCACGCCGCCTGCGGTCAGCCAGCCCGAGCTGACGAAGCTCACCCGGACCGTGGTCGGGCAGGGTGCCGAGAACGTGGTCATCAGGCTCACCGGCGCGTTCGAGCCGACCTCGAAGGTGAGCATCTCCGGAAAGGGCGTGCTGTCCCGGGTCGTCTCCAGGTCGGGCTCGTCGATCGAGCTCGCGGTGACCGTTCGCTCCGACGCCCCGGCAGGCGTCCGCACGGTCGAGATCACCAACGAGGACGGCGGCCGGGCCACCTGCGAGAGCTGCCTCCGCGTGGCGAGGGGGCCGAGGATCTCAGAGCTCCACCCCGGCGGGGTCGCCCGTGGCCGCGTCACCTGGGTGACGATCCGGGGCACCGGGTTCACCGACCGGACCGTCGTCTCGGTGGGCGGCAAGGGGGTCCGCGTCCGGTCGGTTCGAGTCCTCAGCCCGCGGCGCATGAAGTTCGCCCTCCTGGTCGACCGGGCTGCCCGTCGTACCGCCAGATCGGTCACCGTGACCGACGAGGCGACCCTCGGTGCCGACAGGTTGTCGAGGAGCCTTCGGGTGAGGTGAGCCGGGGCGGGCGAGCACCCGTCGACCGCCAGGTCTCGTCAGCCGAGGCCGTAGACCCGCACAAGGCTGCGTACGGCGGCCGGGGCCCGCCGACCGAGCGCACAGCGGCTGCCGGCGCACATGCTTCCGAGGACCTCTGCACGAGCCGACGAGGCGCCTGGCGCATCGGGTGGCAGAGCGAGATCGAGGGCACGACGCGCGGCCGTCGAGCACTGGTCGCAGGCCTCGGCGGACAGGAACGACCACAGGCTGCGGAGCACCTCCTCGACTGACACGCGGTCGTCGAACGCGACGATGCCTGCGTGGCCCAGGGAGACGTCGCAGCCGCGCAAGCCGGTCGTGCTCAGAGGCAGGTCCATGTCCTCGGGACCGAGAAAGCCACCGAGCGGCCCACCGACCTGGAGGGCGCGAAGGGCATGTCCCTCGCGGAGCCCCCTCCCGAGCACCTGCACCACGTGTCGGACCGAGACCCCGCACTGGACCTCGTACGCACCCGGGCGGACGAACGCCTCCGAGAGGCTGACCACCAGGGTGCCGGTCTCCTCGGGCGTGCCCATCCGCGTGTACGCGTCACCCCCGTGCCGGACGAGCCAGGGCACGGCGGCGAGGGTCTCGACGTACTCGATCAGCGTGGGCCGTTCGCTCGAGCTCTCGGCGACACGGACGTCGAGGTCGAAGCCACTCCCCCGGATGTCGTGACCGAGATGCCCGGCGCCGTACGCCGTCTCCACAGCCTCCTCGAGGCGACGCCGTGCGTTCGGGTACTCCGGCCCGACGAGGACGACTCCTTCTGCCGCGCCGATCGCGAAGCAGGTGAGGGCGAGTCCCTCGAGCAGGCGGTGTGGGTCGCGCTCCATCAGCATCCGGCCGACGTACGAGCCGGGCTCGGCCTCGTCTGCGCGGGCGTGCACCGATCTGGTTGCGTGCCCGGTGAGGGCGGTCCGCCATTTCAGGGCAGTGGAGAACCCTTCCCCGGGGCCGCGATGCCTCGACCTCTCGACCTTGTCGAGGACGTCGGCAGGATCTGCCGAGGCGGCAGCCTTGGGCCAGACCGACCAGGGCTCCTCCTCATGGAGCAGTCCGGCTGTGACGACAGGGACCGGGCTGTCGCAGAAGACGGGCACCGGCGGGTCGTTCCTCGGCGTCCGGTGAAGCAGCTGACCGACAAGGTCCGCTCCTGCACAGGGAGCCTCCTCGTCCAGCGCAGCCGGTGCCGCGTAGCAGTAGCCGATGCAGCCGCCTGCCACGAGGGCGACCTCGTCCCCCACTCCTGAGGCGTCGGCCCCAAGGCCCAGCGCGGCGGCTGTCGCCGCCATGGGGCTGCCCCCGGCCGCGGCGAGGCAGGCCGCGCCCTCACACACGCGCACCGATCGAGACGCCCGCGCAGTCGCAGCGGGCGCAGCTTCGTCAGAGCCCGGCCGCACAGGGGTCACCCTGCGAAGACGGTCGGCTCAGCGAAGGGCCATGACACGGTTCATCAGCGGGATGCTGGGGAACCTGTCGCCACGGATCTTCTCCATGAGCAGCTCGGCATACGCCGGGACCTCGTCCGGAGTGAGCATCTGCTCGATCATGTCCAGCATCGTCGTCGACGGGTACGGATCGTTCGCGACCTTGCTCAGTAGCACCCGCAACATCTCCAGGCGTACGTCGTACTGCTCATCACGGGCCATGGTCCCTCCCCAGGTCTGCCGTCTCACGACCTCTACACGTCTACCACACGTGCATCGGTCGCGCCGTCCCGGAGGGTTCTACCCAGACACCGCCGGAGGATGCGCTTGTCAGCATGGTCCGCCGGGCGGACGATGCAGTTGAACGGCTCGTCCCACACCCCCGTCGCCCTGCGCCCGCTGCGAGCAGGAGGAACCATGTCCAAGGCATCGAAGACGAGCGCCTCCGAGACCATCGAGGTCGAGGGCTACGAAGGCCACCTCGAGACCATGAACGGCTACACGGCCGCCTTCGAGAAGTACACCGCCGACACCGACTTGTCGCCCTTCCTCAAGGGCCTGCCCGAGGACCGGTGCCAGTGCGCTCACTGGGGCCTCGTGCTCGCGGGGAAGGTGACCTTCACGAGCAGCGCCGGCGAGGAGACGTTCGAGGCCGGTGACGCCTACTACGTGGCGCCGGGTCACACACCGCTCTTCCACGCCGGCGCAGAGCTCCTGATGTTCAGCCCGACCGAGGAGCTGCAACGCACCAGTGAGGTGGTCGGCAGGAACATGGAGGCAGCGGGCGCCTGAACGGGTTGCGCGACGTGTGGTCAGGGTCTGCCGGCGTGCGGCGCGACGACACGAGCAGTGAGGATCTGTCCGTGCCGCTCGCCGTCCTCGACGATCGTGTCCCCGTCCCACTCCGTGGCCACGATGAACAGGGTCCGCCCGTCGTCGCCGCCGAGCATGCAGGCGAAACAGCCCCGATCGGCCTCGATCGACTGCAGCACCTGACCACCTTCACGGACCCGCACGCATCGCTTGTGCGGGACGTCGGCGTACCAGACAGCGCCCTCCGCATCGAGGCAGATGCCATCGGGCGCGGCGTCCCCGAGATCGGCCCAGACACGGCGGTTGCTCAGGCCGCCGTCCTGGCCGATGTCGAAGGCCGTGAGCCGGCTGGCGTACGACTCCGCCACGATCAGCGTTCGGCCATCCGGTGTGACCGCCATCCCGTTGGGGAACCACACATCGCCGGTCACCTGCCGCATCTCACCGTCCGGCCGGATGACGGCGACCGTGCCTGCTGCCGCCGGAGCGCCGGACATCATGTCGAAGCCGATCTCGTTGACGAACGTGTTGCCGCGGCCGTCCACGACGATCTCGTTCCAGAGTCGCTCCATGTCGCCGTACGCCGTGAGTGAACCGTCCAGCTGCTCGCACCAGACCTGTCGGGCACTTCCTGACGTGACCACGAGCCGCCGGTCCGGGAGCCAGTCGATCGAGAAGGGCAGCCCCGGGATCGCTCGCACCACCCGCCGGCTGCCGGCCTGGTCGAAGGTGAGGACCTCCCCCGCAACCCAGTCGCACACCCACAGCCGGTGGTCGTGCCACCTGGGCGACTCCCCCATGGCGAGTCCGTCCGCCAGCAGCGTCGTCTGGGTCATGGCATCCTCCCGCCGGGTGTTCTCCTGGTACAGACCCGAGCCGAGAGTCGAAGTCATCGGCGAAGGAGAGCGGGTCAGGCCTCGGACGCGCTCGGGGGACCGTCCCGTCGGGCCGTCGCGACGAAGTGCCGCACAAGGTCGGCGAAGCGGTCGGGTTCATCGAGGTGCGGGAAGTGACCGGCTCCCTCGAACAGCTCGACCCGGCAACCCGGGATCGACTCCTGAGCGCGGATCGCGTGCCAGGCCGGGATCATCCGGTCGCGTGTCCCCCACACGATGAGCGTCGGGATCGGCAAGGTTTCCGGCAGGTAGTCGTGCGCGCTGACGCTCTGGCCGCCGGGGTCGATGACCGAGCGAGTCGTGGCCAGGAACGCGCGCCGGCTCTCGGCGTCGTCGAGCGACGTGAACCCCTGCCAGATCGCGGTGATGTCCGAGCCAGGCTTCCAGCCGACCTTGGACATGACCCTCCCAGCGGTCTCGGCACGCGCCCGCACCCACCTCGACGCGATCACCGGCAGCACCCATTCGGCCCCCGGCAGGGAGGCCGACCGCAGGATCCCGTTGACCTCGCGGCCGAGGCCGCCGCTCGCGACCAGCACCAGGCGCTCGACCCGCTCCGGAAACAGGTAGTAGAACTCCATGGCGATCCCGCCGCCGAGCGAGTGTCCGACGAGTGTGACCCGCTCGATGTCGAGACGATCGAGAAGGTCGCGCAGTGTCGCAGCGTGGGCACCGAGCGAGTAGTCGCCCATCGGCTTGGCCGAATGACCGTGGCCGAAGAGGTCCGGCACGATCACCCGGTGGTCGTCATCCAGACGGTCGATGAGGTGTGCCCAGTTCCGGTGCGAGCCGAGGATTCCGTGGATGAAGAGCACCACCGAGCCCGTGCCGCTGTCCAGATAGGAGAGCTCATGGCCGTGGAGGGTCACAGTCTGTGGAGTGAACCGCTCCATGACGCCACCTCCGTAGTTGCCTCACGACCGCTCACCCAACCTACCGGAGCGTCGCGTCGTTGCCCGGTTCGAAGGGCGCCGCAAACGGGCGAAACCGACATGTCGACCCCGCGCAGGGTTGACGGCCCGCTGCGCTGTGACGGCTATGCCGGGGCAGTTCCTACTGGTCCCTACTTCCGCACGCCTCGTGGGTCACCCACCGGACCGCACGCCCGTGAAGCGCGTGGGCGCACAGCAGGACGATGCGGAAGAGGCAGCCGGCCGCCCGATCATGCCGCGAGAACCGGGTAGCCCTCGGAACGCGAGCCGTCGGGATGTCGCTCAGGTCGGTTCAGTCGGGCAGGACGAGCTCCAGGTCGAGCCAGTGGGCCAGGTCTCTGATCTCGCGGTCGACGGCCGCTGTCATGGCGTTGCTGAACGGCACGTCCTGGTGGACCGCAGCGACGCGGAGCACCCCTTCCTCGCGGTCGGCCCGGGCGTCGAGCTTCCCGACCAGCCGGTCGCCGTACAGGATCGGCAGGGCGTAGTAGCCCCACCGGCGCTGCGCGGCGGGCTTGTACATCTCGAGGATGTAGTCGAACTCGAAGATCTCGCTCATCCTCTTGCGGTCCGCAACGAGCCGGTCGAACGGCGACAGCAGCGCCGCACGGCCGGCGAAGGGCTGGCCGAGCTGGGCCGGGTCGACCCGCCATCGGCCGCGAACCCCCTCGACCACGGCGGGCTCGCCGGCCTCGCCGACGTCGATCGGCTCCATGGGAAGCTTCGTGCCCTTCGCACGGGCGATGCCGAGGGCGCTGAGCCGTCGCTCGTCGAGCAGCCGTCGCGCCTCCTCCACCGGGGGCACGGGGTCGTCGGGATAGATCCGGGAGGCGAGGTCCCAGAGCCGGTCGCGACCGGTCCCGCCCGCGGCGGCGACCTCGCCGCGCTGCACGAGCCTGTCGAGCATCATCCGGACGTTCCGGTTGTCGTTCCAGCCGCTGGACTTCCACGGCACCACGCAGGTGTCGGGCAGCTCGCTGGTCGGCAGCGGCCCGTCGGCGCGGAGGCGCTCGAGGATGTCGCGCCGACAGTCGTTGTTGGCCCTCACCCAGTCGCGCACCTCCTCCTGCCACTCGCTCAGCTCACCGGAGCCGGGCCACTCGGCCATCTCGGCCCGGAACAGCGCGATGTCGTCGGGCGCCCGCAGCGTCTGGTGCAGCTCGATCAGCCGAAGCTCGTCGACCGCGTCCCACAGCTCCTGCGGGTCGAACGCCGACCCCAGCCGACTCCACAGCACCAGCTCGGCGCTCGGCGCGATCGCCCGGGTCGGCTCGATCTGGAGCAGCGAGAGCCGTCGCACCGTCTCGAGCAGATCGGTCGGCCGCTCCTTGGTCAGCAGCTGTGCCCGCACCGCGATGCGGCGGGCGTCGGCACGGCTGAGCTCGTGGACGGTGGCCATGACGCGAGCGTAGAGGCACGCGCCGGCGGTCTCGGGCTTTCGGAAGGCAGGGCGTGTGCGACGGGTCAGACGCCGACAGAAAGGCGAACCGTGACCGTGTCGCCCACGTCGATCCCCTCCGCGTTGCGGACCAGGTCCTTCAGCGGTACGACGTACCCCCCGTTCTTGGGGAACAGCGAGGTCTCCCACCTGGTCGACCCGATGCGGGCCTCGACCGGGATCATGCCCCAGCCGTACGTCACCAGGGCAGCCGTCGCCTGGAGCTCGGCACTCTCGTCTTCCGGCACGGTGACGAAGTGGTACGGCGACGGTCCTCTCCAGAACCACACCTCGCCACTGAACTCCACGTCCATCCCGTCAGCATAAGGAACGGTTCGGTGCGATTCGCTGTAAGCGCGACCAGGAGGACCACCGGTTCAGTAGGTGCCGGTCACGAGGAACGTGTGCAGCCAGCCAAGAGCATCTGGCCGCCAGGGCCTGCCGTGGTAGACGTGTCCGATCACCTCGCCGTACACCATCTGGGCGGGGTCTGACCGGTCGCTACCCACGTCCACGAGAACGGTGCGGTGCTGCTTGACGTCGCGTCGCCGCGACGGAGCCCGGTAAACGTCCCAGTGCGCGTCGGGGACCTCGTCGAGCACGAGCCGGGCGAGGTGACACCCGAGCAGGTCCACCAGCCAGAGCACTCCGTCGGAGAGGTACGGGTTCTCCTTGTCCTGGGCGTGCCACGGGGGTCGCGGACCGGGTTGGAGGTCGTCCTCGGGCTGGGCGGTCGTCAGAGTCAGCCTGGTCGGCCCTTCGGTGTCGATACGACGCGTGGCCCAGGCCCAGAGGTCCTCGAGGCCATCGGGTCCCTCGAGCCAGGTCGGGTTCCCGCGGGTCACCGCGAGCTCGGTCGCCAGCCATTGCTCGCGTGTGGGGACCGCGGCCGCGTACTGGTCGCAGTACCGCTGGGCCTCACGAAGTGACCATGTGCCGAAATCGATCATGGAAGGTGGATGACGTAGGGAATGTTGTTGGCCATCAGCAGCTCTCTCAACTCGTCACTCCCCCTTCACCTCTATCGCGAGCCCGGTGTGGGTGCCGCTGACCGTAGCGACTGCGGGCGGGACGCTGATGGGGTTCTGCACAAACTGCCCCATTTTCCCGTACGTGACAAGAATTCTTGTCCGTGACGCAGCAGAGCCGCGTCGACTCTCGTCGACGCGGCTCTGCTTCAAGAGGGAGTCCGCCCGGGCCAGGCACTTCTGCCAGAGCCCGCTTCTCACGGACACATCGGTGGAGCTGGCGGGAATCGAACCCGCGTCCTTCGGCGCTGCTCCAGGGCTTCTCCGGGTGCAGTCTGCGATGTCGTCTTCTCAGTCCCGGCACTCGCACAGACACGTTGCCGACAGACTCAGCCACAAAATTGTCCCGGTGACCCCCTGTGGCCAGGGATCACCAGCAAGCCTCCTAAATGAGGTCAGGATCTGAGCCGGAGGCGGCGCTCAGTCTGACCCGTTCACCAGTCGCTCAGGCGGCGAGGGCGAACGAACTGCGCTGGTTGTTGGCAGTTATTGGTTTCCAAGGAACGTTTACGAGATGACCTTGGATTCTCGACCCGCTTCCCCTGGAACGAACGTCCCAAGTCGAAACCGATCAGCCCCTCTTGAGTTTTCAAACAGTAGGAACACTGTACCTGTCCCAACCGACCGGGACGACCGACTATTCCCCATCCACCAGAGATGCGGCGTTCTGCCAGCACACCTTGCGCAGCCACTCCTCCCCCAGGTCCAGCCTCTCCAGCGACTCGAGCTGGTGCGCGTAGGCGTAGGGGATGTTCGGGAAGTCCGAGCCGAGCAGCACCTTGTCCGCAAGGTCACGGAGCCGCGGACGGAGCTCGGTCGGGAACGCCGCCATCTCCTCGAAGAAGTCGGTGAACGCCATCGTGGTGTCGAGGTGCACCCGCTCGAAACGCTCGGCCATCTCCAGGAACTCGACGTACTCCGGTGCCCCCATGTGGGCCATCACGGCCGTGAGTCGCGGGTGCCGCTTGAGCACCTCGAGGACAGGTCCGGGGCCGGTGTTCTCGTTCGGGACCGGCCCGGACCCGGCGTGGATCACCACGGGGGTGCCGGCGTCGGCGAGCTGGCCCCACACCTTGTCCAGGTGGGGGTCGCGGACGTCGAAGTTGCCGACCTGGACGTGCACCTTGAAGATCTCGACACCCTCGTCGATCCCGTCGGCGACGTAGTCAGCGGCGGACGGCTCCGGGTAGAAGGTCGCCGACCGGAGGCACTCGGGGACCTCCTGCGCGAAGCTCCGCGCCCAGTCGTTGAGGTACCCGGCGATGCCGGGCTTGTGCGCGTAAGGCAGCGCGGAGAACCGTCGTACGCCGAAGGCACGCAGCTGCGCGACAAGCTCCTCGTCCGTGCCGCGGTAGGCGAGGGGCCACCGCCTGCCGATGAGCGGGCCGGCCGAGTCGAACTGTGCCCGCACCTTCGCCATGATGTTGGGCGGAAGGAAGTGCACGTGCACGTCGTACAGCCCCGGGATCCCGAGGCGCTCCCACCAGGCCGGCACCTCGGCGTCGGCCAGGCTCACTCCATGCCCTTCAGGCGACGCCCGACAGCCTGCTCGGTCTCGCGCTTGGCCTGGCGCTCGGCGATCGCCTGGCGCTTGTCCCAGGTCTTCTTGCCTCGTGCCAGGGCGATCTCGACCTTGGCCCGGCCGTCCTTGAAGTACAGCGAGAGCGGGATCAGCGTGAGGCCCTTCTCGTTGACGCGGGACTCGATCCGGTCGATCTCGTGCCGGTTGAGGAGCAGCTTCCGCTTCCGGCGGGCGGCGTGGTTGGTCCAGGTGCCTTGGGTGTACTCCGGGATGTGCACGCCGTGCAGCCACACCTCGCCCTCGTGCACCTCGGCGAAGCCGTCGACGAGCGAGGCGCGCCCCATGCGCAAGGACTTCACCTCGGTACCGGTGAGCACGAGGCCCGCCTCGTAGGTGTCCTCGATGTGGTAGTCGTGCCGCGCCTTCCTGTTCTGCGCGACAAGCTTCTGCCCCTGCTCCTTGGCCATGCCCCGATTGTGTCAGGCCGGGGCAATCCGGTTTCCCCCGGTTTCCGCGCCCACCGGCGGGGCTAGAGCCAGTTGACCGGGTCCACGGTCGCGCCGTTCTCGAACACCATGAAGTGCAGGTGGCAGCCGGTGGAGTAGCCGGTGCTGCCGACGTAGCCGATCACGTCTCCGCGCTCGACCTTCTGCCCGACATAGGCCGAGTAGGAGCTCAGGTGGTTGTAGGCCGTGCCGAGCCCCACGCCCCGGTGGTAGCCGTTGTCCATGATGACCCGGTTGCCGTAGCCCTCGTTGTAGTAGACCGCGATGACGCGGCCCGAGGCGGCGGCGTGGATCGGCGTACCGCAGCCGACGCCGAAGTCGGTTCCATCGTGCAGCGTCCACCGGTGGTAGACGGGGTGGAGCCGCATGCCGTACGACGAGGTGATGTAGCCGTCGACCGGGTAGTCGAGGAAGCCGCCGGAGGACTGGGTGGGCCTCGCGGCGTCCGCGGCGGCCTGGGCGGCGGCAGCTTCCGCACGACGTCGCGCCTCCTCGGCCCTGCGCGCCAGCATGTCCGAGATCCGGTCGCGCTCCTGCTGCAGGCCGCGGAGCATGTCGAGGTCGGCACGTCTCGCAGCGGACGCGGCGCTGTGCGCCTTCGAACGAGCGCTCACCATGGTGGAGACAGCCTGCTCTGCCTCCTCCGCCTGTGCCTCGAGGGCCGTCTTGCGCTCGAGGTTCGCCGCCGCCTCCCGACGCTGCTCGGCGACCTCCTGCTTGGCCTGCTCGACCTCCTGCTCCTTGACCGTGAGCAGCACGCGGCCGGCGTCGAGGCGGTCGAGGGTGACCGACTCCTTGTCGAGCACGTTGCGGACCGAGTTGAGCTGGCTCGTCAGCTCGGCGGGGTCCTGCGAGGAGAGAACCATCGACAGCCCGAGGAGGTTCGGGTCGCCCTGCTGGTAGTTCTGGACCGCGAGCTGTCCGAGCAGCTCCTCCTGCGATGCGACGTCGGCCTTGCCCTTGGCCAGCTCGCGCCGTGCGTTCTGCAGCCGCAGGACCGCCTTGTCGAGCGCTGCCTGCATCTGGCGGTCGAGGACGACGGCCGCGGCGAGCTCCCCGCGCGTCTTCGCAAGGTGAGCCTGTGCGGCGTCGAGCTGAGCCTGCGCCGCCTCGAGCGCGCGCGTAGCCTCGACGAGCTTGGAGCTCGACTGGTCGAGGTGATCCATGGTGCGCGAGATGTTGCCCTCGACGCGCTTCTTCTTCTTGTGCAGGTCGTCGGCCGAGGCCAGCGGGAGCGCAGCCACGCTCAGGAGCAGGCTGCTCGCCGCCAGAGCGGCCGTACCGCGGCGCACGGAGGTTCGGGGGAAGGTTCGGACCACCGGTCTGCCTTAGCTGTCGTGAAGGTCGTGCATTGGACCTTTTCGACGTTAACGGACCTTACTCAGACTTTGAGGTATTTCCGGGTCATTGCGAGGGTCGGAACCAGTGTGAGCAACAACCCTATGAGAGCTATTGACCCAATTGCCCAGATACCGTCCGACCAGTCGACCCAGGCGACGATGTTCGAGGTCGGCCGCAGCATCTGGTAGATCACGACGTACATGAACACACCGATCGTCGCCGCGGACAGCAGTACGCCGACCAGTGCAGCCACCAGTGCCTCCATCAGGAACGGCAGCTGGATGTAGAGGCTCGAAGCGCCGACCAGGCGCATGATGCCGATCTCCCGGCGCCGGGCGAAGGCGGCGAGCCGGATCGTGTTGCCGACCTGGAGGACCGCCGCGAAGATCAGGAACCCCGCGATCGAGATCGCGCCCCACTTCATCACGTTCATCCAGAAGTAGATCGGCTTGAGGACCTCGCGCAGGTCACGGACGGTGTTGACGCCCGGCAGCCCGGAGACCTGACTCTTGATCCCCATGAACTTCTCGGGATTCTTCAGCTGGACCCAGTACGACTCCTGCATGTCCGAGGGCCGGATCGACTCGTAGACGCGCTGCTCGGTCTCGTCGTCGGAGATGTAGGCGCTGCGCCACTTGTCGTAGGCCTCCTGCTTGCTCTGCAGGCGCCACGACCCGACCTCGGGGTGCTCGTCGAGGACCTTCTCGATCTCCGCCTTCTGGGCCTTGGTGACCTCGCCGTCCACACAGTTGGCGGTCGTCGAGTTCTGGTTGCAGAGGAAGACGGTGATCTGGAGCTTGCTGCCCCAGTACTGCTCCGCCTTGTCCGCCTGGGCGTTGAGCAACAGGCCCATCCCGACCAGGGTGAGCGAGACGAAGATCGTCACGATCACCGCGATCGTCATGGAGACGTTGCGCTTGAGCCCGTTCCCGAGCTCTGAGAAGACATAGGTCAGCTGCATCTAGGAGTTCCTCGTCCTCGATCAGTGCTGGTAGCCGTACACACCGCGCGACTGGTCGCGCACGACGTGTCCGCCGGACAGCTCGATGACGCGCTTGCGCATCTGGTCGACGATGCCCGCGTCGTGGGTGGCCATGATCACGGTGGTCCCGGTCCGGTTGATCCGGTCGAGCAGCTTCATGATGCCCACCGACGTGTTCGGGTCCAGGTTTCCGGTGGGCTCGTCGGCGATGAGGATCATCGGCCGGTTGACGAAGGCGCGGGCGATCGCCACACGCTGCTGCTCACCACCGGAGAGCTCGTCGGGCATCCGGTCGCCCTTGCCCTCGAGACCCACCAGCTCGAGGGTCTCCGGCACCACCTTGTTGATGTGGGCGCGCGGCTTGCCGATGACCTGGAGGGCGAAGGCGACGTTCTCCGACACGGTCTTGTTCGGCAGCAACCGGAAGTCCTGGAACACGGTGCCGATCTGGCGCCGGAGGCCGGGGACCTTCCAGCCTGCCAGCCGGTTGATCTCCTTGCCGGCGACGTACACCTTGCCGTGCGTGGGCCGCGCCTCGCGCAGCACCAGACGCAGGAAGGTCGACTTGCCGGAACCGGAGGCGCCGACCAGGAACACGAACTCCCCCTTGTCGACCTCGAGACTCACGTCGTCGAGCGCTGCGCGGCTCTGACCGGCATACGTCTTGGTGACATTTTCGAAGCGAATCACAGGCGTGGGTGGCCGGTCTCGGGGACACAGGGGTTCACACGAACGCTGCTCATGTCGGGCAGTGCACGCGTATCCGACCAACAGTGGAGTCTAGGTGACTTGTGACAGGCCTCCCAACTAGGTGACTGGTCCGGTGTTTCGCATAGGTTTGGAGCCATGTCCCTCCGCTCCGAGGCTGCGTCACGTGCGCACCGTGGGACGCTTGCGCTCCTGGTGACGGTGCTCCTGCCCGGCCTGATGGTGGGCGCCTGCACCCTCACCGACTCCGGACCGTCTGAACCGGCCACGCAGACGATCCGCCCCGACTCCGCCACGAGCCGAGGGCGGGTCGACCTCAGCGCACTGACGCTGCCGCGTACCGACTTCTGCGAGGTCCTCACCGAGGACGGCGTGACGAAGGCCCTCGACGGCCCTGTGAGCGACACCGCGCACTACGGCAACGGCGACGAGGTCGAGGTGAGCCCGGGCAACGTCGACGTCTCCCACGAGTACGGCTGCGTGTTCGTGGGAGGCGACGGCACGACCGCGAAGGCGTGGGTGTTCGCCCGCCCGGTTGCGCTCGACGAGGCGCGGATGCTGGTACGACGGGCGCGCCGCGGCGACGACTGCACCTTTCCGCGCGGCGACGGCTTCGGCCGGCCCGGCCTGACGTCGGTGTGCGAGGTCGCCACGGGCGCGGACCCGGCCCCGTCGGTCCGTGCGCGACTCGAGGGCCTCTTCGGCGACAGCTGGCTCGGCTGCGAGGTCTCCGAGCCGTTCGACGGCGCGTCCGGCGCCCCGGCGGGCTCGCAGACAGGCGCCCGGGCCGACGTCGTACGACGTGCCGAGCGGTGGTGTGTCAGCGTGGCCACCACGCTCGGGCAGGCAGGCCCGTCGAGCGACTAGTTCTGGGCGGCCTTGTCCGCGCCGCGGCGCCAGCGGATGCCTGCCTCGAGGAAGGGGTCGATGTCGCCGTCGAAGACCGCCTGCGGGTTGCCGACCTCGAACTCGGTGCGGAGGTCCTTCACGAGCTGGTACGGGTGCAGCACGTAGTTGCGCATCTGGTCGCCCCACGAGCCCTGCACGTCACCGCGGAGCTCGTCGAGGTGGGCGCGCTCCTCGGCCTTCTTCAGCGCGAGCAGCTTCGCCTTGAGGATCACCATCGCGCTGGCCTTGTTCTGCAGCTGGCTCTTCTCGTTCTGGCAGCTGACGACCGTCCCCGTCGGGATGTGTGTCAGGCGGACCGCCGAGTCGGTGGTGTTGACCGACTGTCCGCCCGGGCCGGAGGAGCGGTAGACGTCGACGCGGATCTCGTCCTCGGGGATGTCGATCTCGTCGGTCTGCTCGAGCACGGGCACGACCTCGACGGCGGCGAACGAGGTCTGGCGGCGGCCCTGGTTGTCGAACGGGCTGATCCGGACCAGGCGGTGCGTGCCCGCCTCGACCGAGAGCGTTCCGTAGGCGTAGGGCGCGTGGATCGCGAAGGTCGCGGACTTCAGTCCCGCCTCCTCGGCGTAGGAGGTGTCGAAGACCTCCACGGGGTACTTGTTGCGCTCGGCCCAGCGGACGTACATCCGCATCAGCATCTCCGCGAAGTCGGCCGCGTCGACTCCGCCCGCCCCGGAGCGGATGGTCACGAGCGCCTCGCGTGCGTCGTACTCGCCCGACAGCAGCGTGCGGACCTCGAGCAGCTCGACGGCCTTGTGGATGCGCCCGAGCTCAGCCTCGACCTCGCTGAGCGACTCCGCGTCACTCTCGTCCCGGGACAGCTCGAGCAGCACCGACAGGTCGTCGATGCGGCTCTGCAGCGAGGTGAACCGCTCGAGCTCGCCCTGGAGGGTCGAGAGCCGGCCGGTGATCTTCTGCGCGTTGGCCTGGTCGTCCCAGAGGTCGGGGGCGGCCACCTGGTCACCGAGCTCGGCGATCTCCTTGCGCATGTCGTCCACGTCGAGCACCTGCTCGATCGTGTGCATGGTCGCCTGGAGCTGCTTGATCTGGGTTTCGAAGTCGGGGCCTGCCACGTCGCAAGGGTACGCGACGGGGTGCAGCGCAGCCATCCGACATCGGGCGGCGCGCTGCACCCCGACAACCTGCTCCTGAGACCCGGCCCGCCGACGATCGCTCCGCGGGAGCGCCGCCCACGAGGCGGGTCGGGGTCAGCTCCCCTCGCTGCCCACCCCGAAGCTCCGGGGACCGGTCGCGCCGGTCGGCGTCGAGGTCGCGCTCGGCGAGGTTCCGGCCGGCGTCGACGAGCCGCCGCTCACCTGGTCACGGGCCTTGTCCACGGCGGTCCCTGCGGCGTCCTTGGCCACGTGCTTGGCCTGGTCCATCTTCTCCTGGACCGTCGGGTTGTTCCGCAGCTTCCTGGCCTGATCTGCAATCTGCTCGTAGCGCTCCCGGCCGGCCTTCGCGCCGAGGACGTAGCCGACCGCGCCGGCGCCGAGGAACATCAGCTTCTTCATCATGTCGTCTTCCTTCCTATTCCCTCTTGGGGTTCCATACCCGTGAAGGCCGGTCTCATTCCGGCTCCCGGGGTGGCCCACACCGCGTGCGGGGGCGTGCATGCCCGCCATGCGCCACGGGTACCGACGAGGTCCTGTGCCTTCCTGAGGAGAGGACTCGCTGACCATGGAGACGAACGCGTCGTACTGGATGGTCTCGGCGGAGACGCCGGACTACCCGATGCTGATCGAGGACATCACCGTCGACGTGGCCGTCGTGGGAGCAGGGATCGCGGGCATCAGCATCGCCTCCGAGCTCGCCCGCACCGGCCGCTCGGTCGCCCTTCTCGAGGCGGGCGGCATCGCCGCGGGCGTGACCGGCGGGACCACCGCGAAGGTCTCCGTGCTGCACGGCGCGATCTACCACCACCTGGCCGGCAAGCTGGGCGAGGAGACCGCCGAGGCCTACGCCACCAGCCAGTCCCTCGCGATGGAGCACGTCGCCGACACCGTCGACCGGCTCGGCATCGACTGCGACCTCGAGCGGCAGCCGTCCTACGTCTACACCGAGTCGGACACCGACGTCGACATGCTTCGCAAGGAGGCGGAGGCGGCCCGCCGTGCCGGGCTGCCCGCGACGTTCACCCAGGACACCGGACTGCCGTTCCCGGTGGCGGGCGCCGTCCGCGTGGAGGACCAGCTCGCCTTCCATCCCCGCAAGTACCTCCGCGCGGTGGCCGAGGACCTCGTCGGCCAGGGCGGCCTGATCTTCGAGAACACCCGGGTCACCGACCTCACCGAGGGCACGCCGTGCGTGCTCACCACCGAGGGTGGCCACCGGGTCAGTGCCCGCGACGTCGTGGTGGCGACCCACTACCCGATCTTCGACCGAGCCCTGATGTTCAGCAGGCTCACGCCGCACCGCGAGTTCGCCGCGGCGGCCGTCGTACCGGAGGCCGTCGACCCCCGCGCCATGTACATCTCCACCAGCTCCGACACGCGCTCGCTGCGCGGTGCGCCGTACGACGGAGGGCGGCTGCTGATCGCCACCGGCGCGCCGTTCACGCCCGGCGACCCCAGGGCGCCCGAGCGTCTCGCCGACCTGAAGCGGTGGCTGACCGACCGGTTTCCCGTCGACGAGGTGCGCTTCACCTGGGCGGCGCAGGACAACACCAGCGGAGACAAGGTGCCGTTCATCGGCCCCCTGCACCCGGGCGCGAAGCATGCCTGGGTCGCGACCGGGTTCGCGGGCTGGGGCATGACCAACGGCGTGCTCGCCGGTCTGATGCTGCGCGACAGCATCGACGGACGGCCACCCGCCTGGGCCCGGATCTACGACCCGCGCCGAGTCCACCCCGCCCTCGAGGCGAAGACCGTGGTGACCTCCGGTGCCCGTTCCGTGGCCGGACTCGCCGCCAACGCGGGCGCACACCTGAAGGCAAAGGTCGGGCGTGCCCTCTCCCCCGGCGACCTCCGCCCGGGCCAGGCCGGCATCGTGGGCGGCTCCGACGGCGAGTGGGCGACGTACGTCGACGAGGACGGCGCCGTGCACGCGGTCTCCCCGACCTGCACGCACATGGGCTGCCTCGTATCCTTCAACGGCGCCGAGAAGGCCTGGGAGTGCCCCTGTCACGGGTCGCGCTTCGGTCTCGACGGGGCAGTGCTGCAAGGCCCAGCGACCCGACCCCTGAAGAGGCGTTCCGATGACTGACCCGACGACCGCAGAAGAGAGTCCCCACGGCCCCGGCCCGGGCGACGAGGACGAGCACGAGAAGCTGACCCGCAACCTCAACGAGCTCCTCCAGGAGCTGCGGGTCATGCAGACCGGCGTGCAGATCCTCACCGGCTTCCTGCTCACGGTGCCGTTCACGACCCGCTTCGACGACCTGGACACGTTGCAGAAGTGGGTCTACCTCGGCGTGCTCAGCGGCTCCGTGATCGCGACCGGCCTGATCGTCGCCCCGGTGGCGTTCCACCGGACACTCTTCCGGCAGGGCGAGCGGAAGTGGATCGTCGAGGCGGCCAACAGCGCGGCACGACAGGGCCTGGTGGCGCTGGCCCTCACCATGGCCGGCGTGGTCTGGCTGGTCTTCGACGTCGTGGTCGGGGCGCCGGCCGCGCACATCGCCGGCATCGCATCGATCTCGCTCTTCGCCGTGCTCTGGGCTGTGCTGCCGATCCTTCGGCGCCGCCGCTTCGACTGACCCCCACCACCCCGCCGTACTCCTTGCCTCTGGCTGCCTGTGGCTCCGAGACCAGGCTGTTCACGCAGAAGTGGGCGGGAACGACAACCCTGCACTCGGCAGGTGTGCCGTTCCCGCCCACTTCTGTGGCGCGGGGTGCTCCGGATGGAGCAGTTCAGGCCAGCTCGGACCTCAGGTCGGACAGGATGCGAGAGAGCAGACGCGAGACCTGCATCTGCGTCACCCCGATGTCCTGGGCGATCTGCTCCTGGGTCCACCCGTAGAAGAACCGCAGCTCGATGATCCTGCGGTCCCGCTCCTTGAGCTTGCGGACCGCCGGGCCGAGCAGGATGCGCGCTTCCGCACGACCGAGGTCGGCGTCCTCACCACCGAGCAGCTCCCCGAGGGAGCCACTGCCGTCCTCGCCGACCGGAACGTCGAGAGAGGCCGGGGTGAAGCAGCCGTCGGCCGCGAGCGCCTCGATGACCGAGTCCACGTCGATGTTGAGGAACTCCGCCACCTCACGAGGCTTGGGCGAACGGTGGAGCGTCTGCGAGAGCTCGTTCGAGGCGCGAGAGATCTGCGCCTGCAGCTCCTGGATGCGACGGGGCGGGCGAACCGTCCACCCGAAGTCGCGGAAGTAACGCTTGACCTCTCCGGTCACGGTCGGGACGGCGTAGCTGAGGAAGTCCCGTTCGTAGGAGGGGTCGAAACCTTGGACTGCCTTGACGAGGCCGACATAGGCGGCCTGCAACAGGTCGTCGCGGGAGATACCACGGTCGCGGTACCGGGAGGCGATGGCTCGCGCCACGCCCATGTTGAGAACGACGATCTCGTCGCGCAGCCTCTTCTGCTCCACTTCATCAGTGGTCTCGGCGATCTGGGCCAGCAGGCGGGCTGTGATCTGGCTGCGGTCGGACTCCGTTACCGCTTCTGACGGAACGGGGGCCGCTGATCCTTCCAGCAATTGCTCGTTAAGCTCAGGCGAAGCGGTCATGCTTGCTACCTACTTCTGGATTGATCTGTTCGTGGCACTTTTGCTTGACCACGTCTTTGCACTTAAGCGCGTTCGGCAGCACTCGTCAAGGGTTGCTGTGCCGCACAAGCCCCATCCTGTCCCAGTTTGTACTGACTCAAACATGCGGTGAGCGGTAGTTCTTTCGCACTAGTGAGCGACAGCGCCGGAGCCGCTTCTAGTCGGTGACCGCGACCACCGCCGCAGCCGTCGCGGACACCTCGGTCCGGTCCGCCACCCCCGGAAGCGGGAGCGGGAGGTCGAGCCGTGTGCGGAGATGTACGACGACCCGCTCCCCATCGGTCTCGACGGCATGCGTGAGCCCTGGGAACTGCTCGCCGGCACCCACCGAGGCCAGATGTGCCTGCACGAACACGCGAGCCGTCTCGGGGTCCACGGCAGCCCGCTCACCCAGTCCGGTCGTGTACACCTGCTCCCCCTGGATGCCGTCCGTGGCCGCCAGAGCCGCGCCGTCGGCGAGCGAGCTCAGCGCCTGCCTCCGCAGGTAGGCCGCGGAGGCGTCGACCACCACCACGACCGTCATCGCGATCACCAGGACGAAGCCGATGATCAGCAGCGTCGTCTGACCGTGCTCGCCCCGCGGGATCCTCACTGTCATGGGCGGTCCTCGCGGAAGGTGCCGTACGGAAGCGTGTGCTCTGCCTGCACCCGGATGCTCGGCCGCTGCCCGCCCAGGATGTCCGGCAGCAGTGGGAGCGGCACCGGGTAGCCGACCGAGACCGTCACGACCGAGCCGGGTGCAAGACAGTTGCCGGGGTCCGGGGCGCACAGGACTGTGAGCGAGCGGCGCTCGGCCAGGAGGTGCTGGTCTCGCAGCGCGAGGTTGGAGGCCGCGAGAGCGTGGTCCATGGCCACGGCCTCGCCCGGCGCCTGCGTGAACGCCCTGCCCGCGGCCCGCGCAGCCGTGCTCACGCCGAACGCGGCGCGTTGCACCTCGAAGACCGTCAGGACGATGTACAGCAGCGGCACCATGAGGAGGATCGCGAGCCAGGCGAACTCCACCAGGGCGCTCCCGTGCTCGTCGCGTCTCCTCACGACGCCGTCTCCTCGATCGCATGACCGGAGACGGCGACTCGCACGGCCGGCCCCCACAGCCCCAGGGGCGGAACCTCCGCCTCGACGTCGACCCGCACGACCGGGACTCCGTCGAGCATCGTCTCGGTGGCGGTGACGTCGCGCGCGAAGCTCGCCGCGACTGCGCCGGCTATCTGGATCCTGGTCCGCTCGACCCCGGCCTCCAACGGCCGGTCGACGGTCGCGGCATAACGGGCGCCCTCCGACGCCGCGGAGGTCAACGTGTTGCGGACATGGAGGACCAGCGCCACCTGGACGATGCCGAGGAACAGTGGCACGAGTACGACGAGCACCAGCACGAAGTCGACCACGGCAGAGCCGTACTCATCGCGAGGTCGACGCCCCGGCATCGTCAGCTCGACACCGAGCGGAGCGCGTCGGTCAGCATCTGGCTGAGCACGTCGCCCGCCACTGCCCACAGCGCGGTCACCAGGCCTGCGGTCATCACCGTGATGAGCACCCATCCTGGCACGTCACCGCGGTCGTCACGGCGCGCGGCCACGTCCGAGAGCGTCCGTGCCCACCACTGCCACACCAGAGCGGCCATCTTCATTCCTGCCTTTCGAAACGGGCTGCCTACGGCGTCACGAGCCGCAGGCCGACGACCCCTGGCCAGAACGCAAAGAGCACGGTCACCGGCAGGACCAGGAAGACCACCGGAACCATCATCACGACCTCTTTGCGCGCCCCCGTCTCGATCAACGCGCGGCGACCTGCTTCACGCACGTCAGCCGCCTGCGCGTGCATCACCTCTGTCAACGGGGTTCCCCGCTCCAGGGCTACGGCCACAGCCTCGGCGAATCGCGCGACCACCGGCAGACCGCTGCGGGCTGCAAGGTCGTCGAGCGCGCGCGAGACCGGCGTCCCCGTCCGGACCTGGGCCAGGACGCCGGCCAGCTCGACCGAGAGCTCACCGTGTGCGCGGTTCACGATCCGGTCGAGGGCGGAGACAGGCCCTTCGCCGGCGGCAACGGCGAGTGCGAGGAGCTCGGCGACGGTCGGGAACTCCGTGAGCATGCGACGCTCACGAGCCTTGACCTGCGCGGTGAGCCGGTTCTCCCTCCAGAGAGCCCCGAGGACGAAGGCGATGCCGCACAGCAAGAGCAGCGGCAGGGCTCTCCCCGGACTCCGGAGCGCCACGAGGACCGAGACGGCGGCCGTGGCCGAGAAGGACACCATCCCCCAGACCACCTGCTCGACCCGGAAGTCATGCACGGTCATGGGCAGGTTCGCCCGCTCGAGTCGGCGCCGCACCGACACCGCTCCGCCGAGCACCCGGTCCAGGGCGCGCGCGACGGACTGGACGCCCGGACCGAAGACCGCGACGACCGCGGATCGCGGCCGCTGGGTCGCGTAGGGAGTGCTGCGCCGCGCAGCAGGCAGGTCCCGGACGTAGGGCAGAACGCGCAGCTCGAGTCGGGGTCGTCGGAGCGCGAAGGCACGGTCGAGAGCAAACATCAGGCCCAGACCGGCGGCTGCGCCGAGGACCGCGCCCCACATGGCAACGTTCACGAGAGGATCCGCCTCTCCTGAGGCAGTCGGCCGATCTTCACCATCAACCGGTAGGCCACCAGGCAGCATGCGCCACCCACGACCAGCACGACCACACCTGCGGCGGAGGCGTAACGCGAGATCACCTCGCGCTGGAACGACAGCATGAGCAGCACCAGCCAGGGCGCCGCGACGGCGAGCCGCGCGCCGTTGACCGCCCAGGCCTGGCGCGACTCCAGCTCGGAGCGAGTGCGCGCGTCCTCACGGAGGTACACGGAGAGGTTGCGAAGCAGACGGCCCAGCTCCCCACCCCCGACCTCGCGGGCGATCCGCAGTCCCTCGACGACCCGGTCACCGACAGGGTCGGCCAGCCGCTCCTTCAACCGGTCCAGGCAGTCGCCGAAGCGGCCGGTCACCTGGTAGTCGACGGCAAAGGCGGCGAACGCAGGACGCAGCGGCTCGGGTCCGCGGACCGCAAGCTGGGCGAGGGCCTCGGGCAGGGACATGCCCGCGCGCACAGCGGAGGTGAGGTTGTCCACGGCCTCCGGCCAGACCTCGGCGAGGTCGCGCTGTCGACGGTGTGCCCGTCCGCTGAGCACCGCGATCGGTAGGTAGCCGCCGAGGAGAGCGAACACCGCGCTCACCGGCCACGTCCGGGAGATCACCTGCACCACGAGGCCGGCGGCAAGGGCGGTGCCCAAGCACAGTGCGACCACTCCCCCGGGCGACGTGGCTTCGAGCCCTGCCCTCCGGAGAAGCAGCTCGAGCCTCGAGGGACCGGCAACGGGACGCGAGGCGCGCGGAGAGACGAGTGACCAGTAGACGAGGAGCAGGCCCACACCCGTGCCGAGGCCGAGAACCACGCCCACGATCAGACCGCCCCGTTCAATACGCCGTGGACGTCGACGCCGATCCGTTCGAAGCGCTCGATCCTCGGCGGCATGCCGGTCGCGCGAACCAGGTGGTCCCCTTCCCGAACGAACAGCGCCTCGGTCTCGATCGTGTCGTTCTCCGCACGTCCCGGCACAGCGACGATCTCGTTCACCCGGCGTACCCCATGGTGGTCCATGCCTAGGTGCACCACGAGGTCGACCGAGGACGCCACCGTCGGGACGACGAACCGCGCGCCGATGTTCTCCCCTGCCAGCAACGGGAGCGTGCACATCTTCACCAGAGCCTCGCGGGCGCTGTTCGCGTGCAACGAAGCCATGCCTGGCAGCCCGGCGTTGAGCGCGAGCAGGAGGTCGAGACACTCCTCCGCCCTGACCTCACCGACGATGATGCGCGAGGGACGCATCCGCAGGCTCTCCTTGACCAGGTCTCGCAGCCGCACCTCGCCGGTCCCCTCGAGGCCGGACTGGCGGGTCTGGAGCGCCACCCAGTCCGGGTGGTTGAAGCGGAGCTCGAAGACCTCTTCCGCCGACACGACACGGTCCTCGCCCGGGATGCTCGCGGCCAGGCAGTTCAAGAACGTCGTCTTCCCGGCCTGGGTGCTTCCGGCGACGACGATGTTGAGGCCGGCACGCACGGCTGCGTCGAGGAACCGGGCGGCCTGGTCCGACAGGCTGCCGAGCCCGACCAGGTCCTGGAGGCGGGATGCCCGGACCACGAACTTGCGGATGTTGACCGCGCTGAAGCCTCGCGAGATCCCTTCGAGCACCACGTGCAGCCGATGCCCGTCGGGAAGCATCGCATCGACGAACGGTTGTGACAGGTCGATCCGACGGCCGCTCGACTTCAGCATCCGCTCGATGAGCTCGTCGACCTGCGCGCGGCTGAGGATGGTGCTCGTCAGCTCGTGCTTGCCCGCGCGCGCGACGAAGACCCGGCTCGGGTCGTTGACCCAGATCTCCTCGACCGCAGGATCGTCGAGGTAGCGCTGGAGAGGCCCGAACCCTGCCACCCTGGCCACGAGCTCCTCGACGACGGCCTCCGGGTCACCGACCGGCGCGACCGCCCCGGTGAGGCTCCGCTGGTCGTGGTCGCCGACCAGGCGGACGGCGATGCTGCGCACCACCGCCACGTCGCGCTGCGGGTCGATCCCGTCGCGACGCACCGCTTCGCGCAGCTGGGCGTCGAGCAGCTCGACGATGTCGCCGTAGCTGTCGGCAAGAGTCACGCTCATGGTCGGCCACCAGTCACCCGAGATTTGTCGAGTCGGAGTGTGGCCGACGAGACCGGCGCTCGACCAGACCCAATCCCATCGATCTGTGGACAACTGATGCGAATGGTTCTGAAGAGGACAGAGCGTCAAATGAGACGGATCGACAGCGCATCCGAAGCATGACGCGCGTCACGAATGGGTAGAAGTGCCCTGTCACCGGGCTGACAGGTCCCGCCGCCTCTCGGGAGCGGCGGGGCAGCCCGTGGCCGCCCCCGACGAGCCAGTCAGGTCTGGTGCAGCAGCTCTCCGAAGACGTCCCCCATCGTCTCCGACCGGTGGAGCACCTCGCCCATCTCCAGCTGCTGCAGAGTGCCACCCTCGGCAGCGCCCTTCTCCACCTCGTCCCAGGTGCGGGGTGCCGCGGCGTACGGCGCCGCGGTCCCCCTCAGGGAGTACGGGCTGATCGTCGTCTTCGTCCTCGTGTTCTGGCTCCAGTCGAGGAAGACCTTCCCGCCGCGCATCGCCTTCGTCATCTGCCACAGCACGAGGTCCGGGTGTGCCTTGGTCAGCTCCTGTGCCACCTTCTTCGCCAGGTCGCGGACCTCGTCGGCGTTGAGACGGCCGGGCAGCGCGGCGTACAGGTGAAGCCCCTTGCTGCCACTGGTGACCGGCGCGGTGGGCAGCCCCATCTCCCCCAGCCGGTCGCGCACGAGCAGTGCGACCCGCGCGCACTCGTGGAGCCCGGCGGGGGCGCCTGGGTCGAGGTCGATGACCAGCCGGTCGGGGTTCTTGGGCTGGTTGTTGCGACCCAGCCTCCACTGGTGGACGTGTAGCTCGAGCGAGGCGAGGTTCGCGAGGTAGGTGAGTCCGGCGAGGTCGTCGATGACGGGGTAGTCGATCGAGTCCCCTCCGCCACGGGAGCCGGTCGAGGAGAGCGTGACGTAGCGCAGCCAGTCCGGAGCGCCCGACGGCAGGTTCTTCTCGAAGAAGCTCTGCTCCGCCGTGCCGTTGGGCCACCGGATCCGGGTCACCGCCCGGTCCGCCAGGTGCGGGAGCAGCACCGGCGCGATCTGCGCGTAGTAGTGCAGGACCTCGCCCTTGGTCGTTCCGGTCGCGGGGTAGAGCACCTTGTCGAGGTTGCTGATCTTCAGCCGGCGTCCGTCGACCTCGACGGTCACCTGCTCCTCGGTCTTCGCCACGCTCACTCCCCCAGTTCGCTCGGTGCCAGGTCGTAGCGCACGCCCTGGTAGCTCGGCTGCCGGAGCCGGCCCCCGGGTGTCAGGCCCAAGGTGGCGACCTCGACCACCACCTCCGGGCGTACCCAGGTCGTGCCCGTGGCATCCACCCGGGGAACCTCGTCGCAGAACGGCGAGGTGTCGCTCTGCAAGGGCTCGAGGAGCTCGAGCAGCCGCTGCGCGGACTTTCCCGTGAGGCCGCTGCCCACACGGCCGCGGTAGCTCAGCCCCTTCGGCCCCGGCGCGCCGACGAGCACTGCACCGAGCCGGGAGTCGCTGTCGGTCTCGTGACGCCAGCCGCCGACCACGTAGGACAGCGTGGGTCGGTGCGGGAACTTCAGCCAGTCCTTGGCGCGCCGGCCGAAGTGGTACGTCGAGGAGCGCTTCTTGCTCACGACCCCCTCGAGGCCCTGCTGCTCGGTGGCAGCCAGCAGCATCTGCCCGTCGTCGTACGTCGGAGGCACCTGCCAGTGACTGCTGCCGATACCCAGCGACTCGAGCTCGGTCCGCCGTACCGACAGCGGCTCGCCGGTCAGGTCGCGTCCGTCGAGCCGCAGCAGGTCGAACACGATCAGGGTCACCGGGTTCGTGCGCGCCAGCGCCTTGGCCTTCGCCGCGCTCGAGACGTGCATCCGGTCGGCGAGGGCGCCGAACGTCGGGATGCCGCCCGCCATGGCCACCACCTCACCGTCGAGCAGCACGTCGTGGGCGGCGAGGACGCCGACGTCGGTGAGCTCGGGGAAGCTGACCGTGACGTCGTTCTCGTTGCGCGACCACAGTCGCAGCCTCCCGTCGGTGACCTCGGCGAGCACGCGCATGCCGTCCCACTTGACCTCGTGAATCCATCCTGGGCCGGTGGGTACCGAGGTGCCTCGACTAGCCAGCATCGGTCGCATGGGTCCATCCTGACCTACGAGGGTCTGGAGAAGCGCCGTGTCGCGGTGCCGAGAGAGGGGAGCCGGCCTGTGCGTGCCATCTGGAAGGGCGCAGTCTCGTTCGGTCTGGTCAGCGTGCCGGTGAAGCTCTACGCCGCTACGGAGAACCATGACATCTCGTTCCGCCAGGTCCATGCGAAGGACGGCGGCCGGATCAAGTACAAGCGCGTCTGCAGCATCGACGGCGACGAGGTCGAGTACGCCGACATCGCCAAGGGCTACGAGACCGACGACGGCCAGATGGTGATCCTCGACGACTCCGACCTCGCCGAGCTGCCCTCGAGCAGCAGTCGCGAGATCTCGGTGGAGAAGTTCGTCCCGAGCGACCAGATCGACCCGATGATGCTCGAGAAGTCCTACTACCTCGAGCCCGACAAGGCTGCGGCGAAGCCCTACGCCCTCCTGCGTGAGGCGATCCGGGAGGCCGACCGGATGGCCGTGGTGACCGTGTCGCTGCGCAACCGGATGAGCACCGCGGTGCTTCGTGTCCGCGACGACGTGCTGGTGCTGCAGACGATGATGTGGCCCGACGAGATCCGCAAGCCCGACTTCGGCACGCTGGGGGCGACCGAGGACGCCGCGAAGCCGCAGGAGCTGAAGATGGCGCGGATGCTCGTCGAGACGCTGGCCGGCGACTACGACCCGAGCGAGTACGAGGACGACTACGCCTCCGCGGTCGAGGCGCTCGTGAAGGCGAAGCTCGAGGGCGGCGAGGTCAAGCAGGCCGCTCCCGAGGAGCCCAAGAAGGGCGAGGTCGTGGACCTGCTCGCAGCCCTCCAGCGCAGCGTCGACGCGGCGAAGAGCTCACGGGGCGAGGCGCCGGCTGAGGAAGAGGCCGCGGAGACCGCCGAGGAGAAGCCGGCGGCGAAGAAGCGGGCGCCTGCCAAGAAGGCCGCGTCGTCGAGCAAGAGCACGAAGAAGGCGCCCGCGAAGAAGGCCACCGCCAAGAAGACGGCTGCGAAGAAGACCGCCAAGAAGGCCAGCTGACGGATCGCCTGAGCGCACTTCCCGTCCACGTGGACGGGAAGGACGACCAACCGCGGTGCGGCCTGCAGTTCCAGTCCACGTGGACGGGAACGACAGCGACCACGTCGGCCTCAGCCGGTCGCGCGCTCCTCGTCCGAGCGCGCGTGCCGGGCGGCCGCCGGCGAGTCGGGGAACCGCTTCGACGCCGCGTGGCTCAAGCGCGTCCGAGAGCCGCGGCACGACGAGGTTGAGCACCTCCGCCACCGAGCCCGCCAGCGTGTTGACGGTGATCGGCCGCTCCTCCAGGGCGCGGACCACCTTCGCCGCAGCCTGCTCGGGGCTCAACGCGGGGGCGCGGCGGTAGGCGTCCGTGGGCCCGATCATGTCCGTGCGGACCAGGGACAGCCGGATGTTCGTGAAGGTCACGCCGTCGCCGTACGTCTCGCGGCCCGCGATCCTGCTGAAGGTGTCGAGCGCGGTCTTCGAAGCGATGTACGCGGCGAACTTCGGCGCCTTCACCTGCACGCCCCAGGTCAGGATGTTGACGACGTGCCCGTCGCCGCGCTCCACCATCTGGGGCAGGAGGGCGAGGATCAGCCGCACCGGCGCGACGTAGTTGATCGCCACCGTGCGCTCGACGTCGTGCAGCCGGTCGTAGGACAGCGCCAGCGAGCGGCGGATCGAGCGGCCGGCGTTGTTCACGAGCATGTCCACACCGTCGTGCTCGCGCAGCACCGCCGCGATCATGCGGTCGACCGCGGGCCCGTCGGTGAGGTCGCACGGATAGGCGTACGCCGTACCGCCGGATGCTTCGATCCCTCCGACCACCCGCTCGAGCTCGTCGGCGCGGCGTGCGACGAGCAGCACGCGGCCGCCGCGGGCCGCGACCTCGCGGGCGGTGGCCTCTCCGATCCCGGAGGAGGCGCCCGTGACCATCACGGTGCGGCCGGCCAGCGGGCTCTCCAGCGTCACGCCGGGCAGGCTGCCCACGACCCGGCGGGCCCACGCCCTGGGCGTGGTCAGCAGCAGGCCGCTCACGCCAGCACCGGGCGCTCGTCCGCCCAAGGTCGTGCCTGCTCGAGCTGGGCCGAGACACTCAGGATCGTCGGCTCGTCGTTCGCCCGCCCGACAAGCTGTACGGCGAGGGGCAGGCCGTCGCTCCCGAAGCCGGCCGGCACGGAGGCCGCGGGGTTGCCCGTCACGTTCCACAGCGCGGTGTAGGCGATCATCGGCATCGACTTCAGCGCTGCCCCGACCGTGCCGAGACCGTCGAGGACGCCGACCTGGGGAGGTCGCGGAGCGATCACCGGGGTGAGCAGGAGGTCCTGGCGGTCGAAGATGCGGTTCGCCTTCGCCGCCACCTTCTCCCCCTGCCGGATCGCCCACTCGACGACACCCGGCCGCACCCATGCGCCGAGGCGCACCGTCTCGCGGGTTCGCCGCTCGAGCAGCTCGGGGTGCTCCATCTCCTCCGCCTCGGTGCGCACTCCGGCGAAGAACTGCGGGACGAACGCCGCGGTCGTGTCGGGATATCCCGGGTCGACCTCCTCGACGTGGTGGCCGAGCGAGGCGAGCAGCTCGGCGGTCGCCACGACGGCCCGGACGTTCTCGACGTCGGGACGCACGCCGAGGGTCGCCGCCTTGGTCGACCAGCCGATGCGCAGAGGTCGCATCGGCGCGTCCACGGCGGCGAGGAACGACGAGGCCGGCTCACTCGCCCGGAACCGGTCGCCTGCGGACGAGCCGCGGATGACGTCGTACACGATCGCGCTGTCCTTGACCGACCGGGTGAGCGGACCGGTGGTGCCGAGCGCCCACCACAGGTGCTCCATCGGGGAGGCTGTCACGCGGCCGCGCTGCGGCTTGAGACCGAACAGCCCGCAGCAGGCTGACGGGATGCGGATCGATCCCCCGCCGTCGCCGCCCATACCGACGGCGACCATGCCCGACGCGACCGCCGCGGCAGTGCCACCGCTCGAGCCACCGGTCGACCTGGTGGGGTCCCACGGGTTCCTCGTGTGACCGAAGGCCGCGGACTCGGTGAACGGCCACTGCCCGAACTCCGGCATCGCCGTCTTGCCGATGACCACCGCACCTGCCGCCCGGAGGCGCCGGACGACCTCCGAGTCCGCCGTCACCGGGGTGCGGTTGGCCCGGCCACCGAACGAGGTGACCTCCCCCGCGACGTCGATCTCCTCCTTGATCGCGACAGGGACACCGTGGAGCGGACCGAGCGGCTCCCCGTCCGAACGACCCTGGTCGCGGGCGTCCGCCTCCGCGAGCGCCTTCTCGCGCATCACGTTCGTGAACGCGTTGAGGCGGTGGTCGAGGGCGTCGATCCTGTCCAGGCAGGCGGCGGTCAGCTCCCTCGCCGAGAACCTGCCCGCTTCGCACAAGGGATGCCTGGCCGTCCACGCCGGCGAAGAACGTCTCGTCGTCCATGCCTGGACCGTAGTGCATCGGCCTGCGGGAGAGGAGGTCGTCGCAGTGGGCGGACGCGGATGGGCACGCCGCTCCCGCGGGCGAGCGGCTCGGAAACGGCGGCGCATGAGCCGACGAAGCACGGGGTACGCGCTCGGGCAGCGGCGATGACCCACCGGGCACCCGCGCCGCGTCGCCAGAAGGAGGAAGACATGTCAGCAGGCGTGGAGACCGGGCGGATAACAACCGACATCCCGGCCAGACTCGACCGGCTTCCCTGGGCCAGGTGGCACTGGCTGGTGGTGATCGGCCTCGGCACGGTGTGGATCCTCGACGGCCTCGAGGTCACCATCGTCGGCTCGATGTCCGACGCGCTTGCCGACCCCAAGACGGGGCTGGGCCTGAGCAGCTTCGACGTCGGCCTCGCCGGTGCCGTGTACGTCGCGGGTGCCTGTCTCGGCGCCTTGTTCTTCGGTCAGCTGACCGACAGGTTCGGCCGCAAGAAGCTCTTCCTCCTGACGTTGGCCGTCTACACGGCTGCCACGGTCCTGACCGCGTTCTCGATGAACCCGATGTGGTACTTCGTCGCGCGCTTCTTCACCGGTGCCGGAATCGGCGGTGAGTACGCCGCCATCAACTCCGCCATCGACGAGCTGATCCCGGCCAAGTACCGCGGGCGCGTCGACGTGGCCATCAACGGCTCGTTCTGGGTCGGCGCCGCGGGTGGCGCACTGCTGACCATCCCGCTGCTCGACCCCACGAAGGTCGACCCGGAGTGGGGCTGGCGGGCCGCCTTCGCCCTCGGCGCGATCCTCGCCGTCGGCATCCTGATCGTGCGCAAGAACGTCCCCGAGTCGCCCCGCTGGCTCTTCATCCACGGCCGCGAGGACGACGGTGAGAAGATCGTGCGCGACATCGAGCAGACCGTGGAGCGTGAGACCGGCCGCGAGCTGCCCAGCACGTCCAACACGATCACCATCCGCCAGCGCAAGTCGATCGGCATCGGGCTCATCGCCCGCACCGTCTTCACGCTCTACCCGAAGCGGACGATCCTCTGCTTCAGCCTGTTCATCGGTCAGGCCTTCCTCTACAACGCCTTCTTCTTCACCTACGGCGACACCCTCAGCAGCTTCATGGGGGTCAAGCAGACCGGCTGGTACATCGCGGTGTTCGCGGTCAGCAACTTCGCCGGGGCGCTGCTGCTGAGCCCGCTCTTCGACACGCTCGGCCGGGTCCGGATGATCGCCGGGACCTACATCCTCTCCGGCGTGCTCCTCGCGGGGACCGGCCTCTTCCTCGGCTCGTTCTCGGCCGTCACCTTGACGCTCATGGGCGCGATCATCTTCTTCTTCGCCTCAGCGGGCGCCAGCGCGGCGTACCTCACCGCCAGCGAGGTCTTCCCGATGGAGACCCGGGCCCTGTGCATCGCGTTCTTCTACGCCATCGGCACCGCCGCCGGCGGTATCGCCGGGCCGCTGCTGTTCGGCAAGCTGATCGAGGACGCGACCACCGGCGGCAAGGACATCACGGCGATCGCCCTGGGCTACTTCATCGGCGCGGCGCTGATGGTCGCCGGCGGCGTCGTCGAGGCCGTCCTCGGCGTCAAGGCTGAGGGCCGCTCCCTCGAGAGCATCGCCCAGCCGCTGACCGCCGAGGACGACGAGCACGGCAGCGCGAGCGACGACCTGGCTCCCGCGAACGCCTGACCTGTCCAGCTTCAGATCCAGGAGGAACCGCCATGCCGATGCCACCGCCCAAGTCCTCGACCGAGGGCCGCAGGGACCGTCAGGTGTTCCACGAGATGGGCCAGATCGTGCGGGCGCTCGAGGCAGAGGGACCGCAGACACCCTCGGACCTCGAGCGGCTCACCGGCGCCCGCTTCTGGGAGGCCGACCGGTTCCAGTCCGCGCTGGCGTTCGCGATCGCCGACGGCCTGGTCGTCACCACCGACGACGGCCGGATCGCGGCCACCTGAGCCGGGTCAGGCGCGGACCCCGCAGCGCCGGAGGGTGAGTACGACGAGCGCCCTGGCGACCTGGACGACCTCGTCGAGCCGCACGTGCTCCTGGGGTCCGTGCGCGACGCGGATGTCACCGGGCCCGTAGTGCAGCGTCGGGATCCCGCCGATGCCGGCGTAGAGCCGCAGGTCGCTGCCGTAGACCTCGGCGCCGAGGGCGGGGGCCGGCCCGCCCGTGTCGCGCACCGAGCAGAGGACCTCCTCGACCAGCGGATGGTCGGAGTCGGTGCGACCGCTGGCGAACTGTCCACCCGGCCAGGTGACGACGGGACGGTTCTCCCGGAGCCAGGGGTCCTTCGCGCTGACCTCGGCGACGACGTCCTCGAGGGCGAACCGCGCCTGCCGCGGGTCCTCGTCGAGCTGCACACCCAGCCGCCCTTCGGCGGTGAGCTTGTCGGGCACGTTGCTGGCCCAGTCCCCGGCGCTCACGACACCGACCGACAAGGCGTAGGGCAGGTCGCTCCCGAAGAGCGGGTCCGGGTTCTTGTTGCGCTCCAGCTCCAGCTTGCCGAGCGCCTCGTAGATGGGCAGGAAGGCCTCGAAGGCACTGATGCCCTCGCGGCGCATGCTGCCGTGGGCGGACCGGCCACCCACCTCGATCCGGAACGTCAGCGCACCCGCCGTCGCCGTCACGATCCTGGCACCGGTGGGCTCGGTGATCACTGCGGCCTCGCCCCTGTGCCCGCGGCGCAAGGTGGCGAACGCCCCCAGCCCGCCGTCCTCCTCGCCGATGACACAGTGCACCGCGAGGGGCCGCTCGAGCTGGACGCCGGCGGCACGCAGGGTCCGCAAGACCGCGAGGTTGGCCGCGACGCCGGCCTTCATGTCGCAGGCCCCCCGGCCGTGAAGCGCACCGTCGCGGACCTCCGCCGAGAACGGGTCCGCCCCCTGCCACGTCTCGGGGTCTCCGGGCGGCACCACGTCGAGATGGCCTTGGAGGACAAGCGCCGGCAGCCCCTCCCCCGGGGTGGCTCCGACGACGCCGACGGCACGGTCGCGGTCGGCCTCCGAGCCGGGGAACCACGGGTCCTCCTGGAGCTCGGCCAGGTCGATGTCCCACCGGTCGACCGCCGCGGCCTGGCTGCGCAGGATCTCGGCGCACATGTCCTGCACCTCCGCCTCGGCCTCGCTGCCCGCCACGCTCGGCATGCGCACCAGCTCGCCGAGGTCCTCGACGAGCGCGTCCTCGTCGAGGTGGTCGAGGACGAAGGACTCCATGTCGGTACGGCCGTGAGAGCTCATGGGTGCGAGTGTCTAGGGTTGGGGCAAAGGAGGCAAACATGGGTGAGGCAGTGGCTGAGGTAGAAGCGGGCGCCCCGGTCCTGGGCATCGACATCGGCGGCACGGGAGTCAAGGGAGCGCCGGTCGACCTGGCGACCGGACAGTTCGTCGCCGACCGACTGAAGATCAAGACCCCCAGGCCGGCCACGCCCGAGGCCGTGGCCGACGTCGTACAGGAGATCGCCGACCACTTCTCCGACTCGCTCGGCGACAGCCCGATCGGGATAGCGATTCCCGCGGTCTGCCAGCGCGGCGTCGCCCGCTCTGCGGCCAACATCGACCCGTCCTGGGTGGACACCGACGTCGACGCCCTGTTCACCTCGCGCCTCGGGCACCCTGTGCACGTGGTCAACGACGCGGACGCCGCGGGCGTCGCCGAGGTCCGGTACGGCGCCGCGAAGGACGTGTCGGGCCTGGTCATCCTCACGACCCTCGGCACCGGCATCGGCTCGGCGTTCCTGCTCGACGGGAAGCTGATGCCCAACAGCGAGCTCGGCCACCTCGAGATCGACGGGCACGACGCGGAGCGGCGCGCCGCGCAGTCCGCGAAGGAGCGCGAGGACCTCTCCTACGCGGAGTGGGCCAAGCGCCTCCAGCGCTACTACAGCCACGTCGAGAGCCTGTTCTGGCCGGACCTGTTCGTGGTCGGTGGCGGGATCAGCAAGAGCTCCGACAAGTTCCTCCCGCTGCTCGACCTGCGCACGCCGATCGTGCCGGCCGAGCTGCGCAACTCCGCGGGCATCGTCGGTGCCGCCTGGCTGGCCAAGGAGTTCGGGCGCTGACCTCCGCCTCGTCGCCCTCCAGCACCCGCACCAGCTGCACCGTCAGGGCGTAGCGAGCAGCGACCGCACCACCCTGAGCCCGACGGAGAGCCGCGCGAGGTCGGCCTTCTCGTCGGTGCAGATCTCCTCGAGCGTCGAGACGGCTCGCGACACCACGGCGTCCTCCTGGATCTCCCAGTCCGCCACGCGGGCCGAGGCCGACTCTTCAGCCGGAGTCTCCGCGAGCACCTGCGCGGTGAGCTGTGCGTGCACGGAGTGCAGCTCGTCCCTGAGCGCGGCTCGGGCCATGGTCTGCCAACGGTCCTTGCGCGGGAGGGCCAGGATCCGCGTCGCCAGCTCCGGGAGGCCGAGTCGCTCACCGAGTGTGAAGTGGAGCCGCGCCACGTCGATCGGGTCGAGGTCGTCGCGGTGCGCGGTGTCGACCACGGCGAGGATGCCGTACGCCGGAGGCAGCACGGCGATCCTGCGCGCGAGGTCCTCGGGGACCGAAGCCTCGACGAGCGACTGCCGGCGACGCTCGTACGCCTCCAGCTCGCGACCCGAGAGCAGCTCGGGCAGCTGTGCCATGACGCGCTGGACGACGACCTCGAAGAAGTCCACGACCGCGTCGGAGTCCATCGGCGGGCGCCGGTTGTTGATCAGCCACCGGGAGGCCCGCTCGACGAGGGTGCGCATCTCGAGGCGCATCCGGGTCTGGACGCCGGCGTCGATCTTGTTGTCGTAGGAGGCGATCTCCTCGAGGAGCGCGCGCGACCCGAAGATGTCCCGCGCCACGAAGTTCGCCCGGCTGACGGCCTCGGACGTGGCCCCGGTCTCGCCGGAGAGGCGGTGGAAGTAGGAGATCCCGGCGCCGTTGACGAGCTCGTTGACGAGCTGGGTGACGATGATCTCGCGACGGAGCGGGTGCTCCTCCATCTGCTGGCGGTAGTGCTGGCGCATCTGGCTCGGGAAGTACCCGAACAGGTCGGCGCGCAGGAACGGGTCGTCGGGGAGGTCGGTCCCGATCAGCTCGTCGGCCAGGACGATCTTCGTGTAGGCCAGCAGCACCGAGAGCTCAGGCGCGCTGAGCCCCTGACCCCGGTCGATCCGGTCGGCGACCTGCTTGCGCGAGGGCAGGAACTCCAGCTCACGGTTGAGCAGCCCCTGTCGTTCGAGGCGGCGCATCCAGTCCTCGTGCACGTGCAGCAGGCCGGGCGCGTTGGCCTCGGCGTTGGCGAGCGCGAGGTTCTGGTCGTAGTTGTCGTCGAGCACGAGGCCGGAGACCTCGTCGGTCATCGACACCAGCAGCTCGTTGCGCTGCTTCCCGGTGAGGTCCCCCTCCGCGACCACCCGGTCGAGGAGGATCTTGATGTTCACCTCGTGGTCGGAGGTGTCCACGCCGGCGGAGTTGTCGATGAAGTCGGTGTTGATCCGGCCGCCGTTCCGGGCGTACTCGACACGTCCGGCCTGCGTGCAGCCGAGGTTGCCGCCCTCGCCGACGCAGCGAGCGCGCAGCTCGGCGCCGTTGACCCGGATCGGGTCGTTGGCCTTGTCACCGGCGTCCGCGTGCGTCTCGGCCGACCCCTTGACGTAGGTGCCGATGCCGCCGTTCCACAGCAGGTCGACCTTGGCCAGGAGGATCGAGCGCATCAGCTCGGCCGGGGTCATCGAGGTGACCTTGTCGTCGATGCCGAGCGCCCGTCGTACCTGGGGCGAGACCGGGACCGACTTCAGGCTGCGGGAGTAGACACCGCCGCCGTCGCTGATCAGCGACTTGTCGTAGTCCTGCCACGAGGAGCGCGGCAGGTCGAAGAGCCGCCGGCGCTCCGCGAACGAGGTGGCGGCGTCGGGGTCCGGGTCGAGGAAGATGTCGCGGTGGTCGAAGGCGGCCACGAGCCGGATGTGCTCCGAGAGCAGCATCCCGTTGCCGAACACGTCGCCGGACATGTCACCGATACCCACGGCGGTGAAGTCCTCGGTCTGGCAGTCGACGCCCATCTCGCGGAAGTGCCGCTGGACCGAGACCCACGCACCCTTGGCGGTGATGCCCATCGCCTTGTGGTCGTAGCCCGCGGAGCCGCCGGAGGCGAACGCGTCACCGAGCCAGAAGCCGTAGTCGGCGGAGATGCCGTTGGCGATGTCGGAGAACGACGCCGTGCCCTTGTCCGCGGCGACCACGAGGTAGGCGTCGTCGGAGTCGTGGCGAACGACGCGCTGCGGCGGGACCGTGTCACCGCCGACGAGGTTGTCGGTGATGTCGAGCAGGCCGGAGATGAAGGTCTTGTAGCAGGCCACACCCTCGGCCAGCCAGGCGTCACGGTCCGAGGGGTCGGGCAGCTGCTTGCAGTAGAAGCCGCCCTTGGCCCCGACCGGGACGATCACGGCGTTCTTCACCATCTGGGCCTTGACCAGGCCGAGCACCTCGGTGCGGAAGTCGTCGCGCCGGTCCGACCAGCGCAGGCCGCCTCGCGCCACCGCGCCGAAGCGCAGGTGGACGCCCTCGACGCGCGGGGAGTACACGAAGATCTCGAACCTCGGCCGGGGCTCCGGCAGGTCCGGGATCGCGCTCGGCTCGAGCTTGAGCGACAGGTAGCTCTTGGAGAGGCCGTTCTCGTCCTGCTGGTAGAAGTTCGTGCGCAGGGTCGCCTTGATGGTCGTCAGGTAGGACCGGAGGATGCGGTCGTGGTCGAGGCTGGCCACCTCCTCCAACGCGTTGGTGATCCGGTCCTCGATCTCGGCCGTCGTGGCCTCGCGGCTCTCGTTCTTGGCCGCGATGTCGCCGTTGCGTCCCGGGTCGAAACGTGCCTCGAAGAGCCGCACCAGCAGCCGCGTGATGTCGACGTTGCCGCGGAGCGCGTCCTCGATGGAGTCCTGGCCGAACGGTGTGCCGCCCTGGCGCATGTACTTCGCGTAGGCACGGAGCACGACGACCTGGCGCCAGGTCAGGCCCGCGGCCAGCACGAGCGCGTTGAAGCGGTCGCTCTCGTTGCGTCCGTCCCAGACCGCGTCGACGGTGTCCTGGAAGAGCTCCCGCGCTCCCGTCGGCAGGGCCTGGTGGTAGCGCAGGCCGAAGTCGTAGATGAAGGACTGACGAGGCAGCCCCTCGAGCTCGTAGGGGCGCTCGTCGACGACCTCGACGCCCATGGCGGACAGGGCCGGCAGGACCTGGCTCAGTGACAGCGGCGGGCCGACGCGGAAGATCTTCAGCCTGGCCTCGCCGGGCGCGGCGTCCATGCGCTCGTAGAAGGAGAGCGAGAGACCCTCCTCCCCGGGCAGGGCCTCCAGACGCCCGAGGTCCACCGCGCCGGTGCGGGGCGGGTAGTCCTCCTTGTAGGCCTCGGGGAACGCCTCGGCGTACCTCCGGCCGACCCGGGCACCCTCCTCCTCGCCGTACTCGCTGTGCACGGCAGCCACGAAGTCGTCGCGCCATGACCGCGCGGCGTCCGCCAGACGGCGCTCGAGGTCCGCGTGGTCGAAGTCCCCGATGAGCTCGCCCTTGGGCGGGCGTACGACGAAGTGCAGCCTCGCGAGCATCGACTCGCTGACCCGGGCGGTGTACTCGATCGACTCACCGCGCAGCTGGGTCTTGAGGATCGACGAGATCCGTTCCCGCACCGCGGTGGTGTAGCGGTCGCGGGGCAGGTAGACCAGGCACGAGAGGAACCGGCCGTAGACGTCGCGACGGATGAACAGCCGGACCTGACGGCGGTCGCGCGTGTGGAGCACCGCCTCCGCGATCGGGACGAGCTCGTCGAGCGGGGTCTGGAAGAGCTCGTCGCGCGGATAGGTCTCGAGGACGTCCATCAGCGCCTTGCCGGTGTGGCTCATCGGGTCGAAGCCGGCACGGTCGATGACCTGCCGTGCCTTCTGGCGGAGCACCGGGATGCGCGTCAGCGACTCGGTGTAGGCGGCCGAGGAGAACAGCCCGAGGAAGCGGCGCTCCCCGACCACCTCGCCGGACTCGTCGAAGGTCTTCACGCCGACGTAGTCGAGGTGGGCGGGGCGGTGGACCGTCGACTTGGAGTTGGCCTTGGCGAGCACCAGGAGGGTCTTGTCCCTGGCCTTGGCCTTCACCAGGGGCGGCAGCTTGCCGAAGGAGGGCGACATGTCCTGGTCGGAGCGCAGGATGCCGAAGCCGGTGCCCGGCACCCCCCGGAGGTAGTCGTCCTCGCCCAGGGACTCGAGCACGTACTCGCGGTAGCCCAGGAACGTGAAGTGGTCGTCGGCCAGCCACTCGAGCAGCGCCTTGCCCTCGGCCACCTCCTCCTCGGCGAGCGGCGGGGGGTTCTTGTCCAGGTCCTCGATGACCTGCCGGGCCTGGGCGTTCATGCGCTCCCAGTCCTCGACGGCCTCCCGGACGTCGCGCAGGACCTTGTTGAGCGCCTGCTCGATGGCGGCGAGCTCGTCGGCGTGGGTCTCGCGGTCGATCTCGATGTGCATCCACGACTCACGGAACACGTCGTGGGGCATTTCGCGGCCCAGACCGTTCTGGCCCTCGGAGGTGTGGATCTCCTTCAGCTCGCCGGTGACGTCCCGGCGCACCAGGAGCTGCGGGTGCACCACCATGTGCACCGAGCGGTTCTCCTCGTTGAGCTCCATCGTGACCGAGTCGACGAGGAACGGCATGTCGTCGGTGACGACCTCCACCACGGTGTGCCCGTTGGCCGACCAGCCGTGCTCGGAGACGGTCGGCGTGAAGACGTGGATGTTCGCCGTGCCCTGGGGCCGGTGGGTGGCGAGGCGGTACTGGCTCATCGCCGCGCCGTACAGGTCCTCCTCGGACCGGTCGACGATGTCCTCGGGGGCGACGTGGCGGTAGTAGGACCTCAGGAACTGCTCGGCACTGGTGCCGGGAGGGCCCCCTGTGCCCTTGCGATGAGAGGCCAGCTCCGCCGCCTTGGCGATGAGCTCATCCTTGCTGTCGTCCAGCGTCGTACGCACGAGGCATCAACCTTTTGTCGCTCCCAGAGGCACGCCGTTGTGCCGCCACTTCCGACCCTAAGGCGTGCCGAGTGACCAATCCAACAAGGGGTGGCAACCGCGTGTCTCGTCAACGAGACGTCGCGGCCGTCCCAGCGGCACTGCGGCCGCGGTTCACAGGTGGGACCGGAGCTCCCACAGCAGCGGGTAGTACTGCAGAGGCAGGCGCGAGCGCAGGTACGCCGCGCCGGACGACCCGCCTGTGCCGGTCTTGGTGCCGATCATCCTTTCCACCATGACCACGTGGCGAGCACGCCAGGCCGCGGCCAGCTCGTCGTGCTGGAGCAGCGCCTCGGCCAGCGCCCAGACGTCGGAGTAGGAGGCACGGTCGTGCGCGGCCCGTCGTACCGACGCCGTGATCTCCTCGTCGGTGTCGGCCGGCAGGCCACGCTGGCGCAGCACGTGCAGGAACGCGTCCCACAGCGTCGGCTCCTCCAACCGACGCCGCAGCCGCTGTCGCTCGGCATCGGTGAGCCCCTTGAAACGCTCGACGAAGGAGGCGTCCTTGGCGCCGGAGAGGAACTCGAGCTCGCGGTACTGCACCGACTGGAACCCGCTCGCGGGCGAGAGAGCCTGGCGGAACTGGAGGAAGTCCTGCGGGGTCATGGTCTCGAGGACGTCGACCTGGGACACGAGGACCCGTTCGATCGCGTGCATCCGCTGGAGCAGGTGCTGGGCCCACCACAGCCGGTTCGGCCCTGTGACGGCTGTGTCCTCGCGGCCCAGCATGGCGTCGCGCGCCGCCGTCGCCTCGTGCAGCAGCTGCTTGAACCACAGCTCGTAGACCTGGTGGATGGTGATGAACAGCAGCTCGTCGTGCGCCGGCGGGTCGGACTCGAACCGCTGGGCGCTCAGGAGCTGCTCCAGCGCCAGGTAGCTGCCATAGGTCAGCTTCGCCCCGTGCTCTCCGAAGGCGATGTCCGTGCCACCCCATTGGCCGGCCCACTCCTCCCGTTCCTGTGTCGTGCGGGGGGCGGAAGCGGGGTCCGGGACGGAGCCGGAGGGCGGGTTCGAAGTCACACCGGGGAGCGTAGCCAGGGGTAGGGCGATGCGTCATGATTGTGCGCCATGAAGATCCGCCACGAGCTGAAGTACGCCGCAACGCCGGACGAGGTCTACGAGATGCGGGCGGACCCGGCCTTCCGCGCCCGGGTCTGCGAGGCCATGGACACGGTCCGTCACGACGTGACCATCGAAGGGGTCGACGACCGGCTCACCGTGTGCGTCGACATGGTCCAGCACACCAAGGGAATGCCCGGCTTCGCCAAGAAGATCGTGGGCGACGAGACCCAGGTCATCCAGACCGAGCGCTGGGCGACGACGGAGACCGGACACATCGAGGTGGAGATCCCCGGCAAGCCCGGCCACATCCGCGGCACCCTGAGCCTCACCGCCGACGGCGACGGCTCGGTCTACTGCTTCGACGGCGAGGCCAGGATCAACATCCCCCTGATCGGCGGCAAGCTCGAGGGACTCATCGAGAAGCTGTTCGTCGAGGGCATGGACACCGAGCAGCGCGTGGCCGCCGAGTGGCTGGACGGTGTCCGCCGGTGAGGTTCGAGCACACGCTGCGCTACGACGCCACGCCGGACGCGGTCTTCGCCATGCTCGGCGAGGCCGTCTTCCGCGAGCTCGTGTGCGAGGAGCAGCACACGACCGACGCCACGGCGACCGTCGACGGGGTCGACGACACCATGTCGGTGATGGTCGACCAGAAGCGACCCGCCGACGGCATCCCGTCGTTCGCCAAGAAGTTCGTCGGCGACACCATCCACATCCAGCAGCGCGAGGAGTGGTCGAGCCGCACCGGCGCGAAGCTCGAGGTGGGCATCCCCGGCAAGCCCGGCCACCTCAAGGGCACCATCACTCTGCGCCCGGACGGCGACGGCACGGTGGAGACCGTCTCCGGCGAGATCAAGGTCCACATCCCGCTCGTCGGCGGCAAGATCGAGGGCCTGATCGCGGAGCTCCTCAAGCACGCACTGCGCGCAGAGCAGCGCGTCGGCACCCGCTGGCTGGCCGAGCGCGGCTAGCGGCCGTCGCCCTGCTCGTGAGGGGCGACGCCCGCCCGGCTCTCCTGCTCGTCCTCCGCGAGATCGCGTCTGCGCAGCACCGTCACCACGACGGCGAGCACCACGAACGGGCCGAAGGCCAGCAGGGCGAGCAAGGCGGTCTCGTACGCGTGCAGCTGGCCGAGGTGCATCGGCACGAGTGTCTGGAAGCCCATCGGTCCATTGTCGGCCATCGGTCGCCCGGAATTTAACCCAGGTGACGCGTGACCTTTCCCTCCTTCCGAAGTTGAGGGGGCACTGCGGGAGACTGGCTCCCGCTCGTCTCGTAGGAGTGCGAGTGAAGCGAATCGTTGCTGTTCTCACCATCGTAGGCGCCGGCCTGGCCGGTTCCGTCGCTGTCGCTGCCCCGGCCTCGGCCGAGCCCAGCGCCTGCCTGCACCTCGACATCAACATCAACGGCCAGGGCCAGGTCCAGGACCTCTGCCTTCCCCCGGCCTGAACCGAGCAGCACCGGCACGACGCAGCGAGGCCCCGTCCGGTCTGGACGGGGCCTCGTTCGCGTGCGGGCGTCGCGCAGCCGGTCAGCCCATGTGCGGGTAGCGGTAGTCCTTCGGCGGGTCGAAGGTCTCCTTGATGGAGCGCGGGGAGGTCCAGCGCTGGAGGTTCGAGGGTGCCCCGGCCTTGTCGTTGGTGCCCGAGGCACGAGCACCGCCGAAGGGCTGCTGGCCCACGACAGCGCCGGTCGGCTTGTCGTTGATGTAGAAGTTGCCGGCCGCGAACCGCAGCTTCTCGGCCGCCCAGGCGATCGCGCGGCGGTCCTGGGCGATGATCGCCCCGGTGAGGGCGTACGACGCGACCGACTCCATCTGGGCCACGACGTTCTCGAAGTCGCCGTCGTCGTACACGTGCAGGGCGAGGATCGGACCGAAGTACTCGGTGGAGAACATCTCGTCGGTCGGGTCACCGCCTTCGATGACCGTGGGTCGCACGAAGTAGCCCTCGGAGTCGTCGAGCGCGCCGCCGGCGAGGATGTCGAGGTTCGACGAGTCCTTCGCCCGCGAGATCGCCTTCTCGTGCTTGGCGAAGGCCCTGTCGTCGATGACCGCGCCCATGAAGTTCGAGAGGTCGGTGACGTCGCCGACCGACAGCGAGTCCACCTCGGCGAGGAACTCCTCACGCATCCGGTTCCACACCGACCGGGGCACGTACGCCCGGGACGCGGCGGAGCACTTCTGGCCCTGGTACTCGAACGCACCGCGCAGCATGGCGACCCGGAGCACGTCGGGGTCGGCGGAGGGGTGGGCGACGATGAAGTCCTTGCCGCCGGTCTCCCCCACCACCCTCGGGTAGGCGCGGTACTTGGAGATGTTCTGGCCGACCGTGGACCACAGGAACTGGAAGGTCGGGGTGGATCCGGTGAAGTGGATGCCCGCGAGGTCGGGGTGCTCGAGCGCGACGTTCGAGACCTCGATCCCGTCGCCGGGCAGCATGTTGACCACGCCGGGGGGCATGCCCGCCTCCTCCAGCAGCTCCATCACCAGGTGGGCGGCGAACTGCTGGGTGGGCGACGGCTTCCAGATCACGGTGTTGCCCATCAGCGCCGGCGCTGTGGGAAGGTTCCCGGCGATGGCGGTGAAGTTGAACGGCGTGATCGCGTAGACGAAGCCCTCGAGCGGGCGGTGGTCGCTGCGGTTCCAGACGCCGCGGGCGTTCGCCATCGGCTGCTCGGCCACGATCTGCCGTGCGTAGTGGACGTTGAAGCGCCAGAAGTCGATCAGCTCGCACGCGGAGTCGATCTCGGCCTGCCAGGCGGTCTTCGACTGACCGAGCATGGTCGCCGCGTTGAGGCGCTGGCGCCAGGGGCCGGCGAGCAGGTCGGCGGCCTTGAGGAGTACGGCGGCCCGGTCGTCGAGCGACATCGCCCGCCACTCCGGAGCCGCGGCCTGCGCCGCAGCGATCGCGGCCTCGGCGTCGGCCTGCGTCGAGTTCTTCAGAACGCCGAGCACGTGCTGGTGGTCGTGCGGCTGTACGACGGGGATCTCCGCGCCGCCGCCCATCCGCTTCTCGCCGCCGATGGTCGCGGTCAGGTCCACCTGGCGCGACTGCTGACGTTCGAGCTCGCGCTCGAGCTCCTCGCGCTCGGGGCTGCCGGGGGCGTAGCCGAGGTTGGGCTCGTTGACGGGAGCAGGGGGCTGGGTGATCGCGTCCATGAGCCGATCGTGTCAGACGCCCAGGGTTACTCCCAAGTCATCGCTGCCGGCCGGCCGACGCCGACACGGGGTGACCCGGCGTCCTCTCAGTCGGTGCTGACGAGGTCGCCGATCTCCTGCGTCGCGAACCAGCCGAGCTCGTGGTCCAGACACCGCTCCAACGCGCCGAGGGCCGCCGGGTCGCCCTCACCGGCTGCCGCCCACACCTCTCGGGCCGCCGCGACGTCCTCGACGGCCTCCTCGGAGTCGACGTGCAGGGCGGCCACCTTTCTGAGCGGGACCACCTCGTCGATCTCGACCAGGCTGTCCTCCGCTCCGGCCACCGGGACGACGGAGTCGGCCTCCGCGACCACCACGACGCGACGAGGGGTGCCTTCCTCGCCGATCAGGCCGAGTGAGTCCTGCGCCGCCGCGGTGAGGGCTGCGTACTCCCACTCCTCCTCCCCGACGTCGGCCAGCCCGGCCCGCAGGCCGTCGGTGACCGCGTGCGCGAGCACCGGCACGGGGCCGATGCCGCCGGACACGAGCAGGTCGTGGAGTCGCTCGATGCTGCTCGGGACGTAGACGCGCGTGCTCATGACTTGCTCTCCCGGTTGCTCTTGCGGGTCGTGCGCGCGGACGACGCGCCTGCACCCTTCCGGCCTCGTGGCGCCCTCGGGCGGGTCTCGCTGGCACTGTCGACGAGCTCGGCGAGCGCCTCCTCGATGCACTGACCGAGGACGTCGATGTCAGGCAGTGCGTCGCGGTCTGCGTTGATCCCGAAGTGCACGCCCCCGTCGTACGACGTCACGCCGATCGCGAGCGCATGGCCGGGCAGCAGCGGCGGCACGGGGTAGCTCTCGAGCATCTGCGCCCCCGCGGCGTACAGCGGGAACTGCGGCCCGGGGACGTTGGTCACGACCAGGTCGAACCCACGTCGCACCTGCGACGCGGCGACACGTGAGCCGAGCGCGTGGAAGGTGGTCGGTGCGAAGCCCGCGATGTCGGCCAGCCGGTCCGCGGCCACCGCCATCCCCGTGTCCTTGTGCGCCTTGAACGCATAGGAGACCTGGTGCAGCCGCACGACCGGACTCGACTCGCCGATGGGCAGGTGCACCAGGTGGCCGGTGACCTGGCTGCCGAGCGAGGTCGGCTCGAGCTCGTTGTCGATCACGCTCATCGGCACCATCGCGCGGAGGCTCCGGCTGCCGTGCACGGCCTCCGCCCTGGTCATCAGCCACGCCCGCATGGCGCCGGCGATGGTCGCCATGATCACGTCGTTGACCGTGCCGCCGTGGACGCGCCGCACCTTGCGGTAGTCCTGGAGGTCCGTGCGGACCGTGACGAACCGGCGCTGCTCGGACAGCTGCGCCTGGATCGGAGTGTCCGGCGTCCGCCGCCGGTTCGAGAGCACGCCGACCGTGTGCACGGCCGAGCGCCCCAAGGAGCCCGCGACGCGCCGGAGCCCGTCGGCGTTGCCGCGGAGGGTCTCCAGCAGCTGCCCAGGATGGCGAACCTGCTCCTTGACGGCGCCGGCGAGCAGCGCCGGCGGGCTCGGCTCCCGGTCCGGACGCCAGTGGTCGTGCACGACCTCGCGTGGACGGGGGTCGACGTCGAGCAGGACCTGGCCGATGTCGACCGTGGAGACGCCGTCGACGAGCAGCTGGTGGGACTTCGACAAGATCGCGAACCGGCCACCCTCGAGCCCCTCGACGAGGTAGACCTCCCACAGCGGGCGGCTCCGGTCCAGGCGCCGGGACATGATGCGCGCGACCAGGTCCCGCAGCTGCTCGATGGAGCCGGGGCGCGGGAGCGCGGACCGGCGGACGTGGTAGGTCAGGTCGAAGTCGTCGTCGTCGACCCACACGGGGTTGGCGAGGTGGCCCGGCACCAGCCGGATCCGCTGGCGGTACCTCGGCACGAAGGCGATCCGGTCCGCGATCACCGCGAGCAGCTTCTCGTAGTCGAAGCCGGTGCTCGACGGCTCGAAGATCTCCAGGGTCGCGTTGTGCATCGGCGCGTTCGCCGACTCGTCGGCCAGGAACGCCATGTCCGCGGGACGGAGCCGCTCACTCATCGGGCACCTCCTTCCTCTGCTGGGCCTCACCGGCCGGGTGGGTCGGCCACCCAGGCTATCGGCCCGGTGCCCGGGGACCGGACCCCCGTCGGTCGCTACGCTTCCCCGTGGAACTCTTGGACCCGTCGCTCCCGACAGAAGGAGACCCCGCATGCGCAGGGCACTTGCCGCCGCCGCCGTCGCCGCTCTCGCCCTCTCCGGCTGCGCCGGCTCCGACGAGCCGTCCCCGACGGCAGAGGAGACCCCGGCCGCCAGCGCCCCCAGCGAGACCCCGAGCGAGTCCGCCGAGGCCGCCCCGAGCGAGGACTCCGCCGAAGAGCCCGACGACGGCCAGGCCTTCGAGATCGAGATCGAGGGCGACCGCATCGAGCCGATGGGCAAGCGCGTCAAGGTGGCCGCGGGCGAACCCATCACGTTGAAGATCGAGTCCGACCGGGCCGCCGAGCTCCACGTCCACTCCTCCCCCGAGCAGGAGCTCGAGGTCGAGAAGGGCGAGTCCACGCTGCGCCTGACCATCGAGACGCCGGGCATCGTCGACATGGAGGAGCACGAGTCGGGCACCGTGGTCTACCAGTTCGAGGTCCGCTGACCATGGTCTTCGCCCACGGAATCGGCGGGGCCCAGGACCTGCCGATCCCCGCCTCGTTCGCGATCGCCGGGGCCAGTGCGGCGCTGGCGATCTCCTTCATCGTTCTCGCGGTGGCGTGGCGGAGCCCGCGGTACGACGCCGCCACATCGGGTCTCCCCGCGCCGGCGTGGTTGAGGGGCCTGGTCGACTCGCCGTACTTCCGGGGCGCCCTGCGGGTGCTCGGGCTGGCCTTCTTCGTGTACGTCGCCTGGGCGGCTCTCGCCGGGCCGGACCTGCTGCTCAACCCGACCTTCGGCGTCGTCTACGTCCTGCTCTGGGTCGGCATCGTCCCGGCGTCACTGCTGTTCGGGCCCTTCTACAAGGCGGTCAACCCGATCCGCTCGCTGCACCTGGTCTTCAGCCGGCTCACCGGTGGGGACCCCGAGCGCGGGATGTACGACCTGCCGCGCTGGGTGGGCTACTGGCCGGCGGCGGTGGGACTGTTCGCGTTCGTGTGGCTGGAGCTGGTCTACCCCGAGCAGACGTACCTCTCGCCGGTCCGTCTCTGGTTCTCCGTCTACATCGCGGTGCTCCTCGTCGGCAGTGCGCTCTTCGGCTCCGCGTGGTTCGAGCGTGCCGACCCCTTCGAGGTCTACTCCACGCTGGTCGGCCACCTTTCGATCTTCGGCCGGCGCGACGACGGCACGCTCGTGCTCCGCAGCCCGCTGGCCAACCTCGACGGGGTCCCGGCCGCGCCCGGACTGGTCGCCGTCGTGTCCGTGCTGTTCGGAAGCACGGCGTTCGACAGCTTCCAGGACCTCAACGCCTGGCTTCGGTTCACCCAGTCCACGACGCTCTCCATGACCTGGGTGAACTCGGTCGTGCTGCTGGCGTTCTGCGTCGTGGTCGGGGTCAGCCTGACCGCCGCGACCGTCGCCGCGGCCCCCCGCGACGGGCTACGACGGTGGGAGCTGCCGGGCCTCTTCGCCCACTCGGTGGTGCCGATCATCGTGGGCTACATGGTGGCCCACTACCTCACCTACTTCGTCGAGACCGGCCAGCAGACGCTCATCCAGCTCAGCGACCCGATGGCCACCGGCGACGCGAACCTGCTCGGCACCGCGGACGGCCAGGTCAACTACTGGCTGTCGATGCACCCGGGGTTCCTGGCCGTCACGAAGGTCCTCGCCGTCGTCACGGGCCACGTGCTCGGAGTCGTCGCGGCGCACGACCGCGCGATGCAGGTGCTCCCGAAGCGACACCAGCTCACCGGCCAGCTGCCGCTCCTGCTGGTCATGGTGTTCTACACGGTCAGCGGGCTCTACCTGCTCTTCGGCGCCTGAGCCGGCCTCGGCGACCGCGCGCGGCGCGACCGGTGCTGCTGCTCGTCTCGTCGACGGTGTCCGCGAGCTCCGCGATCGCCCTGCGCAGCGCCGACTCGCCCAGGTCGACCAACGGGCTGCCGGCCATCACCGCACGGTCCGCGGCCGGGCCGTCGTCGGGCAGGAAGTGCATGCTCGCGGGAGTGACGAAGCCCTCCACCATGGCGCGCACCTCCTGCTCTCCCCAGCCCAGTGAAGGTCGCACCCTGTTCACGACGACCCTGGTGGTTGCGGCAGGCACGACCTCGGGCAGCTCGACCAGGCTCCTGGCCAGTCGCGCGAGTCCGACCGGGTCGGCGGAGCCCACCACGAGGATCTCGTCGGCGTGACCGAGGCCGGACACGGTCATCAGGTTGCGCTGCGGCGCGCTGCTGCCGAACGCGGGCTCGGCCTGCTCGAGGTTGAAACCGAGGTCCAGCACGACGAGGGGGCAGAGGTCTCGGCCGGCCTCGACGACTGCGTCGAACGCGACGCCACGCACCTCGACCCACCGGTCCGCGCGGGGCAGTCCGGTCAGCACACGAAGTCCGGGGCCGACGGCGCGGGCGACGGAGGCCAGTCGCGCAGCGTCGAGCTGACCGGCGTTGGCGGCCCGGACGGCACTCAGCAGACCGGAGACCTCGTCGAGCACGCCGAGGTGCTGGGCAACGGCGCCGCCATAGGCGTCGGCGTCGACGAGCAGGACGTCACGTCCTCGCCGCGCCAGCTCCGCCGCCAGCCCGACTGCGACTGTGGTCCGCCCGGGTGCGCCGGTCGGCCCCCAGACCGCGAGCACTCGCCCTGACTCGTCCACGGGTCCGGCCCCGGGGAGGGCGCCCGCGCCCGTCTCGAAGGAGATGGACGTCGCTCGGGTGGACGTCGCAGGCGCCTCGTCGGCCGGGTCGGCCGCGACGGCGTGCGAGGCGGCCTCCGGCAGAACGGAGGCCAGAGTGGTGACGTCCTGGGCGCGGACCACGCGGAACACTCCGGGCAGCTCGACGGCATCGCCCGTCGTACCCTCCTCGACGAGCACCACCGCGACGCCGACGTTCCTGAGGTGGCCGACGCTGTCCGCGTCGAGCCCCGGCAGTCCGGCGGCGAGCACCGCCACCCGTGCCTGACCGGTCGCCGAGGACGCCAGCAGGTCGGGAAGGTCCACGCAGCGTTTGAGGAGCACCGCTCCCGACGCGGGAGCTCCGACCACCTGGAGCGTGTCCACCTCCCATGCGGCTCCTCCTGCGGCGATGAGGACACCGATCCGTTCTCCCAGCACGGCTCAGCCTCGCCTCACGATCACGGCGGTGCCACCCACCAGCTGTCCGAGGGCGGAGGCGAGCCGGCTCTGCTCATCGGCGTCGATGCCGACCACCACCTGCTGGGTCGACGAGGGGCCGAGCGCGCTGGCGTTGCGGGGGACGGCCATGACACGCACCTGGTCGAGAACGCGAACCGCTCGTGGCACCTCGCCGCTCTGGTTCGTGGCGGTCACCCACACGTCGACGAGCTCGCCGGTGCGCAGGGTGACGGGGACGGCATCGGAGGCGAGCGCGATGGGCACCTCGACCAGGGCTACCGCCTCGCCGGTTTGCAGAGCGTCTCGGGGCAGCAGCTCACCGGAGGCGACATCCCGGGACAGCACCGTCGCGTCGGGCACCGGACCGTCCGCTGGGAGGTACCTGGCGGCCAGGTCCTGCGAGCCGAAGCGGAGATCCTCACGCCGCAGGTCAGCGGCGGTGAGCGCCTCGCCCGCCGACAGGTCGGACCGCACCGCCCACACCGCGACCGTGTCGTCCGCGGTGGCGAGGATCCGGGCACCGCTGAGCACGCAGAGCGCGACGACGGCGACTCCCACGAGAAGGCGGGGGTCCTTCCAGGTCCGGCGCGGAGCTCGAGCCGCGGGCGGGCTCTCCGAGGCCGCGGCTGCCGTGGACCGGTCGCGGCGGGCACCCGAGCCGTGGGCGGTCGCCGAAGCGCCGTAGCCGAGCTGCTGGGGAGTTGTTGCGGCATTCACGGGCGACATCATGACCCCTCGCCGGGGCAGAAGCCATAAGTTGTCCACAGGCAAACGGGGGCAACCTGCCGTCAACGCTTGGGTCCGGTGGCAGAATGCGCAGCATGAGCGCCGGTGCGACCCCTCCCCGCTTCCTCCAGCTCGCGGACGTGGCTGAGATCCTCAACACCTCCACCGCGCAGGTCTACGCGCTCGTGCGGCGTGGCGAGCTGCCGGCGATCAAGATCGGTGGGCGGGGGCAGTGGCGGGTGGAGATCTCGGAGCTCGAGGCCTTCATCCAGCGCTCGTACGAGGAGACGCGGTCCTTCGTCCGGGAGCACCCCTTCGCCGAGGCCGAGCAGGAGGACGACGTCAGGCTCTGACGCAGGTCGCGGGCCGAGCAGGCAGCTCGAGCTCCCGCGTCGCCCGCCCTGATGCCGGCCTCAGCCCTCGCGGACCACGGTGACCGCCGTGAACGGCACGAGCGTCGTGGACGACGACCCCTGCCCTGACCCGGCCTGCTCCACCTCGAGGAAGTCCGCCCCGATACGGACCACCCGCACCCGCATGCGTCCGGTCGGCAGGTGGTGAAGGAGCAGCTCCGGCGACTCCTCGGCCATCCGATGCAGCGCCGACCCGAACGTGAGGCGTGCCAGAGCAGGTCGGGCAGCCTCGGGAACCGCCCGGGCCGAGAGGCCGGTCGCACTCACGACGACGCCGACACGGACCAGGCATGGCCCCAGGGGCGCCGGCGACGACACGAGGCACCAGTCGACGCCCGCCTCGACGAGCGTGCCCTCCACCCCCATGCCATCGGCGAGGGTGAGGGCGACCTGCCGGCCGAACGAGGCGTGCACACGGCTGCTGAAGGAGACCGAGGCGTACTCACCTCGGGCGCGGTCCACGAGCTCTGCGTCCCGCTCGGCCAGGTGCATGCCCGCGGCCTGCTGCTCGAGGTCCTCGAAGAGGCCGCCTAGACCAGAGCCGCCCGCGCCGAGGCGGTCGCCGCCTTCCTCCCGGTGGTCCATGGTCGGCAGCCTCCTCACGCAGCCGCGGCCTGTCAACGCCTGTGGACAGAGCGTTGACGAGGCGATCCAACGACGGCTAAAACAAGCAAACACACGCAAACGCATGGGTTGGGGTCGAAATGGGGCTGGCAGCACTGTCGAGGGACACCCGACGTCGGTGGGGTCCGCCTCTCCGCGTCTGTGGCGTCGTCGTCGCGTTCGCCTGCGCGGGGGCCCTCGCCGTCGCCCTGGTCCGGGAGCCCCTGACCACCCTCACCGTCGAGCTCGACGCGGGCGTGCCCTGGTCCGCGCTGCCGCTCGAGCTCCTCCTCGGCTGCGTGGCTGCCTTGGCGCTGGCCGGATGCGGGTTGTGGCTGACAGCTGTCGTGGTCGCAACGGTCGTCGAGGCCCTGACCGGGGCGTCGTCCGCGGCGATCCGGGCGGTGTCACCGCACGTGGTACGTCGCCTGGTCCTCATGTGCTGCGGGGTCGCAGTCGCCGGCTCGAGTGTCCTGCCGCCCGCGATGGCCGTCGACCACAGACCGGGCGAGGCATCGGGTGCCGCGACCGCGGGCGCCCTCTCCGGCCTGCCCCTGCCGGACCGAGCCGTGGGAGAGGCTCCGGCGCAGAGGCCGCGGTCCCTCGAGCCGTGGCCGACACGACCCAAGCCATATGCCACACAGGGGTACGGCGGAGCCGGGTCCGTCCGCGCGGCAGAGGTGACGGCCCCCTCCGGCCAGGCCTCCCCCGGGCGCTCGCACGTCGGCGTCCATCGGGTCCGCGAGGGCGAGTCCCTGTGGTCGATCGCCGAGCGGCTGCGGCCCCGGGCCGACGTCGCACGCCTCGACGCCGCATGGCGCCGGGTCTACCGCCGGAACCGACGGGAGATCGGACCCGACCCCGACCTGATCATCCCCGGCACCTCGCTCCACCTGCCTCCGGCGGCGCGAGCTGTGCGACTCGACCAACCCGAAGACCTCTCCGCCGACCATCATCGAAAGGACGCATCATGACGCCGACCGACGACGAAGCCGTCTCATCCTCTCCACGCCGACCACCCGCGGGCCCCGCCCAGTGGGCGACCGTCACCCGGCTCGGTCTTGCGGCAGGCGAACCGAGCCAGGCATCGACGCCGATGCCCGCTGTCGACGGCAGCCTGGCCCTCCAGGCCGCGGCAGCACCGGGAGTTCCGCAGACCCCTGAGCTGCGCCTGGTGAGCGGCGGCGACGACACCGGCGACGAGGTGCGACTCTGGGCGGCGCGGTTCGCCCAGGCCGTCGTCGAGGTCCTCGGCGGCGACCGGCCGCTGGCTCAGCTGGTGCGCTGGACGTCACACCGGGTGTACGTGGACCTCGAGCGGCGGCTCAGCATCCTGGCGCGGACGTCCGACGCGGGCAGGCGGATGCGCACGGTCCGGCCGCAGGTGCGCAGCGTCCATGTCTTCCACCCGACCCCGCAGTCGGCCGAGGTCAGCGTCCACGTCCGTCACGGCCAGCGATCTCGCGCCATCGCCGCACGCCTCGAGCTCCGCCAGGGGCGGTGGCAGTGCACCGCGCTCCAGCTCGGCTGAGACCGGCTCAGCCGTTGACGCGGGTGGTGAGACCGGTGGGACCGCCAGGGGCGCCGTGGCACTTCTTGAACTTCTTGCCGGAGCCACAGGGGCACTCGTCGTTGCGGCCTACGCCGGCGAACTCGTCGTCGGCCTCGACCGGAGCAGCACCTGTGACCTCGGCCTGGCCACCCTCGTCGGGGGCGCTGTACGCGAGCTTCTGGGGCGCCTTCGGCGCTTCGAGGCCCTTCGCGACGATGTGCGGCCCGGCCGCGTGACCGGCAGCGGCGGCCTGGGCGATGGCGGCGCCACGGCTCAGCTCCTCAGCCCGCTCCTCCTCGACGGCCGGCGCCTCGACCTGCACCTCGAGGTTGAACAGGTAGCCGACCGACTCCTCCTTGATGCCGTCCATCATGGCGGCGAACATGTCGAAGCCCTCGCGCTGGTACTCGACGAGCGGGTCGCGCTGCGAGTAGGCCCGCAGGCCGATTCCCTCGCGCAGGTAGTCCATCTCGTAGAGGTGCTCGCGCCACTTGCGGTCGAGCACCGAGAGCACCACACGCCGCTCGAGCTCGCGCATGACCTCTGAGCCGAAGCTCCCCTCGCGCGCCTCGTAGGCGGTGCGGGCGTCGGCCTTGAGGTCCTCGATGAGCTGCTCGCGCGAGATCCCGTCGCGACCACCGGCCTCCTCCTCGATGGCCTCGAGCCTCAGCGAGACCGGGTACAGCGTCTTGAGTGCCGCCCACAGGGCCTCGAGGTCCCAGTCGTCCGGGACGCCCTCGGTCGCGCCGAGGACGTAGCCCGCGACGACGTCGTCGATCATCCCGCGCACCTGCTCGTGCAGGTCGGCGCCCTCGAGCACGGCGCGGCGCTCGGCGTAGATGACCTGGCGCTGACGGTTCATGACGTCGTCGTACTTCAAGACGTTCTTGCGGGAGTCGAAGTTCTGCGCCTCGACCTGCGCCTGCGCGGAGGCGATCGCGCCGGTGACGCGCTTGTTCTCGATCGGGACGTCGTCGGGAACCTTCAAGGTGGTGAGCACCCAGTCGACCCAGTCGGACTTGAACAGCCGCATCAGGTCGTCCTGAAGCGACAGGTAGAACCGGGACTCGCCGGGGTCGCCCTGACGGCCGGAGCGACCACGCAGCTGGTTGTCGATACGACGCGACTCGTGACGCTCGGTGCCGACCACGTAGAGGCCGCCGAGCTCCTTGACCTCGTCGTGCTCCGCCGCGACCTGGGCCTTGATCTTCTCGACCATGTCGGGCCAGGCGGCTTCGTACTCCTCGCTGTTCTCGAGCGGGTCGAGGCCCTGCTTGCGCAGCTCGAGGTCGGCGAGGAACTCGATGGAGCCACCGAGCATGATGTCGGTGCCTCGACCGGCCATGTTCGTCGCAACGGTGACCGAGCCCTTGTGACCGGCCTGCGCGACGATCTTCGCCTCGTCGGCGTGGTGCTTGGCGTTCAGGACGGTGTGCGGGATGCCGCGCTTCTTGAGCAGCGTGGACAGGTGCTCGGACTTCTCGACCGACGTGGTGCCCACGAGCACCGGCTGGCCCGTCTGGTAGCGGTCGGCGAGGTCCTCCACGACGGCCTGGAACTTCGCCTCCTCGGTGCGGTAGACGAGGTCGGCCTGGTCGATCCGGGCCATCGGCTTGTTCGTGGGGATCGGCACCACGCCGAGGCCGTAGATCTTGTCGAACTCCGAGGCCTCGGTCATGGCCGTACCGGTCATGCCGCCGAGCTTCTCGTAGAGGCGGAAGTAGTTCTGCAGCGTGACCGTCGCGAGGGTCTGGTACTCCTCGCGGATCTGCACGCTCTCCTTGGCCTCGATGGCCTGGTGCAGGCCCTCGTTGTAGCGACGGCCGGCCAGCATGCGTCCGGTGTGCTCGTCGACGATGAGCACCTCGCCGTTCATCACGACGTACTCCTTGTCGTGACGGAACAGCTCCTTGGCCTTGATCGCGTTGTTCATGAACGAGATCAACGGCGTGTTGACCGAGTCGTAGAGGTTGTCGATGCCGAGGTAGTCCTCGACCTTCGTGATGCCCGGCTCGAGGACGGAGATGGTCCGCTTCTTCTCGTCGACCTCGTAGTCGACGTCCTTGACCATGCTCCGGGCGATCGCGGCGAACTCGCCGTACCACTTCACCTCGTCCTGCGTCGGACCGGAGATGATCAGCGGCGTGCGGGCCTCGTCGATCAGGATGGAGTCGACCTCGTCGACGATCGCGAAGTGGTGGCCGCGCTGGACGCACTCCTCGATCGAGCTGGCCATGTTGTCGCGCAGGTAGTCGAAGCCGAACTCGTTGTTCGTGCCGTAGGTGATGTCCGCGGAGTAGGAGACCCGGCGCTCGTCGGGACGCATCTCGGGCAGGATCACCCCGATGGTCATGCCGAGGAAGTGGTACACGCGGCCCATCCACTCGGCCTGGTACTTCGCCAGGTAGTCGTTCACGGTGACCACGTGCACGCCCTGGCCCGTGAGCGCGTTGAGGTAGACCGGGAGCGTGGCGACCAGCGTCTTGCCCTCACCGGTCTTCATCTCGGCGATGTTGCCGAGGTGGAGCGCCGCGCCGCCCATGACCTGCACGTCGTAGTGCCGCTGGCCCAGCACCCGCTTGGCTGCCTCCCGCACGGTCGCGAAGGCCTCGGGCATGAGGTCGTCGAGGGTCTCCCCTGCCTCGAGCCGCTCCTTGAACTGTGCGGTCTGGCCGCGCAGCTCCTCGTCGCTCATCGCGACGAAGTCATCCTCGATCGCGTTGACGGCTCGGGTGATCGACTCCAGCTGACGGAGGATCTTGCCCTCGCCGATGCGAAGGATCTTGTCGAGAATGGCAGGCACGAGAGTCGACTCCAGTATTCGTGGTCTTCGGTGTTGCGGAGTGCCACCGAGGTTGAGGGCCCGAGATGTAGCGGCGGGTCATCGCGCCCGGTCGTCGCCCCGGTTCACGGGGGCGACAGCCAAGCCTACGGCGGCCACTCCAGTCATGCTACAGAGCCGCGGGCAGAGCGGTCCCCGCAACGCCTCCTCCGGCCGGTCCCGGCGAGGCGCTCGGTGCGGGACCCGTCGAGCCCCGGACGACGAGCTCGCCCGCGAAGAGGTACTCGCCGGGCGGCGTCTCGTGTCCGGTGATCTTCTCGACCAGGGTCTGCACCGCCGACTGCGACATCGCCGCCACCGGCTGCCGGACAGTGGTCAGCGGCGGATCGGTGAAGGCCATGAAGGGCGAGTCGTCGTACCCGACCACGGAGACGTCGCGCGGGACGTCGAGCCCGCGGGCGCGCACGGCACGCATCACCCCGAGCGCCATGATGTCGGAGCCGCAGATGATCGCGGTCACGCCCGCGTCGAGCAGCCGCACGGCGGCGGCGTGGCCGCCCTCGACGGAGAACAGGGTGTACTCCTCGACCCCCTCCAACCGCGGGTCGGCCATGGCCGCGCGGAAGGCGCTCACCTTGCGCTCGACGGGCACGAAACGGCTTGGTCCCACCGCGAGCCCGAAGCGGGTGTGCCCGAGGGACGTGAGGTGGTTGACCGCGGTCTGGACGGCGCCGGCGTCGTCGGCCGAGATGCACGGGACCGGCAGGTCGGGCCGGGTGCCGTTGATGAGCACGATCGGCAGGCCTCGCTCGACGAGCGCGAGGTAGCGCGCGGGGTCGGCGGTCGAGTCGGCGTGGAGGCCCGAGATGAAGATGATGCCCGAGACACCGCGGGCCAGCAGCATCTCGACGTACTCGTCCTCGGTGACCCCGCCAGGCGTCTGGGTGCAGAGGACGGGGGTGTACCGCTGGCCGGCCAGCGCGGACTCCACCATCTGCGCGAAGGCCGGGAAGATCGGGTTGACGAGCTCTGGGACGACCAGACCGACCAGGCCGGCACTCGTGGACCGCAGCGCCGCGGGACGCTCGTAGCCGAGCACGTCGAGAGCGGTCAGCACCTGCAGGCGCGTCTCCTGCCCCACCCCTGGCTTCCCGTTGAGCACGCGCGAGACAGTCGCCTCGCTGACGCCCGCCTGGGCGGCGACTTCGTGCAGCCGTGGTCGTCTCATGCCCAGGACTTTAGTCACTCCTTCCGCAATCTTGCAGCAAGAACTTTCAATGGCTTCCAGATCTTGCAAGACGGGTGATAGGTTGCGCCCGAGTCCATCACCGCCAAAGGAGACATTTCGATGCGACGCTTTGCACAGGCCGGCGCCCTTGTGGCAGCCGTCAGCCTGCTGGTCACCGCCTGCGGATCTGGCGACAGCAACGAGACCGACACCGACAGCGCACCTGCGCCCGACAAGGTCTCGGGCACCCTCACCTGGTGGGACACCTCCGACCCCACCAACGAGGGCCCCGCGTTCGACAAGCTGATCAAGAAGTTCGAGGCGGAGTACCCCGGCGTCAAGATCAAGCACCAGGCCGTCCCGTTCGGTGAGGCGCAGAACAAGTTCAAGACCGCGGCCGAGGCCGGCAAGGGCGCTCCCGACATCCTCCGCGCCGAGGTCGCCTGGGTGCCCGAGATGGCGTCGCTCGGCTACCTGTACGCGCTCGACGGCACTGCCGCGCTCGAGGACTCCGACGACTACTTCGAGACCCCGCTGTCCTCGAACATGTTCGACGGCAAGACCTACGGCGTCCCGCAGGTGACGGACTCGCTCGCCCTGCTCTACAACAAGAACCTCTTCGAGAAGGCCGGCATCGACTCCGCCCCCACCACGTGGGACGAGGTCGCCGAGGACGCCAAGCTGCTCAAGTCCAAGGCGGGTGTCGACGGCATCTTCCTCAACCCGCAGGGCTACTTCCTGCTCCCCTTCCTGTACGGCGAGGGTGGCGACCTGGTCGACACCGACGCCAAGGAGATCGTCGTCAACTCCGACGCGAACGTGAAGGGTGTCTCCGCCGCGCAGGAGCTCGTCAAGAGCGGCGCCTCCGTCAAGCCCCCGGCCGCTGACGGCTACACCGCGATGATGACCGCCTTCAACGAGGGCAAGGTCGGCATGATCATGAACGGCCCCTGGGAGGTCAACAACATCCGCAACGCGGAGACCTTCGGCGGCATCGACAACCTCGGCATCGCCGCGGTCCCGGCCGGTTCCGAGACGGCCGGTGCACCGGTCGGTGGCCACAACTACGTGGTGTACTCCGGCATGGACGAGTCCAAGGCCGACGCCGCGATCGCGTTCATCAACTTCATGAACTCCGCGGAGTCCCAGGCGTTCCTCGCCGACGAGCTCGGCCTGCTCCCGACCCGCAAGTCGGCCTACGAGATCGACTCGGTCAAGAACAACGCGATCGTCTCCGCGTTCAAGCCGGTCGTCGACGCGGCCGTCGCGCGTCCGTGGATCCCCGAGGGCGGCCAGTTCTTCGCCGCGCTCGACACGATGGCGGTCGAGACCCTCGTCCAGAGCGAGGACCCGAAGAAGGCGCTCGACAAGGCGGCGAAGACCTACAAGGCCGACGTCGTTCCCGACTACAGCCTGCAGTGAGCGTCGCACCAACCGTGAGATAGTCCCGGGGGCCGCATCCGACAAGGGTGCGGTCCCCGGTTCTCGTACGAGGAGGAAGTCCCGCAATGGCGATCGACCAAGCAGTCACCGCGGTGGCACGCCCGCCGGGCCGCGCACGGCGGATGGCGTCGAGGCACTGGTACGCCTGGGCGATGGTGCTCCCGGTCGTGATCGTGCTCGGCGTGCTGGTGCTCTACCCGCTCGCCCGAGGCGTCTACCTCAGCTTCACCGACCTGAACGAGTCCAACCAGCGCACGGAGATCTGCACGAAGACGCTCGGTGGCGCCGAGGAGTGCGCGCCGAACCCGAACGCGTCCGAGTTCACCGGCCTGAAGAACTACCGCGACATCCTGAGCGGCGAGAAGGGCCACTTCTGGCGGGAGTTCACCAACACGATCGTGTGGACAGCCAGCTGCGTCGTCTTCCACTACGGCCTTGGTCTCGGCCTCGCGGTGCTGCTGAACAGACGGATACGCGGGCGAGGGTTGTACCGGGTGCTGCTCATCGTGCCCTGGGCCGTGCCTGCCTTCGTCGCGGCGTTCGCCTGGAAGTTCATCTTCAACCAGCGCAACGGCCTGGCCAACGTGGTCCTGAACAGCCTCGGGTTCGACAGCGTCGAGTGGTTCGGCGACCGCTGGACCTCGCTGTTCACCGCCGTCGTCGCGAACATCTGGATCGGCGTTCCGTTCATGATGGTCGCGCTGCTCGGCGGCCTGCAGTCGATCTCCGCAGACCTCTACGAGGCGGCCGAGATGGACGGTGCGAGCCCTTGGCAGCGCTTCCGCAACGTGACCCTCCCGGGGCTGCGTCCGGTCAGCGCCACGGTGATCCTGCTCGGCACCATCTGGACGTTCAACATGTTCCCGATCATCTTCCTCGTCACCGAGGGACAGCCGGCCGGTCAGACCGAGATCCTGGTGACCGGTGCCTTCAGGTACGCGTTCGAGGGCATCAGGCAGTACGCCCTGGCCTCGGCCTACGGCATCCTCATCCTCTCGATGCTGCTGGTGTTCGCAGTCGCCTACCGCAAGATGCTCAGCCGACAGGGAGAGGTGTGGTGATGAGCGCCATCGACAGCCGGACAAGCCGCCCCAGGAGCACCGGGTCCTCCATCCTCCTCCACCTGACGCTGATCACGGCCTCCGTGATCGCGGTGTTCCCGGTCGTGTGGATCCTGGCGTCCTCGCTGAAGCCGGCCAACCGGATCCTCGCCAGCGACATCAAGTTCATCGACCACCCCACGCTCGAGAACTACACCCGGGTGCTGACCAAGACCGACTTCCCGACCTGGTTCATGAACTCGGTGATCACGGCGGGCTTCACGATGCTCTTCGGCGTGTTCATGGCCGCGACCGCCGGCTACGCGTTGAGCCGGTTCAACTTCCCGGGGCGCCGGTCGCTGATGTGGACCTTCCTGATCACCCAGATGTTCCCCGTCGCGATCCTGATCGTCCCGATCTACACGATCATGGCCAACCTCGGGCTGATCAACACCCTCACCTCGCTGGTGATCGCCTACTGCACGGTCGCCGTGCCGTTCTGCACCTGGATGCTCAAGGGCTACTACGACACGATCCCGCGCGAGCTCGACGAGGCCGCGGCGCTGGACGGCCTGGGTCCGTTCCAGACCTTCTGGCGCGTGATCCTGCCGCTGGCTCGTCCGGGCCTGGCGGTGACGATGTTCTACACGTTCCTGACCGGCTGGAGCGAGATCGCCTACGCGACCGCTTTCCTCCAGACCGACGACAAGTTCACGCTCGGCTACGGCCTGCAGACCTTCGTGCCGCAGTTCAACCAGCGGTGGGAGTACCTCACCCCGGCGGCGATCCTCGTGCTCATCCCGGCGGCGCTGGTCTTCATGCTCGCCCAGCGGCATCTGGTGGGCGGCCTGTCAGCAGGAGCTACGAAGGGCTGACCGGCTCCTCCCCCAGCTCCACCGACAGTGGCTCCGCGAGATCTCCTCGCGGAGCCACTGTCGTTCCGGAGAGCCCCAGCCACGTGGTCAGGCTCCGCAGCTCCTCGGCCAGCTCGGCGGCGGTCTCCGCGGGAGCGTCGGCCTCGGCGAACGCGCCGAGGACCATGAGTACGCCGGAGCGGCGGTCGGCCTTGAGGTCGACCCTGGCGACCAGCTTGTCGCCGAGCAGGAAGGGCAGGACGTAGTAGCCGTGGCGCCGCTGGGGCGCGGGCACATAGATCTCGATCCGGTAGTGGAAGCCGAAGAGGCTCTCGGTCCGTGAGCGCTCCCAGACCACGGGGTCGAACGGGCTGAGCAGGGCCCGTGCCCGGATCCGCCGGGGCGTCTTGGCGTCGCGGTGGAGGTAGGCCGGACGGCCCCACCCCTCGACCGTCACCGGCAGCAGCTCACCGCTCTCGACCAGGGTCTGCAGAGCCGGCCGGGCGTCCTGGGGCCGCATCCGGTAGTAGTCGCGCAGGCAGACCTCGGTGGCCACGCCGTGCGACACCGCCGCCCGCCGGACGAGCTCGACGTGAGCCTCCTCCGGGGTGGGGGTGGGCAGGGCCAGCACGTGCGGGGGCAGGACCCGCTCGGGGAGGTCGTAGAGCCGCTCGAACTGGGGCGTCCTGCCAGCCGAGGTGACCTCTCCGGCGAAGAACAGGAACTCCAGTGCCTGCTTGGTCTCCGACCAGTTCCAGCCCCAGCTCTCCTTCCCGGCCCGCGGCAGGTCCCCCTCGACCTGCCGCGCGGTCAAGGGCCCGCGGTCCTTCACCTCGTCCAGCACCCACGTGACGAGGTCGGGACGGCGCTCGGCGATGCTCCTCGGCCCGCCCCACGCCTCCGTCCTGGCGCGCGCCATCCGGTGCTGCATGAGGGGCCAGAGCTCGACCGGCATGAACGCGGCCATGTGCGCCCAGTACTCGACGAGACGACGAGGAGCCCGCTCGGCGGCGCGGTGCAGCAGGTCGGTGTCGTAGGGGCCCATCCGGCTGAACAACGGCATGTAGTGGGCGCGCTGAAGAACGTTCACGGAGTCGATCTGCAGCACACCGGTGCGCTCCAGGGTGCGGTTGAGCGTGCGCAGCGTGGGCCGGGTGTGCCGCGGGTCGGCGAAACCCTGTGCGGCGAGCGCGACCCTCCGCGCCTGGGCGCGGCTGAGCGAGTCGGCTCCGCGTCGTGCGTCGGACATGCGTGACACTATGCCGGACACCACCGACAACCCACGGGCGCGACTCGGGAGAGCCGGCTCAGGGGATGTCGAGGAGCTTCTCCCGGACGGCGTACATGACCGCCTCCATGCGGGAGTGCAGCTGCAGCTTCTCCAGGATGTTGCGCACGTGGTTCTTCACGGTGTTCTCGCTGATGAACAGCCGCTTGGCGATCTCACGGTTGTTGAGGCCCTGTGCGACCAGCTTGAGCACCTCGAGCTCGCGCTCGGTGAGCCTCGGCGTGGGCACCTGCTGCCGCTCGGAGCGGGTCATCTGCTTGAACTCGTCGAGCAGCTTGACCGCCATCGAGGGGCTGATCAGGGACTGGCCCTCGGCGACGACCCTGATCGCCTGGGCGACCTCGTCGATCGAGGAGTCCTTGAGGAGGTACCCGGACGCGCCGTTCTTCACGGCGTCGTACAGGTCGGCCTCCTCGTCACTGACCGTGAGCATGATGATCTTGGCCGAGGGCGCGACGTCCTTGATCGAGACGCACGCCTCGATGCCCGAACGCTTCGGCATCCGCACGTCCATGAGCACGACGTCGGGGACGGCCGTGGCCGCGAGCTCCGTCGCGGCCACGCCGTCTCCTGCCTCGCCCACGACCTCGATGTCCTCCTCGACCCCGAGCAGCATGGTGAGGCCGCGACGGAAGAGCTCCTGGTCGTCGACGACTGCGACGCGGATCGGCTCGCCGGCGTTCACGCGCTGTTCTGGTACGGACACGCGACGATCATGTCATGCACAGGGGCCGATAGGACAAAAAACATTCAACAACGCCCATCCGGTCAGTCCGGCTCGACATCGAGGGCGATCACGCCGTAGTCGTAGCCGCGCCGGCGGTACACCACAGAGGGGCGGTCGCTCTCCTTGTCGACGAAGAGGAAGAAGTCGTGGCCGACGAGCTCCATCTCGTACAGCGCCTGGTCGAGCGTCATCGGGTCTGCCGAGAAGCTCTTCTCCCGCACCACCAGGGGCCCATCGCCCATCACGGTGATCGGACCGACCCTCCGCTCCTTCTCCCCCTCTTCCACAGGGGAGGTGCCGTTGGGCTCGGGCTCGATGCCGGCGAGGGCCTGGCTCACCGAGACCGGGGTGTGGCGTCCGCGGTGGACGCGCTTGCGGTCGGCGGCGCGTCGCATCTGGTTGGCCATCTTGTCCATGGCCATGTCAAGAGCCGCCATCTTCTCCTCCGCGGCGGCCTCGGCGCGGATCACCGGGCCCTTCGAGAAGGCGGTGAGCTGGATCCGCACGGCGCTGTCGCGCAGTCGAGGGTTGCGCTCCTTGTCGACCTCGACCTCTACCCGGATGATTCGGTGATCGTGCTTCTCGAGCCGGGTGACCTTCTCCTCCACGTGACTGCGGAACCGGTCCGACACTTCCATGTGCCGACTCTTGACCACGATATCCACGGCTAACCTCCCGGTTGTCTCGGTGAACGCGTCACCTGGGGTGTGTTGACCACCGGCGTGCGGTGACCTTGAGAGATGGAGATCCGCCCGGCCGACCTGGTCTTCGACCCCACAACCGCCTGCTGAGGTGCTCGCAGCTTCTCCGCCACTAATGACCTTCTCCCGCTGCCGCGCCGTATCTGACGACGTGGACGGGGCAGGACTTACTTCTAAGCCGCACCGTGATCGGCGCTGACCGTCGGCGCCCGCGTCCTCGGACACGGGCAGTGACGGCTGCGCCTTACGTGGACCGTTTCGCCTGCGACTGGCATCGGCTAGCCGACTCTCACCACCGAGACTCGCCGTTGAGGCTGCGCTCGGCCGGATCCTGTCGGTGCAACCACGGACCCGGACGGACTCCATGACTAGACGCTAGTGCCCCTCCGGGCAAAACGGTAGTGAGGGCACGCGAAGACCTGGTCACACGGGAGCCCTCCGTGGGCCGTCTTGGCCCACTGGTCTGACCGAGGTACGCCGGGTCGCTGCCACGACCGCGATGCCGGACACCACGACGCCCTCGGCCTCCAGCGCCCGCTGCGCCTCCCGCACGGTGGCTCCCGTCGTGATCACGTCGTCCACGACCAGCACCATCGGCGACGTGCCGGGTGGGGCGGCTGCATGCCTCCGCGCGGCACCGGCCGCACAGGCCATGCTGCCGGCGAGGTTCCGTGCGCGATCTGCCGCACCGAGCCCGGCCTGGTCCGCGGCGACCCGGACGCTTCGCAGGAGCCGTCCGGTGCCGGCGGCCACTCCCAGGTGTCTCAGGCGCGAGGCTGCGCGCAGCGTGATCCGGAGCAGCGGGTCGTGCCCCCGGCGACGCACCACCGATCCCCGGGAAGGCACCGGCACCAGCAGGACCCCGGGCCGCGACGCTGCGGGTCCGCCTCGCGACGGCAACGGGCCCGTGTGGGCCAGGGCGGCGGCGGCGAGCAGGTCGCCGAGGGGTGCCGCCAGCGCGAAGCGGTTCTGCTCCTTGTGGGCGTTGACGAGGCGCTTGAGCGGGCCGTCGTACTCACCGACCGCCACCGGCCGCGCCAGCCCGGGCGGGCAGGGCGTGGGCCAGCACGTCACCGCGTCCCGGGGCAGGTCCCGCAGGCATCCCGGGCACAGCACCCGGCCGGCCCGCCCGCAGACCGCGCACCGGCTGCCGAGCAGGAGGTCGAGGACTGCGTCGGGCACCCCGCCACGATTCCCGGTGTGGCCGGTCTCCCGGCGCGGGGCAGGCTCCGCTGTGCAGGGGAGGCACCGGCAACTCCCCTGTGGACGTGAGCCGGTCAGCCCGCGAAGGTCGGGGCGAGCAGCGGCCCCTGGCCCGGCGCCTCGGTCCACTGACCATCGGCGCCGAGCTCGTAGAGCTCGCCCTTGGCGGTGCCGAGCAGCAGCGGCGCCCCCGGGGTCGGCGATGCGACGATCCGGGTCGCGTGTCGCCGGAAGACCTCGGCCGTGGTGTCGACCTCCGGCAGCGCCGTCGAGCCGTCGAGCAGGGCCACCAGGACCTGCGACGAGTCCGGGGAGGGGCCGGCGAGTACGGCGATGCTGCCGGTGCCCCGCCAGGCGAGGTCACGGATCTGGTCGACGCCGCCCTCGGCCAGCGGTAGGTCCACGGCCTCGGTCAGACCCTGCACCCGCCCGTCGTCTCCTCGCCGGACACGGGCCACGACGAGCCGGTCCGCCGACCTCCCGTCCACGACGGCGACGAGGCGCGTGCCGTCGCGGGAGACCACGAACGCCTTGACGTCCTCGCCGTCGATCCCGGGCGCCTTGACGCGGCTCACCTCGCCGTCGCGGACCACGCTGACGACCGCACCGTCGGCGGTCCGGTCGACCAGCCAGGTCTGCCCGAACATGTCCCAGGCGGGCTGGAGAAGGTCGGACCCGCTCTCGTAGACGACCTCGGTCTGGTCCGCACCAGGCGCTGCGCCTCCGGCTCTCCCCCGCGGCGCGAGCACGACCGTCGTACCGTCGTCGGTCACCCCCGCCACACGCTCGCCCGCAAGATCGACCGCGACGTCGCGCAGGGTGTACTCCTGCGCGCCGAACTGGCCGGTCGCCTCGTCGCTTCCGGGTTCGACCGCGACCGCGTGCCCGTCCCGGACCCCGAAGAGCTCTTGGGAGGCCCAGTGGATCGAGGGGTCGAACTCTGCCCACGACGAGATGCTCCGGGCGCTCCCGGCACCTGGGATGTCGAGGGGGGAACCGTGGACGGTCACCCGCATCGAGTCGACCCCGGTCACCTGTCGCAGCGTCCACGCGAGCTGGGCCAGGGCCATCTGGCGCTCGTGCCCGCTCAGCCGGAGGATCTTCTCGTTCAGCACGACATCGGCGACGCCCTCGCGGGAGACGGGTACCGACAAGACGTACTCGGTGCCACCGGGAATGAAGGTCCGGAGCACCCCTTCGAGCTCCGGATCAGGGCCGAGCAGGAGCCGGCGCACGAGCATCGTCGCGGCCTGCTCACCGCTGGGCAGGTAGGTCGGCTCGGGCACCAGCACCTGCGCCGTGGGATCGAAGAAGTACACGAAGTACTGCTGGTAGCGGCTGTCGAAGTAGGACCGCGGGATGACCAGGGCGTCCGGCGGGTCGGTGATCCGCCACTCACCCCGCTCGCGGGTGAGCTCGAGCGTGTAGTCGACCGCCTTGTCGACCTCGCCGACCCAGGTCCCTCGGTCGTCGAGCTGGACGGCCTGCTGCAGGTTGACCTCGAAGCTCTGCCGCCTTCTGGTCAAGATCCTGGTGCCGTAGACGAGTGTCGTCCTCTCCGGTCGCCAGGCCGCGTTCGCCTCCTGGGTGAGGAACTTGCGGGCGACGGCGGTCGACTGCGGCGAGGCCTCCATGGCGCGCAGGAAACCCAGGACGACCTTCGCCGGCGGGTCCCCTCGCCTCGGCCCGTCCGGCGTGTAGTCGAACGAGCCGGCTCCCTGCTCGACCTGCTCCTGCCCCGGACGCGTGCTGACGCTGCCCGCCTCCGGCAGGCTCACGCAGCCGGCAAGGAGGAGCGACAGCAGTGCGGCCACCGCCAGAAGTGCCCGGGACCTCATGGCAGCCCCGCCCGCTCGTCGTGCGGCGCCTGTCGTGTGGAGCGGCGCCGCCGCCGGGCGTCCGCGGGGACAAGCGGCAACGGGCTCGAGGTCAGCGGGTCGCCCGCACGCCTCGGCAGCGTCAGCCGGAACTGTGCACCGCTGCCCGGCTCGCCCCAGGCCTGGAGCCAGCCACCGTGCAGATGGGCGTCCTCGAGCGAGATCGCCAGGCCCAGACCGGTGCCGCCGGTGCTCCTGGCGCGGGCCGGGTCGGCGCGCCAGAACCGGTTGAACACCATCTGGGCCTCGCCCTCACGCAGCCCGACCCCGTGGTCACGCACCGCCAGAGCGGTCGCGTGGTCGTCGGCGGCCACGAGGATCTCGATGTCCCTGCCCTCGGCGTGGTCGACCGCGTTCGTCACCAGGTTGCGGACGATCCGTTCGACCCGTCGTACGTCGACCTCGGCGATGCACGGCCTGCCCGGGTCACGTACGACGACACGGGTGCTCCGGCGCTGTGCGAGCGGCATCGTGCTCTCGGCGACGCGATGGGCGAGGTCTACGAGGTTGACGTCCTCGAGATGCAGGACGGCCGCCCCCGCGTCGAAGCGGCTGATCTCGAGCAGGTCGGTCAGCAGCAGCTCGAAGCGGTCGAGCTCCTTCTGCAGCAGCTCGGCGGAACGGGCGGTGGCCGGGTCGAAGCGGTCCCGCGCGTCGTGGAGGACGTCGCCGGCCATGCGCACGGTGGTCAGCGGGGTCCGCAGCTCGTGGGACACGTCGGAGACGAAGCGCCGCTGGACCCTGGAGAGCTCCTCGAGCTGGCGGATCTGCTTCTGCAGGCTCGCCGCCATCTGGTTGAACGACGTGCCGAGACGGGCGATGTCGTCGTCGCCGCGGACCTGCATCCGCTCCTCCAGCCGGCCGGAGGCCAGACGCTCGGCGACCCGGCGCGCCATCCGCACCGGGGTGACGACCTGTCGCGTGACCAGCCAGGTCAGCCCGCCGACGAGGATCAGGAGGAGCGCGCCGCCGGTGAGCAGGGCGCGCCGGACGAGGCGAAGCGTCTCGGCCTCGTCGCTCATCGGGAAGAGGTAGTAGAGGGTGTAGGTTCCCCCGTCGCTCGGGACCTCGACCTGCGAGCCCGCGACCACGGCGGGGACCTCCGGCCGCTCGCTGGTGGGTTCGTAGGCGAGGGTCGAGTACGTCCACGACGTACCGGGCTGCGTCTCCACGATGTCACGCAACCGCTCGGGCACGCTGGTGGTGAGGACGTCGGGGGACTTGAAGGTCCCGCCGGAGCCGGCGGTGCTGCCCTCGCTGGTGCCCGGGACGGGTCCGTCGAGCACCACGTCGTACCCCTGGACGTCACCGCGCGCGACGATGCCCGCGACGAGCTGGCCGAGCTGCGCGTTCGGGTCGAAGTCGGTGCCGGGCGCACCCTCGAGACGGCTCTGCGCCTCGTAGGCGCCTCGTGTGGCCTCGGCGACGGAGGTGCTCGTCTTGCTCGCGACGAGCCCGTCGGTGATCTGCCGCATCAGCACCCATCCGACGAGGGTGACGACGACGGCGGAGAGCACCAGGGTGCTGACGACGACCCGGGCCTGGATCGAACGCCGCCAGAAGGTCGCTGCCCGGCGAACGGGCCCCACGAGTCTCATCGGCCCTGGCCTAGGACGTGCCGGCCTTGTACCCGACACCCCTCACCGTCAGGACGATCTCCGGGTTCTCGGGGTCGTGCTCGACCTTGGACCGGAGCCGCTGCACGTGCACGTTGACCAAGCGGGTGTCCGCCGCGTGCCGGTAGCCCCAGACCTGCTCGAGCAGCACCTCGCGGGTGAACACCTGCCAGGGCTTGCGGGCCAGGCAGACGAGCAGGTCGAACTCGAGCGGCGTGAGCGAGATCTGGTCAGCACCCCGCACGACCTGGTGGCCCGCCACGTCGATGGCGAGGTCGCCGATGGTGAGCGTCTCGGGCCCCGCGTCGTCGTGCCGGCGGACCCGCGCCCGGATCCGGGCGACGAGCTCCTTGGGCTTGAACGGCTTCGCGACGTAGTCGTCGGCCCCGGACTCCAGGCCGACGACCACGTCGATGGTGTCGCTCTTCGCGGTGAGCATGACGATCGGGACGCCGGACTCGGCCCTGATCTCACGACAGACATCGATGCCGTCCTTGCCGGGCAGCATCAGGTCGAGCAGCACGACATCGGGACGGAACTCGCGGAAGTCGGACAGTGCCTGGTCGCCGGTCGGGCAGACGCGCGGGTCGAACCCTTCGTTGCGGAGCACGATCGTGAGCATCTCCGCGAGCGCGGCATCGTCGTCGACGACGAGGACCCGTCCCCGGTTCCCCAGCTCGGGCATCCTGGCTCTCCCCGCCTCTTCTACCCCGCCGATCAGTACCGGTAGTGGTCGGACTTGTAGGGGCCGTCGACCGGGACGCCGAGGTAGCTGGACTGCTCCGGGGTGAGCTCGGTGAGCTTGACGCCGAGCGAGGCGAGGTGCAGCCGCGCGACCTCCTCGTCGAGGTGCTTGGGCAGGGTGTACACGCCGACCGGGTACTCGTCGGTCTTGGTGAACAGCTCGATCTGCGCGAGGACCTGGTTGGTGAACGAGTTCGACATCACGAACGACGGGTGGCCGGTCGCGTTGCCGAGGTTCATCAGGCGGCCCTCGGAGAGGAGGATCACCGAGTTGCCCTCGGGGAAGGTGAAGACGTCGACCTGCGGCTTGACGGTCTTGCGGGTCACGCCCGGGAACTTCTCGATCCCGGCCATGTCGATCTCGTTGTCGAAGTGGCCGATGTTGCCGACGATCGCCTGGTGCTTCATGCGGCGCATCTGGTCGACCGTGACGACGTCCTTGTTGCCGGTGGCGGTGATGATGATGTCGGCGATCGGCAGGACGTCCTCGAGGGTCGTGACCTGGAAGCCGTCCATCGCTGCCTGGAGCGCGCAGATCGGGTCGATCTCGGTGACGACCACGCGGGCACCCTGGCCACGCAGCGACTCCGCGCAGCCCTTGCCGACGTCGCCATAGCCGCAGACGACGGCGACCTTGCCGCCGATGAGCACGTCGGTGGCGCGGTTGATGCCGTCGATGAGCGAGTGCCGGCAGCCGTACTTGTTGTCGAACTTGCTCTTGGTCACCGAGTCGTTGACGTTGATGCCCGGGAAGAGCAGCGAGCCTTCCTTCATCATCTCGTAGAGACGGTGCACGCCCGTGGTCGTCTCCTCGGTGACGCCCTTGAGCTCGTTGGCGATCGCCGTCCAGCGGCCGGTGTCCTCCGCCAGCGAGTCCGCGAGGACCTGGAGGATGACCTTCTTCTCGGTGTTGTCCGTGGAGTCGGGCGAGTCGACCTTGCCGGTCTTCTCGACCTCGACGCCCATGTGGACGAGCAGCGTCGCGTCACCGCCGTCGTCGAGGATCATGTTGGCGAACTGGCCGTCGGGCCAGCGCAGGATCTGCTGGGTGCACCACCAGTACTCCTCGAGCGTCTCGCCCTTCCAGGCGAACACCGGGACACCGGCGGGGCTCTCGGGGGTGCCGTCCGGGCCGACGACGACCGCAGCGGCCGCGTGGTCCTGGGTGGAGAAGATGTTGCACGAGGCCCAGCGCACCTCTGCACCGAGGGCGGTGAGGGTCTCGATCAGGACCGCGGTCTGGATCGTCATGTGCAGCGAGCCGGCGATCTTCGCTCCGGCCAGAGGCTTGGAGCCGGAGTAGCGCTCGCGCATCGCCATGAGGCCGGGCATCTCGTGCTCGGCCAGCGTGATCTCGGTCCGGCCGTAGTCGGCGAGGGACAGGTCGGCAACCTTGAAATCCATGAACATCCTCATCTCGGGGTCAACTCGTCCAGACTACCCGGCACGTAACGCCGTGCGTGCACGGTTGGTTCGGGGCGGCGCGCCCGAGGGACGGGTCTTCCCGGGCGCCGTCTCGGGCAGGCTATCCGCAGGTCAGTGTCCCGCGGGCGCCGGAGGGGCCGGCTTCGGCCCGGGCACGTGGCCCGCGACGTAGATGTCGGGCTCGATGTAGATCACCTGCGCGGTCGGCTCGGCCTCCCGGATCGCGCGTTCGGCCGCGTCGATGCTCTCGGCCACCCGGGCAGCATCGGCGTCGCGGTCGACACCTGCCTTCACGGCGACCAGGAGCTCTTCGGGGCCGAGGTGCAGGGTCTTCATGTGGATGATGCGCTCGATCCCCGGCGTCCGCTCCAGCGCGGCGCTGATCTTGCGCTGGGCCTCGACGGAGGCCGCCTCGCCGAGCAGGAGGCTCTTGGTCTCCAGGGCCAGGATGATCGCGACCGCGACCAGCAGGAACCCGATGGCGGTGGTGCCGACGACGTCCCAGTACTGGTTGCCGGTGATCAGGCTCAGCCCGACGCCGACCAGGGCGAACACGAGTCCCAGCAGGGCCGCCAGGTCCTCGAGCAGGATCACCGGTAGCTCAGGCGACTTGGCGCGTCGCACGAACTGGGGGAACGTGGCCTTCCCCTTGATCTTGTTGGTCTCGACGATGGCGGTCCGGAACGACAGCGACTCCAGGACGATCGCCACCAACAGGACGACGACGGGGACGAACCGCCGCCAGTCCTCAACGGTCTCGGCGTGACCGGTCTGGATCTCGTGGAACTTGTGGTAGGCCTCGTAGAGCGCGAAGAGCCCGCCGACCGAGAACAGCACGATCGCCACGATGAACGAGTAGATGTAGCGCTCGCGGCCATAGCCGAAGGGGTGCTCCTCCGTGGCCCCCTTCTTCGCCTTCTTCCCGCCGAGCAGGAGCAGGCCCTGGTTGCCCGAGTCGGCGACCGAGTGGATCCCTTCAGCCAACATCGAGGAGAAGCCGGTCATGAAGAACGCGATGAACTTCGTGATCGCGATCCCGAGGTTGGCGAGGAGAGCCGCCACCACTGCCTTGGTGCCGCCGTCGGCTGCCATCGAGCGTCCTTCCTGTCAGGTCCGACCCTGCCGGGCCGGATGGTCGGAAGGAACCCTAACCGGTGGCGCCGCTGTTGACGCGGCCCAGCCCCACGCCCAGGAAGGCGGCTGCGAAGGTGCCGGTCGAGAGCAGCGCGGCGTAGCGCGCCACCTCGTTGGCCGCGTCGGTGGCCACGGTCTCGACGCGTACGTCGCGCTCCCTGGCGGCCGCGACCAGCCGCCCCCGCTGCTCCCGGACCGAGGCGTCGGCCGAGCCGTCGTCGAGGATCAGCAGGATCGGTCGGCGCTCGGCGGCGTCACCCCCGTCCCCCTCCCCGTCGGCATAGGGGTCGGCGAAGGGGTCGGCGAACACGTCGCGCCGCGCCGCGGCGGTGATGACCGGCAGGAGGTGCTCGGCGTCGGCGGCGAGTGCGGCCCGCCCGCTGGTACGCCGGATGGACTCGGCGACCCGACGCGCGGCACGGGCCGCCAGCACCGACCCGCCCCAGACCAGCGGCATCGAGTCGGCCATGACGATCGCGAGCATCTTCGCGGGGTTGACCGAGAGGTCCTTGTGCGGCGAGCACGCGATCGCCACGTCGTCGAGCGCGGTGGCCACGGCCTCGGGGTCGGTCTTCGGCCCCAGGTCGAGCCGGTCGAGGAACTCGAGCATGACCACGGCGGTGGCCAGCATGTCGCCCGCGGTCACGGGCAGGACGGTGCTGTGCCGGCCGGCGGCGTGCTCGGCGACGAGGCTCCGCGCGGGGCACGCCACGACGAGCTGGCAGCCCCGGCGTACCGCCTCGGCGACCGCGGACGCGGTGCCGGAGTCGCTGCCCTCCGGGGCGAGCACGACCACGAGGTCCAGTGAGCCGGCCCAGCCGGGGAGGCTCGGTCCGGGCCAGGCCACGAACGGCACCGGGCACCACGGCTCGAGCACCGCCCGCAGCAGGCGAGAGTCGGGGCCCGCGGCGACCACCGCACGCGGACGGGCCTCGCCCGCGGCAGCGCTGATCGCCGCCTCGATGGCCTCCGCCGCTCCCCCGGCCTCACGACGCACCCGGGCACCTGCCTCGGCCAGTGCCCTGAGCACCTCGTCTGCCCGGGCGAGGGCCCGCTCGTCGTCGAGCCGGCCCTCGTCGAAGACGCCGGGCATCAGGACTGCTCGGGTCGGCGTGCCTCGTCCACGAGGAGCACGGGGATGTCGTCGCGGACCGGGTAGGCCAGGCCGCAGGCGCTGCAGACGAGCTCCTGGGCAGCGTCGTCCGGCACCAGCTTCCCGTGGCAGTCCGGGCAGACGATGATCTCGAGCAGGGTGGGGTTGAGGTTCATGCGTCTCTCCTGATCATGGCCAGAACGTCGTCTCGGACCTGTGTCATGGTCGCCGCGTCCTCGCCCTCGGCGTTCAGCCGCAGCAGCGGCTCGGTGTTGGACGGGCGTACGTTGAACCACCACGCCTCATGGGTCACGGTGAGCCCGTCGAGGTGGTCCACGGTCACGTCGGAGCGGTCGGCGTACTCCTTCTCGATCCGCTGCATGACCTCGACCTGGTCGGCCACCGTGGAGTTGATCTCTCCCGAGGCGGCGTAGCGGGTGTACTCGGCGAGCAGGGCGGACAGCGGGCCGTCGTACTCCGCGAGAGCCGCGAGCGCGTGGAGTGCGGCCAGCAGGCCCGAGTCGGCCCGCCAGAAGTCCTGGAAGTAGAAGTGGCCCGAGTGCTCACCGCCGAAGACCGCTCCGGTCTCGGCCATCGTGGCCTTGATGAAGGAGTGTCCGACCCGGGTCCGCACGGGCCTGCCGCCGCGCTCGGCGACGATCTCGGGCACCGCACGGGAGGTGATCAGGTTGTGGATCACGACCGCTCCGGGGTGCTTGGCGAGCTCCCGGGAGGCGATGAGCGCGGTGAGGACCGAGGGGCTGACCAGCTCGCCCCGCTCGTCGACGAGGAAGCAGCGGTCGGCGTCGCCGTCGAAGGCCAGCCCCACGTCTGCGCCGACCTCGCGGACCTTGGCGACCAGGTCGGTCATCGTCTCCGGGTCGATCGGGTTGGCCTCGTGGTTGGGGAACGTCCCGTCGAGCTCGAAGTACATCGGCACCACATCGACGTCCACACGGCCCAGCACCGCCGGGACCGTGTGCCCGGCCATGCCGTTGCCGGCGTCGACGACGACCTTGAGCCGACGGCCCCGCACCGGGGCGAGGGAGAGCAGGTGGTCGGCGTAGTCGGCGAGCACGTCGGACTCGGTGATCGAGCCGCCGCTCGACGCGCTCCCCCGGCACCCCGGAGGCGACCAGGTCACGGATCTCGACGAGGCCGGACTCCCCGCCGATGGGGACGGCGCTGCGCGCGGCACATCTTGATGCCGTTGTACTGGGCGGGGTTGTGGCTCGCGGTGAACATCGCGCCCGGCATGTCGAGGCGGCCGGCGGCGAAGTACAGCTGGTCGGTGGAGGACAGGCCGATCATGACCACGTCCGCACCGGCCGTCGCGGCGCCGTCTGCGAACGCCCGGGCGAGACCGGGCGAGGAGGGCCGCATGTCGTGGCCGACCACGACCGACCGCCCCGCGGAGCCGGTCACCGCGACGAACGCCGCTCCCGTCGCACGCGCGAGCTCCTCGTCGATCTGGTCGGGAAACGTCCCGCGGACGTCGTAGGCCTTGAAGACGGCGGAGAGGTTCTCGGGGGCCGTGGTAGCAGGCATGCCCCGACCCTACCGTCAGCGCGGGTTCAGCTGTCGGGGGATCGGAGGACCCGCAGGTGCCCGCGCCGCCCGACCTCGCGGGCGTTCTCCTGGACCAGGCCGACCGCGCGCTCGGGCCGCTCCTGCTCCGGAACCGGGCGGGCGGCCTCACGGACCGCGTCGGCGAGCGCGAGCAGGTCGTCGCTCGACGGGCCGAGGGCGTCGGGGTCGGGCGCGAGACGCATGATCTCCCAGCCGCGGGGGGCGCTCAGCCGCTCGCTGTGGGCCTCGCACAGGTCGTAGGCATGCGGTTCCGCGTAGGTGGCAAGGGGCCCCAGGACGGCGGTCTGGTCGGAGTAGACGTAGGTCAAGGTGGCCACCGCCGGGCGCCCGCAGGCGGTGCGCGAACAGCGACGGGCAGAACTCACGACGCAGACGGTACATCGTGACCCGCCGCACAGCGACTAGGCTCGCGGTCGTGAACGTGAGCCGATCATCTGCCGGGCCTGGTCCCCGCTTCGTGACCGGTCCCCGCGGAGACAGCCGGCGCGACCGCCGGGGCCGCGGCATGCGCGGTCCGGCGGTTCTCCCGGGGCCGCTCTCCCCGCGCGGAGTGCCCGGCATGCGCTCACCACGCGAGGTCTTCGACGAGATCGTGCTCGGGGTCGTCCGCCGGATCGACGAGCGCTGGCACGACGAGCTCGGTCTCATCGAGTTCGCCGTCGAGGAGACGCCGATCCTGCCCGAGGACTGGGCGGCCGACACCGTGCCGCTCGCCTCCATGGTCCGCGGTTCCGGCGCGACGCCCACGCGCCTGGTGCTCTTCCGTCGGCCGATCGAGCTGCGCTGCGAGACACGGTCGGACCTGGCCGCGATGGTGCTGACCGTCCTCGTCGAGCAGGTCTCGGAGCTGCTCGGCCTTCCTCCGGAGGAGATCGACCCCAGCTACGACGCCGAGTGAACCGCCCGAGCGCACACGGAGCCACCCTCGAGCACGGTCAGCGAGCCGGTCAGCGAGCCGGTCAGCCGATGACCGGGACCACGACCGGCTGGGTGAGCACGACAGGCAGCGGGCGCAGCGCGAGCTGGGTCAGACCCGCGTCACCCTCGAGGGAGACCCCTCCGGAGAGCGCACCCCGCACAGGGGTGACCACGACATAGGCCGCCTTGCTGCCGGGGCTCCAGGCGAGCGTGGCGGTCGCGGGCACCTTCAGCTCGGTGGAGCCGACCTTCTGACCGCCGGCGGAGTACGCCGTGACCTGGGCCGCGCCGCCCTCCTTCCCGGCGGTGAGCTGCACCTCCGCGGGCGCGTCCTCATCGAGCACCGCCCCTGCGGGCCCGTCGATCACCGGCCCGGCAGCGGCGTACGAGACGTCACTGCCGAGCGAGGACCTGACGGTCGCGGTCACCGGGACCTCAGAGCGGAGCAGGACCGCGGAGGCGTCCTTCCCGACGGCGTCGGTCAGGTCGGCGGTCACGACGGAGCCGGCCGGGACTGCGACCTGCTCGACGCCGGTCGGCGCGAAGGCCCCGGACTCACCCGACACCTTGACCTCGACGAGTGCCTCACGATCCGCGGGGTTGGCGACGACGAGCGTGCGGCGGTCGGCGCGGCCGGGCAGCGGCGAGAGCCGGACCGACCGGGCCGCCTCCTGCTGCACGGGGACCCATTCGAGACCTGGCTCCGCGGCCGGCTCGGTGGCGAAGGAGTCGGAGAGCCCCGCGACCACGCGGCCGCGCGCCGCCTCGACGTGCACCGCGAGCTCGTCGGACTGAGGGGCGATCTCGACGAGGTCGATCGTGCGCACCTCGCCGGGCGCCAGGGTGATGCCGCGCGTGCCGAGATCCTCGGCGACACCGTCGGGCCCTTGGACGACGACGTCCACGACGGCCGGGCCTGGGTCGACGTTGGCCATGACCAGCTGTGACTGGTGGTCGAGCGCCGCTCCGCCCCCGGTGAACCACCACCTGGACCGGGGCGCCAGGCACTCCTGTGCGGCGATGCCACCGTCGGCGCGGTCGACCTGGAAGGTGCCACGGCCCACCGCGGCGCCGCCGGTGGCACTGACCGAGAGCGCCGAGCCGGCCTCGGGGGACTTCGAGCTCGGTGAGATCTCCCCGGGCCGCTCCCGCGACCTCGCGAGCCGGCTTCCCGGCCGCTCCGGCGACCAGCGTGCCCGTGTCGCTGTCCTCCGTCCCAGCCCCGGTCCCCTCCGGCAGGGGCACGGCGGCCGTGGACGCTCGGCTCTCGGCCTTCGCCGGTGAGCCGAGGCAGGCTGTGTCGACCCGGTCGACGGGCACCGTCGACGGGCTGGCAGCCGGCTCCGGCTCGGCGTGGACGACGCCTGCGGCGGCCAGCAGCACACCCGCGAGGACGACGAGCACGATCCCGACGAGGTCTCCGCGACCTGGCTTGGGGAGCGTCTTCCGCTGGCGCGCCGCGACCCGGCGCCCTGGGGCCGGCGTGCTCATCGGCGAACCCTCCTGCTCGGTGCGGCGAGGACAGCTGCCGCGACGATGGCGACGAGCTGGAGGAGCAGCAGCAGCGGGCGCAACGACCCCTCCGGCTCAGGCAAGGCGTCGCGGCTGGGATCGGCCTCCAGCTGCCAGGCCCTCGACCCCGGCCGGAGCGCGCTCGCGGACCGCAGGCCGCTGACCGAGTCGAGGTTCCCGACCAGGTCGGGGTCCGCCGGCGGGGGGAGGTACAAGAACTCCACGCCGTACCTGCCGAGCTCTGCGACCTGGTCCGCGGTCGGGGCGGTGGCGAGGTCGGTCACGAGGTCGGTCAGCTCGTCCTGGGTCTCGCTCGTGGCGGCGACGGTGTCGTCCCCGATCCGTGCTCCGTCCTGGCGAAGCAGCGTGTAGCCGAGTCCTTCGCGCTCCCTGCGGACGACGAGGACGCCCTGGTCGGGGTCGCGGAGCACGGCGTCGGTCATGTACGTCGGGATCCGGTGGGCCGGTCCCCGGTCCAGCGGGCCGTCCACACCGTTCGCGACCCACCAGAGGACACCGGCGACGGGCGCGAGCAGCGCACCGACCACGACGACGAGGCCGACCGGCTGGCGCCAGCCGAAGCTTCGTCCCGACAGCTGCGCGCCGATCCCTGTGCCGGCGACGGCGACGGCGCTGATCGCGGCACCCTGGGCGAGCAGGATCGTGAAGCCCGCCCACTCGCCCCGGGCGTCGAGCACCACGGTGGCCGCGACTGCCACGACCACGACCACCCAGGTCGCGACGACGACCGGACGCGTGTTGCGTCGCACCAGTGCCGCCGCGGCGGCGATCGCGATGCCGAAGCTGAGCCATGCCGGGGCGGCCCCGAGGTCCGAGGTCGCCGCGCGCCCGCCGAGCAGCTCCCACACGCCGAGGTCGGCGGCGAGGTCGACGGCGGGAAGCCCGGCCTCGGCGTACCAGGAGCCGACGCTCTCGCCCGCGAACCGCATCAGCGACCAGGGCAGGAGCAGGACGGGCACGGATCCGACGGCGACGGCCACCGGGCCCCACCTGCTCGGCTGCGACCACGCGGGACGGTCGCCGACGAGCCCGGCCACGACGACCACGAGTGCGAGGACCAGAGCCAGCAACCAGGCCAGCGGAACGAAGGCGCAGAGCAGGCCGAGCAGGAGCGCGCTGCGCCAGGCGGCCCGCCAGCGCCGGTCGGCGGCATGGCCGGGACCGAGGAAGAGGGCGGCGTGGGCGACCCACGGCAGGACCACGGCGGCGGCGACGGTGCCGAGGCGTCCCTGACCGACGGCGCCCGAAAGCACCGGGAAGAGACCGTAGGCCACCGCACCCCACAGGGGCGCCCAGGCGGAGCCGGTGAGCTGCCGGAGGAAGCGGAAGGCGCCCCACGCGGCGAGCGGGACGCTGAGCAGGAAGAGCACGTCCACGACGAGCCATGCCTTGTTGAGCAGGACGCTGCCCGCGAAGGCGAGAGGCAGCAGGTACGGCGCGGCGGACGTACCGGACCCGACACCGCCGTCGTGCCACGACTCGAGGTAGAGGCCCCACCAGGCCGAGGCCGAGCCGGGGGCCGGAAGCAGCGCACCTCCGGAGAGGAAGCCGCCACCGAGCAGGCCACGGCTGCCGACCAGGGCGAGGAGCACGAGGAGGGCGAACAGGCCCGCGACCGGGCTGGACAGCAGGCGCGCGAGCAGCCCGGTGTCGGCCGTGAGGTTCTCGGACTCCTCGGACACCGGCCCTGTCTCCGCCTCGGCCGCGCGCGACGAGCGCCTGGCCGACGAGGCGTCGGAGGCCGACAGCACAACGGCCGTCGCCAGGTCGGAGACGAAGTCGAGTCCGTGGCGGTAGGGCAGCCACGGCGGGGCGAGAAGGTCCCGGACCTCGCGTGCCGGCACCTTTGCCGTGCGGCGACGAGCCATCCGCCCCGCGAGTACCTGGTCCGGCCGCAGGTAGGTGGCGGCGAGCGCGACGAGCTCGTCGAGGCTCTCGCGAGGTGCACGGACGAGAAGGAGTCCGAGCGCGCGCAGCAGCGTGCCGAGGAAGAGTCGCACCACGAGGAACGGCAGCGCCAGGGCCGAGCAGTTGACCAGCAAGGTGTAGAGCGCGCCGCGTCGTTCCCCGCGGCGATGGCTGCCGGTGAGCGGAGTACGCCGGACTCCACGGGAGGCGGCCTCCACGTGGAACACGATCGCGTCGGGGACCACCATCGTGCGGTGCCCGGCGCGGGCCGCGCGCCACCCGAGGTCGAGGTCGTTGCCGAACATCGGGAGCCGACGGTCGAACCCGCCGAGCTCCTCCAGGACGTCGCGGCGGACCAGCATCCCGGCCGACCCCACGGCGAGAACCTCCCGCAGACGGTCGTGCTGGCCCTGGTCGTACTCCCCGCGCTCGAGCCCGGTCTCGCGGCGACCCGTGCCGCTCATGGTGATGCCCACCTCGAGCAGCCGTCGCAGCGAGGGCCACTCCCGGTGCTTGGGTCCGAGGATGGACACCGCCGGGTTGGTCTCCGCGACCTCGAGCAGTCGCTCGAGAGCGTCAGGCGCCGGACGACTGTCGTCGTGGAGCAGCCACACCCACTCGGTGTCGGCGGGCGGCAGGTGGTCGAGGCCCAGCGTGACCGCGTCGGGGAAGGAGGTGCTTGCCGGGACGTCGAGGACCGACCCGGCGCCGAGCTGTGCGGTCAGCAGATCGACGCTCGCGTCACCGCTGCCGGTGTCGACCGCCAGGACGCGGTCGGGGCGTCGCGTCTGCGCACCGAGACCTTCGAGCACCGCCGGCAGCCATCGTGCGCCGTTGTGGCTGACCAGAAGCGCAGTAACCCTCACGGCGCCCCACCCTAGCCACGAGGCACCTGACCTCGAGAACCCACCCGAGGAGCGAGCCTATGAACCGCGACGGGCAGTGCGGCTCTCGCCACACTGCCCGTCCGTCGCGCTCAGACCGCCCGCTTCTTCAACTTGCGGCGTTCGCGTTCGGAGAGACCGCCCCAGATGCCGAACCTCTCGTCGTGCTCGAGTGCGTACTCAAGGCACTCACCTCGCACGTCGCAGGTCAGGCACACCCGCTTGGCCTCTCTCGTCGACCCGCCCTTCTCCGGAAAGAACGCCTCGGGGTCGGTCTGCGCGCACAGTGCGCGCTCCTGCCAACCCAGTTCCTCGGCGTCTCCGTCGATCACGTAGAGCTCTCTCACGGCATTCCGCCCTTCGACCCGTGAGATCCTTCCCAGGACCCCCATTGACAACCTGTGCTTGTGAAGCACTGGCTCCTGACGCTAGTGGCATTCACTCCGGTTTGTGACCGAAATGAAGAACACTGTTGGAATTACATGCCTGTCGCTCATGCGGAGTCAAGCGAGGATCTGCTATATGCCCCGACATGGCCGAGAAGTTGACCCAGACGTGCCATTGCGACAGAAAGCGCGCCCGATGACTACCCCGAACTCTTCCGGACAAACCCCCCAGAACGTGACGTTTCCGACGAATTCCCCAACGGACGAGCAGGCGACGGACGCCACCCGTGCCCATGTGGTCGTGCTGTCCGGCGGGATCGGGGGTGCGAGGTTCCTCGCCGGCCTCCTCCACCACCACGACCTCACCGGCTCGCCCGTCGACGTGACGGTGGTCGCCAACACCGCCGACGACATCTGGCTGCACGGCCTCAAGGTATGTCCCGACCTCGACACGGTGATGTACACGCTCGGCGGCGGGATCGACGCGGGGCGAGGGTGGGGTCGCACCGACGAGACGTGGAGCGTGAAGGAGGAGCTCGCGGCGTACGGCGTCGAGCCCACCTGGTTCGGCCTCGGTGACCGCGACCTCGCCACCCACATCGTGCGCACCGAGATGTTGGAGGCCGGCTACCCGTTGTCCGCGGTGACCGCCGCGCTCTGCGAGAGGTGGCAGCCCGGCGTGAGGTTGCTGCCGATGACCGACGACCGGGTCGAGACCCATGTCGCGGTCGACGACCCCACCACGCCCTCGGGTCAGCGCGTCGTGCACTTCCAGGAGTACTGGGTCCGGATGCACGCCGAGGTCCCCGCACGGGCTGTCGTCCCCGTGGGCATCGAGAGGACTGCCCCGGCCCCCGGTGTCCTGGAGGCGATCGCCGCGGCGGACGTCGTGGTGGTGCCTCCCTCGAACCCCGTCGTCTCGGTCGGGACCATTCTCGGGGTCCCCGGCATCCGTGACGCCCTGCGCGACACGGCGGCGCCCGTCGTCGGGCTCTCCCCCATCGTCGGCGGCACCCACGTGCGTGGGATGGCTGCCCAGATGCTCACCGCCATCGGTGTCGAGACGAGCGCCGCGGCGGTCGCGGAGCACTACGGCGCCCGTCGTACGGGTGGAGTCCTCGACGGCTGGCTCGTCGACGCCCGCGACGCCGGAGAGGTGTCGCGGGTCGAGGCCGCCGGGATCTCGTGCCGGGCGGTGCCGCTGATGATGACCGACCTGGAAGCGACCGCGGCGATGGTGCGCGAGGCCTACGCCCTCGCCGGCGTGCAGGACCTCTCCGACGACCACCGGCGTGGCTCCAGGTGATCACCTGCCAGCCGGTCGACGGTGTCGGCGAGGTGGCCCCCGGCGACGACCTCGCCGCCCTGCTCCGCACGGCCACGGACCTGCGCGACGGGGACGTCCTCGTCGTGACCAGCAAGGTCGTGAGCAAGGCGGAGGGCAGGGTGGTCACCGGCGACAAGGCCGAGGTCCTCGCCCGGGAGACCGACCGGGTGGTGGCGCGGCGTGGGCCGACCTCGATCGTGCGCACCCGTCACGGCCTCGTGATGGCCGCCGCCGGCATCGACGCGTCGAACACCGCCCCCGGGACGCTGGTGCTCCTCCCGCTCGACCCGGACGCCTCCGCCCGGGCCTTGCGCGAGGCGATCGGCGGTGCCGGCGGGCCCAACGTCGGCGTCGTGGTGAGCGACACCTCGGGGCGTGCCTGGCGCAACGGCCAGACAGACATCGCGGTCGGGGCGGCCGGCGTCGCGGTCCTCGACGACCACACCGGGCGCGTCGACGGCTACGGCAACCTGCTCTCGGTCACGGCTCCCGCCCTCGCGGACGAGATCACCGCGGCCGCCGACCTGGCCACCGGGAAGCTCAGCCACTCCCCCGCCGCGGTGGTCCGCGGGCTCGCCCGGTTCGTCCTGCCCCGCGGCGAGCACGGGACCGGTGCCGCGGCACTCGTCCGCCCGGAGGGCCAGGACATGTTCGGCCTCGGCTCGCGGGAGGCGGTGCTGAACGCGCTCCGTCGCGTCGACGGCCGGGGCTTCGGGGACGCGGCGCCCGTCGACGAGGTCGTCGCCGCTCTCGAGCAGGTGCTCCCCGAGGCGACGACCACACCCTCGAGCGCGGGAGACGCGGTGCGGGTGACCCTGCCGGCGGCGTCGGAGGTCGGCGAGCGCCGGCTCGGCGCCCTGGAGGAGCGTGCCACGGCCGTCGCCTTCGGGCTCGGCTGGCGCCTCACCGCCGAGCGTCCCGACGCCCAGGAGGATGGTGCCGGGCTCCGCTTCGCTCCCGCCTCTCCGTAGACTTCCCTCCGACCGGCTCCCATCCCCCTTCAGAAGTAGGTCTGTGCCGTGGCCAAGGCGAACAAGTCCAACGACCGCCGCGCTGTCCTCGAGCAGATGCGCCGTGAGCAGCAGCAAGCCGAGAGGAAGCGCACCTCGATGATCATCGTGGGTGCCGTCGTCGTGGCACTGCTGATCGTCGGCGCGGCGGCGTACCCGCTGATCAAGGACAGCCGCAAGCAGAACGAGCTCGGCAAGCTGGACCTCGCCTCGCTCGGCGTCAGCGCCGATGCCGCGAAGTGCACCGAACCGGCCGCGAAGAAGGCCACCGGCTCGGCGGACCACCGTCAGGAGGGGACGGACCTGCCCTACACCGACTCACCCCCGGCGAACGGCCCCCACTACCCCATGTCGGCACCCATGAGCCGCAAGTTCTACACGCCGAAGGACCGTCCCGAGCTCGGCTATCTCGTGCACAACCTCGAGCACGGCTACAACATCCTCTGGTACGACGAGACGGTCGCCGGCGATGAGAAGCAGCTGGCCGACGTGGAGGCGATCTCGAAGAAGTTCGAGGGCACGGACTTCGAGGACAAGTTCATCGTGGCCCCGTGGACCGCAGCGGACGGCGACCCGTTCCCCGACGGCGCACACGTCGCCCTGACCCACTGGTCGATGGGCGGCACCAACGGAAACCCGAAGGGGCAGCAGGGCATCACGCAGTACTGCGGCGCCCCGAGCGGTGAGGCCGTGGCCGACTTCGTGCAGGACTACCCCTACTCCGACTCGCCCGAGCCCAACGCCGCCTGAGCCGCGTGTCCTCACGCGGTGACGACGGATCGACGAGGGGACGATGAGGGACCTGTTCACGCTGATCGTGCTCGGCTTCGCGTCGGCACTGATCCCGCTGGTCAACATCGAGGCCTACCTCGCGGTCTTGGCGGCCGTGTCCGGGCTGGGGTCGGTCTGGGCGCTGGCCCTCATGTCCGCGCTCGGACAGATGTGCGGCAAGCTGCTGTGGTACCGCATCGGGGCCTCGTCGCTGGGCTGGGCATGGGTACGCCGCAAGGTCGAGAAGCCGAGGGCACAGGCTCGGCTCGAGCTGTGGCGCGCCCGCACCCACCAGCGGCCGGTGGCGACCGGCGCCCTGGTGTTCGTCTCCGCGCTGACCGGGCTGCCTCCGTTCGCGGTCCTCTCGGTGCTCGCCGGGCAGCTGCGGATGAGCCTGTCGCTGTTCCTCACCCTCGGCTTCGCCGGGCGGTGGCTCCGCTTCGCCGCGCTTCTCGCCGGCACCTCGTGGCTCGACGGCTCCGGCCTCTTCTAGGGCCCGGTCCCGGGCCTGGCCACGCGCCCGTCACGAGTCGTCTTCCCCAGGACCGCTCAGACGTTGACCGCGCACTCGACCCTGACATCCTCGAGCCGAGCGCCGGCGCTGACCGTCGCCTCGTCGCCCAAGGTCACCTCGCGCAGCTGTGCCGAGCGGCCCACGACTGCGCCGGGCCCGACGACGGAGTCCACGACGACGGAGTCCTCACCGATGACCGCACCCGACATCACGACACTTCCCGTGACCTTGGCACCACGCGCGACCCAGGCACCGGTGTCCACGAGGGTCCCGCCCTCGAGGGTGGCGTCGGGGTCCACCGAGGCACCTTCGAGCACCCGGGCCTCACCAGACGGGGCGGACAGCGCCGGACTGGTGGCCAGGCCCAGGACAAGATCGCGTGAAGCCGCCACCAGGGCCTGCGGCGTCCCCACGTCGCGCCAGTAGGCGGTGTCGACGAACCCGACGACGAGTCGCCCCTCCTCGACCAGCGAGGGGAACGTCTCCCGCTCCACCGAGACCACCTTGCCCGCCGGGATCAGGTCGATCACGCCGCGCCGGAAGACGTAGCAGCCGGCGTTCACCTGGTTCGTGACCGGGTTCTCCGACTTCTCCATGAAGCCGGTGACCCGCCCCTGGGCGTCGGTCGGCACGCAGCCGAAGGGCCGGGCGTCGGGGACCTCGACGAGGTGGAGGGAGACGTCGACCCGGCGTCCTTCACGGGAGGTCTCGAAGTCGGCGAGCTGCCGTCGGAGGTCGTGGCCGGAGAGGATGTCCCCGTTGAGGATCACCACCGCACCGTCCGGGTCGTCACGGAGCGCACCGGCGACGTTGCGAATCGCACCAGCCGTGCCGAGCGGCTCCTCCTCCTGCACGTAGTCCAGGCGCACTCCCCAACGGCTGCCGTCGCCGAGCACCGGCTCGAACAGCTCGGCCCGGTAGGACGTGGCCAGGACGACGTGGTCCACGCCCGCCTCGGCCAGCCGGGCGATCTGGTGCTCGAGGAAGGGGACACCGCCGACGTTCAGCAGGTGCTTGGGGCGGCGTGCGGTGAGCGGGAGGAGGCGGGTACCGAACCCACCGGCGACGATGACGGCCTCTGCATGGTGCGACATAGGACGCATCCTGCCATTGCGTAGTCTGCACCGATGACCCTCTCCCCCACCCCCCGTTCGTTCGCCGACCTGCTCGCCGCCGCCCTGCGCGCCGACCCGGCACGGCCTCTCGTCACCTTCTACGACGAGGGCACCGGCGAGCGCATCGAGCTCTCGCTCACCACCTACGCCAACTGGGTCGCGAAGACGGCAGGCCTCGTGCAGGACGAGCTCGACGTGGAGCGCGGCGGCCTCGTCCTGGTCGACCTCCCGACGCACTGGCTCGGGGCGGTGTGGCTGGGCGCCGCGTGGACCGGCGGGCTTGCGGTCACCACGGATCCCGCGCAGGCCGACGACGCCGACCTGGTCGTCTGCGGCCCCGAAGGCGTGGAGAGGTACGCCGGACGCGCCGACTCGGTCCCGGTGGTCGCACTCTCCCTGCGGCCTCTGGGCGCGCGCTTCGCCGAGCCACTGCCGACCGGAGTGGTGGACTACGGCGCGGTCGTGCTCGCGCAGCCCGACGTGTTCATGTCCGTCGACCCGCCCTCCGGCGACGACGAGGCGTGGCGTGACGGGCAGCGGCGCCGCAGCCAGGCCGAGCTCCTGGCAGACGTGGCCACGGCTCCTGTTGTCGAGGACGGTGGCCGACTGCTCACGGACCTGAACCCGTGCTCCGACGAGGGACTGGCGACGCTGCTCTCGCCGCTGCAGCACTCCGGGGGCACGGTGTGGGTCGCCAACCCGGACGAGTCGCGGTGGCAGCAGCGCTACGCCGAGGAGCGGGCGACCGCGTCGTTGCGTGCCGCCCGCTCCTCGTGACGCATCAGCTGCTCAGGTCGTAGCGGCCGAAGCCCTCGGCGACGAACCGTCGGGCGCCGAAGCCCGTGCTGCCTCCAGGCAGCAGCCACAGCTTCCCGGTGGTGCGTTCCCGTGCGACCACGTCGGGCCGGCCGTCGCCGGTGGCGTCGCCCACTGCCTGCAGCCAGTCGTAGGGGTTGGCACCCGAGCCCACGCGCTTCGGGCTCAGCAGACCGCCGGGCCCGTTGCCGGGGTAGACCTGCAGCGTCCCGTCGGAGCGGCGGACCAGGCTGTCCGGTGAGCCGTCGCCGTCCCACAGACCGAGGCCGGTGTGCCGGTTGGACTTGATCGCGGCGTGGGCGACGTAGCTGGGCTGGAAGCCACCGACACCGTTACCGGGGTAGATCCGCATGGCCATGCCGGCGGGCTGGCCCATCAGGTCGGGGTGGCCGTCGCCGGTGATGTCCCCGACCGCGGCGAGGAGCCCGACCTTCCCCCAGCCCTTGGCCGCGACGACCGGTGTGGCGAAGCCGCCCCGCCCGTCGCCGAGGAAGAGCCACATGTCCCCCGTGCTCGAGGACCGGGTCATGAGGTCGCCGCGACCGTCACCGTTCCAGTCGCCCACGTTGAGGACCAGGTTGGCGGCGGACATCCGCAGACCGGTGTCGACGAGCCCCTCGATGTTCTTGGCCCCGTTGTTCGGGTAGACGAAGACGCCCACCGCCGGAGGTTCGAGCGACCAGGTCGGTGCTCGAGTCCCCGGCGAGCGAGCCGGCGGCCGCGATGTAGTTGAGCCCCTTGAACTGCGTGAACGGGCCGAGCGGAGCCCCCAGGCCCCCGTGGCCGTCACCGGGGAGGATGGAGACCAGCTCGCTCTTCGCAACCTTGACGAGGACGTCGGCGGTGCCGTCGTTGGTGAGGTCCCCCGCACCGGAGATGATGCTGTACTGCCGCCACGACCCGGGGAGCGCCACGGGTGCGGCGAGCCCCCGCCCGGTGCCCGGCACCAGGTAGAGGGTCGCACCCTTCCGGGCGACCAGGTCGTCGCGGCCGTCACCGTTGAGGTCACCGACCCCCGCGGTGCGGTTGTAGTCGCCCCAGGCGCTGGAGAACAGCCTGCGGTGGCGGAACCCGCCCCTGCCGTCGCCGGGGTAGACCCAGAGCTTCGGGACCCCGGCCATGCGGGCAACGAGGTCGTTCTTGCCGTCACCGGTGAGGTCCATGCCCGCGACGAGCTGGTCGGCTTCCGCGAAGCGACGGTTGCTGCGTATGGGTGAGCCGAGCCTGCCCTGCGCCGTACCCGGGTAGACCGAGGTCACCTTGGTCTTCGCGTCACGCGCGACCACGTCGGTCACGCCGTCCCCGTTGAGGTCGGGGGTCGCCGCGATGAGGTCCTTGCCCTTCCATCCTGCGACCGCCTGTGTGCGGCGCTGGAAGTTGGTCTGGCCCCCGGTGCGGACGAGGTAGGCCTTCTTGGTGACCTTGTCGCGCACGACGAGGTCCGGCCACGGCGTGCCGGCCAGGTTCGTCGTACGGGCCCGCTCGGTGAAGGGTGCCTGGTACTTCGCCGCAAGGGCACGGATCTGCGGGACCTTGGCGTAGAGGTAGCGGCCCGGGCACGCGGTCTGCCCGGCGTCGCGGTGGCCGTTGATCGCCTGGAAGTACTTCTTGCCGACCCACTGCTTGGTCGACGACGCCGAGACGCCGTGCAGGGAGAGCTTCCAGGCGAAGAGACGGCCGTAGGCGTCGAGCATCGCGGCGGAGGGCTTGCCCGTCTCGAAGTTGCCGAGTGCCGACATCGCGAAGGAGTACTCGTTGTAGTTCAGCGTGTGCGCTCCCACCACGGGGCGGTCGACGCCTCCGTACCGGCCCTCCCAGATCCGGCCGAAGCGGTCGACGATGAAGTTGTAGCCGATGTCGCTCCACCCCTTGGACTGGGTGTGGTAGGCGTAGATGCCGCGGATCAGCGAGGGCACCTGGGCGCGGGTGTAGCTGTTCGCGTTCACCGTGTGGTGGACGAACCCGGCGTGCACCTCGTAGTAGTGGAGCGAGGACTTGTCCCGCATCCGCTCGTCGGCGCCCCACTGCGCGCGCGAGAAGATCTTCGGCTTGGGCGTCACGCCGACCGAACCTGTGAGGACGCCATCGCCGTCCGGGGTCGTTCCGGTGCCGTCGGTGGGCAGGGGCTCGGTGCCGTCGGTGGGCACGGGCTCGGTCCCGTCGGTGGGCACGGGCTCGGTGCCGTCCGTGGTCGCCGACGAGAGGGCGACCGCGCCCTCCTCGGGCAGGTCCGCGGTGTCGATCGCCGGCTTCTCGAGCTGCGGTGCCGGGGTGTCCTTGGGGTCGATCAGCGCGAGCTCGGCGTCAGCGGGGACCTCGCCGTCTGCGGTCTCGACCTTCACCTGGACCTCGTCGACATCGCCCACCACGATCGGGTCCGTGCCCTGACGTGCGTGCAGCGCCTCCTCGCTGTCGGGGTCGGGCCCGTGGTCGTCGTGGTACTCGATGGGCTGCCAGGCGCTCCACTCGCCGTCCTCGAGGCTGCGCACGGAGACCGAGACCTCGTCCTCGTCGAGGTGCTCCCGGTGGCTCCAGGTCACGCCGACGGTGGCGAAGCCCTCGACCTTCTCGGGCTCGCTGAGCACCGCGAGCTCGGGCTGCTTGCTCGTCTGCGTGGCGGCCCGCCTCGTGAGTGCACGCAGGCCCGCCTTCGAGACCCCGTGGAGGGGCACCTCCTCGACCTCGGGGTCGACGGGGTGGGACGCCACGAGGGCTACGGGCGTCGCGGCCGCGGGGGTCGCCGACTCGGCCGCTCCCTGGCTCGGGCTGACGATGTCGAGCGAGACGACGCCTGCGGCCGGCGCCGCGAGCGCGGCTACCGTCCCGAAGGCCAGGACCTGCTGGCACAGGAGGACGTAACGACTCTTCTTCTCGGGCATTCCAGGAGCTCCCAGGGGGGTCGGCGAGTCACAGGAGTACCAAGTTTCACAGCCGTCACATCTGCATCGCAGCGGTTCGCTTTAACTACAAATGTGTAATTTGCGAGCCCCGCTCAGGACGGTCTCGGACCGGTTGCAGGGAGGTCACAGCGAGGTCTCGGCAGGAGCGCCGCCATCTCACGGACCCCGAGGTGAGCGACCAGGTCAAGTAGGGCCACCATCGCACAGATGCGCGAGGATGGCCCCACTTTCGCCCTCTTGGCGGTCGGAACCGCTCATATGAGCGCTTCCGTCCACCGCGGGGGTGGCTCAGATGTCTGCGCCGAGGTCGTTCTCGTCCTGGTCCGGCCCGTCGCTGTCGTCGTACTTGAGGAAGTGGATCCCCTCTTCCACCGGGCCGTCGAAGCCCAGCTTGCCGTCGACGAGGACCAGCGCGCGGTCGCACATCTGGCGCACCGAGCCGGGGGCGTGGCTGACGTAGAACAGCGTCCGCCCCTCCTTCTTGATCTGCCTCATCCGCGCCATGCACTTGCGCTTGAAGGGCCGGTCACCCACGGCGAGGACCTCGTCGGCCAGGAAGATGTCCGACTCGGCGAAGGCCGCGACCGAGAACCCGAGCCGGGCGCTCATGCCCGAGGAGTACCGGCCCACAGGCGTCTCGAGGAACTTGCCGATCGAGGCGAAGTCGACCATCTCGTCGAACTTGCGCTTGGTCTCGTTCTCGCTCATGCCGAGGATCGCGGCGTTGAGGTAGATGTTCTCGCGCCCGGTCAGCTGCGGGTGGAACCCGGCCCCGGCGGCGATCAGGCCGGCAATCCGGCCACGGGTCAGCACGCTGCCCCGGTCGGGCTTCATGACGCCCGAGATCAGCTTCAGCAGCGTGCTCTTGCCGGAGCCGTTGAGGCCCATCAGTCCGATGGACTCACCCTGCTCGATGGTGAAGGACACGTCGTCGAGGGCGAGGAAGGTGTCGCTGAGCTTGTGCCCTCGCACAGCCGCGATCGACATCTGCTTGATCGTGCGGTTGTACTGCATCGTGAACCGCTTGCTCACGCCGTCGACGATGATGGACTCGCTCATATGAGACGCTCCGCGAACCTGCCCTCGAGGCGGGTGAAGATCATCTGCGCGAAGACCAGGATCAACAGGCAACCCAGGAGCGCCGCACCCCCGCGCACGAGAAGGAAGTCGGGCATGACCGCCGGATACTGCGAGTCGGGGCTGATGGTCGGCACCCAGAACAGCTGCTGGAAGAGCAGCACCGCGTCGGCGATCGGGTTGGCGAGGTAGACCTCCTCGATCCAGGTGCCGCCCCACAGGTCCGCGATCCGGTCGTAGGGGTAGATCATCGGCACCGACCAGGTCACGAAGATGGTCAGCGTCGCGACGATGTTCTGGAAGTCGCGGAAGAAGACGTTCAGGGCGCTGAACATCAGCGCGAGCGCCACACCGAAGACCGCGATGATGGAGAAGCCGAGGAGGCCGGCCACCACGTCGTACGGCGAGGGGTGCCAGCCGATGATGTTCACGCCCACGAGCAGGATCACCATCTGCGGGATCGTGTGGTAACCCGAGACCAGCATCGACGCCACCGGGAACAGCTCCCGCGGCAGCGGGAGCTTCTGGATGATCTTCTTGTTCCTGACGATCGACCTGGTGCCCGCCGAGAACGTCTCGGTGAAGTAGTGGACCATCACCATGCCGGCGAAGATGTGGATCGGGAAGTTCTCCATGTTGCGGTGCAGCCCGAACACGTAGCCGATCACGAAGTAGTAGGCGCAGAACCGCACCGCCGGCTGGACGTAGGACCAGAACAGGCCGAGGACCGAACCCTGGTACCTCGCCGAGAGCTCCTTGCGGACGAGGAGCTTCAGCAGGTAGCGCTCGCGGAAGACGTTGTGCAGGCCGCCCCGGTCACCCGGCGCGACGAGCGGCGCGTCGGGAACCCGGTCCGCCACTTGCGTGCTCACTCGTCCACGCCACCACTCTGCAGCGCCTGCCCCTCTGCGAAGTGCGGCTTGAGCTTGTTCTCGTACATCGACAGCGCCGAGCCGATCGCCATGTGCATGTCGAGGTACTTGTACGTGCCCAGGCGGCCGCCGAAGAGCACCATCGGCTCCTTCTTGGCGAGCTCGCGGTACTTGAGCAGCTTCTCCCGGTCGGCGGCCGTGTTGATCGGGTAGTACGGCTCGTCGTTCTCCTCGGCGAAGCGGGAGTACTCGTGGACGATCACCGTCTTGCCGGGCAGGTAGGTGCGCTCGGGGTGGAAGTGCTTGAACTCGTGGATGCGCGTGAAGGGGGTGTCCTCGTCGGCGTAGTTCATCACCGAGGTTCCCTGGAAGTCATCGACGTTCTTCACCTCGGCCTCGAGATCGACGGTGCGCCACGAGAGCTTGCCCGCGGAGTTGCCGAAGTACTCGTCGACCGGACCGGTGTAGATGATCGGGACCTTGCCCTTGTACTCGTCGGCCACCTCGAAGAAGTCGGTCTCGAGCCGGACCTCGATGTTCGGGTGGTCCGCCATCCGCTCGAGCCACGCGGTGTAGCCGTCGACCGGGAGGCCTTCGTACTTGTCGTTGAAGTAGCGGTTGTCGAAGTTGTAGCGGACCGGGAGCCGGCTGATGATGTCGGGCGAGAGCTCCTTGGGGTCGGTCTGCCACTGCTTCGCGGTGTAGCCCTTGACGAAGGCTTCGTAGAGGGGGCGGCCGATCAGCGAGATCGCCTTCTCCTCGAGGTTCTTGGCCTCCGAGGTCTCGATCTCGCTCGCCTGCTCGGCCACGAGCGCCCGCGCCTCGTCGGGCGTGTGTGACTTGCCGAAGAACTGGTTGATCAGCCCCAGGTTCATCGGGAAGGAGTAGACCTGTCCCTGGTAGTTCGTGAAGACCCGGTGCTGGTAGCCGGTGAACTTCGTGAAGCGGTTGACGTACTCCCACACCTTCTCGTTCGAGGTGTGGAACAGGTGGGCGCCGTAGACGTGGACCTCGATCCCGGTCTCAGGCTCTGCCTCGCTGTACGCGTTGCCCCCGAGATGATGGCGCCGTTCGAGCACCAGGACCTTGAGTCCGAGCTCGTTGGCACAGCGCTCTGCGATCGTGAGGCCGAAGAAGCCGGACCCGACGACGACGAGATCTACGTTCACACACAACTCCTAGGTGGGGATTTGCCGCAGGAAGTCTAACTGCCGGGCCGAGCACCCCTGTTAGCCAGCAGGCGACGGTACGCGACCTTTCTCACAGACTCCGGCACCAGCCTGTACCCCCCTCTTACCACCACGTTGCGGAAGTACTCACTGCGGCTGGTGATGCCGAGGTCCCGGAACCGCCGCTGCAGCGCGAGCTCGGACCGGAGCAGCTCCCGTCCGCCGCGGCGGGCGTAGGCGCCCGCGCCGACCCGGTAGTAGACCAGCGGCTCGGCGATGTTCGCGGGGCGCGCACCGGCGCCGACCATGCGCGTGAAGAGCAGGTAGTCCTCGAGCAGCGCCATGTCGGTGTAGCCGCCGGCACCGAGCACCGCGCTCTTGCGGTAGACCACGGTCGGGTGGTTGAACGGGTCCCTGAAACGGATCACCCGGCGGATCTCCTCCGGGTCGGTCGGAGGGGTACGACGGCCGACCACGTCGTCGATCGAGGTCCCGAACTCGTACAGGCCCGACCCGACGATGTCCGCCCCGGCCTCGACGACGGGCAGCTGCCGCTCGAACCGGTCGGGCCGGCAGACGTCGTCGGCGTCCATGCGTGCCACGATCTCGTGCTTGCACGCCTCGAGGCCCCTGTCGAGCGCGGGACCGAGGCCGACGTTCTCCTCCATCACCACGTGGCGCACGGGCACCGGGCTCGTGGCGACCAGGTCGGCGATGGCCTCGGCGAGGGGTTCGGGCACGGGGCCGTCCTGGACCAGGACCACCTCGTCGGGGCGGCGGGTCTGCTCCTGGACCGCTGAGACGAACGCCTCCTTCAAGAAGCCCGGGTCGTCCCCGCCGTACGTGGAGAGGAGCAGGCTGAACGGCTGCGGCTCCCCTGCCGCGGCCGGCGGCTCCTCCGAACCGGGCCGGTGGAGCTCGAAGCCCGCAGCCGCGAGGACCTCGGCGTTGGTCCTCGGGACGGTGCGCAGTCCCGCCCCCAGCCCCTTGCCGAGGGCTCGCGCCAGGGTCTTCCTGTCCTGCGACTTCCTGAAGGTCCCCGCCCAGCGGCGGACTGTCGAGCCGCCGTACAACAGCTTCTCCGAGGGGCTGAGGCCGGTGCTGCGGCTGAACAGCCACACCTTGTTGCGCACCTCGTAGAAGAACCGCTCCCCCGGGTCGGCGTCGGTGGATCCGAAGACCTTGGTCTTGTGCACGACCACGCTCTTGGGGCAGTAGAGCCCGGCACGGTCGCGGATCAGCCGAGTGGAGTACTCGAAGTCGTCGTTCCACAAGAAGTAGTCGGCCACCGGCAGCCCGCGCTCGGCGATCCCCTCGGCGTCGCACATGATCGAGACGAACGACGCCGACCGGATCGGCGTGCAGCCCACCTGGCCGGCAGCGGCGAGCTCTTCGGACGAGGCGCCGGGCTTGGTGCGCGGCGTGTTCATCGGATGGTCGCGCCCGTCGGTCCAGACCACCCGGCTGGCCAGCACGGCAGGGCTGTGGCCGGTCGCCGTCCGGTAGCCGTTCCACGCGTCCACCAGCGCCTCGGCGGCCGTCGGCGTCGGCACGGTGTCGTCGTCGAGCAGCCAGACCAGGTCCGGCTCGAAGGTCAGCGCCCGCTCGATGCCCGCGGAGAAGCCTCCGGCCCCACCCGTGTTGGTGTCGAGGTGGAGGACCTCGAGCTCGGGGTACTCAGCCGCCAGCAGGTCCGCGGTGCCGTCGGTCGAGGCGTTGTCCACCACCACGATCTGGGCCGGCGGCGAGGTCTGGCCCAACAGAGCGTCGAGCGACTCCCGAAGCAGGTCGCGACGGTTCCAGGTGACGACGACAGCGACGATCCGGGCAGGCACAGGGTGACCCTACCGACCCCTCAGCAGGCAGCGGACAGGTCGGTGGCCTCGTTGGCGGCGTACCCCTCGGCGAGGCTGCCGATGGAGCCGCCCGTGGTCGGGGCGGAGGGCGCACCTGCGCCGGCGGCGGGCCGGCGGGTCTTCTTGTGGGCGCTCACGGTGCCGCCGTCGCCGGCGGACTCCGACTTCTCGATCGCCTTCGTCACCCGCTCCTGGACGAGCTCGATGTCGGGCTCCGCGGTGTTCACCATCGGAGGCACGAACGACACGGTGGCGAGGGGCTGCGACTTCGCCTTCAGCGCAAGGGCGATGAACCGGTCGAGCTCCGAGGCCGGCAGGTTCGTCGAGATCACCTTCTGGCTCGCCTCGGCGATCTCGCCGAACTTCGTCACGACGACCTGGGGGCTGAGCTGGTCGAGCATGGCGTTCATCACGCACTTCTGCCTGGCCATGCGGGAGTAGTCGTCCGCGCCCTCCCGGGACCGGGCGAACCAGAGGGTCTGGTAGCCGTCGAGGCGCTTGACGCCCGGCTCGATGTAGCCGGTGACGGGGCCGCCCACTCCCCCGATCGGGATCCGGTCGCGGACCTTGAGCTTCACGCCGCCGACCGCGTCGACGAGGTTGCGGAACCCCTTGAGGTTCACCATGGCGTAGTAGTTGATGTCCAGACCGGTGATGCCCTCCACGCCCTCGATCGTGGCCTCGACACCGGGTTCGTCGTACTTGGTGAAGAGCTCCTGGTTGTCACCGGCGAAGGTGCTCAGCGAGTTGAGGTAGCACCCGTCGCAGTCGAAGCCGTCGGGGAACTGCTCGGCCATCACCGACCCCTCGCGGAAGGGGAAGTTCTGCATGTTGCGCGGCAGGCCGAACAGGATCGTGCGCCCGGTCTCCTCGTCGATGCTGGCGACCGTGATGCTGTCCGGCCTCAGCCCCCAGCGGTCGGCTCCCGAGTCCCCGCCGAGGAGGAGGACGTTGTAGCGGCCGTGGGTCGAGTCGGTGACGACGCCGTCGCCGAACATGGCGGTGATGAAGTCACGCCCCACGCCGACTGTGTGGGACGCGAAGAGCAGCGACCCCGCCACTGAGAAGCACAGCACGCCGTTGAGGCCGACCATCGCGAGGCGCTGCCGCTGTCGGAGCTCGAGCGGGCGGCCGAGGCGCCAGGCGTCGACGAACAGCCCTGCCCATCCGATGGCGAGCGCGAAGAGCGTGAGTCGGATCACCCCGAGCATGAACGTGTTGCTGAGCAGCGAGAACACGAAGCCGGGCAAGACCAGCCCGACGAGCACGACGAGGACCAGCGCGCCGATCATCGAGAGCCAGACCCGCAGCGCGAGGCGGCCCACCTGCTTGCGTCCCGCGACCAGCTGTGCCGACCCCGGGATGACCAGGGTCATCACCATCAGGGTCACCGCACGGCGAAAGCGCACTCGAGCCAGCCGGTCCTCCGAGCGGGGGAAAGCGGCGGGTGGCATGGCGTGGCCTTTCGGTACTGCTGACGGGTGCGGTCCCGACAAGTATCACCAGTCACGGCAGTCACAGGCCGGACGGCGCGCCGAGGGCCGACCCGGTCCGGCACGGTACCGTCTCCTGCCATGGCAGACCGACGCCGCGGAAGCGGAGACCCGCCTGAGGGGTCCCCGGAGTACAACTGGCTCTACGGCGGGAGGGACCCCGGGCAGGGCGCGGCACCGGGCGACCCGGATCCCACCCGTGTCCTCCCCACCGCCCCGCGGCCCGGCCAGGGCTCTCGCCAGACCGCACCCCGGGGAACCGCCCCCGCGGGCCCCGGGCAGCGGCCCCCGGCAGCGCCGCGAAGGGCCGGCTCGGGAGCGCCGCCGTCACGGCCCAGGTCATCGCGTCGTCGTCGGTTCGGCTGGGTGAAGCTGGTCCTGCTGCTCTGGCTGGTGTTCCTGGTCGCCGTACCCCTGTGGGCCTGGAGCAAGATCGAGAAGGTCGACGCCGAGCCTGACGGCGACCGGCCGGGGCGCCAGCCCGGCCACACCTACCTCCTGGTCGGCAGCGACAGCCGCGAGGGGCTCACCAAGGAGCAGCGTCAGAAGTTCGGCACGGGCAAGGCCGAGGGCCGGCGCACCGACACGATCATGATGCTGCACACGGGATCCGGCCCGAACCTGCTGCTCTCGATCCCGCGCGACTCGATCGTCGATGTCCCGGGCCAGGGCACGACGAAGGTCAACGCCGCCTACGCACTCGGCGGTCCGGAGCTCCTGGTCCAGACGTTGGAGGAGGAGACCGGAGTCCGCATCGACAGCTACGTCGAGATCGGGTTCGGCGGCTTCGTGAACGTGGTCGACGCCGTGGGCGGCGTCGAGATCTGCCCCAAGCAGGCGATGAAGGACAAGCTCGCCAACCTCGACATCGAGAAGGGCTGCCAGGAGGCGGACGGGCCCACCGCGCTCGGCTACGCCCGCTCCCGTCACACGTCCAACCTCGGCGACATCGACCGCGCGCAGCACCAGCGCGAGGTCGTGAGCGCCGTCGGTTCCAAGGCGGCCTCGCCGTGGTCGGTCCTCAACCCGGTGCGCTACGTCCGGCTGGCCGGCGCCGGATCCGACTCGCTCCGGTTGGGCGAGGACACCGGCCCCTTCGACACGGCGCGCTTCGCCTGGGCGATGACGCGGGTGACCGGCGACAAGGGCCTGACCTGTGGCGTCCCGATCGCCGACCTCGCGGTGAGCTGGGACCGGGAGCGGGCGTTGCAGATGTTCGGCTACATCAAGGAGGACCGCACCTCGGAGATCCCGAAGAGCCTCTGCACACCCTCAGGGCTCCCCAAGTGACCGCCTCGACGACCGCACCGGCCTACGAGACCCTCGACTACTCCGTCGCCGAGGGCATCCTCACGCTCACCCTCGACCGGCCCGACCACCTCAACGCCTTCACGGTGGAGATGGCGAACGAGCTCGTCGACGCCTACGACCGGGCGAGCAGCGACGACGCCGTGGCCGCGATCGTGGTCACGGGTCGCGGGCGGGCGTTCTGCGCCGGCATGGACCTCTCGGTCGGCGGGAACGTGTTCGGCCTCGACGAGTCTCTCGAGCCGACCTTGGCCGACCTGCACGAGAGGCTCGAGGACCCCGAGATCCTCGACGGCGTCCGCGACACCGGCGGCCGCGTAGCGCTGGCGATCTATCGCTGCACCAAGCCCGTGATCGGCGCGATCAACGGCGCCGCCGTGGGCATCGGGGCGACCATGACCCTGCCCATGGACGTCCGCCTCGCCTCCGAGCGGGCCCGGATCGGCTTCGTCTTCGGCAGGCTCGGGATCGTCCCGGAAGCCACCTCGAGCTGGTTCCTCCCCCGGATCGTGGGCATCAGCCGCGCCTTGGAGTGGGTCTACAGCGCCGACATCCTCAGCGCGCAGGAGGCGCAGGAGGGCGGGCTGGTGCGTTCGGTCCATCCCGAGGGCGAGCTCCTCGAAGCGGCGTACGACCTCGCCCGGCGGTTCACGAGGAACCGCTCCCCCGTGGCCACCGCCCTGGCCCGACAGATGATCTACCGCAACGCTGCGCAGCCGCACCCTCTCGAGGCACACCGGGTGGACTCCCTCGCGATGTTCTACACCAGCATCGGCGACGGCAAGGAGGGAGTCGCAGCCTTCCTGGAGAAGCGCGACCCCGACTTCACCGGGCGTACGACGGACATGCCGCCGTTCTATCCCTGGCAGGACTGACCTTCCCGCACCCGGGGCCTGCCGGCCACCGCTGACCACGTGGCACCTCAGCCCGCTCCTCGACTGCCCACTCGGCTGAACACGACGCCGTCGTCCTCGAGCTCTCCCCTCCGCATCAGCCGGCGGTCTCGCGGGTAGCTCTGGTAGAGCCGCCACGGCGCCGCGGGGCCCTGCCTGGGAAGCAGGTGGATGCTTCGCCGCACGTAGCCGGACTCGAGGTCGATCAGCGGCACCGTCTCCCACGTGTCCGCCTCCGCAGGCGCGACGGGCGTCACGACCTGGTAGCCCTCGGCGTCCATGTGGTTCAGGAGCCGGCACACGTAGTGGGCCACCAGGTCTGCCTTCAGCGTCCACGAGGCGTTGGTGTAGCCCAGGGTCATCGAGAAGTTGGGTACGCCGGAGAGCATCATGCCCTTGTAGGAGACGGTCTGTGAGAGGTCGACCTCGTCGCCGTCGACCACCAGGCTCATGCCTCCCGCCGGCAGCAGGTTGAGGCCCGTGGCGGTGACCACCAGGTCGGCCTCCAGCTCCTGCCCGGACTCGAGCTGGATCCCGTGCTCGGTGAAGGTGGCGACGCGGTCGGTCACCACCGAGGCCCGACCGCTGCGGATCGCCTTGAACAGGTCGCCGTCGGGCACCAGGCACAGCCGCTGGTCCCACGGGTCGTACGTCGGAGCGAAGTGCGTGTCGACGTCGTAGCCCTCGGGCAGCAGCTTCATCGCGCCCTTGCGCAGCAGCGACCTCATCAGCGCCGGCCGGCGCCGGCTGAGCTGGAACACCGCCATCGAGACCAGCACGTTCTTCCAGCGCACGAGCGGGTAGGCCAGGTTCGCGGGCAGCCGGCGTCGGAGCAGGTCCGCGAGCGGGTCCCGCCCCGGGAGGCTGAGCACGTAGCTCGGTGATCGCTGGAGCATCGTGACGTGCTCGGCCCGCTCCGCCAGGGCCGGCACGAGGGTCACCGCGGTCGCGCCGCTGCCGATGACGACGACGCGGCTGCCCTCGTGGTCGAGGTCCTCGGGCCAGTGCTGCGGGTGGACGACCTGCCCGGCGAACCGCTCCACCCCAGGCAGCTTGGGGGTGTACCCCTCGTCGTACCGGTAGTAGCCGGAGCAGACCGAGAGGAACGAGCAGGTCATCCGGACCCGCTCACCTGACTCGGCGACCTCGACCTCCACCGTCCACAGAGCCTCCCGGCTCGACCACTCCGCGCGCACCACCCTGTGGCCGAAGCGGACCATCTCGTCGACGCCCCGCTCACGCGCCGTGTCCGCGATGTAGGCGCGGATGGACGCCCCGTCCGCGATGGCCTTCGGCTCGGTCCACGGCCGGAAGCCGTAGCCCAGCGTGAACATGTCGGAGTCCGAGCGGACGCCGGGGTAGCGGAAGAGGTCCCAGGTGCCGCCGATCGCATCGCGCGCCTCGAGGATCGCGAAGGTCCTCCCCGGCGACTCGTCCTGCAGATGGCAGGCGGCCCCGATGCCGGACAGGCCGGCGCCGACGATCAGGACGTCGACGTGCTCGACGGTCATGGCCGGTCAGCCCGCGGGGTCGTCCTCCCGGACCTCCTCGGGCACGACCACGGGCCTCAGCCTTGCCCACACGAGGAACAGACCTGCCACGACGACCATGCCGACGCCCGCGAGCAGGTTGATGTTGAGCCCGCCCGCACGCTCGAGGTCGGTCTCGCTGGTGCCGAGCAGCCCGGTGAGCACGAGCACGACGCCGTAGAAGCCGATCAGCATGGCGATGAAGGTCCGGATGTCGAAGGCGCCGGCACGACGGGTCTCGCTCTCACGCGCCTCACGCTTGGTCTCGGTCACGGTCATGACTGCACTCCTCACCAGAACAGGATATTGAGGGCGACGACGGCCACGAGACCGACGCCGGCCAGCTTGGCGGGCTGCTGGAACCAGGCGAGCTGACCGTGGTCCTCGTCGCGGAAGTCCGCCTTCGGGGTCAGGGAGTAGACGAGTCCGCGCAGCTCGGACTCGGGTTTCGGGCTGGTCACCATGCTGACCGCCACGCTCACCACGATGTCGACGGCGAACGCCGCACCGGCGGCCACGAAGCTGGCGCCCTGTCCGCTCAGCCCGATCACGCCGAGCGACAGCGCGCCCAGGGTGTCCTCGCTGAGCACGCCGACCAGGACGGCGGCGCCGGTGCCGGCGACGAGGCCGGTCCAGCCGGCGGTCGGAGTCATCCGCTTCCAGAACATGCCGAGGATGAAGGTGGCGAACAGAGGCGCGTTGAAGAAGCCGAACAGCGTCTGCAGGTAGTTCATGATGTTGGAGTACGACGCGGCGAACGTCGCCGTGCCGACCGCGACCAGGGTGGCGCCGACCGTCGCGATCCGCCCGACGGAGGTGTAGTAGTCGTCGGGACGGTCCTTGACCACGTAGGTCTCCCACAGGTCGTAGGAGAACACCGTGTTGAACGCCGAGATGTTGGCCGCCATGCCCGCCATGAACGAGGCGAGAAGCCCGGCGATGGCGACCCCGAGCATGCCGTTGGGCAGCAGGTCGCGCATCAGGTAGAGCAGCGCGTTGTTGTAGTCCGGCTCCCCACCCGCCGCCTTCGGCTGCGCGATCTCGTTGACCATCACCGCGGCGATCATGCCGGGGAGGATCACGATGAACGGGACGAACATCTTGGGGAAGGCGCCGATGATCGGGGCGCGCTGCGCGGCGGAGATCGAGCTCGACGCCATCGCGCGCTGGACCTCGACGAAGTTCGTGGTCCAGTAGCCGAACGACAGCACGAAACCGAGGCCGAAGACGATGCCGATCACCGAGAGGACGGGGTTGTCGATCGCCGCGAGCGAGGTGCCGGGCCATGAGGAGAGCTGCTCGGCGCCCCCGGCCGAGGTGAGCTTCTCCTTCAGCCCGCCGTACCCGCCGACCCGGTTGAGCCCGACCAGGGTCAGGGGCAGCAACGCCGCGACGATCACGAAGAACTGCAGCACCTCGTTGTAGATGGCGGCCGAGAGGCCTCCGAGCGCCGTGTAGCTCAGCACGATGGCTGCCGCGACGAGCAGGGAGACCCACAGCGGCCAGCCGAGCAGGGTCTTCACGATGCTGGCGAGCAGGAAGAGGTTGATGCCCGCGATGAGGAGCTGGGCGACGGCGAAGCTCACCGCGTTGACCAGGTGGGCGGTCGTGCCGAAGCGCCGGTTCATGTACTCCGGGACCGACCGCACCTTGGAGCCGTAGTAGAACGGCATCATCACGATGCCGAGGAACAGCATCGCCGGCACTGCGCCGATCCAGAAGTAGTGCACCGTCGGCACGCCGTAGTTCGCACCGTTCGCGGACATGCCGATGATCTCGACCGCACCGAGGTTGGCCGAGATGAAGGCGAGGCCGGTCACCCACGCCGGCAGGGACCTGCCGGACAGGAAGAAGTCGATACTGCTCGACACCGAGCGCCGAGCCATCAGACCGATGCCGAGCACGAAGCCGAAGTACACCGCGATGAGCAGGTAGTCGACCCAGTTCGCGTCGAGCCGAAGCTGGGACTGTGCAGCGAGAATCATCGAAAACCCCTAGAGACACGGGCAGGAACGCCCGTGCACTGTCCTTCCCTGTTGCGCCCGAAACATGCGTCGCAGATGGTGCCGGAACGGTTTTTCCTGGACATAACGACCCCCGACGGGGTGTAGTCGCGCACACAGAGCCGGAGACGGCGAAGGCCCTGCTGCCCGTCCTGGGCAGCAGGGCCAAGCCTCCGAAGGTTCGCGTCAGCGGACCGTGATCACCCGACGGTTCGGTCGCTGCCCGCCGGACCCGTCAGGGTCGTAACCGCCCTCGACGTTTCCGGCCTCGTCGACGGAGAACCACTGGACCACGGTGCGGTCCTCGCGCACGGTGACCGGAGCCGCGCCACCACGGATCCCGTCCTGGACCACGGTCGGGGAGCTCCACGTGGGTCGCGAACCGAGTTGCGCACAGTGTTCCCCCTGTCCTAGAGATCAGGCGAAACTAACCCCGCACGCGTCGAATGTGACGTTCGAGCGCTTTGCGTATTTACGCATTGCGCATTCCTGCGAGCCGGCCGGGGCGGGATGGGTCCTACAGCTCGGACTGGATCCCCGAGAGCAGCTGGCGTGCCATCACGATCCGCTGCACCTGGTTGGTGCCCTCGTAGATCTGGGTGATCTTGGCGTCGCGCATCATCCGCTCCACCGGGTAGTCGCTGGTGAAGCCGTAGCCGCCGAGAACCTGCACGGCGTCGGTGGTCACCTGCATCGCGGTGTCGGAGGCGAAGCACTTGGCCGCGGCACCGAAGAAGGTCAGGTCCTTGTCGCCCCGCTCGGAGCGGCCGGCGGCGGCGTAGGTGAGCTGGCGTGCGGCCTCGATCTTCATGCCCATGTCGGCGAGCATGAACTGCAGCCCCTGGAAGTCGGCGATCGGCTTGCCGAACTGCTGACGCTCCTTGGCGTACTGCAGCGCGTAGTCGAGCGCTCCCTGCGCGACTCCGACCGCCTGGGCGGCGATGGTGACCCGGGTGTGGTCGAGCGTGTGCATCGCGATCGCGAAACCGGTGCCCTCCTCGCCGATCATCCGGTCAGCGGGGATCCGCACGTTGTCGAGGTACACCTCACGAGTGGGCGAGCCCTTGATGCCCAGCTTCTTCTCCTTGGCGCCGAAGGAGACGCCCTCGTCGGACTTCTCGACGACGAACGCCGAGATGCCGCGAGAGCGCTTCGACTCGTCGGTCATCGCGAAGACGGTGTAGTACTCCGAGACACCGGCGTTCGTGATCCAGCGCTTGACCCCGTCGAGCACCCAGTGGTCGCCGTCCCGGACGGCCCGGGTCGTCATGGCAGCGGCGTCGGAGCCGGCCTCGGGCTCCGAGAGGCAGTAGGAGAACATCGCGTCGCCGGCCGCCACCGGGGGCAGGTACTTGCGCTTGAGCTCCTCGGACCCGGCGAGGATCAGAGGCATGGTGCCGAGCTTGTTCACCGCGGGGATCAGGGACGCGGAGACGTCGGCGCGGGCGACCTCCTCGATGACGATGGCCGTCATGAGCGCGTCGGCGCCCGCCCCGCCGTACTCCTCGGCGATGTGCGGAGCGGCGTAGTCGGAATGGGCGAGAGCGTCGTACGCCGCCTGCGGGAACTCGGCGGCCTCGTCGACGGCGGCCGCGTTGGGCGCCACCTTCGCGTCGCACACCTCCCGGACCGCCTCGCGGATCGCCTGGTGCTCCTCGGACAGGGCGAACATGGGGTAGTCAGCGCTCATGGGAGCCGATTCTACTTCCGGTAGGCGTGCTCAGACCCGCAGGTGGACCCGTCTCCAGTGCAGCAGGGCGGCGACGCAGAGCCAGAGCCCGAGCATGAGGGCGACGATCCCGGTGCGGTTGTGTCCCAGCGCGAGGTCCTCCACCCGGTCGCCGAGGACGTTGGCCCACGGATGCGCGTCGGCGTCGCGGCGGGTGAGGAGCACGAGCATGACCAGCTCGCTGCCGAAGTAGACCGGCACGCCGTTGCGTCCCATCGCGACCAGCGGCCAGGCCACGCGCTCGCGCAGCGACCGCAGCCGGTCCGGCACCGGGAGCCCGAGAACGACCGTCACCAATGCCAGCAGCACGACGGCGAGGGAGGCTGTCCCGAGCGCGAACGGGGTGGTCCACAGCCGCCGCGTCGCGGGCAGCAGCCCGCTGGAGGCCACGGCCAGGAGCGCCAGTGCGGCCGCCCACCCGAGGAGGTACGCCGGAGCCCGGCGGCTGCCGCGCGCGGCGATCACGACGTGGCCGGCGGTGACACCGGCGAGCGCGGTCACGAGAGCTCCGAGGAGGGCCACCACGCCCTCGGGGTCGTGGCCGAGCGTCCCTCCGGCGTACATGTGCGAGGCGCCCAGGAGCGCCTGGTCGACCACGCGTGACGGGTTGCACGCACGGGTGAGCGCGTCGCCGGGGCATCCGCTCTGCCACACGATGAGGAAGGCCGCCTGGCCGACCGCCGCCACCCCGGTGACCAGCGCCCAGCCACGTGCTCCCCTCAGCACGGGCTGCAGCAGGCCCACGACGACGACCACGACGGCGTACACCTGGAGGGCCCCGCTCCAGCGCAGTGCCGAGAGGTCGAGCGACCCCGCGACGACGGCGTTGAAGGCGAGGCCGCACAGCAGGAGTGTGACGCCGAGGCCGAGCGCGCGGCCCCGCCCCCCGCCCCGGGTCGTGAGGGCCAGCGCCACTCCGGACAGGCTGAGGAAGACCGGGAAGAGCAGGTCCTGCACAGTCACACCGCTCCACCCGGCGGGCAGCAGCTGTGGGGGTCGAGGGGGGATGACGCTCGCTGCGGCGACGGTGACGCACAGGACCAGACCGAGGGCGACGTCCGGCGACGGGACCTGCACCCGGCTCGCGGCCTGCGCGCTCCGGATCTGGGAAGCACTCCCCCGCGCGTACCTGGTCACTGCGTCAGGCTATGGCTCCGAGCACGGCTCCACCGCCGTTTGCCGCAGGGCGCTGGGGTAACCATGGGGGCATGGCAACCGCAACCGCACCATGGCTGGACGAGGACAACATCCGGTTCATGCTCGAGGAGTGTCAGACGTGGGCCGTCGTCGGGCTCAGCGGCGACCCCTCGCGCACCGCGTACCGGATCGCGAGGTTCCTTCAGGAGCGGGGCAAGCGCATCGTGCCCGTGCACCCGGAGGCGCACCACGTCCTCGGCGAGGACGGCTACGCGTCGCTGGCCGAGATCCCGTTCGAGATCGACGTCGTGGACGTCTTCCGGCGGTCGGAGGCTGCCGGCGAGTTCGCCGACCAGGCGGTCGCCGTCGGGGCGAAGGCGGTGTGGTTCCAGCTCGGCGTGGTGGACCACGAGGCGTTCCTGCGCACCGCCGAGGCGGGCGTGCCGATGGTGATGGACACCTGCCCCGTCATGGAGTGGCCCCGCCTCGAGCGCCGCTGACGCCGGCTGGCCTCAGCTGAACCCGACCGTCCGGCTGCGCTCGCCGCGCACCACGGCACCCTTCGCCCTGGCCGCCTCGGCGAGCGACTCCTGGAAGGCCTCCATCTTCTCCCGAAGGGGTACGTCGGAGGCCGCGAGGATCCGCACGGCGAGGAGGCCGGCGTTGCGGGCGTTGCCGATCGCGACCGTGGCGACCGGGACTCCGGCCGGCATCTGCACGATCGAGAGCAGGGAGTCCATCCCGTCGAGGTACTTCAGCGGCACCGGGACCCCGATGACCGGCAGCGGCGTGACCGCGGCGAGCATGCCCGGCAGGTGCGCCGCTCCTCCTGCCCCGGCGATGATCACCGACAGGCCGCGCCCGGCGGCGTCCTTGCCGTAGGCGAGCATCTCCTCGGGCATCCGGTGGGCGGAGACGACGTCTGCCTCGTGAGGCACACCGAACTCCTCGAGCGCCTCCGCGGCTGCCTTCATGACGGGCCAGTCGGAGTCGGACCCCATGACGATCCCGACGCGGGGTGTGTCGACAGGCTCAACCATCGCTGATCACTCGCTCTCCATCCCAAGGTCGCCACGGAACCAGGCCGCGGCATGGCGTGCACGTTCGAGCACCTCGTCGAGGTCTTCGCCGTAGGCGGTGACGTGACCGACCTTGCGGCCGGGCTTGACGTCCTTGCCGTACAGGTGGACCTTGAGCCGCGGGTCGCGGGCGAAGACGTGCGGGTAGCCGGCGTACAGGTCCTCCGACATCGGGCCGTGGTCCCCACCGAGGATGTTGACCATCACCGTCCACGGCTGACGAGCCTCGGGTGAGCCGAGCGGGAGGTCGAGGACCGCCCGGAGGTGGTTCTCGAACTGGCTCGTGACGGCGCCGTCCATGCTCCAGTGACCGGTGTTGTGCGGGCGCATGGCCAGCTCGTTCACGAGCACCCGTCCGTCGACGGTCTCGAACAGCTCGACGGCGAGGATGCCCGTCACGTCGAGCGCCGCGGCCGTCTCCATGGCGATCTGCTGCGCCTGGACGGCGAGATCCGGGTCCAGCCCGGGAGCGGGCGCGATCACCTCCGTGCAGATGCCGTCGATCTGCACCGACTCGACGACGGGGTAGGCGGCGACCTGGCCGGAGGGCGAGCGCGCCACGAGCGCGGAGAGCTCCCGGCGGAAGTCGACCTTCTCCTCGGCGAGGATCTCCACCCCTGCACGGCGCGCGACCTCGAAGGCCGAGGCGCAGTCGGCTTCGCCGTCGACGACCCAGACACCCTTGCCGTCGTACCCGCCCCGCGTCGTCTTGAGGACGACCGGGAACCCGCCCACCGACTCGGCGAACCGCGCGACGTCGGCGGCGTCGGAGACGATCTCGTTCCGGGGGCAAGGCACACCGAGGTGGTGCAGCCTGGCGCGCATGACGCCCTTGTCCTGGGCGTGCACGAGCGCCCGAGGTCCCGGCCGGCAGGCGACCCCCGCCTCCGCCAGCGCGTGCAGGTGCTCGGTCGGCACGTGCTCGTGGTCGAAGGTCACGACGGCGCATCCGTCGGTGACCTTCCTCAAGTTGTCCAGGTCGCGGTAGTCGCCCACCACGGCGTCAGGGATCACCTGTGCTGCCGAGACGCCCTCGGCCTCGGCGAGCAGCCGTAGCGGGACCCCGAGCGGCACCGCGTACTGCGCCATCATGCGGGCCAGCTGGCCACCGCCGATGACGGCGAGCACCGGTGTCGTCCGGGATGCGGTTCGTGCTGGATGATCAGGCGAGGTCACGGGGAGAGCCTAACGACGGCACCCCTGAGCCTCTGCCTCATCTCAGACGGCCGCGACCTGCTCCTCTTTTGGGGCGTACACCGGCGGCGAGGTCTCGAACCGCAGGCCCCTTCCCCGGATCGTCGTGATCAGCGTCGGCCGCCGGGTGTCGTCGCCGAGCTTGCGGCGAACCCATCCCAGATGCACGTCAATGGTCTTGGCCGACGTCCAGAAGTTCGTCTGCCACACATCACGCATGAGCTCCTCACGCGTGACGATCTCCCCCGCACGGCTGATCAGAGCATGCAAGAGGTCGAACTCCTTGTTCGACATCCTGATCTCCACGCCGTCGCGCCACACTCGACGTGTCTCCACGTCGAGGTCCACCCCCTGCACACTCAACATGTCGTCAGAGTAAAAGGACAAAACGGACTCCACTGAGGAATCCAAAAACTTTGACATCCCGGGACCACGGAGGGTCTAGACCGGAAGTCCTCCCGTCAGGGCCGCCGCCGCACCCCCGGGCGGTCAGCGTCGACGGGCCGCCACGGGCTCGACCAGGCCGAACCCGCGGACGGGCCGGGCCGGCAGGGTGCGGGTCTCGAAGCGGTTGTCCGGGAGCCGCCGGGCCGTGGCGTGGTCGATGATCACCCGGTTGCGCCGGGCCACCGCGGTGAGCCTGGCGGCCATGTTGACCGGCGGGCCGAAGACGTCGCCGAGCCGCATGATCACCGAGCCGGTGGCCAGACCGAGGCGTACGTCGGGCAGCCGGGCGTCGTCGCCGATGACGCCGACGATGTCGAAGGCGATCTCCAGCCCCTGGACCGTGTCCTCGGAGACGAAGAGCACGGAGTCCCCGAGCGTCTTGATCACCCTGCCGTGCCTGCCTGCCACCACGTCGGCGCAGCGCGACTCGAAGATCTCGACCATGTCCGCGAGGCGGTCCTCGGCGATCTCGTTGGACAGTGCCGTGAAGCTCACCAGGTCGGCGAAGCCCACCGTGACCGCGTTGGTGTGCAGGTCCTCGTCGGCGGCGCCGAGCGCCTCCACCCTGCCGACCGCGGCCGCGAGGTGCCTTCGCCACGAGTAGATCAGCAGCCGCTCGAACGGCACGCCCACCTGCTCGGCGAGGCGCAGGGCACTCCCGATGCGCGAGCCGGTCGCCTCGGGTCCGCTCTCGAGCTGCTCCACCCGCGGGGCAAGCGTCGCGACCTGCCAGTCCGCGAGCCGCGCCATGGTCTGCCCTACAGCGCGGGTCATCCGCACCGCTGTGTCGAAGTCGATGGCCCCGGACTCGACCGTGCCGATCAAGGTGCTCAGCGCGGAGAGGTCCGCGTCGTTGAACGCCGGCTGCTCCCCCGCGTCAGGGAAGCCGAGAGCGCGCCACAGGCGGCGGGCCTGCTCGATGGTCACTCCCGCCGCCGACGCGACGTCGGTGCTCGTGAGCACGGGCAGCTCTCCGAGGATCACCTGCTCGAGCTGCTCCCGGGTGAAGTGCGTGTAGCCCGGGTCCTCGGGCGGTTCGGTGTCCGTCATCGATGCTCTGCGCCCCGCCCGCCGTCGTGCCAGGCGTCCTCGTCCCCGTCGAAGAGCAGGTCGTGGATCTTCAGGTGCACCTGCTCGACCTGCGGGATGTCGTACAGCTCGACCTGCTGCTCGCTGGCGACCGCGACGACGCAGGGTGCCGCAGCCGAGCAGCCGGTCGAGCAGGCCGCGCTCGTAGGCGACGTCGCTGATCCTCCCGAGCGGGATGTCGTGGCCGCGACGCGTGAGGATGCCGGTCCTGGTGATCAGGCGATGGTTCGTCACGGTGTAGGTGGTGGTCAGCCAGGACAAGAACGGCTTGACCACCCACAGGAACACGAACACGGCGGCGATGGCCCCGATGACCGCCTGGAGCAGCGGTGCGGCGCGTCCGGCCGAGGGGGTGAAGCTCGCGGCGAAACCGGCGACGGCCGCGATCACGATGAGGACCAGAGCGGGACCGAGGAGGGCCTTGGCGTGCGTGCGGGTGGAGACCACCACCGACTCGTCGTCGTTCAGCAGCCTTCGAGAGATTGCCACGCGTCCGATCCTCTCATGTGGCCCCGGTCACGAGACCGCGCGGACATGCACGACGTCTCCCGCGCCGAGGATCCGCCGCCCCTCCGGCGTACGCACCTCGAGCCGGCCGTCGGTGTCGATCCCGGTCGCCTCACCGAGCACCTGCTCGCCGGAGGGCAGGTCGACCCTGACCTCGCGGCCGAGCGTGCTGCACCGGCGGACGTAGGAGTCGACGAGCCCGCCGGTCGGGTCGCCGAGGTCGGCCTGCCACTGCAGGACGAGCGCCTCGAGCGAGCGCAGCACCTCGCGCAGGATCACGGTGCGGTCGGTCGTCGCGGCACCTTCGAGGACCAGCGACGTCGCGGTGGGCACGGGCAGCTCGTCCTCGGTCAGCGAGACGTTGAGCCCCACCCCGACCACGGCGACGGCGCCGGAGGTCCGTTCGATGCGCTCGACGAGGATGCCGGCGAGCTTGCGGTCGCCCACGAGCACGTCGTTGGGCCACTTCAGGCGGCAGTCCACCTTCGCCACCCGGCGCACGCCCTCCGCCACCGCGATGCCCACCAGGAGCGGCAGCCACGGCCAGCGTGCGACCGGGACGCGTTCGGGGGCGAGCAGCACCGAGAACGTGAGCGCCGACCCCGGCGGAGCCACCCAGACGCGGTCCAGCCGACCCCGGCCGGCGCTCTGGTGGTCGGCGACCAGCACGCTCCCGGCTCCGGCGCCGGCCCTCGCGCGGTGACCGAGCTCGGCGTTCGTGGAAGGACAGGAGGCGACGACCTCGAGGTCACGCCACAGCGATCCGGGTCTCGTCAGCGCTGTGGACAAGGCCACAGGGTCGAGTGGTGGGCGCCGGAGGTCGTCGTACGTCACAGGCACTACATTGACACCCACGCAATCGAGAGAGGCCATTCACCCGTGAGCGAAGCAGCCATGACTCAACCCGGCGAGGGCACCGAGATCGCGGAGGGCGTGGACATCCACACCACCGCCGGCAAGGTCGCGGACCTCGAGCGCAGGCTCGAGGAGGCGGTCCACGCCGGCTCCGAGCGCGCCATCGAGAAGCAGCACGCGAAGGGCAAGAAGACCGCCCGCGAGCGCATCGAGGAGCTGCTCGACGAGGGGTCCTTCGTCGAGCTCGACGAGCTCGCCCGGCACCGCTCGACCGCGTTCGGCATGGAGAAGAACCGCCCGTACGGCGACGGCGTGGTCACCGGCTACGGCACCATCGACGGCCGCCAGGTGTGCGTCTTCGCCCAGGACTTCACGGTCTTCGGCGGCAGCCTCGGCCAGGTCTTCGGCGAGAAGATCGTCAAGGTCATGGACCTCGCGATGAAGACCGGCTGCCCGATCATCGGCATCAACGACTCCGGCGGCGCCCGCATCCAGGAGGGCGTGGTCTCGCTCGGCCTCTACGGCGAGATCTTCCGCCGCAACGTGCACGCCTCCGGTGTGATCCCGCAGATCTCGCTGATCATGGGCCCCTGCGCGGGCGGCGCGGTCTACTCCCCCGCGGTCACCGACTTCACCGTCATGGTCGACCAGACCTCGCACATGTTCATCACCGGTCCCGACGTCATCAAGACCGTCACCGGCGAGGACGTCTCGATGGAGGAGCTCGGCGGCGCCCGCTCGCACAACACCAAGTCCGGCAACGCCCACTACATGGGCCACGACGAGTCCGACGCGATCGACTACGTCAAGGCGCTGATCTCCTACCTGCCGCAGAACAACCTCGACGAGCCTCCGGTGTTCCCGGACGGTCGGCGGACCTCGAGATCAGCGACGAGGACCGCGCCCTCGACACGCTCGATCCCGGACTCGCCGAACCAGCCCTACGACATGCACACGGTGATCGAGTCGGTCCTCGACGACGAGGAGTTCCTCGAGGTGCAGGCGATGTTCGCGCCGAACATGGTCGTCGGCTTCGGCCGCGTCGAGGGGCGCCCCGTCGGCGTCGTCGCCAACCAGCCGATGCAGTTCGCGGGCACGCCTCGACATCGACGCCTCCGAGAAGGCCGCCCGCTTCGTGCGCACCTGCGACGCCTTCAACATCCCGGTGCTCACCTTCGTCGACGTCCCGGGCTTCCTCCCCGGCACCGACCAGGAGTGGAACGGCATCATCCGCCGCGGCGCGAAGCTCATCTACGCCTACGCCGAGGCGACGGTCCCGCTGATCACGGTGATCACCCGCAAGGCGTACGGCGGCGCGTACGACGTCATGGGCTCCAAGCACCTCGGCGCCGACATCAACGTCGCCTGGCCCACCGCTCAGATCGCGGTCATGGGCGCCCAGGGCGCGGTCAACATCCTGTACCGCAAGGAGATCGCGGAGGCCGCCGAGGCCGGCAACGAGGACGCCACGCCGCGCCGAGCTGATCCAGGAGTACGAGGACCACCTCGCCAACCCCTACCTGGCCGCCGAGCGCGGGTACGTCGACGCGGTGATCCAGCCGCACGAGACCCGGATCGAGATCGTCCGCGCGCTGCGGCTGCTGCGCTCCAAGCGGGAGACCCTCCCGCCGAAGAAGCACGGGAACATCCCGCTGTGAGCGACGAGAAGCAGGACTCGCCGACCGCCGACGACCCGGCGGTCGAGGCCGAGCCGGTCGGGCCTGTCGGGACCCCGCTGTTCCTCGTCAAGGGCGACGCCACGCCGGAGGAGGTGGCCGCGCTGACCGTGGTGCTCCAGGGTGTCGCGGCCGCCGGCGTCCCCGCCTCGGAGCCCGAGGTCACGCCGGAGTGGTCGGCTCACCACCGGAAGCTGCGGGCGACCTACCCTGCGGGACCTGGCGGCTGGCGCTCGAGCGGCCTTCCCCGCTGACCGCAGGCGCGTCACTTCCTGCGCCGGCGCGGATGACGCCCCGCACCGCGAGTGTCCCCGCCCTGACGAGGAGCCAGACGAGCAGAGCGTTGCGCGCGAGCAGCGCGAGCACCGCCCGTCCGGTGTGCTCTCCCGGCGCGAGCAGGTGCTCGTAGAGCACGGGGTAGATCAGCTGCGTCGCGGCCGTCGCGACCAGCAGCACCGCCGTCCAGATGCTCAGCTCGCGTGAGGCGTTGACCGCCAGGCGCGGCGGCAGCGAGCGGGAGCAGCCACAGGAGGTACTGCGGGCTGAGCACCTTGCTGGTCACCATGAACGCCGCGACCGCCGCCAGGGCCAGCCACGCGACGGTCTCGGGCCGAGACCCGCCGCCCCCTCCGGACGGCGAGGAGCCACAGCGAGGCCAGCCCGGCGAGGGCGAGCAGGGACAGCACCTCGGAGGCCGCCAGCAGGACCTGGGTGCCGGGGCCTGCGATCTCGTAGGCGTTGTGCTCGTAGAGGATCTCGTACGGCCCCGGCGACAGGGACCAGGCGAGCATCGCCGGTGTGGCCGCCACGGCCTCGATCTGCAGTCCGCGCTCGGCCTGCCAGGCCAGCGGTGAGACCAGGCGCCCCCAGCCGCCGAGGGCGAGGCTCGCTCCGGCCAACGCCGCACCCGTCAGGAGGGTCACGCCGACCACCCGCCGCCGGCGAGCTCGGGGGAACGGCGAGTGCCGGCAGCACGAGGGCCGGCCAGAGCTTCAGCCCGGTGGCCAGGGCTGCGGCAGCGGCGGCCATCCGGGGACGCCGCACGAGCAGCAGCAGCGCGGTTCCGGTCAGGACGCCGGGCACGAGGTCGAAGCGGGCGTACGCGGTCGCCCCGAGGAGCGGTACGGCGAGGACCCAGGCCGTGAGGGCGGCTCGTCGACGCCGGCCGCCGGTGCTCCAGAGCAGCACCGTGAACGCCGCGTCGGCGAGAACCGAGAGCACGAGCACGGCTTCGGCGTACGCGTCGCTCATCCCGAGCACCGACACGACCAACCAGGGGAAGGCGAGCACGGCGACGCCCGGCAGCGGGTACTCGACCAGCGTGCGCGCCAGGCCGACGTCGGGCACAGAGGAGAGGCTGCTCGCGAAGTAGTCGGCGTCACCGGTCACCCAGGACTGGCTGTCGAGGTAGAGCCAGACCACGAGCGCCCGTGTGACCACCCAGCCCGCCGCCACGATCCGGAGCCGGCGGGGTACGCGCCGGGCCACGCGGGACTCCTCCATCGAGGCACACCTCCCCCGCCGCTAGGGTGCGTTGCGTGACCGAGACCAAGAGCTCCGATGTCGCTCCCCGACCCGTCGACGCTATCGCAGAGGCCTACGTCGAGGACTACTGCGCCCTCGACCCGGTCGTGGCCACCGAGATCGGCGTGGCGGGACATGACGACCGGTTGACCGACATGTCCCCTGACGGCTTCGCCGCCCGTCACGACCTCACCCGCAGGGCCCTCGCAGCCGCGCGGGCGGCCACCCCCGGCGACGAGCGTGAGCAGGTCGCGAAGGACGCCTTCGTCGAGCGGCTCGGCCTCGAGGTCGAGAGGTTCGAGGCGCACGTGCCGCAGTCCGAGCTCTCCGTCATCGTCAGCGGCCTCCACGATCTGCGGATGGTCTTCGACCTCATGCCCACCGACGGCGAGGAGGCCTGGACCGCGGTCGACGCACGCCTGGCCGGCATCCCCGAGGCACTGGAGGGCTACCGCCGCACCCTGCTCGAGGAGTGCGCGCAGGGCCACGTGGCCGCCCGTCGCCAGATCCAGGAGGTGGCCGGGCAGGTGCGCTCCTGGACCGGCGGACCCGATGGCGGCGTCTTCGGCGGGCTCGTCTCCCGGGCAGACGTCGACGGCGCCCTGCGCGCCGGGCTCGAGCGGCACGCCGCCGGCGCGACCGAGGCGTTCGGGGAGTTCGGACGCTTCCTCGACTCGGAGCTCGCGCCCCGGGGACGCGAGGTGGAGGCGGCCGGGCGCGAGCTGTACGCCCTCGGCTCCCGGTACTTCCTCGGGGCCACCATCGACCTCGAGGAGACCTACGCCTGGGGCTGCGAGGAGCTGCACCGCATCGAGACCGAGATGGCCGAGGTGGCCGGGAAGATCGTGCCCGGAGGGACCGTCGACGAGGCGGTCGCCGCCCTCGACGCCGATCCGGCGCGCACCATCGCCGGCAAGGAAGCCTTCCGCGACTGGATGCAGCAGCTTGCCGACCGTACGGTCGCCGAGCTCGCCGGCGTCCACTTCGACATCCCGGAGCCGGTACGCCGGATCGAGTGCTGCATCGCTCCCACCGACGACGGCGGCATCTACTACACCGGCCCGAGCGAGGACTTCAGCCGCCCCGGCCGCATGTGGTGGTCGGTGCCCGAGGGGATCACCACGTTCTCGACCTGGCGGGAGGTCACCACCGTCTTCCACGAGGGCGTTCCCGGGCACCACCTCCAGGTCGGGCAGACCGTCTACCGCACCGAGAAGCTCAACCGCTGGCAGCGCCTCATGTGCTGGGTGTCCGGGCACGGCGAGGGCTGGGCGCTGTACGCCGAGCGGCTGATGGACGAGCTCGGCTACCTCGCCGACCCGGCCGACCGCCTCGGGATGCTCGACGCCCAGGCGATGCGCGCGGCACGGGTCATCGTGGACATCGGAATGCACCTCGAGCTCGAGATCCCCGCCGGCAACCCGTTCGCGTTCCATCCCGGTGAGCGGTGGACCCCTCAGCTGGGGCTGGAGTTCATGCGCGGACACTGCCGGATGGACGATCCGGTGATCGTCTTCGAGGTCAACCGGTACCTCGGCTGGCCGGGGCAGGCGCCGTCGTACAAGGTCGGCGAGCGGATCTGGCTGCAGGCCCGTGCGGACGCCCAGGCGCGCCTCGGGGACCGGTTCGACCTCAAGTCCTTCCACCGTGCCGCGCTCGACCTGGGCTCGGTCGGCCTCGACCCGCTGCGGGCCGCGCTCGCGCGCATCTCATGAGCCCACGGCTGGTCCTGGCCTCCGCCTCCCCCGCCCGGCTCGCGACGCTGCGCAGCGCCGGCGTCGAGCCGGAGGTCGTGGTCTCCGGGGTCGACGAGTCCCAGCTGCAGCACGAGGACCCGGCACGGCTGGCGCTGGAGCTGGCCAGGCTGAAGGCCCGCGCCGTCGCGGACGGGCTGGACCGCGGCGCGGGTGCTGCGTGGGTGATCGGCTGTGACTCGGTCCTGGAGCTCGACGGAGCGATCCACGGGAAGCCGGCCGATGCCGACGAGGCCCGGACACGGTGGCGGCTGATGCGAGGCCGCAACGGCGTGCTGCACACCGGGCACTGCCTGGTCGACACGGGCTCGGGACGAGAGATCGTCCGCTCGGCGGACACCGTGGTGCACTTCGCCGACCCCTCGGACGCGGAGGTCGACGCCTATGTCGCGACCGGCGAACCGCTGAAGGTGGCCGGTGCCTTCACGCTGGACGGCCTCGGTGGCGCCTTCGTCCGCGGCATCGAGGGCGACCCGCACACCGTCGTGGGCATCGGCCTGCCGTTGCTGCGGGAGATGTTCGCCGAGCTCGGCGTCCCCTGGACCGACCTCTGGGAGCTGTTCCCGGTGGCGCCGCAGCGCCGCTCCTAGCCTGCCGGGACGACCCGGGTCAGCGCGCCAGCTCGGCACCGGCCAGGGCGAGGAGCCCGAAGCCGCCGGCGTCGACGACCTTCTCCATCCCGGACCGCACCATCGCGTCGGCGGCAGGTGCGGAGAGCTCCTCGTTGCGTGCGTAGACGAGGTAGACGGCTCCCTCGTCGAGCTCGTCCACCCGATCCTCGAAGTCCGGTGCGGAGGCGTCGATGTTGACCGCGCCGGCGACATGCCCCGCGGCGTACGCGTCCGGCGAGCGCAGGTCCAGCACGGTGTACTTGCCGCTCTCGATCATCCTGACCGCCTCGCGGGCGCTCACCGGTACGACGGTGCCGTCGGCCTCGGAGGTGTCACAGGAGGTGATGCCGAGGATCAGCGGCACGGTCGCCAGCGCCAGCAGGAACCGGATGACCGACGTCATGCACCGAGGCTAGCGACCCGGGGCGGGTTGTGGGAGTCACGACGCCAGTTCTCTTCGCCGCGCAGCGTGCGGAGGCAGGAACACGAACCGGCGGAACGCCCAGAACCGCGCCGCCATGCCGAGACCCAGACCGACGACGTTCGCCGCGATGTTGTCGGTCAGCGCGCTGTCGAGGTCGAGCAGGTAGCGGCTGGTCGCCAGACAGAGGATCGGGATGCCCATCGTCGCGATGTTGATCACGAAGAACGAGACCCGGCCGCCGGCCGCGCCTACGGGCTCACGGTGGCGGAACGCCCATGAGCGGCTGCCCCGGTAGCTCACCAGCATCCCGACGAGGTTCGCGATCACGTACGCCGAGAGGGGGCGCTGGTTCATCGGCCCGGGGGTCTGTCCGAAGAAGCCGTGCACGAGCACGTTGAACAGGATGAACGCCACGAGCGTTGCGACGCCGCCTACCGCCAGGAACTTCGCAGCCTCGCTGGCGATGCGTTGGAGACGTGTGGGCATGCCGTCAAGGGTACGTCCGGTATGCCCGATCAGCTCACTCGACGGGCAGACCGAGCCCGCGTGCGATCAGCATCCGCTGCACCTCGGAGGTGCCCTCCCCGACCTCGAGCACCTTCGCGTCGCGGTAGAAGCGGGCGACCGGGTACTCCTCCATGAACCCGTAGCCACCGAACACCTGCGTCGCGATCCGGGTCGCCGTCACCGCCGACTCCGTGGCGTAGAGCTTCGCGATCGCGGCGGCCTGCTTGAACTCCCTGGTCGGCGCGCCGGCGTCCTTCATGGCCGCAGCCTTGTAGGTGAGAGCCCGAGATGCCTCGAGCATGACCTGGAGGTCGGCGACCTGGAACGCCAGGCCCTGCTTGGAGCCGATGGGCACGCCGAAGGTGGTCCGCTCCCCGGCGTACTCGACCGACATGTCCAGGCAGGCCTGGATGCAGCCGACCGCCAGCGCCGCGATCGCCACGCGCCCGTCGTCGAGGGTGGCCAGGAACTGCGCGAAGCCGCGACCGCGCTCGCCGAGCAGGTTGGCCTCCGGCACGCGGACGTCCTCGAAGGTCAGCGGGTGGGTGTCCGAGGCGTGCCAGCCGAGCTTGTCGTAGGCCTTCTCCGCGGTGAAGCCCGGCGTGCCCGACGGGACGATGATCGTGCTCACCTCGGCCTTCTCCCTGCCGCTGGTCGATGCCGCGACCGTGCCGGTGCGCGCGGTGACCGTGACCAGCGAGGTGATCTCGGAGCCGGAGTTGGTGATGAACTGCTTGGCGCCGTTGACGACCCACTCGCCGTCCACGAGCTCGGCCTTGGTCTTCGTCGCGCCGGCGTCGGAGCCCGACCCCGGCTCGGTGAGCCCGAACCCGGCGAGCGTCCGTCCGGCGACGAGGTCCGGGAGCCAGGTGTTCTTCTGCTCGTCGGTGCCGAAGGTCAGGACCGGGTTGATGCCGAGGCCGACCGCCGCCTCGAGGGTGATGCCCATCGACTGGTCGACGCGGCCGATCTCCTCGATCGCCACACACAGGCTCGTGAAGTCCCCGTCCTCCCCGGCGCCGCCGTACTCCTCGGGAGCGGTCAGGCCGAAGAGGCCGAGCCCGCCCATCTTCTGGACGACGTCGGTCGGGAAGTGGTGCTCCCTGTCCCACTGCGCGGCGTGCGGCTTGATCTCCGCCTCCGCGAACTCGCGGACACTGCGACGGAACTCCTCGTGCTCACGGGACAGCTCGAACGACATGACGCTCCTCGGTGGCTTTACGCTTACGTAAACGTAAGGCACTCTAAGGGGGTGGACGACGTCGCGCAAGAAGCAGCCTCACCTACCTGGACCATCACCGAGCTGGCCGAGGAGTACGGCGTCACGCTGCGCACGATCCGTCACTACGAGGACCTCGGGCTCCTCTCCCCCGAGCGCCGCGGCACCGTGCGGGTCTTCCGCAACCGCGACCGGGTCCGCCTCGCGCTGATCCTGCGCGGCCGGCGGCTCGGCTTCTCCCTGGACGAGATCGCCACGATCGTCAACATGTACGACGAGCAGCCAGGTGAGGCCGGGCAGCTGGACTACCTGCTCGACCAGATCGAGGTGCGCCGGCGCGACCTCGAGCAGCGCCGCCGCGACATCGAGGAGACGCTGGCCGAGCTCGACGAGGTCGAGCGGCGCTGTCGCGAGGACCTCTCACGCATCGGTCACCCCTCACCGTCCGGGCGCTCCACTGGTTGAATCCGGCCATGCGCTACGCCATCACCGGTGCCACCGGCTTCCTCGGGGGCGTGCTCGCCCGCCAGCTCCGCACGTCAGGCCACGAGGTCGTCGCCCTCGTCCGTGACCCGGACCGGGCCACCGGGCTGGCCGAGGCGGGCGTCGAGCTCGTCCCCGGCGACCTCGACGACGCGGCCGCCCTGGACAGGCTGTGCGAACGGGCGGACGGGCTGTTCCACGTCGCCGGCTGGTACAAGGTCGGCAGCCGGAACCCCGAGCTCGGACACCGGGTCAACGTGGAGGGCACCCGCAACGCTCTGGAGGCTGCGCGGCGCAACGGCGTACGACGGGTGGCCTACACCAGCACGCTCGCGACGAACTCGGACACCGGCGGCCGCGTCGTCGACGAGTCCTACCGCTTCACCGGCCGGCACCTGTCGGTCTACGACGAGACCAAGGCGGCGGCGCACGACATCGCCGTCGAGTACGCCGGGGACGGCCTCGACGTCGTGATCCTCATGCCGGGGGTGATCTACGGCCCCGGGGACACCAGCCAGGTCGGCGCGATGGTCGAGAGCACCGCCCGTGGCAGGCGCGCCCTCGTCCCGCGCCGCAACGGCATGTGCTGGGCCCACGTGGAGGACGTCGCCCGTGGCCACGTGCTCGCCATGGAGAAGGGCGCTGCCGGCGCGGCGTACATGCTCGCCGGGCCGCAGGCAGGCCTGGCGGAGGTGCTTCGGAAGGTGGCGGCGATCGCGGGCACCAAGCCCCCGCTGACGCTTCCGACCGGCATGGTCCGCGCCACGGCGGCCGTGAACGGAGTCGTCGGCCGCGTCGTACCGCTGCCCGAGGACTACACGGGCGAGTCGTTGCGCGCCTCGGTCGCCACCTACCTCGGCTCGCCGGCACGGGCCGAGCAGGAGCTCGGCTGGTCTGCCCGCGGCCTCGACGAGGGACTGCGCGAGACGGTCGGCGCACTGCGCTGAGCCGGCGGGCGACCGTCACTTGGGCACCCTCGCCAAGGTCTTCACGGCAGGCCCTAGACTCCGCTACTACCTGACGATCCGAGAGACCCAGGAGCACGTGTGTCCGGCAGCCCCGAGATCAAGCCCGAGATCAAGCCACTTCAGAAGGTCCTGGTCGCCAACCGTGGCGAGATCGCGGTCCGAGTCATCCGCGCCTGCAAGGACGCCGGCATCGGGAGCGTCGCGGTGTACGCAGACCCCGACCGGGACGCGCTCCACGTCCGGCTCGCGGACGAGGCCCACAGTCTCGGTGGGGCCACCCCGGCAGACTCCTACCTCTCGATCGAGAAGATCATCGACGTCGCCAAGAAGTCCGGGGCGGACTCGGTCCACCCCGGCTACGGCTTCCTGGCCGAGAACTCCTCCTTCGCCCAGGCCGTGATCGACGCCGGCCTGGTGTGGATCGGCCCCCCGCCCTCGGCGATCGACGCCCTTGGCGACAAGGTGCAGGCCCGGCACATCGCCGAGAAGGTCGGCGCCCCGCTGGCTCCCGGCACCAAGGACCCGCTCGCCGACGCCGGCGAGGCGGTGGAGTTCGCCGAGGCGTACGGCCTGCCGATCGCGATCAAGGCGGCCTTCGGCGGCGGAGGCCGTGGCCTCAAGGTCGCCCGCGAGCTGAAGGACGTCGCCGACGCCTTCGACTCCGCCGTCAGGGAGGCGGTCACGGCCTTCGGCCGCGGCGAGTGCTTCGTGGAGAAGTTCCTCGACCGCCCACGTCACGTCGAGACCCAGTGCCTTGCCGACTCCCACGGCAACGTCGTGGTGGTCTCCACGCGCGACTGCTCGCTGCAGCGCCGTCACCAGAAGCTCGTCGAGGAGGCCCCGGCGCCGTTCCTGTCCGAGGAGCAGGTGACCAAGCTCTACGAGTCGTCCAAGGCGATCCTCAAGGAGGCGGGCTACGTCGGCGCGGGCACCTGCGAGTTCCTCGTCGCCGCCGACGGCACCATCTCCTTCCTCGAGGTCAACACCCGACTGCAGGTCGAGCACTGCGTCTCCGAGGAGGTCACCGGCATCGACCTGGTCCGCGAGATGTTCCGCATCGCCGCGGGCGAGGAGCTCGGCTACGGCGACCCGGAGGTGCGCGGCCACTCGATCGAGTTCCGCATCAACGCCGAGGACGGCGGCCGCAACTTCATGCCGGCCCCTGGCACGCTGACCCGCTGGCACGCGCCGGCCGGCCCGGGAGTACGCCTCGACGGCGGCTACGACCAGGGCGAGACCGTCCCGGGCTCGTTCGACTCGCTGGTCGCCAAGCTCATCGTCACCGGCCGTGACCGCACCCAGGCGCTGGAGCGGTCCCGCCGGGCGCTGTCGGAGTTCGTCGTCGAGGGCATGCCGACGGTCATCCCCTTCCACCGGGCGGTTGTCTCCGACCCGGCCTACGTCGGGGCCTCGAACCCGTCCGGCGAGGGCTCCTTCGACGTCTACACGACCTGGATCGAGACCGACTTCGACAACCAGATCGAGCCCTACGCCGGTGAGGCCGGCGAGGCGGCAGACGAGGGCGAGCGACAGAGCGTGACCGTGGAGGTCGGTGGCCGCCGGCTCGAGGTGGTCCTGCCGGCTGGCTTCGCGGCCGCCGCGGGCGCCGGAGCGGCTGCTGCTCCCGGGGCCAAGAAGCCCAAGCGCGAGAAGAAGAAGGCCGGGGCGGCCGTCAGCGGCGACTCCCTCACCTCGCCCATGCAGGGCACGATCGTGAAGGTCGGCGTCGAGGAGGGCCAGGAGGTCGCCGAGGGCGACATGATCGTGGTCCTCGAGGCGATGAAGATGGAGCAGCCGCTCAAGGCCCACAAGAGCGGCACCGTCACGGGCCTCACCGCCGAGGTGGGGGCGACCGTGACCAGCGGCGCCGTCATCTGCGAGCTCAAGGACTGAGCGCCGCCGTGGCGATGTTCAAGAAGGTCCTCGTCGCCAACCGCGGTGAGATCGCGATCCGCGCCTTCCGGGCCGCCTACGAGCTCGGGGCCAAGACGGTCGCGGTCTTCCCGTTCGAGGACCGCGGCTCCGAGCACCGTCTGAAGGCCGACGAGGCCTACGAGATCGGTGAGCGGGGCCACCCGGTCCGGGCCTACCTCGACCCCGAGGGCATCGTCGCCACGGCGGTGAAGGCAGGGGCCGACGCGATCTACCCCGGCTACGGCTTCCTTTCCGAGAACCCGAAGCTCGCCGAGGCCTGCGCGAACGCCGGGATCACCTTCATCGGCCCCACCTCCGACGTACTCACCCTCACCGGCAACAAGGCGCGTGCCATCGCCGCGGCGAAGGCGGCCGGAGTCCCGACGCTCGAGTCGGTGGACCCCGGCACCGACGTCGAGGCGCTGGTGGCCGCCAGCGAGGGCATCCCGTACCCGCTCTTCGTCAAGGCGGTCGCCGGTGGCGGCGGTCGCGGCATGCGTCGGGTCGACGAGCCGTCGCTGCTGCGCGAGGCGATCGAGACGTGCATGCGGGAGGCGGAGAGCGCCTTCGGCGACCCGACCGTCTTCATCGAGCAGGCGGTGGTCGACCCCCGCCACATCGAGGTGCAGATCCTCTCCGACGGCACCGGCGGGCCGAACGGCGTCATCCACCTGTTCGAGCGCGACTGCTCGGTGCAGCGCAGGCACCAGAAGGTCGTCGAGATCGCGCCTGCGCCGAACCTCGACCCCGGGCTCCGCGAGCGGATCTGCGCAGACGCGGTGCGCTTCGCGAGGGAGATCGGCTACCGCAACGCCGGGACGGTCGAGTTCCTGCTCGCCCCCGACGGGTCCTACGTCTTCATCGAGATGAACCCACGCATCCAGGTCGAGCACACCGTGACCGAGGAGGTCACCGACGTCGACCTGGTCCGGTCCCAGATGCGCATCGCGGCCGGTGAGACCCTCGAGGACCTCGGCCTGAGCCAGGACGGCATCGTCCTCCGGGGTGCGGCCCTCCAGTGCCGGATCACCACCGAGGACCCCTCGAACGGGTTCCGCCCCGACACCGGCAAGATCACCACCTACCGCTCCCCCGGTGGCGCGGGCATCCGGCTCGACGGCGGCACCACCTACACCGGCGCCGAGGTCAGCGCGCACTTCGACTCGATGCTGACCAAGCTGACCTGTCGTGGCCGCACCTTCGAGGACGCCGTGGAGCGGGCCCGCCGCGCCGTCGCCGAGTTCAGGATCCGCGGTGTGTCCACGAACATCCCCTTCCTGCAGGCGGTCCTGGACGACGCGGACTTCAGGGCGGGGCGCCTGTCCACCTCGTTCATCGAGGACCACCCGCAGCTGCTGACGGCGCGTTCGTCGGCCGACCGCGGCACGAAGCTGCTGACCTACCTCGCCGACGTCACCGTGAACCTTCCTCACGGCAAGGCGCCCGTGAGCGTCGACCCGGCCAGCAAGCTGCCGGACCTGTCCCTCGACGTGCCCGCCCCCGACGGCACCCGGCAGCTGCTGCTCTCGCTCGGCCCGGAGGAGTTCGCCCGGCGGCTGCGCGAGCAGAAGGCCGTCGCGGTGACGGACACGACCTTCCGCGACGCGCACCAGTCGCTGCTCGCGACGCGCGTGCGCACCCGCGACATGGTCACGGTCGCCGGCCACGTGGCACGGATGACCCCGAACCTCTGGAGCCTCGAGGCGTGGGGCGGTGCGACGTACGACGTCGCGCTGCGCTTCCTCTCCGAGGACCCGTGGGAGCGTCTCGCCGCACTCCGGCAGGCGGTGCCGAACATCTGCCTCCAGATGCTGCTGCGCGGCCGCAACACGGTCGGCTACACGCCCTACCCCACCGACGTCACGCGCGCCTTCGTCGAGGAGGCCGCGGCCACCGGCATCGACGTGTTCCGCATCTTCGACGCCCTCAACGACGTCGAGCAGATGCGGCCGGCGATCGACGCGGTCCGCGAGACCGGTACGACGGTCGCGGAGGTCGCGCTCTGCTACACCGGCGACCTCTCGAGCCCCGGCGAGAAGCTCTACACCCTCGACTACTACCTGCGCCTGGCGGAGCGGATCGTCGAGGCGGGCGCCCACGTGATCGCGATCAAGGACATGGCCGGACTGCTCCGGGCACCCGCGGCACGGACCCTGGTCGGGGCGCTGAGGGAGCGGTTCGACCTGCCGGTGCACCTGCACACGCACGACACCCCCGGCGGGCAGCTCGCCACGCTGCTCGCGGCGATCGACGCGGGGGTGGACGCCGTGGACGCCGCCTGCGCCGCGATGGCGGGCACGACCAGCCAGCCCGCGCTCTCGGCCCTGGTCGCGACCACCGACCACTCCGAGCGCGAGACCGGCCTCGACCTCGACGCGGTGTGCGACCTCGAGCCGTACTGGGAAGCCACCCGTCGCGTCTACGCGCCCTTCGAGTCCGGGCTGCCCTCCCCCACCGGCCGGGTCTACACCCACGAGATCCCGGGCGGCCAGCTGTCGAACCTCCGCCAGCAGGCGATCGCCCTGGGGCTCGGGGAGAAGTTCGAGCAGATCGAGGACATGTACGCCGCCGCGAACGACATCCTCGGCAACATCGTCAAGGTGACTCCGTCCAGCAAGGTCGTCGGCGACCTCGCGCTGCACCTGGTCGCGGCCGGCGCCGACCCGCAGGAGTTCGCCGAGGAGCCCGGCAAGTTCGACGTCCCCGACTCGGTCATCGGCTTCCTCTCCGGCGAGCTCGGCGACCCGCCCGGCGGGTGGCCGGAGCCGTTCCGCTCCAAGGCGCTGGCCGGACGCAAGACGAAGCCGCCGGTCGCGGAGCTCTCCGACGAGGAGCGCGAGGGTCTGCGGCAGGAGCGTCGCCGGACCCTCAACCGGCTGCTCTTCCCCGGCCCGACCCGGGAGTTCGAGGAGTCCCACGAGCGCTACAGCGACCTCTCCGTGCTTCCCACCACGCTCTACCTCTACGGCATGCAGCCCGGTGAGGAGTACGAGGTCGACCTCGAGGAGGGCAAGCGCCTCCTGCTCGGCGTCCAGGCCATCAGCGACCCCGACGAGCGTGGCTTCCGCACGGTGATGTGCACCCTCAACGGCCAGCTGCGTCCGGTGAACGTGCGCGACCGCGCGGTCGCCTCCGACGTACCTGCCCAGGAGAAGGCCGACACCTCCAAGGCCGGCCACGTCGCGGCGCCGTTCCAGGGTGCGGTCACGATCGCCGTCGAGGAGGGCGCGACCGTCGCCGCGGGCGACACCGTCGCGACGATCGAGGCGATGAAGATGGAGGCCGCGATCACCGCTCCGGTCGGCGGCACCGTCGAGCGGATCGCCCTCCAGGGCACCCAGCAGGTCGAGGGCGGCGACCTCGTCCTCGTCATCGCCTGACGAGCGCTCTCCTAGGAAGTGGTGGCTGGCGCGGTCAGTTCTTCACGATCGTCGTGGAGCCTGTCTTGCGCTTCCACACGATGTAGCCCTTCGCGTAGTCCACGCGCTGACCGCCCGGGACGGCGTAGTTGGAGCGTGTCGGCCAGCCGAGTGACGTCCGGCCTCCAACTGCGATGTAGCGCTTGTCGATGGCGCCGGTCACCACGACCGGGGCCGCGGGGCTCTTCACGTAGATGGAGCCGTTCTGGAACCTCGCGAGGAGGTTGGGCCCGGGCGTGCAGCACCGGGGTCCGCGGGAAGCCGAGCGCGGACTTGGGCCCGCCGAACCCCCTGGTAGCTCTTCAAGATCCGACCGTAGAGCTCCTTGGCGCCGGTCTTCTTCGAGTAGAAGATCCGCCCGCCCTGGAAGCGCTGGGCCGCGCCCGTGGCCACGGCGTACTCCCCGCTCCGGACGGCGCCGAGCTGGGACGCGGTCCCGCCGATCCGGGTCCAGCGGTTCATGATCGGTGTCGGTGCGATCGAGAACCAGTTGGACCGGAGGCCGTAGGTCCAGCGGAAGCTGTCGCCCGAGACGGTCACGTTGCCCTTGGTGCCGTCGAGGACCAGCGACACGACCCGCCCCTGCCAGTCGCCGTTCCCGTCGCGGCTGGTCACCCAGATCCGGCGAAGAGTGCCGATCGAGGGGTGGCTCCGCTCGAGCCGTCCGGCGTCGACCGTGACCGACCAGTCGTGGACGTAGTTGCCGTCCCAGCCGTCGTACGGGTCCTCCTTCGCCGTCAGGTACGGCACGCTGCCGGCCGAGGTCCACCCGCCGCTGCTGGCCGAGAACTGCGTGAAGGCGGGCTTCCCGCCGAAGGTGAGGATCTGGCGCGCCGTCGCACGCACCGCCGCGTTGCTCCGCGAGTCCTCGCCGCCGACGCCGCCGTACACCTGGCAGGCCGTGGTGTCGCAGATCTGGTAGTAGCGACCCGGGTTCTGGTTCCGGGACCAGGTCGCGTAGGTCCGTGCGGCGATCGCTTGCGCCTTGACCGCCTCCGGGTGCCAGGAGGCAGGCATCTCGTAGGGCACCACGCCCATGACGTAGGTGTCCATCGAGACGATATTGACCGTGTCACGCACAGAGGAACCCTGCGACGGCGATGCCGACCGGAGAAATCCCCGATACGACTTCGCGCCCGAGGGCGTCCACAAAGTGATCGGGCCGTCGGCGAAGAATTCCGCGTCGCCCTTCAGGGAGTTCGCCCACGGCACGTTGAAACGGCGCCAGCGATCGGTGTAGCGCTGCACGACCGTCTTGTCGCCGCGCGCGTCGAGCCGCCACCGGGACAGGCCTTTGCGCTGCGGCAGCTCGTGGGTCGAGCCGTCGCCGAGGTCGCGGACGCTGAGCCCCGCGGTCGGGCTCACCACCACGTCGTCGGAGGTGTCCCCGGTGATCAGCACGCGTACGTTCCCGCGGACCTTGCCCCATTCCGTGCCGGGGTAGTAGAAGTCCGCGATCTCCTTGTAGGACAGGCCTTGGAGCGCCGCGCCCTGTGCGCCGTACTGCGACATCCCGTGGCCGTGGCCGTAGCCGTGGCCGTTGACGACGATGTTCTTGCTCACCGGGACCCAGTAGGACTGGTCGGTCGACAGGGCCTCCGCGCGGTCACCCTTCACCGCCCCACCGAGAGACCCGCCAAGCAGCGCCGCCGCCAGTGCGACGACCACGGTCGCACGCCTCCGTGCACCCATTCGCAGCTCTCCCTCGACCCGACTCGCGTGAACTCTGTGAACTCATGTTGCGCGTGTTGAACAGGTGATTGTGTGCACATCTGGGGTATTCCTGTCATAGGAAACGTAAATAGGCCATGAATTACATCGGTGTAATTACATTGGTGTAATTCATCTGCCTTTTCGATTTCCGGCAGAGGGCGCGCCTTTCCTGCCCTGGATAGGCTCACCACATGGAACTTCTGCTGGTCCTCCTCGTCGTGGCGGGCGTCATCGCTCTCGTCGCCGGCTCGTCGCGGCGGCAGCAGCGCGCACGGCTCGAACAACGCAGGTCCGCCGAGCTCGCCGCCGTGACCAAGGTCGCCGACGAGGACGTCACGCGCTTCGGCGAGGAGCTGCAGCGCCTGGACACCGAGATGCTCACCACTCCCCTCGACGAGCCGACCCGGCAGGACTACCAGCGAGCCCTCGACTCCTACGAGGCAGCCAAGGACACGCTTCACCGGGCGACCGAGCCCGGCCACATCAAGCACGTCACCGAGGCTCTCGAGGACGGCCGGTACGCCGTGGCGTGCGTCCTCGCCCGCAAGAACGGCGAGCCGCTGCCCGCGCGCCGGCCGCCCTGCTTCTTCAACCCCGCTCACGGCCCGTCGACCACCGACATCGAGTGGGCTCCGTCCGCAGGCATCCCGCGACAGGTGCCCGTGTGCGCCGCGGACGCCGACCGCGTGAGCCAGGGCGCCGAGCCCGACATCCGCACCGTCCAGTCCGGTCACCGCCGGGTCCCCTACTGGCAGGCGGGCCCGGCCTACTCCCCCTGGGCGACCGGCTACTTCGGTGCCTACGCCGCCTCGAACCTCCTGCCCACGTTCATGCTCCTGACCCTGCTCTCACCGACGTGGGACGGCGGGTACGTCGAGGGAGCCGACACCGACTTCGGTGCGGGTGGCGGCGCTGACGGGGGTGGTGACGGCGGCGCCGGTGGCGATGGCGGCGGCGACTCCGGCGACGGTGGCGGAGATGCGGGCGGCGACTCGGGTGGCGACTCCGGCGGTGACTGGGGAGGCGACTCCGGCGGAGGCGACTGGGGCGGGGGCGACATCGGAGGAAGCGACTTCGGCGGTTTCGGCGAGCGGGCGACTTCGGCGGGTTCTGACCCGTGGCGGTGGACATAGAAGCCCTCCGTCTCGATGACCCATCGGCGTTGGCGGATGCCTACGCAGTCGAGTGCGAGGCGACAAGGCAGGCTCGGCAGGGTTGGGTGCCTCTTGGAGAGTCGGCGCGAGTCGCGGCTTGGCGGGCCGACAATGGTTGGGTACGCCACCTCGTCGGAGCCTTCGAGGGCGGGAGTCTGATTGGCTTCGCATGCTCCTCGATCGCGCACGACACGCCCGACACGTCCTGGGTGAACGTTTCCGTTCTTCCTCGACACCAACATCGAGGCGTCGGGACACGGCTGGTCCAGGCTGCGGAGGAGACGACTCCAGAGCGCGTGAGTCGGTTCGTCGCGAGCGCGTACCGCCCGACGGCGGCAGACGATCGATGCCCTGGCTCGGAAGTTCGCGCAACCCCTCGGATACACACGTGCAACCACCGAGTCCGTTGTCGAGCTGGATCTTGTCGGAGCCGAGCTTCCGGCACTGCAGCCTCCGGACGGCTACACCGTGTCGACATACCTCAACGGCGTCCCCGACCACCTCCGTGCCCAGGTCGGCGTACTCAAGGGTCTCGTGGACGCGGAGGCACCTAACGGCGAGCTCGGGTGGCTGCCCACGCCAGTCTCGGTGCAGGGGTATCAAGACGAGATCTCGCTCTGGCAGAGCCAGGGACGCACCGCGGTCGAATCGATCGCACTCACCGGACAAGGGGTGGTCGCCGCGTGGACGTGCTTGGTCTTGGCGGCCGACCCCGGGAGGCCTGCGCAGATCGAGGGAACGCTGGTTCTTGCACAGCACCGAGGGCTGCATCTCGGCAGGGCCGTCAAGATCGCGTCCCTCCTCGCCGCGCGCGATCACGGGAGCGCGACGCGCGTCCGGACAAGCAGCGACGACCAGAACGTGTGGATGCGCGCTGTCAACGACGAACTCGGCTTCGTGCCAGTTGAGTCCGAGATCCTCCTGCAGAAGCAACGCAGGGAGCCGGCTACCTGACGTCCAGAATCGGACGAAACGGGAGTAGAGGGGCTCTCGGATCAGCCGTGGTAGCGGTGGAGGCGCCGAGCCGCCTCGGCCACCGAGCCGCTCATCGACGGGTAGACCGTGAACGCCTGGGCGAGCTGGTCCGCGGTGAGGTTCTCCGCGACGGCGATCGAGACCGGGTGGATGAGCTCGCTGGCGCGCGGACCGACCACCACGCCCCCGACCACGATGCCCGTGCCGGGCCGGCAGAACAGCTTCACGAAGCCGTCACGCACACCCTGCATCTTCGCGCGGGCGTTGCCCGCCAGCGGCAGCATCACGGTCTCGACCTGGATCTCGCCGGCGTCGACGGCCTGCTGGGTCCAGCCGACCGTGGCGATCTCCGGCGCGGTGAACACGTTGGCCGAGACGGTCTTGAGGTCGAGCGGCGAGACAGCGTCCCCGAGGAAGTGCCACATCGCGATGCGTCCCTGCATGGCGGCGACGGACGCGAGCATGAACACGCCCGTGCAGTCGCCCGCGGCGTAGATGCCGCGCGCCGACGTACGCGAGACCCGGTCGACGTTGACGAAGCCGCCGTCCTTGAGGATCACACCGGCCTCCTCGAGCCCGAGGCCCTCTGTGTTGGGCACCGAGCCCAGCGCCAGCAGGCAGTGCGAGCCCTCGACGGTCCGGCCGTCGGTGAGGGTGACCGTGACCTTGTCGCCTTCCCGGGACACCGACTCCATTCGAGACTTGGACAGCACGGTCATCCCGCGCCGGGTGAAGACCTGCTCGAGCACCTCGGCGGCGTCGGCGTCCTCCCCGGGCAGGACCCGGTCGCGGCTCGAGACGAGCACCACGTCGATGCCCAGCGCGTTGTAGGCGCCGGCGAACTCCGCGCCGGTCACGCCCGAGCCGACCACGATCAGCCGCTCGGGGACCTCGTCGAGGTCGTAGACCTGGTCCCAGCTGAGGATGCGCTCGCCGTCGGGTCGGGCGGTCTCGAGAGTTCTCGGGCTGGCGCCGGTGGCGATCAGGACCGCGTCGGCCTGGAGCGTCTCCGTCGTGCCGTCGGGAAGCTCTGCGACGACCCGCTGCGGCCCGTCGAGGCGGCCACGTCCACGGACGACCCGGACCTTCTCGCGCGTCAGGCGGCGCTCGATGTCGCCCGACTGCGCCATGGCGAGGGCCTTCACGCGCTCGTTGACGCGGAGCAGGTCCACCGAGACGGTGCCTCGGAGCGATCCTTCGACCCCGCCGAGTCCGATGCCGAGCTCGCCGGCCTCCTCCATGTCCGCCATGAGCTCGGCCGTGGCGATCAGGGTCTTGCTCGGGACGCAGTCGGTGAGGACCGCGGAGCCGCCGATCCCGTCGGTGTCGACCACCGTGACCTCGGCTCCGAGCTGCGCTGCCACCAGCGCCGACTCGTAGCCACCTGGTCCACCACCGACGATCACTACCCGATTCACGCCCCCCATTGTTCCATCCCCGAGATACGCTCCTGTGCCGTGCCTCTTTACGCCGCCTACGGGTCGAACCTGGACCCCTCACGCATGAGTGAGCGCTGCCCCCACTCCCCTCTCCGAAGCACCGGGTGGCTCACCGGCTGGCGCCTCACGTTCGGGGGCGAGGAGCACGGCTGGGACGGCGCTCAGCCCACGATCGTGCAGGACCACTTCGAACAGGTCTTCGTCGCGCTCTACGACGTGACCGAGGAGGACATGGCCGTGCTCGACGAGCTCGAGAGCGCGGACACCGGCCTGTACCGCAAGACCAAGGTCCGGGTGGCGACGATGGCCGGCAGCCACGTGGCCTGGGCCTACGTGCTCGACGCCTACGAGGGCGGGCTCCCCTCGGCCAGCACCGTCGGCATCCTCGCCGACGCAGCCGAGGCGGCCGACGCGCCCGCGGACTACGTCGCCGCCCTGCGCGCGCGACCGTGCCGCTCCATCGGCCTCTGACCGTACGTCGGAGGGCGGACGCCGCTAGGCTGCCGCGGTGACGACGACAAGCACCGACCTCAGCCCCCACGACCTCGCCGCGCAGGCGGCCGACCGCCTGCGCGAGCTCACCGGCGTGGACCGCCACGACATCGCCCTGGTGATGGGCTCCGGCTGGCTCCCCGCGGTCGACGCGCTCGGCGAGGCCACGGCCGAGGTCAGCACGACCGACCTGCCGGGCTTCGCTCCCCCGGCGGTCGAGGGCCACGCCGGCAAGATCCGCTCCGTGCGCGCCGGTGACAAGAACCTGCTCGTGTTCCTCGGCAGGACCCACTTCTACGAGGGCCTCGGCGTGCGCTCCGTCGTGCACGGCGTGCGCACCGCGGCCGCCGCGGGCTGCGCCGTCGCGGTCCTCACCAACGGCTGCGGCGGGCTGAACGAGTCCTGGCAGCCGGGCACCCCGGTGCTGATCAGCGACCACATCAACCTCACCGCCACCTCGCCCATCGAGGGCGCGCACTTCGTCGACCTCACCGACCTGTACAGCAGCCGGCTGCGGACGCTGTGCCGTGAGGTCGAGCCCGGGCTCGACGAGGGTGTCTACGTGCAGTTCCGCGGGCCCCACTACGAGACGCCCGCCGAGATCGGCATGGTCCGGGCCATGGGCGGCGACCTCGTCGGCATGTCCACGACGCTCGAGGCGATCGCGGCTCGCGAGGCGGGCATGGAGGTCCTCGGGATCTCGCTGGTCACCAACCTCGCTGCCGGCATCACCGGTGAGCCGCTCAACCACGAAGAGGTCCTCGAGGCGGGCAAGGCGGCGGCGTCGCGGATGGGCGACCTTCTCGGCGCGATCATCCCGAAGATCTGATGAGGGTCCTGGTCACCGGCGCGGCCGGAAGCATCGGCACGGTGGTCTGCGCCGGCCTCCGCGACCGCGGGCACGACGTGGTCGGCCTCGACATGGCCGCGGAGCCCGAGGGGTTCACGGGTCCGTGGTTCACCGTCGACTGCGCCGACCCCGACGCGGTGTCGGCGGTCTTCGAGAGCCTCGACGAGACCGGCCGGATCGACGCGGTCGTGCACCTCGCGAGCATCCCGACCGAGGCCTCGCTGCCCGTCATCCTGGAGTCGCACGTGGTCACCACGGCTGCGCTCCTCGACGCGATGGTCGAGCACGGGGTGACCAGGATCGTCTACGCCAGCAGCAACCACGCCGTGGGCCGCACGCCGCGCACCGACCTGCTCTCGGCGGAGGTTCCACCGCGCCCGGACACCTTCTACGGCGTGGGCAAGGTCGCGGCCGAGGCGCTGCTGCGGCTCTACGCCGACCGGTACTCCATCGACGCGGTGGCCACCCGCATCGGCAGCTTCCTTCCGCAGCCGGAGACCCGCAGGAACCTGTCGACCTGGCTGTCCCACGACGACGCGGTGCGGATGGTGGACGCCTGCCTGACCACGCCCGACCCCGGCTTCGCCGTGCTCTACGGGATCTCCGCCAACACCCGTGCATGGTGGGACCTCGATCCTGGCCGCGCGCTGGGCTACGAGCCGCAGGACGACGCGGAGTCGTTCGCGGCGAGCATCGAGGAGACACCGGAGAGCGAGGAGGACCGCGTGGACGCCGCCCACGTCGGCGGCCCGTTCGTCACGGAGACCTTCTACCGCCCGGCCCTCGACCGCGCCTGAGCAGTCCTCGCCGCCCGCCGCGCATCATCCAGGTGTGGTTGGCCACCAGCACGGGCCGGGCGACCGCGGACGCCGCCGTCATGAGCCGCCCCGGAGTGGTGACCTCCTGCTCGTAGCGAAGGGCTGTGCCCTGCCCGGTCTCCCGCAGCGTCCAGCGTGACCACCCGTCGAGCTGCCCGGCGATCTGCGCCTCGAGCACGCCGGCAGCGCGATCCTCGACGGCCCGGGTGAGCAGGAGGTCGAGGGAGTACGGAAGCAGCGACTGCGCCACGACGTGCGCCGTGTCGTCGTCGACCCGAGCCACCGCGCGGACTTGTGGCCACCACGTGGGGTAGCCCCCGACGTCGGCCAGCACCTCGAACAGGTCGCCCCGCCGAGCCGGCAAGGTCCAGTGGCTCTCGAAGCGGTACTTCGCACTCACGGCAGCTCCTCACCGGGCAGGTCGAGGCGCGCGACCATCCGCTCGAGGGCGAGGGCGGCCGCCCGGCGTACGTCGGCGTGCGGGTCCTCGAGCCCCGCCCGGACCATTTCTACGTGCTCGGTGTCCCCGGCCCTCCCGAGCGTCCGCAGGGCGCAGGCACGGACCCGGGGCAACGCGTGGCGCGACAGTGCGACCGCTCCCTCCGAGGCGACCGCGAGCTCCCGCGTCGCGGCCACCTTCAGGCACATCTCGGCAGGTCTCCAGTGCTCGTCGTCGAGACCGGCGACCACGGCGCCCGCCGCTGAGTCACGCCACACGTAGAGCAGCCCTCGCCCTCCCCACGTACGAGCCCAGTAGTCCCGCCAGGTGCCGTCGAGCAGCGCGTAGGCCGGCGAGCCCGCCAGGTAGGGCAGCTCGCTGGCGTACCCGGCCGGCTCAGCACCCGTCAGGAGTTCCGCGCAGATGTCGACCGCCTCCGCCTCGCCTATCTTGTGCGCCAGATCGGCGACCAGCTCACGGATCGGTGCATCCATGTCAGCCGGAGGCGGCAACCGCGGATCCATGGCCGCAACGCTAGCCTTCACGGCATGACAACGGCGTCGAACGGCATCGCAGACCTCCTCGACCGCGCCAAGGCATGGACGGCCGAGGACCCCGACCCCCAGACCTCCGCGGAGCTCGAGGAGATCGTCAGGAGGGTCGAGCAGGACCCGTCCGGGGACGACGCCGCGGACCTCGCGGACCGGTTCGACGGGCGGCTCGAGTTCGGTACGGCGGGGCTGCGCGGCGCTCTGGGCGCGGGGCCGAACCGGATGAACCGGGTCGTGGTCACCCGCACGGCAGCCGGCCTCGCGGCGTACCTGCGGGACCACGGCGCCGGCGAGGGCGACGCGGTCGTGGTCGGATACGACGCGCGCCACAACTCGGACGTGTTCGCCCGTGACACCGCCGAGGTCATGGCGGGTGCGGGGCTGCGCGCCCTGGTGCTTCCCCGGCCGCTCCCCACACCTGTGCTGGCCTATGCGATCCGTGAGCTCGGCTGCGTCGCGGGTGTCATGGTCACCGCGTCGCACAACCCGCCGCAGGACAACGGCTACAAGGTCTACCTCGGCGACGGCAGCCAGATCGTGCCGCCCGCCGACGCAGGGATCTCCGCGCGGATCGACGCGGTCGGCCCGCTCGCGACGATCCCCCGCGGTGACGGCTGGGAGTGGCTCGACGACGGAGTGGCCGACTCGTACTGCGCCCGCATCGCAGCCCTCGTCGGCCCGAGCACCCCACGGGAGCTGACGACCGTCTACACGCCCTTGCACGGGGTCGGTGGCGAGACCGTCGCGGACGTGCTCGAACGCGCCGGCTTCCCGGCACCCCACGTCGCGGCTGAGCAGGCGGAGCCCGACCCGGACTTCCCCACGGTCGCGTTCCCGAACCCGGAGGAGCCGGGGGCCATGGATCTGGCCATGCGGCTCGCAGAGGAGGTCGGCGCGGACGTGGTCCTGGCCAACGACCCGGATGCCGACCGGTGCGCCGTCGCGGTCCCCGGCCCTCACGGCTGGCGGATGCTGCGCGGCGACGAGGTCGGCGCGCTGCTCGCGGACTTCCTGCTGCGCCTCGGTGTCCAGGGCGTCTACGCCACGACGATCGTCTCCTCCTCGCTGCTCGGCAAGATGGCCGCCGCCCACGGGCAGGAGTACCGCGAGACGCTCACCGGCTTCAAGTGGCTGGGACGCGTCGACGGACTGGCGTTCGGCTACGAGGAGGCGCTCGGCTACTGCGCTGCTCCGGGGCTGGTTCGCGACAAGGACGGGGTCTCCGCGCTGCTCCGAGTCGCCGAGCTCGCGGCCATCCTGCGCAGCGAAGGGCGCACGCTCACCGACCAGCTCGACGACATAGCGCGCGCCTACGGGCTGCACGCCACCGACCAGCTCTCGGTGCGCGTCACGGACCTCTCCCAGATCGACAAGGCGATGGCGGCGCTGCGTGCCACTCCGCCCGCGACGCTCGGCGGGCTCGCGGTGGAGCAGGTGGACGACTTGAGCCTCGGCGGGGTGGGCCTCCCGCCGACCGAGGGCCTGCGCTACCGCCTCGCCGAGGGGGCCCGCGTCGTCGTACGCCCCTCCGGAACCGAGCCCAAGCTCAAGTGCTACCTCGAGGTCGTGGTCCCGGTGGAGGACTACGAGCCGGGCGCGGTGGACGCTGCCCGGATCGCGGCCGCCGGACGCCTCGACGCAATCAGGACGGACCTCTCCGCGGCCACCGGCCTCTGAGGTCCGTCGGGCCTCGAGTGCGTCGTGTGGCCCTTGCGCTTCAGGCGGCCTTGATGAGCGCTGCGAAGTGGGTCTCGAGCACACTCGGGGCAGGTTCTCGGGTGGCTGCGAGCGTGGCTGCGAGGGTGGCTGCGGTGGCTGCGGTGGGGGCTGCGGGCGCTTGCTCTGGGATCTGTGCCGCGCTGCCGGGGTCTTGCTCGCCGGTGGCTCTGGGTCGGCGGATCTGGCGGGTGCCGGTGTGGTCGACGAGGAAGATGCTGCCGTGGGGTGAGCGCCACAGGTAGATGCCGGGGAAGGGTTGTTCGACCTGCCAGCCGGCGTGGGTCTTGACCCGGTGGTGGAACCCGGTCATGAAGCCGAGGTTGGCCAGGCCGGTCTGCCCGGGCTTCCCGCCCCGGTCCAGGGGGACGTACCGCTTGGTGTGGTCGCCCTGTTTCTTGCGGCCGGTGTTGGGGGCGTAGGGGAACACGTCGGCGGGGGTGCGCAGGTGCAGCGCCTCGCGGTGCCGGTCGGGGATCTCGTAGGCGTCGACCGGGGCCAGGGTGGCGGGGTCGATCACCGGCTTGACGACGAACCGGGCATGGGGGCCGAGGAAGTCGCGGACGTAGAGCGCGCTGATCGGTCCCTCGCCCTCCCAGCGGGCCACCCCGTTGCCGCGGGCGAGGGTGTCGGCGTGCAGGTGCAGGTAGAGCACCACCTGGGGCAGCAGGCTGGCGGTGTCGTAGGTGAACGTGCCACCCCGGCACGGGCAGGCCGGCACCGCACCGGGCCGGAACGGGGTGAGGAACCGCTCGACCGGCCCTGCCGGTCCTGCCGGTTCTGCCGGTTCGCCGGCGGGTTCTCCGGCCGGGCTCCGCGGATGGGCCAGGTGGCTCTGCATCCGGTGGGTCCGGTGGTGGGTCTCCCGACGGGCCCCTACCGCGCTCGTCACCGCCCACGTCACGGCCCTCGTCACCATCGTCACGGCCCTCGTCACGGCCCTCATTGCCATGGCCGGTGTGGGGCAGGGGAACGTCGTCCTCGCCCCAGGGCGGCTCCGGGGGGCCATCACCGCGGGACTCATCGCCGCCGGTGCCGCGCCGGTGCCGCCGGTGCCGCTGCTGCCGGGGCGGGTGCGGGTGGCGGCGAGGGCCTGGAGCAGGGTGAGGGCCTGGGTGGGGTTGGCCATGATCAGCATCGCCTTGGTCCGGCGGCGGTCCTCGCCCTCGGGGTCCCCGAGCTCCTTGAGCGCGTCGGCGAGGTAGGCGATCGTGGCGTCGATCCGCGCCATCTCCGCGGCACTGGTCTTCACATACAGCGTCTTCTGGCCGTGCTCGTTGGACTGCCCGACCTTCGCGAACCGCTGCGCCGCGGCCGCGGCCTCCCTCGCCGCGGCGGCGGCGGGGTCGGCGGCGATCACCGTGCCCTCCAACAGCTCCGCGAACCGGCCGAACGGCAGCCGGCCGTCGGCGTACTCGACCAGCGCGGCGTCCACGAACGCCGCCTGCTCCCGGGTCAACGGCCGCGTGGCCTGGGCGACCCGCTGCGCGATCCACACCGGCACCTCCCCGGCGACCACCCTGGCCCAGATCAACGGCAGCCGGTGCCGGGTCTCCAACGCGTCCCCGATCAGCCGCCGCGCCCGGTAGCAGGTCAGCGCGAGCTCGGCGGCCATCTCCGCGACCGCGAACTCCAGCACCAGCGGGGTGCCCTCACCGGCCACCCGGATCCCCCGCTCGCCGCCCGGCCGCGTGCGCAGGTCATCGGGCCGGCTGGTGTCGACGTGGTACAGGTCCGCGAAGTGCGCGGCGAGCAGGAAGATGTCCCGCTCGGCCCGGTCCCGGACCCGACGCAGGTCACCGAACGCGACCAGCGCCCCACCCGCATCCAGGTCCCCGACCTCGACCTCGTCCACCACCATGCCACGACACTAGACCCGACCACCGACACTTTCCGGAGACAGAATCCCTTGCTCCACAAGGGATTCCCGCATCATCGGGAACCCACAGGAGCCGGATGCGACCCAGGTCCACCAGCAGGAGACCAGAGACGACGAGCCGTCAGGTCAGAGCAGCAGGGTCACCAGAAAAGCCACCCCGGTGACGGCGAGGGCGACGATCTCCCGACGGGCCCAGGCCAGGTGAACCTGCGGCTCATCGGCGTCGGGTGCATCATCGGGCTCCGGTGCGGCATCGGGCGCGGTCGCCGAGCGGCGCTGGGCGTCCTCGACCATGTCGACGATCCGGGACTCCACGAAGTCGGAGTAGTTCATCGCGCTCTGGTCCGGCCGCAGCGGAGTCGCCTCCTCGGTGTAGGCCTCCAGACGGTCCCATCCGAGCAGCGACGACGGGCCCCTGCTCTTGAGCTTGACCATCTTCCGGAGCGGCGTGCCGATCCCGGTGCACACGTATCGCTCCCCCCCTGCCCAGACGCTGAGCATCCTCCCGACGCTGACCCCCTCGATCGCCCGGAGGGGCACGGTGACGTCGCGGACGGAGTTCTGCAGGTGCAGGGTCTCCGGGTAGAGGGTGGCGCGTGGCCGCAGCTGGGTGGCCCAGACGACGACTCCGAAGAAGACCAGGCCGGTCCCGAGCCGGAGTCCGTTCACGGTGTGCACGTTCACCAGCAGGTACACCAACAGGCCGAGGATCACGGCGATGCTGAGGGAGCCGACGAGTCGGCCGCTCGTGGGGTTGAACCGCTCGACGGGCTCGGGCCCCTTCGGCTGCCCTTGCTCTTGGATCATGGCGACGATTCTGCACGGCGGCTCTGGATTCTTCACATCAGCACCACCCGCCATATGCTTGGTCGGTGACTACCGTCGTAAGCCCAGGCAAGGGAGCCGGCAGCGGAGATCTGGCGGAGGCGACGTCGTCGGACGCCTCTCTGAGCCGGTTCCTCCACGGTCTGCCCGGTGTCGACCAGGTCGGCGCCGAGGCTCGAGCCGCCATGTTGGGCACCCGTTCCATCAAGACCACGGCCAAGGAGTTCGCGATCGACCTCGCGATCCGCATGGTCGACCTCACCACGCTCGAGGGCCAGGACACGCCCGGGAAGGTGCGCGCACTGTCTGCGAAGGCGATGCGCCCCGACCCGGCCGACCCGTCATGCCCCCAGGCGGCTGCGGTCTGCGTCTACCCGGACATGGTGGCTGTGGCCAAGGAGACGCTGGGCGCCAGCGGGGTGCACGTCGCCTCGGTGGCCACCGCGTTCCCCTCCGGCCGCGCCGCGATGGACATCAAGCTCGCCGACACCCGTGACGCGGTCGAGGCCGGCGCGGACGAGATCGACATGGTGATCGATCGCGGGGCCTTCCTCTCGGGGCGCTACCTCGAGGTCTACGAGGAGATCGTCGCGGTCCGTGAGGCGTGCGCCCGCCCCGATGGGACCGCCGCACACCTGAAGGTGATCTTCGAGACCGGCGAGCTCCAGACCTACGACAACGTACGACGGGTCTCCTGGCTGGCGATGATGGCCGGCGCCGACTTCATCAAGACCTCGACCGGCAAGGTGCAGCCGGCGGCGACGATGCCGGTCACCCTCGTCATGCTGGAGGCCGTGCGCGACTTCCGCGAGGCCACCGGCCAGATGATCGGCGTGAAGCCGGCCGGCGGCATCCGCACCAGCAAGGACGCCATCAAGTACCTCGTGATGGTCAACGAGGTCGCCGGCCCCGACTGGCTCGACCCCGACTGGTTCCGCTTCGGAGCCTCCACGCTGCTCAACGACCTGTTGATGCAGCGCACGAAGATGAAGACCGGCCGTTACTCCGGCCCCGACTACTTCACCCTGGACTGAGCGCTGATGACATCGGAGAACAAGGTCTCGACAGGCTCGACCGCCGAGACAACGGGCTCGACCGCCGAGAGCGGCACCCACGCGCTGGACCGACGGGCGGCCTTCGAGTACGCCCCGGCTCCCGAGTCGCGTGCCGTGGTCGACATCAAGTCCTCGTACGGCCTGTTCGTCAACGGCGAGTTCACCGACCCCACCGGTGGCCACTCGTTCAAGACGGTCAGCCCGGCGACCGAGGAGGTCCTCGCAGAGGTCGCCGACGCCTCGGCAGAGGACGTCGACCGTGCGGTGAAGGCCGCGCGACGTGCCTACACCAAGGTGTGGTCGACCATGCCGGGTCGGGAGCGTGCGAAGTACCTCTTCCGCATCGCCCGGATCATCCAGGAGCGCTCCCGCGAGCTCGCGGTGCTCGAGTCGCTCGACAACGGCAAGCCGATCCGCGAGTCCCGTGACGTCGACCTCCCGCTGGTCGCGTCGTGGTTCTTCTACTACGCAGGTTGGGCCGACAAGCTCGAGTACGCCGGCCTCGGCCGCACTCCTCAGCCCCTCGGTGTGGCCGCGCAGGTCATCCCGTGGAACTTCCCGCTGATGATGCTCGCGTGGAAGATCGCTCCCGCGCTGGCGGCGGGCAACACCGTCGTACTCAAGCCGGCCGAGACCACCCCGCTGACCGCGCTGCTGTTCGCGGAGATCTGCCAGCAGGCGGACCTGCCGCCCGGCGTGGTCAACATCGTCACCGGTGCCGGTGAGACCGGCCGCGCACTCGTCGCGCACGACGACGTCGACAAGGTCGCGTTCACCGGCTCCACCGACGTCGGCCGCCAGATCGCCAAGACGGTCGCCGGCACCGACAAGCGGGTCACGCTCGAGCTCGGCGGCAAGGCGGCCAACATCGTCTTCGACGACGCCCCGGTCGACCAGGCCGTCGAGGGGATCGTCGACGGCATCTTCTTCAACCAGGGCCACGTGTGCTGCGCCGGCTCGCGCCTGCTCGTGCAGGAGTCCGTCGCCGAGGAGGTCCTCGACCGGCTCAAGCGACGCATGGGCACGCTCCGGGTGGGCGACCCGCTCGACAAGAACACCGACGTCGGCGCGATCAACTCACTCGAGCAGCTCCAGCGCATCCGCGACCTCTCCGACGTCGGCGACGCCGAGGGTGCCGAGCGCTGGACGGCGGCCTGCGACCTGCCGACCAAGGGCTTCTGGTTCCCGCCGACGCTCTTCACCGGCGTCACGCAGGCACACCGGATCGCCCGCGAGGAGATCTTCGGCCCGGTCCTGTCGGTGCTGACCTTCCGCACCCCGGCCGAGGCCGTGGAGAAGGCCAACAACACCCCCTTCGGCCTGTCCGCCGGTGTGTGGACCGACAAGGGCTCCCGCATCCTCTGGATGGCCGACAAGCTCCGCGCCGGCGTGGTGTGGGCCAACACGTTCAACCGCTTCGACCCCGCGAGCCCCTTCGGTGGCTACAAGGAGTCCGGATACGGCCGCGAGGGCGGCCGCCACGGCTTGGAGGCATACGTCCGATGACACCCCCTGCTGATGCCCGTCTCGACGTGCGCAAGACCTACAAGCTGTACGTCGGAGGAGCCTTCCCGCGCTCGGAGTCCGGCCGCTCCTACGAGGTGGTCGACCACAAGGGACGGTTCATGGCCAACGCCGCCTACGCCTCTCGGAAGGACGCCCGCGACGCGGTCACCGCCGCCCGGAAGGCCTTCGGCGGCTGGTCCACGCGCACGCCGTACAACCGCGGCCAGGTCCTGTACCGGGTCGCGGAGGTGCTCGAGGGCCGCCGCGGCCAGTTCGTCGAGGAGGTCGGGCTCAGCGAGGGTCTCTCCACGTCGAAGGCCGAGGCCGTCGTGGACGCCTCCGTCGACCGCCTCGTCTGGTACGCCGGGTGGGCCGACAAGATCGCGCAGGTCGTGGGCGGCGCGAACCCGGTCGCCGGACCGTACTTCAACTTCTCGATGCCCGACCCCACCGGTGTGATCGCCGTCCTTGCGCCCCAGCAGTCCTCCCTGCTCGGGCTGGTCAGCGTCGTCGCCCCGGTCATCGTCACCGGCAACACGTGCGTGGTGACCTCCTCCTACGAGCGGCCGATCCCCGCGGTCACCCTCTCCGAGGTGCTCGCCACCTCCGACGTGCCCGGCGGTGTGGTCAACGTCCTCACCGGGCAGGTCGGTGACACCGCCCCCTGGCTGGCCTCGCACATGGACGTCAACGGCATCGACCTCACCGGCGCCGCGGGGGACCTCGAGCACGCACGCGAGCTCGAGGTGGCGGCCGCCGAGAACCTCAAGCGGGTCGTTCGCGCACCGGCCGCCGAGCCGGACTGGACGGCGGCCCCGGGCATCGACCGGATGACGGCGTTCCTCGAGACCAAGACCGTCTGGCACCCGATCGGGATCTGACGCGGTGGTCCGCCGGTGAGAGCCGGCGGACCACACTCTCACTCGTCGACTGTCTCCTCCTCGACGGCGAGGCTGTCGTAGGCGGCCTGCATCTGCTCCTCCCACCTGCCGTCCTCCGCGATGAAGCGGACGACCGAGCTCTGACCACCGGGCATCCGGAGCATGAGCTGGAGCTGCTCGACCTTCACGGTCCTCCCGTCGAGCTCGAGGTCCTTCTCGATGCGCAGGAACTCGGCGGCCTCGGCGCCGGGGACCGCGACCTCCCCCGCGTCGACCAGCCTGTAACCGGGCTCCAGCTCGGCGTGCTCCAGGGTGACGTCGGGCAGCTCCTCGAACGGCACCCCCCTGCCGTCCTTGCCCATGCTGAACTGGACACCGGCGGGCAGCGGCCGGGTGGTCGCGGGAAGGCCGACCGCCCACTCGTAGCTGGTACCGTCCGCCGAGTCCTGCTCGGGCTCGTAGTCGGTCCATCCGCGGGGCATCCGCATGGTGATGCCGTGGCCGACGACGTACTCGCCGTCGTCCTGGTGGACTATCTCGAACGGCTCGTCCCGGGTCGAGCTCGGCGGCGCGGACTGCTCCTCACCGCTGCAGGCTCCCAGCAAGCCGGCCAGCACCGTGACGAGCGGCAGCACGCCGCCCCGGACGATGCCGGGTCCTGCCCCCATCGGTCGCACACGTCCTCCCCCCGCTCAGGTCGTTCGACCTGCTCCGTTCGAAACGCTACCCAATCCACCCCGACGCCTGCCGGCATCCTGCGCACGGGCAGAATGTCCCGGTGCGCGCCCGGGTCATCGTCCTCGCCGGTCCCTCAGGATCGGGCAAGTCCCGTCTCTCCCGCCGGATCGGCCTGCCCACGCTCAACCTCGACGACTTCTACAAGGACGGCTCGGACCCCACGCTCCCCCGGGTCGACCTCGGGCACGAGTCCATCGTCGACTGGGACGACCCGGCCTCCTGGAAGCTCGAGGAGTCGGTCGCCGCGATCGAGACCCTGTGCCGGGACGGGCAGGCCAAGGTCCCGGTCTACGACATCGCCCACGACGGCCGGACCGGCACCCGGGTCCTCGACCTCGCCGGCGCGGCGCACTTCGTCGCCGAGGGGATCTTCGCGCAGGAGGTCGTGAGCGAGTGCCGTGCACGCGGCCTGCTCGCGGAGGCGATCTGCGTGCGCAACCACCGCGGCCTGACCTTCTGGCGCCGGCTCACCCGCGACCTTCGTGAGCGCCGCAAGCATCCCCTCGTGCTGGTGCACCGCGGCGTGATGCTGCTGCGTGCCGAGCCCCGGGTCATCGCGCACGCCGTCGAGCTCGGCTGCGCCCCGATGACCTCGGAGCAGGCCTTCCAGCACGTCAGCAGGCTCCTGGTCTCGTCCGGTCGCTGAGGGCTACCTGCTCAGCATCGCGTCGATGAACACGTCACCGATGTCGGCGGGGTCGCGCGCGACGTAGCTGCGACCACCCGTGGCGTCCGCGATCTTGGCCAGCGCCTTCGCGTCGGCGTCCGGGCCCAGGCCGATCGCGATGACCCGGACCGGACGAGCCGGGTCACGCTCGCGCTCGATGGTGTCCACCAGCTCGTCGAGGGTCAGGCTGCCGGGGTCGTCGTTCGCGCCGTCGGTCAGGAAGATGACGTTGTTGACCGACCGCGCGTCGTAGTCGTCCTGCAGGGTCCGGATCGCCGCCAGGGCGCTGTCGTAGAGGCCCGTGCCGCCGTCGGTCATCGACGGAAGCTTCCGCAGGGCCTTGTCGAGTGCGCTGCGCTGCCTCTCGTCCAGCTGCCTGCATCGGGACGAGGGAGGTGTAGTCCCGGTTACCCTCGCCGAGCCCCACGGAGAACGCCCAGAGCTCGATCTGGCCGTTGTCCGGGAACAGCTTCAGCGCTCCTTCCGCGGCCGCGATCGCCAGCGAGATCCTCGACTGCCGGCCGTCGACGAAGTCCATGGAGCCGGAGACGTCCACGACGGCGAGGAGGCGCGAAGGAACCGTGAGGACGGCCCACTGCCTCATGGCGTCGGTGACCGCCTGCGCGTCGGGCGCGGGGAGGGTGGCGAGCTCGCCCTTGCCCAGCCCGTCGCCCGACCCGAGCGGGGTGTTCTTCGCGTCGCGGAAGCCGTTCTCCGCCAGCAGGTCCTCGCCCTTGGCGTCGGCAAGGTAGTCGGCCAGCCGCTCGCCGGCCTCCCGGGTGGAATCGTCGGCGGACAGGGCCGCCAGCGGGTAGTCGAGCACCATGGTCCCGGACTCGGGGACGGCCGCGGTGAACCCCTGGGCGTGGCCGGCCTTCTGCAGGCTGACCAGCTGCTGCTCGGTCATCACGCCCTGACCGCCCTCGTGCACGGCCTCGGCGACCTGCTCCACGGTCTCGGGCTTGTCGGGCTGGGCGCCGTACCGCTGCGCCAGCGGCACCATCATCGCGCCCATCTCGGTCGCGGAGGCCCCGGTGACCTTCATCTCGCCGAACGCCGAGAGCAACGCCGCCGTGCTCGCGGAGCTCGTCAGCGGGTCGAGGTAGGCGACGGTGTTCATGCCGACCTCCTGCCACGAGGCAGGCTTCTGGACGTCGGGTCCGGCGACGACGACGGGTGACTTGGCGAGCGACTCGGAGACCGTCGACGGCGTCGCGCCGCCCTGCTCAGCCCGGTTGACCCACACGGAGAAGTCCGGCACCCACAGGTCTGGCGCGCTGTCGGGCTGGGCGGAGAGACGATCGGCAACCTGCTCGGACGCGACCGCGTCGACCGTGTAGTCGACACAGCCGCCGGACACCTCGGCGCCGTCGGCCTCGAGCTTCTCGGTCGCCTCCTCGACGACCGGCGCGACCTCGGGTGCGACAGCGAGGCGGACGTCCACCGACCCGAGACAGCCGGCAGCGATGTTCGACCCGCCGCCCATGAAGTAGAAGCCGCCGACGCCGACCAGGCCGACGGCGAGGATCACCAACAGCACAGGCAACGCACGTGACCTGCGGCGTACGCGTGAGCCGGCACGTGACCGACCGCGCACGGACGTGCTGTGCCGTCCAGCCATCTCCCGGGTCTCCCTCCCTTGAACCGGGAGGGACTCTACCTCGCTAGACCATCGCAGCGAGAACCGCGTACGCGGGCTTGATCTCCTGGTTGATGATCGCGAGCCGCTCGTCGAAGGGCAGGAAGGCCGACTTCATGGCGTTGATCGTGAACCAGCGCAGGTCGTCGAGCGTGTAGCCGAACGCCTCGACGAGGCCGTACATCTCGTCGGTCATGGAGGTTCCGCTCATCAGCCGGTTGTCGGTGTTGACCGTCACCCGGAAACCGAGCTGCTTCAAGATCCCGATCGGGATGCTCCGCGATCGAGGTCGCCGCGCCGGTCTGCACGTTCGATCGCGGGCACATCTCGAGCGGGATCCGCTTGTCGCGGACGTACGACGCCAGCCGTCCGAGCGAGTGGCCCCCGTCGGCCTGCTGCGTGATGTCGTCGATGATCCGCACGCCGTGCCCGAGGCGGTCTGCGCCGCACCACTGGATCGCCTCCCAGATGGACGGCAGGCCGAACGCCTCGCCTGCGTGGATCGTGAAGTGGGCGTTCTCGCGCTGGAGGTACTCGAAGGCGTCGAGGTGGCGGGTGGGTGGGAAGCCCGCCTCCGCCCCGGCGATGTCGAAGCCGAGAACCCCCTCGTCGCGGTACTTCACCACGAGCTCGGCGATCTCCCGCGACCGTGCCTGGTGACGCATGGCGGTCAGCAGCTGGCGTACGACGATGGGCCGGCCGCTCTCGCGCGCCTGCTCCTCCCCCGACTCGAAGCCCTCCTTGACGGCCTCCACGACCTGCTCGAGGGTGAGGCCGTCTTGCAGGTGCTGCTCCGGGGCGTAGCGGACCTCGGCGTACACGACGCCGTCCTCGGCGAGGTCCTCGACGCACTCCTGCGCGACGCGGCGCAGGTTCTCCGCCGACTGCATGACGGCGACGGTGTGGTCGAAGGTCTCGAGGTAGCGCTCGAGCGACCCCGAGTTCGCGGAGTCCTCGAACCACTTCCCGAGCGACTCGGCGTCGTCGGCGGGCAGGGTGTGCCCTGCGCCCGGCGCGAGGTCGATGATCGTCTGGGGCCGCAGGCCACCGTCGAGGTGGTCGTGCAGGAGCACCTTCGGAGCGCGGTGCACCTGGTTCCGGGTCGGGAGGAGCACCTCCTCTGTCGCGGTCACTCGGTCTCCTCTTCGTCGCGGTTCACGCTCTCCGGCGAGAATGCGGGCAGGCAGACGGCGACGTACTCGGTCTCCTCGGACCCGGTCGAGTAGCGCACCCGCTCCCCCGCCTTCGTGACGACCGCCTGCCCGGCGGGCACCTCCAGCGTGCTCGTGCCACCGTCGCCGTCGCTCACCTCGACGCGGACCACGCCGCGGAGCACGACCGTGACCTCGTCGAACTCCGGCTGCTGCGCGGGCTCGCTCCAGCCGCCCGGGGCGATCATGTGCGCGACGGAGAGTGCCTCGGTGCCGGTGGTGACGCGTCCGACGTACTCGTCGATCACCTTGCCACCCGGAACGGGGATGCGTGTCGGTGCAGAGATAAGTTCAGCCATGCACGACATCCTTGCATCCGGACCCGAGAGGCGACCATGCGCGTTTTCAAGACCTTCGACGACGTCAGCGACGCGGCCGGCGAGGAGCTCGGCACCAGCGAGTGGCTCACGATCGAGCAGGACCGGGTCGACGCCTTCGCGGAGGCCACCGGTGACCACCAGTGGATCCACGTCGACGTCGAGAAGGCCAAGGACGGTCCCTTCGGTGGCACCATCGCCCACGGCTACCTGACGCTCTCGCTCGTGCCGCACTTCGCCTCGCAGATCTTCAGCCTCGAGACCCCTGGCGCGAAGCTCAACTACGGCGTGAACAAGGTTCGCTTCCCCAACCCGGTCAAGGTCGGCTCCCGCGTGCGCTGCACCGCCTCTCTCGGCGAGGTCACGGACATCCCGACGGGCAAGCAGATGATCACCCGCTACGTCGTGGAGATCGAGGGCGAGGAGAAGCCCGCCTGCGTCGCCGAGACCGTGGTGCTGCTGCTCAGCTGACCCGGTCGATCACGAGCGGGCGTGGGGTGTACGACGCCTCGTCCGCCGTGATCTCCACGCCGTCGAGAAGACCGTCGAGGGCGCGCTCCACCCGCTCCGCGTCGTCGGTGTGCAGGGTGAGCAGGGGCTGGCCCTCGCGGACCCGGTCCCCGGGCTTCGCGTGCATCTCCACACCGGCACCCGCCTGCACCGGGTCCTCCTTGCGCGCACGTCCCGCACCGAGCCGCCAGGCCGCCATCCCGACCGCCATCGCGTCGAGCCGGCTGAGCACGCCCGTCGAGGGCGCCGTCACGACGTGGGACTCGCGGCCGGTGGGAAGCGGGGCGTCCGGGTCGCCGCCCTGGGCACGGATCATCCGCTTCCACGCGTCCATCGCCGAGCCGTCCTTCAGACGGTCGGCGGGGTCGACGTCGGTCGTCCCCGCGGCCTCGAGCATCTCGCGGGCCAGCGCCAGGGTCAGCTCCACCACGTCCGCGGGTCCGCCACCGGCGAGCACCTCGACGGACTCGCGGACCTCGAGCGCGTTGCCCGCAGTGAGCCCGAGCGGGGTGGACATGTCGGTGAGCAGCGCGACGGTGCGGACCCCTGCGTCCTTGCCGAGGGCGACCATCGTCTCGGCCAGCTCCCGGGCCCGCTCCAGGTCCTTCATGAAGGCGCCGGTGCCGACCTTGACGTCGAGCACGAGCGCGCCGGTGCCCTCGGCGATCTTCTTGCTCATGATCGAGCTCGCGATCAGCGGGATGGCCTCGACGGTGCCGGTGACGTCGCGGAGGGCGTAGAGCTTCTTGTCCGCGGGCGCGAGCCCGGCCCCGGCCGCGCAGATCACGGCCCCGACCTCCTCGAGCTGCCGCATCAGCTCCTCGTTGCCCAGGTCGGCGCGCCAGCCGGGGATCGACTCGAGCTTGTCCAGGGTCCCGCCGGTGTGGCCGAGCCCGCGGCCGGAGAGCTGGGGTACGGCGACGCCGCACGCTGCCACGAGCGGAGCCAGCGGGAGGGTGATCTTGTCGCCCACACCTCCGGTGGAGTGCTTGTCCGCGGTGGGCCGCGAGAGCGACGAGAAGTCCATGCGCTCACCCGACGCGATCATCGCCGCGGTCCAGCGCGAGATCTCCGGACGGCTCATGCCGTTGAGGAGGATCGCCATCGCCAGGGCGGACATCTGCTCGTCGGCGACCACCCCACGCGTGTAGGCGTCGACCACCCAGTCGATCTGGGAGTCGCTGAGCTCGCGGCCGTCGCGCTTGGCGACGATCACCTCGACTGCGTCGTGCGCTTCTGTCATGAGTGGGACTCTCCTAGGTGGGGGCGTCGTTCGGGATGTGTCGGTGTCTTACGGTGTTGTGGGTCGTGCCGGTGTTGTGGGCACTTCAGGCTCCCACTCGGACCGCGGTGTAGCCACGGAGCACGAAGGTCCCGCGCGGCGTCGGCTCCGCGACGAGGTGGAGGCCGGGCATCCGGGACCACAGCAGCCCCAGCGACTCGACGAGCTCCATGCGTGCGAGCGGAGCGCCGAGGCAGAAGTGCACGCCCGCCCCGAACGCCAGGTGCGGGTTGGGGTCCCGGGTGGCGACGAACGAGTCCGCGTCCTCGAAGACGGCCGGGTCGCGGTTCGCGGCGCCGAGCAGCGCGGCGATCTTCTGCCCTTCCTCGACCGTCACGTCGCCGACCCGGACGTCCGAAGTAGCGGTGCGCTCGAACAGCTGGAGCGCCGAGTCGAAGCGCAGCATCTCCTCGACGCACTCCGCCACCCTGCCCGGGACCGGCGCGATCCCGCGGGAGAGCATGGCCACGAGCCCGTTGCCGAAGACGTTCACGGAGGCCTCGTGCCCTGCGTTGAGCAGGAGTACGGCGGAGGCGACCACCTCGTCCTCGCTCAGGCGGGCAGCGCCCTCCCGCGCCGCCACGAGGTCGCTGACGAGGTCGTCCCGAGGCGAGGATGCCCGGTCGCGTGCCAGCCCGCGGATCGTCGCGGCGAACTCCTCGGCGGCGCGGACGGCCTCTTCCTGCTGCTGCTCGCTCGGCGCGACCTCGTACATGCGCACGATCGCCTGGGACCACGCGCGCAGCTGTGGCGCGAGGTCGGTGGGCACGCCGAGCAGCTCTGCGATGACCAGGACGGGCAGCGGCTCGGCGTACTCCCCGACCACGTCGAAGCCGCGGGGGTCGACCTCCTCGAGCAGGCTCGTCGCGAGGGCGCGCACGCGTGGCCGGAGCCGCTCGACGTGCCCGCGCGCGAAGGCGCCCGCCACGAGCCTGCGCAACCGGGTGTGGTCGGGCGGCTCGTTCTCCATCATCTGGTTGCGGTGCAGGAGGTTGAACGGCTCGAACCGCTCCGCCGGCTGCTTGTCCCTCCAGATCCGGCCCAGGTGCCGGTGCCGCAGGACCGCGTTGGCGCTCGCGTGGTCGAAGGTGAGCCACATGCCCGAGGGCTCGTGCCACGCCACGGGATGCCTGTGACGCTCCTCTGCGAAGTACGGGTAGGGGTCCGCGACCACGGCGGGAGCGGTCAGGTCAATCCGTGTGGTCGGCATAGTCGCTCAGCGCCCTGGGCCCGAAGGCGTCGGGCAGGACCTCGTCCATCCGGCGGACTCCCGAGACCGTGAGCAGCAGGAGGTCCGGGCCACCCTGCTCGAAGAGCAGCTGACGGCAGCGGCCGCACGGCATGATCACGTCGCCGTCGCCGTTGACGCACACGAAGTGAGTGAGCCGGCCCCCGCCGGAGGCGTGCAGCTGCGAGACGAGGCCACACTCGGCGCACAGGCCCACGCCGTACGCGGCGTTCTCCACGTTGCAGCCGACCACGACCCGGCCGTCGTCGACGAGTGCGGCCGCGCCGACCGGGTAGCTGGAGTACGGGACGTAGGCGTGCCGCATGATGGCGACCGCCTGCTCTCGCAGGGGTGTCCAGTCGAAGCGCTCCCCCGGGTCCTGTGCCATGGCTACCCCGCCGATCCCTTGCGATACCGCATACCGTCGGCCGCCGGCATCCGCAGCCGTTGCGAGGCGAGCGCGAGCACCAGCAGCGTGGCCACGTAGGGCGTCATGCGGGTGAAGTCACCGGGCACCGCGTCGATGGAGAAGTACAGCGCGCCGAGGGCCACGGCGATCCCGACGGAGACGAACGCCGCCGTGTGCTGGACGCGACGCCACTGCCAGACCGCGGCGGCCAGGAGCAGGACGGCGATCGCCAGGAGCAGCGCGTGGACGGAGCTGCCGCCCTGTCGCAGGCCCAGGGTCTCGGTGTAGCCGAAGAGACCGGATCCCATCAGCAGACCGCCCGGTCGCCAGTTACCGAAGATCATCGCCGCCAGGCCGATGTAGCCACGACCGCCGGTCTGGCCGTCCCGGTAGTTGCTCGACGCCACCAGGGCGAGGAACCCGCCACCGAGGCCGGCAAGGCCGCCGGAGGTCAGGACCGCGATGAACTTGTAGCGGTAGACGTTGACGCCGAGCGACTCCGCAGCGGCCGGGCTCTCGCCGCAGGAGCGGAGCCGGAGACCGAACGCGGTGCGCCACAGGAGGAAGTAGGTCGCCACGAACAGGAGCAGGGCGAGGACCACCAGCAGCGACAGGTCCGTGACCAGCGCCCGCAGCAGGGAGGCGAACTCGGAGACGAAGAAGATGTCGCTCTTCTCCACCTCCCCCAACGCGTCGGAGATCGGGCCGATGCTGATGCTCCCGACGTCATCCAACGTCGGCGACTGCGTCTGGCCGCCTCCGGGCAGGCCCGTGAAGGTCTGCACGGCGAGGTACTGGGTCGCGCCCAGCGCGATGATGTTGATCGCCACACCGGAGATGATGTGGTCGACGCCGAAGGTGACGGTGGCCACCGCGTGGATCAGGCCGCCGGCGGCGCCCAGGGCGATGGCACCGAGGACACCTGCCCAGGCCCCGTAGTGGAAGCCGAAGAACCCGGCGCCGTAGGTGCCGAGGATCATCATGCCCTCGAGTCCGATGTTGACCACGCCGGACCGCTCCGACCACAGACCACCGAGGCCCGCGAGCGCGATCGGGACCGTGGCCACGAGCGTCGCCGCCACCGTGCCCGAGGAGACCAGGTCGGTCGCCCCGGTCACTACCTCAAGCAGCGAAAGGAGGAACAGCAGCGCCGCAAGGGCGATCAGGATCCACCAGGGTGAGAGTCGGCGGCCGGTCTTCCCTGCAGGGGGCTGCTCGACTTCGCGTTCCATCGTGGTCATGCCGCCACCTCCGACTTGTCTGCCTTCGCGCGCTCGAGGGCCTGCGCCACCTGCCGTTGCTCGAGCCGCAGGCCGTAGCGGCGCACCACCTCGTAGGAGATGACGACGGTGAGCACGATGATGCCCTGCGTGATCTTGACGATGTCAGGCGAGACGCCCACCAGGATCTGGAGCGGGTTGGACTGCTCGTCGAGGAAGGCGAAGAGCAGTGCACCCAGGGCGATGCCGACGGGGTGGTTGCGACCGAGCAGCGCGATCGCGATGCCGGCGAAGCCCAGGCCGGACTGGAACGTGGAGCCGTAGGAGTAGGCGTTGCCGAAGAGGATCGGCAGGCCCACGAGACCGGCCACGCCACCGGACACCAGCATCGCGGTCACGACCATCCGCTTGACGTTCACGCCGCTGGCCACGGCGGCCGTCTCGGACTGGCCGGTCGCCCGGAGGTCGAAGCCGAAGCGGGTCCGGTTCAGGGCGACCCAGTAGCCGATGCCGCAGAGGATGGCGATGAAGAGGAAGCCGTACACCGGCGTGGTCACCGTGTCGGAGACCGAGAAGCCCGGGATGCGGCTCCCCTCGGGGATCGGCTTGGTGCCGATGATGTTGCTGCCCTCCTCCCGGACCGCGACCTGCCGCAGAAAGAACGCGACGAGGGAGGTCGAGATGAAGTTCAGCATGATGGTCGAGATGACCTCGCTGACGCCGCGGGTCGCACGCAGGAGACCTGCGATACCGGCCCAGGCGGCACCCACGAGGACCGCGGCGATGATCGCCAGGATCGTGTTGAGGTATCCGGGCAGCCAGGCCTCACCTGCGACGACAGCAGCGGCGAACGCTGCGATGCGGTACTGCCCGTCCACGCCGATGTTGAACAGGTTCATCCGGAACCCGATCGCCACGGCCAGACCCGACAGGTAGAGCACCGTCGCGCTGTTGACGATGTTGACCATGTTCCGGGCCTCGGGCACCGAGAGGATGGTCGCCCAGACCTCGCCTGCGGGGTCGCCGGCGATGAGCAGCACCAGGCTGGTGATCGCGAATGCGGCGACCAGCGCGAGTACGGGCGCGGCGATGCCGAGAAGGATCTTCGTCGTCCGTGGAGTCATGCCTTTTCCCCTGCTCCGGTCATGGCCGAGCCGAGCTGCTTCGGTGTCACCTGGCTCGGGTCGAACTCGCCGACGAGCTTGCCGCGCAGGATCACCTGGATCCGGTCGGACAGCCCGATCAGCTCGTCCAGGTCGGCCGAGATGAGGAGGACGGCCAGTCCTGCACGTCGTGCTTCCTTGATGTGGCCCCAGATGGCGGCCTGTGCGCCGACGTCGACACCTCGCGTGGGGTGGGAGGCGATGAGCAGGACCGGGTTGCTGCTCATCTCGCGACCCACGATCAGCTTCTGCTGGTTGCCGCCGGACAGTGCCCTCGCCAGGACGTCGGGGCCTGGGGTGCGTACGTCGTACTCCTCGATGATCCGCTCGGTGTCCGAGCGGGAGGCCTTCTTGTCGATGAAGATGCCCTTGGCGGCCGGCTTCATGGTCTGGTGGCCGAGGATCCGGTTCTCCCACAGCGGCGCGTCCAGGAGCAGCCCGTGACGGTGCCGGTCGGCCGGGATGTAGCTGATGCCGGACTCGCGGCGCTCGCGCGTGGACTGGTGCGAGAGGTTCTGCCCGGCCACGGACACGGCGCCGGTGGCCCCGGGCAGCATGCCCATGATCGTCTCGACGAGCTCCTCCTGGCCGTTGCCCTCGACACCGGCGATGCCGAGCACCTCGCCCCGGTGGATCTCGAAGGAGATGTCGTCGAGCAGCGGGCGACCCTCGGGCGTCGGCAGGCTCACGTGCTCCACCGAGATCAGCACCTCGTCGGTGACAGTGGAGGTCTCGGTGCTCGGGGAGGGCAGCTCCGCGCCGACCATGAGCTCGGCGAGCTGGTGGGCGGTGACCGATGCCGGGTCGACGGTGTCGACGGTCGTGCCGCGGCGCATCACGGTGACCACGTCGGCGACCGAGAGCACCTCGTCGAGCTTGTGGGAGATGAAGATGACCGCGAGGCCCTCGGACTTGAGCTCGCGGAGGTTCCGGAAGAGCTCGTCGACCTCCTGCGGCACGAGCACGGCGGTCGGCTCGTCGAGGATCACGATGCGGGCGCCCCGGTAGAGGACCTTGAGGATCTCCACCCGCTGGCGGTCACCGACGCCGAGCTTCTCGACCAGCTCGTCGGGGTCGACGCCGAGGCCGTACGCGTCGGAGATACGGAGGATCTCGGCGCGGGCGTCGGACCCGATGCCGTGCATCTTCTCCGCCCCGAGCACGACGTTCTCGAGAACGGTCAGGTTGTCGGCGAGCATGAAGTGCTGGAACACCATGCCGACGCCGGCGCGGATGGCGTCGGCCGGGGAGGACAGGTCCACCTGCTTCCCGTTGATCTCGACCGTCCCGGCGTCGGGCTTCTGGACGCCGTACAGGATCTTCATCAACGTCGACTTGCCGGCACCGTTCTCGCCGACGATCGCGTGGATCGACCCGCGCCGGACCTCGATGTTCACGTCGTCGTTGGCGATGACGCCGGGGAATCGCTTGCCGATGCCTTGGAGCCGGACGGCGATCTCTTCCACGACTGCGCCCTGCGCAGAAGTCGACACGGCGATGGACCTCCTTGGGAGAGAGTGGCCGTCCTGGTTAGGGAGCGGACCACAGGACGGGCCCGGGAGCACACGCTATCGCGGCTGCCCCCGGGCCCTCACACTGGTCAGATCAGGACGTCGGGACCTTGATGTCGCCGTCGACGATCTGCTGCTTGTACTCGTCGAGCTTGCTCGAGATGTCGTCGACGAACCCACCGCTGGTGGAGTAGCCGACGCCGTCCGCGGCAAGGTCGTAACGCGTGGTGCCGGACGGGAAGTTCCCCTTGTTGACCTCGGCCAGGTAGTCGTACACCGCGACGTCGACGTTCTTCAGCATGGACGTCAGGATCACGTCCTTCACCGACGGGTCGGCGGTCTCGTACTGGTCGGAGTCGACACCGATCGCGAGGTTGTCCGACTCGGAAGCAGCCTCGAAGACACCTCCGCCGGAGCCACCGGCAGCGTGGTAGACGATGTCGGCGCCGGAGTCGTACATGCCCTGCGCGGCCGTCTTGCCCTTGGCCGGGTCACCGAAGCCGGAGAAGTCAGGTGCCTGGGTCAGGTACGTGACGTCGACCTTGATCTTCGGGTTGACCGCCTTGACGCCCTCGACGTAGCCCGCCTCGAACTTCTGGATCAGCGGCACCTCGACACCACCGATGAAGCCGACGTGGTCGGTCTTGGTCTTCAGCGCCGCAGCGGCGCCGACCAGGAAGGAGCCCTGCTCCTCGGCGAACACCAGGTTGGCGATGTTCTCGGCCTGTGCGCCCTCGTCGTCGATGATCGCGAAGTGGGTGTCGGGGTACTCCTTGGCCACCTTCGCGAGCGCCGCGGAGTAGGCGAAGCCGACCGCGATGACCGGGTCGTAGCCGGCGTCCGCGAAGGTCCGCAGCCGCTCCTCGCGAGCCGACTCCGGCTCACCGTCGGCAGCCTCGGACTCCTGGCTCTCCATGCCGAATTCCTCGGTGGCCTTGTCCATGCCGCGGGCAGCCGCGTCGTTGAAGGACTGGTCACCACGGCCGCCGACGTCATACGCCATGCCGACCTTGATGTCTGACTGCGGGGCATTGCCCTCGCCGCCGTTACCGCTCTCCGTGTCATTGCCCCCGCAGGCGCTGAGCAGGAGCGCTGCAGCGGAGAGCAATGCCGCTGTCTTGGTCATGCGACGCAAGATGGGCCTCCTTGATCGAAATGAGGCGCCATCGTCCTGGCGCCGAACCACGGGTCACCCTAGTACCGCTGGACCGTTCGATCCGGCACAACCGTGCCATTGCGCACCCATTTGTTATGGGTCGGTGACTTCCTGCCCGCCGCCCTGGGACCTATGTCCCGGTCCGCGGCGTGCTCAGGCGTCGGCGAGCGCCTCGAGCGCCGCCGCCGCGAGCACCTTGGCACCCACCGCCGTGGCCGCCTCGTCGACGCGGAGATCGCCCTGGTGCAGGTCGTACGTCGGGCCCCCCGGCGTACGGGTCCCGAGCCGCGCCATGGCACCCGGCACCGACTCGAGGTACCACGCGAAGTCCTCGCCGCCGAGGCTCTGCGGCGTGTAGACGTGGGAGTCCTCGCCGACCACCTGCTCCGCCGCGTGGCCGAGCAGCCGGGTCGCGGACGGCTCGTTCACCACGGGCGGCACCCCCCGGACGTAGTCGATCTCGGCCCTCACGCCGTAGGGCGCGACGATCTGCTCGATCAGCTCGCGGATCAGGTGCTCGGCCTGCGCCCACGCCACCGCGTCGAGCATGCGCACCGTGCCCGCTGCCTCGCCGCTGGCCGGGATGACGTTCTTGGCGGAGCCGGAGCGGATGAGACCCCACACCACGCTCGCCCCGGCGCGAGGGTCGAGCCGCCGCGACAGCGCGGCGGGGAGCTCGGTGACCAGCGTGGCGAGGGCGTAGGTGAGGTCCTGGGTCAGGTGCGGCCGGGAGGTGTGCCCGCCCCGCCCCGACAACCGGACCGCCAGCGAGTCCGCGGCGCCGGTGATCGGGCCCTCGCGCAGGCCGATCTGCCCGACGTCGATGCTCGGGTCGCAGTGCAGGCCGAAGACGTGGCTGACCCCGTCGAGCGCGCCGGTCGCGATCAGCTCGAGGGCGCCGCCCGGCATGACCTCCTCCGCCGGCTGGAACATCAGGCGGACCCTTCCGTTCAGCGGCGTCTGTGCGTGCACCGCCGCCAGCGCCAGCCCCGCCCCCACGAGACCTGCGGTGTGGACGTCGTGGCCGCAGGCGTGCGCCAGCCCGTCGACGGTGCTCCGCCACGGGTCGTTCGTCAGATCGTCGACGGCGAGGGCGTCGAGGTCGGCCCTCAGGGCGACGATCTGTCCCTCCCCGCTGCCGACCTCGGCGAGGAGCCCGCTCTTGGGAAGCAGCTGGACGCGTACGCCGGCCTCCTCGAGGCGCTTGGCGACCAGGTTCGTCGTGCGCTCCTCCTGCCAGGCCAGCTCGGGGTGGGCATGCAGGTCCCGGCGGAAGGCGACCAGCTCGTCGGCGAAGCTGTCGACGGCGGCGAGGGCAGGAGGGACCAAGGAGGACACGTCAGGTCAGGCTACCCTTCGCGGCCCGCTCCCACTCCTATACGTCCCCGGCGTGGGGTCACGGAATCGGGGCGGGCCCCTGCTCAGAAGGCGTGCGGCGGGGAGTACACACCCCACACGTCGCGCAGGGCGTTGCACACCTCGCCCACCGTGGCGCGGGCGCGCAGCGCCTCCTTCATCGGGAAGAGGACGTTCTCGGTGCCCTGCGCGGCCTTCTTCAACGCGGCGAGGTGCTTCTCGACAGCCTCGTTGTCGCGCTCGGCTCGGAGCTTCGCGAGCCGCTCGGCCTGCTGGGCCTCGATCGCCGGGTCGACGCGCAGGGGCTCGTAGGGCTCCTCCTCGTCGCTGGCGTACTTGTTGAGGCCGACCACGACCCGCTGGGCGGAGTCGATCTCCTTGGCGATCTCGTAGGCGGCCTTCTCGATCTCGTTCTTCTGGAAGCCGTGCTCGATGGCCTTGACCGCTCCGCCGAGGTCCTCGACCTTCGCCATGAGCGCGCGGGCCTCCTCCTCGACCTCGTCGGTCAGCGACTCGACGGCGTAGGAGCCCGCGAACGGGTCGACGGTCTTGGTCACGTCGGTCTCGAACGCGATCACCTGCTGGGTCCTCAGCGCGAGCCGGGCGGCCTTCTCCGTCGGGAGCGCGATCGCCTCGTCGAAGGAGTTCGTGTGCAGCGACTGGGTGCCGCCGAGCACCGCGGCGAGCGCCTGGACCGCGACCCGGACGAGGTTGACCTCGGGCTGCTGGGCGGTGAGCTGCACGCCGGCGGTCTGGGTGTGGAAGCGGAGCATCAGCGACTTCGGGTTCTTGGCGCCGAACTCGTCGCGCATCACCTGTGCCCAGATCCTCCGGGCGGCGCGGAACTTCGCCACCTCCTCGAGGATCGTGGTGCGCGAGACGAAGAAGAAGGCGAGCCGGGGCGCGAACTCGTCGACGTCCTGGCCCGAGGCCACCGCGGCGCGGACGTACTCGATGCCGTCGGCGAGCGTGAAGGCGATCTCCTGCGCGGGCGTCGCGCCGGCCTCGGCCATGTGGTAGCCCGAGATCGAGATGGTGTTCCACCGCGGGATCTCGGTGCGGCAGTAGCTGAAGATGTCGGTGATCAGGCGCAGGGACTCCTGCGGCGGGAAGATGTAGGTCCCGCGGGCGATGTACTCCTTGAGCACGTCGTTCTGGATCGTGCCGGTGAGCTTGTCACCGGGGATCCCGGCGTCCTCGGCGACGATCTGGTACAGCAGCAGGAGCAGCGCCGCCGGCGCGTTGATCGTCATCGAGGTCGAGACCTCGTCGAGCGGGATGCCGTCGAAGAGCACCTTCATGTCGTCGATCGAGTCGATCGCGACGCCCACCTTGCCCACCTCGCCGTGCGCGATCGACGAGTCGGAGTCGTAGACCCATCTGGGTGGGGAGGTCGAAGGCGACGGAGAGACCCGCCGGTGCCGTGCGCGACGAGCTGCTTGTAGCGCTCGTTGGACTCCTTCGCCGTGCCGAACCCGGCGTACTGCCGCATCGTCCAGGGACGCCCGGTGTACATCGTCGGGTACACGCCGCGGGTGAAGGGGAACTCCCCCGGGTCGCCGAGCTGGGCGGCAGGGTCGAAACCCTCCAGTGCCTCGGGGCCGTACACCGGGCGGAACGGCAGCCCCGACTCGGTGTCGGGTCTTGGGGTCGGCCGAGAGCTCGGCGTGGGACTGGGGGGTGGTCTCCTCTGCCATGGTCGAAGGTTACGACCAGTCGACATCGCGGTGCACCGTGAGATGCCTAACGTCCGTCGGTCGCGGGACCGATGGCCCTGTACGTACCAATAAGCAACGGTTTCGTTCGGTAATCGATTTCACAGCATGCGACTGGTCAGTAACGAAACCGGCGCGGATAGAGTGCCGTAGTTGCGCCTGCACTCCGGCGCGCTCCAGCACAGTCTGCTCTCGCGTTCGAAAGGACTCCCCTTGGCCAGCTCACCGGCGGGAACGCTCTACCGAGGCCGGGAGGGGATGTGGTCGTGGGTCGCGCACCGCATCACCGGCGTCACGCTCTTCTTCTTCCTCTTCGCCCACGTGATCGACACCGCGATGGTGCGGGTCTCCCCCGAGGCCTACAACACCGCTGTGGAGACCTACAAGAACCCGGTCGTCGGGCTCATGGAGGTCGGCCTGGTCGCAGCCGTGCTCTTCCACGCGTTCAACGGCATCCGGATCATCCTGATCGACTTCTGGGGCAACGGCCCGCGCTACCAGCGGCAGATGAGCTACGGCGTGGTCGTCCTCTTCCTCGTGCTGTTCCTGCCCTTCGTGTGGCGGCACCTGTCGAACGTGTTCGGAGGCTGACTGCGATGACCATGACCTCGGTCCCCAAGCCCCGCACCCCCTACAAGGCGGGCAAGTCCAACAACAGCCAGATGAACGCCTGGCTCTTCATGCGCGGCTCCGGCCTGCTCCTCGTCGTGCTCGTCCTCGGCCACCTCTTCGTGAACCTGTGGCAGGGCGAGGGCATCCACCAGATCGACTTCGCCTTCGTCGCGGGCAAGTGGGCCTCGCCGTTCTGGCAGGTCTGGGACCTCGCGATGCTCTGGCTCGCGATGCTGCACGGCGCGAACGGCCTGCGCACGATCATCAACGACTACGCCGGCCGCGGGGGCACGAAGTTCACGCTCAGGACGCTGCTGTACTTCGCGACCGCCGCGACCATCGTCCTCGGCACCCTCGTCATCTTCACGTTCGACCCGTGCATCGACCCCGCGTCGACGCTCGAGGTCTGCACGAACAAGTAAGGCGCTGATCAGCATGGTTCAGACCCACAAGTACGACGTCGTCATCGTCGGCGCCGGCGGCGCAGGGATGCGCGCCGCGCTCGAGTCAGGTCAGCGCACCCGCACCGCGGTGCTGACCAAGCTCTACCCGACCCGGTCCCACACCGGCGCGGCCCAGGGCGGCATGTGCGCCGCGCTGGCCAACGTCGAGGAGGACAACTGGGAGTGGCACACCTTCGACACCGTCAAGGGCGGTGACTACCTCGTCGACCAGGACGCCGCCGAGGTGATGGCCAAGGAGGCCATCGACGCGGTGCTCGACCTCGAGAAGATGGGCCTCCCCTTCAACCGGACCGAGGAGGGGCGGATCGACCAGCGCCGCTTCGGCGGCCACACCCGCAACCACGGCGAGGCCGCCGTACGCCGCTCCTGCTTCGCCGCGGACCGCACCGGCCACATGATCCTGCAGACGCTCTACCAGCAGTGCATCAAGCACAACGTGGAGTTCTACAACGAGTTCTACGTGCTCGACGTGCTGATGACCGACGGGCGCGCGTCCGGCGTCGTGGCCTACGAGCTCGCGACCGGCGAGATCCACATCTTCAACGCGAAGTCGATCATCTTCGCCTCCGGCGGCTTCGGGAAGGTCTTCCGGACCACCTCCAACGCCCACACCCTGACCGGCGACGGCATGGGGATCGTCTGGCGCAAGGGCCTGCCGCTCGAGGACATGGAGTTCTTCCAGTTCCACCCGACCGGGCTCGCGGGCCTCGGCGTGCTCCTGTCGGAGGCGGCCCGTGGCGAGGGCGGCATCCTGCGCAACAGCGAGAACGAGCGCTTCATGGAGCGCTACGCCCCCACCATCAAGGACCTCGCGCCGCGTGACATGGTCGCGCGCGCCATGGCCAACGAGGTGCGTGAGGGTCGCGGCGCCGGCCCGGACAAGGCCTACGTCTACCTCGACCTGACGCACCTGCCCAAGGAGCAGATCGACGCGAAGCTCCCCGACATCACGGAGTTCGCGCGCACCTACCTCGGGGTCGAGCCCTACACCGAGATGATCCCGGTGTTCCCGACCGCGCACTACGCCATGGGCGGCATCCCGACGAACATCAAGGGCGAGGTGCTCAGCGACAACGACACCGTCGTCCCGGGTCTCTACGCCGCCGGCGAGGTCGCGTGCGTCTCGGTGCACGGCGCGAACCGCCTCGGCACCAACTCGCTGCTCGACATCAACGTCTTCGGCCGCCGGGCCGGCATCTACGCCGCCGAGTACGCCGCGGCCGTCGGGTACGACGAGCTGCCGGAGAGCCCCGAGAAGTACGTCGTCGAGCAGATCGAGATGCTGCGCGACGCGGGCGGCTCGGAGCGGGTGGCCGCCATCCGCGCCGAGCTCCAGGCGACGATGGACATCAACGCGCAGGTCTACCGCGACGAGGGGTCGCTGAAGCAGGCGCTCTCGGACATCGAGGGCCTCAAGGCGCGCTACGTGAACATCTCCGTGCAGGACAAGGGCAAGCGGTTCAACACCGACCTGCTCGAGGCGATCGAGCTCGGCTTCCTGCTCGACCTCGCCGAGGTGCTCGTCGTCTCCGCCCTCGCGCGCAACGAGTCGCGCGGCGGCCACTACCGCGAGGACTACCCCAACCGCGACGACGTGAACTTCATGCGTCACACGATGGCCTACCGCCAGGAGGACGGGACGATCCGCCTGGACTACAAGCCGGTCGTGCAGACCCGTTACGAGCCGATGGAGCGCAAGTACTGATGGACGTCACTGTCAAGATCCTCCGCTACAACCCCGAGGTCTCGGAGGAAGCGAAGTGGGAGAGCTACCAGGTCACGGCCGAGCCGACCGACCGGGTGCTCGACGCGCTCCACAAGGTGAAGTGGGACCTCGACGGGTCGCTGACGTTCCGTCGCTCCTGCGCGCACGGTGTCTGCGGCTCCGACGCGATGCGCATCAACGGCAAGAACCGGCTGGCCTGCAAGACGCTGATCAAGGACGTCAACCCGTCGCAGCCGATCACCGTCGAGCCGATCAAGGGCCTGCCGGTCCTCAAGGACCTCGTGGTCGACATGGAGCCGTTCTTCGACGCCTACCGCTCGGTGATGCCGTTCCTGGTCACCGACGGAAACGAGCCGACCCGCGAGCGGATCCAGTCGCAGAAGGACCGCGAGCGCTTCGACGACACCACGAAGTGCATCCTGTGCGCCGCGTGCACGACGTCGTGCCCGGTCTACTGGACCGACGGGCAGTACTTCGGCCCGCAGGCCATCGTCGGTGCGCACCGGTTCATCTTCGACAGCCGCGACGAGGCCACCGACCAGCGCCTGGAGATCCTCAACGACAAGGAGGGTGTGTGGCGCTGCCGCACCACCTTCAACTGCACCGAGGCCTGCCCTCGCGGCATCGAGGTCACCAAGGCGATCCAGGAAGTGAAGCGGGCGATCATCTTCCGCCGCTGACCGTCCCAGCACCACACCGGAAGGGGTACGTCGGACGACGTGCCCCTTCTGCGTACCTCGGGTCCGATGTCTCGTCGTGGGGACCTTCGCCCCGTGAACGAACTGTCGCGGGCTGCGAGGATCGGGTCATGAGCGAGCACAGCTACGACGTCACCATCACCTGGACCGGCAACCGCGGCGAGGGCACGACAGGGGTCCGCGACTACGACCGCGACCACACGATCGCCGCAGTGGGCCCGCCTGCCATCGACGGGACGGCCGATCCCGGCTTCCTCGGCGACCCGGAGCGCTGGAACCCTGAGCAGCTCTTCACCGTGTCGATCTCCCAGTGCCACATGCTCTGGTACCTCGGGCTGTGCGCAAGGGCAGGCGTGGTCGTGCACGAGTACACCGACGAGGCCGAGGGCACGATGGTCACGGCGCCCGACGGCAGCGGACACTTCACCGAGGTGATCCTCCGGCCCCGGATCGTCGTCGGCGCTGCCGACCAGGTCGAGAGGGCCACCAGCCTGCACCAGAAGGCGCACGAGAAGTGCTTCATCGCGCAGTCGGTGAACTTCGAGGTGAAGGTGGAGCCCGAGATCACCGTCCGCTGAGCGCGGTCACGGGATATCGGGGTTGTTTCCTCCGCTGACCAGCACCACCACCGTCGAACCGGGCTCGACCTCCACCTTGCCCGCCAGCACCGCGGCGAGGGGCACGCTCGCGCCGGGCTCGGCGAGCACCCGCACCCGCTCCCACAGGAACCGGCGGGCCGCGAGCAGCTCGCCCTCACTGACGAGCAGCGACGTCACACCCCGCTCGGCGGCGGTCTCGTAGCCGAGGCGGCCGACCTGCGGAGGCCCCAGCGAGTCCGCCGCGGCGCCGGACGATGCCTGCGGCACCGGACGGCCGGCCTCGCGTGCGGCGTGCAGGTGTGCGCACAGCTCGGTCTCCACCGGAGTCACGGCGATCCGGTCTCCCAGGGCCGCGACCGTCCCGGCGTAGAGCCCTCCCCCGCCGCAGCCGAGCAGCACCAGCGCCGCGTCCGGGACGGCGTCGGCAACCTCCAGCCCGACCGTCCCGGCGCCGCAGACGGTCTCGAACGTGTCGTAGGGGTGCACGAGGGGAACCCCTTCCCGCTCGCACAGCTCGTGGCAGGCCTCGAGGGCGTCCCCGACGTCGCCCTCGACGGTGTGGAGGCGGCCGCCGTACTCGCGGATCCGTGCGAGCTTCTCGGGCGTCGACGTCGACGGGACGAAGATGTCTGCGGTCAGCCCGGTGCGGGCTGCGGCCCAGGCCACGGCGGCTCCGTGGTTGCCGCCGGAGGCGGCGCTGACGCGCCCGTCCGAGGTGTCGAGACACATCACCGAGTTCAGCGCGCCCCGCGCCTTGAACGAGCCGGTGTGCTGGAGCAGCTCCAGCTTCAGCACCACACGGAACGGGACGCCGAGCTCGTCTCCGTGGATCACCACCGTCGGGGTGTGCCGGATCTTCTCACCCAGCCTGGCGGCGGCGCTCTCCACGTCGGATCTCCGGGGCAGCATGTGCCTCATCCTGCAGCCTCAGCCACTCACCGGCTCGCGGGGGTCGCCTCACGCGACGCCGTGGCGCGCCAGACCCGCCAACCGAGGCGGCCGAGGATCGCTGCGATCACGAGGTTCACGACGATCAGCACGATGTGCGCGACGTAGTAGCCGGTGGGGCGGTCCTCGCCGCTCGCCGCGGCCTCCGCGAGGTTCTTCGCGAAGTTGGCGTAGCTGAAGACGTTCCACGCGGCGATGAGCAGGAAGAGGACGGCATGCTTGCGTTCGAGCTTCACAGCTCCATCCTGCCTCCCCCGGCAACCGGTGTTCCGGTCGGGTCAGGGGCGCCGGCGCTCCTCGAGACAGCAGCGCGGCGCCCGCAGGTCATAACCGTCGAAGCTCGGAAAGCAGTCAGAGGCGACGGGTCGCCCAAGTCCTGACGAGGCAGACCGGGCATTCGCGACAACTCGCCGCAACGGCCCAAGTCGACGTGCAGAGCCGCGCTAATTGCCCACCGAATCTCCCTCGTTTGGCGTAGGGACCGCTCGCCCGCGCTCTCGATACTTGAAGGACCTTTGCAAGCTCAACGGACGGGGACCTTGTCGTGCACCAAACTGAGACCGCAATCATCGGAGCAGGACCTCACGGCCTTTCCGCGGCCGCCCATCTCAACCGGGCAGGGGCCGAGACGACAGTCTTCGGCGACCCGATGTCGTTCTGGCGCGACAACATGCCCAACGGCATGCTGCTCCGCTCGAACTGGGGCGCCACGAGCATCGCCGACTACGAGGGGCCGCTCTCCCTCGACACCTACTGCCGGACGACCGGGATCAACCCTGGCGTGCCCGTGCCCGTGGAGGACTTCATCGACTACGGCCTCTGGGTGCACAAGGAGGCGGTTCCGGACGTGGACCGCCGCATGGTCTCAGCGCGTGGAGCGCAAGAACGGGCGCTTCGTCCTGACCCTCGACGACGAGACCCAGATGGAGGCCCGCAGGGTGGTGGTGGCCGGCGGCATCGCCCCGTTCACCTACCGTCCGGAGGAGTTCCGCAACCTGCCGCCGGAGCTCGCCTCGCACTCGGGTGACCACTCGGACCTCGCCAAGTTCCGCGACAAGAGCGTGCTGGTCGTGGGCGCAGGCCAGAGCGCAACGGAGAACGCGGTCCTGATGCACGAGCTCGGCGCCCAGGTCGAGATCCTCATGCGGACCGACCACATCGACTGGCTGCACGGCGAGACGTACCGCAAGATGACAGGACCGCTCGCCCCCTTGCTCTACGCACCCACCGGCGTCGGCCAGATCGGCATCGCCCGCCTCGTGGGCTTCCCGGACCTGTACCGCCGCCTCCCGCGACGGGTCCAGACCCGCTTCGGCTACCTCTCCACCAGGCCGCGCGTCGCCGACTGGCTGGAGGACCGTCTCGCCGACATCCCGAAGAGGCTGAGCACGTGGGTGGTGAGCGCGGAGCCGAAGGGCGACCGGGTGAAGGCCACGCTCAGCGACGGGAGCACGCGCGAGGTCGACCACATCCTGTACGGGACCGGCTACCGCGTCGACATCACGAAGTACCCCTTCCTCGACCCGGCTCTGTCGGGCTCGGTTCGCAAGGTCGGCGGGTACCCGGTGCTCCGTCGCGGCCTGGAGTCGTCGATCTCCGGGCTGCACTTCATGGGCGCTCCGGCGGTGTGGAGCTTCGGCCCCGCGATGCGCTTCGTCTCCGGCAGCTGGTTCGGCGCCGCGTCGGTCACCGCCGCGGTCACCGGCGAGCCGCGACGCAGGCCCGTCCACAAAGAGAAGGCATGACGTAGGCCGATCATGGGTCAGCGACGGCCCTTCAGGGTCCTGATCTGCTCCGCCGGCCGGAGGAACTACCTGGTGCGGTGGTTCAGGGACGCCTTCAGCCTCTTCCCGGACCTCGACGGAGAGGTCCTGGTCGCCGACGCGGACGTGCGGGCTCCGGCCTTCGCGGACGCGGACCGGGGCTTCGAGCTCCCTCCGTTCGACAGCCCGCGCTACTTCGAGGCTCTCGAGGCTCTCTGCGACTCCGAGAATGTCCAGCTGGCCTTGTCAGTGAACGACTACGAGCTGATGCGGTGGGCCGAGTCACCCGAGTCGCTGCCGGACAAGCCGGTCTTCCTCGTGCCCAACGAGGCGACCTTGCGGTTCAGCTTCGACAAGGCCTACCTCTACGAGCGCGCTGAGGGCTTCCTGGTGCCGGACACGACGACCCTGACGGACGTCCTGGACGACGCCGGTGTGCTGGACCGGTTCCCCGAGAGAGTCATCGTGAAGCCCCGGAACGGGAGTGCGTCCGCGCATCTGCAGCGGTTGGAGCGGAGAGAGCTGGAGAGGATCCTCGCCACGGCCTCGAGCCGCGCGGACGCGATGAGGCTCCTGCAGTTCGACGACGACCATGGCACCTCCGACGTACTCGTCCAGGCGGCCGTCGAGGGCGTGGAGTACGGCATGGACATCGTGCACGACCTGTCCGGGGCACCGGCCGGCGTCCTGGTGCGCCAGAAGCTGGGGATGCGGGCCGGGGAGACCGACAAGGCCCGGACCGTCGACGCTGCGCCGTTCCACGCCACCGCCTCGGCGGTGGGCGCCCAGACCGGCCACGTCGGCCCGATTGACGTCGACGTGATCCGGGACCGGGCAGGCGGTGACTGGGTCATCGACGTCAACCCGCGGTTCGGAGGGGGCTACCCGTTCAGCCACGCAGCGGGGGCGAACGTCCCGGCCACGCTCATCGCGTGGGTCCTGGGCCTGGAGCCCGAGGCGCACTGGCTGGTCTCCAGGGCGAACGTCCTGGCCGGGAAGGTGAGCACGGTCGTGCTGCTGGAGGGTGCGGAGCAGCACAGCTTCGCCGGTGTGCCCGCGGGAGAGCCGGCATGAGGCGGTCCGTCGAGAGGCTCGGTCCGCGGCGCAGGTACGACGCGCTCAAGCGGGTGCTCGACCTGGCCGCGGGAACGGTCGCCCTCGTCGTGTCCGCCCCGCTCCAGCTCGTGGTCGCCGGTCTGGTGCGCAGGAAGCTCGGCTCCCCCGTGCTGTTCCGGCAGCAGCGGCCCGGCAAGGACGAGAAGGTCTTCGAGCTCGTCAAGTTCCGCACGATGCTCGAGCCGGACCCGGCCACGGGGCTGGTCACGGACGCTCAACGGCTCACCCCGTTCGGCGTGTGGCTGCGCTCGACCAGCCTCGACGAGCTGCCGACCCTGTGGAACGTCGTCAAGGGCGACATGAGCCTGGTCGGCCCGCGGCCGCTGCTCGTCCGGTACCTCGACCGGTACTCCCCGGAGCAACGACGCCGACACGAGGTCCGCCCCGGCCTCACCGGCCTGGCGCAGGTCAACGGGCGCAACCGGCTCGACTGGCCCGAACGGCTGGCCATGGACGTGCGGTACGTCGCAGAGCGCAGCCTGCGGGTGGACCTGGCCATCATCGCCTCGACCGTCTCGTTGGTGCTGCGCCGCCACGGCGTCGACCTGGAGGGCGAGGAGCCGGAGTTCCTCGGTTCGGCCGAGCAGGACCAGGAGCCGGCGGCGATGTCCGGCTGAGCGACCTGTCGGCGGGCTCAGTGCTGCCGGCGACGGGCGAGCCAGGTGACAGCGGCCACGGCGCCGGCAGCCACCGCCGTGGCGACCCCGAGCCGCTCCACTCGCGCACGCCCTGGCGCTGTCCGCGGGTGGGGTGAGCCCTGCGCGTCCTCACCCACGACAGCGGCCGGCGCCGGGACGAGCGTCTCCGTCTCCTCGGGGCCGACCAGCGGCGCCTGCTCGAGGGCGCGCACCTCCTCCGCCACCGGGGCGGTGTAGGCCCAGGCCGCGCTGAGCATCACCAGCCGCGAGAAGTAGTTGATCCAGACCAGCAGGATCAGCGCCACGCCGAAGGCCTGGAAGGCGGGCCCCTCCCGCGTCAAGGTCATGAGGAAACCCGCCACCGACTTGAGCACCTCGAAACCCACGGCGCCGGTCAGGGCACCCTGCCACATCGCACGTCGCGCCAGGTGCGGGTTCGGGACCAGTCCGTACAGCGCCATGAACAGCACCGTCGTGGCACCGATCGCAAGGCCGTGGGTGACCACCCACAGGACGACCTCGGCGAGCAGGAGGTCACCGAGCCCCACCCAGCGCAGGATCGCCTCGGAGAACCACGACATCGCGCCGGTGAGGCTGATCGAGAGCACGAGCACGACGCCCAGCAGCAGGAGCGCCGCGAGGTCCCTCAGCAGGCCCCGCAGGAACCCGGGCTGCTCCTGCTCGGGCAGCTGGAACATCTCGGCCAGGGCACGCCTCATGCCCGAGATCCAGCCGAGCCCGGCGTAGAGGAGGCCGAGCAGACCGAAGAGGCCGATCCTTCCGGCGTACTCCTCGAACGTGGTGAGCGGGATCTCGCCCTCCTGCGTGCCGACCACGCCCGGCAGCACCTCTTCGAGGGCCTCCACGAGCTCCCTGCGGACGTCCGGGTAGACCGTGCTGACGTAACCGACGGCGAAGAACGCCAGCGCGAGGAGGGGGAAGAACGAAAGGAACCCGAAGAAGGTCACCGCGCCCGCCTGGGCGTTGCCGTTGCGGCGGCCGTAGTAGGCGAACGTGGCGATGCCGTGGTCGACCACGACGTACCGCTCGCGGAGCGCGGTCACCCGGCCTGAGACGCGCTCCTCGAGCCGCGCCATCAGGGCTTCGAGCCGCCCGCGAGGGGGAACTCCCGCGTGGGCTGCCAGCCGACCTCAGCGTCGTGCGCGTAGAGCAGGAACTGGTCCGCGTCGAACTGGCACTCGAAGTCGGAGAGCTCCTCGAAGGCGCGGTCGAGGAGGTCGTCCTCCAGGTCGTGCGCGACCGTGACGTGAGGGTGGTAGGGGAACACGAGCTCCGTCGCGAGCGGGCCGCTGCGGACCGCGAAGGCGAGCTGCTCGCACGAGGAGATACCGCGTACGACGGTCACGAACACGACCGGGGAGACCGGCCGGAAGGTCCCCGTGCCACGCAGGTGGATCCGGAACGCCGGCATGGACGCCGCCGCCTCGGCGAGGTGCTTCTCGATCGCCGGCAGCTCGTCATCCTCCACCTCGAACGGCGGCATCAGCGTGATGTGCGTCGGGATGCCGTGGGCGGAGACGTCGCCCAGCGACGCGCGGTACTCCTGGAGCTTCTCGCCCCAGGGCTCTGGCACCGCGATGGCCACACCGATCGTCGTCACGACGTGCACCCTACCTACCGACCGGAACGAAACCGACCCTGTCGTAGACGTCAGCGAGTGTCCGCTCGGCCACCTCGCGCGCCTTGTCCTCTCCACGTCGCAGCATCGCGGCGAGCTCGGCGGGGTCGTCGAGCAGCTCGAGGGTGCGGTCGCGGAAAGGGGTCACGAACTCGACCACGACGTCGGCGAGGTCCTTCTTCAGGTCGCCGTAGCCACGGCCGTCGTACTCGCTCTCCAGCTCCTTGACGGTGCGCCCGGTGAGCGCCGAGTAGATCGTGAGGAGGTTCGAGACGCCCGGCTTCTCCTCGGCGTCGAACCGGATCTCGCTGCCGGAGTCGGTCACCGCCGAGCGGATCTTCTTGGCCGAGACCTTGGGGTCGTCGAGCATCTCGATGATGCCGCTCGGGGACGACGCCGACTTCGACATCTTGGAGGTCGGGTCCTGGAGGTCCAGGATCTTCGCGGTCTCCTTCAGGATGTAGGGCTCCGGGAGCCGGAAGGTCTTCTTGTAACGGTGGTTGAAGCGCTGCGCGAGGTCACGGGTCAGCTCGAGGTGCTGACGCTGGTCCTCCCCCACCGGGACGTACTGGGGCCGGTAGAGCAGGATGTCGGCCGCCTGGAGGATCGGGTAGGTGAACAGGCCCACAGAGGCCGCGCCCTCGCCGCCCTTGGCCGACTTGTCCTTGAACTGCGTCATCCGGCGAGCCTCGCCGAAGCCGGTCAGGCACTGGAGGACCCAGCCGAGCTGGGCGTGCGCCTCGATGTGGGACTGCATGAAGATCGCCGACCGGTCCGGGTCGATGCCCATCGCCAGCAGCTGGGCGGCCGCGCGCAGGCAGCGGTCGCGCAGCTGCTTGGGGTCCTGCTCCACGGTGATCGCGTGCATGTCCGCGATGAAGAAGAACGGCTCGTAGTCATCCTGCAGCGCCACCCACTGCCGCAGCGCCCCGAGGTAGTTCCCGAAGTGGAACGAGTCGGCGGTCGGCTGGATCCCGGACAGGACCCGCGGGCGCGCGGTCGACTTGGAGGTGGGGGCGGCCTCTGACATGTCAGGCATTCTGTCAGGAGGGCTCCGGCGTCAGCTCGCCTGGTCCGCCCCTCCCGCCGCTTCGCCGACCGGGTCGCCGACCGGGTCGCCCTCCGGGCCGGCGGAACGGGTGCCCTCCTCCGCCTCGGACAGCTGCCGTGCCTGGCCGGCGCCGGTGACGAGGACGCGGGAGACCCTGCGGCCCTCGAGCTCGTTCACCACCAGACGGACCTCCTCGAAGTCGACCGAGTCGCCCGGCTCGGGCAGCCGGCCCAGCTGGGCCACGATGAAGCCGGCGACCGTCTCGTACGGCCCCTCGGGGAGCTCCACGCCGGACTCGTCCTCGAAGTCGTCGAGGTTCAGCAGCCCGTCGACCTCCACGTCGCCTCCGCGGTGCCGCTTGGTCTCGGTCTCCTCGACGTCGTACTCGTCCCGGATGTCGCCGATCAGCTCCTCGACCAGGTCCTCCATCGTGACGATGCCCGCGGTCCCGCCGTACTCGTCGGCGACCATCGCGAGGTGCGTGCCTTCCCGGCGCATGTCGGCCAGCGCCGCGAGGATCTGGCGTGTCCACGGCAGGACCAGGGTCGCGCGGACGAGCTCGCCGACCCGGACGGAGCGGTTCGCCATCTGCGGGTCCAGCAGGTCGCGCACGTGCACGAAGCCGATGACGTCGTCGGCAGAGCCCCTGGTGACCGGGTAGCGCGAGTGGGGCTGCGTGAGGGCGTACTTCGCGGCTTTGTAGACCGGCGTCGCAGCATCGAGGAAGTCCACCTCGGTCCGCGGGATCATCACCTCGCGGATCTGCCGGTCGCCGGCCTCGAACACGTCCTCGACGATCCGGCGCTCCTCCTCGCCGAGGGTCTCGTGCTGGTCGATCAGCTCGCGCAGCTCCTCGTCGGTCATCTGCTCCTTCTGGGCACCCGGGTCGCCACCCAGCAGCCGCACCACCGCGTCCGTGGACTTCGAGAGCAGCCAGATCACCGGGCGCGAGACCTTGGAGACCCGGTCGATCATCGGGCCGAGCGCGAGCGCGAACGACTCGGACCGCTGGAGGGCCAGACGCTTGGGGACCAGCTCGCCGAGGACGAGCGAGAGGTAGGAGATCGCGATCGTCACGAGCACCAGCGCCGCGGCATTCGCGAACCGCTCGGGCAGGCCCCAGCCCGCCAGCACGGGGGCGAGGTCGTCGGACAGGGTCGCGCCACCGAACGCGGCGGAGAGGAAGCCGGCCAGGGTGACACCGACCTGGACGGCGGAGAGGAAGCGGTTGGGGTCCTCGTTGAGCTCGGCGACGGTCCGTCCGCGCCTGCTCTGGCCGGCGAGAGCACGGACCTGGCCGTCGCGCAGGGACACGAGGGCGATCTCAGCGGCGGCGAAGACACCGCCGACGAGGACGAAGACGACGACAAGCCCGATGTTGGCGAGCGTGCCGCTCACGGTCTTTGACCTTCAGCCATGACTGCGAGGATAAGGGTTTGCCCGGCACGTGGGTAAGCGGCAGGGTTTCGCCCCATGAGGCGATCCACGACGTTCCCCATGACGTTCCCCCGGGACGTCCCCAGGCTCACCGACGGCGTCGTGACGCTGCGCGCCCACACCGAGGACGACGTGCAGGCGCTCTACGAGCAGGCCGTCGACTCCGTCATGCTGCAGTGGACGACGGTGCCCGACCCGTCGACCCCGGCCTCCGCCCGGGAGTTCGCCACCAAGGTCATCCCGGCCGGGTGGGAGGCCGACCGCGAATGGGCGTTCGCCGTGGAGGCGCCCGACCAGGACGGCACGCCGCGGTTCGTGGGATCGGTGTCCCTTCGCAACGAGGGCGAGGGGCGTGCGGAGATCGCGTACGGCGCGCACCCGTGGGCTCGTGGGCGCGGGTACGTCGTACGAGCCCTCGAGCTGCTGCTCGACTGGGGCTTCGAGGAGCGCGACCTGCGCACGGTCATCTGGTGGGCCAACAAGGGCAACTGGGCCTCGCGCAAGGTCGCGTGGCGGCTCGGCTTCTCCTTCGACGGAACCGTGCGGCAGTGGCTGCCCCAGCGAGGCGCGCTGAAGGACGCTTGGGTCGGTGCGCTGACCTCGGCCGACGAGCGACGACCACGCACGCCCTGGTTCGACGTCCCCCGCATCGCCGGGCGAGGCGTGGTGCTCCGGGAGTACCGCGACAGCGACGCCCCCCGGGTGGTCGAGGCGTGCTCGGACGAGCGCACGGCGTACTGGCTGCCGGAGATGCCCTCGCCGTACACCCTCGAGGACGCGCACGCCTACATCGAGGCCCGGCGTGAGCAGCGCGCCGAGGGGAAGGGGATCACCTGGGTGGTGGCCGACCCGGAGAGCGACGAGCTGCTCGCCACCATCACGATCTTCGGCATCGGGTTCGGCAAGGACGCCGAGATCGGCTACTGGACCCACCCCGCTGCTCGCGGCCGGGGCGTGATGACCGAGGCATGCGGTCTCGTGGTGCGGCACGCCTTCGTGCCGCGGGATGACGGCGGCATGGGTCTCCGGCGCCTGCGCATCATCGCCGCCGACGGCAACGCCGCCTCCCGCCGGGTGGTCGAGGCGAACGGGTTCGTCAGGAACGGGCTGCTGCGCCAGGAGAACCCGATGCGCGACGGGTCGTACGCCGACACCGTCATCTACGACCTGCTGGCGTCTGAGTACGAGCACGGATGAGCCGGCGACGGACGGCTGGCGAGCCCGCCGAACATGCACTCACGACCGCTGCAGCCGACCTTCAGGCGCGAAAGCGGCCGTAGTACGCCGTGAGTGCATGTTCCACCGTGCCGCCGGAACACGCGCCCGGCTGCCCGCAATCGTTCCTAGCCCAGGATCGCCAGGGCCTCGTTGAAGGTCTTCGACGGGCGCATCACGGCGCTCGCCTTCTCGTCGTCGGGCTGGTAGTACCCACCGACGTCCGCAGGTGAGCCCTGGACGGCCAGCAGCTCCTCGGTGATCGTCGCCTCGTTGGCCTCCAGCGTCCCGGCGAGGTCGGCGAACGCGGCCGCGAGCTCGGCGTCCTCGGACTGCGAGGCGAGCTCCTTGGCCCAGTAGAGGGCGAGGTAGAAGTGGCTGCCCCGGTTGTCGATCTCCCCGGCCTTGCGGCTCGGCGACTTGTTCTCGTTGAGGAACCGGCCCGTGGCGCGGTCGAGGGTGTCGGCGAGGATCTGCGCGCGAGCGTTGCCGGTGGTCTCCCCGAGGTGCGCGAAGCTCTCCGCGAGCGCCAGGAACTCACCGAGGCTGTCCCAGCGCAGGTGGTTCTCCTTGACCAGCTGCTGCACGTGCTTCGGCGCGGACCCGCCGGCACCGGTCTCGAAGAGGCCGCCGCCGTTGATGAGCGGGACCACCGAGAGCATCTTGGCGCTCGTGCCGAGCTCCATGATCGGGAACAGGTCGGTCAGGTAGTCGCGCAGCACGTTGCCGGTGACGGAGATGGTGTCCTCGCCCTTGCGGATGCGCTCGAGCGAGAACGCCATCGCGTCCGCCGGGGCCATGATCTCGATCTGCAGGCCGTCGGTGTCGTGCTCGGTGAGGTACTCGCGCACCTTCGCGATCAGGTTGGCGTCGTGCGCCCGGCCCTCGTCGAGCCAGAAGACGGCCGGGGAGCCGGTGGCGCGTGCGCGGGTGACCGCGAGCTTCACCCAGTCGCGGACCGGGACGTCCTTGGTCTGGCACGCACGCCAGATGTCACCCGCGCTCACGGCGTGCTCGATCAGCGCGTTGCCCTGCTCGTCGACGACCCGGACCGTGCCGGTGGCCGGGATCTCGAAGGTCTTGTCGTGGCTGCCGTACTCCTCGGCGGCCTGCGCCATGAGGCCGACGTTGGGCACCGAGCCCATCGTCGCCGGGTCGAAGGCGCCGTTGGCGCGGCAGTCGTCGAGCACGGCCTGGTAGATGCCGGCGTAGCTGCTGTCCGGGATGACGGCCAGGGTGTCGGCCTCGTCGCCGTCGGGGCCCCACATGTGGCCCGAGGTGCGGATCATCGCGGGCATGGAGGCGTCCACGATCACGTCGCTGGGGACGTGGAGGTTCGTGATGCCCTTGTCGGAGTCGACCATGGCGAGCGCCGGGCCCTCGTCGAGGCCCTCCTTGACGGCCGCCGCGATCGCGTCGCGCTGGTCCGCCGGGAGCGACTCGATCGCCTTGAGCAGGGTGCCGAGGCCGTCGTTGGGGCTCACCCCTGCGGCCGCGAGCGCCTCGCCGTGCTCGGTGAAGAGCTTGGGGAAGAACGCGCGCACCACGTGGCCGAAGATGATCGGGTCGGAGACCTTCATCATCGTGGCCTTGAGGTGCACCGAGAACAGCACGCCCTCGGCCTTCGCGCGGGCGATCTGCTCGGTGAGGAACTCCCGGAGCGCGGCGACGCGCATGACGGTGGCGTCCACGACCTCGCCCGCGAGGACCGGCACGGACTCACGCAGCACGGTCGTCGTACCGTCGTCGCCGACGAGCTCGATGCGCAGCGTGCCGTCCTTCTCGACGACCACGGACTTCTCGTTCGAGCGGAAGTCGTCGGCGCTCATGTGCGCGACGTTGGTCTTGGAGTCGGCGGACCACTCCCCCATGCGGTGCGGGTGCGCCTTGGCGTAGTTCTTGACCGAGGCCGGCGCGCGGCGGTCGGAGTTGCCCTCGCGGAGAACCGGGTTGACGGCGCTGCCCTTGACCTTGTCGTAGCGGGCCCGCGCCTCCTTCTCCTCGTCGGTCTTCGGGTCGTCGGGGTACGCCGGGAGGTCGTAGCCCTTCTCCTGGAGCTCGGCGACGGCCGCCTTGAGCTGCGGGATCGAGGCGCTGATGTTCGGCAGCTTGATGATGTTCGCCTCGGGCTTCTTGGCAAGCTCGCCGAGCTCGGCGAGGGCATCGTCGATGCGCTGCTCAGGCGTCAGGCGCTCCGGGAAGCTGGCGATGATCCGCCCGGCCAGGGAGATGTCCCGCGTCTCGACGTCCACCCCCGCGGTGGAGGCGTACGCCTGGACGATCGGCAGGAACGAGTAGGTGGCCAGCAGGGGCGCTTCGTCCGTGTGCGTGTAGATGATCTTCGAGTCCGTCACCGAGGCTCCGTTCCGACTACGAGAGGTTTCTTGACGTCAAGATATCTCATGCCCGGCCGTACGTCGGCCGCACCCCCATCCTGCCCGCTCGGACACATCCGCACGAGGGGCGGTCCATGCGGCGCGAACCGCCCGGACCGGGACGTATCACCGATCGGCCACGGCAGGCCTCGGGCGGTCCTAGCGTGAAGAAGTCCGACACTCGCTCACGGGAGATCGTCATGGCTGAGACAGCTCGCACGACGCCGCCCAGCGCGGCAAGGACCACACCCTCGACGGCGGCGCCCACCATGCCCCAGCGGCTCGCGGCGGAGTTCCTCGGCACCTTCGTGCTCGTGCTCGGCGGCTGCGGCTCCGCCGTACTCGCCGCCCAGTTCCTCAACGACGACGACGTGCAGCTCGGCATCGGGTTCATGGGCGTGGCGCTCGCCTTCGGGCTCACCGTGGTCACCATGGCCTATGCCGTGGGCCACGTCTCCGGCGGCCACTTCAACCCCGCGGTCACCCTGGGCTGGCCGCTGCCGGGCGGTTCGCCTGGAAGGACACCGTCGGCTACATCGTCACCCAGCTCGTCGCCGCGATCGCGGCCGCGGCGGTTCTGCTCGTCATCGCCTCCGGGCAGGACGGCTTCTCCGCCTCGGAGTCGGGCTTCGCCACGAACGGGTACGGCGACCGCTCCCCCGGCGGCTACAACCTGCTCGCCTGCCTCGTCATCGAGGTCGTGCTGACCGCGGTCTTCCTCTACGTGATCCTCGGCGTCACCGACACCCGCGCCCCCAAGGGCTTCGCGCCGCTGGCGATCGGCCTCGCGCTGACCCTGATCCACCTGGTCAGCATCCCGGTCACCAACACCTCGGTGAACCCGGCACGGTCCCTCGGCCCGGCGCTCTTCGTGGGCTGGGACGCGATCGCGCCAGCTGTGGCTGTTCTTCGTCGCACCGATCGCCGGGGCGCTGCTCGCGGGCTTCACCTATGCCTGCCTCGTCGGCAAGGCAGCGCCGGCCGCGCCGCTCGAGGAGGCGACCGAGGGCTGAGGCTCACTCGTCCTCGGAGTCGCCCTCGACCACCACCACCCGGTAGTCCTCGTCGAGACGGACGTCCACCGTCGAGCCGTCGTCTCGCGTCACCTCGACCTCCCAGGTAGCGCCGTTCTCGGAGTCACGCTCGACGGAGTTCGCCGTGCCGCCCCCGGTGACGCGCAATGCCGCCTTTGTCGCGGCGTCCGCCTCGCTTCCGGTCACGTCGACGTCACCGTCGTCGCCGGTCGCAACAGCGACACCTCCCACGGCGGCGACCACCGCGAGCGCTGCCGCGGAGGCCGCAAGCACCCCGCGCTTCCTGATCCTTCTCATGTCCTCGTCCTCTCTTCGCGCTGGTGTCTCCGGGTCGCTCACGGCGTACGCATCGAGACGAGGCGGCCCCGGTCGTCACCACCCCGGACCTTCTCCTCATAGACGAACCCGACACCCTCGGCGTAGTACTTGTGCTCCTCGACCTCCGGTTCGAGGGGCGTGGTGTCCGAGGTCTCGACCATGTTCGCGTAGCTCCCGAACGGGACCTTCGCCTCCGCGTCGACGCGCGAGGACCTCGGCCTCGTCCTCGGCCTCACCCTCGAGGTACTCCTGCTGGTACGCTGTCGCCGGGCCGCGGGTCGGCCAGCATCACGATGCCCGCCTGCGCCCCGTCGACGCCCGCCTCCCACGACCCCTCCCTCGTGGGCTTTCCCTCCTCGTAGGCGGTCGTGTCCTCCCCGAAGTACCAGACGTTGCCCGCTGTGTCCTGGGCGAACCAGTCGAAGGTGTCCTCGACGACCTCACCGTTCTCGTCGGTCACCGTGTCGCGCACGACGGTCGTCCGCACGCCCTGGACGACACGGGTCCGATGGGTCACCGTGACGACGATGCGCTCGTCGCCCTCGGAGGAGGTGTTCCGGTAGACCCAGCGCGTCCCGGGCAGGTAGGGCAGGTAGGGGTTGTCGATCGTGGCCACGAAGTCGGCCGGGTCGGGCTCCGGCGTCGGGACCTCGGCCGGCAGCCGGGCTGACCCGGCAGCGCTGGGCGACGCCGCGGACGCCGCGGTCACCGCCTTCTCGGAGGGCTGAGTCCTCACCACAGCCGGCGAGGCAGACCGGCAGCCCCATGACCAGGACCGCGGCGGTGACCCGTCTTCTCCTCGCACTCATGACTCCACGGTGACCCGCGGAACCTGAACGCTCGCTGAACGTCCGCCCGCTCGAGACGTTCAGAGCATCTTCAGCGCGCCTTCAGCGGGATCGTGTCACCGTGGACGGCGTGAGGATCCTCGTGGTCGACGACGACAAGCACCTTGCCCGGGCGGTCAAGCGTGGCCTGGAGGCCGAGGGCTTCGCCGTCGACGTGGCCTTCGACGGCGTCGAGGGCGAGTGGCTGGCCACGGAGAACCCGTACGACGCCGTGGTTCTCGACGTCATGCTCCCCGGGAGGAACGGCTACGAGCTGTGCGAGCGCCTTCGTGAGGCCGGCAACTGGACCCCGATCCTCATGCTGACGGCCAAGAACGGAGTCGACGACGAGGCACGAGGCGCTCGACACCGGCGCCGACGACTACCTCGCGAAGCCCTTCGCCTACGTGGTGCTCGTGGCTCGGCTGCGCGCACTCCTGCGTCGCAGCCGCGACGCCCGTCCTGCAGTGCTGGAGGCGGGCGACCTGCTCCTCGACCCCGCCACGCACGAGGTGCGACGCGGCACGCAGGTCGTGGAGCTGACACCACGCCAGTTCTCCCTGCTGGAGTTCCTCATGAGGCGCCCCGGCGAGGTGCTCTCGAAGCGGGTCATCATCGAGCACGTCTGGGACTTCGCGTTCGAGGGCGACCCCAACATCGTCGAGGTCTACGTCCGCCAGCTGCGAAAGCGGATCGACGAGCCCTTCGGCAAGACCGGCCTGCGGACCGTTCGCGGGGCCGGCTACCGGCTCGATCCCGGGGGTGGCTGATGCTCCGCGCTGCCCGCGAGGACGCCGCTCGGTCCGGGCGCGGACCACAGCGCTCGCGGCAGTCCTGGTGACCGCCGCGCTCACGCTGGGTTCGCTGGTGCTCGTCACGACACTCGACCGGTCCCTGACCCGGGCCGGTGACGACCTCTCCCGCTCCCGGGTCGAGGACCTTGCGGCACTCGCCGCGGCTGGTGGGCTGCCGAGGACCTTGACGAACCTCGGTGACGACGCGGTGGCGCAGGTGGTGGTCGCCCGCGACGGGTCCGTGTTGTCGGCCTCCCCGAACATCGACGGGGTGGGCCCGATCAGCCGGTTCTCCCCCATCCCCGGCGAGCTCGCGGTCCGCACGCTGACCGACGTCCCCGACGACGACGAGACCGAGGACTACCGGGTCTGGGTCCAGCGCGTGCCCACGGACGACGGCGCGGTGACGGTGTACGTCGGACGCAGCCTCGAGTCCACGCAGGAGGTCATCGCCCGGCTCACGACCAGCCTGCTGGTGGGGCTGCCCCTGGTCATCGCGCTGCTGGCGGGCACCATGTGGGTCCTGGTAGGGCGGGCGCTCAAGCCGGTCGAGGACATCCGCTCGGAGGTCGCCGCCATCTCCCACCGCGAGCTGGATCGACGCGTGCCGGTGCCCGCCACCGAGGACGAGGTCAGCAGGCTCGCCGAGACCATGAACTCGATGCTGGCGCGGCTCGAGGCGGCGAGCGAGCAGCAGCAGGACTTCGTGGCGAACGCCTCGCACGACCTCCAGAGCCCGTTGGCCTCCCTGCGAGCCCAGCTCGACGTCGCGCTCGCCCATCCCGAGACGACCGACTGGCGAGCCACAGCCCTGGCGCTCCACGCCGAGGCGGACCGCATGGAGCGCCTGGTCCGTGACCTGCTCTTCCTCGCCAGGGAGGACTCCGCCGGCTCCGCGCGACGCCTGGAGCTCCTGGACCTCGACGACGTCGTCCTGGAGGAGGCGGCGAGGGTCCGGGTCGGCTGTGCAGCACGGGTGAACACCGCCGGGGTGACGGCTGCTCCTGTGCGCGGCAGCCGCGACGACCTCGCTCGTCTCGTCCGGAACCTGCTCGAGAACGCCCGCGAGCACGCGGAGAGCCTCATCGACGTCACGCTCTCCAACGGGCCTGCGGGCATCACCCTGACCGTCGAGGACGACGGTCCGGGAGTCGCTGCGGAGCACGTGGACCGCGTCTTCGAGCGTTTCTACAGCGCCGACGAGGCACGAAGCAGGTCGGCGTCCAGGACCGGGCTGGGTCTCGCGATCGTGCGTGCTGTCGCGGAGCGGCATCAGGGGTCGGTCGAGCTCGTGGACGGTGGCCGCGGCGCGCGGTTCGTCGTACGCCTGCCGCCCGCCTGACAACCCGCGCTGCAACCGGCTCACAGGCGCTGCTAGCGTCGGGCCCATCCCCTTGTGCACGCCGCACGGGTGCGCCATGGACCCAGACACCAAGGAGTCGACGTGAGCTCTACCCCCGTCAAGGTCGCCGTCACCGGCGCCGCCGGCCAGATCGGCTACAGCCTGCTCTTCCGTATCGCCAGCGGTGCGATCTTCGGGCCGGACACCCCGGTCGAGCTGCGCCTGCTCGAGATCACCCCGGCCCTGGGTGCGCTCGAGGGCGTCGTCATGGAGCTCGACGACTGCGCGTTCCCCACCCTGTCCGGCGTCGAGATCGGCGACGACCCGAACAAGATCTTCGACGGTGCGAACCTCGCCCTGCTCGTCGGCGCCCGCCCGCGCACGAAGGGCATGGAGCGCGGTGACCTGCTCGAGGCCAACGGCGCGATCTTCACCGCCCAGGGCAAGGCGCTCAACGAGGTGGCCGCGGACGACATCCGCATCGGTGTGACCGGCAACCCCGCCAACACCAACGCCCTCATCGCGATGACCAACGCCCCCGACATCCCGAGCGAGCGCTTCAGCGCCCTCACGCGTCTGGACCACAACCGCGCGATCTCGCAGCTGGCCGCCAAGACCGGCGCGAAGGTCACCGACATCAAGAAGATGACGATCTGGGGCAACCACTCGGCGACCCAGTACCCCGACATCTTCCACGCCGAGGTCGGCGGAAAGAACGCCGCCGAGGTCGTGGGCGACCAGAACTGGCTCGAGAACGACTTCATCCCGACCGTCGCCAAGCGCGGTGCCGCGATCATCGAGGCGCGAGGCTCGTCCTCCGCCGCGAGCGCGGCGTCCGCCACGATCGACGCCGCCCGCGACTGGCTGCGCGGCAGCGCCGAGGGCGACTGGGTCTCCATGGCCGTGGCCTCCGACGGCTCCTACGGCGTTCCCGAGGGCCTGATCTCCTCCTTCCCCGTCACCACGAAGGACGGCGACTGGGAGATCGTCCAGGGTCTCGAGATCGACGACTTCTCGCGCGGCAGGATCGACGCCAGCACGGCGGAGCTCGCCGAGGAGCGCGAGGCCGTCACGGAGCTCGGCCTGATCTGAGCCTTCGCTTCACCCGGGAAGCGCTTTGCCGTCCACGTGGAGGCAATCGACGTTCTTCTTTGCCGGACCGTTGCGGATTGCCGATCCTCATGGACGCGAACGGCGGGGCCGGCCGGGACTACGACGGCTGGTCGGGTACGACGACCGCCAGCACGATCAAGACGATGCCGGCGCCGAGCAGCATCACGACGTCGGAGGCCTTGCGCCGCACCCGCAGCATCCCTGCCTTCCGCTCGGGCAGCACCAGCCGGGTCGTCCCACCCACGAGCAGGCCGACGCCCATCCACACGACACCGGTGCGCCAGGCGCCGGCGACCGTGATCGCCAGACCCGTCAGCGCGGTAGCCACCACCACGAGGTACACCGCACCGCCGATGGTCTGCGGTCGGCGGTCCTGACCTTCCTCCAACAACACGACCGCGCTCAGTCCGTCAGGGACTGCTCGGCGGCGCGGACGATGTTCGACAGCAGCATCGCGCGCGTCATGGGGCCCACCCCACCGGGGTTCGGCGAGACCCACCCGGCCACGTCGTACACGTCGGGCGCCACGTCGCCCGCGATCTTGCCCTGCGCGTCGCGGGAGACGCCCACGTCGAGGACGGCCGCCCCGGGCTTGACCATGTCGCCGGTGATGATGCCGGTGACGCCCGCGGCGGCGACGACGATGTCGGCGGAGCGCACGTGCTTGGCGAGGTCGACCGTGCCCGTGTGGCAGAGCGTCACCGTCGCGTTCTCGCTGCGGCGCGTCAGCAGCAGGCCGAGCGGGCGGCCGACCGTGACACCGCGGCCGACGATGCAGACCTCGGCGCCCGCGATCGGCACCTCGTGGCGGCGGAGCAGCTCGACGATGCCGTTCGGGGTGCACGGCAGGGGCGCCTCCTTGCCGAGCACCAGCCAGCCGAGGTTCGTGGGGTGCAGGCCGTCGGCGTCCTTGGCCGGGTCCATCAGCCCCAGGACGTGGTTCTCGTCCATGTGCCTGGGCAGGGGCAGCTGCACGATGTAGCCGGTGCAGGCCGGGTCGGCGTTCAGCGAGGCGATCGCCTCCTCGACCTCGGACTGGGCTGCGTCCTCGGGGAGGTCGACCCTGATCGAGTGGATGCCCACCTCGGCGCAGTCGCGGTGCTTGCCCGCGACGTACCACCGGCTGCCCGGGTCGTCGCCGACCAGGATCGTGGCGAGCCCAGGGACGACCCCCTGCTCGCGCAGCTTGGCGACCCGCTCGGTGAGCTCGCCCTTGATGTCGGAGGCGGTCTTCTTGCCGTCGAGGATCTGTGCCGTCACGTCGCCCATCCTGCCAGTGCTGTCGAATCGGATCAGTGGAAGAAGTGCCGGGTCCCGGTGAGGTACATCGTGACCCCGGCAGCGCGTGCGGCCTCGACGACCTCCTCGTCGCGGACCGAGCCTCCGGGCTGGACGACTGCCTTCACGCCGCCGTCGACGAGGATCTGCAGCCCGTCCGGGAAGGGGAAGAACGCGTCGGACGCGGCGACCGAGCCCGCTGCCCTGTCTCCTGCCCGCGAGACCGCGAGGCGTGCCGAGTCGACGCGGTTGACCTGGCCCATGCCGACGCCGACGGAGGCGCCGTCCGAGGCGAGCAGGATGGCGTTCGACTTGACCGAGCGGCAGGCCCGCCAGGCGAAGGCCAGGTCGGCGAGCACCTCGTCGGAGACCGGCTCACCTGCGGCGAGCGTCCAGGAGGCGGGGTCGTCCCCGCCACCCTCGACCTCCGCGTCGACGGCGTCGCGAGCCTGCAGCAGCAGGCCACCCGAGATCGGGCGCATCTCCACGCCACCACGCTCGAGCGGTGCGCACTGCAGCAGCCGGATGTTCTTCTTCTTGCTGAGCACCTCCACGGCGCCGTCCTCGTAGCCCGGTGCCACGACGACCTCGGTGAAGATCTCGGCGACCTGCTCGGCCATCGCCTTGCTGACCGGGACATTGGTGGCGATCACGCCGCCGAAGGCCGAGAGCGGGTCGCAGGCGTGCGCCTTGCGGTGGGCCTCGGCCACGTCGGCCCCGACGGCGATGCCGCAGGGGTTGGCGTGCTTGATGATGGCCACGGCCGGCTCGTCGAAGTCGTAGGCGGCACGACGGGCGGCGTCGGCGTCGACGTAGTTGTTGTAGGACATCTCCTTGCCGTGCAGCTGGGTCGCCTGGGCGAGACCGGGCTGCGGGGCGTAGCCGTTGGCGTAGAGGGCCGCTCGCTGGTGCGGGTTCTCGCCGTAGCGCAGCACCGCGCTCTTGTCCCAGGTCGCACCCATCCAGGCCGGGAAGCCGGTGCCCTCCGACGTGTCGGTCAGGACGTTGCCCATCCACGAGGCCACGGCGACGTCGTACGTCGCGGTGTGCACGAACGCCTCGGCGGCCAGCGCCTGCCGCTCCTGCAGCGTGAAACCGCCGCGCTCCACGGCAGCGAGCACGTCGGCGTACCTCGTGGGCGAGGTCACGATGGCGACGCTCGGGTGGTTCTTGGCAGCGGCACGGACCATCGACGGCCCGCCGATGTCGATCTGCTCGACGCACTCGTCGGGCGCGGCCCCGGAGGCGACGGTCTGCGTGAAGGGGTAGAGGTTCGACACGACGAGGTCGAACGGCTCGACGCCGAGCTCCTGGAGCTGCGCGCGGTGCGACTCGAGTCGTAGGTCCGCGAGGATCCCGGCGTGCACCTTCGGGTGCAGGGTCTTGACCCGGCCGTCGAGGCACTCGGGGAACCCGGTCAGCTCCTCGACCTTGGTCACCGGCACGCCCGCGTCGGCGATCCGGTTCGCCGTCGAGCCGGTCGAGACGATCGCGACGCCCGCCTGGTGCAGCCCGGTGACGAGCTCTTCGAGGCCGCTCTTGTCGTAGACCGACACGAGGGCCCGCCTGATCGGCCGCCGCTCCTCGGACCGGGTGTCTCCTGGCTGCTGGGTCGTCACTTGCCGAACCGGACCTTCCTGTCGGTGATGGTGAAACCTTCTCGGGCCATCCGGCCCACGCACGTCACGAGCATCTCCCGCTCCGCGACCTTGATCCGCTCATGGAGCGACGCCACGTCGTCGTCCTCCTCCACCCTGACCACCGTCTGCTCGACGATCGGGCCGGTGTCGACGCCGGCGTCGACCACGAAGAGCGTGGCGCCGGTGACCTTCACCCCGTAGGCCAGCGCGTCGGCCGGTCCGTGCATACCGGGGAACGACGGCGACAGTGCGGGGTGGGTGTTCACGCAGCGGCCGCCGAAAGCGTTCAGGAACGCCTCACCGGTGAGCTTCATGAACCCTGCGAGCACCACGAGGTCGGGGTCGTGCTCCTGGCAGGCCTCGGTCAGTGCGCGGTCCCAGTCGGCGCGGGTCTCGAAGTCCTTCACCCGGCGCACGAACGTGGGGATCCCCACACGCTCCGCGCGTGCGATCCCCTCGATCCCCGCCCGGTCCGCTCCCACGGCGACCACGCGGACGCCGTACGACGGGTCGCCGGCGGCGTCGATCAGCGCCTGGAGGTTCGTGCCGGCGCCCGAGACGAGAACGACCACCCGCGCGGGTCGGCGCGCGGGCTGGGACGCAGCGCGGCCTTCGCCGCTCGACGTGGTGGGGGGCACGGCCCCAGGCTACCGAGACACCTGGGCCTCAGCCCGCGGCGGTCCCGGCCCTGGACAGCTCCTTGCGGGAACGGCGGCGCGAGCGCCAGGTCGCGACGACCCCGCCCACGAGGCCACCGCCGCCGAGCGAGACCGCTGCGGCGAGGAAGGTGGACCAGAGGTCCGCACCGACGTCCGCCATCCGCCCGGGACCGGCCGAGCCGCCCGCGAGCGACGTCACCAGTGTGAGGAGCACAGCCGCGAGGACGCCGGCTCCGAGCCCGCGCAACGCTCCGACGTCGAACCGCTCGACGGGGACCAGCCGCACGACCAGCACGACGGCGACGGCCGCGAGCAGCACCGGGACGCCCATCAGCGCCGTGGTCCACGAAGGCGTCGCGCCGTCTCCGGGCAGGGCGGCGAGCAGGGGGAAGGCGGGCACCGGGCCGAGGATCACGGCCGTGGGCGAGACGACGGTGCCCGTCCCGACCGCGAACCCGGGTCCCAGGAGGTACGTTCCACCGAGGACCACGGCATTCGGGACGAAGAGGCAGCCGACCACGGTGTACATGAGTCCTCCCGGGCCGTCGGCGTGGAGCCGCGACAGCACCGTCGCCGCCGTACCGAAGTCCGTGACGAGCGCACCGGCGACCAGGACGCTGCCCGCGGCGAGCATGAGCAGCAGCGTTGCGACACCGCCAAGGAGGAGCGTTCGCAGGCCCGCCGGCATCCGTGCGACCAGCGGCCGGGACTGGCCGGAGCCCACGAGCAGCCCGGCGCCCCCGGCGAGGAGAGACAGGACGAAGCCGCCGACCAGAGCCCGCAGCAGGTCCGTCTCGGCCCGGGGATCACTGGTGAGCACGGCAGTGACGAGGGCGACGACGGCGTACACCGTGGCCTGCACGCCGGCGCCGCCGAGGACCGTGCGGAGCTCCTCCGGTGCACCTCCCACGCTCGAGGTCGCCGCAGCCCAGCGCCCGAGGCGGTAGGCGACCAGGGCGCAGACCAGGGTGATCCCGAGCGGCATCAACGTGACCGTGGCCGTGTCGAGATGGAGGCCCGCCCCGTGGCCGAGCAGCCAGGCGTCGGCGCCCACCCGCATCGCGTCACGGGTGTCGCCGTACCGGCCGGCGTCGGCCCCGAACCAGCCGGCCAGCGCCACCGCCGCGGTCATGATCAGCGTCGAGCCGGCCGAGACCACTCCCCCGGCGACGGCGGTCAGCACCAGCGGTCGCCCGGAAAGGCGTCCACCAGGACCCGAGGAGGTACGACGGGCAGCGGGGCTCAGCAGGTCGGTCATCGCCCCCGATCTTCCTCGACCGTCGCCGGCCGATCGCGCTGCCACGCCGCGATGCGTCGTGCGTCACACCGAAACCCTTCACCCGGAGGTTCGCGCACACACCCCGACGGGTACCGTTCCAGGTTGGCCGGTCGGAAACAGGGAGGAGGGCCAGGTCCATGCGCGCGGAGGAGCAGTTCGACTCCTTCTACCTCAAGACCAGGCGTGCCCTCGTCCACCAGACGTTCGCGCTCACCGGTGACCTCGCCGCTGCCCAGCGCGCTGTGAGCGACTCCTACGTGAGCGCGTGGCACCACTGGCGAAAGGTCAAGGCCCACGAGGACCCGCGCGACTGGGTCCGGCCACGGGCGTGGGCCCAGGCCCAGCGGCGACACTCCGCCCGGCTCTGGCAGCGCACCCGCGACCTCTCCGTCGAGGACCGCCAGGTGCTCGACGCCCTCCACAAGCTGCCGCTGGCCGAGCGGCGCGCACTGCTCATGGTCGAGCTCGCCGGGGTCCCCGTCGACGTCGCCGCACGAGAGCTGAACGTCACCCAGCAGACGCTGGAGCGCCAGCTGGCGTCGGCCTCGGCGGCCCTCGCGCCGGCGTTGCACACGGACCCCTCCTCGCTCCGCGCCCCGCTGCTGGGCCTGGCGGAGGCGACGTCGCGCGTGTCGTTGCCCCGTGCCGCCGCCATCCGTCGGGACGGTCGTAACAGGCGGCGCACCCACACGCTCGTGGCCGCGGCCGCGGCGACCTTCCTGGCCGTCGGCACGGGCGCGTTCGCCTACGAGCCGGTCGACGAGAGCCCTGCGGCAGGATCGATGATCACCTCACCGGACGAAGGCGAGCCGGTCCAGCCGCCCGATCCCGAGGAGGAGTCCACGCTGCCGTCAGCGGACGACCTGCTCACGCCCCAGGACGTGAGCCGGTTCGACCCTGATGTGTCGTGGCAGATCTCCGACACCCACGACAACACCTCCGGCGAGGGCATCAACTACGTGTGCCAGCAGGAGCGCTTCGCCGACCCCGAGGGCCTCGCCACTATCGTCCGGGTCCTCGAGCCCAACCGGGACCGTGCCGTGCGCTCGGTCGTCCAGTCCGTCGAGATCTCCAAGGACGAGGACGCGGCGGCTGCCACGTACAGCACCGTGCTCTCGTGGTTCACCGGCTGTCGGGGCGGCGCGGTGCACCTCAAGCGCAACTACGACGTCTCGGGTGTGGCCGACCACGCCGCCCTGCTGGAGCTCGAGTCGTGGTCGCTGCCGCGCTCGACGTACTCCGTCGCGGTCGCCCAGGTCGGACAGGTGGTCACCACCTCCGTCGTGCGCACCGTCGACGGAGAGGCACCGAGCACCGGGCAGGTGGCCCGGACCCTCGCCACCGCCAGCCGGTCCATCTGCGAGCGCACGGGCGAGCCCGACTGCGGGGGGCGTCCTCGGCTGGACTCCAAGCCGCCGGACCCCTCGGGCGAGGCGCCCGGCATCCTGGCCACCGTCGACATGCCGCCGTTGACAGGCGTCGGGAGGCCCTGGGTCGGCACCGACCCCGGACCCGCCACGAAGAACCTGGCGGCCACGCCGTGTGACCGCGCGGACTTCGGCAAGGCCGGAGCGCTCCGGGACCGCACCCGCACCTTCCTGGTGCCCGAGGCGCGGCTGGCCGACCGGTTCGGCCTGACCGAGACCTACGGCACGTTCAAGTCCGAGGGGCAGGCGGCGGAGTTCCTGCGCACGGTGCGCAAGCGCTTCGCCGGCTGCGAGGACCGCAACCTGTCTACCGAGGTGGTGGCCGCGACCTCGCTGCGAGAGGGCCCGGTCGGGAGGCTCGATCTGGCGGTTGCGCACCGAGCTGTCACAGAACGAGGACGTCGTGTTCGACGTCGGCTTCGTGCGGCGCGGAGCCACGGTCGCCCAGGTGACGTTCGTCCCGGCCGGACCGGCCGACCTGTCCACCGCGGCGTTCCGGACGCTCGTGCTGCGTGCGGGCCAGCGCCTCGCCGAGCTGGACTGAGCACTAGGGTCGGCTCATGACCGACCTGCCTGCGCGCTCCACGGCGCTCGCGCTCGACGCGGAGAACCCCCTTCGCGGGCGGCGTGACCTCTTCTCCCTCCCGGCGGGCACGGTGTACCTCGACGGGAACTCGCTGGGCGCCCTCCCGCGCTCGGTGCCGGAGCGGATCAGCCGCGTCGTCACCGAGGAGTGGGGCCAGGACCTGATCGCGTCGTGGAACACCGCCGACTGGATCGGGCTGCCGCGCCACGTCGGCGACCGGATCGCGGCACTGGTCGGTCTTCCCGAGGGGTCGGTCTGGGTCAGTGACAGCACCAGCGTCAGCCTGTTCAAGACGATGGTCGCTGCGTGTCGCCTCCGGCCGGGCCGAGACGTCATCGTCGTCGAGAGCGGGACCTTCCCGACCGACGGCTACATGGCCGCCAGCGTGGCCCGGATGCTCGGCATGGAGCTGCGCTGGGCGGACTCCGAGCGCGTGGAGGAGGTCCTGGACGACCGCGTAGCCCTCGTGTGCCTGACCCACGTCGACTTCCGCACCGGCGCGATGTTCGACGCCGCGGCGGTGACCGCGGCAGTCCACTCCGTGGGTGCGCTGATGCTCTGGGACCTCTGCCACACCGCAGGCGCAGTGCCGGTCGACCTCGTCGCCGCCGACGCCGACTTCGCCGTGGGGTGCACCTACAAGTACCTCAACGCCGGGCCGGGCTCGCCGGCCTTCATGTACGTCGCCCCGCGGCACCAGGACGCGATCGACCAGCCGCTCTCGGGCTGGATGGGCCACGCCCGGCCCTTCGACATGGAGCTCGCCTACGAGCCCGTGAAGGGTGTGGGCCGGCTCGCCTCCGGGACACCGCCGATCCTGGCCCTGTCCGCGCTCGACGCGGCGCTCGACGTGTTCGAGGGCGTCGACCCGGCGGACCTTCGCGCGACGTCGCTGACGCTGACCGACTACTTCATCGACCTCGTCGACGCACGCCTGCCCGGAGTCTTCGAGGTGGTGACTCCCCTGCAGCACCAGCGTCGCGGCAGCCAGGTCTCCCTGCGGCACGAGCAGGCCTACGGCATCGTCCAGGCGCTCATCGCCCGGCGGGTCGTCGGCGACTTCCGCACCCCTGACATCGCCCGGTTCGGGTTCGCCCCGCTCTACGTCAGCCACGCCGACGTCTACGACGCTGTGGAGCACCTCGTCGCCGTGATGGAGCGTCGGGAGCACGACCGCCCGGAGTACACCGTCCGCAACCGCGTCACCTGAACGCCGCTCGGAAGCCCGGCCTGCCACGGCGTCCGTTCCGTCCAGAATCGGATGCAACCGGGTGGCGCGCTCGAGCGTAGAGATCCCAGCAGCACGATCGAAGACGAGATGACAGGGGTCGCCCATGGAGGCGGAGGAGTTCGACGACTTCTACGTCGCGTCCTTCCAACGGGTGGTGGGACAGCTCTACGCCATGATCGGCGACCGCGACGAGGCGCAGGAGTGCGTCCAGGAGGCGTTCGTCCGGGCGTGGTCGCACCGCCGGCAGCTGGAGGCCGCGCAGGCTCCGGAGGCCTGGGTCCGCACGACGGCCTACCGGCTCGCCGTGAGCCGGTGGCGGCGGAAGGTCCGGGGACGCAGAGAGCCCGACCGGGCCGTGCAGTACCCGCAGCACCGACAGCACACGGAGGGCATGAGCCCGGACCATGTCGCCGTCGTCGAGGCGCTCCGACAGCTCCCCGAGCCGCAGCGCCGCGTCCTCGTCCTGCACCACATGTGCGACCTGCCCGTGGCGGCGGTCGCGGCCGAGGTCGGCGCACCCGAGGGCACGGTCAAGGCCCGGCTGAGCCGTGGCCGGACTGCGTTGATGTCGCTGCTGAACGACGAACCCACCGACGGACTGACGGAAGGAGCGAGCCGTGCGTGACCCGTTCGAAGAGCTGAAGAGCCTCGACGTGGGCTCCCCCTCACCTCTTCCACCGCAGGAGGTGCGCCGTCGCGGCGACCGGATGCGACGCCGTCGGACCGCTTTCCAGGCGATCGGCGCTGCCGCTGCCGTCCTGGTCGTCGTCTCCGGCGGCGCCTTCGCCTCGGGCGAGCTGACCGGCACCTCCCCCATGCCCGGCCCGGCAACACAACACCCGGTTCCGAAGCCGTCGGGCGACTCTCACCGGACGAGCCTGCTCCCCCGGTGGAGCCGGAGCCGGACGGGCCGCCGTACCTCCTGGGGGTCGAGGACCTGCGCGCAGCCACGGGGGTCGAGGAGTGGCAGGTCGCTGCGGACGGCCCCGGTCCCATGGTCTGCGCGGAGGAATCGACCGAGGCACTCGCCGGTGACCGGACCGACACCAGGTACTTCGAGGCTCGAAAGCGCGGACAGGTGAAGGCGCTCGCGGTCGCGACGGTCCTGGACTTCAGCCCTTCATCGTGGGCGCAGGACGGCTACGCCCGGGCGGTCGACTGGCTGACCACCTGCGATGCGCCCACTGACCGGAAGCACGTGATCGCCTCCGCGGGCGAGGCGTACGGGCAGGTGCACGATGGCCGCAGCGAGGACGGGCCCTGGACCTGGCGCACCGTGATGACCAGCGCCCCGGAGATCTGCGTCGAGTGCGACGCCGCCTGGAACAACCACCAGGCGGTCGCCCTGGGAGGCGAGCGGCTCGTGCTGCTGCAGGTCTCCTACGCAGGCGACATGCAGGGCTCCGTCGACGAGTCGCAGAGCCCCATGCCGAAGCTGCTGAAGGTCGCCGCCCGGTTGGCGGCACAGCAGTGGAGGAGCCCCGACGAGGTCGCCGCCGAGGCGTTCGGGCCGACCGGCGTGGGAAAGGTCCAGCTGGGCATGTCGATGAAGGACCTCGAGACTTCGGGGGTCCTGCGGAGCGAGCTCGAGGAGTGCGTCTCCTTCGACACGACGAACCTGGCGGGCCGGAACAACGGCTACGCCTCGACGGACAAGGGCGTCGTGATGATCCTGGGCGACCGGTCCTCACGCACGCCTGAAGGCATCGGGTTCGGCGCGACCAGGGACGAGGTCGAGGCGGCCTATGGGCCACTTCAGCCCAACCAGTACGACGTCGAGGCGCTCGCCGGGGTCCCCGGCCACTCCGGCACGAGCTACTCGTTCGGGTTCGACGACCGGGGCAGGGTCTCAGAGATGTTGCTCCTGCGCGATGACCAGGACTGCGTCGGCTGAGCAGCGCCGCTCGGACACACGAAGGCCGCCGCACCCCTCCGGGTACGGCGGCCTTCGTGACGTCGAGCCCGGCCAGAGGCGTCAGAGGCTCTCGAGGACCTCACGCATGAGCCGGGCGGTCTCGGACGGCGTCTTGCCGACCTTCACGCCCACGGCCTCGAGGGCCTCCTTCTTGGCCTGGGCGGTGCCCGAGGAGCCGGAGACGATGGCGCCGGCGTGGCCCATGGTCTTGCCCTCCGGAGCGGTGAACCCGGCGACGTAGCCGACGACCGGCTTCGTCACGTGGTCCTTGATGTACGCCGCGGCGCGCTCCTCGGCGTCGCCGCCGATCTCGCCGATCATCACGATCGCGTCGGTCTCCGGGTCGTCCTGGAACGCCTGGAGGCAGTCGATGTGGGTGGTGCCGATGATCGGGTCACCGCCGATGCCGACCGCGGAGGAGAAGCCGAAGTCACGCAGCTCGTACATCATCTGGTAGGTCAGCGTGCCGGACTTCGACACCAGGCCGACGCGGCCGGCCCTTGGTGATGTCGGCGGGGATGATGCCGGCGTTGGACTTGCCGGGGCTGATCAGGCCGGGGCAGTTCGGGCCCGATGATGCGGGTGCGTGCCCTTGGACTGCGCGTAGCGCGAAGAACTCCGCGGTGTCGTGCACCGGCACGCCCTCGGTGATGACGACGACGAGCGGCATGCCCGCGTCGACGGCCTCGATGACCGCAGCCTTGGTGAACTGCCGGCGGCACGAAGACCACGGAGACGTCAGCGCCGGTCTTCTCCATCGCCTCGGCGACCGATCCGAACACCGGGACGGCAGGTGCCGTCGAAGTCGACCTCCTGGCCGGCCTTGCTTCGGGTTCACACCACCGACGATGCTCGTGCCCGAGGCGAGCATCCGGCGGGTGTGCTTCGTGACCCTCCGAGCCGGTCATGCCCTGGACGACGACCTTGCTGTTCTCATTCAGAAAAATTGCCATGGTTCTCTCTGCCTCTACTTCGCAGCCAGCTCGGCGGCGCGGTCGGCCGCACCGTCCATCGTGTCGACCTGCGTCACGAGCGGGTGGTTCGCCTCGTTCAGGATGCGGCGACCCTCCTCGACGTTGTTGCCGTCGAGGCGTACGACGAGCGGCTTGTTCGCCTCGTCGCCGAGCATCTCGAGCGCGTGCACGATGCCGTCGGCGACCGCGTCGCACGCGGTGATGCCGCCGAAGACGTTCACGAACACGCTCTTGACCTGCGGGTCGTTGAGGATGATGTGCAGCCCGTTGGCCATGACCTCGGCGCGACGCACCGCCACCGATGTCGAGGAAGTTCGCGGGCTTGACGTCCGAGTGCTTCTCGCCGGCGTAGGCGACGACGTCGAGGGTGGACATGACCAGGCCCGCGCCGTTGCCGATGATGCCGACCTCGCCGTCGAGCTTGACGTAGTTGAGGCCCTTCTCCTTGGCCTCCGCCTCGAGCGGGTCGGCCGCGGCCTTGTCCTCGAACTGCGCGTGGTCCTCGTGGCGGAAGTCGGCGTTCTCGTCGAGGGTGACCTTGCCGTCGAGCGCCTCGAGGCTGCCGTCACCGAGGCGGACCAGCGGGTTCACCTCGACGAGGCTGGCGTCCTCCTTGATGAAGACGTCCCACAGCTTCTTGATGACGGTCTGAGCCTGGTCGGCGACCGCCTCGGGGAAGCGGGTGGCGGCCACGATCTCGGCAGCCTTCGCGTCGTCGACGCCGGTGCCGGGGTCGATCGAGATCTTCGCGACCGCGTCGGGGTTGGTCCGGGCGACCTCCTCGATCTCCACACCACCCTCGATGCTCGCGATGCACAGGTAGTTGCGGTTGGCGCGGTCGACGAGGAAGGAGAAGTAGTACTCCTCCGCGATGTCCGCGGTCGGCGCGATGAGGACGCGGTGGACGGTGTGGCCCTTGATGTCCATGCCGAGGATGTCCTGCGCCCGGGCAACGGCCTCGTCGGGGTTCTCGGCAAGCTTCACACCGCCGGCCTTGCCGCGGCCACCGGTCTTCACCTGGGCCTTGACGACCACGCGTCCGCCGAGCGACTCGGCTGCTGCGGCGGCGTCCTCGGCCTTCTCCACAACGGCGCCGAGGGTGACCGGCACGTCATGCTTCGCGAAGAGCTGCTTCGCTTGGTACTCCATCAAGTCCACGGTTAGGCCCGTCCTGTTCGGTTTCCCACGTCTCCCCCGCAGCGCGGCCGAGCGGCCGGTGCGCACGGGGGTGGATTTTCCAGGCCCGACCATAGACCTGTAACCGGCGTCACCACCACGTAGGGTCCATCACATGCCCTCTACCCACGAGTCCGGGGAACAAGCCTCACCCGGGCACGAGCGGCGGGTGCCCTCGACCGGCCTGAGCGTGGTGGCGAGGGAGTACGGCGGCGTGGGACCCGCCAACGGTGTGCCCCACGTCGTGCTGGTGCACGGGTACCCCGACAGCCAGGAGATGTGGGAGCCGGTCGCCGCACGTCTGTGCGCCGGCGGCCTGCACGTCGTGACCTATGACGTCCGCGGGGCCGGCGCCTCCGACGTACCGGCGAAGACTGCGGACTACCGCACCGACCTGCTCGTGGACGACCTCGTGGCTGTGGTCGGGGCGAGCGTCCCTGACGGCGAGCGCGTTCACCTCGTCGGGCACGACTGGGGCTCCGTACAGCTGTGGGAGGCGGTCCTCTCCGAGCGCGACGACCCTCGTCTGAAGGGCCGGATCGCCTCGTTCACGTCGATCAGCGGCCCTGCGATCGACCACCTGGCCCACCTCGCGAGGAACCCTCGGGGCCGCGCGCTTCGGCTGCTGCGCCAGCTCAGGCAGTCCTGGTACGTCCTTGCCTTCCAGATCCCTCTCCTGCCCGAGCTCGTCGTGCGCACCGCTCACCGTCCGCTGGCGACCCTCACCGTCCGTCGCGACGCCGGGAGGGGGCACGCCTACTGGGGGCCGGAGCTCAGCCGGAACGCCGTCAACGGCCTGGGCCTCTACCGCGCGAACTTCCGCCAGGGGACGCGCCGGCTGCGCGACGGAGGCCGCTCCTCGGCACGCCGCACCGACGTGCCGGTGCTCGTCGTGGCACCGCGACGCGACCCGTTCCTGACCACCGTGACCACCGAGGACCTCGACCACCTGTGCTCCGACGTCACCGTGGTCCGCCTCGACACAGGTCACTGGGTCCCCCGGACGCACCCGGACCTGCTCTCCGACCTCGTGCGCGAGCACGTGCTGGCTCACGACTGAGCCGACAGCGCCCTCGCGGCGTACCTGGCCGGCAGCCGGCCGGACTCGACGAGCCACCTGGTCGTGTCGCGCAGGGACTGCTCGAACGGCACCGGCACGACGCCGAGGTCGCGTCGGGCCGGCGTGTCGTCGAACCGCGTGTCCCGCACCGCCAGCTCGGCGCCCTCGACGTCGGCGGGGTAGTGCCACCGCGTGGGCAGGGGTCGCTGGAGAAGTGACATCACCCGGGCGAGGGGCACGCCGAGCGGGCCGGGGACCACGACGTGGGGCAGTCGACGACCGGTGACCCGCTCCAGCGTGCCGTACATCAGGCCGGCATCGAGGGCCTCGCCGGGAACCACGTAGCGACGTGGCCCTCTTCCGGGCTCGAGGAGGGCGAGGACCGTGGCGGCGACGGTGCGCACGTCGACCGCATGCGTGCTCCCGGCGGGGAACAGCGGGAAGAGGCCGCGCAGCGCCCAGCGCAGGAGCTCGCTGTTCACGCCCCGGTACGGGTCGTACGGGCCGGCTCCGGACCGCTGCCGCCGAAGCGGGTCAGCGCGACGGTGCTCGAGATGTGGATGACGGGGTCGAGCCCTTCGTCGGACAGCACGCGACAAGCCACCAGCTCGTGCCGCCTCCGCGTTGGTCTGCTGGACCTCCTTGCCGCGCTTCGCGTCGAGCGCGAAGACCGCGGCGGCGTGCACGACGGCGTCGCAGCCGCGGACTGCCCGGCGTACGGCGTCCTCGTCGAGGACGTCCCCGACCACGACGTCGTCGACACCCACGTCGTACGGCGTCAGCGAGACGTGGACCTGCTCCGGCCGCCTGACGAGCATGCGGACGTCATGGCCGGCGCGCACGGCGTCGGCGACGATCCGGGCACCGACGTAGCCGGTGCCCCCGGTGACGAGGACACGCATGGGCCGGCGCGACCCGCCCGAGCCCGCTTAGGCCTGAACGCCCGTGGCGTCGGTGACGTTGTCGCGGACCCAGCCCACGATCTCGGTGGTCGTCGCGCCCGGGGTGAAGACCTTCGCCACCCCGGCCTGCTCGAGCAGCGGGATGTCGCCGTCGGGGATGATCCCGCCGCCGAACACCACGATGTCGCGGGCGTCGCGCTGGTCGAGCAGCTCGATGACCTTCTTGAAGAGCGTCATGTGAGCACCGGAGAGCACCGAGAGGCCGATCACGTCGGCATCCTCCTGGATGGCGGTCTCCACGATCTGCTCCGGCGTCTGGTGCAGGCCGGTGTAGATCACCTCGTAGCCGGCGTCACGGAGCGCACGCGCGACGACCTTCGCGCCGCGGTCGTGCCCGTCGAGCCCGGGCTTGGCCACCACGATCCGGATCGGAGCCACCATCAGTACTGCCACCACCTTGGAGTGTGACTGCCGCGTGCTGACCCGGTCGGGACGCCGCGGCGGGGGAATCTCTTGGCCGCAGAGTATCCGACGTCTGCGCCCGGCCGACTAGACCGGCGGTTGACGGGACGTGACGGCGGGAAGCCTGCAGCGTTAGAGGAACCGGAAAAGAAGACCAAACGCGAAGAAAACGAAGCAGAACATCTGGGAGGGGCGGCAGAAGCCGTCGCACGAGGGACCGACCTGGAGGACACGCGGGGTTCGGCCTGAGTCTCGTGTGACCTGAACCGCATGTAGGGTGACTGCGCACGTTATCGCCCGACTCGTCCGTTATGGTGGGGCGTTCGGCGTGCACATTCGACGTAAGGACACCGATTCGTGGCAAACCACCGCGCACCGAAGCGCTCCGCTTCGCGCACAGGCTCAGCTGCCGCCTCGGACCTTGACGCGGCCCCGGCTGTCCCCAGCTCCGGTCCGGGCAAGCGCAAGGCCGTCAAGCCTTCCAAGGCCGCCCGTACCCTCCCCCGGCGCACGCAAACCCCCGCGCCCGCTGCCCCCGCAGCCGCCCTTGTCACTGCACCCGCGGCCGCCGCGGCCCGTGTGCACTCCGGCAACCGCAAGAGCCTGTTCCCCCTCCTCCCGTCGGCCCCGACCGTTGTCGGCGCCGCAGCCCTCGTCATCGCCGCGGCCGGTGCCGTCACCGTCAGCGACTCCGGTCAGGAGCTCGCAGCCGCGGACAGCACCAAGATGTTCACGCCCGCGAGCGCATTGACCGGCACGACCGCCGCGACCTCCAGCCTCGAGCTCGACGACCGCAGCCAGGCCGTCAGCCGCGACTCCCAGCGAGCAGCCCTCGCGGACGCCGCGGACGACGACCTGCAGGCCGCCGTGGAAGCACAGGCCCAGGAGCGCAACGCCGCGCTGGCCCAGCTCGCTGCCAGCGCCGAGAAGTACGCCGGCGAGATCGCGGCCAACGCGTGGCACCTGCCGGTTGGCGACTACCACCTGACCGCCGGCTTCGGCGAGTCCTCCGGCCTGTGGTCCAGCACTCACACCGGTCTGGACTTCGCCGCCGACACTGGCACCCCGGTCGTCGCCGTCGCGAACGGCACCATCCGATCCGCCGAGTACGCCGGGGCCTACGGCAACCAGATCATTCTCGCACTCGAGGACGGCACCGAGATCTGGTACTGCCACCTCTCGGCCTTCAACGCCAGCGTCGGCGAGACGGTCACCGGTGGTGAGCAGATCGGCCTCGTCGGCACCACCGGGAACTCCACCGGCCCGCACCTGCATCTCGAGGTCCGGCCCGGCGCCGGCGACCCGGTCGACCCGTACGCCGCTCTCTTGGCCCACGGCATCACGCCGTAGGTTCCTCCGCGCATCTCCTGTCGTTGCCATCCACCTGGACGGCAACCTCAGAGCTTCTCGACCGGCGCGTAACGCAGCAGCAGCCGCTTGACGCCGCCTGAGCCGAAGTCGATCGACGCGACCGCGCTCTCCCCGGCTCCCTCGAGGGACACCACGCTCCCCATCCCGAAGCTGTCGTGCACGACCCGGTCCCCTGGCGCCAGCGACGGGATCTCGCGGCTCGCCTTCGACTTGGTCGAGGAGTCCGCTCGGATGGCCGCTGTGCCGAACCGTCGTACGGCTCCGCCCGCACGCTGGGGCAGCGAGGGCGCGGCGGGGCGGTTCCAGGAGGTCTGGGCCGCCTCGGTGCGACGCCAGTCGACGAGGTCCACCGGGAGCTCGTCGACGAAACGTGAGGCGGGGTTGTGCGACGGGGCGCCCCAGGCGGAGCGTACGACGGCGCGGGAGACGTAGAGCCGCTCGCGCGCCCGGGTGAGCCCGACGTAGGCCAGCCGTCGCTCCTCCTCGAGCTCGGTCTGGTCGCCGAGCGAGCGCATGTGCGGGAACACGCCGTCCTCGAGGCCGGTCAGGAAGACAACCGGAAACTCCAGGCCCTTGGCGGTGTGCAGCGTCATCAGGGTGACCACGCCGGAGTCGTCACCCTCATCCGGCTGGTCGGGGATCTGGTCGGAGTCGGCGACGAGCGCCACCCGCTCGAGGAACGCGCCGAGCCCTGCCGTGGCCTCCTCGTTCTCCGGGGAGTCGGCGAACTCACGGGCCACCGCGACGAGCTCGGCGAGGTTCTCCACCCGAGTCTCGTCCTGGGGGTCGTCGGACTCCTCGAGCTCCTTGAGGTAGCCGGTGCGTGCGAGCACCTGCTCGAGCACCACGTCGGGGCGCTCCCCCGCGTCGACCATCGACTGCAGCTCCTCGACCATCGCCACGAACGAGCGGATGCAGTTGAGCGAGCGGCTCGCGATCCCCGGCGCCTCCTCGGCGCGGGTGAGTGCGTCCCAGAAGCTGATCCGGTCGCGGGAGGCCAGGGCCTCGACACATGCCTCGGCGCGGTCGCCGATGCCCCTCTTGGGGACGTTGAGGATGCGGCGAAGCGAGATCTCGTCGGCCGGGTTGACCAGCATGCGCAGGTAGGCCAGAGCGTCCTTGACCTCCTTGCGCTCGTAGAAGCGCACGCCGCCGACGACCTTGTAGGGCAGGCCGACGCGGATGAAGACCTCCTCGAACACACGCGACTGCGCGTTGGTGCGGTAGAACACGGCGACGTCGCCGGGCCGGGCCGCATCCTTGTCGGTGAGCCGGTCGACCTCCTCGGCCACGAACCTCGCCTCGTCGTGCTCGTCGTCGGCGACGTAGCCGACGATGGCCTCCCCCTCGCCCGCGTCGGACCAGAGGTTCTTGGGCTTGCGGCCGGCGTTCTTGCTGATCACCGAGTTGGCTGCGGTCAAGATGGTCTGCGTCGAGCGGTAGTTCTGCTCGAGCAGGATCGTGCGGGCGTCGGAGAAGTCCTCCTCGAACGCGAGGATGTTGCGGATGTTCGCCCCGCGGAACGCATAGATCGACTGGTCCGCGTCGCCCACCACCATCAGCTCCGACGGCTCCACGCCTGGCGCGTCGGTCTCCTCGCCGTCGTGGCCGCACAGCTCCCGGATCAGGGCGTACTGCGCGTGGTTGGTGTCCTGGTACTCGTCGACGAGGACGTGCCTGAAGCGCCGGCGGTAGGTCTCCCGGACCTCGGGGAAGGCCCGGAACAGGTGGACCGTGGTCATGATGAGGTCGTCGAAGTCGAGCGCGTTGGCCTCGCGCAGGCGACGCTGGTAGATCGCGTAGGCCTCGGCGTACGTCTCCTCGAGGTGGTTCTTGGCGTTCTTGGCCGCCTGCTCCTCGTCGACGAGCTCGTTCTTGGCGTTCGAGACCCAGTTGAGCACGGCACGCGGCTGGTAGCGCTTCGGGTCGAGCTCGAGGTCACGCAGGACCAGCGTCATCAGCCGCTTGGAGTCCGCGGCGTCGTAGATCGAGAACGACGACTTGTAGCCGAACTTGTCGATCTCCTTGCGCAGGATGCGCACGCAGGCGGAGTGGAAGGTCGAGACCCACATCAACCTGGCCCTGCGGCCGACGAGCTCCTCCACCCGCTCACGCATCTCGGCCGCGGCCTTGTTGGTGAAGGTGATCGCGAGGATCGAGCCCGGATGAGCGTCGCGTTCGGAGATCAGCCAGGCGATGCGACGGGTGAGCACACGGGTCTTGCCCGAGCCGGCTCCCGCCACGACGAGGAGCGGCGCTCCGGCGTGGACCACGGCCTGCCGCTGGGGGTCGTTCAGCCCCTCGAGCAGCTGCTCGGGAGAGGTCGTACGACGGCCGCGCCGGCCGTCGTGGGCACGCCGGTCGTCGTCGCCGGCGGTCGCCTCGTCGGCACGCGAACGAGCAGGGGCTTGGGGGATCGGGAACAGCGCACTCATGTCTCGGTCAGCCTACGTCTCGCCGCCGACACCGGCCGACCACGGTGACCGTGCCGTTGCACACGCGTCGTCCGGGGTACGGCGGACGTATGGTGTGCGCCGCGCACATCCGGCACGATCGCTTGCACGACCCGTCGCGAGGAGGCACGCCCATGCACAGCACGATGCAGGACTTCCCACTGACGATCGGCGCCATCATGCGCCACGCGTTGGACGTCCACTCGGACGCCGAGGTGGTCACCGCCACCGCGGACGGCATGCGGCGGGAGTCGTTCGCCGACCTCGGCCGGCGTACCGCCCGGCTCGCGAACGGCCTGCGCAGCCTCGGGATCACCGCCGACCAGCGGGTGGGCACCTTCCAGTGGAACAACGCCGAGCACCTCGAGGCCTACCTCGCCGTGCCGTCGATGGGCGCTGTGCTGCACACGCTCAACATCCGGCTGTTCCCCGAGCAGCTGACCTACATCGCGAACCACGCCGAGGACCAGGTGGTCATCGTCGACGACTCCCTCGTCGGCCTGCTCGCCCCGCTGCTCCCGACGTTCGAGACGGTCCAGCACGTGCTCGTCGCCGGGCCAGAGGCCGCCTCGGCCGACCTCGACTCGTTGCGGGCAAGCGGCAAGCAGGTCCACCTCTACGAGGAGGTCCTGGCCGGCCAGCCGGACACGTTCGACTGGCCTGAGGTCGACGAGCGCGACGCCGCCGCGATGTGCTACACGAGCGGCACCACCGGCAACCCCAAGGGCGTGGTCTACAGCCACCGCTCGGCGTACCTGCACTCCATGGCCGTGAGCATGGGCGTCGCCGCCGGGCTCACCTGGGAGGACCGCGTGCTCCCGGTCGTGCCCATGTTCCACGCGAACGCATGGGGTCTCCCCTACGCGTCGCTGATGGTGGGCGCGTCCCTCGTCATGCCCGACCGCTGGCTCCAGGCCCAGCCGCTGGTGCGGTTCATGCGTGACGCCCGCCCGACCGTCTCGGGCGGCGTGCCGACCGTGTGGAACGACGTGCTCCTGCACCTCGACGAGCACCGGGACACGGACCTGTCGTCGCTGCGGCTGGTCCTGTGCGGCGGATCGGCGGTGCCGGTGTCCCTGCAGCAGGCACTCGAGGAACGGCACGGGATCCACATGGTCCAGGCCTGGGGGATGACGGAGACCTCACCCGTCGCGTCGGCGGGCCTGCCCCCGCTCGGCGTGGAGGGTGAGGAGATGTGGCACTACCGCGGCACGCAGGGCCGTCTGCTTCCCGGCGTCGAGGGCCGGATCATGGGCGACTCGGGTCCGCTGCCGCACGACGGTGAGGCAGTCGGCGAGCTCGAGGTGCGCGGCCCGTGGGTCACGGCCGGGTACTACAAGGACGACGACCCGGCGAAGTTCGACGACGGATGGCTGCGCACCGGCGACGTCGGCACCCTGGACGAGAAGGGGTACATCACCCTGACCGACCGGGCGAAGGACGTGATCAAGTCCGGCGGCGAGTGGATCTCCTCGGTGGCGCTGGAGAACGCCCTGATGGCCCACCCCGACGTGGTCGAAGCCGCGGTGGTGGGCATCCCCGACGAGAAGTGGCAGGAGCGGCCGCTCGCCTCGGTGGTGCTGCGCGAGGGCTCCGACATCACGCCCGAGCAGCTGCGCGGCTTCCTCGCCGAGCACATGGCGAAGTGGCAGCTGCCGGACGCGTGGGCCTTCATCAAGGCGGTGCCGCGTACGTCGGTCGGCAAGTTCGACAAGAAGGTGCTACGCCGCCAGTACGGCGAGGGCGAGCTCGACGTCCACGTGGCCCACGACTGAGCCGGTCAGTGCCAGAAGACGGCGACGCCGATGTTGAGCAGGGTCAAGCCCATCAGGCCGAAGTACAGGCCGTTGGGGAGGACGGGCTTCTTGCGGTTCATGAAGACGAGGACCGCGATCACGATCGCGACGAGGAGCTTCACGCCGATCTTGGTGTTGTCGACCTCCCGGTCGAGGCCCTCGAGGACTCCGACGAGCAGCAACCCGGTGACCAGCTGGGTGAGGATGCCGTGGAACATCGCGTTGTTCACCACGCGCGGGTCGGCCTTGATCTGGACGAACAGGCCGCCGAACAGGGCAGCGAGGCCGACGAAGTGCAGGAAGAGAAGAATGTCGCGCAGGAACTCCATGGCTGAAATCTAGGCGACGGCTTCGCCGGCTCCCTGTCCGGGATGCCCGTAACGTGCCCTGTGCCACTCCGGCAGGGGTGGTCCGTCAGAGCAGGCGCCGGTCGGAGGCCCACCTGGTGAGCTCGTGACGCGACGAGAGCTGGAGCTTGCGGAGCACGCTCGACACGTGCGTCTCGACGGTCTTGACCGAGATGAACAGCTCCGACGCGACCTCCTTGTAGGCGTACCCACGAGCGATCAGGCGCATCACCTCCCGCTCCCGCTCGGTCAGCCGGTCGAGGTCCTCGTCGACCTGTGCGACCTCGATCGTGCCTGCGAACGCGTCGAGCACGAAGCCGGCGAGCCGGGGCGAGAACACGGCGTCTCCCCCGGCGACCCGGTCGACGGCGCTGACCAGCTCGGGCCCGGTGATCGACTTCGTGACATAGCCGCGCGCACCGCCGCGGATCGTGCCGATGACGTCCTCGGCCGCGTCGGACACGCTCAGGGCCAAGAACCTGGTCTCGGGCACGCGCGGGGCGACCCGGCGCATGACCTCCACCCCGCCGCCCCCGGGCAGGTGTACGTCGAGGAGCACGACGTCGGGGCGCTCCGCGCTCACCACGGCGACCGCCTCGTCCACGTCGGCCGCCTCCCCCACGACCTCCACGGCCGAGGCGATCTCGGCCCGCACGCCGGTGCGGAACATGGCGTGGTCGTCGACGATGACGACCCTCCGGCGTACCTGGTTCGTGGTCATCGTTCCTCCTCGGCGCCGCGACGCGGCAGCGGCATGGACAGGCGTACCTCGGTCCCCTCACCGGGAGCCGAGCGGACGGTGGCGGCGCCGCCGTGGCGCTGCATCCGGTCGACGATGCTGCGGCGGACGCCGAGCCGGTCCGCGCGGACCACGTCGGGGTCGAACCCGCGTCCGCGGTCCCGAACGAACACCTCGACCAGGTCGTCGGCCGTCTCGACGTACACGTCGACCTTGTCGGCGCCGGAGTGCTTCGCGGCGTTCACCATCGCCTCCCGGGCGGCGAGGACCACCGGCCGCGCCTCCTCGCGGAGAGGCACGTCGCCGACGGTGACGACCTCCACCGGCACCCCGTGCGAGTCCTCGACCTCGGCCGCCGCCGTACGCAGCGCTCCCGCGACCGTGGTGTCCTGGGCCGCGCTGTCGCCGTACAGCCAGGTCCGCAGGTCGCGCTCCTGGGCACGGGCGAGCCTGGTCACCGTGCGCCCGTCGTCGGCGTGCTTCTGGATGAGCGCGAGGGTCTGGAGCACCGAGTCGTGCAGGTGGGCCGCGACGTCGGCGCGCTCCTGCGATCGAACCCTGGCGGCCCGCTCCTCGGTGAGGTCCGAGGCGAGCCGGAACAACCACGGACCGACGGTCAGCGCGAGGCCCAGGACACCGAGGGCCGCGGCGACCACCACGTCCCGGGCGACACCCGCCTGGCCGGTCTGCACGGCGAACACGGCCAGCGCGGCGACGAGCAGCGCGACGCCGACGGCGAGCCTGGCGTACGACGCGGGGCCGCCGCGACCGAGAACCGCCCGGATCGGGTCGATGCGGCCTGTCGTGTCGGTCCACCGCTCGCGCTGCGCCTCGTCGGCCTGGCGCCAGAGCACAGCCAGACCGACCGCACCGAGCAGGATCGGCCAGAACACGAAACCGGCGCCGACGAACGACTGGACGAGGACGACCACCCCCAGGGCCACGGCACCGAGGGCGACGAGCCAGCCGCCGTCCTCGAGCCGCGACGACCGGGACGGGCGCTTGCCCTGGCGGGTCGCGGCCTCGAGGCCCGGGGCGTCCTGCTGGAACCTCGCGTCGCTGGGCAGGATCATCCAGAGTCCTGCGTACATCGCCGCGCCGAAGCCGCCCAGCAACGCTGTGATCACGAAGGCCACACGCACGTGCAGGACGTCCACCCCGAGGTGGTCGGCCAGACCCGCAGCGACCCCGCCGAGGATGCGGCCCTCGGTGCGGCGGGTCGCCCTGCGGGTGGCCGACTGTGGCTCTCGATCCACGACGTTGCTGGTCATCGGCCCCATCGTCACACAGGCAACGAGCCGCAACCATGAGTTTCGACCCTGGCTCGACCCTGGTCGTTCCCCCGGACCGACCCTGAGCCGGCAGGCCCTGCGACACGCACGAATCAGGGCTTCCCCTGATGGTGCCCGACCCCCTGGGCAGAGAAGGATCGAGCCATGACCGAGACACCTCAGCGGGACGGCGTCGACACCGACCACCTGCGCGACTACAGCCAGCTGCGCCGCAGCCTCACCGACCGGAAGGTGGCCGGTGTGGCAGGTGGCCTCGGCCGGCACCTCAACATCGACCCGACCATCCTGCGCGTCGCGTTCGTCGTGCTCGCCTTCTTCGGCGGCGCGGGATTCCTGCTGTACGGCGCCGTGTGGCTGTTCGTGCCCGACGAGGGCAAGGACGAGGCGGTCATCTCGACGAGCGCCGCGACGCGCAACGGGATCCTCATCGTGGCCGCCGTCCTGGCCGGGCTGCTTCTCATCGGCGACAGCTGGGGCGGACTCGGCTTCCCCTGGCCCCTGGTCGTCGTCGCCCTCGTCCTCTTCGTCGTCTTCATGAATCGAGACAAGGCAATGACCTCAGACCAGTCCTCCAAGCCGTGGGTGGTCGGTATGACAGGCGGGAAGCCCCCTGCCGACGCCCCCGGGACCAGCGGCACGGGCACCACCCCCGAGACCGGCGACACCATGACCCTGCCGCCCGAGGCGCCGTACCCGGGCATCACCTCCCCCTCGGCCTCGCCGTACTCGGGCGCTGTCCCGCCGACGGGTGCGCCGTACCCGGTGCAGCAGCCGCCGGCACCCCGACCCGACCGCGGACCGAAGCTGTTCTGGTTCACCGTCGCCCTGCTCGCCGTCGCGCTCGGTGCGCTCGGTCTGTACGACGTGACCGGAGGCGGCGTCGTGGACGCGGCCTATCCGGCCCTGGCCCTGACGGTCGTCGGCCTCATGCTCGTGGTCGGCGCGTGGTTCGGCCGGGCGGGAGGCCTGATCGCACTCGGTGTCGTGTCCTCCCTCGCCCTGCTCGCGACCTCTGTCGCGGAACCCCGTTTCGAGGGAGAGCGCCGCGTGACCGAGACCCCGACGCGTGCGGTCCAGGTCGAGGACCGCTACTTCGTCCCAGCCGGGTCGCTGCGCGTCGACATGAGCAACATCCACGACATCGCACGGCTCGACGGCCGCACGATCGAGGTCGAGGCCAACGCGGGCGAGCTCGTCGTGATCCTCCCCGAGGGTGTGGACGCCACCGTGGACGCCGAGGTGAGCGCGGCCGGCGACGTCGACGTCCTCGGAGCGCAGCGCGGCGGTGTGGGCGGTGTCTCCATCGAGCGCACGATCGACGGCGGCCCGGACGCTCCGGCCATCGACCTGAACGTCGACCTCATGGTCGGCAAGATCGAAGTGAGGCAGTGATGAGCACTCCCCGAACCCACGCCCTGAACGTCAGCTACCTGGTGGTCGGCCTGGTCTTCCTGGGCCTGGCCGGCTCCTGGGCCCTGCGTGAGGCCGGCGTCGTCGACCTCGCCGAGGTCAGGTGGCTGTTCCCCCTGACCCTTGTGGTGGCAGGCCTCGTCGGCCTGGTCGCCATGGCAGCGAAGGGCCTCTCCCGACGAGGGGCCGACACGCAGATCGACCAGCACAGCACGTACGAGACCTACGAAGGTGAAGAACGATGAGCCAGCAGCCGATGACCCCTCCCCCGTCGTCCCCCGCGCCCAAGCGGCTGGTCCGCAGCCGCGACGACCGCTGGATCTCGGGAGTCTGCGGCGGTGTCGCCGCCTACCTCGGCGTGGACGCCAACCTGGTCCGCCTGGTCGTGGTGCTCGGCACGATCTTCGGCTTCGGCTCACTGGCCATCGCCTACCTCGTGGCGTGGGTCCTCATGCCGGAGGTCTGAGCCAGCCACTCGTCGCGCGCAGCGACCGCGGTGTCGGGGTTGTCGGAGAAGACTCCGTCGACCCCGGCTTCGAAGAAGTCGAAGTACTCAGCAGAGGCGTCACCCTTCGCATTGGGGTCGACGCCTCTCTGGTAGTTCCGGGCCATGAACTGGTTCTCGTCCCGCATGGTCCACACGTGGACATCGAGGCCCTCCGCGTGGGCGTCCTTCACGAGGGAGCTCGGCTCGGTCGTCTCGCCCTCGGCGTTGCGCGGCAGGACGAGGTCCTTGGCCGGGCCGACAGCGTCCGCGTAGGTCGCGATGTCGTGAAGACCCTCAGGGGTCACCAGGTCCGACTGCGAGGTGTCGACGAGCTGCACCAGGGGGACCTTCAGCTCGTCCGCCAGCTCCCGAAGGTTCTCCTGCTCGAAGGACTGGACGAAGACCTCGGCGTTGGGCCGGTCGAGGTGGTGGGCGCGCAGCTCGTCGACCAGCGGCTCCTCGATCGGGAGCCCGATGCCACGGAAGTACGACGAGTGCTTGGTCTCCGGGTAGACCCCGATGACCTCACCGCGCCTCCGGCTCTCCCGGGCGACGAGGTCGAGGACCTCGTCGAGCGTGGGGACCTCGAAGCGCCCGTCGTACCGGGTGTTGTCCGGCCTCGTCTGGGGCACACGCTCCTTCGCGCGCAGCGTCTTCAGCTCAGCCAGGGTGAAGTCCTCGGTGAACCACCCCGAGACCCGGTTGCCGTCGATGACCTTGGTCGTGAACCGGTCGGCGAACTCCGGGTGGTCGGCCACGTCCGTCGTACCGGAGATCTCGTTCTCGTGGCGGGCGACGAGCACACCGTCCTTGGTGCTGACCAGGTCCGGCTCGACGTAGTCGGCGCCCATGCGGATCGCGAGCCTGTAGGAGGCCAGCGTGTGCTCCGGCCGGTAGCCGCTCGCGCCGCGGTGCCCGATCACGAGCGGTGCGTCGGTCCCCGACCGGCTCGGGTGTGGTGAGGCAGCAGCGGCCGGAGCGAGAAGCACGGCTCCGGCGGTGCCGGACGTCAGGACGGCGGAGGCGGCGATGGCGAGCGCTCCGCTGGCGGAGCAGGACGGACTTCCCGAGAAAGAACATGTTCTGAAGACAAGTCCGCGCACATTTCGCCACTTGCGACGAGGCGATTAACGACGGCCGACGAAGGCGGGAAAATCGTTGGCCGCGCACGTTGTCCGATCCGTACCTTTGGCGGGTGAGACACCTCCCTCTGGACCACCCCGGCACGGCCGACCACCGGAGCCCGATGCGCTTCCTGTGGTGGCTGGTCCTCGGCCAGTGGCACACGATGGCGCTCGGCATGGCGTTCGGCATCACCTGGATGGTCACGCAGGCCGTGATGCCCATGGTCATCGGCCGCGCGATCGACCAGGGGATCGCCGCGAAGGACACCACCGCGTTGCTGACGTGGACCGGGGTGATGCTCGGCATCGGCCTGCTCCAGGCGGTCGCGGGCATCATGCGCCACCGTTTCGCGGTGACGAACTGGCTCACCGCGGCGTACCGCACCGTGCAGCTCGTCGCCCGGCAGGCGGTGAACCTGGGAGCGACGCTGCCGAAGAAGGTGGCGACCGGCGAGGTGGTGGCGATCGGCACCAACGACCTCTCCCACCTCGGCAACGCCATGGACGTCACCGCCAGGGCGGCCGGCGCGGTCGTGTCCTTCGTCGTCGTGGCGGTGATCCTGCTGCGCACGTCGGTCACGCTCGGCCTGGTCGTGCTGATCGGCGTACCGCTGCTGCTCCTCGCCATCGGCCCGCTCCTGAAGCCTCTGCAGCGCCGCAACCTCGCCCAGCGCGAGATGATGGGCGCGCTCTCGAACCTCGCCACCGACATCGTCAGCGGCCTGCGGGTGCTGCGCGGCATCGGCGGCGAGCGGGTCTTCCACGACCGCTACGTCCGGGACTCGCAGGAGGTCCGCAAGGCGGGCGTGCAGGTCGGCCGGCTCCAGTCGGTCCTCGACGCCCTGCAGATCCTGCTGCCGGGCATCTTCGTCGTGATCGTCGTCTGGCTCGGTGCCCGCTTCGCCGTCCAGGGGCGCATCAGCCCGGGTGAGCTGGTGGCGTTCTACGGCTATGCGGCGTTCTTGATGATCCCGCTGCGCACGGCGACGGAGTTCGCGAACAAGTGGATCCGCGCCTTCGTCGCCGCCCGACGCGTCATCCGGGTTCTGGCGCTGGAGCCGGAGGTCTCCTCGGGAGCAGGGGCGTACGACGAGCCGCCTGCCGGCGCCGAGCTGCTCGACGTGGCAAGCGGGCTGCGGGTGCCCACGGGACAGATCACCGCGCTGGTCTCCGACCCTCCCGAGGACAGCGCTGCCGTGGCCGACCGGCTCGGCCGGTACGCGGACGGGGAGGTGCTCTGGGGCGGCGTCCCCCTCGACGGACTCGACCGCGAGGTGGTCCGCCGCCGGATCGTCGTGTCGGACACGGCGAGCACGCTGTTCTCGGGTCGCCTCGAGAGCCAGCTCGACGTCCGCGGACACGGAGACCAGGTGGTGTCCGCCGCGCTGCACACCGCCTCGGCCGAGGACGTCCTCGACGCCCTCCCCGACGGCATGGACGCGGTCGTGACCGAGCGCGGCCGTTCCTTCTCCGGCGGCCAGCGGCAGCGGCTCGTGCTCGCTCGCGCCCTCGCGGCCGACCCCGAGATCCTGGTCCTCGTCGAGCCCACCTCGGCCGTGGACGCCCACACGGAGGCGCGCATCGCCGACCGTCTCCACCGGCACCGGACAGGTCGCACCACCGTGGTGACGACCTCGAGCCCCTTGCTGCTCGACCGGGTCGACAACGTCGCGTTCCTCCGCGACGGGGTCGTCGTCGCGTGGGGTCCTCACCGCGAGCTGCTGGCGGAGGTGCCGGAGTACCGCTCCGTCGTGACCCGTGAGGAGGAGGCGACCGTATGAGCACGGCAGCCACCGAGATCCTTCCTGTCGCCGACGGCCGGCAGGTCCGCGGCTACGTCCGCCGGCTCCTGGGCCACCACCGGCGCTCCGTCGTGCTCGCGACCGTCCTGCACGGGTCAGCAGCCCTCGCGGCGCTGGCCGGCCCCCGTCTGCTCGGCAACCTCGTCGAGGCGGTGGAGGACGGCACGACACTCGCCTACGTGAACCAGACCATCCTGCTCCTGGCGGGATTCCTGCTCGTGCAGACGGTGCTCACGCGCTACGCGAGGTACATCTCCTTCGTGCTCGGCGAGAAGGTGCTCGCGGACGTCCGTGAGGACTTCGTCGAGAACACGCTGGCCATCCCCGTCGGTGTGGTCGAGAGCGCCGGCAGCGGGGACCTCCTCACCCGCACCTCACGTGACGTGGAGCAGCTCGGCTGGTCGGTGCGCTGGGCCCTGCCGGAGTGGAGCATCGCCGTTCTCACCGCGGTGATGACGTTCTCCGCTGCCCTGCTCGTCGGCTGGTGGGTCGCGATCCCCTGCCTGCTGGGGGTTCCGCCGCTGGTGGTCGGCCTGCGCTGGTACCTGCGCCGGGCCAAGGACGGCTACCTGCGCGAGAACGCGTCGTACTCCGCGATCAACGCCTCCCTGACCGAGACCGTCGAGGGCGCGCGGACCGTCGAGGCTCTCCACCTCGGGCAGGCACGCATCGACCGGATCGACCGGGACATCGCGGGGTCGTACGCGGCCGAGAAGTACACGCTCTTCCTCCGCACGGTCTTCTTCCCCTCGGTGGAGGTCGCCTACCTGATCCCCACCGTCGCCACCCTGCTCTTCGGCGGCTACCTCTACACCCAGGGCTCGGTCTCGCTCGGTGACGTCACCGCCGCGACGCTCTACGTGCAGATGCTGATCGACCCTGTCGACCGGATCGTGTCGATCCTCGACGAGCTCCAGGTCGGTGCCGCCTCGCTCGCACGCCTGATCGGTGTGGCACACGTCCCCGACGACCGCACCGCCACGGGGTGCGAGCCGCGCGGCGAGCAGATCGAGGTCGAGGACGTGCGCTTCTCGTACGTCGACGGGCGCGACGTCCTGCACGGTGTCGACATGTCCGTGAGGGTGGGCGAGCGGATCGCGATGGTCGGTCCCTCGGGCGCCGGGAAGTCAACGCTCGGGCGCCTGCTCGCCGGGATCCACCCGCCCCGCACCGGCGCGGTCACCGTCGGCGGGGTCGGTCTGACCGAGCTGCCGCTGCGCGACCTGCGCGGACACGTCGCCCTGGTGACCCAGGAGCACCACGTCTTCGTCGGCACCCTGCGCGAGAACCTCGCGCTCGCCCTCGACGGCCGTGAGAAGCCCGCGGACGACTCCGTCCTCTACGCCGCGCTGGAGGCCGTGGACGCACGCGAGTGGGTCGAGTCGCTCCCCCAGCGCCTTGACACCGTCGTGGGCTCGGGCGGCCATCACCTCACCGCTCCCCAGGCCCAGCAGCTCGCCCTGGCGAGACTGGTGCTCGCCGACCCGCACACGCTGGTGCTCGACGAGGCGACCTCGCTGATCGACCCGCGGGCGGCCCGGCACCTCGAGCGCTCGCTCGCCGCCGTGCTCGAGGGGCGAACCGTGATAGCCATCGCGCACCGGCTCTTCTCGGCGCACGACGCGGATCGTGTCGCGGTGGTCGAGGACGGCCGGATCACCGAGTTCGGCTCACACGACGAGCTGGTGGCGCAGGGTGGCTCGTACGCCCGGCTGTGGGACTCCTGGCACGGCAACTGACCGCTCTGCGGACGCCCTGACCCGAACGGGCTAGCCACCCACCGAGAGCGGATACGGCTAAGTGCCGACTTGTACTCGCTGTGGGATCAACTCCCCTGTGTCGTCCGAATTCTGTCTGTCGGCACTTCGTACCGGGAGGTTAGCCTCTGACCGTTCGGCCCCCGTTGCACGACTCTGATGGTGGAACGACGTGCCCATCGGCACGACCGGAACAGAAAAGGGGGGTACGCACCATGCGATTCGTTCCAGGTAAGAATCCCCCGTCAGGCAGCGGCGCGATCCGCGGCTGGCGAGTACTGATACTGCTCTTCGCCGGCCTCCTGACGCTTGGGGTACTACAACCTCTGACGGCCTCGGCAGGAGCACCACCACTGCTGACGGTCAAGGACAAGACAGTCGTCGAGGCTGACTCGGCCACGACGACTGCGAACGTCAAGATCGTCCTCAGCCAGAAGGCGCACAAGAAGGTCAGCGTCGGGTACCGGACCTCGGACGGCACCGCCCTGGCCGGGTCCGACTACGTCGCGCAGAGCGGTCGGGTCAAGTTCGCGAAAGGCGCCAAGAAGGCCTACGTCCACATCTCCGTGATCGGTGACAAGGTCGAGGAGCCGGACGAGTACTTCAAGGTCGTGCTGTTCGACGCCTACCGGGCTCGTATCGCCGACCGCGTGGGAGTCGTGACGGTCATCGACACCGACGTGACGCCTCCTCCGCCGCCGGCACCGCCGGCCCTGTCGGTGAGCGACACGAAGGTGCACGAGGGTGACCCGGCGTACTTCAAGGTCTCCCTCGACAAGCCCGCTCCGGATGTCGTGACCTTCCGGTACGCGACCTCGGACGGCACAGCCGACGCCGGGCAGGACTACGACGCCACCTCCGGGGTGAAGTCCATCGACAAGGGCGACACCTGGACGACCGTCAGGGTCTGGACCCGGGAGGACTCCCTCTTCGAGCCCGGGCCGGACGAGACGTTCTTCCTGAACGTCTACGCGGTCGACGGTGCGACCGTTGCCGACGGCCATGGCAAGGCCTTCATCGACGACAACGACCCGCCGCCTCCGCCGAAGATGTTCGTCAAGGGCGACAAGGTCGACGAGGGTGGCAAGGCGTTCTTCAAGGTCTTCCTCTCCGACGAGGCGCACCACCCGGTGTTCTTCAAGTACGCGACGGAGGACGGTTCGGCCAAGGCCGGCCCTGCCAAGGACTACCTGGCAGCCGACGGCAGCGTCGTGATCCACCCCGGTCACCGCTTCGCGGTCATCCCGGTGCAGACCAACGATGACTCCGTCGACGAGGCCCTGGAGAACTTCTTCCTCAAGGTGTCCGACGTCAAGGGCGCGATCCCGGTAGACCCGAGGGGTGAGGCTCTGATCGTCGACAACGACGCCGAGCCGAACCTGGCGATCAACGACACGACGATCACCGCCGAGGGTTATCACGCGGTCCTGACCGTCAAGCTGTCCGCGCCGAGCGAGAAGACGGTGACGGTCCACTGGGCCACCGCCGACGGACCGGCCGGCCCTACAGGCGCCAAGCAGCCGGGCGACTACACCGCGCTCAGCGGCACGGTGACCTTCGCCCCGGGCGATCCTCTGGCGAAGGACATCAACCCGGCGATCGCCACGGTCGACGACGCCGACAAGGAGGGCGTTGAGATCTTCTACGTCGACCTCAGCAGCCCGGTCAACGCAACCATCAACCAGTTCCACGCCCGTGGAACGGTGACGATCCCGGCCAGCGACTGACCACGCGTGGTCAGCGCCGAGCCGGCAGGGCCCGGGTCGAGCAGTCGGCCCGGGCCTCGTCACGAGTGAAGACCGCAGCGATCCTGCACAGGATCTTCACAAGTCGTCCGCACAACCGGGCCGGTTTCGCTCGTACGCTCCCCGTATGACCGAAACAGGGAGCTCGCCACGGGTGCTCGTCGTCGAGGACGAACGCACGATCGCCCAGGCCGTGGCCGACCGGCTGACCGCCGAGGGCTTCGCCGTCCGGCAGGAGCACGACGGCCCGTCCGCCGTCGCAGCTGCGGCCGAGTGGTCACCGGACCTTGTGGTCCTCGACGTGATGCTGCCCGGCTTCGACGGTCACGAGGTGTGCCGCCGGGTCCAGGCCGACCACCCGGTGCCGGTCCTGATGCTCACCGCCCGTGACGACGAGACCGACGTCCTGGTCGGGCTCGGCGTGGGCGCGGACGACTACCTGACCAAGCCGTTCAGCATGCGCGAGCTCGTGGCCCGGATCCGGGTGCTGCTGCGCCGGGTCGAGCGGGCTCGGGAGCTCGCGGGCCGCACCCCCGCACAGCTCGTGGTCGGGCCGCTGCGGATCGACCAGGCACGCCGACGCGTGAACAACGGCGGGATCGACGTACACCTGACTCCCACGGAGTTCGACCTGCTCGTCTGCCTGGCCTCCAGACCCGGCACGGTGCTCACCCGCGAGCACCTGCTCGCCGAGGTCTGGGACTGGCAGGACGCCGCCGGCACCCGCACGGTCGACAGTCACGTGAAGTCGCTGCGGGGCAAGCTCGGACCGCACCGGCTCCGCACGGTGCACGGCGTCGGCTACGCGCTGGAGGCGACGCCGTGATGCGGCCGCTCGACAGGTTCGGCTCGATCAAGATCAAGCTCGGGGTCCTCGTCGCCGTCACGGTCGCGGTGGCCTCGACGCTGACCGTCGTGGGGCTGATGCTCGGGATCTTGCCGCGTTACACGACGCCTGCGGCGGTCCTGGCGGCTCTCGTGGTCACCCAGGTCCTCGCGAGGGGCATGACCGCTCCGCTGCGTGAGATGACGGCTGCCGCCAGGGCGATGGCGACCGGCGACTACTCGCGTCGGGTCACCGCCACGTCTCGTGACGAGGTCGGCGAGCTGGCGCGCGCCTTCAACACCATGGCCGCCGACCTCGCGACGGTCGACCAGCAGCGCCGCGACCTGGTCGCCAACGTCTCCCACGAGCTGCGCACGCCTGTCTCAGCTCTGCGTGCGGTTCTCGAGAACCTCGTCGACGGGGTGTCACCACCGGACCACGCGACGCTGCAGGCCGCGCTCGAGCAGACCGAGCGGCTGGGCCGGCTGGTGACCGACCTGCTCGACCTCTCCCGTGTCGACGCGGGCCTCACCCCGCTCGACATCGAGGACCTCCCGCTCGAGCCGTTCCTGCGCTCGGTGGTGGAGGAGGCCCGCGTGTCAGGGCGTCCGGTCGGCTACGTGGTCGACGTACGCCCGAGCGACCTCGTCCTCTCCGCGGACCGGGACCGGCTGCACCAGCTCGTCGCCAACCTCGTCGACAACGCCGCGCGGCACAGCCCGTCCGGCGGCACGGTGACCCTGCGAGCCACCGGCGACGGCGGCCGGGTGCTGCTCGACGTCCTCGACGAGGGCCCGGGTATCGCCCCGGCCAACCGGTCGGCAGCCTTCCAGCGGTTCACCACGGGCTCGGTGGCCCCCGGCGACGGCGGGACGGGGCTCGGCCTCGCCATCAGCCGCTGGGTCGCCGACCTGCACGGCGGCTCGATCGAGGTCGCCGACTCCCTCACGGGCTGCCACATCAGGGTGGCCCTTCCCGAAACCAGGAGCAACCGATGAGCACCCCCTCCCTCGCCACCACGCCTCCGAAGCCCCTCCTCGACTCGGTCTTCGGAGAGGTCTGGCCGGACCGCGCGACCCCCGGCCGTCCCCTGCTCGTCGCAGCGTCAGCGGCGGTCGGCCTTCTCGCGGCGTTGATCGTCCCGTTCCGGTCCCACGGACTGGCCTGCGTTCCTCGCGATGGTCGCGGTCATGGGTGTGGTGGCTGCTGCCGATCGTCGGCTGCTCCCCGGTGCTCGCCTCGCTGCCGGCGCGACTGTGCCTGCTGCTGCTCGCGACGTTGCTCGTGCGCGACGCGGAGTGGGTCGTCGCGCTGTGCCTGATGGCGGCGTTCGCGGTCGGGGCTGCGGCGCTCGCCGGGGGCCGGTCCCTGGTCGGGCTGGTCGCGTCCGCCGCCGCCGATTCCCCTCGCCGGGCTGCGCGGGACTGCCGTGGCTCGGGCGGTCGCTGCACGGGCCGGCCGTCGCGGCCGCCCTGCCGAGGCCTGGTGGTCGCTCCTGCGCACGACGGTCGGTGTCCCTGCTGCTCGTCGGTGTCTTCGGAGCGTTGTTCGCCTCGGCAGACGCGCTGTTCGCCAGCTGGGTCGGGGCCCTCGTGCCCGACCTCACGGTCGACAACGCGTTCCTCCGGGGCTTCGTGTTCCTGGTGTTCGCGGGGCTTCACTCTCGCCGGTGTCTACGTCGCCCTCTGCCCACCGCAGGTGGAGAAGCTCGGCGTTGCCGGCCGGCGAAGCCGGTGGCACGCTCCTTCGAGTGGGTGGTGCCGGTCGGCCTGGTCGTCGGTGTCTTCGCAGTCTTCGTCGTCGCCCAGCTGACCGTGATGTTCGGCGGCCACGACTACCTGCGGCGCACCACCGGTCTGACCTATGCGGAGTACGTGCACCAGGGCTTCGGGCAGCTCACCGTCGTGACCCTGCTGACCCTCGCGATCGTGGCGACCGCGGTGCGCAAGGCACCCCGGGTCAGCCGCCAGGACCGCGTGCTCCTCCAGGTCATGCTCGGTGCTCTCTGCCTGCTGACCCTCGTGGTCGTCGCATCGGCGCTGTACCGGATGCACGTCTACGAGGAGGCCTACGGCTTCACCACGCTTCGCCTGCTGGTGTCGGTGTTCGAGGCCTGGCTCGGAGTGGTCGTCACGCTCGTCATGGTCGCCGGGATCAGGCTGCGGGGCCGCTGGGTGCCGTGGGCCGCCCTGCTGACCGGCGCCACCATGCTGCTGGGGCTCGCGGCGGTCAACCCCGACGCCTACATCGCCGAGCGAAACATCGAGCGCTTCGAGCAGACCGGCCGCATCGACTGGTACTACCTCAGCGGGCTCTCCGCCGACGCTGTCCCTGTGCTGGCCGAGCTTCCGGCGAAGTACCAGCAGTGCGTTCTCCAGGCCGATCCGCGGCATCGGGACTGGCTGGAGTGGAACCTGGGCCGGACCAGGGCCGACGGTCTGACCCCCGACGCCTCTGCGGGCTGCACGGCCCGGCCCTAGCGAGCCCCGACCGCCACGGCCTCGACCTCGACGAGCTGGTCCGGGTAGCCGAGCACCGCGACCCCGAGCAACGTGCTCGGCACGTCGTGCTCGCCGAACGCAGCGCTGACCACCTGCCAGGCCGCGACCAGGTCGGCGCGCTCGGAGGAGGCGACGTACACCGTCGTCTTGGCGACGTCGCGCAGGCCGCAGCCGGCCGCGGCCAATGCCTCGCGCAGGTTCTCCATGACGCGCGTCGCCTGGCCGGTCACGTCCCCGACGGCGACGACCGCCCCCTCGTCGTCGAGCGGGCAGGCGCCTGCGGTGAACACGAGACGCCCGGGCCCTTCGACCACGGAGGCGTACGCGTAGGGAGCCGCGTCGGTCAGCGCCGGCGCACGGACGAGCTCCACCGCGGAGGAGTGGTCGGTCATGGCAGGTTCCCTTCGGTCGTGGGCGGGGTCGTTGCCGGGTGTACGTCGGCCGCCACCGCATCCGTCGTCGCGGCCGCCACCGCATCCGTCGTCGCGTCCGGGACCGGTCCCGTCGCCTCGTCCGGCTCGGGCCCGACCTCGGCGGCGTGCGCGATGTTGAGGAACGAGCGCCACATGACGGCGGTGAGCAGCGCCGAGCCGACGAAGCCGAACCAGTACGGCGCGACGACCCCCCACCGCTGGGCGAGCACACCGCCGAGCAGCGAACCGAGCGCGAGCCCACCGACCGAGCCGAGCAGGTAGACGCTGGTGACCCGTCCGAGCAGCCGGGAGGGGACGGCACGCTGCCTGACCGTCGTGGAGGTCGTCCCCCACACGATGGCGTGGACGCCGAAGAGCGCCATGACGAGCCCGGCGACGACAGGTTCGCGGGTCAGCGCGAGAGCGAGGTGCGTGAGCGTCTCGACCACCAGGCCGATGCGCATCAACGTGGCCAGGCTGAACCGCTGCTCCAGCCACCGGTACGTCCCCGCGCCGAGCAGTCCGCCGACGGCGCTCGCGGTCATGAGCAGGCCGTAGCCGAGCTCGTCGAGCCCCAGCCTCTCCGCGGCGTACAGCACGTAGACCGCCATCGCCGCACCGAACGTCACGTTGAACGCGGTGATCGTCAGCGCCAGCGTCCGGACAGGCGCGTGCGCCCACAGCCAGCCGAGGCCCTCCGCGATCTCGTGGCGCATCGCGCGAGGTTCGCCCTCGCGCTCGACGACTGGCTTCGAGATGCGGGAGATCAGCACCGCCGCGAGCAGGAAGCACAGGGCGTTCGCCCCGAAGGGCACCGCCATCCCGATACCGAACAGGAAGGCCCCGAGAGGCGGGCCCGCCAGCTGGTTCGTGAGGATCGCCGTCCCGTACAGACGGGAGTTGGCCAGGCCCAGCCCGTCCTTCGGGACGGCGGTGGCCACCAGGGTCCCCGCCGCGTTGTCGGCGAACGTCTCCGAGGTGCCGAGCAGGAACACCGCGGCCAGCACGACCGGCAACGTGGCCAGGTCGAAGGCGACCGCGAGCGAGAGAAGCCCGAGCACCGTGAAGCGGACCAGGTCCACGACGACCTTGAGCGTGCGCCGGTCGAGCCGGTCGATGATCGCACCGGCAGGGACCCCGAACAGCAGCCACGGCAGCTGCTGCAGGAACGCCGCCATCGCTACTGCGAACGGCTCACCGCTGATCGAGGCGACGAGCAACGGCCCGGCGGCGAGAACGATGCCGTCACCGAGGTTGGAGACCGAGGAGGCGCCCCAGATCCAGCGGAAGTCCCGCCCGAGCCGTGGAGGGGCGATGAGGGCTGCGAGTGTCACTGCGTGATTGTGCCTGCGCGCAGCCTCCGGCTCCATCGGTTTTCTGTGCCAGGATCCGAGACCTCTTGAATCATGACAGCGGTGCTGTCACGGTAGTCCTGCGTGGGAGGACCCTGACGCACCGACGTCTCGACACAAAGCGAAAGCAGGCCATGAAGCTCTCGATGCCCCTGATGTACGCCGGAAACCCACGCGAGGCCGCCGACCAGGTGACCTCCCTCGAGAAGGCAGGCCTCGACACGGTCTGGGTCGCCGAGGTCTACGGCTTCGACTCCCCCACGCTGATGGGCTACCTCGCCGCGAAGACCGAGACGCTCGAGATCGGCTCCGCGATCCTCAACATCTACTCGCGCACGCCCGGGACGCTCGCGTCGACCGCAGCCGGTCTCGACAACGTCAGCGGCGGCCGCGCGATCCTCGGCCTAGGCGCCTCAGGCCCGCAGGTCATCGAGGGCTGGCACGGCATGCCGTACGACAAGCCGCTGACCCGGACCCGCGAGGTCGTCCAGATCGTCCGCGCCGCCCTGCGCCGGGAGACCATCGAGTTCCACGGCAAGGTGTTCGACCTCCCGCTCCCCGCTGACCAGGGGCTCGGCCTCGGCAAGCCCCTGAAGATGCTGACCAGGCCCGAGCGGCCGTCCGTCCCGATCTACATCGCGGCTCTCGGCGAGAAGAACGTCCAGGGAACGGCCGAGTACGCCGACGGCTGGCTGCCGTTCCTCTACGCGCCCGAGAAGGCCGCTGACGTCTGGGGGGATGCACTCGCCGCCGGCAGGGCCAAGCGCCCCGACGACCTGGGACCACTCGAGATCGCCGCGGGCGGGATGGTCGCAGTCGGGGAGGACGTCAAGGGGATGCTCGACTTCGCACGGCCGATGTTCGCCCTCTACATCGGGGGCATGGGTGCGAAGGGCAAGAACTTCTACAACGAGCTCGCCTGCCGCTACGGCTTCGAGGAGGAGGCCGCGAAGATCCAGGAGCTCTACCTCGGCGGCAACAAGCGCGACGCCGAGGCCCTCGTCCCCCTCGAGCTGCTCGAGATGTGCAACCTGGTCGGCACCGAGTCGTACGTGAAGGAGCGCATCGCCGCGTTCCGCGAGTCCGGCGTCACCAGCCTCCAGATCACTCCGGTTGCCGACGACCCGGCCGCCCTCGTCCGCCAGATGAAGGAATGGGTGTCCTGACATGCGCGACATCTTCGAAGCCGAGCACGAGTCGTTCCGCTCGACCGTCCGCTCCTTCATCGAGAAGGAGGTCACGCCGTACCACGACCAGTGGGAGAAGGACGGTGTCGTCGATCGTTCGGTCTGGACCAAGGCCGGCGAGCTCGGCCTGCTGTGCTTCGACGTCGACGAGGAGTACGGCGGAGCCGGGGTCGAGGACTTCCGCTACAACATGGTGATGGCCGAGGAGCTCACCCGGGCCGGCGTGAACGGACCCGGCTTCCTCGTGCACACCGACATCATCGTCCCCTACATCAGCAGCCTCGGCACCGAGGAGCAGAAGCAGCGCTGGCTCCCCGGACTCGTCAGCGGTGAGCTGGTCAGCGCTATCGCGATGACCGAGCCGGGCGCCGGCAGCGACCTCCAGGGCATCCGCACCCATGCGGTCGACAAGGGCGACCATTACGTCCTCAACGGGTCCAAGACGTTCATCAGCAACGGGATCCTCGCCGACCTGGTGATCGTGGTCGCCAAGACCGACCCCGAAGCGGGGCACAAGGGCATCAGCCTGTTCGTCGTGGAGCGCGGCATGGAGGGCTTCGAGCGCGGCCGCAACCTCGACAAGATGGGCCTGAAGGCACAGGACACCGCCGAGCTCTTCTTCGACAACGTCGCGGTGCCCAAGGAGAACCTCCTCGGCGAGGAGGGCAGCGGCTTCATCTCGTTGATGGTGAACCTGCCTCAGGAGCGGCTCTCGATCGCGATGATCGCGGCCGCGGCGTGCGAGCACATCCTCGAGCTGTCGCTCGCCTACGCGAAGGAGCGGGAGGCCTTCGGCAGGCCGATCGGGAAGTTCCAGCACAACCGCTTCCTCATCGCCGAGATGGCGACCGAGGCGCACATCGCGCGGGTCTTCGTCGACGACTGCGTCCGCAGGCACAACGAGGGCAAGCTCGACGCCACGCTCGCCTCGATGGCGAAGTGGTGGACCACGGAGCTCCAGAACAAGCTCGTCAACGAGGCGGTCCAGCTGCACGGTGGCTACGGCTACATGATGGAGTACCCGATCGCCCGCGCCTACGTGGACAGCCGCATCCAGACGATCTACGGCGGCACGACCGAGATCCAGAAGGAGATCATCGGCCGCTCCCTGGGGATCTGACCGCGAGGATCGCCCTTGCCCAGAGTGTGACCGGAACGTGCACTGAGCGACGATGGCGAGGTCGGTCGCACCTGAATGACTGTTGATGCATTCAACGCGCTATGGCGCTTGTAACGGCCCATGACCTGCGTGTCTGTGCTCGTGCCTTATCCATCCCCCGCCGCTGGTCCTTGGTGCTATTGCCGTGCTCGTGCCGTCCTCACCAGGGCTAGTGTCGAGAGTCCTCACTCGTCATTGAGCGTTCTCTCAGGGGCTTCTTACGTTGGAGTGGTAGGGGTCTTGGGTCGGCGGGGTCGGTCATTTCATCGAGCAGACCCTCGACCACCTCGGGGTCGTGGCCGCAACTCAGGTACGGGAAAGTCCCTCGGTGCGGCTCTGTCGGATCCCCCGGAAGGAGCACCACCATGCTGGTTCGAGCTGCGCTGGGCGCCGCATGCGCTGCCGCGTTGGCCGCTTCCGCTTTTGCACCGGCGGTCGCGGCCGCTCAAGGAGAAGGCGACGAGCTGAGGGTTCGCGTCTGCAAGGACACTGACAGCGACGAGGAGTTCGACTTCGAGGCGTGGACCGACTCGGAGGATCGCGAGTTCAGCCTCGAGGACGGCGACTGCCGGAGGCTCAGGTTCGACTTCGACCGGAACCGGTTCTGGCTCGAGGAGCTGGATGCCGAGGACTTCGACGTGCGCTTCAGGGTCCGCGGAGACGACGAGAGAGTCCGGGTACGCGACGAACGGGTGAGGGTCACGTTCGACGACGAGGAGGACGAGCCGAGCCTGCGGATCACGGTCTTCAACGAGGAGGACTGACCCACAGGCGTCACCCTGCCGATGCCGGGGCGGTGAGGAGCACCCTCATCGCCCCTTGTTCGTGAGACGGGCCGCATCCGGCGCCTGCTGATCTGTCCCGCGGAAAGGAGGGAACCCCCGCCGTCCGCGCCCACCCAGGCTTACCCTCCCCCCAGGGAGGGGACATGACCGGCACCGCCACGCCTGAGTCGGGGCAGGCTCCCGCGCGTCCGCGGCCGAAGCAGCGTGCTCACGCGCATCGCCGGGCGACGGGTCTGGCAGGCACGGTCGGTGTCACCTTGCTGGGGGGCGTCCTCCCGGGGGCCGGCTACCTGTGGACCCGTCGTGTGCGACTCGGACTGCTGGTCATGCTGCCGACGCTGGCGCTCGCAGGCGCGGGCGCCTGGTACGTCGGCCGCGACCTGCGAGCGGCGACCGCGTTCGCCTTCGAGACCACGCACCTGCGGGTCGCGGCCGGGGTGATGGCCGGCGCCCTGGCGCTGTGGGTCGTGGTGGTCGTGACGACGTACCTCCTGGTCCGCCCTCACCAGCGGAGTCCGCTCCAGTCCTTCTTCGGCGGCGCCTTCGTCCTGGCACTCTGTCTGGCGCTGGCGTCGCCCGTCGCGCTCGGTGCCCGCTACGCCTGGGTGCAGGCCGATCTCGTGGAGTCGGTCTTCGAGGGCAACGAGAGTGCGACCGCACCCACAGGAGCGACCGGAGCGGACCCGTGGGCGGGACAGGACCGGGTCAACGTCCTGATGCTCGGTGGGGACGGGAACGTGCACCGGGACGGGGTGCGCACGGACTCGGTGATCTTGGCCAGCATCGACACCCGCACGGGCCGGACGGTGCTGTTCAGCCTGCCACGCAACATGATGAACGCGCAGTTCCCGGCGGAGAGCCCGCTCCAGGCGCTCTACCCGGATGGCTACGAGGCCGCCGGAGACCCTGCGGCCTCGATGCTCAATGCCGTCTACGGCCAGGTGCCGGCGGTGCATCCGGGGATCCTCGGCAACTCGGACAACGAGGGCGCCGACGCGGTCAAGGAGGCCGTGGCCGGGAGCCTCGGTGTCGAGGTGGACTACTACGTCCTCGTCAACCTCCTCGGCTTTCGACAGCTCGTGGACGCCATGGGCGGCGTCACGGTCGACATCAACACCCGGGTGCCGATCGGCGGGAACACCGATCTCGGTGTCCCGCCCGAGGGCTACCTCGAGCCAGGGCCGGCGCAGCGTCTGGACGGCTTCGAGGCGCTGTGGTTCGCGAGGGGCCGCTGGGGGTCCGACGACTACCAGCGCATGGAGAGACAGCGCTGCATGATCGACGCGATCATCGACGAGGCCCGACCCTGGACGCTGCTGCGGCGCTACCAGGACCTCGCGGCCACCAGCAAGGAGATCGTCCGCACGGACATCCCGTCAGACCTGATGCCGGCCTTCGTCGACCTCGCGCTGCGGGTCAAGGACGCGTCGGTGCGATCGGTGGTCTTCCGGTCGTCCGAGCAGTTCTCCCCCGGGGACCCCGACTTCGTCTGGCTTCACTCCGTAGTGGCAAAGGCCTTGGCGCCGCCGGAGCCCCGCGAAGCCCGAGGGAACGTCTCCCAGTCCCCGACCACGACCGTCCCGCCCGAGACCCCGCCTCGTCAGCCCCTGAGACAGCCCCTGCGCCGGGAGAGGCGGTGGACGCCACCGACGCCTGCTCCTACGACCCGGACGCGGTCGGCTGAACAGCCGCCGCAATGAGGTCCGGAGCGCAGGCCACAGTCCCGATGGCCTCGCGAAGGACCCCCAGGCGTCCCGTCCATGTGTCGCCGCGCCCGCACCGCGAGCTGGCGGCACGCCGCCTCCGACCGCCCCACGGCCGACGCGACCTCCGGGAAGCCGAAACCGAACACCTCCCGCAGCACGAAGACCGCCCGCTCGAGCGGGGTCAGACGCTCGAGCAGCAGCAGCGCCGCCATCGACAACGAGTCGGCCAGCTCCGCCGAGCGCTCCGGATCCTCGTAGGGGTCGGTCAGCAGCGGCTCGGGGAACCACTCCCCGACGTACTCCTCCCGCCGGCGGCGCGCCGACCGCAGTACGTCGATCGAGATCCGGGTCACCACGGCCGAGAGGAACGCCTTGGTCGACGTGGGTCGTGTCGGGGACGCCTGCAAGCGCAGCCAGGTCTCCTGGACCGCGTCCTCGGCCTCGCTCACACTGCCGAGAATCCGGTAGGCGATCGCGAACAGCAGCGGCCGCAGCTCCTCGAACTCCTCTGCCCGGGTCACGCGAGGACCTCACGGAAGCCCTGCCGCCACGACGGATAGCGAGGCTCCCAGTCGAGCTCCCGCCTGGCCTTGGCGTTGGAGAAACCGCGCCCCTCGGTCATCATCGTCACCGCCACCTCCCCGGCCAGCATCCGGGCCAGCCACGTGGGCACCCGAATCGGCCGCTTCGCCCCCGCGCAGGCAGCCAGATACGGCAGCCACTCGCCGACCGGGGCAGGCTCGTCGTCGACGATGTTGAACACGCCCCTGGCCTTCTGCTCCACAGCCAGGACGGTAGCGCTCGCCGCGTCGTCGAGGTGCACCCATGAGGTGTAGCCGGTGCCGCCGCCGACGAGCGGGAACTGCCGCTTGCGCACCAGCTCGACCTGGGCGTCGGTGGCACCCGGCCCGTAGAACCCGCCGTATCGCAGGACTGCGCCGTCAGCCTCGAGGACCGCGTCCTCGACGTGGCGGATCGCCACCGCATTAGCGTGCGCCCTCGTTCCCTCTCCGAGGTCCAGCGGGTCCTCCTCGGTCTTCACCCAGCCACCCTCGCGGATGATAGGAACTCGCCCGGTCAGGGACCCGATGCACCAGCCCCGCCGTCGAGCCGGTCGAGCAGCCATGAAGGACCCACGCTTGTCGCGCCGGCGGCGTCGACGCGTGCCCGAAGGCCCCGGTCGGCGGTGACGACCGTGACGTCGCGACCGTCACCCGTGCCGACCTGCGCCACCACGGTCTCGACGATCGTGTCGTCCCCGGAGCCTGGAGCGTGGACCGTGTGGACGCGCCCTTCCCGGCCGGACGGGCTGCCTGCTCGGGCTGCTCCCTCGAGAACGAGGATGACCACGTCATGCGACAGGTCTGCGGCCGCGACCTGCTCACGAAGACGCCGCGCGGCAGCTGCGCGATCCCGCCACCAGCCGTCGGGACGGCTGCCCATGACGTTCGCGACGTCCACGACGAGCACCTGCACCCGTCCAGCCTAGGGACCGGCGCTCCCGCCGCAGCGCCAGGACATGCCTGACGGGCGAGGTCAGGTCAAGGCGGTGGTGTCGCGCACGAGACCCACCACGGCCGCGACGAAGACGACGAGCAGTGCGCCACGCACCAGCCACGGCAAGGCGGGGTGGCCGAGGAGTGCGGCCCCACGGGGGGCCCGACGCGCTACTTCGTAGGCCACGAGGCCGAGGAGAAGCGCCGCCAGGAACGGCGCGAGGGGGATCCACAGCAGGAGCGGCGACGCGGCCAGCCAGAGGGGCGCAGTCATGAAGCCACGGTCGGGGGCCAGCCAGCGCTCAGCGAGCACTGTCAGGAGCGCTGCGTAGACCCCCGGGATCGCGACGAACATGGCGATCGCCAGCCATGCGGGCTCGAGCAGTGAAGTCGACGCCGTCCACGTGGACGAGGCTGCCGCCGACCACCACCGCGGGTCCGACCGAGATCGACAGGACCTGGAACCAGCGCGGTCCGATCATGAGCCCACGCAGCGACGAAGTACAGACCCGCGCCGAACACGCCGATGAGCGTGGTCACCGCCAGCAGGTTGAACGTGGCGGGGGTCAGGTGGCCCATGGTGAAGCCGTCGTCGCTGGTCGTGCCGGTGAAGCCCGGGTTGAGCCTGGCCAGGGCCAACATCGCCAGCCGGCTACCCACCCCGCCCACGAGGAGCCCGAGGAGGCGCACCGGCGAAGGTCACCGCCGAGAGCCCACGAAGGGCCTGGCGTGCGGTTTCGGTCCAGGTCTCTTGTTCTGCAACAGCGCCGACGGTCATCGGGCCCACCCCCCATCGCGGAACAGTATGGGCCCCGGCGTCGCGAGTCATCAGCAAATCGACCATTGCCGACCCGACCACCGGGCGTCGCGGACAACGTCTCCCCAAGATCGGCCATCCACGGCATGATGTGGCCCCGGTCACAACCAAAGTCGGAGGAGAACGATGAGCGACGTCCTGCAGCAGCGCCAGGGGATCGAGGACCGGATCGCCGGCATGACCTTCTGCACCCGGCTCGAGCAGACCGTCGCCGAGCGCGGGGACGCTGCGGCGTACTCCGACAAGATCGGCATCGCGCCCGGCGCGCAGGGCTGGCGGACGCTGACCTGGTCCCAGGTGCGCGAGCAGGCGCTCGACCTGGCAGCCGGGCTCGTGCAGGTGGGCCTGGCTCCCGGCGACACGATGGCGATCATGGCGACCAACCGCATCGAGCACGTGCTCGCGGACATCGCCGGCGTGCACGCCAGTGGCACACCCATGTCGATCTACGCCACCTTCGCGCCCGAACAGGTGGCCTACGTGGCCGAGAACGCAGAGCCCACGGTCGTCGTACTCGAGGGCGCCGACCAGCTCGCACGGTGGCAGAAGGCGCTCGCCGAGGTGTCGGGCATCAAGGCCGTCGTCGTGATGGACCCGACCCTGGTCGGCGAGGACGAGCGAGCGCTGTCCTGGGACGACCTGCTCGAGCGCGGGCGTGAGGCGCGGGCGGCCGACCCCGGGAGGTACGACGACCTGTGGCGCTCGGTCACCCCGGACCATCCCCTCACGATCCTCTACACCTCCGGGACCACGGGGCATCCGAAGGGCGTGGTGCTGACTCACCACAACATCTGCTTCGAGACCGAGAGCTCGCTCGAGACGCACCAGATGTTCGAGCCGGGCGAGACGGTCTCCTACCTGCCCTTCGCCCACATCGCCGAACGCATGCTCGGCATCTACATCCCGCAGTTCCAGGGCGGCCACGTCCACCTCATCGGCGACCCCTCGCTCCTCGTGGGCGCCCTCGGCGAAGTCCACCCGACACGGTTCTTCGGGGTCCCGCGCGTGTGGGAGAAGATCCGCACCGGAGTCTCGGGTCTGCTCGCCGCGGAGCCTGACGAGAGCAAGCGGGCCGCGGTCGAGAACGCGATGGCGGTCGGGCTGCGGTACGTCGAGTCCCGCCAGACCGGCCAGGAGACCTCGCCCGAGCTCGCAAAGGAGTACGCCGCGATGGACGCCGCCGTCCTCGGGCCGATCCGCGGCCTGCTGGGACTCGACCGCGTCGAGTGGGCGGCGAGCGCCGCCGCACCCATGCCGGTGGAGGTGACCCGGTTCTTCGCGGGCCTCGGCATCGAGATCTACGACGTCTACGGCATGACCGAGACCAGTGCCGTCGTCACGGCGAACGGACCCACCGGCTTCCGCCTCGGCAGCGTGGGCCGCGCGATCGCGGGAGTCGAGGTGCGGCTCGGCGAGGACAACGAGATCCTCGTTCGCGGACCGGTGGCCACCCCCGGGTACTTCAAGCAGGAGGATGCCACCCGCGCGCTGATCGACGACGACGGCTGGCTCCACACCGGCGACATCGGGCAGATGGACGAGGACGGCTTCTTCTACGTCGTGGACCGGAAGAAGGAGATGATCATCACCTCCGCCGGCAAGAACATCGCCCCCTCGAACATCGAGAACCTCCTCAAGGAGAGCCCCCTCGTGGGCCACGCCCTGGTCTTCGGCGACGGCCGCCCGTACTGCGTCGCGATCCTCACCCTCGACGGGGAGATCGCGCCGCTGCTCGCGCAGAAGCACGGCATCGAGTTCACCGACCTCGCCGACCTGGCCCGGAACCCGCAGGTCCTCGCACTGGTGCAGCAGTCGGTCGACGCCGCCAACGAGCGCCTCTCCCGGCCCGAGCAGGTCAAGAAGTTCGAGCTGCTGCCGACCGAGTGGACCGCCGAGAGCGAGGAGCTGACCCCGACGCTGAAGCTCAAGCGGCGGGTCGTGCACGCGAAGTACCAGGACGTGCTCGAGCGCCTCTACACCTGAGCGCGCTCTCCGGGCGAGCATCGGCCAGGGCGGGCGCGACCTCGTCCGCCCGGGCCGGGCTCAGTCCTTCGACAGCGAGCGGCTGATCACCTGGTTGGCCGCGCGCTGGAAGCCGCTCACCACGGCCTCGAGGGTCAGCTGACGCAGTCTCGCCATGGTGGCCTCGAACTTCGCAGGGTCCACGTCGGAGTACTCCTGCTTCCGGTAGGGCTCGAGGACCCGGGTGCGCAGGATGTCGGTGAGCTCGTCGGCGAGGGAGTCCATGTGCCGGGTGATCGCCTCGCTCGCAGCGACGATGCTGTCGAGCGGGATGTCCATGTCGAGCATCTGCACGCCGACCTCGAAGGCCGGCAGCACCTCGAAGCCGCCCGCCGGCGTGCGCGCCACAGCACCGGTGTCGACGAGCCTCTCGAGCTGCTCGTCGCCCAGCTTGCGACCCGCCTTCCTCTCCAGCTGCCGACGGGTGAGCTCCTCGCGCGGGCCCGGCGCCCACGACGTGAGCATGGCCCGCTGCATGGCGAGCTCCTCGAGCGATGCGGTGGCCGGGATCCGCTTCATGTACTTCTCGATGGCCGCGAGCGTGAACCCGTGGTCCTGCAGTGCCCGGATCAGCTCCAGACGGGCGAGGTGCAGGGGCGAGTAGTACGCGAGACGCCCCCTGCGCACCGGCGGGGGCAGCAGCCCGAGGCTGGCGTAGTAGCGGGTCGTCCGCACCGTCATGCCGCCCGCGAGGGCCAGCTCGTCGATCGTGAAGAGCTCGCTCCCCGCTCTCCTCCTGCACACTCATGCCGATCACCCTAGACCAGGTCCTGACGAAGTCGACAGCTTCACTGTCACAGTCGCCGCGTGAGCCTGCCGGTGATTCGAAGGGGCCCCAGCACCCCGCGGGTGAGGGCTCGGCGAGGTGCTCGAGAAGACCTACCCGGCGGGCACCACGTCGGCGGAGACGTGCTGCTTGCGGGCGTTCATGAGCAGCAGGGCCACCACGAACGCCGCGGCGAGCAGCATCGCACCCCAGAAGAACGCCACGTGGTAGCCGTGGATGAACGCTTCCGGCGCTAGGCGTTGGACGTCCTGCGGTGCTCGCACGTTGGCGGCGAGGAAGCTGGTGACCGCCCCGGCGAACAGCGTGTTGAGCAGCGCGGTCCCGAGCGAGCCGCCGATCTGCTGCGAGGTGTTGAGCACGGCGCTGGCGACGCCGGCGTCGTGGCTGCCCACGCCGAGCAGCGCGGTGCTCGAGGCAGGGATGAACACGCTGGCCATGCCGACGCTCATCAGGATCTCGGCCGGCAGCACGTGTGACCAGTACGCCGTGTCGGGGCCGATGCGGGTGAGCAGCAGCATCCCGATCGTGGCGATGGCCAGGCCAGGAACCATCAGCGCCTTGGGCCCGACCCGCGGCAGCAGGTTCGCCACCACACCTGCGGAGAGGATGATGCCGACGCTGAACGGCAGGAACGCGAAGCCCGCCTTCAGCGGGCTGTAGCCGAGGTTGAGCTGGAAGTAGTAGGTCAGGAAGAGGAACATCGCGAACAGGCCGGCGCCCACGAGCAGGAACACCAGGTAGGAGCCGCCGCGGTTCCGGTCGAGCACCACGCGCAGCGGCAGCATCGGGTTCCTTGCGCGGCGCTCCCAGAGGACGAAGGCGACCAGGAGCACGACGGCGATCGCCAGGAACGTGAGCGTCGACGGCGCCGTCCAGCCCTGGACGGAGGTGTCCTGCGGGTTGTCCGGCTGCTGGGCGCGGGCAGCCTCGGTGAAACCGAAGACCAGCGAGAACAGGCCGACCGTCGCGAGGAGCACACCGGGGATGTCGTACCGGGTGTCGCCATGGGCCTTGCTCTCGTGCACGAGTGGCAGCGCGGCCGCGGCGACGATGATCGCGACCGGCACGTTGACGCCGAGGCACCAACGCCACGAGGTGAACTCGGTCAGCACGCCACCGACGATGAGTCCGATCGCAGCGCCTGCGCCGGCGAGTGCGCCGAAGACACCGAACGCCTTCGCGCGCTCCCTCGGCTCGACGAAGGTCACCGTGACCAGCGACAACGCCGCGGGTGCCATCAGCGCGGCGAACGCACCCTGCAGCGCGCGGGCAGCGAACAAGAGCTCCTGGTTCGGCGCGAGCCCACCGATGGCCGACGCGACAGCGAAGCCGAGCAGGCCGATGAGGAACGTGCGCTTGCGGCCGGTGTAGTCGGCGATCCGGCCGCCGAGCAGCAGAAGTGCCCCGAAGGCCAGCGTGTAGGCGGTCACGACCCACTGGCGGTCGGCGTTGCTGATCCCCAGCTCCTCCTGCGCCGACGGGAGCGCGATGTTCACGATCGAGGCATCGAGGACGATCATCAGCTGGGCGGCGGCCAGCACCGCCAGTGCCCACCACCGTCGTGGATCGGCGTGCTCGGCAGCTTCGGCCGAGGCCGCCGGCTGGACGTTGCTCACGGGTTCGGACATCGAAGCTCCCTCCGGGCGGGCTGTGCGGCACCATGTCGGGATGGCTGGCGCCTTCTTGTTGCAACCGGCCGGCGGCCGGCTCCTTTCCCTCCGGAGGTGAGTTTTCTGGCTTCCACCGACAGTTTCCGCCCGGAAGGGTCCGGATCGGTCTGGACCAACGCGTGCCATGACCCCCGAACGGGTGGCCCCAAGCGGCCATCGACCACCCCTTGCCACGATGACAGTTCTGCTGTCACAGTTGCGTTGTAAGTGAGCGTCCCCGCAAGGAACGGACCCCACCCATGGCCTTCGGTCGCTACCGGAACCTGCGCCGCATCGAGAACCTCGACCCTGCCGAGGACTTCGACGAGATCTTCGGCCTCGTCACGCAGTACGAGTTCCCGTGGGAGTACGTCCAGGGCACCTCGATCGCGTTCATGCGCGACTACGGCGTACCCACGATCAGCACCCTGCTCGACCGCACCCGCCAGTTCGAGGACCACGGCCAGAAGCGGTACGACGACACGATCCTGATCGGCTACGAAGCCACTGTCGAGACCCTCGAGTCCGAGCGCGGCCGCGCCGCCATGCGGCACCTCAACCGCATCCACGGGAAGTACGACATCCCCAACGACGAGTTCCTCTACGTGCTCGCGACCACCATCGTGGGCCCGAAGAGGTTCATCGACGCCTACGGCTGGCGCCCCCTGCATCCTCACGAGGTCGAGTCGATGCACCGGGTGACCACGCGGTTCGGCGAGCTGATGGGCATCAAGGACCTGCCGACGAGCTACGACGGCTACGAGCGGTTCCTCGACGAGTACGAAGCCGAGCGTTTCGAGTTCGCGCCGCAGAACCGACGGGTCGCGGAGGCGTCGATGCGGATCGTCGAGAACTGGTACCCGCCGTTCGTGCGGCCGCTGGTGCGACGGGTCAGTGTCGCGATGCTCGACGAGCCGCTGAGGGTGGCCCTGGGCCTCCCCCGTCAGCCGGCTTGGCTCTCTGCCCTGCTGGACAGGGCGTTGCGGCTGCGTGCGCACGCGCTGCGCCTCGTCGTACCCCCACGGCCGGAGTCGAGGCCCTACGTCCACGACCCCAAGAGGACCTACCCCTTCGGCTACTCGCTGTCCGACCTCGGCCCTGACTGGTTGCGCGACGCCACGCCCCGCCCTCGCCCGGGCGCCGGAGCGCGTTGACATCTGGTGGGACGGGCGGCATCGTCCTCGCACCGGTAGGTACGCTCCCCGGAGGCAGAGTTCGTGCGGTGGCGGAACCGTGCCACCGGCGTCGGCCCGCGACCTGATGCCCCGACGCGAGTCCCGAGGGAGCCTTGTGACCACCGACGACCCCGGCGTGACCCCACAGGCGATGCGACGGGCCCTGGCCCGCGCCGCCCGGGGCGTATCTCTCGACGAGTCGGAGGCCGCCGTACTCCTGACCGCTCGAGGCCCGGACCTCGAAGCCCTGTGCACGACGGCCGCGCACGTGCGAGACGCCGGGCTGGAGGCGGCGGGGCGCGCCGGCGTGGTGACGTACTCCCCGAAGGTCTTCATCCCGCTGACCCGGCTGTGTCGCGACCGGTGCCACTACTGCACGTTCGTGACGACGCCGGGCAGGCTGGCCGCGGCAGGTGAGGCGCCCTACCTCTCCCCCGACGAGGTCCTCGCCATCGCGACCGAGGGCGCGGCGCTCGGCTGCAAGGAGGCCCTGTTCACCCTCGGCGACCGTCCGGAGGACCGCTGGCCGGCCGCAGCCCGGTGGCTGGACGAGAAGGGCTACGACTCGACCCTCGACTACGTCCGCGCGATGGCGGTGCTCGTGCTCGAGGAGACCGGGCTGCTCCCCCACCTGAACCCCGGGGTGATGTCCTGGGAGGAGATCAACCGTCTCAAGCCGGTCTCCCCGTCGATGGGCATGATGCTCGAGACCACCTCGACGCGGCTGTTCACCGAGAAGGGACGAGCCCACTACGGGTCGCCCGACAAGGACCCCGCTGTGCGGCTGCGCGTGCTCGAGGACGCCGGCCGCCTCAACGTGCCGTTCACCACCGGCCTGCTGGTCGGCATCGGGGAGACCGTCGCCGAGCGCGCCGCCTCGGTCTTCGCGCTGCGTCGGGTCGCGCGGCAGTACGGGAACGTGCAGGAGGTCATCGTCCAGAACTTCCGTGCCAAGCCGGACACGGCGATGCGCTCCACCGACGACCTCGGGCTCGAGGAGTACCTCGCCGCGATCGCGGTCACCAGGATCGTCCTGGGGCCCAAGATGCGCGTGCAGGCGCCACCGAACCTCGTCGACCTCGCGGAGTGCACAGCGTTGCTCGGGGCGGGCGTCGACGACTGGGGCGGGGTCTCCCCGCTGACGCCCGACCACGTGAACCCCGAACGCCCCTGGCCCTCACTCGAGCGCCTGCGCTCGGTCACCGAGAAGGCCGGCTTCTCGCTCGCGGAGCGGCTCACCGTGCACCCCGAGTACGTCCGGGCGGGCGAGCCCTGGATCGACCCGCGGGTCAGCGGCCACGTCGCCGCGCTCGCCGCGGACAGCGGGCTGGCGGTTCCGGGTGCGAGGCCGACCGGCCGGCCCTGGCAGGAGCCCGACGGGGGCTTCGCCTCCGTCGGACGGGTCGACCTGCACGCGTCCATCGACACCGAGGGGCGTACGGCGGACCGCCGCGACGACTTCGAGTCGGTGTACGGCGACTGGGACTCCCTCCGCGAAGCGGTGACCGGAACAGCCGTGACCACCCGCCTCGACAGCGACGTCAAGACAGCCCTCGCCGCCGCCGAGCGCGATCCCGCCCACCTCACGGACGAGCAGGCGCTGACGCTGATGACGGCGGAGGGCGAGGCCCTGCGCGAGGTCTGCCGGATCGCCGACGACCTGCGCCGCGAGGTGGCCGGCGAGGAGGTCACCTACGTCGTCAACCGCAACATCAACTTCACCAACGTCTGCTACACCGGCTGCCGCTTCTGCGCGTTCGCCCAGCGTCGCACCGACGCCGACGCCTACTCCCTCTCCCTCGACGACGTGGCGGACCGGGCAGAGGAGGCCTGGCACGACGGTGCGACCGAGGTGTGCATGCAGGGCGGCATCGACCCCGAGCTGCCGGGCACGGCGTACTTCGACCTGGCCTCCGCGGTGAAGGCGCGGGTGCCGGGGATGCACGTGCACGCCTTCTCCCCGATGGAGATCGTCAACGGCGCCTCGCGCACGGGGATGTCCTACCGCGACTGGCTCGTGCGGGCCAAGGAGTCGGGCCTGGACACCATCCCGGGCACCGCGGCGGAGATCCTCGACGACGACGTGCGATGGATCCTGACCAAGGGGAAGCTGCCCACGTCGACCTGGATCGACGTGGTCACGACGGCTCACCAGGTGGGCGTCCGGTCGAGCTCGACGATGATGTACGGCCACGTCGACAACCCGGCGCACTGGGTCACTCACCTGCGGGTGCTGTCTCGGATCCAGGACGAGACGGGCGGGTTCACCGAGTTCGTGCCGTTGCCGTTCGTGCACACCTCCGCACCGATCTACCTGGCCGGCGTGGCCCGGCCCGGCCCCACCATGCGCGACAACCTCGCGGTGCACGCGATGGCCCGGATCATGCTCCACGGCCGCATCGACAACATCCAGACATCGTGGGTGAAGCTGGGGGTCGAGGGCACCCAGGCGATGTTGCGCGCGGGAGCCAACGACCTGGGCGGGACCCTGATGGAGGAGACCATCTCCCGCATGGCCGGGTCCGAGCACGGCTCCGCCAAGACGGTCGCGGAGCTCGTCGAGATCGGTGCCGCGATCGACCGTCCGGTGCGTCAGCGCACCACCACCTACGGGTACGTCGACCCTGCCGGGGTCGGCTAGCCGCGGAGCACTGCCCTTCGACGGAGGTACTCGTCCTCGTCGATCTCACCACGCGCGTAGCGCTCTCCGAGCACCTGTTCCGCACCGCTGGGACCCGTCGCGTGTGCGAGAAGTGCCGGTGCCGGACGTCCCACCCCCACCGGTGGAGCGCGCCAGGAGCAGTACGACGATCCCGATCACGAGTGCGACCAGAAGCATCGAGAACAGGGCCATCAGCAGCCAGCCGCCCCAGCCCAGCCCGTCGTGCATACCGTTCCAGTCGACGCGGTCCCATCCGCCGTTGCCGCGGCCCGGCTCGTCGTCCATCACGATGGTTCACCAGCCCTTCGCTCGTGACAGGTGCAGCATGCGCCTCGGTCACCCGGCCCGGACAGGGTCGTTCGGCCCGCACTCGGCCGTGCGGCGGACTACGGTCGGGACATGGAGTCTCGAGACCTGTCGCGGTACGCCCTCGTCGTCGTGGACGCCCAAGAGGGCTTCGACGACCCGGCCTGGGGCAAGCGCAACAACCCTGCCTGCGACGACAACATCGCGGCCCTCGTCGAACGCTGGCACGCCGTCAGGCGGCCCGTCGTACACGTCCGGCACGACTCGACAACCCGGCTCGCCGCTGCACCCGGACTCGCCGGGCAACCGGCTGAAGCACTACCTCGCGACCGAGCCGGACCTGCTCGTGACGAAGCAGGTCAACTCGAGCTTCCACGGCTCCCCCGACCTCGACAGGCGTGGCTGACCGCTCACGACGTGCCCGGCATCGTGGTCTGCGGGATCACCACCAACCACTGCTGCGAGACGACTGCGCGAGTGGGCGGGAACCTCGGCTACGACGTGCTGTTCGCGATCGACGCGACGCACACGTTCGACCGCACGGGCCCGGACGGCGAGACCATGACCGCCGACGAGCTCGCGCGTGCGACGGCCACCAACCTCCACGGGGAGTTCGCCACCGTGGTCAGCACCGAAGAGCTTCTCGACGACTAGCTTCGCGCGTTTTGCGGAGCTGGGAACCCAGCACCTACTCTGCTACGGGAAATCCCCTTTGCACCGTCCTCAAGCCAGCGGTCGCACCGACACGACAGGACAGACGATGAACCAGGCCGCTGCCGGCTGGTACTCCGACCCCGAGTACCCGGGTCAGCTCCGCTACTGGGACGGCTTCAGGTGGACCGAGCACCGCTCCCCCGTTGCCGGGGCCGCGGGCCCCACGCCCTACGCACCTCACGGCATGTACGCCGCTCAGGCGAACCCCGCCAACACGCTCTCGATCCTCGGGATCGTCTTCGGAGGCCTGGCCTTCCTGTTCTTCCCCGTGATCTTCGGACCGGCCGGCCTCATCCTGGGCGCGGTCGGGATGACCAAGAACGAGAAGCTGGCTCCGGTCGCGCTCGCCGTCTCGGGCGCGGGCCTCGTCGTGGGCACGATCATCGGCGCCCTGCTCGCCTTCTAGCACCCGACCGTCCCTGGGGGCCGCCCGCGGCTCGGGAGTGGCAGGCCTACTCGAAGTCGAAGATCGACCGCTTGTCGTAGAAGTGCAGCACGTGGCGGCACCGCACGCACACCATGAGCGTCATCCGGTGCGAGGTGAATCCCCAGCGCGAGTCCTGTCGCGCCTCCTCCTGCTGGAACTCCGTGCCGTGGCACAAGGGGCAGGTGAGCTGCGGCCTGCCGGCGCTCTCGGTCATGTCGCTCACTCCCACTCGATGGTGCCCGGTGGCTTGCTCGTGATGTCGACCGTGACGCGGTTGATCTCGCGCACCTCGTTGGTGATCCGCGTGGAGATCGCCTCCAGCACGTCGTACGGCAGCCGTGCCCAGTCCGCGGTCATCGCGTCCTCGGACGTCACCGGCCGAAGCACGACCGGGTGACCGTAGGTGCGGCCGTCACCCTGCACGCCGACGGAGCGTACGTCGGCCAGCAGCACGACCGGGAACTGCCAGATGTCGCGGTCCAGGCCCGCCTTGGTGAGCTCCTCGCGCGCGATGGCGTCAGCCTCACGCAGGATCTCGAGCCGATCGTGCGTGACCTCGCCGATGATCCGGATGCCGAGGCCGGGGCCCGGGAACGGGTGGCGCCAGACGATCTCCGCCGGAAGCCCGAGCTGCTCCCCGACGAGGCGGACCTCGTCCTTGAACAGCGTGCGCAGCGGCTCGACCAGCTCGAACTGGAGGTCCTCGGGCAGGCCGCCGACGTTGTGGTGGGACTTGATGTTGGACGTGCCCGCACCGCCACCGGACTCGACGACGTCGGGGTAGAGCGTGCCCTGGACGAGGAAGGAGACCTTGTCCCCGTGCTCGGCGGCCTCCCCCACGATCTCGAGCTCGGCGGCCTCGAAGACCCGGATGAACTCCCGGCCGATGATCTTGCGCTTCTCCTCGGGGTCGGTGACCCCGGCGAGTGCGTCGAGGAAACGCTGCTGTGCGTCCACGACGTGCAACGAGACGCCGGTCGCGGCGACGAAGTCGCGTTCGACCTGCTCGGCCTCACCCTTGCGGAGCAGGCCGTGGTCGACGAAGACACAGGTGAGCTGGTCGCCGATGGCACGCTGCACCATGGCGGCGGCCACCGCGGAGTCGACTCCGCCGGACAGCCCGCAGATGGCCTGCTTGTCACCGATCTGGTCGCGGATCCGCTCGACCTGCTCGTCGACGATGTTGACCATCGTCCAGGTGGGGCGGCAGCCGGCGATGTTGTGCAGGAAGTGGGTGAGCACCGCCTGGCCGTGCTCGGTGTGCATGACCTCCGGGTGCCACTGCACGCCGGCGAGGCGACGGTCGAGGTCCTCGAACGCCGCCACCGGCGATCCGGCCGAGGTGGCCAGCGCCGTGAACCCGGCGGGTGCCGCGACGACCGAGTCGCCGTGGCTCATCCAGACGCGGTGGCTCTGGGGCACCTCGGAGAGCAGCGTGCCGCGTTCGGTCACCGTGACAGGGGTCCGGCCGTACTCCGAGCTGCCGGTCCGGCGTACCTCACCGCCGAGGGCAAGCGCCATCGCCTGGAACCCGTAGCACATGCCGAAGACGGGGACGCCCGCCTGGAAGATGGCGGGCCCGACCTGCGGCGCACCCGGCTCGTAGACCGAGGAGGGCCCGCCCGAGAGGACGATCGCCTTGGGGTTGCGGGCGAGCATCTCCTCGACGGGCATCGTGTGCGGGACGATCTCGGAGTACACCCGTGCTTCGCGAACCCGGCGGGCGATGAGCTGGGCGTACTGCGCCCCGAAGTCGACGACGAGGACAAGGTCGTGTTCGGTGGTCACCGAGGCCCTTTCGAAGTGGGCTGAGAGCTGGCAGCCGCCGGACTCGACGGCGTCGGCAGTCTATCGGTGCGGTCCACTCGGACCCCGGCCGCCTCAACGATCCGGACATCCCGGACATGCCCTACACACGCGCGCCCGGACCCCCTATCGTCACGTTGGCGGGAGAGTCTCGGGGGCTGTGGGGAGCACCGGGGAGGGTCGATGACCGTTGTGCGTGAGTCTGTGTCGACTCGTCTGCGTTTCCGGCTGCTCGGACCCCTCGAAGCCCTCCTCGACGCCCGGCCGGTGCACCTGGGCGGGCAGCGGCAGCGAACGGTGGTCGCCGCCCTCCTCCTCGCCCGGGGTGAGGTCGTGCCCACCGGCCGCCTTCTCGACGCGCTCTGGCCGCAGGATGCGCCGCGGAGCGCGACGGGCAGCCTGCAGGCCTACGTCTCCCACCTCCGACGTCTGCTCGAGCCCGACCGAGCCGCGCGCTCCCCCAGCGCGGTGCTGGTCAGCCACGGGACCGGCTACGCCCTTCGGGTCCCCGAGGACGCCGTCGACGCCTGGCGGTTCACCGACCTGGTGAGCCGCTCGGCGAGCCTGGACGACCCTGCGGCGCAGGTGACCATGCTCCGCGAGGCGCTCGGCCTGTGGCGCGGGCCTGCTCTCGCGGACCACGCCGACCAGGACTGGGCGATCCCGGACATCCACCGGTTCACCGAGCTGCGTCACCTGGCCCGCGAGAAGCTGCTCGCGGCCCGGCTGGACTGTGGTGAGACCGCCATCCTGGTCCCCGAGATCGAGGCGCTGCTGGCGGAGGAGCCGCTGCGCGAGGAGCCCTGGCGCCTGCTCGCCCTCGCGCAGTACCGCAGCCACCGGCAGGCGGACGCCCTCGCCACGCTGCGTCGTGCCCGGTCGCTGCTTGCCGAGGAGCTCGGAGTCGACCCGGGGCCGGCGCTGCGGTCCCTCGAGTCGGAGATCCTGGCCCAGTCCGAGACGCTGCAGGTGCCGCGCACGCGAATCACCACCTCCGCCGCCAGGCTGGTCCCGGTCTCGGCCGTGCACATTCCGGCGAGCGTGAGTCTCGGTGACCTCGTCGACAGGGAGCCGGAGCTCACCGTGCTCAGAGCCTGCCTGGACGACGCTCTCTCCGGCCGGGCCGGGCTCGCGCTCATCAACGGTCCGGCGGGCATCGGCAAGAGCCGGCTTCTGCAGGAGGTACGACGGCTCGCCTCCGAGGCCGGCGCCACCGTGCTCACCTCCCGCGGCAGCCAGCTCGAGAAGGCGTTCGGTTTCGGCGCCGTACGCCAGCTCTTCGACCCGGTCCTCGCCGAGGAGGGAACCCGTGCGTCGTTGCTGACGGGTTCTGCCGAGAGCGCCGGGGCAGTGTTCGACGCGGTCGGCGGGGAGTCGCACCAGCGCAACGAGGGTCTGTTCGGGGTCCTGCACGGCCTGTACTGGCTGACGGTGAACCTCGCCGCCACGGCGCCGCTCGTGCTCACCGTCGACGACCTGCAGTGGTGCGACACGGGGTCGCTGCGTTACCTGTCCTACCTCCTTCGCCGGGTCGAGGGGATCCCGGTGCTGGTCGTCGCCACGCTCCGCACCGGCGAGCACCACGACGACGAGGAGCTGCTGACCGAGCTCGCGACCGATCCGGGCACCACTCCGGTGGTGCCCGGCCCCCTGTCCCGTGGCGGCGTCGCCGACCTGGTCCGGGAGCGCCTGGGCGAGGCCGCCGACCCGTTCGTCACCGCGTGCCACCACACGACAGCCGGCAACCCCCTGCTGCTGCGACAGCTGCTGCGTGCCCTGGAGGCGGAGCGGGTCCGGCCCGATGCCGCCCACGCCGACACGGTCCGCGCGATCGGGTCACGGGCCGTCTCGAGCCTCGTCCTGATGCGCTTCGCGCGCATGCCGGCCGAGAACAGGACCGTGGCACAGGCGATCGCCGTGCTGGGCGACGGCGCCTCTCTGCCCGTCGTGGCCTCCATGACCGGGCTGCCCGAGGACGAGACCGCCGCTGCCATCGCCGCCCTCGCCAGGGCCGAGGTGCTCCGCGCGGACCAGCCGCTCGGCTTCGTACACCCCCTGGTCGAGGACGCCGTCCACAACGACCTCTCCCCTGGTGAGCGGGAGCTGGCACACGACCGGGCAGCACGCGTGCTGGCCGCGATCGGGGCAGCCCCCGAGAAGATCGCCGCGCACCTGCTCCTGGTGCCGCCCAGGGGTGACCTCGGCGTGGTGCGTGTCCTGCGCGAGGCTGCCGAGCGCGCCTTGGACCGGGGCGCAGCGGAGAGCGCTGCCGCGTACCTCTGCCGGTCGGTCGAGGAGCCGCCGGCCGAGGAGGACCTTCCTCACGTGCTGATGGAGCTCGGCCGCATCGAGACGATGACCAACGGCGGGTCGGCGCTGGACCACCTCACCCGGGCCTACCGGTCGCTCGAGGACCCGGAGGCCAAGGCGGAGACCGCGATCATGCTGGCGCGCACCCTCATCTTCGGCGGGGACCGGGGCAGGGCCACGGCCGTGGCGCGCGCCGCCCTCGGCGACCTTCCCGCGGAGCTTGTGGACCAACGCCAGGGGCTGCTGGCCCTCGAGCGGATCGGCGGCTACATGCACGACCTCGACCCCGCCGCCTACCGCGCGGACCAGCGGCCCGACGTGACGGGCCACGGCACCGGCGCCCGCGCACTGGCCGCCACCCTCGCGTGGGAGGACCTGATCACCAGCGACCACCGGTCCCGCGCGATCGGCCTCGCCAGGTTCGCCGTCGAGGACGGCAGCCTGCGCCAGGTCGACGCCGGGCTGCTCTGGGTCGTCGCCGGCATGGTGTTGGAGATGGGTGGCGAGGACACCATGGGCTACTGGCAGGAGGCTCTCACCGACGGGTACCGCAGGGGTGCGCTCTTCGCCGTGCTCAGCGCACACCTGTGGATGGGCTGGACCCAGTGGTGGCGGGGTGATCTCCGCGAGGCCCTCCAGTCCTTGGCCAACTGCGCGGAGCAGAACCAGCTGTGGGGCTCCAACATCGGCTACTCCTACGTCGACGGGTTCACGGTCCCGATCCTGCTGGAGCGCGGCGACGTCGCCGCGGCCCGTCGAAGGCTGGAGGAGGCCCGGCCGCACGAGCGGTTCGGGGAGGGGGTGCGGCTGTTCGGCGAGGCGGAGGCGGCGGTGCTGCTCGCCGAAGGACGACCCGAGCAGGCTCTGGCCTGCCTCGACGCCGTGGCCGGCTACGTGCGAGGTGTGCAGAACCCGGTCTGGCGGTCGTCGCGGTCCCAGCGAGCGACCATCCTCGACGCGCTCGGGAGGCGCGCGGAGGCCCTGGCCCTGGTCGAGGACGAGCTCGCCAGCGCACGCCGCTGGGGAACACCTGAGCTCGTCGGCCGCACGCTGCGAGTGCTCGGGGAGCTCGGGACACCCGACCGTGTGGACGTGCTCCGTGAGGCTGTCGCCCTGCTGGAGCCGCGCCCTCAGCTGTTGGAGAAGGCGAAGGCGAAGGCTGCTCTCGGCGAGGCCCTTCTCGCCAGCACCACACCGGGCGACCGCGACGAGGCGCTGGAGTCCCTGAGGTCCGCCATCGAGCTCGCCGAGACCTGCGGAGCGATCGCGCTGCGCGCCAGGCTCGCGCGTCTGCTCGGCGATGCGGGCGTCGACGTACCCGCGAGAGCTTCCGGCGCGGTCATCCCTGACCACCACCGAGCGCCGCATCGTCGGCCTGGCGGTCGACGGCACGCCGGAGCGCGACATCGCCGAGTCACTGTTCGTCACGCCCCGGATGGTGCAGACGACCATCGAGTCGGTGTCACGACTGCTCGGCGTCAGCACGCTCGGCGACCTACGAGCCGCCCTCGCCGACGCCTGACCGCGCCGACCGCGGATCTCACTGCCGCGGAGCCGCCCGGGGGGAGCCACGGGCACTGGCTCCGCGTCCGGGGGGACGACTTGGGCCGACCCTCAAGTCAGGCCCAAGTGGCTGCCAAGCGGTGAGCCCCAGGGTGAGACCACCGAACAACATTTCTCACCGATGAGGGAGCCCCAGCATGACCACCACCTCGACTTCCGTCGACGCCCGCGCCGCATCCCTGCGCGGCCTCTGCGCGGGTGCGATCCACCTGCCCGGCGACCCCGGGTACGACGAGGCCCGCATGCCCTGGAACGTGGCCGTCGACCAACGCCCCGCCGCCGTGGCCTACCCCGGCAACGCCGACGAGGTCAGCGCCGTGGTGCGGGCGGCCGCCGAGGCCGGACTGCGCGTCGCACCGCAGGGCACCGGCCACAACGCCGGACCGCTCGGCTCGCTGGAGGACGTCGTCCTCCTCCGCACCTCGGCGATGACCGCCGTGACCATCGACGCCGACCGGCAGGTCGCACGGGTCGAGGCCGGCGCTCTCTGGCTCGACGCCGTGGAGCCCGCGGCGCAGGCGGGACTCGCAGCCCTGCACGGATCCTCCCCCGACGTCGGCGTCGTGGGGTACTCGCTCGGCGGCGGCCTCGGCTGGTACGCCCGCAAGCTCGGCCTCGCCACCAACAGCGTCACCGCGGTCGAGGTCGTGATCGGCGACGGATCGATCGTCCGGGCCGACGAGACACCAACCCGGAGCTCTTCTGGGCGCTGCGCGGCGGCGGCGGGAGCTTCGGAGTCGTCACGGCTATCGAGTTCCGGCTCTACCCGATCGAGACCGCCTACGCCGGCATGCTCGTGTGGGACCAGAGCCACGCCGAGAAGGTCCTCCGCGGATGGGCGGAGTGGAGCGTCACGGCGCCGGACGAGGTGACGACCGCGTTCCGCCTGCTGAACGTCCCGGAGATGCCCGACATCCCCGAGGAGTTCCGGGGCCGCCGGCTCGTCGTCATCGACGGTGCGGTGCTCGGCAGCGACGAGGAGGCCGAGAGGATCCTCGCGCCGTTGCGCTCGCTCGAGCCGGACATGGACATGTTCGCCCGCATGCCCGCGGCCGGCCTGGTCCGGATCCACATGGACCCCGAGGGGCCGACTCCCGCGACGTCCGCGACCGCCATGCTGGGCGCGCTCCCCGAGGAGGCGATCCAGAGCATTCCTGGAGACCGCCGGCCCCGGTTCCGGCACGTCCCTGCTCATGGCCGAGCTCCGTCAGCTCGGTGGCGCGCTCGGCCGCCCGCACCCGGGTGCCGGGGCGCTCCCGAAGCTCGACGCGCAGTTCATCCTGTTCGCGGCCGCGATCGCGGCGACCCCGGAGATGGAGGAGCAGGGGTACGCCGACGCGGTGGCGCTCACGGAGGTGATGAGGCCGTACGCCACCGGCCAGCACTACCTCAACTTCGCCGAGAAGCCGGTCGACGTGAGCGCGTCCTATCCGGCCGGCACCTGGCGGCAGCTCGCCGGGATCCGCTCCGCCGTGGACCCGAAGGGCGTCTTCCTGGCGAACCACCCCGTGCCGCGGCTGTACGAGGACGGGCAGCCGACGACGTGACCGGATGACCCGCTGACGACGGGCGGTCGGACCTCTGTTCCGGCCGCCCGTCTCGCCTGCCCGAAGGGCGGTTCGAGGCTGGTTGGCGAGTCCAAAAGAAATTTCTCGAATGCCCGTAACCCGGGCATCCGGCCCTCGTTGAGCAGGACAGACCCGGTGGCTTTGCTCCCTCCCAGGCCGGGTCTCGCAGTCCGTGCATTTGTCCATCAGATGCGTGGACGATTCAGGGCCCGACCAACCCTCCCTCCCCGGTCGGGCCCTGAGTCTGTTCCGGACGCAACAGGGCCGCCCCGGCCGTACGGCGGGGGCGGCCCTGGCGCGTTGCCGGCGTGTGTTCGCCGGCCCGGCGTCTCAGGACACGCCGACGATGGGCAGCCGCAACGCCCCCGGTGCCTCCTGCGGCACCGCGGGTGTCTGCGGCTGGACCGGCGCGACCCTTTGGTACGTCGTCCCGAGGGGAGGCCGCGGGTCCGGCTCGCCCTTGTTCGGCCAGAACGCCATCGCCCGCTCGGCCTGTGCGGTGATCGTCAGGGACGGGTTCACGCCGAGGTTCGCCGAGATCGCCGAGCCGTCGACCACGTGCAGCCCCGGGTAGTGGAACATCCGCTGGAACGGGTCGATCACGCCGGTCTCTGGGCTCTCGCCGATCGTGCAGCCGCCGATGAAGTGTGCCGTGAGCGGACGGTTGAACGGCTCGCCGATAGACCCTCCGGGCTTGCCCCCGATGATCTGCGCCATCTTCCTGACCGCCTGGTTCGCCACCGGGATCCAGGTCGGGTTGGGGGCGCCGTGTCCCTGGCGCGAGCTGACGTACCGACGTCCGGTCAGCCGGCTGCGCTTGGAGAACGTCGTGATCGAGTTGTCGACCGTCTGCATGACCAGCGCGATCACCGTCCGCTCGGACCAGTGCCGCAGGTCGTACAGGTCGAGCACGTGGGCCTTCTCCCGCCACATCTCCTTCAGCCAGGTCTGCCAACGCGGCAGCGGGCCGTCACCGTCGGTCAGCACGGTCTGGAGCAGCGACATCACGTTGCTGCCCTTGCCGTAGCGCACCGGCTCGATGTGGGTGTCCTCGTCGGGGTGGAACGAGGAGGTGATCGCGACACCCTGGCTGTAGTCGACCTTGGTGTCGGGCGCGATCGCCCCGAGGATCGACTCGGAGTTGGTCCGCGACAGGTAGCCGAGCCGCTGCGACACCTTCGGGAGGTGGCCCTCGTCGCGCATGCGGTGAAGGAGCCGCTGCGTGCCGAGCGCGGAGGCGGAGAAGACGACCTGCTCGGCGGTGAGCGTACGACGCACCGCCTTCCGGCGTACCTTCGCCTTGGTGAACCGCACGTCGACGGCGTACCCACCGCCGTCGAGGGGGCGAACCCGCTCGACCGTGGTCAGCTCGTGGACCCGCGCGCCCATCTGCTCGGCGAGGTAGAGGTAGTTCTTGACCAGGGTGTTCTTCGCGTTGTGGCGGCACCCGGTCATGCACTCCCCGCAGCCGAGGCAGGTGTTGCGCTCGGGGCCGGCACCGCCGAAGTAGGGGTCGCCGACCTTCTCGCCCTTCGGTCTGCTCGGGGCCGCCGAAGAACACGCCGACCGGCGTGGGGTGGAAGGTGTGGCCGACGCCCATGTCGTTGGCGACCTTCTCCATCACGTCGTCGGAGGGGGTGCGCAGCGGGTTCTCGACGACTCCGAGCATGCGCTTGGCCTGGTCGTAGAACGGCGCCAGCTCGTCCTTCCAGTCCGTGATGCCGCGCCACTGCGGGTCCCGGTAGAACGCCGGCAGCGGCTCGTAGAGGGTGTTGGCGTAGACGAGCGAACCGCCACCGACGCCTGCGCCGGAGAGGATCAGGCAGTCCTCTGAGCGCGTCGATGCGCTGGATGCCGTAGCAGCCCGACCTCTGGGCGGAAGAGGTACTTCTCGACCTCGAACGACGTGGCCGCGAAGTCCTTGTCGTCGAACCTGGCGCCGGCCTCGAGGACGCCGACCCGGTAGCCCTTCTCCGTCAGCCGGAGTGCGGACACCGAACCGCCGAAGCCGGAGCCGACGACGAGGACGTCGTAGTCGAACTTGTTGTCCATGTCCTTGGTCTCCCTCATGGGCGCTTGGTCTTTCGCATGAGGCGCAGCTGCACTGTCATCACCTTGGCAAAGGTCTCGTCGCTCATCCCGAGAACCGGCGAGAACCTGAACAGCCGCTGGACAGCGACCGCCTGCGGGTCGGTGTAGCGGTGGATCCCCTCCGCCCCCTGGCGACGGCCCCAGCCCGGACTCGCGCATGCCGCCCATCGGGGCGTCGAGACTGCCGAAGGTCGCAGCGAACGCCTCGTTGACGTTCACGGTGCCGCACTTGATCTGCTGCGCGATCGCACGCCCGCGCTTGACGTCGCGGGTGTAGATCGACGCGTTGAGGCCGTACTCCCCCGCGTTGGCACGGGCGATCGCGTCGGCCTCGTCGTGGAACCGGTAGAGCGAGACCACCGGGCCGAAGGTCTCCTCGCCGAAGCACTTCATGTCGGGGTCCACGCCCTCGAGGATCGTCGGCTCGTAGAAGTACGGCCCGAGGTCCGGGCGTGCCCGGCCGCCGGCGAGCACGCGTGCACCCTTGGCGACGGCGTCGTCGACGTGCGCGGTGACCGCGTCGAGCTGCTCCTGCGAGATCAGCGAGCCGATGTCGGTGCCCCACTCCAGACCCGGACCGAGCCGCTGTGCCTTGGTACGGGCCACGAACCGCTCCACGAACCGGTCATAGACCTGGTCCGCGACGAAGAGCCGCTCCATCGACACGCACAGCTGACCTGCGGACGAGAAGCAGGCGCGCACGGCACCCTCGGCGGCTCGCTCGACGTCGGCGTCGCGCAGCACCAGCATCGGGTTCTTGCCGCCGAGCTCGAGGGAGCAGCCGATCAGGTTCCGGCCGGCCTGCTCGCCGATGAGCCGGCCGGTTGCGGTGGAGCCCGTGAAGCAGATGTAGTCGGACCTGCTGATGATCTCGCTGCCGAGGATCCGGCCGGGACCCGCGACGATCTGCCACAGGTCCGCGGGGATGCCCGCCTCCTCGAGGAGCTGGGCTCCGAGAAGCGCAGAGAGCATGGTCTGGGCATCCGGCTTGTGTACGACGGCGTTGCCGGCCATCAGGGCCGGCAGCCCGTCGGAGAGGGCCATCGTGAACGGGTAGTTCCACGGCGAGATGATCCCCACGACCCCCTTGGGCACCCGGTTGACCTCGACCTGGGTCAGCACAGGAACGATGCCGACCCGCTTGGACGAGTGCAGGTGGCGCTCGAACGTGCGGGCGTAGTACCGCGCGGTCATCGCGACGTGCAACGGCTCGTCGAAGGCGTGCTTGCGGGACTTGCCCGACTCCCAGCAGATCAGGTCGGTGATCTCGTCCTGGCGCTCGATGATCAGGTCGTGGAGGTTCAGCAGCTTCTCTGCGCGCACCTTCAGCGGCGTCGCGGCCCACTGCTCCTGAGCGCGACGCGCACGGGCGAAGGCCGCGGCCACGTCCTCCGCGCTCGACTGGGGGATCATCGCCAGCGGCTGCCCGTTGAACGGGCACGAGGTCGGCACGCTCTCGCCGGTCGAGGAGAGGATCCTGGAG
>CAVUBO010000019.1:0-340791 GCA_963739785.1 uncultured Actinomycetota bacterium | reverse complement strand
AGACGTAGCAGCTACCGGCCGGGCGCATCTTGGTGCCGCAGGTGAAGCACAGCGGGCTGTCGACCGCCGTACCCGTGATGGCCTCCATCAGCTCCGCCGTGGTGTGCGCCGCCTTCGGCGCCTCCTTGGCGGCCTTGGCCTCAGGCGCCGGCGCCGGAGCCTCGGTCTCCGTCTTCAGCTCGTCGGCCTCGGAGACGTACTCCTCCTCGGCCGGCGCCTGGTAGGAGCCGGTCTCGAGCTGACGCTGACGCTCCTCGGCGGAGTAGATGCCCAGGGCCGAGCGCGACTCGAACGGCAGGTAGTCCAGCGCCAGGCGACGGAAGATGTAGTCCATGATCGACTGCGACATCCGCACGTCCGGGTCGTCGGTGAGGCCGGCCGGCTCGAAGCGCAGGTTGGTGAACTTCGAGACGTAGGTCTCCAGCGGGACGCCGTACTGCAGGCCGATCGAGACCGCGATCGAGAAGGCGTCCATCACGCCGGCCAGGGTCGAGCCCTGCTTGCCGAGCTTGAGGAACACCTCGCCGAGGCCGTCGTCCGGGTAGGAGCCGGAGGTCATGTAGCCCTCGGCGCCACCGACCGTGAACGACGTGGTGCGCGACGGACGCGACTTCGGCAGGCGCTTGCGGGTCGGGCGGTACTCGACGACCGTCTCCTTCGACGACCTCCTTCTCCGCGCGCCTGCCCTTGTTCTCGCCCTTGCCGGACGACAGCGGCTGGCCGACCTTGCAGTTGTCGCGGTAGACCGCCATAGCTTTGAGACCGAGCTTCCACGCCTGCAGGTGGATGTCCTCGATGTCCTCGACCGTGGCCGTCTCCGGAAGGTTCACGGTCTTGCTGATGGCCCCGCGAAATGAACGGCTGGCAGGCCGCCATCATCCGCACGTGACCCATCGGAGCGAGCGCACGCTCGCCCATCGCGCAGTCGAAGACCTCGTAGTGCTCGGTCTTCAGGCCGGGGGCGTCGATGACGTGGCCGTGCTCGGCGATGTACTCGACGATCGCCTCGACCTGCTCCTCCTGGTAGCCCAGCTTGCGGAGCGCACGCGGCACGGTCTGGTTGACGATCTGCATCGAGCCGCCGCCGACGAGCTTCTTGAACTTCACGAGCGAGAAGTCGGGCTCGATGCCGGTGGTGTCGGCGTCCATCATGAAGGAGATGGTGCCGGTGGGCGCGAGCACGCTGGCCTGCGCGTTGCGGTAGCCGTTCTTCTCCCCCAGCTTCACGACCTGGTCCCACGCCTTGGTGGCGAGCGCGTGCACGTCGCGGTCGGCGGTGTGCAGGGTGCGCACCGCGTCGTTGGCGGCCTGGTGCTTGCGCATGACGCGCTTGTGGGCGTCGGCGTTGCGGGCGTAGCCGTTGTACGGACCGACCACAGCGGCGAGCTCCGCGGAGCGCTTGTAGGACTGACCGGTCATCAGCGACGTGATCGCGGCAGCCATCGCGCGGCCGCCGTCGGAGTCGTAGCCGAGACCCATCGCCATCAGCAGCGCGCCGAGGTTGGCGTAGCCGATGCCGAGCTGGCGGTAGTTGCGGGTGGTCTCACCGATCGACTCGGTCGGGAAGTCGGCGAAGCAGATCGAGATGTCCATCGCGGTGATGATCAGCTCGACGGCCTTCGCGAACAGCGGCGCGTCGAAGGTGTCGTCGTCCTTGAGGAACTTCATCAGGTTCAGCGACGCCAGGTTGCAGGACGAGTTGTCCAGCGACATGTACTCCGAGCACGGGTTGGAGGCCGTGATCCGGCCCGTCTCCGGGTTGGTGTGCCAGTCGTTGATCGTGTCGTCGTACTGCAGACCCGGGTCCGCGCACTCCCAGGCGGCCTTGGCGATCTTCTTCCACAGGTCGCGTGCGTCGATCTCCTCGATCACCTCGCCGGTCTGCCTCGCACGAAGACCGAAGGAGGTGCCGTCCTCGACCGCACGCATGAACTCGTCGCTCACGCGGACGGAGTTGTTGGCGTTCTGGTACTGCACGGACGTGATGTCCTTGCCGCCGAGGTCCATGTCGAAGCCGGCGTCACGCAGCGCGCGGATCTTGTCCTCCTCGCGCGCCTTGGTCTCGACGAACTCCTCGATGTCGGGGTGGTCGACGTCGAGCACGACCATCTTGGCCGCACGACGGGTCGCTCCCCCGGACTTGATGGTGCCCGCGGAGGCGTCGGCGCCGCGCATGAACGACACCGGGCCGCTCGCCGTACCACCGGAGGACAGGAGCTCCTTCGAGGAGCGGATGCGCGAGAGGTTGAGGCCCGCGCCCGAGCCGCCCTTGAAGATGAAGCCCTCTTCCTTGTACCAGTTCAGGATCGAGTCCATCGAGTCGTCGACGGACAGGATGAAGCACGCGGAGACCTGCTGCGGGGACGGCGTGCCGACGTTGAACCAGACCGGGGAGTTGAAGGAGAAGTACTGGTGCACGAGCAGCCAGGTGAGCTCGTGCTCGAACAGCTCGGCGTCCGCGGCGGTCGCGAAGTAGCTGTGCTCGACACCGGCCTTGGTGTAGGTCTTCACGACGCGGTCGATGAGCTGCTTGAGGCTCCACTCACGGACGTCGGTGCCGACGGCGCCACGGAAGTACTTGGTGGTGACGATCGTCGAGGCGTTCACCGACCAGAAGTCGGGGAACTCCACGCCGCGCTGCTCGAAGACGGCCTCGCCGGTCTTCCAGTTCGTCTGGACGACGTCGCGGCGCTCCCAGGTGATCTCGTCGTACGGGTGCACTCCCTCGGTGCTGAAGACCCGCTCGATCTTCAGCCCCTTGCTCTTTCGGGTGCGTGCTGACCCGCTGACCGTCTCCGTCATGAACTGCTCCTGTCCCCTGATTGTGACTTCGTTGTCGTCTAGTACTTGCTGCTTGATGTTCGTGCTGCGGCTGGTCGCCGCTGATGAAGCTGTGAAGTTGGATTGCCCGACGCGCCGCTTCCCCACAACGCGCCGGGCAGACTGTGGGTCAGCCCGTCTCGGCGGGCTGAAGTGGTACGTCGGACGCGGCCGGCGTGGCCTCGGCGGGCTCGACCGCGGGAGACGCCTTCACGGACCGCTCGGCCCGGAGCATCGCGATCTCCTCCTCGAAGGCGTCTGCGCTCTCGAAGGCCTTGTAGACGCTCGCGAAGCGGAGGTACGCCACCTCGTCGAGCTCGCGCAGCGGGGCCAGGATGGCCAGGCCCACCTCGTTGGCCGGCACCTCCGCCCAGCCCTCGGCGCGCAGCGCGCCCTCGACCTTCTGGCCGAGCTGCGCGAGGTCGTCCTCGGACACCGGCCGGCCCTTGCACGCCTTGCGCACTCCGGCGATCGCCTTGTCGCGGGTGAACGGCTCGGTCGCGCCGGAGCGCTTGAGCACCACGAGCTGCATCTGCTCGACGGTGCTGAACCGCTTCTCGCACGCCGGGCAGGTCCGCCGCCGGCGGATCGCGCTGCCGTCCTCGGCGACCCGGCTGTCGAGCACACGAGTGTCGGTGTTGCGGCAGTACGGACAGTGCATCTTCACCGCTCCTTCCACTCGTTCGACCTGGCTTCTCGGGCCTCGTCGAGACCTCTAGTTCAACACCCAGCACCGACAGTTTCTGCCCGCCTCAGGAGGGGCCCGGCCGGGGTCTGGGGCCGGGCTGCCTGTGTTGCTCCGACCTGGGTTGTAGGCCGGCTCCCTGTGGGGGGATCTGTGGGTAACTTGGGGACAAATAGCAGTTGCCTGTGTACTTCCCAGCACTACCTGTGGAAAATTACATCGGTGTGACTACTAGATGTAGTGGTAACCGTACGCGGGGCCCCAAGGCCGTGCAACCTGAACCGCGAAACTGCCCCGAGGACTTTTTCGGCCTCGGTAAAACCGCAGGTCAGTGGCCCTGTCGCCGCACTTGAACCGGCGTGTCGCGGCGTGGTTCGGGCGTGTCGTTCGGTGCCCGTCGCGGGCGTGCAGCAGCCTCGCGAAGCGGTCGCCAGAGCCCCTTTGTGCCATTCCTCACTAGTCACATCAGTCCTGCGCGAATGGGGCCATCCGGCTCTGTTCCGCAACACTTGTGGACTGGAATCGTGCGGACATGACAAACACCTCACGTCCCGCGCATGCGCGCCGCCGCCTGATCGGCATCGGCGCAGCAGCAGCGGCTCTCGCACTGACCGTGACCGCGGCACCCGCGAACGCCGGATCGCAGACGCCCCCGGGCGCCTCGCACGAGCCCGCGTCCACCCGGAGCTTCGACGTCATGACCCGCAACCTGTACCTCGGTGCGGACCTGATGCCCGTGATCGGGGCACTGGTCTCCGGCAACCAGGGAGCCATCGTCAACGCGGCCACCCAGACCTGGGGCAAGGTGCAGGCGACCAAGCCCGAGGAGCGGATGGCCGCGATCGCCGACGAGATCGTCGAGAACGACCCGGCCGTCGTCGGTCTCCAGGAGGTCACCACCTGGACGACGTACGACAGCTACAACCCTGCAACCGGGGCGGCGAGCGGCGCCAAGGTCAGGTACGACTTCCTCGAGCTGCTGCTCAAGGCGCTCGCCGACCGCGGTGTGACCTACCACGAGGTGGAGGGAGCGACCGCGCACAACTTCGCCTCTCCCCCGATCCCGATCCTCACGGCCAGCCGGCCTCGGTGCCGTCTCGATGGCCGACCGGGACGTGATCCTGCGACGTGACGACATCCAGGCCCGGAACGCGCACACCGGCCAGTACCAGAACATCGTCAGCTTCCCGATCGGTGCCACGTCGCTTCCCGTCAAGCGAGGCTGGGGCTCGGTCGACGTGTGGGCTCCCCCGGCGAAGTTCCGGTTCGTGAACTCACACCTCGAGGCCTTCGGGATCCCGGGCGTGGACGCCGAGGCAGCTCCGCGTCGCGCAGGTCGGCGAGCTGCTGGCTGCCCAGGACGCGGTCACGCCTCGCCGCTCGCTGCCGACCGTCTACGTCGGCGACTACAACTCCGACGCCCCGAGCGCGCCCGCCTACAGCCTCCTGAAGGACTCGGTCGGGTTCGACGCCTGGCTGGAGACGAACCCCGGCGACCCGGGCTACACCTGCTGCTTCGACGCCCTGGTGAGCGACCCGAGTGCCACCCTCGACTCCCGCATCGACCTCGTCCTCCACGACGAGAAGGTCACCGCCAAGAGCGCGGAGATCGTCGGTGAGGAGCCGAGCGACCGCACCGCGTCCGGCCTCTGGCCCTCCGACCACGCAGGGGTTGTGGCGGAGCTCATCGTCAAGTAGCCCACCTTCGGCGTACGCCCTTTCCGGCGTACGGCCGCAGATCGATGGACAGCAGCAGCAGGTCTTCGGACCTGCTGCTGCTCCGTTTCGGCACACAATCGCCCGCTGTGTCAATGCCTCGAGTGTTCCGAGTTCTTTACCCAGAACCTCCCCCATTTGGGTCCTTACAGCCCTGTCGCGATCGCCCTAGATTCGCCGGAACAGCGTCCGGACGGACGCCGTGAAAGGGGTGTTTCATGAAGAACCGGAGACTACGGCCGGCTGCCGCCATCGCGGCCTCGACCGTGCTTGTGGCTGCTACAGCGGCCACGACCTTGTCAGCCGAGGCAGCACCACCGGCTGCTTGCGACGGCAGGGTGAACAACACGACCGCCAAGCTCCTCGAGTGCGTCGACGTCTCGGGCGTCCGCGCCCACCAGGCAGCGCTGCAGCAGATCGCCGACGACAACAACGGGATCCGTACGTCCGGCACACCGGGCTACGACGCGTCCGCGGAGTACGTCGCCGACACCATGCGCGCGGCGGGCTGGAAGGTCACGACTCAGGACTTCCAGTTCCAGACCTTCATCACGCTGTCGGAAACGGTGCTGGAGCAGGTCTCGCCGGCTCCTGGCGGGCCGGTCGAGAACATCATCATGGAGTACTCCGGCAGCGGCGACGTCACCGCTCCCGTGAGCAGCCCGGCTGGGATCCTCGGCTGTACGGCTGCTGACTGGGCCGGCTTCACGCCGGGGACATCGCGCTGGTCTCGCGCGGCACCTGCGCATTCGGGCTCAAGGCGGCCAACGCCGACGCTGCGGGGGCGTCCGGGGTCATCATCTACAACAACATCCCCGGCGACCTCAACGGCACTCTGGGCAGCACCTTCACCCTCGACATCCCCGCGACCGGGGTGTCGCAGGCTGTCGGCCAGCAGCTCGCCGCCACTCCCGGACTGGAGATGCACCTCAAGACCGACACGTTCCGCGGCATCGCCACGACCTCGAACGTGCTCGCCGAACTGCCGGGCAAGAACACGAACAACGTCGTGATGGCCGGCGCTCACCTCGACTCGGTCAACGAAGGCCCCGGCATCAACGACAACGGCAGCGGCTCCGCGGCGCTCCTCGAGCTCGGCGAGAACCTGGGCGAAGGCCAAGCCCCAGAACACCGTCCGCCTCGCCTGGTGGGGCGCGGAGGAGTCCGGCCTGGTCGGGTCGACGCACTACGTGAACAACCTCTCCGAGGCCGAGCTCTCGAAGATCGCGCTGTACCTGAACTTCGACATGATCGGCTCGCCGAACCACGTGTTCTTCATCTACGACGGCGACGACTCCGACGGTGAGGGCGCAGGCGCCGGCCCGGCGGGCTCGGCGCAGATCGAGAAGACGTTCGAGGACTTCTTCAACTCGCGCGGCATCCCGTTCAAGGGCACCGACTTCTCCGGACGTTCGGACTACGGCCCGTTCATCGCCACCGGTATCCCGTCGGGTGGTCTCTTCACCGGTGCCGAGGGCATCAAGACCGCCGAGGAGGCAACGATCTGGGGCGGCACTGCGGGTGCAGGCGTACGACCCCTGCTACCACTCGGCGTGCGACACGTTCGCGAACAACAACAACTTCGCGCTCGACAACAACTCGGACGCCGTCGCCTACGCCACGCTGTCCTACGCGATGAGCACCAACCTGGTCAACGGCACCAAGAGCAAGGGGAACTTCCGGCCCTCGGCCGACCCCGACGCTCCGGCGAACCGCTGAGCAGCTGACGGTCGGAGGGGCCGGCGGTCCCGCCCCTTCGACCGCCCTGGCCGCGCAGAGCGGCCCGAGGGCCCGGGCGCCTCCACTTCGGCGGCGTCCGGGCCCCGTTGCGCCAGGACCCGTCGCGCGCGCCTACGGCGAAGGCGCCGGGGTCGGCGTCGTCGCGGTGTTCGGTGTGGGGGTCGGGGTCGGTGTCGGTGCCGGGGTCGTCGGCTCGGAGGTCTCGCCCTCGCTGGGCGCCTCGGTCAGCGGCGGCACAGCGGTCTCCTCCGTGACAGTCGGGTCCTGCGTCGGCTGCGCGGACTCCGTCGGCTCCTGGGTCGGGCCGCCGTCCGTCGCTGTCTGCTGCGGCACGGGCTGGGGGTCCTCCTCGTCACCACCGCCGCCGGAACCGCCCAGGCCCGGGACGGAGCTGTGCCGACTGCTGTCGCTGCCTCCGGTGTACGACGAGACGGCACGGCCGGTCACCAGCTCGAAGGTGAGGATCACCAGCATCGCGGCGACGAAGACGCCGGCCGAGGCCAGGGCGATGCGCTTCCACGGCAGCCCGGCGAGCACGGCCTTCCAGCCGACCTTCGGGGGCCTCTCCCGCTCCTCTACGAGGACGGCCTGCGCCCGGTGCAGGTCCTCCCCCGCCGCCTCGAGCTCCTCCTCGGCACCCGGTTCGCCGGCCCTCACGCCCTGCGACGCCGACTGCACGAGGGTCTGGGCCCGGCCGATCTTCGCCGCCGCCTGCGTGCTGGCGGTCGCGACCCGCTCCTTGGTGGCGCCGATGGTGTAGGAGTACACGGCGTTCCCGAACGTCACCGCGAGGCTTCCCAGTGCCGCCCCGATCAGGGTGCCGGCCACCCCGACGGTCGAAAGCAGCACGGCGGAGGTCACTGCCGCGAGAGCCCCGGCCATCGCCTGGACCCAGTTCACCTCGATGCGTCTGTGGTCTTCACTCACGCTCTCCTATTGTCCTCGGGGGCGCAGATGTCGAACCGGCACGAACCACCACATGTGCGATGGTGATGATGGGCACACTGGTCGACCACCGAGTGAAAAGAAGCCATGGCAGTCCATCTGAGCCGGCGCGCGGCGCTGAGCCACGGACCTCCTCGCCTCAGGCGACCACCAGAGAGAGGGGAACTGACCTTGGACACCGGACTCAACGGCCGCACGGTGCTCATCCCCGGCGCGACCTCGGGCATCGGGCTCGCCTGCGCTCGGGCCTTCGCGGCCGAAGGGGCGAACGTCGTCCTCGCCGGTCGTCGAGGCGAGGTCGCCGCCGAGGAGGCCGCCTCCCTCCCCTCGGCGATCGGCGTCGGCATCGACCTGACCGAGCCCGACGCACCGGCGCGCCTCTACGAGCGGGCGCTCGAGGCGTTCGGAGCGGTCGACGTACTCGTCCTCAACGGTGGCGGACCGCCTCCCGGGCGTGCCCTGGATGTCTCGACCGAGCAGCTGGAGACAGCATTCAGGACGCTGATGCTTCAGCACCACCGTCTCGTCGAGGCCGCGTTGCCGTCGATGCGCGAGCGGGGGTGGGGGCGGATCGTCGCCGTGGGTTCGAGCGGGATCCAGGAGCCGCTCGACATGCTGGCGCTGTCGAACACCGGTCGGGCCGCGCTCTCGGGCTACCTGAAGACGCTGGCCGCCGAGGTCGCCGCCGACGGGGTCACGGTCAACATGGTGCTGCCGGGTCGGATCGACACCGAACGGGTGGCCGGCCTCGACCGGGTCCGGGCCGAGCACGTCGGGCGCACCGAGGAGGAGGAACGCGCGGCGTCACAGGCCACGATCCCGGCGGGACGCTACGGGCGGCCCGAGGAGTTCGCCTCCGCCGTGGTGTACCTCGCCAGCGAGCCCGCGTCGTACATCACGGGTGTCCGGCTGCGAGTCGACGGCGGAATGCTGCGCTCCTTCTGATCCTGGGGGCGAAGGCATCGAGCCGCGATCCTTGCAGTGTGTGGTCCTAGTGAGCCACAGCGCGCCACAAGACCGGTCCGGCCGCGGTCTCTACCTGGGAGAGCTATTGCGCCCTGGCGGCGCCGACGGATGGACTGATGAACATGCACGCTCGAGTCGCCGGCCGGCTCACCGGCCCCAAGACCAAGTGGATCGTCGTGGCCTTCTGGCTGGTGGCCCTCGGCGTCATGGCGGGCTTCGCCCAGCAGCTCACCGACGTGCAGGACAACGAGGCCTCGTCCTGGCTCCCGGAGAGTGCGGAGTCCACCAAGGCCCTCGAAGAGCTCGGGCCCTTCCAGGACCCTGACACCATCCCCACCGTCGTGGCCTACGAGCGCGCGCCGCGCCTGACGCAGCAGGACCTCGCGGCGGCCACGGCAGACGCGGCGGACTTCGCCGAGATCGACGGTGTCACCGGCGAGGTCGTCGGCCCCATCCTGTCGGAAGACGGCCAGGCCATGCAGACCCTGGTGAACTTCAACTTCGGCGCCAACGGGTGGACGGAGATGCCCGCAACCGCGGACCAGCTGCGAGAGATCTCAGCGATAGACGGCGTCAACACCTACATCACCGGCGCCGGAGGCCAGGCCGCGGACAGCTCGGAGGTGTTCGAGGGCATCGACGGCACCCTGCTCTTCGCCACCCTCGGGATCGTCATCGTGATCCTGCTGTTCACCTACCGGAGCCCGGTGCTCTGGATCCTGCCGTTGTTCTCGGCCGTCGTCGCCCTGATGGTGGCGCAAGGGTTCATCTACTTCCTCGCCAAGTACCTCGACCTGACCGTCAACGGGCAGAGCCAGGCAATCCTCACCATCCTGGTCATCGGTGCCGGCACCGACTACGCGCTGCTCCTGGTGGCTCGCTACCGAGAAGAGCTGCGGCGCCACGAGGACAGGCACGAGGCGATGGCGTTCGCATTGCATCGGGCCGCTCCTGCGATCCTCGCCAGCGCGGCGACCGTCGTGGTCAGCATGCTGTGCCTGCTCTTCGCCGAGCTGAACTCCACGGCCGGCCTCGGCCCCGTTGCCGCCATCGGCGTCACCGTCACCTACCTGGTCATGGTGACGCTGCTGCCCGCCCTCCTCGTGGTCCTCGGCCGCTGGGTGTTCTGGCCCAAGCGACCGACGTACGGCTCGCCGGAGCCGATGACGAACGGGGTGTGGGCCCGCATCGGGCGACGGATCGCGGTCCGGCCGCGCCGGGTCTGGGTGGTCACCAGCGTGCTGCTGGCGATCGCCTGCGTCGGTTGGACCCGGCTCGACACGGGCGGCCTGCCGACCGAGGACAGCTACACGAAGAAGTACGAGTCGATCACCGGCCAGCAGATGCTCGCCGAGCACGGACTGGCCGACGCCTCCAACACCGTCCAGGTGGTCGCCAACGCCGACCATGGTGCGGAGGTGCGGCAGGCGATGGTGGGCATCGAGGGTGTCGGAGAACCCAGCGAGCCCGTGGCAGCGGGCGGGGTCGCCTTCGTCCAGGCCACTGTGACCGGCGACGTCGCCTCACAGCAGGCGTTCGACCAGGTCGAGGCGGTGCGTGGGGCGGTGCACGAGCTCGACGGTGCGGACGCCCTCGTGGGCGGCTGGTCGGCGGTCTACCTCGACACCAAGGAGGCGGCCAACCGGGACAACATGGTGATCATCCCGATCATCTTGCTGATGGTCCTGCTGATCCTCATGGCGCTGCTCCGCGCCGTCGCAGCACCGTTGATGCTGCTCGCGACGGTGATCCTGTCCTTCGGGGCGGCGCTGGGCATCTCTGCCCTGCTCTTCGAGTACGTCTTCGGCTTCGCCGGCTCGGACCCTGGGTTCCCGTTGTTCGCATTCGTGTTCCTGGTTGCCCTGGGCATCGACTACAACATCTTCCTGATGACCCGGGTTCGTGAGGAGTCCGAGCGTGTCGGCACCAGACCGGGCGCCCTGATCGGCTTGACCTCCACCGGTGGTGTGATCACCTCGGCGGGCCTCGTTCTCGCGGCAACGTTCCTGGTCCTCGGCACGATTCCGCTGGTCTTCCTTGCCGAGCTGGGCACGACGGTCGCCATCGGCATCTTGCTGGACACGTGGATCGTCCGCTCTGTGCTCGTCACCGCCCTGAACCTCGACTTCGGTCGCAGGATCTGGTGGCCGGGCAAGCTGTGGCTCAAGCGCGATGAGGACTTCTCAGCCGCCAAGGAACCCGAGCCGGCCCTGGCCCATGACTGAGTACCCACAACTGCTGCACACCGCGATCGACACCACCGACGCCCGGGCACTTGCCGAGTTCTATCGACAGTTCCTGGGTCTGCAGTACCGGCCGGGCGATGAGCCTCCCGCGGAGGGTGAGGCCGACGACGCGGACTGGCTCGTCCTCGTCGATGCCCACGGGGCTCGCAAGCTGGCGTTCCAGCAGGTCGAGCGCCTGGAGCGGACGACGTGGCCCGAGCATGATGTGCCGATGCAGATGCACCTGGACATCACGGTCTCGAGCGTCGCAGAGCTGCAGCGGCAACGTGACAGGGCTGAGTCACTCGGCGCGCAGCTGCTGCTCGATCGAACCGACGACCCGGACGAGCCGCTCTACGTACTTTCCGATCTCTCAGGCCATCCGTTCTGCATCTTTGTCGCCTGAGCCCGCGTCGTACATCACGGGTGTCCGGCTGCGGGTCGACGGCGGAGCCGCGTTCCTTCTGACGCCGGATCCCGGTGTCATACTGCTCGCCGTGGACGGAACCGTGCGCAGTCACACCACCGACAGACAGTCGCCTTCCCACGAGGTCCCATGGGTGCCGGTCATCGTGGCGACATGCGTGAGCGTGCCCTTGCTCGCACTCTCGGCGGTGATGTGGCTGATGGCCTTGGCGCTGTTGCCATCGGCGCGGCTTGACCTTCCTCCACATGTCACGGTCTTGGAGCCGTCCGGCTGGGACCTCACCGTTGGAATCGTCAGCCACATCACCCCACTCCTTGTGGGCGCGGCACTACTCACCCTGACGTGGATCTACGGCCTGCGGGGGCGTGCCAGACCATGCTGGCTCTTCGCCACGGGGCCTGCCTCGTCAGCATCGGACGTTCCTGTAGTGCGCGGATGCTTTGCATGCGAACAGCAGTCGGAGCCCTCCCTTCAACCGCGCGAGGACGTCGTACACACCGATCACTGGCGCGTTGCCCACGCTTTCAACAGCACACTGCCCGGGGCTGGGAGCAGGCCCTCGAGCAGGTCACCGGCTGCGTCAAGACGTACCTCATGCAGTTCTCCGAGGCCGAGGGCTACTCCCACCTGCACCTCCACCTCGTGCCCCGACTGCCGGACCACCCCGAGGACGCCCGCGGACCTAGCGTGTTTGCCTACATGACCGACGACGAGTCCCAGTGGCTCCCGCCTGCCGAGCGCGACGACATCGCACTGGCTCTCCGGGCAGCGTTCGCCCAGACGGAGAGCATCGGCTGAACGCACGCCCTGCCGCTCATGGCGAGGTCTGACGCCCCGGTGAGCGCACGTCGGCGCGGGACCTTCGGCACTGCGCCGAAATCCTGGCCCGGCCTACCGTCGAAAGATGGCGAAGGTACTGACGAGAAGATTCGTTCTGCCCGTCGCCGCGATGTCGATGCTCGGACTCGCCTCTCTCGGTCCGCTCACCTCCCCGGTTTCGGGGGCGGCAGCGCCGACGTGCGGCGGTCGAACCGCGACCATTGTCGGCACCTCCGGACCCAACGATATCGACGGCACCTCCGGCGCTGATGTGATCGTCGGCTTGGGCGGCAGCGACGAGATCGAGGGGCACGGCGGCAACGACGTGATCTGCGGCAACCGCGGCAACGACGAACTCGAAGGCGATCGCGGTAATGACCGCCTCTACGGTGGACGTGGCCACGACGAGGCCGAAGGTGGCCCCGGAAGTGACACATGCCGCGCGGAAAAGACCGAAAGCTGCTGAGCCTGACCGGGACATCACGACGGGGGCCTTGGCAGACTCTTCAGTCATGGTGACCGTCGAAGACGTACGACGAGTGGCCCTCGACCTGCCGGGGACCACCGAGCACCTGATCCGCGATCGGGTGAAGTTCCGGGTCAAACGGCTGGTCTACGTGGCGTTCTCCCGGGACGAGACCCTGATGGGCTTCGGGTTTCCCAAGGAACAGCGCCTGGCACTGGTCGAAAGCGAACCGCAGAAGTTCCTGCTCCCGCCCGTGGCCGACATGCGTTACAACTGGGTCGACGTGAGGATGACCGTCCTCGACATCGAGGAGATGACCGAGCTGGTGACGGACGCCTGGACGATGGTGGTCCCGAAACATGTCGCTCGGGAGTACTTCGACGCTCTCGGCACCTGAGCGTGGCGTCGGACAACGCTCAGAGGCTCAACGTGACCAGACGGGAGCGACGTTCTTCCTGTAGCCGCGACCGAAGATGCCGGTCACGATCTTCAGCACCGGGGCGGGGACCGTGGAGCTGATCGCGGCGCGCTCACTGGGGGACGCGCCGTCGAGCAGCCACGCGAAGAAGCGCCCGCCCCGGGCCGGACTCACCTTCGCGAACTTCTTGCCCATCTCCACGACCGCCGGGTGGTCCTTGTTGTCGAGGTACACCTGCTCGAGCTCGCCCTCCTCGTGGTCCAGGTGGGCCACCGTGACCGTGCGCAGCTGCTCGAAGGCGGCCCGCGCACTGTCGGCCTGCTCGCGACCCGGCGTCCGGACCAGCTCGGCCATCGCCGCCCGAGTGGCGACCAACGCCTGGGCCATCGTGTCGTGCTCTGCGTCCATCGTCGCCAGGAGGTCAGGGCTCACGCCGACCTTCTCCAGCGCCGGCCACGCGGTCTCGTGCTCGCCCTCGTGGTGGTGAGTGAGCTGGTCGTCGAAGTTCGCCCACGCCGTGTTCAGGTCGTTGGCGCGTCGCTGGTCACCTGCCCGGAAGGAGCCGAGCGCGGTGACGAAACGATCCAGGTCGCGCCGGAAGGCGCCGTGGATCACCTTGTTCATGCTCATCTCGGTCATGACTCGGACTGTAGGCCGAAAATCGACTGCTGGCCCCCGGATCGTCAACTCTCAGCACCCTCCGCCTCGACCGCCTTCTCGCCGAGGAAGCTGCCGAGCTGGTAGTAGGCGTTGAACTGTCCCTGGTCGAACCACTGGTCGCTGGTGCTGTCGTAGGGGAACGTCGGGTTCCGCTGCGCGTAGCTGAGGAGCTCGGCGCCCATCTGCCGATGCAGCCTCGTCTTCGCGACGATGAGCCGCCCCTGGTCGGACTCCTCGTCCTCGCCTTCCAGCTTGAAGGGGTTCGGGTAGGTGATCTTCCCGGTGACGACGACAGCCTTGGACAACCGGGCGCTGAGGTCCGCGAGCTGGTCGGTCGGCGCGAGCGCCTCCTCACTTCCGGGCACCAGGTCGAGCGGGTTGTCCAGCGTGATGGTGATGCCGAGCTCCTCCTTCGCGAGCGCGATCGCCTCGCCCAGGGTGGTGGCCAGCGGCGGGGCGTCACCCGCGGCGTCGATGCAGTACACCGTGCGGCACTTGTGCCGCAGCAGCTCGACCAGCCCGAGGTTCTCGTAGTGGCCGCCGTCGGTCACGAGCAGGAACCGGTCCGCGGGGTCGAAGGATCCGACGATCTCGCGCAGGAGGTAGGACAACCGCCGGATCCGCGGGACCCGGGGCTGAAGCCACTTCCCTGCCCCGGAACGCTCCGCGAGCCACGCCGGGTTGGGCAGCCAGGTGCCGAGCCGGGCGTTCGAGAGAGCCAGCAGGGTCTGGAAGGCCCGGGCCTCGCGCCCCATCGCGGAGGCGAACGCCGCCCCGGACACCGCCACCGCGCTCTGCACGGTGAGGTCGCGGACCAGGCTCTTCTTGATCGTCTCCTCCGTGAGGGCATCGGTCCTGACGTAGCCGACCTGCGGCCCGCCCACCCAGTCGTGCGAGAAGGTGTACGACGTGGCGCGCCGCCCCGGAGGCGTCCTGTCGAACCCGGACAGGTTCGCGGCGGCGGCGAAGATCACCTGGGGGTGCCCTTCGACCGGGCCGGCGTAGCTGCTCAGCGGGGTCGCCTCGCCGTCGAAGTCGTAGGGGTCGGCGTACTGGACGCCCTCGCCGGTGCGCTTCCTGCGGACTGCGAAGGCCGTGGCGAGACGTCGGCGGTAGAACGGGTGAAGGCTCATCCACGTCTGGTCGACCAGGGCCGCCACGAGCCCGAAGCCGAGCGGCACGGCGACGACGTACCACTGCGGCCAGAAGTGCAGGGAGTGTTCCTTCCAGAAGGTGAAGGCGCCGAAGGTCGAAGGCTTCATCGACACCCACAGCACCGCGGTGAGGACGGCGCCGTAGACCGCAGCCAGCACGACCAGCACCAGCCACACGACGAGACGCTGCACGATCCCTCGTGGCACCCGCCTCTGCACGGTCGTGCCGTCCTTGGAGAACAGCTTGCGGACCGCGCCGATCTTCTCCCGGCGACGCCACAGGATCGAGACGAGTGCGCCGACGTAGGCGAGGAGCACCGTGCCGGTGCTGCCACCCGCCACCAGCTTGGTGGCATCGAGGTCCCGCTCGCCGAAGATCCACCAGGCCAGACGGACGTAGGCCCACACCGTCGCCGGGACGACGACACCCAGGACCACCACCACCGCGGTCACGGCGAAGATGTTCTGGGCCCGGCGCCGCAGCCACTCCGAGAGCTCGGTCCTGGTGAGAGTGAAGACGCTCAGCAGCCACGCGACGAAACCGGCCGCGAGGAGCGCGAGCATCGCGGTGGTGACGCCCGGGTTCAGCTGGGGGAAGCCCGCGGGCTCGGCTCCCTCCTGAGGTGTGGGCAGGTCGACGAGGTAGAACAGCGGGACAGCGAAGTAGAAACGCCCCAGCAGGATGCCGACCACGGTGACCAGGCCCGCCAGCAGCGCAAGCGACACGAGGAGCCCCCGCATCAGGGTCCCGAGTGCGAGCAGCCACTCCGCCGGGGAGTCCGCGACGTAACGGCCGTGCCTGCGCGTGTGGTCGAGCTCGGGGGTGTTCGGCGAGTAGACCGTCGCCGGGTCCCTGACCGTGGCGTCGCGCCTGGCCTTCCTCCTCTTCCGCTTCGTGTCCGGCGGTGGGTCCGGCTGCTCCTGCAGCGCGAGCCGCCAGGCTCCGGAGGCGTACCCACCTCCTGAGACCGAGACGAGGTACCCGGCACGACCGAGCACGCCTCTGCGCCTCAGGACGTCCAGCGCGGCCAGGGCGACCGTCCCTGAACGGATGCCGCCGCCGGACAGACAGACGCCGATGTCCGCGGGCATGCGGCCCAGCGATTCCGGCGTGGGCGACAGCCCGCCGTGCCGCGGCCAGAGCTCTCCGTCCTTGTCGAGGACCGGCGAGGGCGGGACCACGGTCCTGGTGTCGGCAACCTTGCCACCATCCGGGCCCTGCGCTGCCTCGACCGGTGCGTCGCCTTCGCCGGGAGGCGGGTCCTGCCCCGTCTTGACCCACGTGAAGTCAGCGGGTCGGGCCAGGGCGCGACCGACGATGATGAGCGCTGCCGCGAGGGCGACCAGCAGGCCGGGGAGCAGCAGGCTGAACTTCGTCACAGCCGCGGCGGCCGCCCAGCGCCACATCCAGCCGGGTCCGTCGTCCAACAGCCCTTCGAGCCCTGTGTAGAGCAGCAGGTTCTCGACGAGGTCGAAGACGGCGGTGAGCACCACAGCCCAGGCAGCAGCGCCGGCGACCTTCCTCGCCCGCCGTCCGTGGAAGAGCTGCCATCCCAGGAGACACAGACCACCGAGGCTGACGAGGTAGCACCCGATCAGCAGGAGGTCGGCCACCAGCGCGTGCTGGTACCAGGACACCTGCGTCTCGCAGGACGCGGTGCTTCCGCGCGGTCGCATGGCGGGCCCGAGCGCCTCGGTCTCGGGGCTCGCGACGTCGATGCCGCGACACACCAGCTGCCGGGCGGCCGACTGCGAGCCGACGATCTCGACCAGGACCATGTCCCGGTCACCGATCTCCACCCGGTCGGGGTTGGGGTCTGCGAGGGCGCCGTAGGCGAGCAGCCCACCGACACCGATCGCTGTGAGGACGACGACGAGCAGTACGGCGAGGAGACGCCCGAGCTCTCCGGCGAAAATCTTCGAACCACGACGGGTCATGTCGATTCCCCCTGAGTCGGCCCTCGAGGGGTGCCTCGAGAGGCACCTCGACTTTACTTTCGGCCCCGGATCGGGCGCATGACACAAAAGGGTCATTCCTCACGGAGAGCACGCCGCCCAGCCGTCGAGTCGGTCGCTGCGACCTCGCGGATCCGACACCGCTGTGCCACCGTGAACACGTGTTCCGCATGCTCGGTCTGCTCGGCGGGCTGTCGGTCGCCTCCGACATGGGGACCGGTGCCCCCTTGGAGGAGTCGCTGAAGCGTTGCGTCGTCGCGACGCGCCTCGCTCGGACGGTCGGCTGCGCGGACACCGAGCTCACCGACGTCGTCTACACCTCCCTCCTCCAGCACCTGGGGTGCACGGCGTACTCGCACGAGGCGGCCCAGGTCTGGGGTGACGACATCGCCTCGACGCACCTCGCCTTCCTGACCGACCTCGAGGACCCCAGGGACGTCTGGCGGACCTGGATCCCAGGCATCGCCGCGTCGACGGGCACGTCGAGGGCCCGCGCGCTCGGCACCACCCTGGTCTCCGCCAGGAGCTTCGGGGCGCGAGGGCCGGCGGCGACCTGCGAGGTGGCCCGGGACGCCTCACGCAGGCTCGGCCTGCCCGAGTCCGTCCAGACGAACCTGTTCCATGCGCTGACGATGTGGAACGGCAAGGGGTACCCGCGCGTGGCGGGCGAGGACATCCCCTGGGCCACCCGGCTGATGCACGTGGCCTCGACCGCCATCTTGTTCTGCCTCCATGCAGGCGGCGACGCAGCCGTCTCCGAGGTACGACGACGCTCGGGCAGCTATCTCGACCCGGACCTTGCCGCCGCCTTCGTGAGCAACGCCGATGAGGTGCTCGGGGGCATCGAGGACGTCGACGCCTACCAAGACGTGCTCGACGCCGAGCCCGACCCCGTCCGGTTCGTCGACGACGACCAGCTCGAGGCGGTGGCGCGGACGTTCGGAGACCTCGTCGACCTGAAGAGCCCTTGGCTGCACGGTCACTCGACCGGCGTGGCCGAGGTGGCGGCAGACGCAGCGGCCAACCTTCGCCTCGGCGGGCACGTCCGGCAGGTGCGCGTCGCGGGCTACCTCCACGACCTCGGCCGGGTCGGGGTGTCCAGCCGTATCTGGGACAAGCCCGGGCCGCTGACCCAGTCCGAGCGAGACCAGGCCCGGCTGCACGCGTACCACAGCGAGCGGATCCTCGCCCGCATCCCTTCCCTCGAGGAGGTCGCGAAGCTCGCCGGCCAGCACCACGAGCGCTGCGACGGCAGCGGGTACCACCGTGGCGTGACCGGAGCCCAGCTGACGATGCCGTCCCGGGTCCTCGCCGCGGCGGACGCCTTCCGCGAGCTCGTCGAGGCCCGCCCGCATCGCCCGGCCCTGACAGTGCCCGACGCCGCCGACCGGCTGAAGGGCGAGGCGAAGGCCGGCCGGCTCGACGGGGACGCAGTGGCGGCGGTCCTGGACGCGGCCGGCTTGCGCAGCGGTGTACGGCGGGAGCGCCCGGCGCAGCTGACGCAGCGGCAGGTGGAGGTGCTGCGGCTCATGGCAGCGGGGATGTCCAACCGGGACATCGCGAAGCGGCTGGTGATCTCGAGCCGCACCGCCGAGCACCACGTGCAGGACATCTACCTCAAGATCGGCGCGTCGACCCGGGCCGCGGCCGCGCTGTTCGCGATGGAACACGGGCTGATCGGTGAAGCTGGGTAGGTCTACCCATGTCCCGAGCCGGCCTGAGGACCAGGCTGGCGGCATGACCACCACTGAGACCACATCCCCCGGTGTGACCGGAGAAGCCAGTCGCGAACGACTCTTCACCGCCGCGTTCGTCAGGCTCGCCGTCGCCGACCTCGCCTACTTCACCGCAACAGGTGTCGCCATCTACGCGCTCCCGCTCTACGTCACGGGACCAGTGGGCTCGGACAAGGCCGGAGCCGGCCTCGCCTTCGGGGCCTTCGCCATCACCGCCCTCGTCCTCCGCCCCATCACCGGACGCCTCTCCGACAGCCACGGTCGCCGGCCCCTCCTGGTCGGCGGAGCGCTGCTGTGCGCGGCCACGCTGCTCCTCACCGCCCACGTGGACACAGTCGCCCTGGTCGTCGTACTCCGGATGGCGCTGGGGGTGGCGGAGGCTGCCTTCTTCGTGGCATCCATGGCGACGCTCGCCGACCTCGCACCGCCGAGCCGTATGGGCGAGGCGCTCAGCTACAACTCCCTCGGCCTCTACCTCGGTCTCGCGCTCGGTCCACCGCTCGGTGAGGTGCTCGTGGAAGGTCTGAGCTTCACCGCTGCCTGGTACGGCGCCGGCGCACTCTCCCTGCTCGCCGCGGTCATCGTGCTCGGGATCGGCGAGACCCGGTCCGCTGTGTCGGACGACGAGCCGCACTCCCTGATCCTCTGGAAGGCGGTCCCGCCGGCGCTCGGCTTCCTCGCCTCCATCGTGGCCATGGGCGGCTTCCTCGCCTTCGCAGCGCTGCAGGCGGACGCGGTCGGGCTGACGAGCACGAGCGTGCCCTTGTTCCTCTACGGCATCGTCGTGGTGGTCTGCCGCATCGTGTTCGCGAAGGTGCCGGACCGGCTGCCGCCGCTCACCCTGGGTGCCGCTGCCCTGGCTGCCATCGCGATGGGTCTGGCCGTGATCGCCGTGTGGGCATCCACAGCAGGGATGCTCGCCGGGGCCGCCCTCATGGCCGTGGGCATCACGTTCAGCACGCCTGCGTTCTTCCGGGCGATCTTCATGACGGCGAGGCCCTCGGAACGGGGTGCGGCCTCGGGCGTCTTCAGCGCATCGCTCGACCTCGGGATCGGTGGCGGGCCCATCCTGCTCGGGCTCCTGGCCGAGGCCGCCGGCATCCCCTGGGCGTTCGCGGTTGCCGCCGGGGTCGCGCTCGCGGGAGGCCTCTGGACGATCTTGCTGCCGCGCCTGTCCCCGAGGTACGCAGCGCCGCGCCCCTCGATCGGCTGAGCCCCCGCGTCGGCGACCCCCTCGCAAAGCAGGACCGGCGGCGACCCCTTCGAGGGATCGCCGCCGGCCTACTGTCCGAGCCGCGGTCAGGCAGCGGGCTGAGCCGCCACCTCGTCGGTGGTGCGGACCCGGTCGAGCGCCGGAGCCTGGACCGGAGAGTTCGCGCCGAGGTAGGCGGTGAAAGCGTCGAGGTCGATCGGCCCGGTCACCGCGTTGGTCCCACCGGTGAGCACGGAGAACCCGTCACCTCCGCCGGAGAGGAAGTTGTTCACCGTGACGCGGTACGTCTGCGTGGGCACGACCGCCGACCCGCCGATCTCGAGGCTGCCCGGCACGACCCGAGAGCCGGTGCACGGGTCAGTGCCGGGTGCCGCGGTGACTCCGGCTGAGTCAACGACGTAGGAGACCGTGCTGGACGGGTAGAGCACCCTGCCCACCTGGAACTGCTGCTCGAGCATGCAGTACAGCTGCTGGCCGGTCAGGTCGAGGGTCACCAGGTTGTTGGCGAACGGCTGGACCGTGAACGCCTCCTCGTAGGTGACGTCGCCTGCGTCGAGGTCGGCCCGGACGCCTCCGGGGTTCATGAACGCCGCGACAGCGCCCGTCTCGTCGTCGGTCGCGGCGAGCTGGGCGTCGGCGATGACGTTGCCCAGCGCGGACTCACCCGGCTGGTAGACCGGCTCGCCCTGGTCGTTCACCCCGGTCTGGAACAGCTGCTCCTGGGTCCGCGTGAGCGTCTCGGCGGTCGTGCCGACCACTTCGCTCGCAATCGGACCGAGAGCCTCGCGGTAGCGCGCGATGAGCTCGGTCTCACCCGCGTCCTTGGCCTGAGTGCGGTCGACGATCACGTTCTCCGCCGAGGCGGTGACCACGTCACCGGTGCGCCGGTCGATCGACAGGTCGATGTCGGTGACGAGCCGGCCGAACGAGCTGGCGCTGGTCACGAGCTTGCCGTCGATCTCACAGTTGTACGCCTGGTGCGTGTGCCCGCTGACCACGACGTCGATCGAGTCGCTCATGCCGTTCGCGATGTCGACGATCGGACCCTGGAAGCCGTTGCAGCCGTTGATCTCGTAGGCGTTGGCGCCGGTCTGCTGGCCGCCCTGGTGGAGGAGTACGACGATCGACTCGACGCCCTTGGCCTGCAGCTCCTCGGCGTACTTGTTCGCAGTCTCGACCTCGTCGGCGAAGTCCAGCCCGGCGACGCCCTCCTGGCTGACGATCTCCTTGGTGCCCTCGAGCGTCATGCCGATGAAGCCGACCTTCACGCCCTGGACCTTGTGGATCGCGTAGGGCGCCATGAGCGGCTCACCCGTCTCGGTCACGAAGGCGTTGGCCGAGAGGTACTCGAAGTCGGCACCCTCGTACGGCGTACCGTCGGCGCAACCGTCCGTCGGGTGACAGCCGCCGTTCTGGATGCGCAGCAGCTCCTCGGCGCCTTCGTCGAACTCGTGGTTGCCGACGCTGGCGTAGTCGAGCCCGGCGAGGTTGAGCGCCTCGATCGTGGGCTCGTCGTGGAAGGCGGCGGAGAGGAGCGGCGATGCGCCGATGAGGTCGCCGGCCGCGACGGTGATCGTGTTGTGCTTCTTCTGCTGCTCGGCAAGGTCGGCGAGCTCGGTGGCGAGGTACTCGACTCCCCCGGCGTCGACGTTCACCGGCTTGCCCGCGGCGTCCACGCCGGTCTGGATCCGGCCGCCGGACCCGCCCGGCGCCTCGAGGTTGCCGTGGAAGTCGTTGATCGCGAGCAGCTGCACGTCGACGGTCTCGCCGCCCGCGGCGTCTGCGTCTGCGGGCGTCACGCTCCCGGTCATGGTCAGCGCGGCCACCGCCGCCGTCGCAACCGCCGCCGCGGTGGCGCGACCCATCGGACTTCTCCTCATCCCTGCTCCTCTGCTGGAGGGGTCTCCCCCGTCGTACGGTCGTCGCCGCGGTTGGCGACTACGACCTTTCGTCCAAAGAGCATCATCGATGACAGAACCGACAATCTCTACGCCGGCGGCGGAGAATTTTCGGAACAGCAGGCGTCTCAGCGTCCGGAACCGCTCCGGGTCGGCGGCGGTTGCGCGGGTTCGCCCCGACCTGTCCTCGGGGATCTCCCTGAACGTTCCCCACACTGCTCAAGAAAGGCCATGCGGCTGTCGGCGCAGCGGCCTACGTTGGTCGGGTGACCAGCGAGAGACTTGCACAGGCAGAGACCCACACCACCGGTCGCGAGGTCGCGGCCCGCGCCGTCGACCTGCGCAAGGTGTACGGCGAGGGCGAGGCGGCTGTCGTGGCCCTCGACGACGTCGACATCGACTTCTACGCCTCGGAGTTCACCGCCGTCATGGGTGCGAGCGGCTCGGGCAAGTCCACGCTCATGCACTGCATGGCGGCCTTGGACTCCCCCACGAGCGGCCAGGTGTTCCTCGGCGAGACCGCTCTGTCCTCTCTCAAGGACAAGGCGCTCACCGAGCTGCGCCGGGACAAGATCGGCTTCGTCTTCCAGTCGTACAACCTCGTCCCCACGCTCACCGCGAAGGAGAACATCGAGCTCCCGCTGTCGATCGCGGGGCGCCGGCCGGACCCGGAGTGGTTCGACGCGGTGATCGACACGGTCGGCCTCCGAGACCGGCTCGGGCACCGTCCCAACGAGCTCTCCGGCGGCCAGCAGCAGCGCGTCGCCGCGGCCCGTGCGTTGATGAGCCGGCCCGAGATCGTGTTCGCCGACGAGCCGACCGGCAACCTCGACTCGACGTCCGGCGCGGAGGTGCTCTCGCTGCTCCGCCGCAGCGTCGACGAGCACCACCAGACGATCGTGATGGTCACGCACGACCCCGTCGCCGCGGCGTACACCGATCGCGTCGTCTTCCTCGCCGACGGCCGGGTGGTCGACGAGCTCCGCCATCCCACGCGCGAGCGCGTGCTCGAGGAGATGGGCAAGCTGACCGCGAGGGCGATGCGCTGATGTGGAAGGTCACCTGGCGCAACCTCGTTGCGCGGAAGGTCCGCCTGCTCCTGAGCGCAACCGCGATCGTCCTCGGCGTCGCGTTCGTCTCAGGATCGTTCATCTTCACCGACGCGATGGGCGGTGCCTTCAAGGGGATCATCAGCGGCAGCACGGCGGACGTCGAAGTCGCCCCTCAGGGCGCCAACGAGTTCGATTCGGTCCAGGACATCCGCACCGTGCCCGACTCGGTCGTGAAGCGGCTCGAGGCCCTCCCCGAGGCCGCGGAGGTCGACCCGTACAACGGCCTGCAGTCGCTCTACGTGATCGGCACCGACGGCAAGGTCGTCGGAGGCAGCGGCCCTCCGGGACTCGGGTTCACCGACAACGACACCACGTCCCTGACCGGCAACAAGATCACCCAGTACCTCCAGGGCGAGCGCCCGCAAGGCACCGGCGAGATCGCCCTCGACGAAGCCACGGCGGAGAAGGCCGGCTACGCGGTGGGCGACACGGTCAAGCTGGTGACTCCGGGTGACCCGCCCACGATGGAGGCGACGCTCGTCGGCATCGTGGAGTTCGGGGAAGGCTCGACCGGCGGTGCGACGCTGACACTGTTCGAGGCGAAAGCCATGCAGGACCTGTTCTTCGACGGCCGGAACGTGTGGTCGGGGATCTCCCTGACAGCAGCCGACGGTGTGAGCCAGGAGCAGCTCAGGGACGCCGCCGCGAAGGTCCTCCCCAAGGGCGTCACGGCTCGCACCGGCGACGACATGGTGAAGGACAACGAGAAGGGCCTCCAGGAGATCCTCGGCTTCCTCAACACGTTCCTGCTCGTGTTCGCGACCGTCGCGATGATCGTCGGCACCTTCTTGATCATCAACACGTTCTCCATCCTGGTCGCCCAGCGCAGCCGTGAGCTCGCCCTCCTGCGTGCCATGGGCGCCTCCCGCCGCCAGGTGACCGGGTCGGTGCTCGGCGAGGCGTTCGTGATCGGCCTCATCGGCTCCACGGTCGGGCTGGCAGCGGGATACCTCCTCGCGCAGGGGCTGCGCGCACTCTTCGGGGTCATCGGGCTCGACCTCTCCGCGGCGGAGTTCCCTGTCGAGCTGCGCACGGTGGTCGTCTCGTACGCCGTCGGGATCGTCGTCACGATGCTGGCCGCCTACCTGCCGGCCCGCCGGGCCTCGCGGATCCCGCCGGTGGCGGCCATGCGCGACGAGGTCGCACTGCCTGAGGCATCTTTGCGCCGTCGGCTCATCTTCGGCACGTTCCTGGTCGTGGCCGGGATCGGCCTGATGGTGGCGGGGTTCGCCGGCGAAGGTCGCACCGGCCTGAGCATGATCGGCGGCGGGATGCTGTCCATCCTGATCGGCGTCTCCTTGATGAGCCCGGTCATCGGCCGGCCCCTCGTCGAGCTGCTCGGCATGGCGTACCGGCGCACCTTCGGCACGGTGGGCCAGCTGGCCGCCCAGAACTCCAAGCGCAACCCCCGTCGTACCGCCGCCACCGCCTCAGCCCTGATGCTCGGCCTGGCGCTGGTCTCGCTCATGTCGATCCTCGGCGCTTCGGCGTCCGCGAGCACCGACAAGGCGCTCGAGAAGGCGGTGACCTCGCAGTTCATCGTGTCCAACGTGGTGGGCACACCCTTCTCCCCATCGGTCGCGAAGGAGATCCGGAAGGTCGACGGCATCGAGACGGTCGCCCAGTTCCGCCAGGCGTCCGCGTCCATCCGGGGTCGGGGTGCCTGGACCGGGGCGGCGGACCCGAAGGACCTCGGTGCCGCGATGAACGTCCCGATGATGGCTGGAGCGCTCTCCGCACTGCGCCCCGGGACGGTGATGGTCGACTCCAACGTCGCCCAGGATCGTGGCTACGAGCTCGGCGAGAAACTGCCGTTCAAGTTCCAGGGCGGCACCGTCGAACTGACGGTGTCGGGAGTCTTCCAGTCCGGCGGTGCGATCCCGGCGAGCTTCCTCACCACCCTCGACACGTTCGAGAAGGGTGGCCTGGCTCCCCTCGACTCGTTCCTGTTCGTCAACAAGGCGCCGTCGGCCGACTCCGAGGCCGTGCGGGCGGACGTCGAGAAGATCCTCGCTGACCTGCCCACGGTCACGCTGAAGGACCCGGGCGAGTTCGCGGCGGAGCAGAAGAACCAGATCAACTTCTTCCTCAACATCATCTACGCGCTCCTCGGCCTCGCGGTGATCATCGCGGTGCTCGGCATCATCAACACGCTCGCGCTCTCGGTGATCGAGCGGACGAAGGAGATCGGTCTTCTGCGGGCGGTCGGCCTCTCACGGTCCCAGCTGCGCCGCATGGTGCGGCTGGAGTCGGTGATCGTGGCCGTGCTCGGTGCGGTGCTCGGGGTGGTCATGGGGATCGCCTTCGGCGTGGCGCTCCAGCGCGCGATCGCCGACGAGGGCATCGACGTCCTCTCGGTGCCGTGGGCAAGGCTGCTCGGCTTCGTGCTCGTGGCCGCGCTCGTCGGTGTGCTCGCCGCGGTGGTCCCGGCGCGCCGGGCAGCCAAGCTCGACGTACTGAAGGCGATCTACACCGAGTAGCTCTCGGCGAGGCGAGACGCCCACGCTGGCGCGCTGCGGGCGGTGAACCGCGAGCGGCCGGTTAAAGTTCGCCTGTGAAAGACGGGCGTGACGAGCGGCGGATCAGCACGGTCGCGGCGGTGATCATCACCGTCGGGCTGGGCGTGGTCCTGGCCTACTTCGGCGTCAGCCTCGCGGGGTTCGGTGCCTACGCGGTCTCGCACGGCGAGGTCCTGCTCGGGAGCCTCGCCTTCGTCTTCGGGGTCGTGCTGGTCGGCATCCCGGTCGCGATCCTGGTCAGCCAGCTGCGCGCGATGCTCAGACGCCGTGGCTGAGGGACGCCGAGCGCAGAGACGAGCTCGAGCTGGCTCGTCTCCCCTCGTGCATCTCTCGGCACTCGGGATCGGGGTGGTCCTGACCGGCGTCGCCTGGTTCTACCTCGTCAACGCGGCGATCGACTTCGCGGTGGTCGCCATCGGCGGCCAGCCGGCCGCGTGGATCTTCACCCTCGGCGCCGGGCTCGGAGCGGTCGTGTGCCTCGTGCTGATGCTCGCGCTGGTCGGCCGCGGCATGAGGACGCTCGGCTTCATCACCGACTACAAGCCGCGTCGCGCCGCCGCTCGTCGCCGTCGCTGAACCGACCTGCAAGGGCGTCGGAGACCCGTCAGCGGCTCAGGCGTGCGTGCCGATCCGGCCCTTCATGTCGACGCCCTCGGCCTGGCGGGCACAGTGCGCGCAGCAGTAGAACTTCCCGTTCACCTCGGCGCCGTGCCCCACGACCTTGCAGCCGCAGTGCTCACACACCGGCGCCAGCCGTGTATCGCGCACTCGAAACTGTCGAACGTGTGTCGAGCTCCCGCCGCGATGACCTCGAAGCTCATCTCGTAGTCGTTGCCGCAGACTTCGCAGACAGCCATGCCTCGTCCCTCTCTCAGCAGTGCACTGGACCGGTCCCGAGCTCGGCGTGGAAGTGGCGGAGAAGTACCCGCCGTTCGAGGCTACATTCAGACACCGTCCCCTCGTCCAGCCTCACGGCGAGACGGCGAGGAACAGGAAGCCGAAGAACACCACGAGATGCACAGTGCCCTGCAGGACGGTCGCGCGACCCGTGTTGAGCGTGAGGACGTTGATCACGACGGTGAGCGCCAGCAGCACCATCTCCTTGGCCTCCAGCCCCAGGACCAGCGGGCCCTCGAGCCAGATCGAGGCGATTCCGATGACCGGGATGGTGAGGCCGATGCTCGCCAGTGCGGAGCCGAGGGCGAGGTTGAAGCTGGTCTGGATGCGGTTGTTGCGGGCAGCGCGTACGGCGGCCAGGGTCTCCGGCGCGAGCACGAGGAGCGCGATGACCACGCCGACTGACGACACCGGGGCGCCGATGGCCAGGACGCCGTCCTCGATCGTCGGGGACACGACCTTCGCGAGGCCGACCACCGCGACCAGACAGACCAACAGGAGACCGAGGCTGATGAGCGCGGTGCGGTCACTGGGTGCCGGGGCATGGGCGTCCTCGTCCTCGACCTCTCCCCCGACGGGCAGGAAGTAGTCGCGGTGCCGCACCGTCTGCACGAACACGAACACCCCGTAGAGCAGCAGCGAGGACACCCCGGCGTACGCCAGCTGCACCCCGGTGAACGTCGGGCCGGGCGTCGACGAGGTGAACGTCGGAAGGACCAGGCTGCCGACCGCGAGTGCCACGAGCGCGGCGAGCGCCCCCGTCGAACCCTCGGTACGGAACTTCTGCACGCCGTGACGGTGGGACCCCACGAGCAGGCTCAGTCCGATGACGCCTCCGGTCGTGATCATGACCGCTGCGAACACTGTGTCGCGTGCCAACGAGGCCGCCTTGTCGCCACCGGAGACCATGAGGGTCACGATGAGCGCGACCTCGATCACCGTCACCGCGACGGCAAGGATCAGGGTGCCGAACGGTTCGCCCACGCGCAGCGCCACGATCTCGGCGTGGTGGACGGCCGTGAGGACCGCGGCGGCGAGACCGACAGACACGAGTACGACGGGCAGCCACCCGAGTTCTCGGCCCAAGGTTGCGATGAGGAGCACCAGCGCCAGGGGCGGGATGAGCAGGGACCAGCGGGGATTCGTCGCAGCGTGACTCGAGCTCATATTGACTCAAAACCTACCGGGCGGGCGAAGGCGCCGAGCTCCGCGCGTTTGGGTTGGGTCTCGTGGTGGTCTACCCGCGGAGAGGTGTCTGTGTGACAGCAGGGACGGTTGAGTTGCGTGTGCCGAACTTCCCTGGCGCTTGTCCACAGTGCGGCCGCTGGGTCTGGTCGAAGAAGAGCGGTCTCAGTAGGTTGCTCTCGCCGCTGCCCGGTCTGCCCCATGTGTCCGGCCACGGAGTTACTCGGTGCTTCAAGTCCCTGGGGGTCGAATGCTCGTGTCTCGGACGGGTGCGCCAGCTCGTCACCGTGCCGGCCTCGCCGCTCGGGTGTGCCTGGGCGTAACCCTCAGCGCGGCCGTGCTCGCCGGGTGCCAGTCGAACCCGAAACCACCGCCGCTGGACGACGCGGCAGCCTCCTCGCCTCCGCCGACCGCCTCGACCACCAAGCCGGCCCCCACCCTGCCGGCCGAGGCGAAGGGCACCAGCGAGGCCGCCGCCAAAGCGTTCGTCCGCCACTACATTGCGCTGATCAACTACGCGATGGCCACGGGGGATGCCGAATGCACTAGACAGGCTGAGCCACCGAGACTGTGCGTCCTGTACCGCCGATGGTCAGCAACATCGACGACGTCTACGCGACTGGTGGCCATCTCGAAGGCGCGGGCTGGCGAATCACTGCGATCGATGGCGTTCCTGCCTCGAGCGCCTCCGCAAGCCGATTGTTCGAACGTGGCGTCTTCGTTAGCTCCGCAAGCGCGATTCGCTCCAGCGGCCATCCGGACGTTCAAGGGCGGACAACAGTCCATGACGTTCATTCCCGCAACAGGTAGCCACTGCGTGGACTGTCACGCGCGCTGGAGCCAGTCGTGCATGACACAGGCGACCCAAGGTTCGCCTGACCGTCGCGGTCTTGCTGGCTTTGCCTGGGCATGCACGGCCACTAGTCGCGGCAGCGGGCAGCCCCTGCCTGCGATGATCGACGGGCAGGCTGCCGGAGACTCGGTCACTCGTCGTCGACGAATGCAGCACTGATCGGCACACACGTGTCGCCGGTGCTCGTACTCCGACAGCCGACGGTGACAGTCCACCAGCCTATGTTCAGGTATCGGTGGCGTACCGCGTGCGCCACTTCGCCCCAACCGATCTCGGCCACAGACACTGCCTGACTGCGGGCAGCCCGAGTCTGTCCGGAGCCCAGGGAACGGCTCTATCGGAATCTGGGGGCTCGACGGAATCCACTCGGCGTGGACTCCCACTCTCCAGCGGTGCTTCGGCGGGTCGCCCCGACCGCCGCGGACACCCCGCGCCCGCAGATCACTCCCGCACTCGTGCTCAACGAGATCCGGCGCATCGGCCTCCCGGTGCTCCAGGCGAGGACGCAGCCCGAGGGCAAGACGCTGGTCAACTTCGACACGATCTTCTACACCGAGGCCCAGCCGTTCACGGCGACCGTCACGCTGCTCGGCCGGCAGGTCGACATCGTGGCAGAGGCGACCCGGTACAACTGGCAGCACGGCGACGGCAGCGTTGCGACGACGTCCACCCCGGGGTCGCCGTACCCGTCGAAGGAGATCACCTACCGCTACTCCGATGCCCACACCACGGTGCGGCCACGTGTCGACGTCACGTACTCCGCTCGATTCCGTGTGGACGGCGGACCGTGGCAGGACATCGACGAGACGGTCACCATCACGGGGCCGGAGGGCAGCCTGCGGATCAGCGAAGCCACCCCAGTCCTGTCGGGCGACTACGAGTAGGCGAGACCCACATAGCGCGAATCGGTGGGCAGGTCCACGCCTCCGGATGCGGCGCAGATCACCCTCGTCCTGGCCATCCAAGTACGCCAGGATGAGGCATGCGCAACCCCCGCCTCCTCGCCCAGGTCGGCTATCTCGGCCTCGCCGCAGTCGACACGTACCTCGCCAGCAGGACGGGCAGTGCCGCCCGACGAGCCCGCTACGTGACCAAGCCGATGCTGATGCCGGCCCTTGCCGCCTCGACACAGCTCTCAGCGGAGGGCAAGGGCGGTGCCTTGGTGCGTGGCACGCAGGCCGCTCAGGTCTTCTCCTGGGGCGGTGACGTCGCCCTGCTCGGGAAGGGCAACCGCAGCTTCCTCGTCGGCGTCGGCTCCTTCTTCGTGGCGCACCTCTGCTACATCGGCGGCTTCACCGGCGCCCGCGACTCACAGGCGCAGCTGGGAGACGCGGGACCCAAGGCCGCTGCGGCGACGTGGGCGGCCACCGCTCCGGTCATGGCCTTCGCCGCGGGACGGAAGGACCCGACGCTGCGACTGCCGATCGCGGCGTACGCAGGGATCCTGTCGACGATGTTCGCGACGTCCACGATGCTGCGACGGTCGATTCCCGCCGGCGCGCGTCGTCGGATCCTGGCCGGGACGTCGCTGTTCCTGATCTCCGACAGCCTGCTCGGGGTCCAAGACTTCCTTCTCAAGGAGGAGTCGCCGACCCTCGAGGCGGCAGTCATGGGCACCTACACCACGGGCCAGTGGCTGATCGCCGAGGGCGCGGCCGCGGCGGCGCGGTCCGCCGACTGAGCCGGGTCGAACCTCCAGCACGCGAGGACCTCCGGCACGCAAGACGAGGGCGGACCTACGCGTAGTAGGTCCGCCCTCGTTCTTCTCCTTGAAGCCGACTCCGGGTCGAAGGGAGCCGGCAACAAGTCGTCTTGTCAGTCCACGGGGACCGCGAGCTTCTGGCCGCGCTGCAGACTCACGCTCGACAGAGCGTTGAGCTCCTGGATGTAGTGGATCATCTCCCGCACCTCGCCCGGCGCCGCGACGTCGGAGGCGATGCCCCAGAGCGTGTCACCCTCGCCGACGACAACGGTGCGGGTCTCCACCGGCCGTCCGGCCTCGCCGGTCGCGACCGAGTGACCGCCCAGCAGGCTCACGAGCACGAACGCCATGCCGAGGAACAGCGCGAGCAGCGTCATACGACCACGGCGGGTCAGCCGCACGCCCGGCCTGCGCCGAGCGGCGCTCTGACGCGAAGCGCTGAAGCCGAAGCCGGGTGCTGCTGCCATGGTGCTCATGAGTGAGACCTCCTGGGAGATGTCGGGTCGTACGTTGACGAACAGATGTCTATCGAGGACCACCGACAGTTTTGTCAGGTCGTTCGAAATCCTGTTCGAATCGAACATGTGTACGAACCTAAGACGTCTCGCCAGAGAAGGCAAGAGACACGCCGAACATATGTTCGAACGTGTCTCCGGGATGAACAGCCTCCGCAGGAAGTCAGTGACCGGTCAGGTCCCCCGCGACCAGCCAGCGCCCGTCGTCGTAGAGCATCGAGTACTGCTCGACCCGCCCGGTCCGGGCGTCGGTGACCTCCACGATCGCCTCGCCCGAGGGGTCCCACACGGGGACGTCCATCTCCGAGTCGGCTGCCGGGTACGCATCCTCCACGGCCGCCATCCGCTCGACGCGGTCCTCGCAGGAGAGACCTTGTCCTTCCGTCGAGGTCGGGGTTCTCCTCGACCAGCTCCTCGTGGAGCTCCGCGGTCTCCAGGTCACATGCATGGGCGTCCCCGTCATGAACGGCGGCGAGCCAGTCGCGGAGCGCGTTCTCTGCTGCCTCGTAGGAGCTCTTCTCCCCGCACGCGGTCACGCCCGACAGGCAGGCGATGGCCATGGCAGCAAGGAGGCGACGTCGCCAGGTCACGGGCACAGCGAGGCTCCGGTTCAGATCACGTGGGTGCAATGGAACGCCGCGCCGACTCGCAGCGGCGAGTCATCATCCCACCGATCCGCCATCAAGCCTGCTTGCGCATCCTTCGCCGGCCCTCCCAGACGAAGAGCTTCTCCGCCTTCATCGACACAGAGGGCGTGACCGAGGTGAACCGCATGAGGCCCGCGCGCCATGACGGCACCGACCGGATCACACGCTTCGACCCCACGAGATCGACCGCGGCGGCGGCAGCTTCTTCCACGAGGAGCAGACGGCTGCCCGAGTGCACGAGCGCCTTCGCCCGCCCGTGGTCCTTCATGTTCTCGACCATCGCGGTCGCGACGCCGTCGGGGCACAGGGCGTGCACCCGGACGTTGCGGTGGCTCTCGACGTGCACCGACATGGTCAGCGAGACGACCGCCGCCTTGGTCGCGGCGTACACCGAGAGACCCGGCACCGGCCCGTGGCCGGACATGGACGCGGTGTTCACGATGTCACCGCCCTCGGGCCCGAACGCGTCGAGCGCCGCGCGCATCCCCCAGATCACGCCCATCAGGTTGACCTGGACGAGCTGCTCGACCTCCGGCGAGGACAGCTCCATGAGCGCTCCGTCGTTGCCGACGCCGGCGTTGTTGAACCAGACAGCCAGACGCCCGTGCCGCAGTGCCTCCTCGGCCACTGCCCGGTGCGAGCTCTCCTCCCGGACGTCCTGCTGGAGTCCGGCGACCGCGCCGATCTCCTCAGCGGTACGACGTGCGGCCTCGCCGTCCACGTCGGTGAGCACCACGTGGTAGCCGCGGCGCACCATGTTCTCTGCGATGCCGCGGCCGATGCCGCGGGCTCCCCCGGTGACTACAGCGGATGCAGTGGGCGTCATGGAGGAACTTAAGCAGACACGCCCGTTCGAACACGTGTTTGAAGCCGAAGCGTTATGGGTCTACCTTGTGACCAACCGATCACGGCAGGCGACGGCACCACGCAGAAGGGCACCCGCATGGCAGCAGGCAAGGGCAGACCAGTCACCGAGCTCCCCGACGGCCCTCCGGACGCCTCCGGCCTGACGCAGCGCCAGCAGCGAGTGCTCGAGGTGATCCGCGAGTCGATCGAAGGCCGCGGGTATCCCCCGAGCATGCGCGAGATCGGTGAGCGCGTGGGGCTCACCAGCTCCTCCTCGGTCGCCCACCAGCTGCGCACGCTCGAGGAGAAGGGCTTCATCAAGCGCGACCCGAACCGTCCTCGCGCCATGCAGGTCTTCTCCCCCGCCGAGGTGTCCGAGACCGGCACCGGCGACGCCACCGTCAACCCGATGCCTGCGGCGACCTACGTCCCCATGGTCGGACGGATCGCCGCCGGTGGTCCGATCCTCGCCGAGGAGCGCGTCGAGGAGGTCTACCCGCTGCCGAAGAGCCTGGTCGGCGACGGCACCCTGTTCCTGCTCGAGGTCGTCGGTGACTCCATGATCGACGCGGCCATCTGCAGCGGCGACCACGTCGTGGTGCGCCAGCAGCCCACGGCCGAGAACGGCGAGATCGTCGCCGCCATGATCGACGGCGAGGCCACCGTCAAGACCTTCCAGCGCAAGAACGGCAAGGTCTGGCTGCTCCCCCACAACGACGCCTACGACCCGATCGACGGCACGCACGCGACGATCCTCGGCAAGGTCACCGCGGTTCTGCGCCGCGTCTGACCTCAGCCCGCAAGGGCAAGAGCCGCCAGAGCCACCGACGGTGGCGCGGCCTGGGCGATGGAGCTGCGCCACAGGCGGCGCTCCGTCACGTACAGCACGATGCCGCTGACGACCATGCTCGCTGAGGTGAACACGACCAGGGCCGTTCCGACGTCCTCGTTGCCGAGGCGCGCGAGCGCGACCCCGGTGATCGCGGCGACCCCGAAGAAGAAGTTGTAGAAGCCCTGGTTGACGACCCACAGACGGACGGTCGCCTCCTGGCCGGGCTCGATCAGGAAGATCGGGTGCAGCTGGGGGCGCCGGTACAGGAAGCTCTCGAGCACGAACACCACCAGCAGCGTCACTCCCATGAAGACCGCGACCACCTGTGTGACCGGATTCATCGACGTCACCTTCTCCTTGTTCTCGTGAGCGGGCTCCGGGTTGAGGAAAGCCGCTGCCGGAGTGCGGGAACGCCGTCCCCGGTCAGGTGTGGCAGCGAGGCGGGCCGGCCGGTGACGAGCAGCAGGAGCGCTGACATCGGTCCTCGCACGGCGAGGCCCTGGCCTACCGCCCAGTCGATGTCGGTCGCCTCGAGCCGGCACCCGGCCAGCTTCTTCCTCGCGTAGAACGGGAAGCCCCTGTGCCAGTAGCGGGCGGCACTGTCGCGGGCCGCCTCGACCGGCATCGCGTGCTGTCGTCCGAGTGGGATCGCGATGTCCTGCGTGTGCACGAGGATGTCGAGAAGTGCCTCCCGGTGGGTGACGAAGGGCGGAAGCCCTCGGAAGCCGTCGAGCCGCCGGAAGTCGGCGACGATGTCCTCGGTCGGCCGCGCGGAGAGCCGCTTCCCCTCGTCGTGGATCGCCCGGTTGTAGCTGCCGCGAGCCCGCCACGCAGCCACGGCAACCTGACGGACCGTCGCCTCGGGCCCGCCGATGACGTGTGCCGCCACGTCGCGCACCGACCACCCGTCACAGAGGCTCGGGTGCTCCCACTCCTCCGGAGTCAGCCTCTCGAGCAGGTCCGCCAGCGACGCCCGCTCCTCGTGGATGATCTTCCAGGCGGTGTCCTCGTCCATGGGCCCCATCCCCAACGATGGTAAGATTCTCTGACTAATGTGTGCTCCAACACCGGAGGATGTCAAGCGGTGCCCACACCCAGCTCGGACGACGCGGCCCCGCCCCTCGGTGTCCTCATGTTCGTCGCCCACCGCGCCATCGAGTCGCGGGTCCTGGCGGTCCTCGCGGATGCCGGCTTCGACGACGTGACCCTCGCACAGGCGCGGGTCTTCGAGCGGATCGGACCTGACGGCACCCGACTCACCGACCTCGCGGAGCAGGCCCAGGTCACCAAGCAGACAGCCGGGTTCCTCGTCGACCAGCTGGAGAAAGCCGGGTACGTCGAACGGCGGCCTGACCCGACCGACGCACGCGCCCGCCTGGTGTGCATCGCCGAACGCGGCGCGAAGGCGGTCGAGATCGCGGACAAGGTGGTCTCCGAGGTCGAGGCCGAGTGGGAGGCGCACCTCGGCAGGCGGGACATGCAGCAGCTGCGCAGGTCCATGGCACGGCTCCGGGAGATCACCGACCCCTACCTGCGGTGATGTCGGGTGCGAACAGGGCGGCTCCCGCCGGGCCCCGCTCCGAGAGTCAGAGCACGTTGTTCGTGTTCATCCAGTCGAGGGCGTACATCGCCACGTAGGCAACCGCGCCCACGGCGCCGACCGCGACCCCGACCCTCGCAAGGAACCTGCCGGGTTCTGCGTTGTCGGCCTCCAGGCCGAGCAGCACCGCCCCCACCCCGAAAACCCCGGCGATGCCCAGCCAGAACACGGGACCCATGACCAGCGCGAGAGCGCCCAGCGTGAGCGCTACGACTCCTGCGGCCCGCCTGTGCATGGTGCGCGGCACGATCAGTCCGAAGACCAGTGCCGCCGCCACGAGGGTGAGCGCCGCGGTGAACAGGAAGTCCGTCACGCTCGGTTCGGCGTACGGCGAACCGTCGCCCCACACCCCGAGAGCATCCAGCGCGAGCGCGAACACCGTGGTGGCAACAGCGACCGGTCCATGAAGGTGGCCGACGTGGGTGCGGTCGGTGTGTAACGAGTGCGTCAAGGCCATGCGTCTGTCCCCCTGCGAAGACTCCCCTCCGGAGATTGTCCGCCGGGTGGGTCGGCGGGCACCAGACACGATCGGGCCGGTCCGAACGACTTACTCCTCGTCCTCGTCGTCGAGCTCGAGGATGAGCAGCGGTCCGCCGTCGTACCGGCCTCCATCGATGGCCAGCACGAGCCCGTCCGCGTACAGCAGGGGCTCGCTGACCTCGGTCGAGGGCGAGCCGGACAGCGTGCCGATGATGCTGTGCCCGTGGACGATCAGCTCGCCGCCGTACGTCGAGAGCACCTCTTGCGCGACCTCAGCACCGTCGGACCCGGCGAAGTCGTAGCGGCTGGTCAGCCTGGCCCACACCTCCCAGTGCGCGGCGAGGTCGGCGGGGTCGGACAACGCGGCCTTCACCGTCTCGTTGACCTCCGTGATGCTCGTGCCCCACGTGAGGTACTTCGTGGTGTCGGAGTGCATCATCAAGAAGTCGCCCGCGCGCCCGAGCAAGGGAAGCGAGGCGAGCCACTCGACGTGCTCGCCGGTCAGGCCCTTCTGGTCCCGGGCCTTGCCGCCGTTGATGCGCCAGGAGTCGGCGAACCGGGAGGCGGGGAACCGGTGCCGTCCGAGCGCGAGGATCTCGTGGTTCCCCATCAGCACGTGCACCCGGTCGGGAGCCTGCTGCTGGAGCGACATCACGAGGTCGACGACTCCGATGCCGTCGGGCCCACGGTCGAGGAGATCACCGAGGATCCACAGCTCGTCCTCGTCGCCGAAGCCGATCTGCTCGAGCCCGGCCGCGAGGTCGCCGACGTAGCCATGGACGTCGCTGAGCACGTAGCGGGACCCCATGCCTCCATCTTGTCAGCCGACCGGCCCCGCAACGTCGTACCACCACGCGTTCGTGAGCCGCGCCACAACCTGCGCGTGCAGGGGCCGAACGGCGGGTGAACAACCGGTACGCCGCGTCACGAATCGGCGGCACGGTCGTTGCTCCCGTCGTGACCAGCATCGAACTCGACCGGCGGTCCCTCCTCGTCGCCGGCGCCGCGACCACCAGCGCCGCTGCGCTGGGTGTCTCGCTGACCGGCGAGGCCCTCGCAGCACCGGCCAACCGCTACTTCAAGCACGGCGTCGCCTCCGGCGACCCGCACCCGGACAGCGTCATCCTGTGGACCCGCGTGACACCGACTCCCGAGGCGACGCCAGGCTCCGGCAAGGGACCCCGCGTGAGCGTGCGGTGGCAGGTCGCCAAGGACCGGCGGTTCAGCGACGTCGTGGCGAAGGGCACCTTCACCACCACCTCGGCGCGCGACCACACCGTCAAGCTCGAGGCAAGGGGCCTGCGTCCCCGGACGACGTACTACTACCGCTTCCTCTACAAGGGCGTCGCGAGCCCCGTCGGCCGCACGAAGACCGCTCCGGCCGCGAACGCCAACCCCCGCAACCTCCGCTTCGGCGTCGTCTCCTGCGCCAACCTGCCGGGCGGGTACTTCTCGGCGTACCGGCACCTCGCCGGCCGCAACGACCTCGACGCCGTCCTTCATCTGGGCGACTACCTCTACGAGTACGGCCCGAGCGAGTACGGCGAGGTCCGCAAACCCGTGCCGGCACGAGAGATGGTCACCCTCTCGGACTACCGGCGGCGCCACGCGCAGTACAAGCAGGACGCCGACCTCCAGGCACTCCATGCCAAGAACGCCTTCATCGTCACCTGGGACGACCACGAGGTCGCCAACGACCAGTGGTCCAAGGGCGCCGAGAACCACGACCCCGCGACGGAGGGCGACTACCTCGCGCGGCGCCGGCGGGCGCACCGCGCCTACGACGAGTGGATGCCGGTCCGGATGGGCGACTCGGTCGCGCTCGGGGACGGGACGCGGCTGTTCCGGCGCCTTCGCTTCGGCAACCTCGCCGAGCTGTCGATGCTCGACCTGCGCAGCTACCGGTCCCAGCAGGCCGCGCTCGCGAAGACGCCGGTCCCCTCCCCCGACGGCACGGTCAGCGACCCCGACCGCACCATCACCGGCAAGGCGCAGATGCACTGGCTCAAGGAGTCCCTGCAGCAGGACCGAGCGCAGTGGAAGCTGATCGGCAACCCGGTGATGATCGCGCCTGTGGTCTTCCCGCCGCTGCCCAACGAGCTGAGCCGCGCCATCAACGACTTCACCGGCCTGCTGCCCGAGGACGGCGCGCCGTACAACGTCGACCAGTGGGACGGCTACACCGCCGACCGGCACGAGGTGCTCGACCACCTTGCGGACCACGGTGTGCAGAACACCGTCTTCCTCACCGGAGACATCCACTCAGGCTGGGCCTGCGACCTCCCGCTGAACGCCGGGACGTACCCCCTCGAGGGCGGCCGCTCCGTGGCGACCGAGTTCGTGTGCACGTCGATCACGAGCGACAACCTCAACGACATCACCCAGACCGCGCCCGCCCGCTCGAGCATCCCGGTCGAGGCAGCCATCCAGGCGAACAACCGCCACGTGAAGTACCTCAACTTCGACGACCACGGGTTCTCGGTCCTCGACGTGACGCCCGCGCGCACGCAGATGGACTACTACGTGATCAGCGAGCGCACCGACCCGAACGCCACGGTCTCGTGGACGGCCTCCTGGGCCACCGACGCCGACAGCCAGTCCGTGCACGCGGTCGACCGTCCCGTGAAGGAGCGCCGATGACAGGCTCGACCACCGCCGGGGTTCCGAGAAGCTCGACGAGCAGGCGCTCCTTCCTCAAGGTCGGCGGCGCGGCCGGGGCGTCGCTGCTCTTCTCGGCGGCACTCGGCGCTCCGACGGCGACGGCGTCCGTGGCTCGCAAGCGCCGCGCCTACGTGCTGGTCGTGGACGGCTGCCGGCCGGGTGAGATCGGCAGCGGCCTCATGCCCAACCTCCAGGCACTGCGCGACGGCGGGATGAACTTCCCGCGCGCCCGGTCCATGCCGATCATGGAGACCATCCCGAACCACGTCATGATGATGACCGGGGTGCGACCGGACCGCAGCGGCGTCCCCGCGAACTCGGTCTACGACCGCGACGAGAAGGTGGTCCGCGACCTCGACCGGCCCTCGGACCTGAGGTTCCCCACGGTGATCGAGCGGCTCAACCGCAACGGCTTCACCACCGGCACGGTGCTCAGCAAGGAGTACCTCTTCGGCATCTTCGGAACGCGCGCGACCTACCGCTGGGAGCCGCAGCCGGTCCTGCCCGTCACGGGCCACGCGCCTGACGTGTTCACCATGGACGCTGCCATCAGCATGGTCGAGGAGCTCGACCCGAACCTGGTCTTCGTCAACCTCGGCGACTGCGACCGGATGGGCCACGGCGACCTGACCGGCACGACCCTGAAGGCCGCGCGCCAAGCGGCGCTCGTCGACGTGGACACCCAGGTGGGCCGCTTCGTCGACATGCTCAGGTCCAGCGGCCGGTGGGCCACCTCGGTCGTCGTCGTCCTTGCGGACCACTCCATGGACTGGTCGCGTCCGGACCGGGTGATCTCGCTGCAGCCCGCCTTCGACGCCGACCCGCTGCTCGCCGGCAACGTCGTGATCGCGCAGAACGGCGGCGCCGACCTCCTCTACTGGACGGGACGCGCCGACCGTCGTACCGCTGCTCTGGGCCGGCTCCGCGAGATCGCCCTCGCGACGCCTGGTGTGCTCTCGGTGGAGACCCCGAGGGCGCTCCGGCTCGGACCGGAGGCCGGAGACCTCGTCGTCTACTGCCGTTCAGGCTGGCGGTTCAGCGACCCCGCTCCGTACAGCAACCCGATCCCCGGCAACCACGGCCACCCCGCGACGCGACCGATCCCCTTCTTCATCGGCGGAGGCCACCGGCTGGTAGGCAAGGGCACGTACACCGAAAGGGCCGCGACCGTCGACGTCGCGCCCACGGTGGGCCGGCTCTTCGGGCTCGGCGAGCCTCGAGGCGGGTACGACGGACGCTCCCGCCTGTGACCTGCGCGCACCCTGCCCGCGGGTGAGCGGACTCGCGCGACGAGGGGGCAAGGAACAGGGCGGATCGGTCCTTCGTTGATAGGTTGACGACCTAACGCACTCGAGGAAGGGCCCTGCGGTGTCTGGTGACTCCTCGAGCGTCCTCGACGAGGGCAAGAAGCCGGCGCACCCGCGACGTAGGCGCGCCCTGAGAGTCACGCTGGTTGTGTTCGCCGTCCTCCTGTCCCTCGTGGTCACCGCGGCCGTGGTCGTCTACGTCAGGTTCGACCAGGGCATCAACACCTTCAGCGACAGCGGTCTCAGCAAGGACCGTCCCCCGCCCACGGTGAAGGGTCAGAACATCCTCCTCATCGGCTCCGACTCCCGGGCGGGCGCCGACAGTGCGCTGGGTGGCGAGGGAGACGCCGTCGGCAGGTCGGACACCACCCTCTTCGTCCATGTCTACGAGGGCGGCCGTCGCGCGGTGGCGGTGTCGATCCCCCGCGACGCGCTGGTGGAGATCCCGCCGTGCCGGCTGCCGGACGGCACCTGGTCGGCCGCCCAGTCGCAGGCGATGTTCAACACTGCCTTCTCCGTAGGACAGACCGCCGAGGGGAACCCGGCGTGCACCGTGAACACCGTCGAGGAGCTCACAGGGATGCGCGTCGACCACACGGTCGTGGCTGACTTCGCCGGGTTCGCGGCGATGACCGAGATCGTCGGCGGCGTCCCGGTCTGCCTCCCGAACCCGATCTACCAGGGCGACATCAACCCCAACCTCGGCGAGGACGGAGAGCTGGTCTTCCACGAGGGTCTGCAGAAGGTCGAGGGTCAGAAGGCACTCGACTACGTCCGCCTGCGCCACGGCATCGGGGACGGCTCCGACATCGGCCGGATGCGACGGCAGCAGGCCTTCCTCGGCAGCGTGATCGCGAAGGTCCGCGCCGAGGGACTGACCCCGACCAACCTCCTGCCGCTCGCCCAGGCGGCCACGGAGTACCTCACCGTCTCCCCGGAGCTGGGAAGCGCGCAGAAGCTGCTGTCGTTCGTGATGAGCCTGCGCGACATGGCGCCGGAGGACATCGTCTTCGTCACCACCCCGTGGCAGTACGAAGGGCCGCGGGTCGCGCTGGTGCACCCCGACGTGGACCGACTGTGGACGGCGCTGCAGGACGACGAGCCGCTGACCTCGGCGCAGCCTGCGGTCAAGAGCCGGCGTACGACGGTCGCCGAGTCGCTCGCCACGGTCGAGGAACCGGTCACGGTTCTCAACGGGGCATCCCTCTCCGGTCTCGCCGCGAAGACCGCGGAGACCCTGCGGGACGCCGGTGTCGAGGTCCCCTTGATCGCCAACGCGCCGGCAGCGGAACAGACCGTCGTGATCTACGGACCCGGACAGGCGGCACACGCGCGTGCCCTCGCCTCGGCGTTCGTGGGTGCCACCACCCGTCCCGACGCGGAGCCGGGGCTGCGCCTCGTGCTGGGGAGCAGCCACCGCATGCGAGACCTGGACGCCGTCGCGGTGGCGCCGTCGGACCCCTTGCCCGACAGCCTCACGAAGGAGGCGCGGTCCGCCGCGACCGATCCGTGCACCGACGTCTCCTACGGCGCCGGCGACGACCTGTAGCACGCGCAGACGGGGGCTGCCCTCGATGCTCAGTGCCGGGAGGCCTGCTCAGTGCCGGGAGGCCTGCCAATGGTCATGGCGTGAACAGTGCGTCGACGTTGGGCAGCTGCTCGAACCGCGAGAACGTTCCCGCCTCGGCGATCTCCCTCGCGGCTGTCAGGAACCCGCCCCAGGCGGTGCGCGCGAGCGTGCCACCCACGCTGACCCGGCGTACTCCCAGCTGCGCCGCCTCCGCGACAGTCGTGAACGGAGCATTGATCAGCAGGTTCACCGGTTTGGGTGACACCGCCGAGACGATCGCGGCGACGTGCTCGAGCTTGTCGATCCGTGGAGCGTAGAGGCAGTCGGCGCCCGCTTCGGCGTACGCGCGCAGCCTTCGGATCGTCTCGTCGATGTCTGGTCGCCCGCACACGAAACCCTCGGAGCGACCGGTGAGAAGGATCCCCGTGCCGCTCTCGTCGATCGCCTGTCTCGCGGCGGCCACCCGCTCCACGGCCAGCTGGAAATCGAAGAGCGGACGATCCTCGTCCCCCGAGGAGTCCTCGATCGAGAGCCCGGCGATCCCGGTGCCCGCGGCGAGCTTCACGTTCGCTCCGACCTGCGCCGGGTCCACCGCATAGCCGCCCTGGAAGTCAGCGTTCACAGGAACCGTCACAGCGTCGGCGATGACACGAAGATGCTCGAGTGCCTGGTCGAGCGTGACCTGGTTGTCGGCGCGACCCAACGTCCAGGCCAGTCCGGCGCTCGTCGTGGCCAACGCCTTGAAGCCCATCTGTTCCAGGGCCCGCGCGCTCCCCACGTCCCACGGGTTCGGCATCACGAAGCATCCCGAGGAGTGCAAGCGGTGGAATGCGGCGGTCGCCTGGTTCTCGATGTCCATGCCACACCTCGTCTACGGGCCGGTCTTCAGCACTCTAGTCAGATCCGTGGGCGTGTGCAGTGTCCTGGCGCGGGTCAGGCCTCGGAGACGACCCCGTGACGACGGCCGAGCGCCGAGGCCTCGTTGCGGTTGCGGGCGCCGGTCTTCCTCAGGATGTTCGAGACGTGCACGCTCACGGTCTTGTCGCTGATGAACAGGGCCTCGGCGATCTCGCCGTAGGAGCGGCCGAGCACGAGGTGGGAGAGCACCTCGCGCTCCCGCGGGGTCAGGTTGTCCAGCACCGAGCCCTGCTCGTTCGTCAGGACCGGCCCTCCCGGTCGCGCGAGGTCGATACGCGCTGCTCGCGCGAGGGTCTCGACCTCCTCACGCAGAGGTCGGGCCCCCATCTCGACGGCCATCTCGTGCGCCAGACGAAGGCCCTTCGCAGCCTCCGAGCGGCTGCCGCCCTCGTCGAGTGAGGCGGCCGCCAGCCAGCGCCACGCCACCGCCGCAAGCCATCTGAGGCCCGGCCGTCCCACACGCCTCCGCGGCCGCACGCCATCGGCCGACCTCCCCGCTCGACCCGTCGACACGTGACCGCTCGGCCTCGAACAGGTGCTCCACCGCAGGCGACACGAGGTCCAGCGCCCCGGATCGCGAGAACGGCGGAGGGTCGACATGACGCCTGCGTTCCAACAGGTCCTCCAGCCGGGTTCCGGCAGAGGCCACCCGGCGGGCATCGCCGAGGTCCTTGCCGTCTCGGGCCAGGTCCCCTGCTGCGCACGACGCCCACAGCAGCATGAGGTCCGCCGCACGGGGGTCTCCGACTGCATGGACGACGAGGCTCCGCTCGAAGCACCTGAGCGCGCTGTCGGGTTCGCCGTTCGCAAGCGCGTACTCGGCGAGGAGCATCGGCCCCTGACCTCCCACGCGACGTTCGAACCCCGGGCACAGCTCGAGGATCCGTTCGATGTGCTCGGCCGCCTCCGGACGCCGGCCCTCACGGATCGCAAGGGTCGCCGCGGCCCGCCGGACCTGCACAGCGCCGTCGCCGACGGACCGCGCCGCAAGGCCCTCACGCACCCACCGCCGGGCATCGGCGAACCGTCCCTGGCGCAGCGAGTCCATCGCGGCCAGCCCGGCGAAGTAGGCCTGGTAGGCCCGCGAGCCGGTCGCCGTGGACTCGGCGAACCCCTCGGCCTCCACGGGCAGCACCTCCTGGAGGCGGCCCTGCTGCTCGAGGTAGCGCACCCGGGCCATGCACGCCGAGGCGATCACCACCGGGTCCCCCGAGCGGCGGGCCCAGGCGTAGGCCGCCTCCGAGTCGCTGTGCGCCGAAGCGTCACGCAGGTGGACCAGGGAACGCGCGCCGAGCGCGGACGACATCGCCGAGGCCGACCAGGACCGCTCGGCCGCCTCGACCGCGAGAGCGCAGTGCCGCTCCGCGGGTTCCAGCATCCCGATCGAGCACTCGGCCTCGGCCAACCTGGCCAGGGCGACCGCGTGCTCCTGGCTCCCGGGAACGGCCGCGCTCAGCTCGACGGCCTCGATCAACCGGGCCAGCGGCGGCCGCTCGACCATCTGGTTGGTCCACACGAGGTCGCACCACTCGGTCAGCAGCCGCGTCGCCCGGAGCGCGTCGCTCTCGCGGTTCACACGTGCCAGGCCTCGGTTGACCAGCTGGTGCGCGGCCAGGAGCTCACCGGACCGGCTGCAGGCGAACGCGGCGCGCTCGAGAAGCGGCAGCTCGCCGCCGGCCGCCTCCGCGACCACGTCCGGGTCGACCGCGGGCAGCAGGTGTACGGCGCGCAGGAGGTGCCTCGCCTGCTCGGGGTACCCCTGAAGCCTCCCGGCGCACTCGGCTGCCCGGATGGTGCACGTGAAGGCCGCGTCAGGGTGTCCCGACGCCTCGTGGTGCAGGGCGAGGTCGGCGAGCAGCTGCATCTCGTCCGCCTCGTCGCGCGGGGAGGCGGTGGCGAGCGCCCGGACGAAGGCCGCGTGGAGATCGGCCGCCTCGCCGGGGAGCAGCGTCGCCGTCAAGACCTCGGCCAGCAGCGGGTGCCGGAACCAGTAGCGGTCACGCTGCTCGACGAGCAGTACGCCGAAGCGGGTTCCCTCGGCCAGGGCGGTGGCGACCCCGGCAGGGTCGTGGCCTGCCGAGTCGGCGACGGCGGAGAAGGTCGCATAGGGAAGCGGCCGGCCTCCCACCGCGAGCAGTCGGACCACGCCGCGGGTCGTGGCCCCCAGCCGGTGCCAGCTCGCCAGCAGCACCTCGCTCAGCGCACCGGGCAGGTCGTCGGGGAGCGCGTCGGCGTCCGCGGGAAGGTCGCGCACCAGAAGCTCGGTCAGGTAGGGGTTACCGCCCGAGCGCGTGTGCACCTCGTGGACCAGCCTTGCCGGGGGCACCTGCCCCAGGAGCCCCGCTACCTGCTGCTCGGTGCCGGCCTCGTCGAGCCGTTCGAGCGGAAGGTCGTGCACGGCGGCCAGTCGACGCATGTCCGCGACCCAGCCGTGGAGCGGGTGGCCGTCGGGGAGCTCGCTGTCCCGGTAGGTCACGATCACCGTCATCCGCTGGCTCTGGAAACCCGCCAGAAGGTAGGCGAGCACGTCGAGCGAGGTCACGTCGGCCCACTGCAGGTCGTCCACGACCAAGATCACGGGGGCGTAGGTCTCGATCCGTGCGAACAGTCTCTCGACGACCCGGACGACGCGACCGGCCTGGGCGGGTACGGCCGGCGGTGCTGGGTCGGCGATCCCCTCCAGCTCGGTCATGACCTCGCTGCGGCTGTCCTCGTCCGCCGTGGCCAGCCAGCCTTCGAACGCCATGACGAGCGGCGCGTAGGGCGAGCTCGCCGCACCGAAGTGCACGCACCGCCCACGGAGGATCTCGAACCCCTTGGCCTCCGCCCGGGCGCACGCCTCGCTCACCAGCCGGGTCTTGCCCACACCGGGCTCGCCGTGCACGAACCACGCGCACGGGTGATGCTCGGACGTCCGCTCAATCGCCTGCCCGAGACGGTCCAGCTGCCCTCGCCGACCGACGACCGGGGCCGTCCGTTCCCCCACGGCGGACCCCATAAGGCCACTGTCCGCCCCGGGCGCAGGTCCCGTCACCCGATTTGGCACGAGTGCCTAGACAAATCTGAGGTGGCGGGTCCGAGATCTGAGGGGGTCCCCCCGATGCGGCGTACGCCTCCGGCCGGACAGAGTGAGAGCTGTCCTGCCATGACTCCGGCCTCGAAGGGAACGGCGCTCATGAGACCACGCAACCTCACAGGGCTCGCGTCCGCGGTCGGTGTCACCGCCGCGGCCTCGCTGGCCCTCGCCGTGCCTGCCTCCGCGTCCGATGCGACCTCGGGGGGCGGCGCCGGCTCGTCGAGCTCCTCCGCGGTGGCCGCGGCCGAGGGTCCGGGCACCTCGAGCACCCGCCGGTCGCAGAGCGTGCACGACGAGACCACTCTGCCGTCGCCGGCCACACCCTCCTCGTCGAGCTCCTCGACGAGCGACTGGTTGCTCCCGGTCGCCACCGGCGTTAGCGGGCGGCCTGGCTCTCGCGGGCATCGGGTTCGCCGCGATCACGGTCGTTCGTCGCCGTCAGGACCACGGGCACATGGCTCACCCGGCGTGAGCGGTTGCCCCCTGCTCGGCTGACCCCTGGCCTGCGAGCCTCTTGAGGGCGTCGATGACGACCGACCGGTCGGTCGTGGGCCACATCGCCGGCAACGATGCGCGCAGGAAGCCGCCGTAGCGCGCGGTCACGAGGCGCGGGTCGAGGATCGCCACCACGCCGCGGTCCTCGGTGGTGCGGATGAGCCGCCCCGCGCCTTGGGCCAGCAGGAGGGCGGCGTGCGTGGCGGCCACCGCCATGAAGCCGTTGCCGCCGGCGCGGTCGGCTGCGCGCTGCCGCGCGGACATCAGCGGGTCGTCGGGACGGGGGAAGGGGATCCTGTCGATGAGCACGAGCTGGCAGGTGTCCCCTGGGACGTCGAGCCCCTGCCACAGGCTCAGCGTGCCGAACAGGCAGGCGTGCGGGTCCTCGACGAAGAGCCGCGCGAGCTCCGGCAGCTGGGCCTCCCCCTGCGCCATCACGGTCAGGTGCGGCAGCCGCTCCCGCAGCGCCTCCGCCGCCGCGTCCGCGGCCCGACGGCTCGAGAAGAGGCCGAGCGTCCGGCCGTCAGCCGCGTCCACGAGGTCCGCGATCTCGTCGATCTGCGCCGTGCCCAGCCCGTCGCGGCCCGGAGGCGGCAGGTGCCGGGCGACGTAGAGGATGCCCTGCCGGCGGTAGTCGAAGGGCGACCCCACGTCGATGCCGCGCCACGGCAGGTGGTCGTCGGCCGAGTCGGCGCTCATGACCTCGGGCTCGACGGCTGCCGCGGAGGCGGCCGCCCCGTTGCCGTCCGTCGCGGCGGCACCGCCGGTCACGACGTCGTCGATCGAGTGGTCGACCCGCTCGCTCGGCTTGAGCCCGATGCTGGTGGCCACGGAGTTGAAGTCACCGCCCAGCATGAGCGTCGCCGAGGTGAAGACGACCGTCTTGTCATGGAGCAGCTTGTCCCGGAGCGGACCCCATACCTGGAGCGGCGCGACGTAGAGCCGGTTGCCGCCACGGGAGGGGTCTCGCTCGCTCAGCCAGAGCACATCGGACTCGAGGTTGGCGGCCATCCGCTCGGCGGTCTTGAAGATCTCCTGGACCCAGCCGCGGGCCTGCGTGCGCCCGGCGTCCGCGTCACCGGAGTCGGAGCCGCCGGACTCCTTCGGGAACGCCGAGATGAGCGCGCGAGCCGAGTCGCGCACCAAGGTGAGCGCGTCGGACATCGTGACGGGCAGCGAGTCGATCCGGCCCGGGTCGGTCTCGTCGAGTGCGTCGCGGAGGGCATCGGCCGCGTCCGCGAGCTCGTCCGCCTCCTGACCGTCGATGTGCTTCTGGCAGCGGCGGGCCGCACGCTCGATGTCCGGGACCGAGAGCTCGTCGGTGGCCGCCTGGGTCACCCGGGCTGACAGCTCGTGCGCCTCGTCGATGACCACCGCGTCGTACTCGGGGATCATCGGCACACCCTCGATCGCGTCGATCGCGAGCAGCGAGTGGTTGGTGACGATCAGCTGGGACTGTGCCGCGCGCTCCTTGGCCCGCTCGGCGAAGCACTCCATCGCGTAGGGGCACTTGGCGGCGCCGAGACATTCGCGGTGGTTCACCGACACCTGTCGCCACACCTTGTCGGTGTGCTTGGGGGCGGCGTCGCGGTCACCGGCTCCTGCGCGCTCGGACTCCTCCTCCGCCCACGATCGGAGCGCGAGCACCTCGGCGCCCATCGACCCCTCGGGCATGTCCACGAGCACACCCTGGTCGTCGGGCACGCCCTCGCGGATCCGGTGCAGGCAGGCGTAGTTGGAGCGTCCCTTCAAGACGGCGTACGTCGCCTTGTCGCCGAGCTGGTCGCCGGCCGCCTCGAGCAGCGCCGGGATGTCGCGCTCGACGAGCTGGTGCTGGAGGGCGAGAGTGGCTGTGGCGACGACGACGCGCCGGTCGTGGAGCAGCGCCGGCACGAGGTATCCGAGCGACTTGCCGGTGCCGGTGCCTGCCTGGACGAGCAGGTGCTCGCCCGTGGACATGGCGCGGCCCACCGCCTCGGCCATCTGGATCTGGCCCGGCCGTTCCTGTCCACCGAGCGCCTCGACGGCACCGGCGAGGACCTGCTTCACGGTCGGGGAGGTCTCAGGCACCGGAGAACCCTAACCGTTTCCGCCGACACGTGGGACCACCCTCCACAGGGACACGGGCGCTTGCTCCGGCCGCCCGCTCACCGGGAAAGCGCCGTGGACGCTCCCCGACCGGTGTGCGGCCTGGAAGCGTCCACGACTGGGTCTCTCGGCGAGGGGTCAGACGACCGCGCCGGTGTCGTGCGGGTCGCGCGCGGCCTTCTTCTGCTTCTGGGCCACGGCCTTGGGCAGCGGCCACTTCTGGCTGAACAGCAGCGACAGCGGAGTCGCGGTGAACACCGACGAGTAGGTACCGATGATCAGTCCGAGCAGCAGCGCGATGGAGAAGTCCCGCAGGGACTCACCTCCGAAGATCGCGAGAGCGGCAAGGATGAACATGGCGCCGAGGCCCGTGTTGACCGTTCGCGGCACGGTGTCGATCGCGGCCTGGTTCGCGACCTTGGCGAGGTCGCGCTCCTTGCTGGACTGCCACTCCTCTCGTATTCGGTCGAACACGACGACGGAGTCGTTGACCGACAGACCGATGATCGTCAGCGCGGCAGCCAGGAAGATGCCGTCGATCGGCTTGTCCAGCCACGCGAAGATACCGGTCACGATGATGACGTCGTGGAACATCGCCAGGACGGCAGACGCGCCGATCGTCCACTTGAACCGGACCGCGAGGTAGAGCATCTGCACGAGCAGCGCGATGCCGAATGCGATCAGCGCCTTGTTGCGCAGCTCGTCACCGAGGCTGGGGCCGATGAGCTCGTCCCGCTGCTTGGTCGTCTTGCCGCCGACCTCGCTCATCGCGTTCTGGATCTCGACCTGCTGCTGGTTGCTGATCTCACCGGTGCGGACCGAGATGTTGCCCTGGTCGGTCGTCTGTACGACGGCGGTCGGGAAGCCGGCGTCCGAGACGGCCGCACGGGCCTGCTCGACGTCGATCGTCCGCGCGGTGGAGTACTCCATCAGCCGGCCGCCGGTGAACTCGACGCCGAGGTTCATGCCCTTGCCGACGATGCCGACCATGGCGACCACGAGCGCGATGGCCGAGATGCTGAGCCAGATCTTGCGCTTGCCCATGATGTCGGGGTTCTTGCGGCGGAGCCAGTCGCGCACGCGCGCCGGTGTGGTCGATGCCGGTGATCTTCGGGTGCCTCTGGACCGACTTCAGGTTGGCGACCTGCTCGGTGAGCACACGGGCGATGACGAGCGAGGAGACCATCGACGCGAGCACACCGATCGACAGCGTGACACCGAATCCCTTGACCGGCCCGGAGGCGAGGAAGAACAGCAGCCCCGCGGCGAGCAAGGTGGTCATGTTGCTGTCGATGATCGCCGACCAGGCCTTGTTGTAGCCGACCGTCAAGGCCTTGGCGAGCCCGGTCTTCTCGGAGGCTGTGAACTCCTCCTTCGCTCTCTCGAAGATCAGCACGTTGGCGTCGATCGCCATACCGATCGCCAGCACGAATCCGGCGAGTCCCGGGAGGGTCAGCGTGGACCCGAGCAGGATGAGGGCTCCGTAGGAGATGACGGCGTAGGTCGCGAGCGCAATCGTCGCGAGCAGGCCCATCAGGCGATAGATGACCACGATGAACAGGCCGGTGATGATCAGGCCGAGCACGCCGGCCTTCGCGCGATGCGTCGATCGCCTCGGCGCCGAGCGTCGGCCCGACGACCCGCTGCTCGATGATGCTGACGGGCACCGGAAGCGCACCGCCCTCGATCAGGATGGCCAGGTTCTTGGCCTCGTCCGCGGAGAAGTTGCCGGTGATCTGCGTGCCACCACCGGGCATGCCGACGCCGCACTGGATCTCCGAGACGACCTCGGGCGAGGAGATGATCTCCTTGTCCAGCACGATCGCGATCCGGCGGTCCGGTGCACCCATCTGCGCACAGGCGGCCTTCGCGGTCAGGCTGCGCCACGCGTCCCGACCGTCGGAGCCCTTGAAGTCGACAGAGACGTACCAGCCGGTGCCCTGGGACGGGTCGTTGGCCGGCTTGGACCCCGAGACCTGGTCACCCTCCACGGCGGTCGGGCCGAGGATCAGCCGCTGGCCGGACTCGTCGGCGACGATCGTCTGGCCGTCCTTCGGCTTGGTCTTGGGAGCGGCCACGCCGACGACGGGGTGGAAGCTCAGCTGCGCGGTGCGGCCGATGACTCGCGCCGCCTCACGCTCGTCCTGCACACCCGGCAGCTCGACGATGATGCGGTTCTCGCCCGCACGGGCCAGCGTCGGCTCGGCCACGCCGAGCGCGTCGACGCGGCCACGCATGACCTCGAGCGTCCGGTCGGTGGCTTCCGCGTCGGCCTTCACCGTCGGGGAGTCGTGGGTCTCCAGCACGATCTGCGTACCGCCACGCAGATCGAGGCCGAGGCGAGGCTTGGAGGTGACGGCAAGGGCGACGGAGCCACCGAGAATGAGGAGCGCCAGAACGAGGCGCACGAGTGCAGCACGTGACATAGGTCTAATCGTCCCCTATGTGCAGTGAATGACGAATTCCGCCCCACCGCGTAAAACGAAATGGTAAAAGTTCCGTGATTCCCCAGACAGCCTAGTTCGGGGGTTTCCACGCGGTCGGGCGCCCCCTACCTTGTCTAGAGGTGGGGATCCCGTTTCCTAACGCAGGGGGTTCGGATGATGACCGCACTTCAGGCACGACTCTTCGCCGGGCGCGCCCTCCGCGCGGCCCAGGCGCAGGAGGAGCTCGCACGGCGGCTGCGCCCTGATGCGGAGATCCCTTCGCAACGCAGCAAGGACGAGGAGCCCGCCGTCGGTCTCAGCCTCGTCCCCAAGGACTGAGAAAGAGCCCCGAGACGCGCCACGGCGCCGCGCGGTCACAACACGCGCGGCGCCGGGCGGTCCTCTCAGCCGAGCGGCGTCAGCCGCAGGAAGCTCATCCCCGGCATCGGCAGGTCAAAAGTCAAGGACACTCGGCCCTCCGCGTCCGCAGTGACCTGGCGTGGGGCCTCGAACGGCTCGAGCCGGTCCGCGTCACGCAGCCGCGCCCACTGCTCGTCGGTCGGCCACGCCTGGTCTCCCTCCCGCAGCTCGTCCCAGACCCTGGCGATGTTCGAGTGGTCCTGGTCGACCCGGTCGTGGGACAGGGTGTACGACGCGCCCGCCGCAAGCCCCTCGACGACCACGGTGACCTCGCGCGCGAGGTCCGGCTCGCCCCACGCCTTCGTCTGGTCCAGGGTGAGGTTCCACGCCAGCACGGACACCTCGCCGGCCCCGTCACGCGCCGCCAGGCACTCGACGAGCGACTCCGCGCCGTCGCCGGACGAGGAGACCGGGAGCCGCGTCGTACCGAGCCTCTCGAGCAAGGCCAGAGCCCACCACCGCGGCTTGCGCAGCTCCCCGACGGTCCGCAGCCCGAACCCGCCGTGCAACAGGGCCGGCGGGCGGCCGAGCTCCTCGAAGTGGTCGGAGACCACCCAGTAGGACAGCGCCTCGATCCGGTCCATGGCCGACGCCATCCCCCGAAGCAGGAAGCAGCCCGAGAAGACCGCGTCGCTCACCTCGTTGAAGTGGGTGGGCGTCACTCCCCACTCCGTCCACCAGATGGGTGTGCCTGCCCTGCCGTACCGGTCGAGCGAGGCGCGGAAGTCCAGCGGCGGGCTCCCGTAGGTGTGCGTCGAGACGAAGTCCAGAGGCGCCCCCGACTTCTCGACGTGGGCGAGCAGCTCCTCGACCCAGCCGGCGGCAGCCGACGAAGGTCCGCCCACCTTCAGCCTCGGGTCCACAGAGCGTACGGCGGCCGCGGTGACGTCGTACATCTTCATGTACTCCTCAGGCGTCCCGGACCAGAACACCTCGAGGTTCGCCTCGTTCCACACCTCGAACGACCAGTGCTCGACCACCTCGTCGATGCCGTACCGGTCGACGACGTGCTGCGTGAGGTCGCGCACCAGGTCGTGCCAGCGCTCCCAGCTCTTGGGCGGCGACACGATGGCTCGGTAGTCGAACACGGTCTTGCCCGGGTCACTGGCCAGGTCGTGGGGCATGTAGGAGATCTCCACCACCGGGTAGAGACCCAGCGACCGGATGTGGTCGTAGACCCGGTCCACTCCCGAGAAGTCGTGGACCGGGTCCCCGTCCACCTCCCGGTAGACACCGAGGTCGTCGCACAGGATCGCGTGCGCCCGGACGCTCTTCACGCCGAGCTCGTCGTGCGCCGCCTTCAGGGCCGCGGTCAGCTCCTCGCCGATGACACGTCCGCCGGTGGTGTCGGTCGACAGGGCGTGCGACAGGTGCTCGCTGCCGATCATGGGCCGCCAGGGTCGAGCGAGCTCCCCGGCGTCACCCGCGGCCTCGACCCGGACCTCGACCGGTCCGGCCTCCGACGCCGGAGCTGCCGAGACCATCGCGGACAGGGGGCCTTCGACCGCCACGTCGGAGAGGGTCGCCACGGCGTACCAGCGCTCCTCGCCGGGCTTGCCGGTCGTGTCGACGTAGGGCGGGTGCGGCACGGAGAGGACGTCGCGGCCCGCGTGGTCGAGTCGCGCCGCCTCTCCGTCCGGTCCGTCCGCGACGTACACCTGGTAGCCGACCGCGCCCGGGACCTCGTCCCACGTGAGCGTCACCTGGCCGCCGCCGGGAACCGCTCGGACGGCCGTGGGCGGGTCGAGCCGCGGGGCCTTGCCGGTCACGGCCTCGCCGCTGCGGATGCCGATCCGCTGCTCCCAGTCAGCGCGTGCGTCGGTCATGTCGTCTCCTCGTTGTCAGCTCGGTCGGGGGCAGTGAGGGCAGCGAGGGTCACGAGGCGTCCCTCGGTCCGGCGCTGAACTCCTCCATCTCCATGAGCGGCCGGAGCTTGTCCTCCACCGCTCCCTGCGAGACGTAGTCCCGCAGCGTGTCGCCGGCGAGCGCGTTGCCGAGGGCCGCCATGACCATCCCCTGGTCCAGGGCGAGGTAGTGCTTGGACACCTGGCCGCTGCGCACGGCCACGGCGTCGTAGAACCCGCCCGGGCCGTAGGCGCCGAAGTCGTCGCGGATGCGCTGGAGGTTCGTCAGCGCCCGGCGTGGTGCGTAGCGCAGGGCGAGGAACGACGCGTGCGGGGTCACCACGCCGTCGCCGTACTCCGACGGTGCGGGCGAGCCCTCACGGCAGCCCTCGTAGGGCTGGTCCACGCTGGTGCGCTCCTGGTCGGAGGTGTAGCCGGCTCCGTCCAGACCGAGCTGGTCCACGCCGTACTCGCGGTAGCCGCCGGCCGGGTTGTTCGACGGGGAGAAGCCCCAGTAGCCGTAGCCGGCCTCGTCCATGCCGTGCTCGATCTGGCCCTCGACGTAGAGGGGGTGGTTGACCCCCCACGACTTCGGCCCCCACTCCTCCTCGGGCACGAACAGCGGCACCATGAGGGCCTCGAACATGCTCCCGCCCCAGGTCGGGACGACGTTCGCGTCCCGGTACGGCAACGCCCCTTCGAACACGGGCACGCCGAGGTACTCCTTCCACTCCCCGACCGGCTTGGTCTCCGTCCACGCCCAGTCGCAGTTGTCGTTCGGGAAGGTCCGGTAGGTGCCGAAGTAGTGCTTGGCCGGGATCTGGCCCGAGGCGATCCCGAGGTACGACGCGATCCGTGGCTCGGTGTTGAACGCGCCGTAGTGGTGGCAGGTGTAGTACACGTCCTCACCACGGCCGCGGTAGTTGCCCTTGACCGAGCAGCCCGGTGGCTCCTCGTCCCAGAACCCGCCCCGGATCTGGCCGCCGACGTTCTCGGCCTCGTTGTAGTAGAAGCCGAAGTCCATGTCCTTCCGAATGGCGTCGGCCTCCCCGGCCAGGGACGGCTCGGCCCGCGACACGAGGAGCAGCGCCATCGCCAGCCACCCGTTGTCGACGCTCGACATGAACGGGTGGACGGTGCTGCCGTTCTCAGGCCAGGTCCGCAGCTTCTCACCCGTCTTCGGGTCGTACCAGTTGTAGAACATCCCGCTGTCCTCGTGGCGCTCGAGGCCCGCGGTCGTCCCGAGCGTGGTGCTCATCCGCTCACGGGCCTCCGCCTCGGAGATCAGGCCCACGTCCCGGGCCGCGACGGTGCTCCAGAGATAGGCCCCGATGTTGGTCGGGGACGTGAACGCGCTCCGGCTCTCCGGGTCGAGGTCCCCGCCGACGTTGTCCGCCGGCAGGCCGGTCTCCTCGTCGGTCATCGCGGTGAAGGACCTCCAGGTGTCCTCCGCGTAGCCGGCGAGCAGCCCCTTGGCAGGCGGGCGCTGGGTGGTGGTGTCTTCGGGCGCAGGCGTGGGCTGCGCGGCCTGGGTCGGCGCCAGGGCTCCGGCGCCCAGTGCGAGTGTGGCGGCCGCCGCCAGGGCAGCGACGCTCGTACGTCGTACTCTCATCTGTTCTCCCGAGATCTTTGATGCCTGGGTGGCTGGTGAATACGTCCGGGTGCTACTTGATGCCCGTCATGGCGATGCCCTGCATGATGTGGCGCTGGAGCGCGAGGAACACGGCGACGACCGGGATGACCACGACCACGGCGCCGGCCAGAAGCAGGCCGTACTGCGTCGCGTTCTGCCCGACCGAGTAGAGGGCCAGGGCAACAGGAAGGGTGTACTTGTCCTCGGTCTGGGCGACCACCAGCGGCCAGAGGAAGTTGTTCCAGGACCCGAGGAAGGTGAGGATGCCGAGCGTGGCCATCGCCGGCCCGCACAGCGGCATGATCACCGAGACGAAGATCCGAAGCTCCCCCGCGCCGTCGACACGAGCGGCCTGGATCAGCTCGTCGGGCAGCCCGAGGATGAACTGCCTCATCAAGAAGACGCCGAACGGCGCGGCCAGGAACGGCAGCGCCATGCCGGTGAGGGTGTTGGTCAGGCCGAGGTTCGTGGTCAGGACGAACAGCGGGACGAAGGTGACCACGCCGGGGATCATCAGGGTGAACAGCACCAGCGCGAACACGGCGCGCTTCCCCGGGAAGGCGAGCTTGGCCAGGGCGTAGCCGAGCATCGTCCCGAACATCACGTTGCCGGCCGTGACGGCGAGCGCCACCAGGGTCGAGTTCAGGAAGTACGTCGGGAAGTCGAGCCGGGTGAACAACGACCTGTAGTTCGCAGCTGTGATCGTCTCCGGCCACCAGGTCGGGGGAAGCGCCATCACCTCCGCGTCCGGCTTGACCGAGGAGAGCACCATCCAGAGGAAGGGGACAACCATCACCAAGAGCCCGCCGCCGAGGACGGCGTACAGCCACCATGGGGCGCGCCGCACCGTCGTGGCGCGGGTCGCCTCCGTCGCCCGGAGCTCCGCCTCGGGCACGTCGATCGTCGTACTCATCGCCATCAGTCCTTCTCGCCGAACAGCCTGAACTGCACGAGGGTCAGCACCAGCACGGCCATGAACAGCAGGTAGCTGGCCGCGGCAGCGATGCCGTAGTTGCCGAAGCTGAACTGGTCGAAGGTGAAGAAGGTGACCGACCGGGTGGCGTCCAGGGGTCCGCCCTTGGTCATGACGAAGGCCTCCTCGAAGAACTGGAGGTACCCGATGCCGGTGATCACCGCACCGAAGAGCAGTGTGGGCCGCAGCATCGGCAAGGTGATGTGGCGGAACCTCTGCCACGCGCTCGCGCCGTCCATCTCGGCGGCCTCGCGCATCTCCTCCGGGATCGTCTGGAGACCGGCGAGGAAGATCACCATCAGGGTGCCGAGGTTCCGCCAGGCGGCCATCACCACCAGGGAGGGCAGCGCCAGCGTGGTGCTGTCCAGCCACGCCGGACCGTCGACGCCGACCCACGACAGCACGGTGTTCACCAGGCCGCCCTGCTCCCGCAGGAGGTACTTCCAGACCACGGAGACGGCGACGATGCTGGTCACGACGGGCAGGTAGTACCCGACGCGGAACAGCCCGCGCAGGAAGGCGATCCGGTTCAGGCCGACCGCGACCGCGAGCGCCAGGACCATCGTCAACGGCACTCCGAGGAAGACGTACAGCGCGGTGTTGACGACGACCTTCTGGAACAGCGGGTCGCCGACCAGCTTCGTGTAGTTGTCCAGGCCGACGAACGAGACCGCGAACGGCGACCTCATGTCGGTGCTGCGGATGTCGGTGAAGCTCATGCCCAGGCTCGCCAGCACCGGGCCGGCGGTGAAGACCAGGAAGAGCGCCACGAACGGGACCGCGAGCACCCACGCGGCGACAGCCTGCTGCCGCCGCGTGGGGTCGACGTGACGCGTGGTGACCGCACTCATCGGATCAGAGCCCGGTGCCGATCGACTGGGCCTGGCTCTGCATGTCCGCGACCGCCTTGTCCACCGGCAGCGCGCCCTTCACCGCCTTCTCCACGTCCGAGTCGACGACCGAGGCCACCTGCTCCCAGGTGGGCACCGCCGGCGGGGCCAGGGTGTTCTCCAGCTGCTCACCGAAGACCTGCAGCTGCGGGTCGTCGGCCAGCTCTCCGGTCTCCCACGACTCCTTGACCGCCGGAAGGTCGCCGACCGCGTCGTAGAAGTCCTGCTGGGTCTCCGGCTCGGTCAGCCACTTGACCAGCTTCCACGCCGCTTCCTTGTTGTCGGAGTCCGCCATGACCGCCAGGTCTCCGCCGCCCACGAACGAGGTGCCGGGCGCGGAGTCCTTGCCGGGGAGCGGGGCGACGGCGTACTCGTCCTGGCTCACTCCGGCGTCCTCGACGAGGCCGGTGTGCCACGGGCCGGACACGAACGCGCCGTAGCTGCCCTTGGCGAACCCGCTCTCGAGCTCGCCGGGGTCGAGAACGCGCGTCGGCGAGAGCCCCTCGTCGAAGAACGTCTTGTAGTACTCGAGAGCCTCGGTCATCTCCGGCGAGTCGATGGTGTACTCCGACCCGTCGTCGTTGGTCACGGTGGCACCGTTGGACCACGCGAACGGGAGCATGGTCTGCCAGGACCCGGTCTGGCCGGGCTGGAGGTTGATGCCGTACTCCGCGCCGCCCTTCTTCTCCAGGTCCTGGGCGAACTTCTTCAGCTCGTCCCAGGTCTGGCGGCGCCTCCGACCAGCCGGCCTTCTCGGCGAGGTCCTTGCGGTAGTAGAGGACGCGGGTCTCGACGTACCAGGGCACCCCGTAGGACGTGTTCCCGACGACCGTCGACCCCCATGCACCCTCGAAGAAGTCGGCCTCGTCGACCAGCCCCTCCGGGGTCGGCTCGAGCCCGCCGGCCTCGGCGAACTCACCCATCCACGTCGTGCCGACCAGGCTGACGTCGGGTGTCTCACCGGCCGCGATCGCGTTGGCGATCTTGTCGTGGGCCGCCTCCCAGGGGACGGCTGTGACCTTCACCGTGGCGTCGGGGTTCTCCTTCTGGAACGCCTTGACGAAGTCACCGAGCATCTCGCCCTCGGTGCCCATCGCCCAGACGTCGATCGTGCCGGTGGCGGGCCCGTCGGAGACCGCCTCCCCCTGTCCGGGACCGTCGGACGCGGACTCGGCTTCACGCCCGCAGCCGGTCAGGGCGAGGCTGGACGCTGCGAGCAGGGCGAGGGCGCGCACCGCGGTGGTCTTGGTTCTTCTCATCGGGTTTCCTTCCGGGGACGGATCGAGCTGGACCGGACGACCAGCTCGGTGGGGAGTACTTCGTGACGAGGCTCGGTGCGCGAGCCCGTGATGAGTTCGTCGAGGAGCCGGGCGGCGGTGCCTCCGAGCTCCCGCATCGGCTGCCGGACGGTGGTGAGCCCGGCGTACCGCGCAGCCATGACGTCGTCCCAGCCGGTCACCATGACCTGCGTGGGTACGTCGACGCCGGCCTCTCGCAGGCCGACCAGCAGCCCGAGCGCCAGCTCGTCGTTGGCGCAGACGAAGGCGTCGGGCAGCTCGCCCGAGGCGCACACGTCGCGGGCGATGGACGTGCCTGCCTCCTCGCCGAAGGAGCCGGACCGCGCGAGGGCGAGCTCGACGCCTTCGGCAGCCTGCACCGCCCGCTGGACACCGGCCCACCGCTCCGCGACGTCCGCCGAGTGCTCGGGGTTGCCGACGAAGGTGATCCGGCGTGCACCGTTGCCGATGACGTGCTCGGTGAGCCGGACGGCGCTGCCGGTGTTCTCGGCCTTGACCGAGTCGACGCCCTCGATCGGTGAACGGGCGAGGAGCACGAGCGGCGTGTGCCGGCTCGCGAGGCGGGCGACCACCTCGTCCGGGACGGTGCGGCCGAGGATCACCAGGCCGTCACACCGCCCCGCCATCTCCTCGACCATCGCCGGGGCCGCGTCCCGTCCGTGGGTGGACAGGATCAGCACCGACCGCCCGAGGTCGGCCGCCACGTCCTCGTAGCCGAGGACGACCTCGGCGAAGTACGGGCCGGCCAGGTCGGGAAAGACGATGCCGTTCGCCGCGTGCCGCCGTTCGGCGAGCTGGCGGCCGAGCTGGCTGGGGGTGTACTGCAGCTCGGCGACCGCCTGGGAGACCCGGTAGCGGGTCTCGGGCCGGACCTTCTCGGAGTCGCGCATGACCCGCGAGACGGTCGCGATGGACACGCCTGCGCGCTCAGCAACGTCACGGATCGTGGGCCGCACGATCGCCTCCCGAGATGGACGGATCGGTCGTGTAACCGGTTTCTGTAACCGTTTACACGCCGTACCGTTCCGTACCGTTTCGGGGCGTCAACCCCTCTGTCCAGATTTCGGGAGGGTGGCTGGACCAGCTGCGAGTGTGGTCCGCCGCGGTGTGCGCCGAAGTGGTGGCGAACGACAGGCCGGAGCGCCCATGGGCTCGCCTCTTCTCACCACTTGCGCGCGAGGAGGGCCTCGCAACCTCGTCCGGTCAGGTCGTCACCGACGACTCCCCTGGGCGGACCAGACCGACCTCGTAGGCGAGCACCACCGCCTGCACCCGGTTGCGGACACCGAGCTTGGCGAGGATCCGGTTGACGTGCGTCTTCACCGTCGCCTCCGAGACCACGAAGCCGGCCGCTATCTCCTCGTTGGACCGCCCGTGCGCCACCTGCACGAGAACCTCCCGTTCCCGGTCGGTGAGCAGCGCGAGGTCGGGCGGGACACCCTGCACCGGGGGCGGGCCGCTGATGTGCCGCTCGATCAACCTGCGGGTCAAGGACGGAGCCAGCAGCGCCTCCCCCGCCGCCACCGTCTCGATGCCCGCGACGAGTCGGTCGGGCGGCACCGCCTTCAGGAGGAATCCCGCGGCACCCGCCTTCAACGCGGCGTACACGTAGGTGTCGAGGTCGTACGTCGTGAGCACGAGCACCCGTGTCGGCAGATCCTCGGCGGTGATCTGTCGCGTTGCGGCGATGCCGTCGACGACAGGCATCCGGATGTCCATGAGGGCGACGTCGGGGCGCGTACGTCGTACCGCGGCGACGGCCTCCCTACCGTCTCCCACCGCCGCAACGACCTCGCAGCCCCGCGTGCTCAGGACGAGCTCGAGCCCAGAGCGCACCAACTCCTGGTCGTCGGCAACGAGCACCCGGATCATGTCCCACCTACCGGAAGGACCGCCTCCAGCTCGAAGCGGCCGTCGGTCGAGGTGCCGTGCGTGACGTGGCCGCCCAGCACCTTCACGCGCTCGGCCACCCCGAGGAGACCCAGCCCGCTTCCCACCCGGGGGCGTCCGTCCGCCGGGTTGCTGGACCGGATCGACAGGGTCGAGCCAGTGCTGGCGACACGGAGCAGCACCGACTTGTCGACGGCATAACGCATCGCGTTGGTCAGCACCTCCTGGACGATCCGGTACGCCGAGACGTCCACGCTCGCGGGGAGCACCGGTACCGGATCGGGAAGATCTGCCCGGACGGCGAGACCCTGGTCCCGGAACTGCTGCACCAGCTCGGGCAGCCGCGACAGGCCGGGCGCAGGTCGCAGCCCCAGCTCGTCGCCGTCGTCGCGGAGCACGTGGAGCAGGCGTCCGGTCTCGGACAGGGCTCGCCGCCCGGCGTCCGTCACGTCGTCCAGGAGCCCCAGCGCGCGATCGGGCTCTCGGCCCATGAGGTCCTGCGCGGCCGCCGTCTGCACGACCATCACGCTGATGCTGTGCGCGATCACGTCGTGCAGGTCCCTGGCGATCCGGTCGCGTTCGGCCCGGACCGCCTCGGCTCGCTCCTGCTCCTGATGCCGCAGCAGGAGCTCGGACTGGAGCGCGAGCCGCCGTGTGATGCGCCCGAACACGTAGGGCGGTACCACGAGGGCAAGCACGAAGACCGCGTCCGTGATGTCGTGGATGCCTCGCTGGTCGACGGTGAGGTAGTCGACGAGGAACGACGACAAGATGACTCCGATCCCTACCAGACCGCGGAGGTTCTCGATCCATCGCGCGAGGCTGTAGCAGATCAAGGCGACCAGAAGGATCGGCGTCGCCACGTCGTCGAGCTGCGGCCCGATCCAAGGTCCGACCAGCGCGATCACGGCTGCCGTCGTACAGGTGAACAGCGGGTAGACCCGCCGCCACACGAGGAGCGCACCAGCAGTGAGGTCGAGCGCCAGCCCGAGTCCCCATCCGGGCGGGGACGTCACGAGGTACTCGACTGCACCGAGGGCCGTGATCGCCGTGGGGACCACGACGTCGACCGGGCGCAGCGACGACGTGCGCAGCACGTTTCGAGCCTAGGACTCGCCGGGCCCGGCGTACATCCACCCTGGGGTGTAGTCGGGTCCGACTCCGAGGTGGACGACGCCATCGCTGTGACCTCCTAGCGTCACGGATGAGGCCGGTGACAGCGCCGGCCCGGAGCACAGGGAGGCCGACATGCTCGACTCACCACACGTGCAACGAAGGATCGGCAGTCTCGCCTGGGTCGCTGCCTGGGTGGGTCTCGTCGCAGGACAGCTCCACGCACTCGCCCGTTTCGCAACGGCCGACGGCAAGGAGGATCTCGAGCTGCCCCTGACCGCGGCGTGGGCCGAACCCGCGGCCGATCTGCTACGGCCACTGCTCGACTGGGGCGATCCCGATCTCGTCTACGTCACGTACGGCAAGATCTGGTGCCCGGTATTCACGGCGTTCACCCTCTGTGCGTTCGTGGTGTACCACCGTCGCCGGCCGACCGGTTTCGAGCGGTGGGTGTGGCGAGCGGCGCTCACCGGGTACGTCCTCGGCTGCGTGGCGACGTTCCTCGACTACTGGACCCAGTGGACCGGCGACTACAACGTCCTGTTCGACCTCGGCTGGTACGTCACTGTCCCCTCGTTCCTGATCGACCTGGTCGCCACCACCGCGCTCGGGGTGACTCTCCTCGTGACGCGGTTCAGGCCGACGCTCCCAGCGCTCCTGCTTGCCCTCTACATCCCGCTCGCGGCTGCCATCTTGCAGGTCACGTCGATGGGCAGTGCAGCTCTGCCGGTCATGTTCGCCTTCGGGATCCTCGGCCGCAGGATCGCGCGCGAGATCACAGCACCGGCGAAGGGGCCGACGCACACGGCCGGCGACGCCGAACGCTCAGCGGCGCGCACGCACCGGTGAGACGGAAGAGTGGCCGATGGCGACACGAATCCGACCAGGAGACATACCGGCATCGGCCACTCTTCCGTGCTGTCAGACCCTCAGGCGGTGGCCGACGAGGTCAGGTACGGCGTCAGCTCGCCGGCCAGGTCGGCGTGCACCCGGCCGTGGACGACGGTTCCGTCGCCGGTGTGCTCGATCCGCTCGACCTCGCCGTGCTCATGGATCCTGTTGAGCAGGTCGCCGCGCTCGTAGGGCAGCAGGGCCTCGAAGGCGATGCCCGGACGTGGCAGGTCGGCCTCGACAGCCGCGAGCACCTCCGAGACTCCCTCGCCGGTCCGGGCGGAGACGACCACCGAGTGCGGCTCGCGCTGGCGGAGGCGGGCGATGACCATCGGATCGGCGACGTCGACCTTGTTGACCACGATCAGCTCGGGCACCTTGTCGGCGCCGATCTCCGCGAACACCTCGCGGACCGCGGCGATCTGGCCCTCCGGGTCGGGGTGCGAGCCGTCCACCACGTGGAGGATGAGGTCTGAGTCGGCGACCTCCTCCAGCGTGGAGCGGAACGCCTCGACGAGCTGGTGCGGGAGGTGCCGCACGAACCCGACCGTGTCGGACATCGTGTAGATCCGGCCGTCGGAGGTGGTCGTACGACGGGTCGTCGGGTCGAGCGTCGCGAACAGGGCGTCCTCGACGAGGACTCCTGCGTCGGTCAGGCGGTTCAGCAGCGACGACTTGCCCGCGTTGGTGTAGCCGGCGATCGCCACCGACGGGATCTCGTGACGCTTGCGCTCGGACCGCTTGGTGTCCCGGGTGGTGCGCATGTGCGAGAGCTCGCGGCGCAGCTTGGCGATCTTGGTGTTGATCCGGCGGCGGTCGGTCTCGATCTTGGTCTCACCGGGACCACGACCACCGATACCGCCACCCTGCGAGCCGACCCGGCCACCGGCCTGGCGGGACAGGTTGCCGCCCCAGCCACGCAGGCGCTGCTTCATGTAGCTCAGCTGCGCGAGCTCGACCTGCGCCTGGCCCTCACGCGACTTCGCGTGCTGGGCGAAGATGTCGAGGATCAAGGCGGTGCGGTCGACGACCTTGACCTTGACCCGGTCCTCGAGGTTCCTCAGCTGCGAGGGCGCGAGCTCACCGTCGCAGATGACGGTGTCGGCGCCGCTGGCCTGGACGATCTCGCGCAGCCCGTCGACCTTTCCGCGGCCCACGAACGTGGCCGGGTCGGGCTTCTGGCGCCGCTGGTAGATCGCGTCGAGGACCTGGGAGCCGGCGGTCTCGGCGAGGAGGGCGAGCTCGGCCATGGAGTTCTCGGCGTCCTCGACCGATCCCTCGGTCCACACGCCGACCAGCACGACCCGCTCCAGGCGGAGCTGGCGGTACTCGACCTCGGTGATGTCCTCGAGCTCGGTGGAGAGACCGGCGACACGGCGCAGAGCGTGGCGCTCCGCGAGGTCGAGGTCCCCTGTGCTCTCCTCGGGGTCCTCGTCGGTGTAGCCGGACTCCCACTCCTCGGTCTCGGCGAGCGCGTCGTCGAGGTCGAAGTCGTGGGGCTCCAGGGGCTCGTCGACGGGACGGACCTGGTCGGTCTCGTAGGTTTCGGATGCGGCTGCGTGGGCCTTCTGAGATTCAGTCATATTCACCTGTGACAACAGCGTGGCGCCCGGAGATCTTCCCGGCGAGGCCTCGATGTTGGCACGCGTCAGGTACCCGCTGCGAACGAATAAGACACCTCGCCCCTTGCGACGAGCACCGCCGGGCCCGTGAGCAGGAGGTGGTCGCCGTCGGTCCAGGTGACGTCCAGCTCCCCGCCCGGCACGTCCACCCGGTACGTCGTACCGCGGTCCGCGCCGTCCGCGAGAGCGCTCGCCACCATCACCGCGCAGGCACCGGTGCCGCAGGAGCGGGTCTCCCCCGAGCCTCGTTCGTGGACCCGCATCGCGACGTGCCGAGGACCGCGGCGGACGACGAACTCGACGTTGACGCCCTCGGGGTAGGTCCCGGGGTCGTGGGCCGGGCTCTCGAGAAGGGAGCCGGCGTCGTCGAGCGAGTCTACGAACGCGACCGCGTGCGGGTTGCCCATGCCGATGTTCGCGGCCGGCCAGCTCCGCTCCCCCACGGAGACCTTGGTCTCGCCGTGGATCGTCGGCCGGCCCATGTCCACCGTGACCCGGCCGTCGGGCTCGAAGGTCACTGTCTTGATGCCCGCGCGGGTGGCGATCGGGAGCGGGCGGGAGGTGTCCACGGCCTCGTGGTCGGCGAGGTAGCGCGCGAAGACCCGGACCCCGTTGCCGCACATCTCCGAGACCGACCCGTCCGAGTTGCGGTAGTCCATGAACCACTCGGCCTCGCCACGCGCAGACACCGCCGCAGGGTCGTCGTACGCACTGGCGCGCACGACCCGCATCACGCCGTCACCGCCGATGCCGGCACGCCGGTCGCACAGCGCGGCGACGAGCCCGGGCGCCAGCTCCCCGTGGACCTGGCCGTCCGGGTCGGGCAGCAGCACGAAGTCGTTCTCGGTGCCGTGGCCCTTCACGAAGGGGAAGCCGTCAACCACACCCAAAGGGTACGCGCCGCTCCCGCGAACGGGTCCGCCCGGGCGCGTGCTGTCGGAAACTGTCGGGGCCATCTCCTAACGTTTCTGGCATGACGAACACATCGGACAAGCTGATGCTGACCGGCGTGGTGGCGTTCTGCGCCGAGTGCGGCGACGAGGGTCTCTTCACCGCCGTCGAGGAGGGCTGTGCAGTGGACGGGTGCGAGTACTGCTGCACCCGCTGCGACGCTGCGGTGTTCCTGCTCGAGGTGCTCGAGAACACCGGCGCCCCCCACCGCAGCGTCGCCTGAGCATCAGCGAGCCGGCTTCACCACGAGAGCCGATCCGCCACCGCGACGCTTCGGCTCGGCGACCGCAGTCAGCCGACCGCGCCTGCCGAACTCGATGGCCGTCGCGGCGCCGATCTCCGCGGCGCTCGTGAAGGAGTCACCCGAGGGCTGCAGCTTGTGGCCGTAGGCCTCCAGCAGCTTGCCGTAGCGTTCGATGAACTCGGGCTCCGCGACAACCGCCGCAGTGTTCCGCTGGGAGCCTCGCGGCGCGGCCAGCGCCTCCGCGATGGGCATCTGCCGGTCGATCCGGTTGAACAGCATCTGCGTCACGGTCGTGATGATCGTCGAGCCGCCCGGCGAGCCGAGCGCGAGGAACGGCTTGCCGTGGCGCAGCACGATGGTCGGCGACATCGACGAGCGTGGCCGCTTGCCGCCCTGGATCCGGTTCGGGTCCTCGGGGTCGTAGACCAGCGAGAAGTCCGTGAGCTCGTTGTTGAGCAGGAAGCCGCGACCCGGCACCAGCATCCCGGAGCCACCGGTCTGCTCGATGGTCAGCGTGTACTCCACGACGTTGCCCCAGCGGTCGGCGACGGTCAGGTTCGTGGTCTCGACGTTCTCGTGGTCCTCCGCGGACGTGCTCTGCCCGGCCCCGGCGCCGCACCTGCCGTCGTAGCTCTCCACGTCGCCGGCCTTCGCCGGCTTCTCCATCGCCTCGTCGGGGTCGATGAGACAGGCCCGTTCCGCGGCGTACTTGTCGGACAGCAGGTGCTTCAGCGGCACCTTCACGAAGGCCCGGTCGCCCACGTACGCACCCCGGTCGGCGAAGGCCAGGGCGGTGGACTCCAGGTAGTGGTGCAGGGCGCGGGCGTCGTCGGGCATCGCCTTCTTGCCCAGGTCGAACCGCTCCATGATGTTGAGGGCCTCACCGACCGTGGAGCCTCCCGAGGACGAGGGAGCCATGCCGTAGACGTCCTTGCCGCGATAGCGCAGGTGCGTCGGCGCCTGCACCTTCGCCCTGTAGGCGGCGAGGTCGGCGGGCCTCATGTGGCCCGGCATCACCGGGAGGTCCGTGTCGGCGCTCTTCGGCGGGTGCTGCACGAGCCGGGAGATCTGCTGGGCGAGGCGCCCCTCGTAGAAGGCGCGCATCCCGCGACGGCCGAGCATCCGGTAGGTCTTCGCGAGACCCTCGTTCTTGAAGACCGAGCCCACCTTCGGGGCGTCCCCACCGGGCAGGAAGAGCCTCGGCGTGGTCGTGTAGGCCTCGAACCGCTCCTGGTTGTCCAGCGTCTGCTGCCGGAACGTCTCGTCGACCACGAAGCCCCGGTCGGCGAGTCGCGCGGCCGGTGTCAGCGCGTCGCGAAGGGAGTAGGTGCCCCACGTCCGCAGGGCCTTGGTCCATGTCGCCGGAGTCCCCGGCACACCGACGGACACACCGCTGGTCACGAGCTCGGGCGTGAAGTTGTACGGCTTCTTGGTCTCGGGGTCGATGAACGCGTCGTGCGGCATGGACCTCGGCGCGGTCTCCCGGCCGTCGATCGTCCGCACCTTGCCGGACTTCGCGTCGTAGTAGACGAAGTAGCCCCCGCCCCCGAGGCCGGCGCTGTAGGGCTCGGTGACGCCGAGGGCAGCCGCGGTCGCCACGGCGGCGTCGACCGCGTTGCCGCCACGCTTGAGCACGCGCAGGCCGACCCTGGAGGCTTCCGGGTCCACCGAGGTGACGGCTCCCCCGTAGCCGACACTCGTGGGCCTCTTGACCGGCTCTTGTGGCCGGGCCTCAGCCGGCGTGGACACGCCGAGGCCCGCGGTGGTGATGCCGAGGCCTGCGGCGAGCACCACGCCGAGGGCACGGCGCGAAATGGGTTGGGTCATGCTTTTTCCTCCCGAGTGTGGACGAAGGGTTCCTCCCTATCAGTCCCCGGTGACGGAGGTAACCCCTCGGACCGGGTCAGGACGCAGCCGGTCGACGGACCGCGGCGAGCGCCTTCTGCACCCGCTCGGGGTCGTCCCACGCGACCCAGGTGATCCGCGGGTCCTTGCGGAACCAGCTGTCCTGACGCCGCGCGAACCTCCGCGTCCCCGTGATCGTCAGCTCCTTCGCCTGCTCCTCGCTGATCTGCCCGTCGAGGAAGGCGAGCACCTGCTGGTAGCCGAGGGCACGGTTCGCCGTGCGTCCTTCGCGCAGACCGCGGTCGGCGAGCCGTCGTACCTCGTCGACGAAGCCGGCCTCCCACATCCGCTCCACGCGCAGCGCGATCCGCTCGTCGAGCACCGGACGCGGGATGTCGACGCCGACCTGGTGGGCGTCGTCGATCTCGTAGCGCAGCTCCGGCAGGGTGGCGCTGAACGGCCGGCCCGTGATGGCGATGACCTCGAGCGCCCGCACGACCCGGCGCCCGTTCGTCGGGATGATCTTCGCCGCCGCCTCGGCGTCGAGGGTCGTCAGCCGTCGGTGCATCGCCTCGGGACCGACCTCGGCGGCCTCCTTCTCGAGCTGGTCGCGCACGACCGGGTCGGTGCCCGGGAACTCGAACCGGTCCAGGATCGCCCGCGTGTAGAGCGCGGAGCCACCGACCAGCACCGGCGTGACACCCCGGAGCCGGCAGTCGGCGATCACCTCTCGCGCCCAGCCCTGGAACTCCGCGACCGTCGCGGGCTCGGTGACCTCGAGCATGTCCAGCAGGTGGTGCGGGATGCCGCGCCACTCGGCGACGGGGAGCTTGGCGGTGCCGATGTCCATCCCGCGGTAGATCTGCATCGAGTCGGTGTTCACGATCTCGCCGTGCAGCGCCTCCGCCAGGTCGAGGGAGAGGTCGGTCTTTCCCGCGGCGGTGGGACCGACGACGGCCACGACGGGGGGCTTGCCACCCGGGCTGCCGGCTGACTTCTCGGGCCCCTGACCAGGCAGCTGACCGGACTGCTGGTCGGTCTCCCGATCGGGCACGCGGCTCATGCACCAGAGTGTCCCAAACCGCTCGCACGTGGTGTTTGCCGCGGGGTCTGTCGGGTACGCCAGCCTCATGGCAGCATCAGAGAACGAGACCGCAGGGGGCAGCGCCTCCGAGGGCAACGAGACGACGAAGCCGGGCCCGGCGAACCCGCAGGGGTCAGACGACCTCGACATGCCGAGCCCTCCCGGCAGCCCGCTGCGCAGTGATGCACCGGCGGGAGTGGTGCCACCCGGTGGTCCGGGAACTCCGGCCCAGCCTGGCGAGCCGCAGGAGGTGAAGCGACACCAGCGTCCCATCGACGAACCGGGGACGGACGACAAGCCGTCGCCGGTCCTCTCGGCCGAGGACAACGCACAGAGCTCGCAGCTCGAGCCTTCCGACGACTCAGGCAGCGACTGACCGGCCACGCGTGACCGATCCAAGGAGGAGCCAGATGAGCACCAGCCCCGAGGAGTACCACGCAGACGACGAGACCGAGTCCTCGGACACCGGGACCGCCTACAACCCCACCACCGGGGAGCCTGAGATGACACCGCACGACCGGGAGCTCGTCGAGAACGACGCCGAGGCCGGCAACCCGAACGCCTCGAGCTCTGGCGGGCTCTCCGGCGACATGGGCGTCAGCAGCGAGCGCACCGGCCCGGCCGACGAGACCGGCACCGAGGGGCTCGGCGACCTCGAGGACTTCGAGGGCACCGGCACGGTCGGCTCAGCCCGCTCCAGGACCCACGGCGCCGTGCCGACGACCGGCGGGCCGGACCTGCCAGAGAGCGACGAGAGCCAGAACCCCGCCGAAGTCCCATCCCACGAGCTGGGCAACGGCAACCCCGGCCACTCCGGCGGCTGAGCACGGGACGCCGCCGACGCGTCGTAGGGTGCGGGCATGACTGACAGGTTCGTCGTCGTGCCCGCTTCCTATGTCATCTTCCTTCGCGACGGTGACGGCGGTCGACGCGAGGTGCTGCTCCAGCTACGCCAGGGCACCGGCTACATGGACGACCACTGGGCCACTGCCGCGGCCGGGCACATCGAGCAGGGAGAGTCGGTGTTCCAGGCCGCCGCCCGCGAGGCTGCCGAGGAGCTGGGCGTCGGCGACCTCCAGCTCACTCCCCTGTGCGCCATGCACCGGACCGGTCGAACCGGTGACCCGATCGACGAGCGGGTCGACTACTTCGTCCTCGCCGAGTCCTGGTCCGGCGAGCCGCGGGTCGTCGAGGCCGACAAGTGCGCCGACCTCCGATGGTTCGCCCTCGACGCCCTCCCCACCCCCGTCGTACCGCACGAGCTCGAGGTGATCGAAGGCCTGCGCGACGGCACCCTCGCGCCGATCATCACCCACGGCTTCTGACCCTGCCGGGCCTCCGTGCCGCCCTCGGCTAGAGGCTGCAGCCACCTGTCGACGCGGGGAGCGGGTCGGGCGCGCCGACCTTCGGCAGGCCCAGGAGCACGCCGCCGGACTGCTCCGGGGCGGCCTTCCTCGACTCCCACGCGTCGCCGGACCGGGTCCGGCGTACGGACCTCACCGGCGCGTCCGAGACAAGGTGGTGCGGCGCCGCGTAGGTCACCTCGACCTCGACCATGTCGCCGGGGCGTACGTCGACCGGGTGGCCGTCATGGTCGACGGCGGTGAAGTGGACGAGCCTGTTGTCGCGGGCCCGGCCGGTGAGCCGATGGGTGGCTGCGTCCTTGCGCCCCTCCCCCTCGGCGACGAGGAGCTCGACGGTCCGGCCGACGATCGACTTGTTCTCCTCCCACGCGATGTCGTTGACGAGCGCGACGAGCCGCTCGTAGCGGTGCTGCACCACCTCGCGCGGGACCTGCTCCTCGAGCACGGCGGCGGGTGTCCCCGGGCGCTTGGAGTACTGGAACGTGAACGCGCCGGAGAACCGTGCCTGCTCGACGACCCGCATCGTCTCGAGGAAGTCCTCCTCGGTCTCCCCGGGGAAGCCCACGATGATGTCGGTGGTGATCGCGGCGTCGGGCATCGCCGCACGCACCCGGTCGATGATCCCCAGGAACTTCGTCTGGCGGTAGGAGCGGCGCATGTCCTTGAGCACCTTGTCCGACCCGGACTGCAGCGGCATGTGCAGCTGCGGCATGACGTTCGGGGTCTCCGCCATCGCCTCGATGACGTCGTCGGTGAACGCAGCCGGGTGGGGGCTGGTGAACCGCACCCTCTCCAGGCCCTCGATCTCGCCGCAGGCGCGGAGCAGCTTCCCGAACGCGAGCCGGTCGCCGAACTCCACCCCGTAGGTGTTGACGTTCTGCCCGAGCAGGGTGACCTCGCTGACGCCCTCGGCGACCAGCGCCTCGATCTCGGCGAGGATCTCGCCGGGACGGCGGTCCTTCTCCTTGCCACGCAGGCTCGGGACGATGCAGAAGGTGCAGGTGTTGTTGCAGCCCACCGAGATCGACACCCAGGCGGCGTAGGCCGACTCGCGCTTGGTCGGCAGCGTGGACGGAAACACCTCGAGGGACTCGAGGATCTCGACCTGGGCCTCTTCCTGCACGCGTGCCCGCTCCAGAAGCACCGGCAGCGAGCCGATGTTGTGGGTGCCGAAGACGACGTCGACCCACGGCGCCTTCTTCGTGATCTCGCCCCGGTCCTTCTGCGCGAGGCAGCCGCCGACCGCGATCTGCATGCCCGGGTTCGCCGCCTTGATCGGCGCGAGGTGGCCGAGGTTGCCGTAGAGCTTGTTGTCGGCGTTCTCCCGCACAGCACAGGTGTTGAACACCACGACGTCAGCCTGTGCCTCCTCCGGCGCCTTGACGTAGCCGGCGTCCTCCAGCAGACCGGTGAGCCGCTCGGAGTCGTGGACGTTCATCTGACAGCCGTAGGTGCGGACCTCGTAGGTGCGTCGGGCTGCCGGGGCGTGTGAAGTGGGAGCAGACATAGCGCCTCAAGGGTACGGCGGCGCGCCTTCCGGCGAGAAACCCGCGCGCTGCCCCACGCCGCCGACTACTTCGGCTGCATGCGGATGCCGCCGTCGACTCGGATCGTCTCCGCGTTCAGGTAGCTGTTCGTCGCGGCCTCGACCACCATCGACGCGAGCTCCTCGGGGGCGCCGAGCCGCTTGGGGAAGAGCACACCGCGTTCCAGGTTGGCCTTGAACTGCTCACTGCCCTCGCCCTCGCCGTAGATCGGGGTGTCGATCAGACCGGGGGCCACCGTGTTGACCCGGATGCCGACCGCGGAGAGGTCGCGGGCGATCGGGAGCGTCATGCCGACCACACCGCCCTTGGACGCCGAGTAGCTCGCCTGCCCGATCTGGCCGTCGAACGCCGCGACCGACGCCAGGTTGACGATCGCGCCCCGCTCGCCGGAGGAGTCCAGAGGCTCGGTGCGACCCATCGCCGTGGCCGCGATGCGGATGCAGTCGAAGGTGCCGAAGAGGTTGATCGCCACGACCTTCTTGAACGCGTCGAGGTCGGCCGCGGACTCGTAGGTCCCGTCCTTGCCGATCGTGCGCTGGGCCCAGCCGATGCCCGCGGAGTTCACCAGCACCCGCAGCGGGCCCAGCTCCTGCGCAAGGTCGACCGCCGCGATGATCTCGTCGGTCCTCGTGACGTCGACCTTGGCGAACCGACCGCCGATCTCCTCGGCGACCTGCGTGCCCTTGTCCTCCTGGAGGTCGGCGACCACGACCTTCGCACCGCGGGCCGCAAGGAGACGCGCGACGGCGGCCCCGATCCCCGAGGCGCCACCTGTGACGACTGCGCTTGCACCTGTGATGTCCATGAGCGAAGGATAGCCGTGAAAGTAGAACCTGTTACAGCGTGGTCGTGCCGCCAGCGATCGTCCGTACGTCGGTTCCGAACCGAGCACGCCATGCCGGCCTCCGCCATCCCGCTGCGGACAGAGCACAGCCCCGGAGCCGGCGGCTCCAGGGCTGTGAACGTTCTGCGTGAGGGCTACTCGGGCTTGCTCCCCGCCGCGTCGCCCTCGTTCGCGGCGCGCTCGGACGCGGTGTCCGGCTGAGCCTTCTTCGCGGGGAGCCTCCCGCCGGGGCTCGACTTCTTCGCCGGGGCCTTCTTCGCGGGGCTCTGCTTGGCCGGGGCCTTCTTCGCGGGGCTCGACTTGGCCGCCTTCTTCACCGGCTGAGCCGCAGTCTTCTCCGGGTTCTCCGCGACGGCCGCCTCGACGACCTCGGCCACCTCCGCCGGAGAGGCGGTCACCTTCTTCGCGGGCGGCGTCTTCTTGGTCGCGCGGTGCCTTCTGTGCGGGTGCCTTCGTGCGGGTGCCTTCGTCGCGGGTGCCTTCTTCGCCGCCGGAGCGCTCGGCGCCTTCGGGGTCGTCGGCGCCGCCGCCTTCTTCGCCGTCGGAGCGCTCGACGCCTTCTTGGCAGGCGCCTGCTTCGCTGCCGGGGCGCTGGTCGGCTTCTCGGCGGGGGCCTTCTTCACCGGAGCCTTCACCGGGGCCTTCGCCGGAGCGAGCGCGTCGCCGTGCTTCTTGGCCGAGTCCGCCGGCTGCGTGTGGGCGGGCTCGTTGACGTCGGGGACCGCACGGAGGTCGGCGGGACGGCTCTTCGCCCCTGTCGGTGCGCCCGGCACGCGTACGGGTGCCTTCTCGTCACCCTGGCCAGAACCCTTGCCGGTCGCCTTGCCGGTCGCCTTCCGGTTCAGCACCCGCTGCTCTGCCGACCATGGCGCCTGCCGTGTCAGCGACCATCCTGCCCAGCGCGACCGTGCCCTTGGCCTGGTCGACGACCTTGCCTGCGGCTGCCTTCGGATCCTTCAACGTGCTCAGAGCGGTCTCGGCGAGCTTGCCCACCGGGTTCTTCCGTGCCACGTGATTCCCTTTCGTCGATGACGCGTTTCGGTTCCCCGACGTAACCGTATTGAAACGGTCCTAAGACCCTGGCATGTAGGCACCAGGACTCTGGAGTCGCTACCGTGCAGGCATGACAGCCGCGGAAGCATCGTCCTATGACGCCCCTTATGCCTCCTCCGATGCCCTGGTCGTACTAGACCACGTCGACAAGTGGTTCGGTCAGCTGCATGTGCTCCAGGACATCAACCTGACCATCAACCGCGGCGAGGTCGTGGTGGTCATCGGGCCCTCCGGATCGGGCAAGTCGACCCTGTGCCGTGCCATCAACCGGCTCGAGACGATCGACAAGGGGTCCATCAGCCTCGACGGGCAGCCGCTCCCCAACGAGGGCAAGGAGCTCGCGCAGCTCCGGGCCGAGGTGGGCATGGTGTTCCAGTCGTTCAACCTCTTCGCCCACAAGACGATCCTCGAGAACGTCACGCTGGGCCCCATCAAGGTGCGCAAGCAGCCCAAGGAAGAAGCGGAGCGACGGGCCAAGGAGCTCCTCGACCGCGTGGGCGTGGCGCACCAGGCGAACAAGTACCCGGCCCAGCTCTCCGGGGGCCAGCAGCAGCGCGTGGCCATCGCCCGCGCCCTGGCGATGGAGCCGAAGGTGATGCTCTTCGACGAGCCCACCTCCGCGCTCGACCCGGAGATGATCAAGGAGGTCCTCGACGTCATGGTCGACCTCGCCGAGCGAGGGCATGACCATGGTGGTCGTCACCCACGAGATGGGCTTCGCGCGCACCGCCGCGAACCGGGTGGTGTTCATGTCCGACGGGAAGATCGTCGAGGAGAACACCCCCGAGGAGTTCTTCACCAACCCACAGTCAGACCGTGCCAAGGACTTCCTCGGCAAGATCATCAAGCACTGACGCGGGCCACGAGCTGGGTCGGGCTGCAACGAAGCGCCGGACCAGAACAAGAAGGGGAAACCATTGCGATTCAAGAGAACCAAGGTAGTCCTGGCGGCGGCCGGCCTCTCGCTGGCGCTCGCCGCCTGCGGCGAGGCCGGTAACAGCGGTGGCGGCGAGGGTCCCGAGGTCGACGTGGCGGAGAACGCCGCGGACAACTTCGACGACGGCACCCGCATGAAGGAGCTCGCCGAGTCCGGCGAGATCACCATCGGCGTGAAGTACGACCAGCCCGGCATCGGCTTCAAGGGTGCCGCCGACGACATGCCCAAGGGCTTCGACCCCGAGATGGGCAAGATCCTCGCGGCGTCCCTCGGCATCGCGCCTGAGGACATCACCTGGAAGGAGACGATCTCCGACAACCGCGAGCCGTTCCTCCAGTCCGGCGAGGTCGACCTCGTGCATCGCGTCGTACTCCATCACCGACGAGCGTCGCGCGGTCGTCGGCCAGGCGGGCCCCTACTACGTCACCGGCCAGCAGCTGCTCGTGAAGAAGGGCTCTGACATCCAGAGCGTCGACGACATCAAGGGCAAGGAGGTCTGCTCGGTGACGGGCTCGACCTCGCTCGACAACGTCGAGGCCGAGGGCGCGAAGCCGCGTGGCTTCGACACCTACTCCGAGTGTGTGGACCAGGTGCTCAACGGCACGGTCGACTCCATGACCACCGACGGCGCGATCCTCCTCGGCTACGCCGCGGAGCACCCCGACGACCTCGAGGTGGTCGGCGACCCGTTCTCGGAGGAGCGCTACGGCATCGGGTACTCCAAGGACTCCCCGGAGATGTGTCAGTGGATCACCGACACGATCAAGAAGGCCGAGGACGACGGCACCTGGGCCGACGCCTTCGAGGCGACGCTGGGAGCGTCCGGAGTGGACACCCCCGAGGCGCCGGAGATGGACCCCTGCGAGTGAGCAGGAGCTGACCACAGCGTGAGCTGGATCCGTGGGGCGTCTCGAGAGGGGCGCCCCACGGCCTGTGGCACCGGCCGGTGCCGACGAGATGAGGAGGTGAGCACGTGGATGACGTGATGTCGAACTTCGACCTCGTGCTGAAGGCGTTCTGGGTCACGATCCAGCTGCTCGTGCTCTCGGGAGTTGCGTCCCTGGTGCTCGGCACGCTGCTCGGCGCGATGCGGGTCGGACCGATCACGGTGCTGGCCAAGTTCGCGGCGCTCTACGTCACCGTCGTGCGCAACACGCCGCTGCTGATGGTGTTCTTCTTCATCTTCGTCGCGGCGCCGGAGCTCGGCTGGTTGGCCGGCCCGTACTTCCTGCTGAAGGGCGTGATCGCCCTGACCGTGTACACCTCCGCCTTCGTCTGTGAGGCGGTTCGCTCGGGCGTCAACTCCGTCTCCCTCGGCCAGGCCGAGGCTTCGCGGGCGATCGGGCTCACCTTCTCCCAGTCGATGCAGCTCGTCGTACTCCCCCAGGCCTTCCGCGCGGTCGTCCCCCCGCTCGCCAGCGTCCTCATCGCCCTTGCGAAGAACACCTCGGTGGCCGCCGCGTTCGGCCTCATGGAAGCCACGGCGCGGATGAGGTACTTCACCAACAACAACGCCGACGCCCGCCCGGAGATCTTCATCATCTTCGCGATCGGCTACATCATCATCGTCGAGGTCATGTCGGCCGGGGCCATCACGCTCGAGCGCCGCTGGAGGGCTGCCCGATGAGCACCGTTCTCTACGACAACCCAGGACCGCGCACCCGGGCTCGCCACCGGCTGTACTCGATCCTCGCCCTCGTCGCGCTGCTCGCCGCGGTCGGCGTGGTGGTCTGGCGGATGTACGACACGGGGCAGTTCGACTACGCCCTCTGGGAGCCCTTCGTCACGCCGGTCTACATGCAGGCGCTCCTCGAAGGCCTCTGGCGGACGTTGCAGATGGCGTTCCTTTCGATCATCTTCGCAGTCGTCTTCGGGCTCGTCTTCGGCATCGGCAAGCTGTCCGACCACGCCTGGGTGCGCTGGCCGTGCTGGGTGGTCGTCGAGTTCTTCCGTGCCGTCCCGGTGCTGCTGCTGATGGTCTTCATCTACTTCACCTACGGCGTCGGCGACGGCTTCGGGGCCTACTGGGCCGTGGTCATCGCGCTGACCCTCTACAACGGCTCCGTGCTGGCCGAGGTGTTCCGTGCCGGCATCAACGCCGTCCCGAGCGGACAGGCGGAGGCGGCGTACGCCATCGGCATGCGCAAGACCCAGGTGATGACGATCGTAGCTCCTGCCGCAGGCGGTGAAGATCATGCTCCCCTCGATCATCAGCCAGATGGTGGTGGCCCTGAAGGACACCAGCCTGGGCTACTACATCGTCGCGCCGGGCCTCACCGCGACCGGCAAGCAGGTCTACGGCGAGTTCGGCAACCAGCTCCAGACGATCCTCGTCGTCTCCACCATGTACATCGTCGTGAACCTGATCCTGACCTGGGTGGCGACCTGGGTGCAGAAGCGGTTCGTCGGCGAGAAGAAGTTCGACCCGACCGCGATCTACGGGACGTTCGAGTCCGGCGCCAGCCAAGGCGCCTGACCCACGGGTCCGAGCGGGAGGCTAGGCGCGGGCGGGCTTCTCGGTGACCCAGAGCCGGATCACGCCCTCGACCACGACCTTGCCGTCGTCGCGCACACCACGCACCCGCACCGGCACGTCCGGGTCGTCACCGGTCCAGGCGTCCGGGTCGGTCTCCGCGACACACGTGATGTCGCTGGTGGCCTTGGCCGTGTAGCTGACGTCCATGCCCTTGGGGATCCAGCGCTTGTTGGACGGCACGGTGACCTCGGCCAGCGACCCCATCGCGGCCTCGAGGCCGTTGCAGATGGCGATCACGTGGACGGTGCCGATGTGGTTCAGCACGCCGCGCCGCTTCTTGATCCGCAGCTCGGCGTAGTTCGGCCGGAGCTCCACGAACCGGGGTCGCACGGTCGCGAAGTACGGCGCCTTGAGTGAGAACAGCCTCGAGAAGATCCGCTTGCCGGCGGGGAGCCGGGTGGTCTGGGTGTACAGGTCCATCACGTTCGCCATGGAAGGCGATATTACCCGCAAGTAACCTTGTGGGCCAGGGTGGCCCCCGCCACTCCTACGGCCCAGCGGCTCTCCCGCATCAGCGAGCGACCTCGGTGGCCCGCGACTCGCGGATCACGGTGACCTTGATCTGACCGGGATAGGTCAGCTCCTCCTCGAACTGCTTGGCGATGTCGCGGGCGAGCACCTGGGCGGCGATGTCGTCGACCTGGTCGGGGAGGACCATGACGCGAACGTCGCGGCCGGCCTGCATCGCGAACACCCGCTCCACACCGGCCTTCGCCATCGCGATCTCCTCGAGGCGGTGCAGCCGTTCGATGTACGCCTCCAGGGACTCTCGCCGGGCACCGGGCCGGCCCCCGCTGATGGCGTCCGCGGCCTGCGTGATCACGGCCTCGATGGTGCGCGGCTCGACCTCGTTGTGGTGCGCCTCGATGGCGTGGACGACGTCCTCGTGCTCGCCGTACTTGCGAGCCAGCTCGGCTCCCACGATCGCGTGCGAGCCCTCGGCCTCGTGCGTGAGCGCCTTGCCGATGTCGTGGAGGAAGGCTCCCGCGCACACACAGCGCCCGGTCGAGCCCGAGCTCGTCGGCCAGCAGACCGGCGGCGTGGCCCGACTCGACGAGGTGGCGCAGGACGTTCTGGCCGTAGGAGGTCCGGTACTTCAGCCGGCCCAACGTCGAGACCAGCTCGGGGTGCAGATCCGTGATGCCCATCTCCAGGGCGGCGTCCTCTCCCGCCCGGACACAGAGCCGGTCCACCTCGAGGCAGGACCGCTCGTGGACCTCCTCGATGCGGGTCGGGTGGATGCGTCCGTCGGCCACGAGCTCCTCCAGGGTCAGGCGAGCCATCTCGCGCCGAACCGGGTCGAAGCAGCTGAGGAGCACCGCACCGGGGGTGTCGTCGACGACGAGGTTCACACCGGTGATCTGCTCGAAGGACCGGATGTTCCGGCCCTCCCGGCCGATGATCCTGCCCTTCATGTCGTCGCCGGAGAGCTGCACCGTGGAGACCACGGACTCGGTGGTCTGGTCCGAGGCCAACCGCTGGATCACCGTGGCGAGAACCCGCTTGGCGCGTGCCTCGGCCTCCTCCTGCGCGGCTCTCTCGATGTCGCGCGCCGTGATCGCGGCAGCCCTCTTCGCGTCCGCCTCGATGCTCTCGACCAGCTGGTCATGAGCCTCCTGCGCGGTCAGTCCGGCCACCCGCTCGAGGGTCCGCCGACGGTCCTCCTCGATGTCGAGGAGCTCCGCGCGCCTGGCTTCGACCTCCGCCTCGCTCTCCGCGATCTCTTCCGCACGCGCCCTGAGCTGCCGGGCCTCCGCGTCGAGCCGACTCTCGCGCTCGCCGAGCCTGTGCTCGCGTCGCTCGATGTCCTGGCGCTGCTCCTGGAGGTCGCGGTGCAGGTCGTCCTCGTGCTTGGCCGCCCGGTGCCTGTTGAGGAGAACGACCGCGAGGGTGGCGACGCCCGCGACGACGAGCAGGGCGATGATCGCGAGCAACCACGCGATGATGTCGCCGCCGAGGACGAGGGGGTAGGTCTCGCCAGCCTGGTCCGCCTCAATGGCAAGTCTGTTCATCCCAGGCTCCTGTCGCTATGAACGCGACGCAGGTACGACGAAGCGAGCGACAGGAAAGTGCCGCTGGCTCTCGAACGTACGTGTCGCGCATGTCCGGCTGACGCCGGGTCAATGTCTTCTCGGGTCCGATTGCTCGGAAAGGTCCTGCTCTTTCGAGGCTAGGTCGCCGATCCGGGCCGGTCAAGAAGGGCCTGACGGAGGAGGCTCGCTCGCCTCAGATGTCCTCGGAGCCGTACCCGAAATCGTCGTCATCGGCCGTCGTCTAGACCGTTCGCCTCGAGCTCCTCGCGGACCACACGCCACACCACCTCGCCGCTGTGGCCCTTGCGTGCGAGCATGCCGGTCAGCCGGCGCGTGGCGGTGGCGCGGTCGACCTGACGCAAGCTGCGGAGCTTGCGACGCACCAGAGCTCGGGCCGCCTCCTCCTCGTCCTCGGGCTCGATCTCTTCGAGAGCCTCTCGGGCGACCTCGTCGTCGATCCCCTTGCGGCGCAGCTCCTGCGCCAGCGCCCGCCGGCCGAGTCCCTTCCCCGGCTGGCGCGACTCGACCCAGGCACGTGCGAAGGCGCCGTCGTCGATCAGCCCGACCTCCTCGAACCGGGTCAGCAGCCGCTCGGCGACGTCCTCCGGCACCTGCCGCTTGGCGAGCTTGGTCGCCAGCTCGGCACGGCTGCGGGCCTGGCCGGTGAGCTGGTCCAGAAGGATCTTGCGTGCCACCTCCTCCGCGTCGGCGTCGGGCCCGAGGAGCACCCGATCCTCGGGAGGCGACGTGCTCTGGACCCGGCGGGACCTGTCCGCGGACGGGGACGCAGCACCGTCCGCCTGGGTCCCCGGGCGGTGGGAACCAGACGGACGGTCGCCTGCGGCGTGCGGCATGGATGAGGTCAGAAGTCGACCCCGGTCGGCTCAGCGGGCCCGGCGGGCTGGGCCGGGGTGTCGACGTGCGCACCGATGCCGAGCTTCTCCAGGATCCGCTTCTCGAGCTCGTTGGCGAGGTCGGGGTTGTCACGCAGGAAGTTGCGGGAGTTCTCCTTGCCCTGGCCGAGCTGGTCCCCCTCGTAGGTGTACCAAGCACCGGCCTTGCGGACGAGGCCGGCCTCGACGCCCACATCGATGAGGCCACCCTCGCGGCTGATGCCCTGGCCGTACATGATGTCGAACTCGGCCTGCTTGAACGGCGGGGCGACCTTGTTCTTGACGACCTTGATGCGGGTCCGGTTGCCGACCATCTCCTGGCCGTCCTTGAGCGTCTCGATCCGGCGCACGTCGAGGCGGACCGAGGAGTAGAACTTCAGCGCGCGACCACCGGTCGTCGTCTCCGGGGAGCCGAACATCACGCCGATCTTCTCGCGCAGCTGGTTGATGAAGATCATCGTCGTGCCGGCGCCGTTGAGGGCACCGGTCATCTTGCGCAGCGCCTGGCTCATCAGCCGGGCCTGGAGGCCGACGTGGCTGTCGCCCATCTCGCCCTCGATCTCGGCGCGGGGCACCAGCGCTGCCACCGAGTCGACCACGATCAGGTCGAGCGCGCCGGACCGGATCAGCATGTCGGCGATCTCCAGGGCCTGCTCACCTGAGTCAGGCTGGGAGACCAGCAGCGCGTCGGTGTCGACGCCGAGGGCCTTGGCGTACTCCGGGTCGAGCGCGTGCTCGGCGTCGATGAACGCGACGATGCCGCCGGCGCGCTGGGCGCTGGCCACCGCGTGCAGGGCGACCGTGGTCTTACCGGAGGACTCGGGACCGTAGATCTCCACGACACGACCGCGCGGGAGACCGCCGATGCCGAGTGCGATGTCGAGGGCGATCGCACCGGTCGGGATGACCTCGAGCGGGGCGCGGGTCTCGTCGCCGAGACGCATCACCGACCCCTTGCCGAACTGCCGTTCGATGTTCGCGAGCGCGGCGTCCAGCGCCTTGTCGCGGTCTCCACCAGCCATTGAAGTAATCCGTCCGTCTGTCCGCCTGCTCGCGGATCCTGAGCTCTTCTTCATCGCGGTTGACACTAGAGGGCACCTCCGACAGTTCGAGATCGCACGTGCTCGTCTGTGGAAGTCCAGCCTCTGCATCGTGGTTGTGGACCAACCCTAACCCGAACACGTGTTCGATCAACCGCGACACGCCCCGGTGTCCTTGCCGTCTGGTCCGGGTGGTCGTCCACCGGGTGCGGTTCCCGTCCACGTGGATGGCAACGGCAAGCGGAACGACGGACCTGATGCCGTTCACGTCCATGTGGACGACAACGGCACGCCGTGGTCGTGGCACCGTCAACGCTCGCGCTGACAAGGCCGACCTGACCCGGCGGCCGGGTCTACAAGTGCGACAGCGGCGGCCCGGTGCTGGACCGGGACGTCAACCCCGCGGTCGACCTCGCCGGCTAGGTCCCGAATAGGGACACACCCAGTCAGAGCGAGAGAGGCCCCTCGTCGCCGCCGGCGCCGCGGCCCGTCGTACGGTCGGCGGCGCGCCGCGCGAACTCCGACGCGGTGACGACCCCGGTGACCAGCAGGGCCGCGAAGAGGTTCAGCGCCCCGAAGCCCAGCGACCCCATCACCAGACCAGCCACGACACCGGCTGCCGCGGCGACGACTCCCATGACCAGGTCCGCCGCGCCCTGGACGTCGGTGCGCGCGTCGAGGGGTGCCGACTCCGAGAGCAGCGTGGACGCCGAGACCGTGCAGAACGACCAGCCGAGACCCAGGAGGAAGAGCCCCCAGCCGATCTGCCACGAGGCACCGGTGGGCGAGGTGCCCGAGAGGCCCACGGCGCTGAACAGGATCACCGCGCCGGCCATCATCACCGGCACCCGTCCGAAGCGATCGGCGGCCCAGCCGACGAGCGGCGCGAAGGCGAACATCCCGAGCACGTGTGCGCTCACCACGATGCCGATGATCTCGAGGGTCGCGCCCCCGTGGTGCATGTGCAGCGGCGTCATCACCATCACGGCGATCATCACCGCGTGCGCGAGGGCGAGTGCGGCGATGCCTGCCGAGACGTTCGTGTTGCTGCGGACGACGTCGCGGACACGCGACCACTTGGTGCCGGTGAGGACCGCGCGTGGTGTCCCGGTGTCGACCGCTGCCTCCCGCGCGACGAGCAGCGGGTCCGGGCGCAGGAAGACGACGATCACCAGAGCCGACGCGAGCATGCCCACCACGCCGAAGAGGTAGGGCCCGGTCAGGCGTGGCAGGCCGACGTCGTCTGCCACCCCGCTGGCGAACCCGGTGAGGTTCGGGCCCGCCACGGCACCGACCGTCGTGGCCCACACCACCAGGGAGAGGGAGCTCGCACGGCGTGTGGGCTTGGCCAGGTCGGTGGCCGCGTACCGGGACTGGTTGTTCGCCGCCGTCGTCGAACCGAGCAGCGCCGCGCCGACCAGGAGCGTGGCGAAGGAGTCGACGACGCCGGCGACCACGCAGAGCGCTGCCCCGGCGGCTCCGAGGAGGTAGCCGAGCATCAGCCCGGGTCGGCGCCCGCGCTTGCCCATGAGGTGCGCGAGGAGGAACGACGCGACGGCCGCGCCGAGCACCTGCATCGTCTGCGCGAGGCCTGCCAGGTCGGGGGAACCCAGGATGTCCTCGGCCAGGATGGCGGTGACCGCGATGCCGATGGTGATCCCGAGCCCGCCGAGCCCCTGCGCGGCGACGAGCGTCCCGAGGGTCCGGCGCTGGACCTGCTCGATCCTGTGGTCGGGCCAGCGCACCCCGCCCACGACCCCCCGTGCGAAGCCTGACGCGCTTCCACCGACCCATCCGGCGACACGGCGGCCGGCGCGGCTCGAGGGCTGGTGCTGGTTCACCCGCTGATCGTCTCACCCTCCCGCGCGTCGGGCGTGGACGTCAGCGTTCAGACGCAGGAAGGCTGAGGTCGCTCCAGACCGCTTGCCACACGGTCTTCGGGCTCTCCCCCGCGTCGAGGGCCTCCTCGACGGTGCGGCCACCGAGCTCGGCCATCACGTGCTCACGCGACCACGTCCGGGCGTAGGCCGCGCCGAGCGCGTGCTCCATCCGCGCCCAGAACTCCGTGTGGCGCATGTGTCCTCCTGCCATATCGTCCAGCCAGCGCGTCGCGACCCTCGGGCACGAGAGTACGTCGGTGCCGCAGCCTGAGAGAATGTCGGTCATGCCCGCCGAGTTCGTCATCCGTCCTGCCGTCGAGGAAGACCTCCAGGACATCGCCGCGATCTACGAGCACGAGATCGCCAACAGCATCGCGACCTTCGATCTCGAGCCACCCGACTCGTCGTACTGGCACGAGAAGCTCGCGGGCAACCACCCCGGAGACCACCTCCTCGTCGCGGTCGACGAGGACAAGGACGTGGTGGGCTACGCCTACTCGTGGAGCTTCCGGCCCCGGCCCGCCTACAGCCTGACGCGGGAGACGTCGATCTACCTCGACCCGTCCGTGCGCGGCAAGAGGATCGGCCGGCTGCTCTACCCCGCTCTGCTCGACACGATGGCTGACTCCGGCGTGCACACCGCGGTCGCGCTCGTAGCCCAGCCGAATCCCAGCAGCGTCAGACTGCACGAGTTCTGCGGCTTCGAGCAGGTCGGGCAGATGCGCGAGGTCGGCTACAAGTTCGACCAGTGGATCGACGTGCTGTGGTTCCAGAAGATGCTGTATCCGGCGCGGCACGCGACGCCCGCGGCCCACATCATCGTCGCGGACTGACCGGTCTGCGGCTTTCCTCCTCTTCCCTGCCACCCGTTCCGGGGACGATGGTCCGCCATCTGAGGGCGAACGTCCCTCGTTTGTGCTTGGCGCCACTCACACTCTGGAGTTACGGGGGGCGTAGGAGGGGGCCATGGCTCACAGGCACAGTGACCTGGGCAACGTAGAGCTCGACGGCCAACCCGAGCTGGTTGCCCACAGGCACCCGCTCGCGATGGTGTACGGCGGCGGTGGCGTGTTCGGGATCGCCTACACCTCCGGTGTCGCAGCAGGACTCGCGGACGCCGGGATCCCCGTCGCGACCGCGCCCTCGCTCGGCACGTCCGCCGGCTCCTGGACGGCCTCCGCCCTCGCCCTGGGCATGACTTACGACGACTTCGCCGACGTGCGCAGCCCCGCGGTCCCGAACGTGCACGCAGGCGTGCTCGTGGAGATCGCCCGCGAGCTCTTCGGGGAAGCGACCCATCACCTCGTGTCGGTCTCGGCGGTCTGCGTGCGCACCCAGCGGCGCCACGTCCTCGACGGCGGGGTGTACCCGTTGGCAGACCTCGTCGCGGCTTCGTCCGCCGTACCCGGACTGCTGCCTCCACACCGCATCGACGGCCGGTTGTACGTCGACGGCGGGATGTGGTCCGCGACCTCCGTCGACGCGGCCTCCGAGGCCGACCGGGTCATCGTCGTAGCGCCACTCGCCGGGGCCGTCCTCGGCCCCATGGGGCGCACCGCGGGGTTCCTCCTCGAGCGCGAGCTCCACCGCTGGCGCACCCGGCACCCCGAGAGCGAGGTGCACCTGGTCCGCCCGAACCGCGAGATCGCCCGGCTGGCCGGACGCAACCCTCTCGGCCTCTTCGACGACGCGCGTGCCCGGCAGGTCTACCCGCTCGCCTACGAGCAGGGACTGCGGTGGGGCGAGCGGATCGGCGTGTCCACGCAGCCCACGCAGCCGGAGGCCCGCGGCCCTGCCGCCTGACCTCCCCCGGGTCAGGACAGCAGAAGCTTGCCCAGACGACGTGACACGACCATGAGGCCGATCGCGCCCATCGCGGCGAGGTAGACCACCGAGATCACGGAGTCCCACGACACGGCACCGGTGGTCAGCTCACGGCACAGCACGACCCCGCGGTAGAGCGGCGTGGCCTCGACGACCCAGCGCAGCGGCCCCTCGAATGCGGTCACCGGGAAGAACGTGGCCGAGAAGAGGAACATCGGCATGATCGCGAGCTGGACGTACTCGAAGTCCTGCCAGGACCGCATGAACGTGGTCAGCGCCATGCCGGCTCCGGCGAAAGCGAAGCCGATGAGAAGAGTCGCCGGCAGCGCGAGCACCGCCCACCACGAGTCGACCAGCCCCATCACGACCATCACGACGAGGAACCCGGCGGAGTAGGTCCCGCCCCGCATGAGGCACCAGGTGATCTCTCCCCGCGCGATGTCGGCGACGCGCATCGGCGTGGCCAGGATGGCGTCGTAGAGCTTCTCGAACTTCAGCTTGAAGAAGATGTTGAAGGTGCTGTCCATGACGGCGCCGTTCATCGCGGAGGCGGCGAGCATGCCGGGAGCGACGAAGGCGGCGTAGGCGACTGCCTGCCCGTTGAACTCGAAGGAGTCGATCATCTGCCCGACCCCGACGCCGATGGAGAACAGGTAGAGCACAGGCTCGAGGAAGCCCGTGGCGAAGAAGATCCAGTTGCGGATGTAGGCGCGGTAGTTGCGGTCGACCAGGCGCCACGACGCCGCGGCTCCGCCCATCGGTCGACGCTCCAGCCTGGTGGCGGCCAGTCCGGTCAGTGCCATCAGTTGATCAACCTGTTCGTGAGTCGACGGACCGTCCACCAGCAACCGAAGACCGACATCGCGCCGAGGTAGGCGAGATGAACCAGGGCCAGGGAGCCGTCCACGGAGCCGAGCGTGAGCATGCGGGTGAGGTCCACCCCGTGCCACAGCGGCGTGAGCCGCGCCAGCCACTCCAGCGGCGGCGAGAGGTTGGCGATCGGGAAGAACGCACCCGAGAACAGGAACAGCGGCATGATCACCACGCGGTAGATCAGGGCGAACCCGGCCTCGGAGGAGAGGCCGGCGGTGTAGCCGAAGATCACCGCTCCGAACGCGAGACCGATCAAGAGCTGGACCCCGAACGCGAGCACTGCGCCGACGACGGACTCGTAGACCCCGAAGAGCGCCATCACCCCCATGAACACCGCCGCGGTGGTGGCGACCCGGAACAGGACGTACAGCAGGTGTGCCGCGACGATGTCGGCGATCGTCAACGGGGTCGCGATCATCCCGTAGTAGGTCTTGTTCCACTTGATCATGCCCATCACCGGCCACAGCACCTCGCCGGTGGCGGTCTGCATGGCATGGGCAGCGAGCAGGCCGGGGGCGACGAACGCGAGGTAGCTCGGCGCGCCCCCCAGCTGGGCGCCACCTGCGTCGACGTAGCCGCCGAGCAGGAGCCCCATCGCGGCGACATACAGCAGCGGCACCAGGAACGAGGTGACCGCCGAGCCCTTCCAGGTGCGGCGGTAGACGGTGATCCAGTAGTCGGCCTGGCGGAGGACGAGGGCGACCCGGCTCGGGTTGGCCGGCTCGTCTCGGCTGGGCTGTCGTGCTCATCAGTCGACCAGGGTCCGTCCGGTGAGACGCAGGAAGACGTCCTCGAGTGTCGAACGGCGAACGAGTACGGCGGCCGGCTGCAGTCCGCGCTCGTGCACCTTCGCCAGCGCCTCCTCACCGTCGTGGGTGTAGAGGAGGAGCCGGTCGGGGAGCACCTCGACGCGGTCGGCGAGGTCCTCGACCTTCGCCGCGAGGTCGTCGTGCTCGCCGACGCCGAAGCGGAGCTCGGCGACCTCCCGGGTGGAGTGCTCGCGGATCAGGGCCGAGCGGCGACCCCTCGGCGACGATGAGGCCGCCGTCCATCACCACGAGGCGGTCGCACAGCTGCTCGGCCTCGTCCATGTAGTGCGTGGTGAGGACGAGGGTGACGCCCTGGCGCTTGAGGCGGAAGAGCTGGTCCCACAGCACGTGACGGGCCTGGGGGTCGAGCCCGGTGGTCGGCTCGTCGAGCAGCAGCAGGTCCGGGCTGTTCACCAACGACCGGGCGATCGTGAGCCGCCGCTTCATGCCGCCGGAGAGGTCCTCGACCTTGGCCTTCGCCTTGTCGGTCAGGGAGACGAACTCCAGCAGCTCGTCGGCGCGGGCGACGACCTCGGCCTTGGGGATGCCGAAGTAGCGCCCGTAGACGATGAGGTTCTCGCGGACGTTCAGCTCGGTGTCGAGGCTGTCCTCCTGCGGGCAGACGCCGAGGCGGGACCGGATCGCGGGCCCCTGGGTTGCCGGGTCCATGCCGAGGATGCTCAGCTCTCCGCCGCTCGGCGGGGACACGGCGGCGATCATCCGCATGGTCGAGGACTTGCCGGCGCCGTTGGGCCCGAGGAAGCCGAACGACTCACCAGGGCGGACCTCGACGTCGATGCCGCGGACGGCCTCGAAGTCGCCGAAGGACTTGCGAAGACCCCGCGCGCTGGATCATCGCGGTCGGGGTGTCCTCGAGGGTCATGGCGCCGGTCTCAGAGTGGGGGTGTGACACAGCAGACAACCCTAGATGGGGGCTCCGACAGTTTTCACCGCCTTTTACTTTCCGGCCGGAAGATCTCCGGCCGATCCTGGAGGACGGTGGTTGCCGCACGGGCTTTGTCGGCGGCATGGGTAAGGATGGTGGGGTGGCCAGCGGAGAAGAGGCATCGGGAGCGTCCGACGTACTCACCAGCTTCAGCGCCCCGACCCGCACCTGGTTCGAGGCGGCGTTCGCCGCGCCCACACCGGCGCAGATCGGGGCCTGGGAGACGATCTCGGCCGGCCGCAACGCGCTGGTGGTCGCACCGACAGGCTCGGGCAAGACGCTGTCTGCCTTCTTGTGGTCGCTCGACCGGCTCGCCTCGCAACCGGCCCCCGAGGAGAAGCTGAAGCGCTGCCGGGTGCTCTACGTCTCCCCGCTCAAGGCGCTCGCCGTGGACGTCGAGCGCAACCTGCGCGCTCCGCTCATCGGCATCCGGCAGACCGCCGAGCGTCTCGGTGAACCCGTCCGCGACATCACCGTCGGCGTGCGCTCGGGAGACACGCCTGCGCCCGAGCGTCGCAGGCTGGCGACGACACCGCCGGACATCTTGATCACCACCCCCGAGTCGCTCTTCCTCATGCTCACCTCGCAGGCACGCGAGGCGCTGCGCGGCGTGGAGACCGTGATCGTCGACGAGGTGCATGCCGTCGCCGGCACGAAGCGGGGAGCCCACCTGGCGCTGAGCCTCGAGCGCCTCGACGCCCTGCTCGACGAGCCCGCCCAGCGGATCGGCCTGTCGGCGACCGTGCGCCCCATGGAGGAGGTCGCGCGGTTCCTGGGCGGCTCCCGCCCTGTCGAGGTCGTCGCACCCGGCTCCTCGAAGGAGTGGGACCTGCAGGTCGTCGTGCCGGTCGAGGACATGACCGAGCTCGCGCTCGCCCAGCTCGAGGAGGTTCCCGAGGGGTCGGCTGCGGGTTCGGCCGAGCGGAGGGCGTCGATCTGGCCGCACGTCGAGGAGCGCGTGGTCGACCTGATCACGCAGCACCGCTCGACGATCGTCTTCGCCAACTCCCGTCGTCTCGCCGAGCGGCTGACCGCCCGGTTCAACGAGATCGCCGCCGAGCGCGTGGATGGCGAAGCGGGTCACGACAGGCTCGACGGGTCCGAGCAGCCCGAGGAGCCGGCCACCCGCAGCCCGGCCGCGCTGATGGCGCAGAGCGGCCAGTCCTACGGCGCCTCGCCGGTCATCGCACGCGCACACCACGGGTCGGTGTCGAAGGAGCAGCGGGCGCTGATCGAGGACGACCTGAAGCGCGGCGCGTTGCCCTGCGTGGTCGCCACGAGCAGCCTCGAGCTCGGCATCGACATGGGCGCTGTCGACCTGGTGATCCAGATCGAGTCGCCGCCCTCTGTCGCGAGTGCCCTGCAGCGTGTGGGGCGCGCCGGCCACCAGGTGGGCGAGGTGTCGCGCGGCGTGCTGTTCCCCAAGCACCGCAGCGACCTGGTGCACACGGCGGTCGCTGTCGAGCGCATGCGCAACGGCCAGATCGAGTCCCTCCGCGTGCCGGCCAACCCCCTCGACGTGCTCGCACAGCAGGTGGTCGCCGCGACGTCCGTGGACGACTGGCAGGCCGACGAGCTCTACGACCTGGTCCGCCACAGCGCCCCGTTCACCGGGCTGCCGCGATCGGCGTACGACGCCACGCTCGACCTGCTCTCGGGCCGGTACCCCTCCGACGAGTTCGCCGAGCTGCGCCCCCGCATCGTCTGGGACCGCGTCGGCGGCTCCCTCTCCGCACGCCCCGGAGCCCAGCGGCTGGCCGTCACGAGCGGCGGCACCATCCCCGACCGGGGCCTCTTCGGCGTCTTCCTGGTCGGCGAGAAGGCCTCCCGCGTCGGCGAGCTCGACGAGGAGATGGTCTACGAGTCCAGGGTCGGCGACGTGTTCGCCCTCGGCGCGACGAGCTGGCGGATCGAGGACATCACCCACGACCGGGTCCTGGTCTCCCCCGCCCCGGGACAGCCGGGACGGCTGCCGTTCTGGAAGGGCGACCAGCTCGGGCGACCCGCGGAGCTCGGGGCCGCCATCGGCGCGTTCACGCGTGAGCTCTCCGCCCTGCCTCACGACGACGCGGTCGCCCGCGGCCGCGAGGCGGGCCTCGACGAGTGGGCGGCGAACAACCTGGTGACGTTCCTCGACGAGCAGCGCGAGGCCACCACGACGCTTCCCAGCGACCGGACGATCCTCGTCGAGCGGTTCCGCGACGAGCTCGGCGACTGGCGGATCGTCGTGCACTCCCCCTACGGCGCCCAGGTGCACGCGCCGTGGGCCCTGGCGATCGGGGTACGCCTCCGCGAGCGGTACGGCATCGACGCGCAGGCCCTGCCGGGCGACGACGGCATCGTGCTGCGCGTTCCCGAGACCGACCAGGAGCCGCCTGGCGCCGAGGTGGTGATGTTCGAGCCCGACGAGATCGAGGAGATCGTCACCAGCGAGGTGGGCGGCTCGGCGCTGTTCGCCTCCCGCTTCCGGGAGTGCGCCGCGCGTGCGCTGCTGCTTCCCCGGCGTGACCCGGGCCGGCGCTCGCCGCTGTGGCAGCAGCGCCAGAAGTCCGCGCAGCTGCTCGAGGTCGCGGTCAAGTACCCGTCCTTCCCGATCGTCCTCGAAGCGGTCCGCGAGGTCCTCCAGGACGTGTACGACGTGCCCGCGCTGGTCGGCCTGATGAAGCAGATCGGCTCCCGCCGGGTGCGGCTGGTCGACGTGGCGACGCAGCAGCCCTCCCCGTTCGCCCGGTCGCTGCTCTTCGGCTACGTCGCCGCCTTCATGTACGAAGGCGACTCCCCGATCGCCGAGCGCCGGGCGGCCGCGCTGTCGCTGGACCAGGGTCTGCTCGCCGAGCTGCTCGGCCGGGCGGAGCTGCGCGAGCTGCTCGACCCCGACGTGCTCGCCGAGGTCGAGCAGGAGCTGCAGCGGCTGACCGCCGACCGTCGGGCCCGTGACGCCGAGGGCGTTGCCGACCTGCTCCGGCTGCTCGGTCCGATGAGCAGCGACGAGGTCGCCGCACGCACGCTCGAGGGGGTCCGCGACGAGGTGCCCAGCTGGCTGGACCTGCTCCGGGACTCCCGCCGGGTCGTGCAGGTGCGCGTCGCCGGGGACGAGCGCTGGGCCGTCGTGGAGGACGTGGCGCGACTGCGCGACGGGCTCGGGGTGCCTGTTCCGCCGGGCACACCGGAGACGTTCACCGAGCCGGTCGCCGACCCGCTCGCCGACCTGGTGTCCCGCTACGCCCGCACCCATGGTCCGTTCACGACCGCCGACGTCGCGACGCGCCTCGGAGTGGGGGTGGCCGTCGCCCACCAGACCTTGGCACGCCTGAGCGGGCACGGACGTGTGCTGGAGGGCGAGTTCCGCCCCGCGGGCTCAGGTTCAGAGTGGTGCGACGCCGAGGTGCTTCGCCGTCTGCGCCGGCGCTCCCTCGCGGCCCTGCGCAAGGAGGTCGAGCCCGTCGAGCCCGCCACGTTGGGACGGTTCCTCCCCGCCTGGCAGAACGTCGCCACCGGCAGCGGCAGGGGCCTCCGTGGTGTCGACGGCGTGCTCGCCGTGGTCGACCAGCTGGCAGGGTGTGCGGTGCCCGCCTCCGCTCTCGAGCCGCTGGTGCTCGGCAGCCGGGTCGTCGACTACGACCCAGCGATGCTCGACGAGCTGACGGCCAGCGGTGAGGTGCTCTGGGCAGGCCACGGCACGCTCCCCGGCACCGACGGATGGGTCTCCCTCCACCTCGCGGACTCGGCCCATCTGACCCTTCCCGACCACGGCGAGCTGGACGCGACCCCACTTCACGAGGCGGTCCTCGACGCCCTCTCCGGCGGAGGTGCGTACTTCTTCCGGCAGCTCGCGGACCTCGCCCAGGCACAGGTCGGCGTCACCGACGACACGGCGATGCAGGCAGCGTTGTGGGACCTCGTGTGGGCGGGCCGGGTCTCCGGCGACACGCTGACGCCGCTGCGAGCGCTCACGAGCACCGGCCGCACGGCCCATCGCGCGACCGGTGCCCGTCGTACCCCTCCGCGGGCGCGCGCCGCGTCCCGTCGCCCGCCCGGGCCCGGCCGCGGCCCGTCCCGCACGGGTCCGCCGTCCACCGCCGGCCGGTGGGCGCTGCTGCCAGAGCTCGAGCCCGACGTGACCCGCCGCGCCCACGCAAGCGCCGAGGCCCTCCTCGAGCGCCACGGCGTCGTCACCCGCGGGGCGGTCACCAGCGAGCGTGTGCCCGGTGGTTTCGCCGGGGTCTACAAGGTGCTCTCGGCGTTCGAGGACTCCGGCCGGTGTCGCCGGGGGTACTTCATCGCCTCCCTCGGAGCGGCACAGTTCGGCGGCCCCGGTGCCGTGGACCGACTGCGCTCCTACTCCCGCGAGCCCGGCGCCGACCCCGGTGGCAAGCCGACTGCCGTAGCGCTCGCCGCGACCGACCCGGCCAACCCGTACGGCGCCGCGCTCCCCTGGCCCGAGCGCGTCGTGGACAACGCTGCCGACCCCGCCGACGGGGGCGGGTCCGCACGGTCATCGCATCGGCCCGGGCGCAAGGCAGGCGCGCTGGCGGTGCTCGTGGACGGCGAGCTCATCGTGTACGTCGAACGTGGCGGTCGGACGCTGCTGACCTACAGCGACGAGCCGGAGCTTCTCACGCCCGCCACCCATGCGCTCGCCGCCGCCGTGCGGCAGGGAGCACTGGGCCGCCTCACCGTCGAGCGTGCCGACGGTGAGCACATCCTGGGTCTCGGCGAGCGGTCCAGCGGCTTGCGCCAGGCGCTCGAGGCGGCAGGGTTCATCGCGACGCCTAGAGGGCTCCGGCTCCGTGCCTGAGGGCGACACCGTCTGGCGCACCGCACACCACCTGGACAGGGCGCTGTCCGGGGAGCTCCTCGTCTCCTCCGACTTCCGAGTGCCGGCATACGCGACCGTGGACCTGGCGGGAAGGCGTGTCATCGAGACCGTGGCCCGCGGCAAGCACCTGCTCACGCGAATCGGTGAGGACGACGAGGCCGTCACGCTGCACACGCACCTGAAGATGGAGGGCTCCTGGCACCTCTACCGCGGCGCCACCGCTTGGCGGCGGCCGGCCCACCAGGCGCGGGTCGTGCTGCGCACGGCCGAGTGGACCGCCGTGGGGTTCGCGCTCGGGGTGGTGGAGCTGCTCCCCCGCGGCGACGAGGAGCAGGTCGTCGGCCACCTCGGACCGGACCTGCTCGGTGCGGACTGGGACCTCGACGAGGCCGTGCGCCGGGTGACCTCCGACCCTGAGCGCGCCGTGGGCGAGGCCATCTTGGACCAACGCAATCTCGCGGGCATCGGCAACATGTACAAGTCCGAGCTCTGCTTCCTGCTCGGGCTCGACCCGTGGTCGCCGGTGCGGGAGGTGCCCGACGTCGCGGCGCTCCTCCGGCAGGCCAGGCGGGTGCTCGAGGCGAACAAGCTGCGGACCGCGCAAGCCACCACGGGTGACACCAGGCGCGGGAAGCAGCTGTGGGTCTACCGGCGCGACAAGCAGCCTTGCCGCCGCTGCGGCACGCCGATCCGTGTGGCCATGCAGGGGCCCGAAGGGCTCGGGCCGGGTGCGGAGCAGGAGTCGCGTCAGGCGGGCCGGGAGCGTGCGACGTACTGGTGTCCGCGGTGCCAACCGGGGCACCTGCCGCACTGACCCGACCCGGCCGGGGTCGTGCAGTGCATCAGGCTGCGGAGGCCACCACGTCGCCGGCGCCCGCAGCAGGTCCGGCAGCCTCGTCGACGGCGATGGCCAACGCGGCCTCCTCCATCGCGACCGCGTCGCTGACCTCGGCCAGGATCTCGGAGAGGGGTACGTCGAGGGCGCCGCAGATCGACGCCAGGAGCTCGGAGGAGGCCTCCTTCTGGCCGCGCTCGATCTCGGAGATGTAGCCCAGGCTCACGCGCGCCTCGGCGGACACCTGGCGCAGCGTCTGGCCCTGGCGGATCCGCCTCGTGCGGAGGACCTCACCGAGCAGGCGACGAAAGAGGACCATGCCGCTGCTCCTTTCAGACGACGGACACTTCTGACAACGCTACCGGGCCGGGGAAACTTCCTGCGTGTCGACCACCGGCCGGACTGGCCCAGGCTGCTACCCGGCGCCGCCCTTGACCACCTCGAGGACGAGGTCGATCGCGGACTTCACGACCTTCTCACGGATCTCGGCACGATCCCCGTCGAACTCGAAACGCTCGCTTCGGACACCGTCGGGGCCGGCCACGCCGATGAAGACCAGACCGACCGGCTTGCCCTCCTGGGTCGTCGGGCCGGCCACCCCGGTCGTGCTCACCGCGTAGTCCGCGCCGACGAGCTCACGGACGCCGGTGGCCATCTCCTGCGCGCACTCGGCCGAGACCACTCCGTGCTTCTCGACGGTCTCGTCGGAGACGCCGAGGACCGACTGCTTCACCTTGGTCGCGTAGGTGATCACGCCGCCGAGGTAGGTGTCGCTGGCTCCGGGTGCTGCGCTCAGGACGTCACCGAGCCGTCCTCCGGTGAGCGACTCCGCGGTGGCGAGCATCTGCGAGCGCCGGAGGAGCTCGGCCTGCAGCGTGGCGGCCAGGCTCATCTGGTCGCTGGCTGGCGCGCTGCCCGCCTCGCCGTCCCGGGTCGCGGTCTCCTCTGTGCTCACGGCGGTCATGGTAGCCAGCCGACGGCTCCCGAAACCTCGGGTACGACCAGACTTCGGTGGCCGCCGCTACCGTGGCGCCATGGCACTCCCCATCGAGGACTACGCCGTGATCGGCGACACCGCGACCGCCGCCCTGGTCGGTCGCGACGGCTCGGTGGACTGGCTGTGCCTTCCGCGCTTCGACTCCCCCGCCTGCTTCGCGGCTCTCCTCGGAGACCCCGGCAACGGGCGGTGGCTGATCGGCCCTGAGGGCGAGCACGCCTCCTCCAGGAGGTACGTCGGCGACACGGCGGTCCTCGAGACGACATACACGACCGGGACCGGGGTCGTCCGGGTCGTCGACGTGATGCCGGTGGCCGACCAACGCGCCGACATCGTGCGCCGGGTGACAGGGGTGCAGGGCACGGTGCGGATGCAGCACGAGTGGGTGGTCCGGCCCAGCTACGGCAAGATCATGCCCTGGGTCACCCGGCAACAGGTGCACGGCGCAGAGGTGATCATGGCGATCGCCGGACCGGACAAGTTCGTGCTGCGCGGCGACCGCCTGCCCCATGCTGTCGACGGCCGGCACCGCGACAGCTTCGACGTCTCCGAGGGCGAGGAGCTCACCTTCGCGATGACCTGGGTCGCCTCGCACCGGCCGCCGCCGGAGTTCCTCGAGATCGACTCCCGCATCGAGGCGACCGTCGCGCGCCACCAGCGCTGGTCGGCGGCGTGCAGCTACCGCGGCCCTTACCGCCAGGCCGTCATCAGGTCCTTGATCACGCTGCGGCTGATGACCCACGGCGGCACCGGCGGCATCGTCGCCGCGCCGACGACGTCGCTCCCCGAGGACTTCGGCGGCGTGCGCAACTGGGACTACCGCTTCTGCTGGCTGCGCGACGCGTCCTTGACGTTGGAGGCGCTGCTCGCCTGCGGCTACCGGGCCGAGGCGAGACTGTGGCGCGACTGGCTGCTGCGAGCCGTGGCCGGTGACCCGCGGGACCTGCAGATCATGTACGCCGTGGACGGTGCCCGCGACCTTCCGGAACGAGAGCTCGACCACCTGGGTGGCTACGAAGGCTCGCGCCCGGTTCGCATCGGCAACGGCGCGGTGACGCAGAAGCAGACCGACGTCCTCGGCGAGGTCATGATCTCGCTGGAGATGGCGCGTGAGATGCGCATCTCGGAGACCGAGGACTCATGGGAGCTCCAGCGTGTCCTGGTGGAGGACCTCGCAACTCACTGGGACCAGCCGGACAACGGCCTCTGGGAGGTCCGGGGCCCCTTGCGCCATTTCACGCACTCCCGGGTCATGGTCTGGGTGGCCTTCGACCGGGCGGTGCGGGCGGTGGAGGAGCACGGGTTCGACGGCCCGCTCGCGCAGTGGCGCAAGCTGCGTGACGAGGTGCGCGAGGAGATCCTCACCCACGGGTACGACGAGGAGCGGAACACCTTCACGCAGCACTACGACACGACCGAGGTGGACGCCTCCCTCCTGGTGCTCCCGCTCGTGGGGTTCATCGACGGCGACGACCCGAGGATGCTGGGGACGATCGCAGCGATCGAGGAGGACCTGATGAAGAACGGCCTCCTCCACCGCTACCGCACCGAGTCGGGCGTCGACGGCGTCGCGGGCGACGAGCACCCGTTCGTGGCCTGCTCCTTCTGGCTGGTCTCCGCCTACGCCAAGGCCGGCGAGGTCGAGAAGGCGCACGCGCTGATGGAGCGGATGCTCGGCCTGCTCAACGACGTCGGCCTGCTGTCGGAGGAGTACGACCCCGTGGCGGGCCGGATGGCCGGGAACTTTCCCCAGGCCTTCTCGCACCTCGCCCTGGTCGGAGCCGCGGTGCATCTCGCCGAGGCCGACCCCGAGCATCAGGGCCGGCGCTGACCGAGGGTCAGACCGAGGCGGCAGCCCTGTGGTGCCGACGCTGCTTGAAGGCGTCGCGGAAGAACTCGTAGCCGGAGTACATCGTCATCACGACGGCGGCCGCGAGGAGCACGATGGCGACCCACCACACGGCCAGGCCAAGCGTCTCGAGCGGAGGCTCGAGCTCGCGCAGCGGCAGCACGAGAAGAGCCAGAGCGACTGCCTGGAGCATGGTCTTGAGCTTGCCCGACTGGTTCGCCGCGATCACGACGTGCTTGGCGACCGAGAGCCTCATGAGCGTGACGCTCCACTCGCGCACCAGCACGAGGATGGTGACCCACCACCAGATCTCGCCGATGATCGACAGGCCGATGAAGGCCATACCGGTGAGCGCCTTGTCGGCGATCGGGTCGGCGATCTTGCCGAAGTTCGTGACCAGGTTGTGCTTGCGGGCGAGGTCGCCGTCGATCTTGTCGGTGATCATCGCGGCCGCGAAGAGCACGAACGCCACCGTGCGCCACAGCACCGACTCGCCGCCGTCGACCAGGAGAGCCCAGCCGAAGAACGGCACCATCACGATGCGCAGGGTGGTCAGCGCATTGGGGATGTTCCAGTTGCTCGGCTTCACGTCCGCGGACAAAGGGCCCTTACCTCTCGTTGGTCGCGGCGCTCGCCACGAGGTCGACACCGTCCGAGCCCGTGACCAGGGCCGGAACGATCTGCCCTACATATGCCCCGTCGGGAAGGTCGACAACCGTCGTGGACCCGTCCACCTCAGGACCCTGGTGGGCGGCGCGGCCCTCCGCGCTCCCATCCTGCCCCAGCGCCTCGAGCAGAACGTCGACCCGCTCACCGATGCGCTCCTCCGCGCGCTGGGCGGTGAGCTCCTCGGCAAGCCGCATGACGTGCTCGGTCCGGGCACGGATCTCGTCCTCGTCGAGCTTGCCGTCGTACGACGCGGCCTCGGTGCCGTCCTCGTCGGAGTAGCCGAAGACACCGACCGCGTCCATGCGCGCTGCCTCGATGAAGTCGCAGAGGATCTCGAGGTCCTCCTCGGTCTCACCGGGGAAGCCGACGATCACGTTCGAGCGGACTCCGGCCAGCGGCGCCTGAGAGCGGACCTGCTCCAGCAGCGCCAGGAAGCTCTCCGGGTCTCCGAAGCGCCGCATGCGACGAAGAACGGCGTTCGAGGCGTGCTGGAACGAGAGGTCGAAGTAGTCCGCGACGCCGTCGGTGCCGGTGATGGCCTGGACCAGACCAGGACGGGTCTCCGCGGGCTGGAGGTAGGACACGCGGACCCGCTCGACCCCCTCGACTGCCGCCAGCTCGGGCAACAGGGTCTCGAGCAGCCGCAGGTCGCCGAGGTCCTTGCCGTACGACGTGGAGTTCTCGCTGACCAGGAACAGCTCCTTCACGCCCTGCTCACCGAGCCAGCGGGCCTCGCCGAGCACGTCCGAGGGGCGCCGCGACACGAACGAGCCGCGGAAGGTCGGGATCGCGCAGAACGCGCAGCGGCGGTCACAGCCGCTGGCCAGCTTGAGCGGGGCCATCGGGCCTCCGTCGAGCCGGCGGCGGACAGCGCGAGGCCCGGCGGCCGGAGCGGCCTCTGCCGGGAGGTCGGGTGCGGCGATCGTGTGGCCCGGCACGACGACGGACGCTGACGAGGCCCCCCGCTCGCTCGGCGAGATCGGGAGCAGCTTGCGACGGTCCTGCGGTGTGTGGGCGTGGTGCTGCTCCCCTGCCAGGATCGACCGGAGCCGGCCGGCGATGTCGGGGTAGTCGTCGAACCCGAGCACGGCGTCTGCCTCGGGAAGCGACTCCGCGAGGTCCTTGCCGTACCGCTCCGCGAGGCAGCCCACGGCGACGACCGCCTTCGTCGTACCCCCGCCCTTGAGGTCGGCGGCGTCGAGGAGGGTGTCGACGGAGTCCTTCTTGGCGGCCTCCACGAAGCCACAGGTGTTGACCACGACGGTCTCGGCGTCCGAGGGGTCGTCGACCAGCAGGAAGCCCTCGGCCTCGAGCCGGCCGGCGAGCTCTTCGGAGTCGACCTCGTTGCGCGCGCACCCGAGGGTGAGCATCGCGACGGTGGTGGGCTGCGCCTTCGTGGGCACTGCGGTGTCAGGAGAAGTAGTCATATCCGCCTACGAGTATGACGGGCCGACGCCCCGAGACGCGAACCCGTGGCCGGCCGCGGGCCAGGATCACACGGGCCGCAGCGCCGCGGTCCTGGCGGCGGGCCGGCGGGCTTCACCGCCAGTGGTAGCGGCGTTCGGGCCGCCCCACCTCGCCGTAGCGGAGCCGCACCTCCGCCTTCCCGCTGTCGACGAGGTGCTCGAGGTAGCGGCGTGCGCTGACCCGCGAGACCCCGAGCAGCGCAGCCGTCTCGGCAGCGGACAGGTCACCCTCGGCGGCGCTGAGGCGCTCCTCCACCAGGCGGAGCGTCTCGGCGGAGAACCCCTTGGGCAGCCGCGAATCGGCGCGGCGGGGCGCGTTGCCGCTGCCGAAGACCCGGTCGACGTCCTCCTGGTGGGTCTCCTCCCCTGCGGTGAGACCGACGTAGGCGTCACGGTAGTGCTCGAGCCGCGCCCGCAGGTCGTCGTAGGAGAACGGCTTGATCAGGTAGTGCACGATGCCGCCGCGCAAGGCCCTGCGGACGGTGTCGGCCTCGCGCGCGGCGCTGATCACGAGCACGTCGACCTCCGGCACGAGCTCGCGCATCTGCTGGAGCAGGTCGAGCCCGGTCGTGTCGGGCAGGTACACGTCGAGCAGCACCAGGTCGGGCTCGAGCCGCTCCACCTGCTCCAGCGCCTCGCCCCCGGACCGGGCGACGCCGACCACCTCGAACCCGCTGGTCCGTTCGACGAACCCGGTGTGGATCCGGGCCACCATGAAGTCGTCGTCGACGACGAGCACACGGATCACGCGGAGGCCTCCTGTCGTGGCAGGACCGCGGTGAAGACCGCCCCGCCGTCGTTGTGGACGCTCACGTCGCCGCCCCGCCGTCGGCAGACCAGCCTGGTGAGGGCGAGTCCGAAGCCGCGGCCCCCCGCCGCCTCTCCGCCCTTGGTCGTCCAGCCCTGGCGGAACACCACTTCCCTGTCCGCCTCGGGCACGCCCGGCCCCGAGTCGCAGACCTTCACCTGCACGACCCCGGGTGCCTCGGTGAGCAGCACCCCCACCCTGGCCGCATCACCTCCCGTCACGGCGTCGAGGGCGTTGTCCACCAGGTTGCCGACGACCGTGGCGAGGTCTCGCGACAGGTCCTCGTCCATGCGCGCGAGACGCGAGTCCGGCAGCAAGGCGAGGTCGACGCCGCGCTCGGTCGCGAGGCTCGCCTTCGCGATGAGCAGCGCCGCCAGGGTCGGGTCGTCGATCCGCGAGGTCACCTCGTCGTACAGCGTGGTGCGACTGAGGCTGACCCCGTCGACGAAGCGCAGCACCTCGTCGTACTCCTGGAGGTGGAGCAGGCCGGAGATGGTGTGCAGCTGGTTCGCGAACTCGTGGGTCTGCGCACGCAGCGTCTCCGAGGTGGCGCGGGTGGTGCCGAGCTGCTGCTCCAACGACGAGAGCTCCGTGCGGTCGCGCAGGGTGGTGACCGACCCGATCACCTGTCCGTGTGAGCGCATCGGCCGCCGGTTGAAGGCGAGCACCCGGTCGGAGACGAGGACCAGCCGGTCCGGCGCCGACCCCTCGGTGAGCACCTGCCGGAGCTGCGGGTCCACCCCGAGCTCCTCGAGCGTGCGCCCGACGCAGTCACCGGGCAGTCCCAGCAGCGTCCGCGCACTGTCGTTCGCGAGGGTCACCCGCTCGGTCGGGTCCACCGCGATCACACCCTCCTTGAGGCCGTGCAGCATCGCCTCGCGGTGCTCGACCAGTCCGGCGATCTCCGACGGCTCCAGCCCGAGGGTCTGCCGCTTGACCCGCCGGGCGAGCAGCAGGGAGCCGAGGACGCCGAGGCCGCTCCCCACGGCCAGGTAGGTCAGCATGTTGGGCACGCTCCTCGAGACGCGCTCGGTCACCGACGGATACTCCCTGCCGATCAGGGCGATCCCCACGAGCTCCCCGGTGTCGAGGCTCTGCACCGGCACGTGGGCCACGACCGAGGTGGCGCCGCCGAGGTCGGTGACCCCGGTCCAGGCGGCGCCCTCGAGGACGCGGCTCTCCCCCACCGCGAGCTTCTCACCGACCAGGGCCGGGTCCGAGGAGACGACGACCGTGCGGTCCCGGCGCGCGAGCAGCACCTCGGTAGCGCCCGAGACGGTCCGCGTGGTCTCGCCAACCGCAGCCAGGGCTCGGTCCTGACCGGGCCGGGCGGTCGGGAGCCGGGTGCGAACGGTCTGGTTGGCGGCCAGGTTCTCCGCAGCCGAAAGGGCCCGCCGCCCCTCGACCCGCCGGATCTCGCTCTCGGACTGGGCGAGGGTGATGACCGGCACGATGACCAGGACGACGAGGACGATCAAAAGCTGGAGCGCGAGGTACTGGCGGGCAAGGGACATCTCTCCGCGCCGCAACTTCCTCACCCCTCGGGTCCGCCGGCTGGCTGCCTGTCTCGCCCGGGAGGGCTAAGACATAGCGTGGTGGCGGTCACAAGGATGACACCTCGGGCATCGGGGTGCTCTCCGCGCGGTAGTGACCACAAAGAACGAAACGACCGTTGAGAACGCAACCGTGACGGCCGTCACGTGCGTCGCCAAGCATGGGCGAGACCCGCGACACACGAGAGAACGAGGATCCTCCATGCGACGTACACGAGTCCTTCCCCTGGCAGCCGCGGTTGCCGGTCTCGCCCTGGCCGCCTCCGCCTGCGGAGTGACCAGCGAGAAAGGCGCAGACGCCGCTGAGGGCGGCCCGGTCACCGACCTGCGCATCATGGTCCCCAACTCCGCCGGCGGCGGGTACGACGTCACCGCACGGACCGCCGCGAAGGTGATGGAGGACGAGAAGATCGCCTCCGGCGTCGAGGTGTTCAACCTCGAGGGCGCCGGCGGCACCGTCGGACTGGCCCGGACGGTCAACGAGAAGGGCAACGGCGACCTGGCCATGCTCATGGGCCTCGGCGTCGTCGGCGCCAGCTACACCAACGACACCGACGCCACCCTCGCCGACACCACTCCGCTGGCCCGGCTGATCGAGGAGCCCGGCGCGGTCATGGTGTCGAAGGACTCGCCGTACGAGACCATCGACGACCTCGTCGCGGACTGGAAGGCCAACCCCGGGAAGGTCACCGTCGGCGGCGGCTCCTCCGCAGGCGGGCCCGACCACCTCCTGCCGATGCAGCTGGCCCAGGCGGTCGGCATCGAGCCCAAGGCCGTCAACTACGTCTCGTACGACGGTGGCGGCGACCTGCTTCCCGCCCTGCTGGGCAACAAGCTCGACTTCGCCACCTCCGGCGCGGGCGAGTTCATCGACCAGATCGAGAGCGGCCAGGTCCGCGTGCTCGCGACCAGTGGTGAGGAGCGGCTGGAGAGCGTCGACGCACCCACCCTCCAGGAGTCGGACATCGAGCTGGTGTTCACGAACTGGCGCGGCCTCGTGGCGCCGCCCGGCCTCTCGGAGGCGGACCGGACCGAGCTCGTCGAAGCACTGCAGGAGATGCACGACAGCGACGGCTGGGACGAGGCACTCGAGCAGAACGGCTGGACCGACGCCTTCATCACCGGTGACGAGTTCGGCACGTTCCTGAAGGAGCAGGACCAGCGGGTCGTCGACGTCCTCTCCGAGCTGGGCCTGGCGTGAGCGCACAGAACCCGACTGCCTCCCCGCTGCAGGGCCGCTCCGAGCTGGGCATGGCCGCCCTGCTCGGGGCCGCCGGCGCCCTCGTCCTGTGGGACGCCGTCCACCTCCACGCCCCCTACTCGGAGTCGGACCCGGTGGGGCCCCGCGCCGTGCCGTACCTCATCTCGGCGCTGCTCATCGGCTGCGCGGTGTGGCTGGCCACCGACGTCCTGCGCGGCGGCAAGGGCGTGGCCGAGGAGGGCGAGGACGTCGACCTCGAGCACCCGACCGAGTGGCGGACCGTCGTGCCGCTGGTCGGAGTCTTCCTGGCCAACGTGCTCCTCGTGGACCGGCTCGGCTGGGTGGTCTCGGGAGCCCTGTTCTTCTGGGGCAGCGTCTGGGCGCTCGGCAGCCGCCACTACGTCCGTGACGCGGTCATCTCCGTGGTGCTGTCAGTGGCCACGTTCTACGGGTTCTACCTCGGCCTCGGGATCTACCTCCCGTCCGGGGTCCTGCAGGGGGTGCTGTAGATGGACGTCTGGGGATCGCTCCTCGACGGGTTCGCCACTGCCGCCACCCCTGCGAACCTTCTGTACGCCCTTCTGGGCGTGCTTCTCGGCACAGCCGTCGGGGTGCTGCCGGGCCTCGGGCCGGCGATGACCGTCGCCCTGCTGCTGCCGGTCACCTACGCCCTGGAGCCGACCAGCGCGTTCATCATGTTCGCCGGCATCTACTACGGCGGCATGTACGGCGGCTCGACGACCTCGATCCTGTTGAACACGCCCGGTGAGTCGTCGTCGGTGGTGACGGCCATCGAGGGCAACAAGATGGCCAAGAAGGGCCGGGCCGCGCAGGCCCTGGCCACCGCGGCGATCGGCTCGTTCGTGGCCGGCACCATCGGCACCGCGCTGATCGTGATGTGCGCACCCGTCGTGGTGGGCTTCGCGGTCAGCCTCGGCTCGCCGAGCTACTTCGCGATCATGGTCCTGGCCCTGCTCGCGGTCACCGCCGTGCTCGGCACCTCCAGGGTGCGCGGGTTCTCCTCCCTCGGCCTGGGACTCGCCATCGGGCTGGTCGGTATGGACTACACGACGGGACAGCCGCGGCTCACCTTCGGCCAGCCCCTGCTCGCCGACGGTCTTGACGTGGTCGTGGTCGCGGTCGCGATCTTCGCCGTCGGCGAGGCGCTGTGGGTGGCCGCCCACCTGCGGAGGAGCGCGTCCCAGATCGTCCCGGTGGGCAAGCCCTGGATGGGCCGCGAGGACTGGAAGCGCTCGTGGAAGCCCTGGCTCCGGGGAACCGCCTACGGCTTCCCGTTCGGAGCGCTCCCCGCGGGCGGCGCGGAGATCCCGACCTTCCTCTCCTACGTCACCGAGAAGCGGCTATCGGCGAAGCCGGAGGAGTTCGGGCACGGCGCGATCGAGGGCGTGGCAGGGCCGGAGGCGGCCAACAACGCCTCGGCGGCTGGGACGCTCGTGCCGATGCTGTCCCTCGGGCTCCCCACCAACGCGACCGCGGCGGTCATGCTCGCGGCGTTCACCACCTACGGGATCCAGCCGGGTCCGCTCCTGTTCGACAAGGAGCCCGAGCTGGTGTGGGCGCTCATCGCGAGCCTGTTCATCGGCAACGCGCTGCTGCTGCTGATCAACCTGCCGCTGGCGCCGGCGTGGGCCCGGCTTCTGCAGATCCCAAGGCCCTACCTCTACGCCGGCATCCTGTTCTTCGCCACGCTGGGCGCGTACTCGGTGAACCTGCAGGCCTTCGACCTGATGATCCTCCTGGTGCTGGGTCTGCTCGGCTTCGCCATGCGGCGCTTCGGGCTCCCGGTCCTGCCCCTGGTCATCGGGCTGATCCTCGGGCCCCGCGCGGAGGAGCAGCTGCGCAAGTCGCTCCAGCTCAGCAGCGGGGAGATCTCGGGGCTGTGGAGCGAGCCGGTCGCAGTCGTCGTCTACGTCGTCGTCGCCCTGGTCCTGGCCTGGCCGCTGCTCGCGCGCCTGCTGCGACGCGCCTCGCACGCACCGCTCGTCGACCTGCCGACGCCCACCGGCCAGGACGCCGACCAGAACATCGAGAACCCTGACCGGGCCGGCGACGACCTGCCCTTCTCACACGGATCGGAGGCTCGGCGATGACCGTCGTCGTGGGATACGTACCCACCCCGGAGGGTGAGGCTGCCCTCGACCACGCCGTCCGCGAGGTGACCCGCCTCGACGCCAGGCTCGTCGTGGTGAACACCTCTCGCGGTGACGCGCTCGTGGACCAGCGCTACGCCGAGCCGAACCAGGTCAAGGCGCTCGAGGCGAAGCTCGACGGGGCAGGCGTCCAGCACGTGCTGCTCCACGCGATCCGGGGGAAGGACGCGGCCGACGAGATCCTCGACGCCGCCCTGGAGCACCGGGCCGACCTGATCGTGCTCGGCCTGCGCCGCCGCTCCCCCGTCGGCAAGCTGCTCATGGGCAGCACGGCCCAGCGGGTCCTGCTCGAGGCACGCTGCCCCGTCTTGGCGGTGAAGGCCTGATCCGCAAGATCACCTGGGCCGGGACGGTGTTCTACGCACACGCGGTCCTGGTCCAGGTGATCACCTTCGTGCTGCGCCCGACGGCTACCTACCGCGCCGTCGAGCTCGACGTCCCGGCCCACTGGCTCGGCATCCTCTCCGCCAGCTTCGCGGTCCTGCCCCTGATGCTCGCCGTGCCAGCGGGCCACGCGACGGACCGGTACGGCGAACGACGGGTGATGCTCGTCGGCTCGGCCACCGTCCTGCTCTGCGCCGCGGCCTTCGTCCTCGTCGGACGCGACGTCGTCGGCCTCGTCGCCGCGACCGTCCTGCTCGGCCTCGGCCACCTGTGCTCGGTCGTCGGCCAGCAGGCGATGGTGGCCAACGGCACGGCACCGGACAGGTACGACGCCGCGTTCGGTCACTACACGTTCGCCACGTCGGTCGGACAGGCGCTGGGCCCCGGGCTCATCGTGCTTTTCGGGGGCGCGAGCACGCTGCCGCACACCGGTGCCGTGTTCGCCTGGGCGGCCGGCCTGACCGTCGTACTGGTAGCACTGTCGGTCGCACTGCCCCGCAGCCGCACGCGCGGCGGGCCCCGTCCCGAGGTGGAGGGGTCGGTCCGGGACCTGCTCGGCAAGCCGGGCCTGCTCAGGGCGCTCGCGGTGAGCTGTGTGGTGCTCGCCGCCGTCGACATCACCCTCGTCTACCTCCCCGCCCTCGGCGCCGAGCGGGAGATCGCGGCCCGCACGGTCGGCGTCCTGCTGATGGTCCGCGCGGCGACCTCCATGGCCTCGCGCTTCTTCCTCGGACGGCTCGTCCGCCTGCTCGGACGACGCAGGCTGCTGCTCGGAAGCGTGGCGCTCTCGGCGGTCACGCTTGCTGCCTGCGCCGTACCGATGCCCGCGTGGCTGCTGGCAGTCGTGGTCGCCCTGCTGGGTCTGGGCCTCGGCGCCGGACAGCCGCTCACCATGTCCTGGCTCGCGGAGACGACGCCACCGGGCCTCCGAGGCCGTGCGATGTCGTTGCGGCTCACCGGGAACCGGTTGGGGCAGGTGGTCGTCCCGAGCCTCGCCGGAGTGCTCGCGGTCGGCGCGGGAGCCGGGGGCGTGCTCGCACTCACCTCGGTCGCCCTGGCCGGAGTGGGTGTCGCCGCACGCCGCCTGCACGCCGGCTGAGCCGTCCACCGGCCGGCTGCACCCCGGCTGACCTGTCCCTCGGGACGACGAAGCCTGCCCCTCCGGACGGCGAAGGCCGGGACCCGACAGCGGGTCCCGGCCTTCGTCGGGGGGCGTCGAGGAAGGTTCTAGAGGACCGGAGGCGTCTTCCCGAGGGGAGCGCCGTGGACGACGGCGGACCCGTTGATCACAGGTGCCGGCACGTCGGTGGGCTCCGTGGTGAACAGCCGCAGGACACCCCACACCAGGACCAGGCAGAGCACGACACCGACCATGAGGCTCCAGCTCGGGCCGCCGACGGTGGAGCGCATGCTCCCGGTCATGCCGGTCGCGAGCTCGGCCTCGAAGACCCGGCGCGCGTTGATCGGCGCGGTCGCGTAGCGCTCCTCGAAGGCCTCGAGCAACGGGCCGGCGTCCTTGCCGAGGATCCGCGCGAGCGTACGCAGGTGTCCGCGGGCGTAGAAGTCTCCGCCACAGGGCGCGAAGTCGTCCACCTCGATCGACTCGATCACGTGCGGCCGGATCCGCGTGCGCTCGGCGAGCTCGTCGACCGAGAGCCCCAAGCGGGTGCGGGCGGCGGTCAGCTCGGGGCCGATCACCGGGTCGTAGGCGGGCTCGGTGACGTAGTCGTCGATCACGAGCGGCTCGACCGGGTCGCCGAGCGTCGAGATCGGGCGCACCCGGTCGTCGACCTCGACCCGCTCGAAGACGAGGTCGACGCTGCCCGGCCGGCGCAGCTCGCGTCCCTCGGGCAGGGTGCTTCCGGCGCCGTCCTCTGCCAGGGCCGGGTCCAGCGCCGTGTTGCCCGCGGTCGGGAGGTCCAAGGTCGCCTCGGCGCGCAGGCCGGGGCGGGTCTCGCGCAGCGCGGCCGTCGGCGCGAGCGGGAGGGGTGCTCCCGGGTTGCCGTCCGGCGCGTCGACCGGGACCTCGCCCGTCGCCTCGACGGTCGGAGCCGACCCGCCGTCGACGTCGTGGGAGCGGCCCTTGGCCACGCGGGAGACGATCGTGCCGATGCCGCCGAGGATGCTGCGACGCGGTGTCGGCATCGCGGGGTCGTCTGCGAACGCCTCGTCGTCCGTGGCGGGCGAGTCGACGTCGAGGGCGTCCTCACCGAGGACCTCTTGCGTGGCCTGCTCCTTCGGCGCCACGGGCTCCTGCTCGTGCACCCTCGGGAAGACCTCCCGGGGGGTGTCCGGGGCAGCCTCCTCGACGGCAGTCGCCGCTGCTTCCGTCCCCGCCGAGGTCTGAGCCGAGGACTGGGCTGAGGACTCGGCCTGGTCGTCCGCGCCGTCACCGGTGACGACCTCGAGCGTGCGGGGGTCGAGCTCGACCACGTCTGCGCGCCCCAGCGCGAGCGCTGAGATCTCCTCGGCGACGCTGCGCTCGCCGGAGGTCGAGACACGGGTCGTGGTCCCGACCGGCACGGCGAGCGCGGCGCCGTACATCTTCTGGTTCAGCGAGACGTGACGGCGTGCCTTGGCGTCGAGCCCGTCGAGGGCGCGAGCGAGGCTGCGCGGAGTGAACACCAGCCGTCCGTCACGAAGCAGTCCCCTACGTGGGTGTACGACGACCTGGCCGATCGCCTCCCAGGGCAGGCCGCGCCACTCGTCACCGAGCCGGATCCGGACGCCGAGGTCGTCGGCGACCAGCAGCGGGGTGCGGGCGTCGACCAGCGAGACGAGGTAGACCGCGGCGATCACCGACATCACGCCGAAGAGCGCCCAGTCGAGGACGGTCATCGTCTGCGAGGCGCGCCAGAAGTACGCGATGGCCACCGCCGAGGCGGTGCCGCCCACCAGGGCGGCGACGCCGGCGTGACGGCGCACCTCGACCGGGCTGCCCGCGACCACCGCCTGGTCGGAGCCGTCGGGCGCGCGCTCCTCGTCGGGGTGGTCGGTCTCGTGCTGCTCGCTGTGGTCGACGGACATGGCGCTCACTGCTCCCCCTGCAAGGTTGCGAGGCATTCCTCGAGATCGTCGGGTTTGATCAGGACGTCGCGCGCCTTCGAACCCTCGCTGGGGCCGACCACGCCGCGACTCTCCAAGATGTCCATGAGCCGGCCCGCCTTCGCGAACCCGACCCGAAGCTTTCGCTGAAGCATCGACGTGGACCCGAACTGCGTCGAGACCACCAGCTCGACGGCCTGGATCACGAGGTCCATGTCGTCGCCGATGTCGTCGTCCAGCTCCCGCTTGCTCTGCTGAGGAGCGGTGACGTCCTCGCGGTAGCTCGGCTCGAGCTGGGCCTTGCAGTGGTTCACGACCTGGTGGATCTCGGCCTCGGTGACCCAGGCCCCCTGGACACGCACCGGCTTGCCGGCACCCATCGGCAGGAACAGCCCGTCACCCTGGCCCACCAGCTTCTCCGCACCCGGCTGGTCCAGGATCACGCGGCTGTCGGCGAGGCTCGATGTGGAGAACGCGAGCCTCGACGGGACGTTGGCCTTGATCAGGCCGGTGACCACGTCCACGGACGGCCGCTGCGTGGCCAGCACGAGGTGGATGCCCGCGGCACGGGCGAGCTGGGTGATCCGGACGACCGCGTCCTCGACGTCGCGCGGGGCGACCATCATCAGGTCCGCGAGCTCGTCGACCACGACGAGCAGGTACGGGTACGGCGCGAGGACGCGCTCGCTGCCCGCAGGCACCTGCACCTTCCCCGCGCGCACCGCCTTGTTGAAGTCGTCCACGTGCCGGAAGCCGAAGGCGGCGAGGTCGTCGTACCTCATGTCCATCTCGCGCACGACCCACGCGAGCGCCTCGGCGGCCTTCTTCGGCGAGGTGATGATCGGCGTGATCAGGTGCGGGACGCCCTCGTAGACGTTGAGCTCGACCCGCTTGGGGTCGACCAGGATCATCCGGACCTCGTCCGGTGTCGAGCGCATCAGGATCGAGGTGATCATCGAGTTGACGAAGCTCGACTTACCGGAGCCGGTGGCACCCGCCACCAGGAGGTGCGGCATCTTCGCCATGTTCGCGACCACGAAGCCGCCCTCGACGTCCTTGCCGAGCCCGACGATCATCGGGTGGTGGTCGTTGCGGGCGTTGCCCGAGCGGAGCACGTCACCGAGGGAGACGATCTCCTTGTCGGTGTTGGGGATCTCGATGCCGATCGCGGACTTGCCCGGGATCGGCGAGAGGATGCGCACGTCGGCCGAGGCGACCGCGTAGGCGATGTTCTTGCCGAGCGCGGTCACCTTCTCGACCTTCACGGCCGAGCCGAGCTCCACCTCGTAGCGGGTGACGGTCGGGCCACGTGTGTAGCCGGTGACCTGGGCGTCGATGTCGAACTGCTCGAAGACCTCGGTGAGCCGCGACACGACGTCGTCGGACGCCTTCGAGCGCGGCTTGTGCGGGCTGCCCGGCTTGAGCACGTCGTTGGCCGGGAGCGAGTAGGTGACGTCGCCGGACAGCGCGAGCTGCTCGACCCGTGCGGGGAGCGGTGCGTGCGGCGGCGGCTCGAGGTCGCCCTTCTCCCCCGTCGGCGCTGTCTCAGCCGGGGCCTCGGCGTCGGCCGCGACGTCGGCGTCCTTCTTGCCGCGCTTCTTCAGGGCACGGTCCTCGAGGACGGGAGTGTCGTAGGGCTGGTAGCCCATGTCCGGGTCGACCTCGTCGTCGGCCGCGGAGCCCGGCCGACGGCGCGGGCGGCTGCGCTTGAGCGGCTGGGTGGCCTCGTCGTCGGCGCTGTCCGCGCCCTCCGGCGTACGTCCGAGCATCCGGTCGCGGGCAGCGGCCAGGCGCGTGGGGATCTGGTAGACCGGCGTGCCTGTGATCACCAGGACACCGAAGACGGCGAGCAGGACCAGCAGCGGTACGACGACGTAGGTGCTGCGCAGCAGGTCCATGAACAGGGAGGCGATCACGAAGCCGAGCGCGCCGCCGGCCTGTTGCAGCTCCGCGGTGTCACCCAGCCTGGGCTCCGGCATGCCGTTGGAGATGTGCACCAGGCCGAGCACACCGAAGAGCAGCGCTGCCCAGCCGATCACCTGGCGGCCGGCGGGACCGTTGCTCTCGGGGTTCCGGAGGTTGCGCACCGCCACGAAGACCAGCAGCAGGGGCACGAACCAGCCCAGGAGGCCGACCGAGCCGTTGACCACCGTGCGGGTGAAGTCGCCCACGCCTCCGGGGAGCTGCCACCACACTGACGCGGCGACCACCAGGGCCAGGCCGATCATGAACAGGCCGGCTCCGTCGCGGCGGTGCTCGGGGTCGAGCTCGCGGGCGGTGTGCCCGATGTGGCGGACCGTGGCGCCGACTGTGTGGGCGATGCCCAGCCAAATAGCCGCGACCCCCCTGCCGAGGGCAGCGAAGAGCAGCGCAATAGGGCCAGGCCCGTTCCGGACCGCCCGAGGCGCCGGCCGCTTCGTCTTGGATGACGAACGGGTCGACGACGAAGGCTTTCGTCGGGCCTGGCTACCGGACGACCGGGTCTTGGAAGCACTCTTGCTCCGCGACGCCGGTGGGGAAGACGTACGGGTCGCCATGCTGATGAGGGTATGCGACCGCCCCACGAGTCTCACGCCTCACACGCCGGGTGGTTCACTGCGGGCTGGGTCACGGTGGACGCCTGGGCGATCCACCTAAAGTGGGGCCCGCACCCCAAGAGAGGACGTTTCGCCCGTGGAGACGCTGCACCCCGCCCTTCAGCCCGTGTACGCCGACGTCCTGCGTCGCAACCCGGGCGAGGTCGAGTTCCACCAGGCCGTGCGCGAGGTGCTCGAGAGCCTCGGCCCGGTCGTGGCCAAGCACCCCGAGTACGTCGAGGCCGCGATCATCGAGCGGATCTGCGAGCCCGAGCGCCAGATCATCTTCCGGGTGCCGTGGGTCGACGACGCCGGGCGACGTGCAGATCAACCGCGGCTTCCGGGTCGAGTTCAACTCCGCGCTCGGCCCGTACAAGGGCGGGCTGCGCTTCCACCCGAGCGTCTACCTCGGGCATCATCAAGTTCCTCGGCTTCGAGCAGATCTTCAAGAACGCGCTGACCGGCATGCCGATCGGCGGCGGCAAGGGCGGCTCCGACTTCGACCCCAAGGGCCGCTCCGACGGCGAGGTCATGCGGTTCTGCCAGTCCTTCATGACCGAGCTCTACCGCCACATCGGCGAGTACACCGACGTGCCGGCCGGTGACATCGGCGTCGGCGGCCGCGAGATCGGCTACCTGTTCGGCCAGTACAAGCGGATCACCAACCGCTACGAGTCCGGCGTGCTCACCGGCAAGGGCCTGACCTGGGGCGGCGCGCAGGTGCGCACCGAGGCCACCGGCTACGGCACCGTCTTCTTCGTCGAGGAGATGCTCGCGCGCCCGCGGCGAGCTCCTTCGACGGCAAGCGCGTGGTCGTCTCCGGCTCCGGCAACGTCGCGATCTACGCGATCGAGAAGGTGCACGCAGCTCGGCGGCACGGTCGTCGCGCTGCTCCGACTCCTCCGGCTACGTCGTCGACGAGGCCGGGCATCGACCTCGACCTGCTCAAGCGAGATCAAGGAGGTCCGGCGCGGCCGGATCAGCGAGTACGCCGAGGCGCCGCGGGCGGCGACGTCTCGTTCGTGGCCGATGGGCCGATCTGGGACGTGCCGTGCGAGGTCGCGCTGCCCTGCGCCACCCAGAACGAGCTCACCGAGCAGCGACGCCGAGACGCTGGTGCGCAACGGCTGTCGAGCGTGGTCGCGAGGGCGCGAACATGCCGACCACGCCCGAGGCGGTGAACGCTCTTCACCGACGCCGGGGTGCTCTTCGCCCCGGGCAAGGCGGCCAACGCCGGCGGCGTCGCGACCAGCGCGCTGGAGATGCAGCAGAACGCCTCCCGCGACTCGTGGACGCTTCGAGCACACCGAGGAGCGGCTCGCCGAGATCATGCGCGGCATCCACGACCGCTGCGTCGAGCACGGCCGACGAGTACGGCGCTGCCCGGCGACTACGTGGTCGGCGCGAACATCGCGGGCTTCACCCAGGTGGCCGACGCGATGCTCGCACTGGGTGTCGTCTGAGACGCGAGCAGCCGGGTGCGCGGCAGAGCTGGCTCCGCGGCCACCGGATGGCTTGCGCTGCACCGGGAACCAGGCAGGCGCTTGCCGTGATGGCAGGATGCGGTGCGTGACGATCATCGCGGCAGCGGACGGTTCAGCGCTCGGCAACCCTGGCCCTGCGGGTTGGGGCTGGTACGTCGACGACGAGTGCTGGGCGGCCGGAGGCTGGTCCCACGGGACGAACAACATGGCCGAGCTGACGGCCGTGCTCGACCTGCTCCAGCAGACCGCGCACCTCGCCGACGACCTCCTCGTCTACTGCGACAGCACCTACGTCATCAACTCGATCACCAAGTGGATGCCGGGCTGGAAGCGGCGAGGATGGAGGAAGGGCGACGGCAAGGCAGTCCTGAACGTCGAGATCATGAAGGCCCTCGACGAGGCGATGCGCGGTCGCCGCGTGAGGTTCGAATGGGTCAAGGGCCACTCGGGCCACGAGCTGAACGAAGCGGCGGACCGTCTGGCCAATGCGGCGGCCGTGTCCTGGAGGGACCGGACCGCTCCGAGTCCAGGTCCCGGGTTCGCCGGCTCCGTGGTTCGGCACCCTGAGTCGCGTCCCGGACAGACGGTCGACGAGCCAGACCTGTTCTCCGGCATGGATGCAATGTGGTCGTAGCCGGCCCACCACGGCTGGCCTGCCACGGCCGTCTGCTCGGACACGCTCGACCACGCGACACGCGGCCATCTGACTAGCCCAGTGCGGGCGGGCGAGTTTTCGGCGGCAGCGGTTGCGGTAAACGAAGCGCGTTCGAGTAATGGCTTCCGCCGGAGGGTCGAGATGAAGAGCACCCCAGACTGCGACTACACGCGGCCCGGCGTCGAGCCCTGGTGGGTCTGCTGCCCGCACGCCGAGGACGAGCCGCGGCCGGGAGACGCCCACGCCGCGTGAGAGACGCCGCCCACCGGCCTGCCCGACTCGTTGACGCGAGGCGCACTCAGGACCTCTGAGGCCGCCCGGCGGGCCCAAAGTCCCTGCATGCACGGGGCAATGCAGTCATACCTTCGGAGCAACCGGCGCCGCTGCCGCGCGCCCTGACTCCGAGGGGACCCGTCGTGGACGTGCTCGACATCGCCAGGTGGCAGTTCGGGATCACCACCGTCTACCACTTCCTGTTCGTGCCGATCACCATCGGGATGTCCGCGATCGTCGCGGCGTTCGAGACGATGTGGCTGCGCACCCACGACGAGCAGTACCTGCGACTGACGAAGTTCTTCGGCAAGCTCTTCCTGATCAACTTCGCGATCGGCGTCGTCACGGGCATCGTCCAGGAGTTCCAGTTCGGCATGAACTGGAGCGACTACTCCCGCTTCGTCGGTGACATCTTCGGAGCGCCGCTCGCCATCGAGGGCCTGCTCGCGTTCTTCCTCGAGTCCACCTTCCTGGGGCTGTGGATCTTCGGCTGGGACAAGCTGCCTCGCCGCCTGCACGCCGCCTGCATCTGGCTGGTGCACATCGGGACCCTGCTCTCGGCGTACTTCATCCTCGCTGCGAACTCCTGGATGCAGAACCCCGTCGGCTTCAGGTTCAACCCGGACACCGGCCGCGCCGAGCTGGTCGACTTCTGGGCAGTGCTGGCCAACAAGGTGCAGATGGTGACCTTCCCGCACACCGTGCTGGCCTGCTACATGACCGGTGGCGCCTTCGTCGCCGGGGTCGCGTTGTGGCTGATGATGCGCAACCGCACACCCGACGGCGACCGGCCGATGTACCGCAAGGCCGTCCGGATCGGCGCCGCGGTCACACTCGTCGCGGGGCTCGGCGTCGCGGTGAGCGGTGACCTCCAGGGCAAGGTCATGACCGACGTCCAGCCGATGAAGATGGCCGCCGCCGAGGCGCTCTACGACACCGAGACGCCCGCGAGCTTCTCGATCTTCACGATCGGCTCGCTCGACGGCTCCGAAGAGGTGTTCTCGATCAAGATCCCCGGCCTGCTCTCGTTCCTGGCGGAGGGCAACACCGACGCCAAGGTGGTGGGCATCAACGAGCTCCGTGAGGAGTACAAGCAGACCTACGGCGAGGACCCCGGAGCGAAGTACTACTCCCCCGGCGACTACACGCCGATCATCCCGGTGACCTACTGGACCTTCCGCCTCATGATGGGTCTGGGGATGGTCGCGGCACTCGGTGCCGCAGCGCTGCTCCTGGCGACCCGGCGCAAGCACCTCGTCCCGAGGAACCGCGCATGGGTGTGGCTGGCGATCGCGATGCCGCTGCTGCCGGTCGCGGCCAACTCGTTCGGCTGGATCTTCACCGAGATGGGTCGCCAGCCCTGGGTCGTGTTCGGCCTGATGACCACCGCCTCCGGCGTCTCGCCCGGCGTCAGCGTCGGTGAGGCCTGGACCTCCGTGATCACGCTGACGCTCGTGTACGCCGTGCTGATGGTGATCGAGGTCGGGCTGATGCTGAGGTACATCCGCCGCGGCGCGGACCCGTTCGAGGAGCCACCCAGCCCCAAGCTCGACGAGCCGTCCGACGAGCCGCTCACCTTCGCCTACTGACCTCGAGAAGGACGAACTCATGGAACTGACCACCGTCTGGTTCACCCTCATCGCGGTGCTGTGGATCGGGTACTTCGTGCTCGAGGGCTTCGACTTCGGCGTCGGCATGCTGCTACCGGTGCTGTCCCGCGACGAGACCGAGCGCCGGGTCGTCATCAACACCATCGGCCCGGTCTGGGACGGCAACGAGGTCTGGGTGCTCGTCGCGGGCGGGGCGACCTTCGCGGCGTTTCCCGAGTGGTATGCCACCTTGTTCAGCGGCTTCTACCTTCCGCTGCTGCTCATCCTGGTGGCGCTGATCGTTCGCGGGCTGGCCTTCGAGTACCGCGCCAAGCGAGACGAGGCCACGTGGAAGGCCCGCTGGGACAAGGCGATCTTCTTCGGCTCGCTCGTACCGGCGGTGCTGTGGGGTGTCGCGTTCGCGAACATCGTCCGCGGCGTGCCGATCGACGCCGACAAGGAGTACGTCGGAACCACGCTGACCCTCCTGAACCCGTATGCGCTGCTCGGCGGACTCACCACGCTCGGGCTGTTCCTGACCCACGGTGCGCTCTTCCTCGCCCTCAAGACCGACGGCGACATCCGGAAGCGCTCCCGCGAGCTGTCCCTGGTGCTCGGCGTTCCCACGGCAGGTCTCGCGGTCGTGTTCCTCCTTCTGACCCAGATCACGACCGGCGACCTGGGATCGTCCGCGCTCTTCCTGGGGGCGGCGCTCGCCCTGGTCGCCGGTCTGTACGCCGCCTGGAGGGGCCGGGAGGGGTGGGCCTTCGTCGGCACCTTCGCCACGATCGGTCTGGCCGTCGCCGGCCTGTTCGTGGCGCTCTTCCCCGACGTGATGCCCTCCTCCCTCGACACCGCGTACTCGTTGACCACCACCAACGCGGCGGCGACCCACTACACGCTCACGATCATGACGTGGGTGGCCGTGCTGTTCACCCCGATCGTCCTGCTGTACCAGGGCTGGACCTACTGGGTCTTCCGCAAGCGGATCTCGGTGCACCACATCCCCACTGCGGCGGCACAGCAGGGGTCATGAAACCTCTCGATCCCCGCCTCCTGCCACACCTGACACCGGCCAGGCTTCCTCTGGCCGGTGTCGTCGCGGCCAGCACGACCTCGGGGTTGCTGCTCGTCGTCCAGGCGTTCGCGGTGGCCGAGCTCATCACCTCGTTGTTCGCCCATGCCTCGGGTGAGGAGACGTGGCACGGGGCGATCCTGGCCGGCGCGGTGCTCGGTGTCGTGACGCTCGGCCGCGCCTGCATGTCGTGGCTGGTCGACGTACTCTCCGCCCGAGCGTCGGCAGAGGTGACCACGACGCTTCGACGCCGGCTGCTGACCTCGGTTCTCGAACAGGGGCCCTACGGCCTGTCGCGGCGGCGGAGCGGGGAGGTCGCCCTGCTCGCCACACGGGGCGTCGCCGCCATCGACCCGTACCTCACCCGCTACCTGCCTGCCCTCGTGGTGGCCGCCGTCCTGCCGGCACTCACCGTCGTCGCCATCGCCACGCAGGACCTGGTCAGCGCCGGCATCGTGCTCGCCACGCTGCCGCTCGTCCCGGTCTTCGCGGTCCTGGTCGGCCTCGCCACCCGCGACCGGGCGAACCGGCAGTGGCGGTCGCTCGCCCAGCTGTCCGGCCACTTCGTCGACGTCATGCGCGGCCTGCCGACGCTGGTCGCCTACCGTCGCGCAAAGGCGCAGTCGGCCACCATCCGCTCGGTCACCGACCGCTACCGCAAGGCCACGAACGAGACGCTGAAGCTGGCTTTCGCCTCCTCCGCCGTGCTCGAGCTGGTCGCCACGATCTCGGTGGCGCTGGTCGCGGTCACCGTTGGCCTCCGCCTGTCCGGCGGCTCGCTGGAGCTCGGTACGGCGCTCGTGGTGCTGCTGCTCGCACCCGAGGCGTACTGGCCGCTTCGTCGCCTGGGCTCGGAGTTCCACGCCGCCGCCGAAGGCACAGCGACGTTCGAGGCGGTCGAAGAGATCCTGACTGCCTCGGCAACCTCGAGGTCGGCGGGCCCGCCGTTGAAGACCAGGTCGGAGGGTGCGTCGGATGCCGGGCATGAGGAGGACCCGGACGGACCCGAAGCCGGCCGGGAGGTCGCACCGGGCCTGAGCGGGGACATCCGGGTCTCCGGTCTCACCGTCGGCTACCCGGATCGCCCCGAGCCAGTGCTCGTCGGACTGACGACGACGCTCCCCTCTCGTGGCGTCACAGCGGTCGTCGGGCCGTCCGGGTCGGGCAAGTCGACCCTGCTGGCCGCCCTCATGGGCCATCTGCCTCTGTGGAGCGGGCGCGTCACGGTAGCCGGCCAGGAGGTCGACCTGACCTCGCGTTCGTGGCGCAGCCACATCGCCTGGGTGCCGCAGCGGCCCTGGATCGCCACCGCCTCCGTCGTCGACAACGTCCGGATCGGACGGCCCGACGCCACCGACCTGGAGGTGTGGCACGCCCTGGAGCGCGTCGCTCTCGGCGAGGTCGTCGCCAGTCTTCCGGAGGGGCTCCACCAGACCCTCGGCGAGGACGGTGCCGGCCTCTCCGCGGGTGAGCGCGCCCGTCTCGCCCTGGCCCGTGCCCTTGTCGCCGAGCGGCCGCTGGTCCTCCTCGACGAACCCACCGCCCACCTCGACCCACTGACCGAGACCGTGATCGCCGAGACGGTCGCCTGGCTGGGTGAGCGCAGCAGCGTGGTCGTGGTGGCTCATCGGGCGACGCTGGTCTCGCTGGCCGACTCGGTGGTCGAGATCCCCCTCCGGCGTACTCACGTGCGAACCGCCTCAGGCACCGCCTCACCGACCCCTGGCACAGCGCACGCCCGGGCATCCGGGACGAGTGCGGCGGACAACGGCTCGAGGCCCGCGGTCGAGGAGGTATCTGCTCCGAGCAACGGCTCGAGGCCCGCCATTGAGGAGGTATCCGCTGCGAGCAACGGCTCCGCCGACCGGTCGCGAGCCGACGGTGAGCCGGAGGTAGTCCATGGCCCTGTCACGGGGCCGCCGCCCGACCGTGCGGGCGCCCGGTTGGCCCTCAGCTCCATCCTCGGCGCCCTCGCAGCCGGCTCAGGCGTCGCGCTCACCGCCACCGCGGGCTGGCTGATCGCGCGAGCCGCCGAGCAACCGGCCGTGCTGACACTGATGGTCGCGATCGTCGGGGTCCGTACGTTCGGGCTGGCGAGGCCGACGCTGCGGTACGCCGAACGCCTGGTCTCCCACGACGTGGCCCTGCGACTCCTCGCCGAACGGCGGGCGCAGGTGTACGACGCCCTGGTTCCGCTCGTTCCGGGTCGACTCGGTCGCCAACGCGGGGACGTGCTCGCCTCGATCGTCGACGACGTGGACTCCCTCGTGGACCGCTACCTGCGCGTCAGGGCTCCCCTGGTCACCTACAGCAGCGTCGCGGTGATGGCCACGCTCTTCGCCGCGTGGGTACTCCCTGCCGCAGGGGTGGTCACCGGTCTCACGCTGCTCGTCGGCGGCGGCCTCGCGCACGTCGTCAGCCGGGTCGGAGTGGCGCGTGCCGAGCGACGGTTCGTCTCGGGTCGCGCGAGGCTGTCCGCAGGGGTCGTGCACACCCTTCAGGGCGCGGACGACCTCATCATGTGGCAGGTCGAGGGACACGCGGTCGCGAGGGTGGACGCTGCCGGGCGAGCGGTCTCCGCTGCCGCCGCGAGCTCGGCGCGGGCTGTGGCATCAGGTCGTGCCCTGGCGCTGGTGACCACCGGTCTCGGCGTGCTCTCCGTAGCCTGGGTGGGCGGTCCGGCTCTCACTGAGGGCCGCGTGTCAGCGCCGATGCTCGCCCTGCTGGTTCTGCTGCCCCTTGCACTGCTCGAGGTGATCAGCCCGCTCGCCGACGTGGGAGCCCTCCAGGTGCGCGTTCGCGCGGCCGACCACCGCCTCGCCCAGCTCGCCGCCGCCACCCCTGCCGTGTCCGACCCGGCGAACCCGGAGCCTGCTCCAGCCGTGGCTCCCACACCGCCGATCCGCCTAGAGAGGGTCACGGCCGGCTGGGGCGCCGAACCGGCCTTCCATGACCTGGACCTCGACCTCCCCGCCGGCGCCCGAGTCGCAGTGATCGGCCCCTCCGGCTCAGGAAAGTCGACCCTGGCAGCGGTGCTGCTTCGGTTCCTCGACCCCAGGTCCGGGACGGTGCGGATCACCGGGGTCCCGGCTACCTCCCTCTTGCTCGACGATGTACGCCGGTGCATCGGACTCGTCGACGACGACCCACACGTCTTCGCCTCGACCGTTTTCGAGAACATCCGCCTCGCCCGGCCGGACGCGACCCCCGCGCAGGTGGAGGGCGCCCTGCGGACCGTCCAGCTCGGCGGCTGGCTCGACGGCCTGCCCGACGGCCTGCAGAACATGCTCGGCGACGGCTACACCCACGTCTCCGGCGGTGAGCGCGCTCGTATCGGGATGGCCAGAGCCGTCCTCGCCGACCTGCCGGTGCTGGTGCTCGACGAGCCCACCGCTCACCTCGATACGGCGACCGCGGAGGCGGTGGCGGCGGACCTCCTCGACGTCGCCCACGACCGGAGCGTCGTGTGGATCACCCACGGCAGGGTCGGGCTCGACCGCGTCGACTGGATCCTCGACCTCGGCCGGCGGAGCACCGTCGTCGCGCCTGCCACCGGCTGAGCGCGAGCCACGGCTGTCCCGTCCGCGACTCACCGGTCCGGTGGGGCTGGCCGGTCCGGCCTCTTGCGGTTCCCCGGTCAGCGGGTGACGCGGCGTAGCCGGAACGTGCCGTCGACCCGGGTGAGTGTCCAGTCGGGGTGGTGGGCCAGGTGGTGGTGGTAGGGGCAGAGCAGGGCGCCGTTCTCGAGGCTCGTGTCGCCGCCGTCTTCCCAGGAGATGGGGTGGTGGGCCTCGCAGAAGGCGGCGGGGCGGCCGCAGCCGTCGATGACGCAGCCGCCGTCGCGGACCGCCATGGCCTGGCGCATGGGCTTGGTGTGCAGGCGCTGTTCCCGGCCGACGTCGAGGGGCTCGGAGTCGCCGCCGAGGACCATCGGGATGATCCCGGCCTCACACGCCAGCCGGCGGGCCTGGGCGGCGGAGACGACACCGCCGGTGTCGAGGGTGGCCGCGCCCAGGCCGTCCAGGAGCTGGTCCAGGCGCATGGTGACCACGATCGTGGCGGCCACGCCGCCGGAGCTGGGCAGGATCTCCCGGGGCAGGTGCTCGATCAGGTCCATCAGCCCGTGCCCGAGCCGGACCGGGTACGGAACCGCCCCGCCGGTCTCGGCCTCCTCCTCGGCCTCCTCCGGGGTCTCCGGGTCCTCCGGGGTCTCCTCCGGGGTCTCCTCCGGGGGCTCGTCCGGGCTCGCCCGGTGGGCTGTCGTCGTCGCTCGACGGCTGGTCGTCCCCGTCGTCGCCGGTGGTCTGTCGCCCGTCGTCCGGTGGGCTCGGGGTGTCCGGTCCGGTCGGGTTGGCGCGGCCCGGTGTTCGGGGTCTGGGCACCGTGGCGGATGTCGTCGGGTTGGCTGGTGGGGATGTTCGGGTTCGAGCGGCGTCGGGGTGAGGCGAACGCCTGGATCGCCTTGAGCAGCATCGCGGCCTGCAGGTGCGGCAGCTTGCCGCGGAACCCGGTGGTGCCGTCGCCGTTGTCCCAGGACTTGAAGAACGCCTTGGCCCGGGCCAGCTCCTCCTCCTCGCGCAGCGCCTTGCCCTCCTTGGCCTCGGCGCCGTCGGGGTCGATCACCTCCCACAGCTTGCGGCCCACGACCTTCAGCTGGGCCGGGGTCATCTGCTGGGCGGCGTCGATCAGCAGCTGCTGGCAGGCCTGCAGCTGTCCGGGGTCGAGGTCCGTGGGCAGCCGGCGCAGCGCGGCCACGCACACCCGCACCTGCTCGGGGCTGACCAGGCCCCGGGCGAGCGCGTCGGCGAGATGGGGGTAGCGGCGGTCGAGGTCCTTGGCCAGCCGGACCTCCGCGGTGGCGTCCGCGCGACGCATCTGGGTCAGGTGCGCCACGAACGCCGCGGTCGAGGTCGCCCCGGTCAGGTCCGCGACCCGCTGGGCCTCGCCGGCCACCAGCAGCCGCAGCTTCAACGCGAACGCCGCCGCGAGCACCTGGGTCACCGCGAGCAGCAGCAGCCGGATCTCGCGGGCGTTGAGCGTGCCGACACCGACCCCGCGGACCGACTCCAGCGCCTCCAGACAGGTCCACAACGCGGCCACCACCGGATGACCACCGCCCGGACCAGCCCCGCCCGGACCAGCCCCGCTCGGGCCCCCGACGCCGGCCAGCTCCGCCGCGAGATCCGCGGCGACGATCCGCGGCTCGCCGCCGACCGTCGGCGCCCCCGTCGCGGTCGACGCCGTGCTCGACGCCGTGCTCGACGCCGGGCACGGCCCACCCGGCACGGTCGGCCGGGGAGGCCTCCGTGTCCGCAGTGCGCTGGTCCGTCGTACTCACACCACGAACCTAGGCCCGATCAACCCCGGACTCGAACACCAGTTCGAAGACCGTGGACCGAGCCACCGACCCGTCCGCTGTGGACGAAAAGTGGCTCACCCGGGCTGCCTCGAGCCGCTGGTGGACCGATCAGGAATCCGCGGCGGGCACCCGTAGGCGGGGCCGAGACGCCCCGACCCGGACTCAGGCCTCCAGCACGACCGGGACGATCATCGGACGACGACGGTGGGTGTTGCTCACCCAGCGCCCGACGACCCGCCGGATGGTCTGCTGCAGCTGGTAGTTGTCGTCGACGCCCTCGGACATCGCCTTGTCCAGAGCGTCGATGACAGACGGCGCCACCTCGTCGAAGGTGTACTCGCCCTCGATGAAGCCTCGGGCGTGGATCTCCGGTCCGGCGGACACCTTCCCGGTGACGGAGTCGACGACGACGATGACCGAGATGAAGCCCTCCTCGCCGAGGATCCGGCGGTCCTTGAGCTCGGACTCGGTGAGGTCGCCGACCGATGCTCCGTCGACGAAGACGTAGCCGACGTTCACCTTGCCCGCGACGCTCGCCTTTCCGTCCACGAGGTCGACCACCACGCCGTCCTCGGCGAGCACGACGTTGGGCACGCCGGTCTGCCGGGCGAGCTCGGCGTTCGCGCGCATGTGCCGGACCTCGCCGTGGACGGGCAGGACGTTGCTGGGCTTGACGATGTTGTAGCAGTAGAGCAGCTCGCCGGCCGATGCGTGACCCGAGACGTGCACCAGAGCGTTCCCCTTGTGCACGACGTTCGCGCCCCATCGCGACAGACCGTTGATCACACGGTAGATGGCGTTCTCGTTGCCGGGGATCAACGACGAGGCCAGGACGACGGTGTCGCCCTCCTCGATGTGCACGAAGTTGTGGTTGCGCTGGGCGATGCGGGACAGGGCGGACAACGGCTCGCCCTGGGACCCGGTCGAGATCAGCACGACCTTGTCCGGCTGGTAGTCGGCGAGCTCCTTGGAGTCGACGAGGGTGTTCGGCGGGACGTGGAGGTACCCGAGGTCACGGGCGACGCCCATGTTGCGCACCATGGAGCGTCCGACGTACGCCACCTTGCGGCCGTGCGCGACGGCCGCGTCCATGACCTGCTGCACACGGTGCACGTGGGAGGCGAAGCAGGCGACGATGATCCGCTGCTTGCTCTGGTGGAACACCCGGTCGAGAACCGGGGCGATGTCGCGCTCGGCGGTCGTGAAGCCGGGGACCTCGGCGTTGGTCGAGTCGACCATGAACAGGTCCACGCCCTGCTCACCGAGGCGGGCGAAGGCGCGCAGGTCGGTGATCCGGCCGTCGAGAGGGACCTGGTCCATCTTGAAGTCGCCGGTGTGCAGGACGAGGCCGGCGCCGGTGCGGATCGCGATCGCGAGACCGTCGGGGATGGAGTGGTTGACGGCGACGAACTCGAGCTCGAACGGGCCGAGCGTGAGGGTGTCGCCCTCCTTGACCACGTGCTGCACCGTCTCCCTGAGCCGGTGCTCGCGCAGCTTCCCGGAGACGAAGCCGAGGGTCAGCTGCGAGCCGACGAGCGGGATGTCGCCGCGCTCACGCAGGAGGTACGGGACGGCGCCGACGTGGTCCTCGTGCCCGTGGGTGAGGACGAGCCCCTCGATCTGGTCGAGGCGGTCACGGATCGGCTCGAAGTCCGGGAGGATCAGGTCGACCCCGGGGTGGTTCTCCTCGGGAAACAGGACCCCACAGTCCACGATCAGCAGGCGACCGTCGTACTCGAAGACGGTCATGTTCCGACCGATCTCTCCCAGCCCTCCCAGCGGGATGACCCGCAGGCCGTTCTCGGGGAGCGGACCCGGGGCGGACAGTTCGGGATGGGGGTGGCTCATACGGTGCCCTTCATGAAGTTATTCGGTCTCCAGTAGTCCAGCGTTCACAAGTGCAGCGCGCAGGTGGGCCACCAGGCCCTCGTCTGCCGGCACGAGTGGAAGCCTCATGTTGCGGTTGTCGAGGACGCCGAGCAGCTGCATGGCGGCCTTGGCCATCATGGCGCCCGGAGCACGGGTCATGATCGCGTCGACGACGGGGACGAGACGACGGTAGATCGCGAGCGCCCCGGCGAGGTCACCCGCCTCGACCGCGCGGACCATGGCGGCGTACTCGTTGCCGGCAACGTGGGCGACGACGGATACCACGCCCGATGCGCCGTGGGTCAGCCAGCCGAGGTTCATCACGTCGTCCCCGGAGTAGAACGCCAGGCCTGTGTCGCCCATGATCCGCACGCCGCGGAAGAGGTCCCCGACAGCGTCCTTGACCGCGACGATGCGGGGATTCTCTGCCACCCGCTTGTAGGTGTCCTCGGCGATCTGCGTCCCGGTCCGACCAGGGATGTCGTAGAGCATGATCGGCAGCTCGCTGGCCCTGGCCACGGCCTCGAAGTGCGCCGCGATGCCCTCCTGGGTCGGCTTGTTGTAGTACGGCGTCACGAGCAGTGCGCCGTCGGCACCGATCTTGAACGCCTGCTCGGCAAGCTCGACCGAGTGCGCGGTGTTGTTGGTGCCGACACCGGCGACGACCTTGACCCGGTCCCCCACGGCGTCGATCACCGCCCGGAGGATCTGGCCGTCCTCTTCCAGCGACGTGGTGGGCGCTTCTCCGGTGGTGCCCGAGACCACGATGCCGTCGTGGCCGTTGTCAGCGAGGTGGGCCGCCACCCGGGCGGTCGCCTCGAGGTCCACGGATCCGTCGTCGGCGAAGGCCGTGACCATCGCGGTGAGGACCCGCCCGAACGGTGCGGGCGCGAGAGTGGCGGCAGTCATGGGGTCAGGTTATCGGTTGCCGCGGCCGCCTCGCGCCCGCGGACCCACTCGACGGCAACGACCGGCCACCAGACGTCCACCGAGCGGCCACCGAGGGGTCACCGGCGGTGGCCGTGGGCCTCGGCCGGACCGCGGTCAACGGCGTTCGAGCCAGACGAAGTCGTAGCCGTCGTGTGGCTCGCGCCGGGTCTCGACCCACTCCGCCGGGTCGAAGCGCGGGTAGAACGTGTCCCCCTCGGGACTCTGGTGCACCTCGGTGAGGATCTGTACGTCGGCCGCTCCGATCGTGGCCTGGTAGATCTGCGCACCGCCGATCACCATCACGTCGCCCGCGCCCGCCCGCGCCTTCGCGAGGGCCTCGTCCACACCGGCGGCGACCGTGACCCCCTCGGCGGACCAGCCCGGGCTGCGGGTGACGACGATGTTCGTGCGGTTCGGCAGCGGCCGCCCGATGCTCTCGTAGGTCAGCCGGCCCATGACCACCGTGTGGCCCGAGGTCACGGCCCGGAAGTGCTTCATGTCCTCCGGGATGCGCCACGGGATGTCCCCGTCTCGGCCGATCACCCCGTTGTCGGCCACGGCCGCGACCAGCACGACCCGCGGCTCCGACGTACCAGGGCTGTCAGCTGCGGCCCCGTCTTGCGAGGACGCGCTTTCCGGCGTTCCGGTCATACCGCGATCGGAGCCTTGATGCCCGGATGCGGGTCGTACCCCTCCAGGTGGATGTGCTCGAGGTCGAAGGCGTCGATCTCGAGCACCGTGGGGTCGAGGCGCAGCGAGGGCAGGGGCCGAGGCTCACGAGTCAGCTGGAGCTGCGCCTGCTCGAGGTGGTTGAGGTACAGGTGCGCGTCACCGAGCGTGTGCACGAAGTCGCCGACCTCGAGACCCGTCACCTGGGCGACCATGTGGGTGAGCAGCGCGTAGGAGGCGATGTTGAACGGGACACCGAGGAAGACGTCCGCCGAGCGCTGGTAGAGCTGACAGCTCAGCCGCCCGGGCCCCTCGGGCGAGGGTGCCACGTAGAACTGGAAGAGCGCGTGGCACGGCGCGAGGGCCATCTGCGGGATGTCGGCGACGTTCCAGGCCGACACGATGTGGCGCCGGGAGTCCGGGTCGCGCTTGATGGCCTCGACCACCTCGGCGACCTGGTCCACGTGCCGACCGTCGGGAGCGGGCCACGAGCGCCACTGGTAGCCGTAGACGGGTCCGAGGTCGCCGTCCTCGTCGGCCCACTCGTCCCAGATCGTCACGCCGCGGTCCTGGAGCCACTTGACGTTGGTGTCGCCGCGCAGGAACCACAGCAGCTCGGCGAAGACCGAACGCGTGTGGACCTTCTTCGTCGTGACCAGGGGGAAGCCTTCGCGGAGGTCGAACCGCATCTGGTGGCCGAACACGGACCGGGTGCCGGTGCCGGTGCGGTCACCCTTCTCCACGCCTTCGTCGAGGATGCGCTGGAGGAGGTCGAGGTACTGCTGCACGCAGTCAAACTAGCACCGGCAGCCCCCCGGAACGGCTGCGACGCCCGGCTGGCGTGACGACGTCGGACGGCCGGAGCCCGACCGCGCCCGAGGGACCATCGCCCCTACTCCGGAAGGGCTCCACCGGCCGAGAATGCGATTGACCGGCTGTTGTGCCGCGACTGCACGATCCGCCGGCGGGAGGCTGTGATGACCACCTTCGACGGCAAGACCGTCCTGATCACGGGGGCCGCGAGCGGGATCGGCCGCCTGTTCGCGCTCGACGTCTCGCGCCGAGGAGCGGAGGTGGTCGCGTGGGACATCGACCGTCCGCCGCTGGACGTGCTCGTGAAGGAGATCGTCGACGAGGGCGGCAGCGCCCACGCGTACACCTGCGACGTGGGTGACCGGGCAAGCGTTCGGGAGGCCGCCGCCCTGGTGCGGCGGGAGGTCGGCCCGGTCGACATCCTCGTGAACAACGCGGGGGTCGTGAGCGGCCGGATGCTCGTCGACCTCACCGAGGAGGACATCGAGCGGACCTTCCGGGTGAACGTCCTGGCGCACTTCTGGACCATCCAGGCCTTCCTGCCCGGCATGGTCCAGCGTGGCTCGGGCCACATCGTCACGATCGCCTCGGCGGCCGGCCTGCTCGGCACCCCCCGGATGACCGACTACGCCGCCAGCAAGCACGCGGCCGTCGGGCTGACCGAGAGCCTCCGCCTGGAGCTGGCCAGGACCGCTCCAGGAGTGCGTACGACGCTCGTCTGCCCGTCCTACATCGACACCGGCATGTTCGAGGGCGCGCGGGTCCGCTCCCGGCGGCTCGTCCCGATGCTGCGCGCCGAGGACGTCTCCGCAGCGATCGTGCGCGCCGTCGAGCAGGACCGCGAGCGGCTCCTGGCGCCGCCGATCGTCTATGCGGTCTCGCCCCTGCGCGTGCTGCCGACCCGCCTCTTCGACGCCGCGCTGCGAGCCCTGGGTATCACCGCGTCGATGGACCGGTTCGTCGGGAGGGAGGGCCATCGATGATCGGTCCGGGTCCAGCCACGACCACGCAGTCTGACGGCTGCGGGAACGGCGGTGGCGCCCGGCGAGGTGTGGCAGGCTCGGGCCATGGCGACCTACTTCGACGTGCACCCGGTCGACCCCCAGCCCCGCTCGATCGCCCAGGCGGTGCGGATCATGCGCGACGGGGGCGTGATCGCCTACCCGACCGACTCCGGCTTCGCGCTCGGCTGCCAGATGGGCAACCAGGAGGGCCTCGCCCGGATGCGGCAGATCCGCAACCTCGGCGACAAGCACCACTTCACGTTGCTCTGCAAGGACTTCGCGCAGCTCGGGCAGCTCGTGCACATCGACAACGCCGTGTTCCGCGCCATCAAGGCGGCGACGCCGGGCTGCTACACGTTCATCCTGCCCGCGACCGGCGAGGTCCCCCGCAAGCTGTTGCACCCCAAGAAGCGCACCGTCGGTGTACGCATCCCCAACCACAAGGTCGCCCAGTCGATCCTCGCCGAGCTGGGCGAACCGATGCTCACCACGACCCTGATCCTCCCGGGCGAGGAGGAGCCGATGTCCCAGGGCTGGGAGATCAAGGAGCGTCTGGACCACCAGGTCGACGCGGTGGTCGACTCCGGTGACGTGGGCACCGAGCCGACCACCGTCGTCGACTTCTCCGGCGGGTACCCCGAGGTCGTGCGCAAGGGCGCAGGTGACCCGTCACCGTTCGAGTGACGGACGCAAGCCCACGGGTCGCGCCGGGCGAGGGGTGAGGTGAGCGCGCCGGCGGGTCTAGCCGCCGACGGTCGAGGTGATGAAGTCGTGGATCGAGGGGTTGTTGACCTCGCCGTAGACGCCTGGGAACTTCGGGGTCGCGCAGCCGAGTCCGTAGGAGACGATGCCGACCTGGACCTGCCGGCCGTCGGCGAGCGTCCCGAACAGCGGCCCACCGGAGTCGCCCTGGCAGGAGTCGCCGCCGAGGGTCTCGGCGCAGATCTCTGAGTCCGCCTGGAAGCCCATGAGCCCGTTCGTGGTGCAGTCCTCATCGGCGACGGCGGTGACGTCGACTGCCTTCATCTGCGCGGGGATGAACGGTGACATGAAGAACTCCGTCCCCCAGCCCGACACCGTCAGCTCGGCGCCGTCCTGCTCCAGGCTCTCCTCGCCGAGGGGCACCAGCCCGATGGCCGGCGCCGCGATGGGCTGCGTCGTGTGGATGAGCGCCGCGTCGAACGTGCCGGTGTCCTCGTAGTCGGGGTGGACCTCGACCCGGTCGACGGTCAAGGTCTGCCCGCCGGTGGTGTCGTCGAGGTTGGTGCGTCCCACGGCCACCTGGATGTCACCCGGCGCCGTGTCCACCATGCAGTGGGCTGCCGTCAGGACCCACTGCGAGGCGATGACCGAACCTCCGCAGAAGTGCCCGTCGGTGCCTTCGGAGCCCGCGGTCTGGATCGACGCCATGAAGGCGAAGTCTCCGTCCTCGACCTGGTAGCCGCCGACGACGGCCTGGGCGGGGGCGAGGCCCGAGGCGATGGTCAGGGAGACGCCGGCGAAGGCTGCGCCGACACGGGTGAGAGGTCGCATGGTTTCCCTTTCGTGGATCGGCACGGCCAGCACCGCGCTCACTCCTCCAACGACAGGGCGTCACCCGCGTTACGAGTCAGCCGATTGCGTCCCGGACGGGACGGTGAAGGGTCAGGCGTCGTAGTCCAGGACGACCTTGTCCGAGGTCGGGTGCGACTGACAGGTGAGCGCGTAGCCCCGCTCGACCTCGTCGGGCTCGAGAGCCCAGTTGGTGTCCATCTCGACAGTGCCCTCGACGACCTTGGCACGGCAGGTGCCACAGACCCCGCCCTTGCAGGCGAACGGAGCATCGGGGCGGGCCGCGAGCGCCGCCTCGAGCACGGAGGGACCGTCCGGTGCCAGCGTGAAGGTCGAACGGCGGCCGTCCAGGGTGATCGTGACCTCGGCCCCCGCCGCCTCGTCCGAGCTCTGCACCGGAGTACGACGCGCAGGGGGCGTGCTCTCCACGTGGAAGATCTCCGCGTGGATCGCGCGCTTCGAGACGCCCTCGGCGATCAGCTGCTTGCGCAGGGAGGCGACCATCTCATAGGGCCCGCACAGGAACCACTCGTCCACGTCGTCGGGCGGGACCAGGGCGTCGAGGAACCGCTGCATCCGTGGCACGTCCAGGCGGCCGGAGAACAGCTCGACCTCCTGCTGCTCCCTGGAGAGCACGTGGAACAGCGAGAATCGGTCGGGGTAGCGGTTCTTGAGGTCCTCGACCTCCTCGAGGAACATCACCGTGCCGTGGGTGCGGTTGGCGTAGATGAGCGTCACCTGCGAACTCGGCTCCACCTCGAGCGTCGTCGCCACGATCGAGAGGATCGGTGTGATCCCCGAGCCTGCGGCGACGCACACGTAGCTCTTGGCGTTCGCAGGGTCGAGCTCGGTGAAGAACCTGCCGCTCGGGGTCATCACGTCGATCACGTCGCCGGGCCGGAGCTTGTCGAGGGCGTGCTCCGAGAAGGCTCCGCCGGGCAGGCGCTTGACCGCGATCCGCAACGTGCCGGCGGAGACCGGCGAGCAGATCGAGTAGTTGCGGCGCACCGAGTCCCCGGCCAGCTCGGTCCGCACCGTGAGGTGCTGCCCCTGGGTGAACACGTAGTCGTCCCGGAGCTCCTCGGGGACGGCGAAGGTGATGGCCACCGCGTCCTCCGTCAGCGGTTCGATCGCCGCGATCTCGAGGGGGTGGAACACCGCATGGCTGCTGCTCACTGCGCAGGCTCCTAGATGGTCTTGAAGTGGTCGAACGGCTCCTGGCAGGACTTGCACACCCACAGCGACTTGCAGGCGGTGGACCCGAACCGGCTGAGCTCGCGGGTGTCGGGCGACCCGCACTGCGGACACCGAAGCGACAGCGTGAGCGGCACAGGAGCACCCGGCTCACGAGCGGTCGGCGGCGCCACGCCGTACTCCTCGAGCTTGCGACGGCCCTCCTCGCTCATCCAGTCGGTGGTCCAGGCGGGCGCGAGCACGAGCTCGACGGTGACCTCGTCGTACCCCTCCCGCGCCAGCGCCTCGACGACGTCGGCCCGGATGGCGTCCATCGCCGGGCAACCGGAGTACGTCGGGGTGATCGTCACATGGACACGGTCCTGCTCGTCGACCTCGACGTCCCGGAGGATTCCGAGGTCCTCGATCGACAGGACCGGAATCTCCGGATCAGGCACCGCACCCGCGGCCCGCCGCGCGCGCTCAGCCGGGCTGGCCGCCTCGCGAAACTCCCGCGGACTCCCCGCAGACAGGGTGCCGCTCACCACGTCGCTCCGGGGTGGGACCGGGCCAGGTGCTGCATCTCGGCCAGCAGGTAGCCCATCTGCTCGGTGTGGAGGCCACGACGGCCGCCGGTGACAGCAGGGCGTACGTCGGGGACGGTCAGCGTCGCCTCGGCGACAACTGCTTCGACGCGCATCTGCCAGGCCCCGCGGAGGGACGCCGGGTCGACCGCGATACCCGACTCGACGAGCACGGGGGCGATGTGGCTGCCGTCGAAGAGCTCCTCGGCGTACGGCCACTCGGCGTCCAGGCCGGCCTGCATCCGGCGGTGCGAGTCCTCGGTGCCGTCACCGAGCCGCAGCACCCACATCCGGGCGTGGTCGGCGTGGTAGTCGACCTCCTTGACCGCCTTCGCCGCGATCGCTGCCAGCGTCGGGTCGGCGCTGGTGCGGAGGGCGGACCAGAGCTCGTGGAGGTACGTCGAGAGCAGCAGCAGCCGGGCCATGGCCACCGCGAAGTCACCGTTCTCACGCTCGACGAGCTGGACGTTGAAGAACTCCCGCTCGTCGCGGAAGTACGCGAGCGCGTCCTCGTCGCGCCCCTCCCCCTCCAGCGCCCCGGCGTGCGTCAGCAGGGCACGGGCCTGCCCGAGCAGGTCGAGCCCGATGTTGGCGAGCGCGACGTCCTCCTCGAGCTCGGGCGCGGAGGCGATCCACTCACCGAGGCGCTGGGCCGCGACCAGCGAGTCGTCGGCGAGCGCGAGGACGTAGCGGACGTGAGCGTCGTGGGTCACAGGTGATCCACACCCTCGGGCACCTCGTAGAAGGTCGGGTGCCGGTAGATCTTGTCGGCGGCCGGCTCGAAGAACGAGTCCTTCTCGTCCGGGCTCGACGCCGTGATGGCGGCCGCCGGCACCACCCAGAGCGAGACGCCCTCCTGGCGGCGGGTGTACAGGTCGCGCGCGTTGCGCAGCGCCATCTCCGCGTCAGGCGCGTGCAGCGACCCGACGTGGACGTGCGACAGCCCGCGGCGAGACCTCACGAAGACCTCCCACAGCGGCCAGTCCCTCCGGCCCCCGCTCGTCGAGCCGCCCCGGCTGGTCGAGCCTGTCGAGACCCCGCTCATGCCACCGCTCCCGTCGTACTGCCTGTCGAGCTGTCCTGTCGTTCCTGCTGCTTGCGGGCGTACGCCGCCGCTGCCTCGCGCACCCACGCGCCTTCCTCGTGGGCCCGGACCCGGTGGGCCAGGCGCTGCTTGTTGCACGGGCCGTTGCCCTTGATCACCTCGAAGAGCTCGGTGAAGTCGATCTCGCCGAAGTCGTAGTGGCCGCGCTCCTCGTTCCAGCGCAGGTCCGGGTCGGGCAGCGTGAGTCCGAGGGCCTCGGCCTGCGGCACCGTCATGTCCACGAACCGCTGACGCAGCTCGTCGTTGGAGAACCGCTTGATGCCCCACTGCATCGACTGCTCCGAGTGCGTGGACTCCGCGTCGGACGGACCGAACATCATGAGGCTGGGCCACCACCAGCGGTCGACCGCGTCCTGGGCCATCGCCTTCTGCGCGTCGGTGCCGTGCGAGAGCGTGTTGAGCAGCTCGAAGCCCTGCCGCTGGTGGAACGACTCCTCCTTGCAGACCCGCACCATGGCGCGGGCGTACGGGCCGTAGGAGCAACGGCACAGCGGGACCTGGTTCACGATCGCTGCACCGTCGACCAGCCAGCCGATCGCTCCGACGTCGGCCCAGGTGACGGTGGGGTAGTTGAAGATCGAGGAGTACTTCTGCCGGCCCGCGTGCAGCGCGTCGAGGAGCTCGGAGCGGTCCACGCCGAGGGTCTCGGCGGCGGCGTACAGGTACAGGCCGTGTCCGGCCTCGTCCTGCACCTTGGCCATCAAGATCGCCTTGCGGCGCAGGCTCGGCGCGCGGCTGATCCAGTTGCCCTCGGGCTGCATGCCGATGATCTCCGAGTGCGCGTGCTGGGCGATCTGCCGGATCAGCGTCTTGCGGTACGCCTCCGGCATGGCGTCGCGGGGCTCGACGCGGCCGTCGCCGTCGATGAGCTCCTGGAAGCCCGGCGGGTCCTCGGGCGCCTGGCTCCGGGCGCCGGGGCCGGCCGTCGGGCTGCGGCCCGCTGCTCGGGCGTCTGGAAGTCGTTGCCGTACATGTGACCAGCCTAACAAAGGTTGTTACACCTTCTGCACCGCGTGGGCACCTAGGTGTAACAAAACGGCTGCTGCCAGGATGGCGGCATGAGCACCCAGCAAGGCGGCCCGACCGCAGACGTGTCCGTGAGGGTGGCCTGGGCGGACGACGCCGAGGCCGTCGCCGCCGTCCAGGTGCGGGCGTGGCGGCAGGCGTACGACGGACTCCTGCCGGCCGACGTGCTCGAGGCGCTCGACCCGGCCGACTTCGCCGCCGCCTGGTCGGCCTCGCTGGCCAAGCCGAAGGACGCCCGGAACCGCGTGCTCGTCGCGCTCGAGCGCAACACCGTCCGTGGCTTCGCCATCACCTCCCCCTCGGAGGACCCCGACTCGGACCCGATCGTGGACGGTGAGGTCTCCGAGCTCACCGTCGACCCCGACCACGCCCGGCAAGGTCACGGGTCGCGCCTCCTCCAGGCCTGCGCGGACACCCTGCGGGCCGACCGCTTCCGGCGCGCGGTGCTGTGGCTCAACAGCACCGATGACACCCTGCGACAGTTCCTCACGACGGCAGGGTGGGCCCCGGACGGCGCTCACCGCGAGCTCGACCTGCGGGGCGACGGTGAGGTCCTGGTCAAGCAGGTCCGCCTCCACACCGACCTGGGCGACTGACCGGCTCGCTCGTCCGGCCGACCGATCAGGCCGACGACCGAACACCACGCCACGGGCGGCTCCCACAGCGGGTGACACTCTCAGGTTTGTTTCAGGCGGAAGTGGCAACCTGAAGACCGCCTGGTTCGTCCTACCAGGTGTGGGGGCCAGAACAGGCCCGGAGGGATCGGAGAGGACAGTGCTGGGACCGTTGCCGAAGCTGTACCGCGTGGGTGTGTCGCTAGCAGCGCTTCTGGTGTTCATCGTCGGAGGCGCCTGGGCGGCGTTCATGCTGCCCTACCCCATCCTCATCAGCGCCGGAGCCAGCGTCGGGCTGGGCCTCGGCGCGGTCTGTGCGTACCTCCTGGTCCACCAGTCGCACGCCTCCGTGCAGCCCCACCACGTACGACGCCGCCGGCTGCACTAGGTTCGGCGGGTGACCGCCACTCCCTCGCACCGCACGATCATCCGTGACGGGATCGCGGTCGGTGTTGCCACGGGCGCGTACGGCATCTCCTTCGGCGCCATCTCCGTGGCCGCCGGCCTGTCGATCCTCCAGACCTGCGTCCTCTCCCTCCTGGTCTTCACAGGCGCCTCGCAGTTCGCCTTCGTCGGCGTCCTGGCCGCAGGCGGCGCCCCGCTCTCCGGGAGCGTGACCGGCCTGCTGCTGGGCACCCGCAACACCCTCTACGGGCTCCGGGTGGCCCCGCTGCTCGGGTGGACGGGGTGGCGCCGGGCCGGCGCCGCGCACCTGCTCATCGACGAGTCCACCGCCATGTCGGTCAGCCGTGAGACACGCGAGGAGGCCAGGGTCGGCTTCCTCAGCACCGGCCTGGCGGTGTTCACGCTGTGGAACCTCGCCACGTACGGCGGGGCGGTAGCCGGGGAGGCGCTCGGGGACCCGCGGACCTACGGGCTCGACGCAGCAGTCGGCGCCGCCTTCCTGGCCCTGCTGTGGCCCCGCCTCCGGGACCGCGACAACCAGCTCACTGCGGTGCTCGCCGTCGCGCTCGCCCTGATGCTCGTCCCGGTCGCCCCGGCCGGCGTCCCGGTGCTCGCCGCCGGCGCTCGTCGCGATCGGCGTCGGACTCGCCACCCGGCGGGACCTGGACGCCACCGAGATCCCCGACCGTGACGACCTGCCGAGCGGAGGTGAGCACGAGTGATCTGGACTGCGATCATCGTGACCGGCGTCGGCGCCTACCTGCTCAAGCTGGCCGGGCTCTCGATCCCCCAGTCCGTCCTCGAGCACCCTGTCGTGCACCGGGTGGCGGACCTGATCCCGGTGGCGCTGCTCGCCGCGCTCGTGGCCGTGCAGGTGTTCTCGGAGGGTCCGTCCCTGACCGTGGACGCACGCGCGGCGGGCCTCGCGGTGGCGGTGGTGGCGCTCCTGCTGCGCGCGCCGTTCATCGTGGTGGTGCTCGTCGCAGCACTGAGCGCGGCGATCATCCGGCTGATCTGGCCCCAGTGAGCCATAGGGCGGGAGGCTCAGGGGATCTCGATCCGGCCCTCTCGTCGATCGGGAAGCCGGGAGCGTAGGCGATCTCCCACATGATCCCGTCGGGGTCGGCGAAGTAGCCGGAGTAGCCACCCCACTCGGCGCGCGTCGGCGGCTTCACGATCGTGCCGCCGACCTCGCGCACCCTCACGAAGGCGAGGTCGACCGCGTCCTCGGTCGGGAGGTTGATGGCGAGCGTGACGCCGCGGTACCTCGGCTGCTCGTCGGCCGGGATCGCGTCGAGGTGCGCGTCGTCGGCGAGCGCCTCGTAGCCGAACAGGCCGATCCAGGTCCCCGACGTCTTGAACCACACGATCCCGTCGGCCACGTTGCCGCGCTGCTCCCAGCCGAGGTCGCTGTAGAACCGGATGGAGCGCTCGAGGTCGGTGACGCCGAGCGTCACGATGGAGAAGTTCGGGTGCGATGTCGGTTGGCATGGGCCCATTCCTGGCCGCACGCCGCCGCCCGGTCGGGGACGCCGCTCAGGCGCGGTCGGCCCGCGCGCGTCGTACAGCTCGATCGCGCGGCGTACCGCGGACCGGGCGCGGGTGCGGTCACCGGCGTCGTCGTAGGCCAGCGCGAGGCGGTACCACGCCTGCCAGCTCTCCGGCTGAGCCTCGACCTCGGCCTGCCGCGACGGCGAACGCCTCGTCGGCAGCAGCGCGCTCGACCCGCCCGGAGGGCCGCCGCGGCAGGTCGTCGACGGGCAGCCCGCCCTCGGCCTCGAGCGCCGCCGCGAGCTCGGCGGACCGCCGGCCGAAGACGATCTCGCGCCAGACCAGGGCCAGCCCGAGCACCGGGAGCACCAGGACGCCGACGCCGAGCACCACCGCGACCGGGTCGCCGCTGGCGATGAAGGCGACGCCCTTGGCGCCGAGGAGGACCGCGTAGAAGACGAGGATGACGACCAGGACGGCGATGACCGCCTTGGTCCGCATCAGTCGAGGCCCATGAACTCTTCGAGGCCGATGGTCAGACCGGGTGCGGAGCCGATGCTAGCGCAGCCCGAGCAGCACGCCCGGCATGAACGAGACGCGGTCCATCGAGTCGTGGCGGATGGTCAGGGTCTCCCCCGGGCCGCCGAGGATGACCTCCTGGTGCGGCGACGAGGCCGCGCAGGCGCAGACCGTGCACGCGGATCCCGTCGACGTCGGCACCGCGCGCCCCCTCGAGCGACGTCGAGGTCGCGTCAGGGATCGGCCCGGAGCCGGCCTTGCGGCGGGCCTCGGCGACGAGCGAGGCGGTACGACGGGCGGTCCCCGAAGGTGCGTCGGCCTTCTCCGGGTGGTGGAGCTCGACGATCTCGACCGACTCGTAGAACGGGCGCGGCCTCGGCGGCGAACCGCATCATCAAGATCGCGCCGATCGAGAAGTTCGGGGCGATCAGCACGCCCGTCGTCGGCGACGTCCGGCGAGCCAGGAGCGGAGCTGCTCGAGCCGCCCGTCGTCGAAGCCGGTCGTGCCGACGACGGCGTGGATGCCGTGGTCGATGCAGAACTCGAGGTTGTCCATGACCACGTCGGGGTGGGTGAAGTCGACGACCGCCTCGGCGCCCGAGGAGACCAGCTCGTCGATGGAGTCGTCGGCGTCGATCCGCGCCACCAGCTCCAGGTCGTCGGCGGCCTCGACCGCCCGGCAGACCTCTGCACCGACCTTGCCGCGGGCGCCGAGCACGCCCACCTTCATCTTCGACGTCACGTGCACCCAACCTAGTCGCTTCGTCAGGGCGGGGGTTCCGAGAGGGCCCACGACCGCCAGCGTCTCGGGCTGGTCGAACAGCTCCTTGGCGAGCAGCTGGACGTCCTCGACGGTGACCGCGTCGATCCGCGAGATCACCTCGTCGATGCCGGGCAGCTCGTCGTACAGCAGCTCGGCCTTGGCGATCCGCGACATCCGCGTGCCCGGACTCCTCCATGCTCAGCACGAGGCCGCCACGGAGCTGGCCCTTGCCGCGCTCGAGCTCCTCCGGGGTGATGCCGCGCTCGGCGAGCAGCCGCATCTCGGAGCGGACCACCGTCGAGCACGTCGTCCATCCGCGACGGCAGGCAGCCGACGCCGACGCCGAACATGCCGCTGTCGGTGTAGTGCGAGGCGAAGGAGTAGACGGAGTACGCCAGCCCGCGGCGCTCCCGGACCTCCTGGAACAGGCGCGAGGACGTACCGCCGCCGAGGACCGCGTTGAGCACGCCGAGGGCGTACCTGCGGTCGTCGGTGCGGACCAGCCCGTTCACGCCGAGCACGAGGTTGACCTGCTCGAACGGCCGGTTCAGCGCGATCTCGCCGGCCGAGGTCTTCTTCGGCCGGTCCGCTCGCCGCGGCGCCTGCGGGCGCACGGAGTCGTCGGCGAGGAAGTCCGACCGGCCGAACGCCTTCCGCACGAGGCGTACCACGGCGGCGTGGTCGACGTTGCCTGCTGCCGCGACCACGATGTTCTCGGGGCGGTAGCGGGTGCGGTAGTAGCGCACGATCTGGGCGCGGGTCAGCGCCTCGATCGACGACACGGTGCCCGGCGATGGGCCGGCCGAGCGGCGTGCCGCCCCAGGCCTTCTCGGCGTAGAGGTTGTGCACCACGTCGTCGGGGTCGTCGTCGTGCATGGCGATCTCGTCGAGGATCACCTCACGCTCGGCCTCGACGTCCTCCGCCGTGAGCAGCGAGGAGGTGACCATGTCGCCGAGCACGTCGATCGCGAGGGGGAGGTCCTGGTCGAGCACCCGCGCGTGGAAGCAGGTGTACTCCTTCGCGGTGAACGCGTTGAACTCCCCGCCCACCGCGTCGAGCGCGATCGAGATGTCCATCGCCGACCGGCGTCGGGGTGCCCTTGAACAGCAGGTGCTCGAGGAAGTGCGAGGCACCGTGCAGCGTCGGCGACTCGTCACGCGAGCCGACGCCCACCCACGCCCCGACCGTGGCGGACCGGACACCCGGCATCGCCTCGGTGATGACCCGCAGCCCGCCCGGCAGGACGGTCCGGCGGACCTGTGAGATCACAGATCCGCCGGGGTCCTTCTCGACCAGGAGGGTCCGGGTCGTACCCGGTTTCTGGTGCGTAGCGGTGAAGGGGGTCGTCACTGCTCGCCGTCGTCGGAGCCGGCCTCGTCCTTCGAGCCCTCCGCCTCAGCGGACTCCTCGACGACGGGGATCAGCGAGAGCTTGCCGCGGTCGTCGATCTCGGCGATCTGGACCTGGACCTTCTGGCCGACCGAGACGACGTCCTCGACGGTGTCGACCCGCTTGCCGCCGGCCAGCGAGCGCAGCTTGCTGATGTGCAGCAGGCCGTCCTTGCCCGGGAGCAGCGAGACGAACGCACCGAAGTTCGTCGTCTTCACGACCGTGCCGAGGTAGCGCTCGCCGACCTCGGGCATCGTCGGGTTCGCGATGCCGTTGATGATCGAGCGGGCGGCCTCGGCGGACTCGCCGTTGGTGGCGCCGATGTAGATCGTGCCGTCGTCCTCGATGCTGATCTGCGCACCGGTGTCGTCCTGGATCTGGTTGATGACCTTGCCCTTGGGCCCGATCACCTCGCCGATCTTGTCGACCGGCACCTTGACGGTGATGATCCGCGGCGCGTGCAGCGACATCTCCTCAGGCACCGTCGATGGCCTCCGCCATCACGTCGAGGATCGCCAGACGGGCGTCCTTGGCCTGGGTCAGCGCACCGGCGAGGACCTCGGCCGGGATGCCGTCGAGCTTGGTGTCGAGCTGCAGCGCGGTGACGAAGTCGCGCGTGCCGGCGACCTTGAAGTCCATGTCACCGAACGCGTCCTCGGCGCCGAGGATGTCGGTCAGCGCGACGTACTCGGTCTTGCCGTCGACCTCACCGGAGATCAGGCCCATCGCGATGCCCGCGACGGGTGCGCGCAGCGGCACACCGGCCTGGAGCAGCGACAGCGTCGAGGCGCACACCGAGCCCATCGACGTCGAGCCGTTGGAGCTGAGGGCCTCGGACACCTGGCGGATCGCGTAGGGGAACTCCTCGCGCGTGGGCAGCACCGGCATGAGCGCACGGCCGGCGAGCGCACCGTGGCCGATCTCGCGACGCTTCGGGCGAGCCGACGCGGCCGGTCTCACCGGTGGAGTACGGCGGGAAGTTGTAGTTGTGCATGTAGCGACGCGTGGTCTCCGGGGAGAGCGTGTCGAGCTTCTGCTCCAGCGTCAGCATGTTGAGGGTGGTGACGCCCAGGATCTGGGTCTCGCCACGCTCGAACAGCGCCGAGCCGTGCACCCGCGGGATGACGCCGATCTCGGCGGACAGCGTCCGGATGTCGGTGAGCCCACGGCCGTCGATGCGGACCTTGTCGCGCAGCACCCGGTCGCGCACGAGCTTCTTGGTCAGGGCACGGAAGGCAGCACCGAGCTCCTTCTCGCGGCCCTCGAAGTCCGCGCCGACCTTCTCGATGACCGAGGCCTTGACCTCGTCCATCCTGCTCTCGCGCTCCTGCTTGCCCGCGATGGTCAGCGCCTGGGCCAGCTCGGTGCTGGCAGCGTTCTCGACCGCTGCGTACACGTCGTCCTCGATAGTCGAGGAAGACCGGGAACTCCGCGACCGGCTTGGCGGCCTGCTTGGCGAGCTCGCTCTGCGCGTCGCACAGCTGCTTGATGAACGGCTTGGCGGCGTCCAGGCCGCCGGCGACGACCTCCTCGGTCGGCGCCTGCTTGCCGGAGCGGACCAGGTCCCAGGTGGACTCGGTCGACTCGGCCTCGACCATCATGATCGCGACGTCGCCGGTCTCGGTGCACGCGACCCGCGACGACCATGTCGAAGACGGCGTCCTCGAGCTGGCTGTGGCGTCGGGAAGGCGACCCACTGGCCGTCGATGAGGGCGACGCGCACGCCGCCGACCGGGCCGGAGAACGGCAGGCCGGAGAGCTGAGTGGACATCGACGCGGCGTTGATCGCGAGGACGTCGTACGGGGTGTCGGGGTCGAGCGCCATCACCGTGATGACGACCTGGACCTCGTTGCGCAGACCCTTCTTGAAGGTCGGGCGCAGCGGACGGTCGATCAGGCGGCAGGTGAGGATGGCGTCCTCGGACGGGCCGACCCTCACGACGGAAGAACGAGCCCGGGATGCGGCCCGCGGCGTACATCCGCTCCTCGACGTCGATCGTGAGCGGGAAGAAGTCGAAGTGCTCCTTCGGATGCTTCCCGGCCGTGGTGGCCGAGAGCAGCATGGTCTCGTCGTCGAGGTAGGCGGTGACGGAGCCGGCGGCCTGACGAGCCAGGTAGCCGGTCTCGAACTTGACGGTGCGGCTGCCGAACTTGCCGTTGTCGATGACGGTCTCTACCGCCGAGATGATGGGTTCCTCCACGGGATACCCCTTTCTCTCTCGCGGAGCGATCACGCGAGGGCGCCCGATAAGCATCTGATGCCACGTGGTGCGCACGGCTCCGCTGGCTCAGGGGCCGGTCTTCGATCGAGGCCCGCGGGGTGCTCCTCGGAGGGAGGGTGTCCCGAAGGCCACTACCGAGGACCGGGCCGGACGTCCGCGGTCGCTCCTGTGAATGGTGGGTGTTGTTCAGTTGTGCAGGTCATCTCCGAGCCTAGCCCGACGATGTCCTGATCATGCAGCAGGAGCGACCTCCCGGCGTTGCCTGCACGGCACGCGGGGGTCGCTCCTGCTCAAGACCTGTCTGTCATCAACGACGCAGACCGAGCCGCTCCACGATCGAGCGGTAACGGTTGATGTCTTCCTTCTGCATGTAGTTCAGAAGGCGACGACGCTGACCCACGAGGAGCAGCAGACCACGACGGCTGTGGTGGTCGTGCTTGTGCTGCTTCAGGTGCTCGGTCAGGTGGGAGATGCGGTGGCTGAGGAGCGCCACCTGGACCTCCGGAGAGCCGGTGTCGCCAGGCTTGGTGGCGTACTCGGCGATGATCTTCTTCTTGGTCTCCGCGTCGGTACCTATGGACACGCGACTTCCCTTCGGGTTTGCTCGTTGCGCGGCGCGCCGGGGCCTGTTCACCCGGGCACTCTGGATCCGCGGCCGTTCTGACGGCGATGAAGCCACCGGTACGTCGACCGGGGCAACCGCTCAAGACTATCAGCGGCCCGCTTGATTCTCCGAATCGCGCTTCCCCGACTTCTCGTCGCTCTTCGGCGGCACTTCGGAGTCCTCACCCGAGGCGCCGTCCGCGGGCTCGTCGGGAGCAACCTCGGAGCTGCCGGCCGGCTCGGTCGCGGCGTCACCGGTGGGCAGCGCCGCCGGGGGTACGACGGCCAGCGGCGGGGTCGGGAGGGCCGGAGGGTTCTCGCTCGTCCACGCCCTCGCCGGCTGCCCGGGACTCGCCTGTTCGCGCATGGCCAGGGGCACCACGTTGTAGAGCCGCTGCGCGCCGTTCATCCACGGGTAGCCGACGTTCCAGCGGTCGCCCGTGGCGTCGTCCCAGCCGATGTACTCGGACGTGCGGTTCAGACTCAGCGGCCTGCCTTCCTGGTCGAACAGCTGCACGCCGGTCAGTGGGTGCCCCTGTGCGTCGTACGGAAAGACGTTCTTCACCGACTGCCCCCGGTACACCAGCCCGCCGCCGCCACCCGTACCGGCCCTGTACCCGCGGTCGAACGCCAGGTCCGCGTCCTGTTGGGTCGGCAGCTGGGCCAGGACGAACGCCAGCGCCAGCACGGCGAAGGCGTTGAGGCCGACGAGCAGCAGACGTGGCCAGGGCCTGGATGCCCGGGCGGTTCCCGGCCAGAGCCTGCCGCGTCCGATCTGCACGCTGACCACGACCGCTCCGAGCAGGAGCAACAGCCCCATGAGCGGCGTACCGGTGGTCGGGAACAGATCCAGCCCCCACCTCCCGTTGCCGATCGCGTAGTCGAGGAGCTGCATCGCGACCCAGGCACGCAGCACCCACCACACCGGGCGAAGGGAGGCGAGGATCTCCCACGCACCGCTGAGTGCGGGCGCCCCCACCAGCGCCAGCCATCTGTCCCGGACGGTGTCGAGCATCGCCCCCAGAGGCTCGCCGACCGGCCGGTCCACCCTCTGGCGCAGGCCGAGGAACTTAGAGCGCGACGCGTCGACGGCTGTCTGGGAGAGCCGCTCGATGCCGGCCGCCGCACGGAGCTCGTCGGCGTAGGCGCGCGGGTCACCGAGCTCGGTCACCGAGCCGCCGTCTGCGACCAGCTCGGCGATGTCGGCCTCGAGCCCGCCGACGAGCTCCTCGCGCTCCTCGTCGCTCAGGTCGGACAACCGGGCCCGGACCTGATCGACGAAGGCCGACACCTCCGGCCGGACCTCGAGACGGATCGTGGCTTCGTTCATCGTGCTGCTCCCTGGTGCGCGGTCTGGCTGGTGGCCTGGGTCGTTGCCTGGGTCGTGGTCTCGGTCGTTGCCTGGCGGTCGAGAAGCCGCGTGACGGTCGTGGAGAACTGCTGCCAGTCCTCGCGCTGCTTCCTCAGCTGGGCGCGTCCGGCCGTGGTGATGCCGTAGTACTTGCGGTGCGGCCCCTCGTCGGAGGGGACGACGTAGGAGGTCAGCGCGCCCGACGCGTAGAGACGGCGGAGCGTCCCGTAGACCGAGGCGTCGCCGACCCCCTCGAGGCCCGCTGCGCGCAGCCGGCGCAGCACGTCGTAGCCGTAGCCGTCCTCGTCGTCGACCACGGCGAGCACCGCGAGATCGAGCACTCCCTTGAGGAGCTGGGTCGAGTCCATGCACCGCACACTACTTCGTCGATGCGAAGTAGTGCGCACAGCAACACGCCGAGGCGTGACAGGATTCCCCCATGGAGCAGCGGACCGGGACGCGAACATCCACTCGACTTGGCGTGTGCAACCTCTGCGAGGCCATCTGCGGCCTCCGGCTGACCCTCGAGGACGGCCGGATCACCTCGGTCAGGGGCAACCCCGACGACCCTCTCTCGCGAGGTCACATCTGCCCCAAGGCGTTCGCCCTCCAGGACGTCCACGAGGACCCCGACCGGCTACGCCGCCCCGTCCGACGGGTCACGACGAGCTCGGCCGACGGTCCCGGGGAGGACCGCTGGGAGGAGATCGGCTGGGACGAGGCGTTCGACCTCGTCGCCGACAACCTCGCCCGCACCATCACCGAGCACGGCCGCGATGCCGTCGCGGTCTACCTCGGCAACCCGAACGTGCACAGCCTCGGCTCGATGACCCACGCCCCGGCGCTGCTCAAGGCGCTCCGCACCAGGAACGTCTACAGCGCCACCTCGGTGGACCAGCTCCCACACCAGCTCGTCGCACACCTCATGTACGGGCACCAGCTGCTCATCCCGGTGCCCGACATCGACCGGACCCAGCTGTTCGTCGTGGTCGGCGGCAACCCGATGGCCTCCAACGGCAGCCTGATGACCGTCCCGGACTTCCCCGGCCGGCTGCGGGAGCTGAGGGCCCGCGGTGGCCGGATGGTGGTTCTCGACCCCCGTCGTACCGAGACCGCCAAGGCGGCCGACGAGCACCACTTCGTGCGCCCGGGCACCGACGCCTTCGTCCTGCTCGCGATGCTGCACACCGTCTTCGCCGAGGGGCTCGCGAGAGCGCCCGAGTACGTCGACGGGCTCGACGAGGTCGAGGCGGCGGTCGCGCCGTTCACGCCGGAGCGTGCCGAGGCCGCCAGCGGAGTGCCCGCGGACGTGGTCCGCCGGATCGCACGCGACCTCGTGAGCACCGAGGCGGCGGCGCTCTACGGGCGGATGGGTGTCTCGACGCAGCAGTTCGGGGCGGTGTGCCAGTGGGCGATCCAGTGCCTCAACATCGTCGCAGGCAACCTCGACCACGAGGGCGGCGTCATGCTCACCTCCCCCGCCATCGACGCGGTCGGCCGCGGCTTCATCGGCAAGGGTCATCGCGACCTCTGGCGCAGCCGGGTCCGGAACCTTCCCGAGGTCGGCGGCGAGCTTCCGGCGTCGACGCTTGCCGACGAGATGCTCACGCCGGGCGAGGGACAGGTGCGCTCCTTCCTCGCCGTGGCCGGGAACCCCGTGCTGTCCACGCCCGACGGCGCCCGACTCGACGACGCGCTGACCCGACTGGACTTCATGGCCGCGGTCGACATCTACGTCAACGAGACGACGCGTCGCGCCGACGTGATCCTCCCGCCCACCTCGGCCCTCGAGCGCGACCACTACGACCTGGCCTTCCACGTGCTGGCCGTCCGAAACACCGCGCGCTTCACCCCGGCGGTCCTGCCCAAGCCGAAGGACGCGCGCCACGACTGGGAGATCTACCGCGAGATCGCCCTCCGCACGGCCAAGCGCCTCGGCTCCAAGCCACCGTTGAAGAAACGACTCGCGATGCAGGCCCGGTTGCGACTCTCCCCCACCCGGATGATCGACCTCCTGCTGCGGACCGACCGGTCACGACTCTCGTTGCGCAAGCTCCGCCGGCACCCGGAGGGCGTTGACCTCGGGCCCCTCCGGCCTGTCCTTCCGGGGCGCCTTCTCACCAAGGACGGGCGTGTCCATGCGGGTCCGCGTCTCGTGCTCGACGACCTCTCCCGTCTCGACTCCGCTGCGGCCACGAGCCCGACCGAGGGAGAGCTCCTCCTCATCGGCCGGCGCCACCAGCGTGACTGCAACTCGTGGATGCACAACACCGAGCGGCTCACGAAGGGCCGCCCGCGCCACCAGCTCCTGATGCACCCCGAGGACCTCCTCGCACGCGGCATCGCCGACGGTACGACGGTCGCGGTGACCTCTCGTGTGGGCACGGTGCATGCCGAGGTGCAGGCCACCGAAGACGTGATGCGCGGGGTCGTGAGCCTCCCGCACGGCTACGGCCATCAACGCCAGGGTGTCCGGCTCTCCCGGGCCACGGACGTGCCGGGTCCCTCGATCAACGACCTGACCGACCCGAGCGTCCTCGACGAGGCCAGCGGCAACGCCGTACTCAACGGCGTCCCGGTGACCGTCGTACCCGCCGCCCCGTCCGACGCGGACCGGACGGGCGCGGTCAGCCACGCCGGCTGAGCGCCATGTGCGCAGAACCACCACCAGCCGCGCGGACGCGGCGGCCTCGGCGTCACGAGGCGTTCCGGAACCGTAACCCGGCCCGCTCGAGCTCGTACTCGACCCGGAGCCGTTCGGACTCACGCTCGATCCCCTCGGGCATCGAAGCGAGGGAGGTGTCGACCTCCACTGCGCGACAGGCCTCGAGCAGGAGGTCGTCGTAGGCCGACACCACGCCCCGGTGCTTCGCGTTCGGGGTCCCTTGACGGTGTCGGCGCGCTTCGGGCTCCAGCCGGTGGAGATCCCGCACGACCCGCTCCAGCGGCGGACCCATCGGCACCGGAGGAGGCTTCTTCACGAGGTGCAGCCGCCGACCGAGCCGTACCGCTCGCGCGAGCAGCTCGCGGCGATAGAACACGCCGCCGACCACGGTCACCGCGAGCGCCGTGCTGCCAAGAACTCGAAGGAGGCCTCCGACCGTGTCGTCGACCATGGTTCGACGTTAGTTCGCAGCCCCGGATGACCACAAGCACGGGCGGGGACAGACGAGCACCGGAAAACGTCCTAGGCTGCTGACAGCGACATCCCCGGCAGTCGGCCCACCGAAGGAGGCACGCCGTGGACTTCAAGATCGAGCTGATCCCGCTGGCCGTGCACGACGTCGACCGGTCGGTCGAGTTCTACGGCAAGGCACTCGGCTGGAACGTCGACCACGACCAGTCCGTCAGCCCCGAGCTGCGGTTCGTGCAGGTCACCCCGCCCGGATCGGCGTGCTCGATCTGCTTCGGGGTCGGCCTCGACATGATGCCCGAGGGCTCCTCCCAGTTCATCCAGGTCGTCGTCGCGGACGCGGACGAGGCCTGCGCCTACCTTCGCGGGCGCGGCGTGGAGTGCAGCGACGTGGACGAGCAGCCGTGGGGACGGTTCGTGCGCTTCGACGACCCGGACGGCAACCGCTGGGCGCTGCAGCAGCTCGTCACACCGTAGGGAGAGCCGCCCTCGGCCAGCTCTGCGTGGTGTCCGCCGCACGTGCGCCCCTGGTCAGGCTCCGTCGAGCACGCGGCGTACCGCCTCGCGGGCCGCCATCGGGTCGCTCGCGTCCAGCGCCGCCTCGGCGGCGTGCTCGCACATGTCCATCGAGACCGACGCCAGGTGGGCGCCGACGGTGCGCACGGCCGCGGAGGCCATCGACAGGGACGTGACCCCCATGCCGACCATCGCCGCGGCCAGCGCCGGGTCGGCCGCCGCCTCACCGCAGACGCCCACCGGCTTTCCGGCCTGCTTGCCTGCCTCCGCGCTGATCGCGATCAGGGCGAGCACGGCCGGCTGCCAGGCGTCGGTGAGATGGGCCAGGCCACTGGCCATCCGGTCAGCCGCCATCGTGTACTGCGTGAGGTCGTTCGTGCCGATCGACAAGAAGTCGACGTGCTCGAGCATCTTGTGGGCCTGGAGGGCGGCGCTCGGGATCTCGACCATCACGCCTGCCTGGAGGCCGTGGGAGCGCACCTGCTCTGCGAACTCCTGCGCCTCCGACACCGTGGCGACCATCGGCGCCATCACCCACGGGCTCGTCGAGGTCTGCCTCGCGGCGGCGGCGATGGCATACAGCTGGCGCTCCAGGAGGCCGGGGTTCCCGATGGACAGCCGGAGTCCCCGGACGCCGAGCGCGGGGTTCTCCTCACCCTCCAGGGTCGCGAACGCGATCGGCTTGTCCGAACCCGCGTCGAGCGTGCGCACCACGACCGTGCGCTCGGACCCGAACGCTGAGAGCACCTCCGCGTAGACCTCGGTCTGCTCGGCGACACTGGGCTCGTCCTTGCGGTTCAGGAAGCACAGCTCGGTCCGGAACAGGCCGACGCCCTCGACCGGCCCGTCCGCGGCCGCGCGAGCCGACTGCCCGTCCGCGACGTTGGCCAGCACCTTCACCCGTGTGCCGTCGCTGGTCGTGGCAGGACCGGTCCAGCGCTCGAGGTGGGCCTTGGCTGCGGCGGCCTCGGCCACCCGGGACGTTGCCTCGTCGCGGTCCGGCGAGACCTCGATCTCGCCCGTGCTGCCGTCGACCAGGACCCGCGTGCCTGCCTCGACGCCCAGGACGCCGGCGGCCGCGACCACGCACGGGATCCCGAGCTGGCGGGCGATGATCGCCGTGTGGCTCGTAGGGCCGCCTCTCTCCGTCACCAGCGCCAGCACCTGGTTGGTGTCCAGGCCGGCGGTGTCGGCAGGTGCCAGGTCCTCCGCGACGAGGACCGCCGGCTCGTCGGACTCCGGCACACCGGGCTCCGCCTCGCCGACCAGGGAGGCCGTGAGTCGCTTCTCTATGTCACGCAGGTCGGTGACACGCTCGGCCATGAGGCCGCCCATCTGCGTGAAGAGGTCGGCGAACTGGTTCACGCCGGCGTTCAGGGCGGTCAGCAGCGAGTCGCCCGCTTTGACCCGCTTGACCACCGCCGAGCGCAGCCCCTTGTCTCGCGCCATTCCGGCGTTCGCGGTCAGCACCTCCGCCGCCGATCCGCTCGCCTTCTCGGCGCGGCCTGCGAGCCGGTCCGACACGAGCGTCACGGCACCGTCGTAGGCGGCGATGGCCGCCTCCTCGTCGAGCGTCAGCCTCTCGAACGCGTCGATGGCGTGCTGGGAGATCTGGGCGGAGGCGACGATCACGGGACCGTAGGCCACGCCGGGGACAACGGGAGTGCCTCGAAGGGTCATGACTCCACGATAAGGCCGCTACCCCCTTGACAGTCAACACACTCAGGCGTAAAACAACAGATACAAAGATCGATCCCAACGCAAACACAGGAGGCGGGTTTGTACGCCGAAGAGCGACGTCAGGCCATGGCCGACCTCATCACCCAGCGCGGCCGGCTCTCCGTCAACGAGCTCGCCGAGGCCTACGACGTGACCACCGAGACCGTGCGCCGCGACCTCTCCGCCCTGGAGCGGGCCGGGCTCGTCCGCCGGGTGCACGGGGGTGCCGTGCCCGCGGAGGCGCTCTCCCGGCTGGAGACAGCCGTGACCGACCGTGACCTCGCACAAGCCGAGCAGAAGGAGCGGATCGCCAACGCGGCCCTCGACGAGCTGCCCGGCCCGGGCAGCAGCGTGCTCGTCGACGCGGGCACCACGACTTCCCGGATGGCCCTGCACCTTCCCCCCGACCAGCGACTGACCGTGGTGACCAACGCCGTCCCCATCGCCGCGCGCCTCGCGGGACTGTCCGGGGTGGAGCTGCACCTGCTGCCCGGTCGGGTGCGCCGGACGACACAGGCTGCCGTGGGCGAGGACACCGTGGCCGCACTGTCGCGGATTCGCGTGGACGTCGCCTTCGTCGGCACGAACGGCATCTCCGTCGACCACGGCCTCAGCACGCCCGACCACTCGGAGGCGGCGGCCAAGCGGGCCATGGTGGCGGCCGCCCGCCGGGTGGTCGTGCTCGCTGACTCCTCGAAGGTGGGCGCCGAGCACACCGTCCGTTTCGCCGACCTCGGCGACATCGACGTGCTCGTCACCGACTCCGGCATCGGCGACGCGGACCGGAAGTCGCTCGAGGACTACGGCCTCGAGGTCGTGGTCGCATGATCGTCACCCTGACACCGAACCCGAGCATCGACCGCACCGTCGCACTGGCCTCCCGCCTCGAGCGCGGCATGGTCCTCCGCGCGGAGTCGGTCACCTCCCAGTCCGGCGGCAAGGGTGTCAACATCTCACGCGCCGCTGTTGCCGCGGGGGTGCCGACGATCGCAGTTCTGCCGGCCGAGAAGGACGACCCCTACGTCCTCGAGCTGCTCCGCGACGGGATCGACTGTCGGCCCGAACGCCCGGTCGGCCCGGTCCGGGTCAACATCACGGTCACCGAGCCCGATGGCACGACCACCAAGCTCAACACCCCCGGCACGCAGGTCGACCCGGAGGCCCTCGACCGGCTCGAGCAGGCGCTCCACCAGCGCGCCCAGCACGCGCGTTGGGTGGTGCTCGCCGGCTCCCTGCCACCCGGCGCCCCGGACGGCTGGTACGCCGAGCTGGTCCGTGACCTCGCGAGTACGACGGCCAGGGTGGCCGTCGACACCTCCGGCGAACCGCTCCGGGCCCTGGCCGAGCAGGTGTCGCGCGGCGGCGCCGCGCCGGACCTGATGAAGCCGAACGGCGAGGAGCTCGCATCCCTCACCGGCGAGGACCCCGACGTGGTCGAGGCCGACCCACTCGCCGCGGCGCACGCGGCAGGCGTGCTGGTCGCGCGGGGAGTCGGCGCTGTGCTCGTCACGCTCGGTGGCAACGGCGCCGTACTCGTCACCGAGGATGGGGCCTGGCACGCCACTCCCCCGCCGACCACGGTCGTCAGCACCGTCGGAGCAGGCGACTCCAGCCTCTTCGGCTACCTGCTCGGCGACCTCCGGGGCGCCGAACCCGTCGAACGGCTCCGGCTTGCCGTCGCCTACGGCAGCGCCGCCGCTGCACTGCCCGGCACCACGATCCCCGCACCAGAACACATCAACCCCGCGCTCGTCCAGACCCGCGAGCTCGCCCTCACAGGTAACTGAGGAGAACCATGTCCGAACTCATCACCCCCGGCCTGGTCCGGCTGGACGCCGCACTCGGCAGTGACAAGCACGAGACGATCCGTGCTCTCGCCGCCGTCGTCGCCGAGGCGGGACGAAGCGGCAGTGCCGAAGGTCTCGCCTCGGACGCGCTGGCCCGTGAGGGCACCTCTGCCACCGGCCTGCCCGGCGGCATCGCGATCCCCCATTGCCGCACCGAGCACGTCGACGTACCCACACTCGCGTTCGCGAGGCTCTCGCCTCCGGTCGACTTCGGCGCCAAGGACGGCCCCGCCGACATCGCGTTCCTGATCGCTGCTCCTGCCGGAGGCGACGCCACCCACATGAAGCTGCTCACGCAGCTCGCCCGGTCGCTGGTCAAGAAGGAGTTCACCGACGCCCTGCGCAGCGCCTCGACGCCCGACGAGGTCGTGCGGCTGGTCAGCGACGTCGTGCAGGTGCCCGAAGCCGCTCCTGCGGCCACGGCGGACGCCCCTGCCGCACGGCGTCGCATCGTCGCGGTGACGTCCTGCCCCACCGGCATCGCCCACACCTACATGGCCGCCGAGGCACTCGAGGCGGCAGCTTCCCGGGCCGGCGTGGACATCCACGTCGAGACGCAGGGCTCGGCCGGTTCCACGCCGCTTGACGCGGACATCATCGCCGGGGCCGCCGCCGTGATCTTCGCCGCCGACGTCGGGGTGAAGGAGCGGAGCCGGTTCGCGGGCAAGCCGGTCGTCGCCTCCGGCGTGAAGCGTGCGATCGACGACGCCGACGGCATGATCTCCGAGGCGCTGCGCTACGCCGAGGACCCGGACGCCCCGCGCGTCGAGGGCTCCGGCGAGGGCCACGGCTCCACCGAGCACCGGATCGCCACCGGCGACGAACCGTGGGGTCTGCGCATCCGCCGCGTCCTGATGACCGGTGTCTCGTACATGATCCCGTTCGTCGCCGCGGGTGGTTTGCTCATCGCGCTCTCGTTCCTCTTGGGCGGCTACGAGATCGTCGGTCCGGCCGGTGAGATCGTCACGAAGAATACGTTGTTCAACCTGCCGAGCCCGAGCGCCAACGGCCTGGATCACGCGCTGTTCGGGTCGTCGTTCTTCGCCTACCTCGGCTCGCTGTGCTTCGTGCTCGGGTCGACCGCCTTCAAGTTCCTGGTCCCGGCACTGGCCGGCTACATCGCCTACGCCATCGCCGACCGGCCAGGTATCGCCCCCGGCTTCATCATGGGCGCGCTCGCCGTCGACCTCGGTGGCTTCGGCACCCCGCAGACAGGCTTCCTGGGCGGCATCATCGGCGGCGTCCTGGCCGGTGTCATCGCGCACTGGATCGCCCAGCGGAAGGTCCCGGCCTGGTTGCGCGGCCTGATGCCGGTGCTGGTCATCCCGCTGCTCACCACGTTCGTCACTGGTCTGATCATGATCGTCGTCCTGGGCAAGCCGCTCGGTGCCCTCATGGACGCGCTCAACAGCGGCCTGACCAGCATGGCGGAGAGCGGCGCCGCCGTCCTCCTCGGGATCGTGCTCGGCCTGATGATGGCCTTCGACATGGGCGGGCCGCTCAACAAGACCGCCTACCTGTTCGCGACGACGGGCCTCGCCGCCGCCGCCACCGCCACGGGCGACGCGCCGCAGCTGCAGATCATGGCGGCCGTGATGCTCGCCGGCATGGTGCCGCCCCTGGCGCTCGCGCTCGCCACCGTCGTGCGGCCGAAGCTCTTCACCGAGACCGAGCGCGAGAACGGCAAGGCAGCCTGGCTGCTCGGCGCGTCGTTCATCACCGAGGGCGCGATCCCGTTCGCGGCCGCGGACCCGTTGCGGGTGATCCCGTCGATCATGCTCGGCAGTGCCGTGACCGGTGCGCTCTCGATGGCGGCCGCCGTGACGCTCCGGGCGCCCCATGGTGGCATCTTCGTCCTCTTCGCCGTCGGCAACGTCCTGTGGTTCCTGTTGGCCCTCGTCGTCGGTGTTCTCGTGGCCACGACCTGTGTCGTGCTGCTCAAGACGTTCACCGAGAGCAAGGAAGAGATCGAGGAGCTGGACGAGCTCGCCGAGGCAGCCATCTGACCGCCGTACCCCACGTAGCAACGACAAAGGAGAAACACATGCCCACCAAGTCCGTCACCGTCGGCTCGGCCGTCGGTCTCCACGCCCGACCCGCCGCGATCATCTCCGAGGCGGCCGGCGAGCTCGACGCCGAGGTCACCATCGCCGTGACCGGAGGCGAGCCGGTGGACGCCAGCTCGTCACTGCTGATCATGACCCTCGGCGCCGGCAGGGGCGACACGGTCGAGGTCAGCAGCGAGGACCAGGCGGCGCTCGACAAGATCGCCGCGCTGGTGGAGCAGGACCTCGACGCCTGAGACCAGCGCGTCCCCTACGCAGGAGGCGGTCCCGGACGACCGGGGCCGCCTCCTGTCCTGCGCTTACAGCTCACGAGCTCTGCTGAGTGCAGACCGCCCGACTTGAGGTACTGGTAGACGGTGCGTGCGCCGACGGCCCGCTCGAGCTCGTTGGTGATCGACGTGAAGAACTGGGTGCGGTAGATCTCGTCGGTCACGGCGTAGACGGTGAAGTAGAGGCCGGAGAACGCAGCGAGGAAGACCGATACCTGGATCAGCTCGGTGCTGACCAGCAGAGCGTGCCCGAACGGGTACACGAGCTCGTCCTGCGCCGTCCATGCGAGGACCACCTCCTCCTTCATCGCAACCACTCCGAAGACGATGAAGAACAAGAAGACCGAGGTCGAGAGCAGCAGCACCTGCACGAACTGCGCGACGAGGAGGACCAGCAGCAGGTTCGCCTTCTGGAACCCGTGCACCTCGGCCTCGTCCCTCTCCACCGCCTGCTTCGAGTCCGCGAGCATGCGCGCGGCGTCCGCGAGAGGGGTCCCCCGGGTCACCGCGACCAGCCGGTCGGTGGCGACCTCGTCGTCGACCCGGTCCAGCTCCTCGGGCAGTCGTGCGAGCAGGAAGCCGACGGTCAGCCCCGCGAACAACAGGATGGTCACCCACATCACGCCGCCGTCGAGGTTCGCCGACACCTGCCAGACCTCGGCGTTGATGAAGAGGAACGTCACGAACAGCAGCAGCAGCGGCAGCGCCCGGGTGACCAGGGGGAAGAGCAGGCCGAGGCTCTTCAACGTCCGCGCGACGGCCCACCTCGCGATCGGCCACACCCGCAGGGCGGTCAGACCGTAGAGCAGAGCGCCGATGCCCGCGAAGGTCATCGCCGAGCCGATGCCCAGCGAGACCGAGCTGGTCACCAGCCCGAGCAGGATGCCGACGGCGACGCCGAGCAGCGCGGAGCCGGCCAGGGCCGGGATCAGCCGACGCGGTCGGAGCCCCTGCCGCACAGCGGCGCGCTCCCCGTCGACGAAGTAGGGCAGACCGTGCTTGACGAACCAGGTCTCCGCCGCCGCGACGGCGGGGTCGGCACTCGCGGTCCGGCTGCTCACACGGGCTCCGCGGTCGCGAGCACGTCGCGTGCCCGTCGTACGTCGTCGGCCATCGTCTCCACGAGCTCGTGGACGGAGTCGAACCGCTTCATGCCGCGCAGCCGGGCGACGAAGGAGACCTCGACCGGCACCCCGTAGAGCTCGAGGTCGTCGCGGTCGAGCACGTAGGACTCGACCCGGCGCTCGCGCTCGCCCGCGAACGTCGGGTTCGTGCCGACGCTGATCGCAGCGGGCAGTGGCTCGCCGACCCCCTCCCCGTCGAGCGGGCGCAGCCATCCGGCGTACACGCCGTCCGCCGGTGCCGCCGCCATGCCGAAGGTCGGGACGTTCGCGGTGGGGTAGCCGAGCTCGCGGCCGCGCTCGTCGCCACGGACCACCTCGCCGCGCACCGTGAAAGGACGGCCGAGCGCCTCGGCTGCACCCTCGACGTCGCCGGCCGCGAGGCAGTTGCGGACATACGTCGAGGACCAGACCTGCGGCCCGCCGTCGAGGGCGATGCCCACCGTGTCGAAGTCATGCCGTTCGCCGTACTCCCGCAGTGTCGCCACGTCGCCGGCCGCGCGGCTCCCGAAGCGGAAGTTCGCGCCGACCACGACGGCCTTCGCGTGCAGGGCCTCGACCAGGATCTCCTGGATGAAGCGCTCCGGCGACCAGTCGGCGAGCTCACGGGTGAAGGGCAGGACGAGCACGTCGTCGACTCCAGCCTCGTCGAGCAGCCGCGCGCGCGTCTCCACGGTGGTCAGCGTCGGTGGCGCGTGCTCGGGGCGCAGCACCGCGATCGGGTGCGGGTCGAAGGTCACGGCCACGACGTCGGGGATGCCGCGCTCGGCGGCCACCTCACGCGCGCGACGGACCACGTGCTGATGGCCGAGGTGCACGCCGTCGAAGTTCCCGATGGTGACGACGGTGCGGCCGAGATCGGCAGGGACGGCGTCGAGAGAGCGCCAGATACGCACGGGGCCACCACTCCTGTTCGCGGACGGGTTCACGCAGTACGTCGAAATGCTGCCACACGCTTCGTGGCGAGCCGGTGGTCAGGAGGTGAAGACAGCCACCGGCGCGGCGGTCTCACCGCGCTGCTCGTACAGCGCGAGGAACGAACCGCTCGGGTCGAAGACCGCGACGGGGCCGGCCGCGCCGAGGTCGAGGGAGAGCTTCCGCCCCACCGCGACCGAGGCCGCATCGTCGTCACCGAGGTCGCGTGAGGGGAAGCAACGCCTCGCCACCTCGGCGATCGGCACGACCGAGAAGTCCTCCCCGAGCTCTTCGAGGGTCCGCGCGTCGGCGAGGGTGAACGGACCGACAGCGGTACGCCGGAGGGCGGTCAGGTGCCCTCCGACGCCGAGCGCGGCGCCCACGTCCCGGGCGAGCGCGCGGATGTAGGTGCCGCTGGAGCAGCGCACGGACACCTCGACGTCGACGACGTCGTCCACGCGGCGGATCCCCCCGACCTCGATCGCGTGGACGGTGACGGGACGAGCCGGGAGCTCGACGCTCTCCCCCGCCCGGACCCGGGCGTAGGCACGTTGCCCGTCGACCTTGATCGCCGAGACGGAGGAGGGAACCTGCTCGATGTCACCCACGAACGGAGCGAAGGCGCCGCGGACCTGGTCGTCGGTGAGCCCCCTGGCGGAGGCCTCGGACAGGGGCTCGCCCTCGGCGTCGTCGGTCGTGGTCGCGACTCCGAGACGGACCACGGCGTCGTACGCCTTCTCGGTCAGCATCAGGTGCCCCAGGAGCCGGGTGGCGCGGTTGACCCCCAGCAGGAGGACCCCTGTCGCCATCGGGTCGAGGGTGCCGGCGTGACCCACCTTGCGGGTGCCGGCGAGCCGCCGCACCTTGGCCACGACGTCGTGGGAGGTCATGCCGGCGGACTTGTCCACGACGACCAGCCCCGGTGGGGTGGCGGTGCTCACTCCTCGTCGAGCTCGTCCGAGCTCGTCCGGCTCGTGGGGCTTGCGGTACGGGTCCGCCTCTCCGGCGTACCTCGCGCCCGCCGCCGCCTGGGCAACACGGGCGTCGGACTCCCGGGCCTTGGCGAGCAGCTCGTCGAGGTGACGCGCGGTGTCGGGAAGCGCGTCATGGATGAACTCGAGCGTCGGCACGTGACGCATGCCGAGCTGCTTGCCGACCTCGGAGCGCAGGATGCCCTTGGCCGACTCGAGCGCAGCCGCGGTGCTGGTGAGGTCCTCGTTCTCACCGAGGACCGTGTAGAAGATCGTGGCGTTCTGGGTGTCGCCGGTGACGCGCACGTCGGTCACGGTGACGAACCCGAGCCGCGGGTCCTTGATCCGACGCTCGAGCATCTCGGCCACGATGACCTGGATGCGGTCGGCGACCTTGCGGACGCGGGGCGAGCTCATGCGTTGTTCTCCTAGTTCTGCCGAGTCGGCACGTCTGCTGCCCAGATCCCCGCCGAGCCGACACGTCTGCTGTCGGCGGTGGCGGGGGATTTACCAGGGGATGCAGGACTTCTGTCTCTTCCCACGGTGATATTGCCGTGGGAAGAGCCTAATCTCCTGCATCCCCTGGTAATTGATCGCGGGGGCTCAGGCCCGCGGGATCTCTCGCATCTCGAAGGACTCGACGATGTCGCCCTGCTTGATGTCGTTGTAGCCACGCAGGACCAGACCGCACTCGAAGCCCTCACGGACCTCGGACGCGTCGTCCTTCTCGCGGCGCAGCGACGCCAGGTCGAGGTTGTCGGCCACCACGTTGCCGTCACGCAGGAGGCGTGCCTTGGCGTTGCGGCGGATGACGCCCTTGGTGACCATACAACCGGCGATGTTGCCGATCTTGCTGGAGCGGAAGATCTCGCGGATCTCGGCCTGGCCGAGCGAGACCTCTTCGTACTCCGGCTTGAGCATGCCCTTGAGCGCTGCCTCGATCTCCTCGATCGCCTGGTAGATGACCGAGTAGTACCGGATCTCGACGCCTTCCTTGTCGGCCATCTCCGTCGCCTTGCCCTGGGGCCGGACGTTGAAGCCGATGATGATGGCGTCGGAGGCGGCAGCCAGGTCGACGTTGGTCTCGGTGATCGCACCGACACCGCGGTCGATGACCCGGATGCTGACCTCGTCGCCGACGTCGATCTTGGCGAGCGAGTCCTCGAGGGCCTCGACGGAACCGGACACATCGCCCTTCAGGATCAGGTTGAGCTCCTGGCTCTCGCCCTTCTCCATGGAGGCCATGAAGTCCTCGAGCGTACGGCGGACGCGACGCTTGGCCTGCATGGCCGCACGCTCGCGGGACTCACGCTTCTCGGCGATCTGACGAGCCATCCGGTCGTCGGACACGACGATGAAGTTCTGGCCCGCGCCCGGCACCGCGGTCAGACCGAGGACCATCACCGGACGTGACGGGTCGGCCTCCTCCACGTTGTTCCCGTGCTCGTCGAGCATGGCGCGAACGCGACCGTAGGCGGGACCGGCCACGACCGACTCGCCGACGCGCAGCGTTCCGCGCTGGACCAGGATCGTCGCCACCGGGCCACGACCACGGTCGAGGTGCGCCTCGACGACGAGACCCTGAGCGTCCTGGTCGGGGTTCGCCCGCAGGTCCAGGGAGGCGTCGGCGGTGAGCACGATCGCCTCGAGGAGCCCCTCGAGGTTCAGCTCGGACTTCGCCGAGACGTCGACGAACATCGTGTCGCCGCCGTACTCCTCGGGCACCAGGCCGTACTCGGTGAGCTGACCACGGACCTTCTGCGGGTCGGCCTCGGGCTTGTCGATCTTGTTGACCGCGACCACGACCGGGACACCGGCTGCCTTGGCGTGGTTCAGTGCCTCGACCGTCTGCGGCATCACGCCGTCGTCGGCCGCGACCACGAGAACCGCGATGTCGGTGGCCTGCGCACCACGGGCACGCATGGCGGTGAACGCCTCGTGACCCGGGGTGTCGATGAAGGTGATCTTGCGCTCGTCGCCGTCGACCTCGGTCGCGACCTGGTAGGCACCGATGTGCTGCGTGATGCCACCGGCCTCCTTGTCGACGACGTTGGCCTTGCGCAGTGCGTCGAGCAGCTTGGTCTTTCCGTGGTCGACGTGGCCCATGACGGTCACGACCGGCGGACGGGCCGCGAGGTCCTCCTCGTCACCCTCGTCCTCGCCGAACTCGAGGTCGAAGGACTCGAGCAGCTCGCGGTCCTCGTCCTCGGGAGAGACGACCTGCACGACGTAGTTGAGCTCATCACCGAGCAGCTCGAACGTCTCGTCGTTGACCGACTCGGTCGCGGTGACCATCTCGCCGAGCGAGAACAGCATCTGCACCAGCGCCGCAGGGTCGACGCCGATCCGCTCCGCGAAGTCCGTCAGCGAGGCGCCACGGGGAAGGCGAACGGTCTCGCCGTCGCCCTTGCGGACGCGCACGCCGCCGATCGTGGGGGCCTGCATCTGTTCGTACTCTTGACGACGCGCGCGCTTCGACTTGCGACCGCGACGCGACGGACCGCCGGGACGACCGAACGCACCCTGGGTCTGACCGCGCTGGCCGGGACGGCCCCCGCCACCGGGACGACCTCCACCGGGAGCGAAGCCGCCACCGGGACGTCCGGGAGCACCGGCGCCGGCGCCACCACGGGCCGGAGCACCGCCGCCGCCACGACCGGGAGCACCGCCCGGGCCACCACGGCCGGGAGCACCGCCCGGGCCACCACGGCCGGGTCCGGACGGACGGCCACCAGGGCCACCGCCGAACGCGGCAGGAGACTTGGGCATCATCGCCGGGTTGGGGCGAGGCATGCCGGGACGACCCGGGGCGCCGCCCTCGCGGGCAGCCGGCGGACGCGGCGGACGGTTGTCGCCACCGGCCTGGTCGCCTCGGGGCGGGGCCGCCGGACGGCGGCCCATGCCCTGGGTCGAGGAGAACGGGTTGTTGCCGGGGCGGGGAGCGCCGGGACGAGCACCGCTCGGGCGCGGTGCGGCCGGACGCGGAGCCGTAGGCGTGGGCCCACCTGCGCGAGCAGCCGGGGCCTCGGGCGCAGCGGCAGCGGGTGCCTCCGGAGCCGGTGTCGGCTCGGGGGCCTTCTTCGGGCCGGGCTTCGGGCCAGGACGCGGGCCCGGTGCCGGCTTCGCAGCCGGAGCCGGAGCTTCGGGCTCACTGACCGGCGACTCGGCCTGAGCGGGGGCAGGAGCCTCCACCTCCGCCGGGGCGACGGTCTCCGCGGGCGCCGGAGCGGGGGCCTCGGTGGCCGGTGCCGCGCCGTCGGTGTCCGCGGACTTGGCGGGGGCCGCCTTCTTCGCGGGGGCCTTCTTGGCTGCCTTCTTGTCAGAGGCAGACTTCAGCTCGTCACCGAACTTGTCGGTGAAACGCTTGACGACAGGGGGTTCGACCGTCGACGACGCCGACTTGACGAACTCTCCCATCTCTCCGAGCTTGGCCAGAACGACCTTGCTCTCTACTCCGAACTCTTTGGCGAGCTCGTGGACTCGGACCTTAGCCACGCTTCTCCTTCTGGTCCGAGCCCTTCTCTGGCCGGACCGTTAGCTGGTGTGCATGCTCATCGCGAAGTACTCATCGAGTGCTCATGAGCTGCTGCTCCATTTTCTGTCGGTCAACACGGACGAATCTGCTGCGTGCTTCAGGTAGTCCCGCACTGGAATGTCCCCGAGCCTGCCCTGGACCCGAAGGGCCCGGACGAAAGCGCGGCGACGAGTGGCGAGCTCGAGACAGTCGAGCGTGGGGTGGATGTAGGCGCCCCTGCCCGCTGCCCTTGCCCCCGGGTCCGGCACGACGGTGAGACCGTCATCCGAACCGCGGACGACTACGCGTAGCAGCTCTTGCTTCGGAGCCCGCACCCGGCATCCGACACAGGTGCGCACAGGAGTGTGCGCGCATGAGTCAGCGCCGATTTCGCGAGCCACCGTGGACGAGTCTAGCGGTTCTGCAGTGACAAGCAGAATCGGCCTCAGCCCTCTTGCCCGCCACCGCCGGCGGCTGCCGCCGGGGCCGGGGCCTCGTCGGAGCGGATGTCGATGCGCCAGCCGGTCAGCCGCGCGGCCAGGCGGGCGTTCTGCCCCTCCTTGCCGATGGCGAGCGAGAGCTGGAAGTCCGGTACGACGACGCGGGCCGACCGCGCCTCACGGTCGACGACCTCGACGCTCGACACCCGGGCCGGCGAGAGCGCGTGGGCGACGAGCTCCGCCGGGTCGTCGGACCAGTCCACGATGTCGATCTTCTCGCCGTGCAGCTCGTGCATGACGTTGCGCACACGCTGCCCCATGGGGCCGATGCACGCGCCCTTGGCGTTCACACCCTGCACCGTCGAGCGCACCGCGATCTTGGTGCGGTGGCCGGCCTCACGGGCGATCGCGCAGATCTCCACCGTGCCGTCGGCGATCTCCGGGACCTCGAGCGCGAAGAGCTTCTTGACCAGGTTCGGGTGTGAGCGCGAGAGCGTGACCTGGGGGCCGCGCATGCCCTTGCGGACGCTGACCACCAGACACTTGATGCGCGTGCCGTGGTCGTAACGCTCACCAGGGACCCGCTCCACCTGCGGAAGGTGTGCCTCGAGCCGGCCGAGGTCGACGAGCACGTCCTTCGGGTCGCGACCCTGCTGGATCACGCCGGAGATCACGTCGCCCTCCTTGCCGGAGAACTCCCCGAACTTCGCGTCGTCCTCGGCGTCACGCAGGCGCTGGAGGATGATCTGCTTCGCCGTGGTCGCCGCGATCCGACCGAAGCCTGCCGGCGTGTCGTCGTACTCGCCGACGACATTGCCCTCCTCGTCGGTCTCGGCCGCGAGCACGGTGACGTGACCGCTCTTGCGGTCGAGCTCGACCCGTGCCTTCGTCTGGGCGCCGGGCGTCTTGTGGTACGCGATGAGCAGGGCCTGCTCGATGGCCTCCACGAGTACCTCGAAGGAGATCTCCTTCTCACGCTCGAGCGAACGCAGCACCATCATGTCGATGTCCATGGCTCAGCTCTCCTTCCGGTTGAACTCGATCTGGATGCGAGCCTTGGCGACCTCGCTGTAGGGGACTACCCGCTCGGTGCCGTCGATGTCGAGGGTGGCGCTGTTCTCGTCGCTGCCGCAGACCCGGCCGGTGACCGTCGTGCCGTCGGTGGTGGTGACCTTGACCAGCCTCGACCGGTTGCGACGCCAGTGGCGGGGCAGCGTGAGGGGTCGGTCCGTGCCCGGGGAGGTGACCTCGAGCGTGTAGGGCTGCTCCCCCATCACGTCGGACTCGTCGAGGACCCGCGAGACCTCCTTGGTGGCCTCGGCGAGGTCGTCACTCGTCACGCCGCCGTCCTTGTCGACCGCGACGCGGAGGATCCGACGTCGGCCCGCAGGGGTGAGCTCGATGGCCTCGACGTCGAGGCCGGCCGCGGCAAGTGGCTCGTCGAGCACCTTTGCAAGTCGGTCCCGGGTCTGATCGGTGCTCACGGGCATCCTCCTCGCTGTGCTGTTGTCGGCCTTGCCAGGCGTGGTCGAGCCCCGTCGAGGGGCCTGCCTCGCCTGTGCCCTCACCATAGCGGACCGTTGAACCATCAGCCGCTACCGACTGCGCCGGCCCCGCGACGATAGAGTCGGCTCTCGTGCCTTCCCCCTCTCGTGCCGAGACCGGTGCCCGCCTCAGCCGTCGCGCCGCGCTGGTCGGCGTGGCCGCCGCCGCGGGGGCCGCGGTCGTGGGCTGCACCTCCGACCGGCCCCGGCGCCGCGGCGAGAGCGAGCCGGCCCCCGTGGAGCCCAGCGTGGACCCTGACGTCGAGGTCGCGGCCGAGGCGCTCGCGGACCAGCGGGCGATGATCGACCTGCTCGACGCCACGAGGAGCCGCCACCGCCGGCTCTCCGCGCTGCTCGCTCCCGTCGTCGCGGCGCACGAGGCACACGCCGCCATGCTGTCCGAGGCGGTCCCCGACGACGTCTCGGTCCCTCCCTCGACATCCCCGGCGCCCACCCCGGACGGGTCCTCGCCCCGTCGTGCCACAGTGCCACGCGCTCCGGGCAGGGCGCTCGACCAGGTGGTCGCAGCGGAGCAGGCCCTCGCGACCGCGACGAAGCGGCACGCGTTCCGCGCGCAGAGCGGGGCGTTCGCGCGACTCCTCGGCAGCATGGGGGCAGCCTCCGCTCAGTACACGAGGGTGCTCGCCTCGACGCCGGCGCCGAAGGGAGCGTCGTGACACCACAAGAGGCGCTCCAGCGGACACTGGCCGGAGAGCACGCCGCGGTCTACCTCTACGGCGTCATCGGCGGCCGGGTCTCCGTCTCCGCGCAGGCCCAGCTGTGGCAGCGGGTGCGCGACGCGTACGCCCTGCACCGCGAACGCCGTGACCAGCTCGTCCCGATGGTCCGCGCGGCCGAGGCCGACCCCGTGCCGGCGGAGGTCAGCTACGACCTGCCCAACGAGGCGACCACGCAGGCCGAGCTCGAGCAGGCCGCCCTTGCGGTCGAGGAGCGGTGCGCGGCCGTCTACGCGGACATGGTCGGCAGCACCTCGGGCGCCAACAGGCAGTGGGCCCTCGAAGCGCTCGAGGACGCCGCGGTCAGGTTGCTCGGTTTCGGCGGCGAGCCCGAGGCGTTCCCGGGCATCGGCGAGCTCTGAGGACGCGAGAGCCCTCAGCGCCAGGCGGAGACGATGTCGTGCACCTCGCGGAGACGGTGTGCGACAGCGTCCGGCTCACCCACGGAGTGACCGACCTGCTGCACGGGGATCTCGCTGTGCGGCACCAGGATCGTGCGCATCCCGACGTTCGAGGCGCCCCAGATGTCGTCGAAGGGCCGGTCACCGACGAACACGCAGGCCTGCGGGTCCTCGACCCCTACCGCGTCCATGGCTGCTCGGAACGCCTCGGGCGCGGGCTTCGTCCAGGGGACCTCGCTCGTGTAGACCGCGCCGTGGATCAGGTCGAGCACCCCGTCGCGCTCGAAGAACGACTCGTGCCAGGCCCGCGGCCACACCGTGTTGGAGAGGACGCCGACACGGAGCCCGTCTGCGCGCAGTCGCTCGAACAGCTCCGGTACGTCGGCGTCGGTGGTGGTGTGGGGCTCCCAGAACTCGCGGTACGCCGTGAGCAGCTCCTCGTCGTGGGACAGGCCCGCGTGCGAGAAGAGGTCCGCGATCGTCGCGCTGGTGTGGTGGTCGCGGGAACGGCCCCACACCGCGTCAGCGGCCGCCATGAGCAGGTCCGGCGCCGTGTGGTCACCGTCCACCGCAGCCCGTGCAAGCGCCTCGGCCTCGGCCCGGAAGTCGATGGTGTGCCAGGGCGTGAGGGTCCCGCCCCAGTCGAAGATCACCGCCTCGAGCGGCTTCCCTCGGGTCGAGCCGGTCGAGACCTCAGCCACGGACGACTCCGACCACATGCGACACGACGTCGTCCACGGGGACGTCCTCGCGCGCTCCAGTGGCACGGTCCTTGACCTCGATCACGCCATCGGCGAGACCCTTGCCGACCACGACGATCGTCGGCACGCCGATCAGCTCCGCGTCCTTGAACTTCACGCCGGGCGAGACCTTGGGGCGGTCGTCGTACAGCACCGTGAGGCCCTGCACCTCCAGGTCGGAGGCAAGCTTCGCGGCGGCGTCGAAGACCGCGGTGTCCTTGCCGGTGGCGACGAGGTGCACGTCGGCCGGGGCGACCTCGCGGGGCCAGACCAGGCCGAGCTCGTCGTGGGTGTTCTCCGCGATGGCGGCCACCGCGCGCGAGACGCCGATGCCGTAGGACCCCATCGTGACCGTGACGAGCTTGCCGTTCTCGTCGAGCACCTTGAGGTCGAGCGCGTCCGCGAACTTCCGGCCGAGCTGGAAGATGTGGCCCATCTCGATGCCGCGGGCCGACTCGAGGGTCCCGTCACAGTTGGGGCACGGGTCGCCGTCCCGCACCTCGGCCGCCTCGATCGTGCCGTCGGGGGTGAAGTCACGTCCGGCGACGAGGTCGATGACGTGCTGGCCTGCCACGTTTGCGCCGGTGACCCAGCGGGTCCCCTCGACCACTCGGGGATCGACGAGGTAGCGGATCCCCGACTCGCCCTTCTCTCCGAGCACTTCCGGGCCGATGTAGCCCTTGACGAGCGAGGTGTGCTTGGCGAACTGCTTGTCGTCGAACGCCTCGATCTCCGCGGGGTGCACCTGGGCCTCGAGTCGCTTCATGTCGACCTCGCGGTCACCGGGCACGCCGATGGCGAGCGGCTCCTCGCTGCCGTCGGGGTGCACGAGCAGGACGAGAACGTTCTTGAGCGTGTCCCCGGCGGCCCAGGGCCGGTCCTCACGGGGGAAGCGGTCGTTGAGGTGGTCGACGAGCGTGTCGATCGTGGGCGTGTCGGGGGTGTCCTCGGCGTGGGCGGCCGGCACGTCGTCGTATCCCAGCGGCTGAGGCGCGGGGACCTCGACCGCCTCGACGTTGGCGGCGAAGTCGCAGGTGGTGCACCGCACATAGGTGTCCTCGCCGACGTCCGCCTTGGCGAGGAACTCCTCGGACTTCGACCCGCCCATGGCGCCCGACATCGCCGACACGATGACGTACTCGAACCCGAGCCGGTCGAAGGTCTTGACGTAGGCCTCGCGGTGAGCGGCGTAGGACCGCTCGAGCCCCTCGTCGGTGGTGTCGAAGGAGTAGGAGTCCTTCATCACGAACTCGCGCCCGCGCAGCAGACCCGCACGGGGGCGCGCCTCGTCGCGGTACTTGGTCTGGATCTGGTACAGCCAGACCGGCAGGTCCTTGTAGGAGGAGTACATGTCCTTCACCACGAGGGTGAAGAGCTCCTCGTGGGTGGGGCCGAGGAGGTAGTCGGCGTCCTTGCGGTCCTTGAGCCGGAAGATACCGTCGCCGTACTCCGTCCAGCGGTTGGTGGCCTCGTAGGGCTCGCGGGGCAGCAGCGCCGGGAACTGGAGCTCCTGGGCGCCGATGGAGTTCATCTCCTCGCGCACGATGTTCTCGATGTTGCGCAGGACGCGCAGCCCCAGCGGCAGCCAGGAGTAGATGCCCGGAGCCGCACGCCGGATGTACCCCGCCCGGACCAGGAGCCGGTGGCTCGGGACCTCTGCGTCCGCCGGGTCCTCCCGGAGGGTACGCACGAAAAGGGTCGACATCCGCATGATCATGCGGGCAAGGCTACCCATCGGCTCTGCGCGGTCGCACACCGAATATCGGCTGCGTCCATCACGCAGAAAGGTGGTGATCACCCGCCGGGCGTTTGGCATCATCTTCCTTGTGCGAGACGAGCAGCCGAACCGCGAGCAACGGATGCTCCGCGTCCGTTTCACCGCGGACCCCGCCAGCGTGCCGGGTGCACGTCGGTTCGTCGCGGACGGACTGCGGGCGTGGGGGCACGAGTCCCTGGTCGACGACGCGACGCTCTGCGTGAGCGAGCTGGCCGGCAACGCCGCTCTCCACGGGAGCAGCAGCTACATCGAGGTCTGCGTTCTCGACCTCGAGCGAGCCGTGCGGCTCTGTGTCGAGGACGACGGACCGGCCCCTGCCGCGGCGGTCGCGCCACGCACGACCCTGCCGGGTCTCGACGAGACCTTCGACGACGAGCTCGACGAGCTCGACCGCCTGCTGAGCGCTCCGGCGACCGGCCGGGGGCTCGCGATCGTATCGGTGCTCGCTCGCGACTGGGGCGTCGAGCAGCTCCAGAAGGGCAAACGCGTGTGGGCCGACCTCACCCTCGCCGACGCACCTCGGCGACGACTCGACCCCACCGAGGCCCGAGCCGACTCCCCCGCTCACGCCACGGAGGTGGCCGATCCGCCGTGCCGGCGCGAACGTGCTGCCCGAGGACTGGTGCCTGGTCAGGCTGTCGGGCTGCCCGGTCGAGCTCAGCCTGCGGCAGGACCAGCACCTCGACGAGCTCGTCCGCGAGCTGACCTTGATGAGCGCCGACAGGCGCAACCCGGAGTCCGGCACGCTCGCCGAGCGCCTCGAGGCGATCCTCCGCGCGCCCGCACACGCCAGGTTCGTCGCCCGCCAACAGGCGCAGGCCGCCCTCGCCCGCGGTGAGGTCTTCGGTCGACGTCGAGATGGCGATGCCTCGCGAGTTCAGCACGGAGGTACGCCGACTCCACGAAGCCGTTCTCGAGGCTGACGTGCTCTGCGAGCAGCGGCGCCTGCTCACCCTTGCCTCCCCTCCGCAGATCCGCGACTTCCGCGCCTGGATGACCGAGGAGATCGTCGCGCCAGGTCGAGCGAGGCCGCCGAGCCCGTCTCCTGGAAGGACTGGCTCGCCCGCGGCTGAGCCCGTGCAGAGCAGCTCCAGCCAGTAGCCGAGCCGCCCGTCGAACGCGTCGTTGTTGCGCGAAAACTCGATGTCGCAGCAACGCAACGCCAGGAGGACCTCGAGCGTCAATGTGAACGACGCAGCCGATCGGGCTGCGAAGACCTAACCACGAGGGCCTCACATGTTCACACGATCTCGGGCTGCTCGCCTCGCAGGCGTCCTGCTCGCAGCGCTCATCGCCGCACCGCTCGCCGGAGCCGCGGCCGCACCGGCCGACGACCACCCCAAGGGCGAGACGATCAACCCTGCCAAGCTCGCCGAAGGGCCGGCCACTCCCCTGCTGCGCGTCGTCGGACGCACGATCATCGACGGAGAAGCCAGGCTCCCGGTGTCGGCGAAGTACGTCAGGATGGTCGGCCGCAGCGGCGCCGACTACCTGGTCCTGGCGAGCGACGCCGACGACACGGGCTGGCAGCTGCTCCGGGTGGCGCCCGACGGAGGCACGACCCGCGTGGCCGGCGGCCCCGCCTACCAGCCCGACCTGCCCAAGCGCCTCGCCGACGGCGGCGCTCACCTCGTGACCACGACCTACCGCGACAACCGCACCCTCCTGCGGGTCGTCGACACCCGCAGCGGCGAGGTGGTCAAGCGCCGCGTCTTCGGCAGGGCCGTCACCCCGCTCGACTTCGGTCAGCGGCGGATGGTGCTGAGCCAGTGGGGCAGGCGAGCCGCCACGCAGCGCACGTTCTGGTGGAATCCCTTCACAGACACCACCGTGAAGATCGCGGACAAGCCCGGCTACATCGCTGACATCTCGACCGACCGAGTCGGTGTCTTCCTCGGCGACCCCTACCTCGGGGGCTGCCAGAAGGTGATGACCCTGAGCGGGCCGCACACGCGGCTGTGGCGTTCGTGCGACGACCTCGCCCTCGCCTTCTCGCCCGACGGCAAGCGCCTCGTGAGCACCTACATCCTCAGCGACGGCCCCGGCCCCGGCATGGTCCAGGTGCGCACGACACGAGGGAGACTGCTCGACACCTACCGCGCGCGGTGGTTCGGGGTGATGAAGTGGGAGACCAACACCCGTCTTCTCCTCCAGGCAGGCAGCGACAAGACCGTTGCCATGACCCGCTGCACGCTCGAGAAGTGTGAACGCATCTCGAAGCTGTACCGCACCAGGACCAGCGAACCCTGGAACGTCATGCCGCAGTGGACCTTCGCCCCTGAGTCGCTCAGCAGGCGCTGAGGCTCAGAACATGATCGTGGAGAAGACTGCGCTCTGCTCGAACCCCACGGCGGCGTAGGCCCGCCTGGCCGCGTGGTTGTGGTCGTTCACGTAGAGCGAGATGACCGGCGCGATCTCGCGCAGCGCGTAGTCGACCACCGCCGCCATCCCGACCGTCGCGAGGCCCTCCCCGCGACGGTCGGGTGCGACGTAGACGCCCTGGACCTGGCAGGCGTACGGCGACACCGCTGCGACCTCGGCCTTGAAGACCACGCGACCGTCCTCGATGCGGGCGAACGACCAGCCCTTGCTGATCAGCTGGGCGACCCGGGCGCGGTACATGTCCGCCCCGCCACCGAGCTCGGGTGAGATGCCCACCTCCTCGGTGTACATCGCAACACAGGCCGGGTACAGCACCTCGAGGTCCGCCGGCGTGGTCCGACGAACCAGCGGGTCCGGCGCGACGCGCGGAGGGCCGCTGATCTCGAGGTGCGGCTGGTTCCAGCGGAACTCACGCGGGCGCGACCAGTGCTCGGACAGGTGCTCCCACAGACCGGCCACGGCGTCGGCCGGGCCGACGATCGTCGAGCAGCGGCGGCGCTGCCGGACACCACGGGCCGCGAAGGCCGCGATGGCGTCGGGCGTGGCGTTGACCGGCACGAGGTTCGCCGCCGCATGGCAGGCCGAGACGAGCTCGCCGTCCTCGACGTACCCCCACATCTCACCGCCCATCCACCGCGGGTCGAGCTGGGTGACGCGGCTGCGGTAGTCGACGAAGACGTTGACCACCGGATCGCGCGCGAGGAGCTCCGCCATCGCAGGAAGGTCGGCGGGGCCGAGGAGGCGCAGGCCGTGCTGAGTCCGGAGCACGTACCGGAGCCTACGTCACCGAGAGTCCGCTCCGACCGGTCTCCTTCGCGCCGGCGTGCTCGGCGCGATCGTCGGCTCGGCGCGTTCGAACGTGGGTGGTCGGTCAGCCGACGGTGATGCTCGGCGCGCCACCCTCGCCGTCGACCGGCTCGCCCATCTCCTCGGCGATCCGCATGGCCTCCTCGATCAGGGTCTCGACGATCTTCGACTCGGGAACGGTCTTGATCACCTCGCCCTTGACGAAGATCTGGCCCTTGCCGTTGCCTGAGGCGACACCGAGGTCGGCCTCGCGGGCCTCCCCGGGACCGTTCACGACGCAGCCCATGACGGCCACACGCAGCGGGACCTCGAGACCCTCGAGACCGGCGGTCACCTCGTCTGCGAGCTTGTAGACGTCGACCTGGGCCCGGCCGCAGGAGGGACACGAGACGATCTCGAGCCGGCGGGGGCGGAGGTTGAGGGACTCCAGGATCTGGAGGCCGACCTTGACCTCCTCGACCGGCGGCGCGGACAGCGAGACCCGGATCGTGTCGCCGATGCCGCGCGAGAGCAGCGCCCCGAAGGCGACGCTGGACTTGATGGTGCCCTGGAACGCGGGCCCCGCCTCCGTCACGCCGAGGTGCAACGGCCAGTCGCCACGCTCGGCGAGCATCTCGTAGGCCTTGACCATGACCACGGGGTCGTTGTGCTTGACCGAGATCTTGAAGTCGTGGAAGTCGTGCTCCTCGAACAGCGAGGCCTCCCACACCGCGGACTCGACGAGTGCTTCGGGAGTTGCCTTGCCGTACTTCTGCAGCAGGCGCGGGTCGAGCGACCCCGCGTTGACACCGATCCGGATCGAGGTTCCGTGGTCCTTGGCCGCCTGGGCGATCTGCTTGACCTGGTCGTCGAACTTGCGGATGTTGCCGGGGTTGACGCGTACGGCGGCACAGCCGGCCTCGATCGCGGCGAAGACGTACTTCGGCTGGAAGTGGATGTCGGCGATGACCGGGATCTGGGAGTGCTGCGCGATCTCCGGGAGCGCGTCGGCGTCGTCCTGCGACGGGCAGGCGACCCGGACGATGTCGCACCCGGACGCGGTGAGCTCGGCGATCTGCTGGAGGGTCGTGTTGACGTCGGAGGTGACCGTGGTGGTCATCGACTGCACCGAGATCGGCGCGTCACCTCCGACGAGGACCTTGCCGACCTTGATCTGGCGGGTCTTGCGCCGTTCGGCCAGCACCGGCGGTGGGGCGGCGGGCATTCCGAGGTCGACCGAGGTCATGGGGCAGTTCCCTCTCTCACAGTTCTATCGGGGTCTCGACGGGCTCGACCAGCGAGCGGTCCGACCACCGGTTCTCGACGTTACCCGAGCCGGACCGGTGCGACGATGTCGGCGTAGATCAGGATGACGCTCATCACGAGGATCGCACCGGCCATCACGTAGGCCACCGGCAGCAGCTTGGCGACGTCGAAGTAGCCGGGGTCGGGTCGACCGAGGAGCCGCGCCACCCCCCGGCGTACCGCCTCGTAGAGGGCACCGGCGATGTGGCCGCCGTCGAGCGGCAGGAGCGGCACGAAGTTGAACATGCCGACGAACAGGTTGATGCCGCCGAGCAGCAGCAACAGGCTGACGAAGCGGTCGCCGATCGGGATCCCGTGGTCCGAGGCCACCTCGCCGGCGACCCGGCTGGCGCCGACCACGCTCATCGGACTGTCGTCCGCGCGCTCGGTGATGCCCAGCGCGGCCTTCCCGACCTCGTAGAGCTTCACCGGGAGCGTCCCGAGTGCCTCGAGCGTCCGCCAGGTCATGTCGCCCATCGCCACGACCACGAAGCCGGCGTCCTTCTTCTCCAGGACGGTCTCGGACTCGACCCCGAGGAAGCCCACCTCTTCGAACTTGTCGATGTCGTCCAGGTTGCGCCGCACCGAGACGGTGGTGTTCGTCTCGGTGGTGCGGCGCTCACCGTCGCGCTCGTAGACGATGGTCGCGGCGCCGTCACCATTGGCCCTGATCAGCTCGGTCAGCTGCGACCACGAGGTCACCTGCGTGCCGTTCATCGCCAGGATCCGGTCACCTGGCTGGAGCCCCGCCTCCTTCGCCGGCGCGACGGGGTCCGCGTCCGTGCACTTGCGGGTCTGGTCCGCCTCGGTCGCGGCGATGACGCAGTCCGAGACGCTCTTGACCGTGGTCGTCGGCTCCTGGACGCCGTGGAGCATGAAGACCCCGCCGAAGAGCATGAAGGCGAGCACGAGGTTCACCGTCGGCCCGCCGGCCATCACGATGACCTTCTTCCACCACGGCAGCCGGTAGAACAGCCGCTCCTCGTCACCGGGCTCGACGAGCTCGTACTCCGCGGCCCGGGCGTCGGAGATGATCTGCGTGAACATCCCCGTATTGCTCTTGCGGATCCGCCGGGTCCCCTCGCCGTCGCGCCCCGCAGGAGGGAGCATCCCCACGAGCTTGACGTACCCGCCCAGCGGGATCGCCTTCACGCCGTACTCGGTCTCGCCCTTGCGCCGCGACCAGACCGTCTTGCCGAAGCCGACGAAGTACTGGGTGACCTTGACGCCGAAACGTTTCGCGGGCAGGAGGTGGCCGACCTCGTGGAGTCCGATGGACGCCGCGACTCCCACGACGAACAGCAGCACGCCCAGGGCGTACATGACCACGGTCATCGACGGCGCTCCAGCTCGTTACGGGTCGCGGTCCGTGCCCACGCGTCGGCGGCGAGCACGTCCTCGACAGAGAGATCTTCCTCAGACGAGGGTACGTGGTGCGCGGCCAGGACCGTCCCGATCGTCGGCACGATGTCGGTGAACCTCATCTCACCGGCCGAGGAAGGCCTCCACGCACACCTCGTTCGCGGCGTTGTAGACCGCCGGTGCCGTCCCGCCGCGGCCTCCGGCCTCACGGGCCAGGCGCACGGCGGGGAACGCCTCGTCGTCGAGGGGGAAGAACTCCCACGTCTCGGGTCTCGTCCAGTCGACGGCCGGGGCCACGTCACGGACCCGGTCGGGCCAGGCCATGCCGAGCGCGATGGGGATCATCATCGACGGCGGCGACGCCTGGGCCAGCGTCGACCCGTCGTAGAACTCCACCATCGAGTGCACGACCGAGGTGGGGTGCACGACGACCTCGATGGCGTCGAAGGGGATCCCGAAGAGCAGATGCGCCTCGATCACCTCGAGCCCCTTGTTGACCAGGGTCGCGGAGTTGATCGTCACGACCGGACCCATCGACCAGGTCGGGTGGGCAAGAGCCTGCTCCGGCGTCACGTCGTGGAGCTCGTCGCGGGTCCGGCCGCGGAAGGGCCCTCCGCTGGCGGTCAGCACCAGGCGTCGCACCTCCTCGGCGCGTCCACCGCGCAGGCACTGGGCGAGGGCGCTGTGCTCGCTGTCGACCGGCACGATCTGGCCCGGCTCGGCGCGGGAGGTGACGACCGGGCCGCCGATGATGAGCGACTCCTTGTTGGCCAGTGCCAGGGTGTTGCCCGCGTCGAGCGCCGCGAGGGTGGGTCTGAGCCCGACGGCGCCGGTGATGCCGTTGAGCACCACGTCGCAGGGCCGGCTCGCGGCCTCGACGGAGGCCTCCTCCCCCAGTCCCGAGACGGACGGTGCGAACTCCTCGCACTGGGCGCGGAACAGCTCTTCGTTCGAGCCTCCGGCGGTGAGCCCCACGACCCGGAAGGAGTCCGGGTTCGCACGCACCACGTCGAGGGCCTGGGTGCCGATGGAGCCGGTGGACCCGAGGATGACGACGTCACGGCGCGAGCTCATGCGGGACATCCTTCCATCGCCTTCGGCCATCCTGACTCACGGGACGTCATACGGTCCGGTCGTCATAGCAACCGGGACGTATGACGTCTCAGAGGTCGAGGCCGGTCAGCACCATCACGCGCTCGTAGGTCAGGTCGGTCATCGTGTAACGCACGCCTTCGCGGCCCACGCCCGACTCCTTCGTGCCGCCGTAGGGCATCTGGTCGGCCCGGTAGCTGGGCACGTCGCCCACCACGACACCCCCCACCTCGAGCTCCCTGTGGGCGCGGAAGGCGGTGCCGATGTCATGCGTGAAGACGCCGGCCTGGAGCCCGAAGCGCGAGGCGTTCACGCGCGCGAACGCCTCGTCGGTGCTCGTCACCCGCTCGATCGCGAGGACCGGGCCGAAGACCTCCTCGCACATCACCCTGGCGTCCTCCGGCACCCCCTCGAGCAGCGTCGGGGGGTACGTCGTCCCCTCCCGGTCGCCTCCCACGACGACGGTCGCCCCTGCGGCCACGGCCTCCCCGACCCACTCCTCGACCCGACGCGCGGCAGCCTCGTCGATCATCGGCCCGACATGGGTGAGGGGGTCGCGCGGGTCGCCGGTGCGCAGGCCGGCCATGGCCTTCCCCAGCGCGTCCCGGAGGTCGTCGTACACGCTGTCGACCGCGAAGACGCGCTGCACGCTGATGCAGGACTGGCCGGCCTGGTAGGTCGCGAACCCGGCGATCCGCTCGGCGGCGTGCTCGACGTCGCCGGGCCTGTCGTAGTCGGCGCACACCACGACGGCGGCGTTCCCGCCGAGCTCGAGCACGACCTGCTTGTCGGGCGCTGCGACCGCGATCGCGTGGCCCACCGGCCCGGACCCGGTGAACGACACGACCGGCAGCCGTGGGTCCTGCACGAGCAGCGAGGCCCGCTCGTTCTCGACGTTGACCACGCTGAGCATCTGCGGAGGAAGACCGTGCTCGGCCATCGCCTCGTGCATCACCTCCGCGAGCAGCAGCGCCGAGAGGGGCGTCTTGGGCGCGGGCTTGAGCACCACCGGAGCGCCGACCGCGAGCGCCGGCGCGACCTTGTGCGCGACGAGGTTGAGCGGGAAGTTGAACGGCGAGATCGCCAGCACGGGTCCTCGAGGCACCCGCCGGACGTAGGCCATGCGCCCCTCGGCCGTCCGCTCCGTGTCGAGCCGCATCACCTCTCCGGACCAGCGGCGGGTCTCCTCGGCGGCCCAGCGGAACACCGAGACAGCGCGCCCGACCTCGGCGCGTGCCCAGGTGACCGGCTTTCCGCTCTCGGCGGTGATCAGGGAGGCGACCTCCTCGGCCCGCCCTTCGATCTTGTCGCCGACCAGGCGAAGGGTGTCCGCGCGCGCATGGAGCGGCAGTGCGGCACCCTCGGCACGGACTCCGTGCGCGGCCGCGACGGCTCGCTCGACCTGCTCCGCGGACGCGTAGGAGGTCCGGCCGACCGGGCTCTGGTCGTGCGGGTGGAGGACCTCGAGCGGGGTCGGGCCGTGCTCCCACTGACCCGCTATGCACAACGGAATCGCTTCCGTCACGGCACTTTCACCACCGTTTCCATGTTGTTTACTGCTTACCGAGGGGTAATCCGTAGCGCAGATGCGACTTGGCACTCTAACCTGTTCCGCATGGACGACGCAGGTTCCTTGCACCACTCCGGCGGCCCGGGCCTTCCTCAGGAGCGCCGCCTGGTCACCGAGATCCCCGGCCCGGTCTCGAAGGCGAAGCTGGCCCGGCGCCAGCAGCACGTCGCGGCGGGTGTCGGCACCACCCTGCCGGTCTTCGTCGAGGCCGCCGGTGGAGGCGTCCTCCTCGACGCCGACGGCAACTCGCTGATCGACCTCGGGTCCGGCATCGCGGTCACCAGCGTCGGCAACGCGGCGCCGGAGGTGGTGCGCCGGGTCACCGAGCAGGTCGCCGCGTTCACCCACACGTGCTTCATGGTCACGCCCTACGACGGTTACGTGGACGTGTGCGAGCAGCTGGCGGAGCTGACGCCGGGCGACCACGCCAAGAAGTCCGCACTGTTCAACTCGGGCGCCGAGGCGGTGGAGAACGCCGTCAAGATCGCGCGGTCCTACACCGGGCGCGACGCGGTGGCCGTGTTCGACCACGCCTACCACGGCAGGACCAACCTGACGATGGCGATGACCGCGAAGAGCATGCCCTACAAGCACGGGTTCGGCCCGTTCGCGAACGAGATCTACCGGGCACCGGTGTCCTACCCGTTCCGCGAGCCGGTCGAGATCACCGGCGAGCAGGCGGCGGACCGCGCGATCGACGTGCTCGACAAGCAGGTCGGTGTCACGAACCTCGCCTGCGTCGTGATCGAGCCGATCCTCGGCGAGGGCGGCTTCGTCGTGCCGGCCGACGGGTTCCTGCCCCGGCTGCGGGAGTGGACGAACGAGCACGGGATCGTCCTCGTCGCCGACGAGATCCAGACCGGCTTCTGCCGCACGGGTGACTGGTTCGCCTGCGACCACGAAGGGGTCGTGCCCGACCTGGTCACGACGGCCAAGGGCCTTGCCGGAGGCCTGCCTCTGGCGGGCGTCACGGGCCGCGCAGAGATCATGGACGCCGTCCACGTCGGGGGTCTGGGCGGCACCTATGGTGGCAACCCCGTGGCGTGCGCGGCAGCGGTCGGCGCCATCGAGGCGATGCGCAAGCACGACCTGACCGCCCGCGCCCGCGAGCTCGGCACGGCCATGCGGGAGCGGCTCACGGCCATCGCGGACCGCCATCCCACAGCAGCCGACGTCAGGGGCCGGGGGGCCATGATGGCGGTGGAGATCGTCGGCGCGGATGGGTGGACCCCTGATCCCGTCCGCGCCGGCTCGATCTCGGCGTACTGCCACGCGCGTGGCGTGGTGACCCTGACGGCCGGGACCTACGGCAACGTGTTGCGGTTCCTTCCTCCGCTGGCCATGCCCGGCCAGCTGCTCGACGAGGCGTTCGACGTGGTCAGCGAGGCATTCGACGCCACTGCCTGAGCACCCGGCGAGCGGCAGCGCCGCCTTCGGCGAGGGTGAAAGCCGCATATCGGACATCGCCCGCAAAGGCTGTCGTACGGGGCGTCGGGCCGCTACATTCTCAAGCAGGAGTGGGGGGCCACTCCGGGCCGCGAGGCCGGAGGGGAGCACGACATGGGCGTTTCTGCAGTGGGGGTGTCAGGACGGTCGCTGGCACGGATCCGCAACGCAGCGGTTGCGCTGGGCCTGCTCGGCGGGGTGGCGTTCTACCTGTACGGTCCCGCCGTGACCCCGGCCATGCACGCCGCAGCGGTCACCGAGTGCAACGAGCTGACCAGCGGCAACTACCGCAGCTACGCCCTGCGATGGGTCGTCGACGTCAGGCCGCACTGGCTGTGCGGGGACCGGCGAGACCCCGCGAAGGCGCCGGTCGACCTCGGCTGGTGGGTCACGCCGAACTTCTGACGCGGCGAAGGCGCTCCGTCAGCGCAGCGGTCGCGCCGTCAGTCGTCGCGCTGCCCCCACGGCGAGCCGTACTCCACCAGCAGGTCGAGGAACGGCACCGCGTCGAACGCCTCGGGCCCGAGCACGCCCGCACCGGTCCATGTGCCGGCCGCGAGCAGCTCGAGCGCCACGACCGGGTTCACGGCGGTCTGCCACACCACGCACTGGTGGCCGTACTCGCTCATCGACCATGCGTTGTCGACCACGTGGTAGAGGTACGTCGACCGCGGCCGGCCGTCCTTGCCCCTGCCCGTGACGTAGAGGCCTGCGCAGGTCTTGCCCTGCATCCGGTCGCCGAGCGTCGCGGGATCGGGCAGGCACGCCGCGACCACGTCGCGAGGGGAGACCTCCACCCCGCCCACCCGCACTCTCTCGGTGCGGTCGAGGCCGAGCTTGTGCAGCGTCTTGAGCACCTCGATGAACTCGTTCCCGAGGCCGTACTTGAAGGTCACGCGCCGGGCGTCGACCCACCGCGGCATCAGCAGCACCTCCTCGTGCTCGACGTTCACGCACTCCACCGGCCCGATGCCCTCGGGGAAGTCGAAGACCTCGGGCTCGCTGAACGGCTCCGTCGTGAACCACCCGCGGTCCTGCTCCCACACCACCGGCGGGTTGAGGCACTCCTCGATCGTCGTCCAGATGGAGAACGACGGCGCGAAGTCGTAGCCCTCCACGGTCAGGTTCGCGCCGTCGCGGGTGCCGAGCTCGTCGATCTCGGAGAAGAGGTGGTCGGCGGCGTAGCGCGCGAACACGTCGGACAGCCCGGGCTCCACGCCGATGCCGACCAGCGCCAAGCGGCCAGCGCTCTCCCACTCCCCCGCCTTCGCGAACTGCTCGTCACCGAGCTTCACGCCGGTCTGCGAGTAGGGCGCCTGGTCGTGCGGCCGCGACAGGCTCATCGCCATGTCCAGGTAGTCCGCACCGGCTGCGAGCGCACCCTCGAAGATCGGCATCACGAACCGCGGGTCGACCGCGTTCATCACATGGGTGGCACCGTGCTCGCGGGCGAGGCGTGCAACCGCCTCGGGGCTCGAGGCGTCGACCTGCGCAGGGACGAAGCGGCCGTCCAGGGCGGCCGCCTTCTCGGCACGCTCCAGGTCGTAGTCCGCCACGACGATCGACTCGTAGAAGTCACGGCGCTGCGCGATCGCGGTGAAGGCGGCACCGACACCGCCGGCGCCGATCAGGAGGATGCGCACGCTCTCACTCCCCGATGTAGGACATCACGTGCTTGATGCGCGTGTAGTCCTCGAGGCTGTAGGCGGAGAGGTCCTTGCCGTGGCCGGAGTACTTGAACCCGCCGTGCGGCATCTCGGAGATGAACGGGATGTGCGTGTTGATCCACACCACGCCGAAGTCGAGGCCCTTCGCCATGCGCATCGCACGGCCGTGGTCCTTGGTCCACACCGAGGAGGACAGGCCGTACTTCACGCCGTTGGCCCAGCGGAGCGCCTCCTTCTCGTCGGTGAACCGCTGGACGGTGATGACGGGACCGAAGATCTCCTCCTGGATCGCCTCGTCGTCCTGCGCCAGCCCGGAGACGACCGTCGGGGAGTAGAAGAAACCCCGGTCGCCCTGGCGTGAGCCGCCGATCTCGACGTGTGCGTGGCCGGGGAGGCGCTCGACCATGCCGCTGACCCGGGCGAGCTGGTTCTCGTTGTTGAGGGCTCCGTAGAGGATGTCAGGATCGTCGGGCATCCCGGTCTTGGTGTTCTTCGCCTGCTCTGTCAGCGCGGCGACGAAGTCGTCGTGCACACCGGGAGCGGCGAGGACGCGTGTGGCCGCGGTGCAGTCCTGCCCACCGTTGAAGTAGCCGGCCGTCGCAATCGCCTCGGCGGCCGCCTCCAGGTCGGCGTCGTCGAAGATGACCACCGGCGCCTTGCCGCCGAGCTCGAGGTGTGTGCGCTTGAGCTTGGTGCCCGCCGACTGCGCGACCTCGCTGCCGGCTCGGACCGAACCGGTGATGGCCACCATCTCGGGGGTCGGGTGGTCGACGATGGCGCGGCCGGTGTCCCGGTCGCCGCAGACGACGTTGAAGACACCGGGCGGGAGGAACTCCTGCGCCATCTCGGCGAACATCGTCGTGGTCGCCGGGGTCGTGTCGGACGGCTTGAGGACCACGGTGTTGCCGGCGGCCAGGGCCGGCGCGATCTTCCAGATCATCATCATCAGCGGGTAGTTCCACGGCGTCACCTGTCCGACCACGCCGATCGGCTCCCGCCGGACCATCGAGGTGTACCCCTTCATGTACTCCCCCGCCGAGCGGCCCTCGAGCACCCGGGCGGCGCCCGCGAAGAACCGCAGCTCGTCCACCGACGGCGGCAGCTCCTCCTCAGCGGTGAGCTGGATCGGCTTGCCGGTGTTCTCGCACTCCGCCTGGACGAACTCGTCGGCGCGCGCCTCGAGAGCGTCGGCGATCTTCAGCATCGCCAGCTGCCGTTCGGCCGGTGTCGTCTCGCCCCAGCTCTCGAACGCCTCCTCCGCCGCCTTCATGGCACGGTCCACGTCCTCGGTGCCGGAGGCCGGCGCGGTCGCGTACTTCTCCCCGGTGGCCGGGTTCACGATGTCGTAGGTCTCGCCCGAGGCGGAGTCGACCGCCTTGCCTCCGATGATGTTGCGGAACTGCTTCGCGGCCTCAGCCATCCCTGTGCGCCTTTCGTCATTGCCCCCGGTCGCCCCTGGTTCTCCGGCACACCGAGACACGTCGAGATCAGGTACGTCGGACTCCGCGGCCCGACGGCATGAGCGTAGCCATCTCGCTACGGATTCGGTAGGGCAAGGAGCGTCTACGCCACGAAATCTTGACTCTGCGGGGTAGTTGACGGAGGACTTCCCCGTTCTCACACACCCACGACAGCCCATCGGGCGACCGCCGCCTCCGGCTCAGCCCCAGACCCGCGCTCCGTCGACGTAGGTCGAGACCACCCTCGTCGCACCGACCTCACCGGGCTCCCCCTGGAACGGGTCCCGGTCGAGCACCGCCAAGTCGGCGAGCCTCCCAGGCGCCAGCGACCCGGTGTCGTCGAGGTGGTTCACCCAGGCGGACCCCGAGGTGTAGGCCGCGAACGCCTGCTCGAGGGTGATCGCCTGCTCCGGCAGGAACGGCTCGCGGCCCGCTCGGCCGGCCTCGCCGTACACCGTGCGGTTCACGGCGACGTGGATGCCGGCCAGGGGGTCCGGTGAGCTCACGGGCCAGTCGCTCCCGGCCACGAGGCGTGCCCCGGCTCGCGCGAGGTCGGCGAACGGGTACTGCCACCCGGCGCGCTCCGGCCCCAGGTACGGCAGCGTCATGCCGGTCATCTGATCGTCGTAGGCCGCCCACAGCGGCTGCATGTTCGCCGCCACGTCGAGCTCGGCGAAGCGCCTCCGGTCCTCGGGGTGGATCACCTGGATGTGGGCGATGTGGTGGCGCAGGTCGGCGGGCCCGTTCGTCGTACGCGCCTGCTGCAGCGCGTCGAGAGCCTCACGCACGGCCCGGTCCCCGATCGCGTGGAAGTGCACCTGGAAGCCCTCGTCGGCCAGACGGACCACGGCCTCACGCAGCAGCGCCGGGTCGACGAACGAGAGCCCGCGGTTGGCCGTCGCACAGCCGCAGCCGTCGAGGTAGGGGGTGGTCATCCCTGCGGTGTAGTTCTCGGCGATGCCGTCCTGCATCACCTTCACCGAGCCGGGCACGAAGCGGTCGCGGCGGAGCAGCCTGCGCCGCTCGACCAGCGTCTCGACCTGCTCGAGCCCGTGCTCCCGCTCCCACCAGAGGGCGCCACGGACGCGCGCCGTCAACGTTCCGGCCTCGGCGGCGCGGACGTAGACCGCCGAGGGGTCGTCGAGCGCCGCATAGTCTCCGAGGATCGCCTCCTGCCAGGCAGTGATGCCGAAGGAGTGGAGGTACTCCTGCGCGCCGAGAAGGGCCTGGTAGTACTCCTCGTCGGTGGTGTCGGGAGCCAGCCGCTCGACGAGCCTCATCGCCCCCTCGTGCAGCGTCCCTGTGGGGTTGCCGTCCTCGTCCCGCTGGATCCGCCCGTCCACGGGGTCCGGAGTCCGCCGGTCGATACCCGCGAGCTCGAGGGCCCTCGAGCTGACCCAGGCGCCGTGGTGGTCGCGGTTGAGCAGGAAGACCGGCCGGTCGCCGACCGCCTCGTCGAGCTCCACCGCCGTCGGCCCGTCCGGCCCGAAGACCGCCATCGACCAGCCGCCCCCGTCGATCCAGGGCCGGTCGGGGTCGGCCTCGGCGTACGCGCGGACCGCCGCCAGGTAGCCGGCACGCGTCTCGGTCCCGGACAGGTCGCACCGCATGCGCTCGAGACCTCCCTGGACCGGGTGCACGTGCGCGTCCTGGAACCCCGGGAGCAGCAGGCCGCCGGCGAGGTCGACCTCTTCCGCGCGGGCGGGCGGATCGAGCTCCGTGTCCGGCGCGACCTGCTGGACCCGGCCGCCGGCCACCACCACACCGAAGCCCGGCCGGTACCGGGCGCCGTCGAAGACCGCGCCGTTGCGGAACACCGCTGGACCCGTCGAGCCCATGCGTCACCTCAACCTTCGAAATCCGTAGTTGTGGCAAGAGTAGAGGCACGACATGACTATCTGCTTCGGGTTGTGGCAACGAAATCGCTTGCATGAGTCCGGATTGCCTTGCAAGATGGATGAGGGTATTGCCGCATACGCAAAGGGGAGCATCACATGTCATTCGAGGCGACGGACCAGTCCGCAGCAACATCCATGCCCGGAGCCATGGACACCGAGGCGCACGCCGGTCTGCAGAAGTCCGCCCGCGACCACCTGTGGATGCACTTCACCCGGATGTCGAGCTACGACCACGCCGACGTGCCTGTGATCGTGAAGGGCGAAGGCCCCTACGTGTGGGACGCGCAAGGCCGCAGGTATCTCGACGCCCTCTCCGGTCTCTTCGTGAACCAGCTCGGCCACGGCCGTACGGGAGCTGGCCGAGGCGGCGGCGAAGCAGGCAGCCGACCTCGCCTACTTCCCGCTGTGGTCGTACGCGCACCCGACCGCCATCGAGCTCGCCGAGCGCGTCGCCGACATGGCGCCGGGCGACCTCAACCGCGTGTTCTTCACCTCCGGCGGCGGCGAGGCCGTGGAGACCGCGTGGAAGCTGGCCAAGAACTACTTCAAGCTCACCGGCAAGCCGATGAAGCACAAGGTGATCAGCCGCGCCATCGCGTATCACGGCACCACCCAGGGCGCCCTGTCGATCACCGGCCTGCCCGCTCTCAAGGCCGTCTTCGAGCCGCTGGTGCCCTCGACGTTCCGCGTCCCGAACACGAACTTCTACCGCGCCCCGGAGCACGGCGACGACCTCGAGGCGTTCGGTCGCTGGGCTGCCGACCAGATCGCCATCGCCATCGAGGCCGAAGGACCCGAGACGGTGGCAGCGGTCTTCCTCGAGCCGGTGCAGAACGCAGGTGGCTGCTTCCCGCCGCCCCCCGGCTACTTCCAGCGGGTGCGCGAGATCTGCGACGAGTACGACGTGCTGCTGGTCAGCGACGAGGTCATCTGCGCCTTCGGCCGGCTCGGCCACGCCTTCGGAGCCGAGCGCTACGGCTACCAGCCCGACATGATCACCGTCGCCAAGGGGCTCACCTCCGGGTACTCCCCGCTCGGCGCGATGATCGCCTCCGACCGGCTGATGGAGCCCTTCCTCCAAGGCACGAACATGTTCGCCCACGGCTACACCTTCGGTGGCCACCCCGTCTCGACCGCGGTCGCGCTCGCGAACCTCCAGATCTTCGAGGACGAGCGGATCTTCGAGCACGTCCGTGCCAACGAGAACGCGTTCCGCTCGACGCTGGAGAAGCTCAACGACCTCCCGATCGTCGGCGACGTCCGCGGGGACGGGTACTTCTACGGGATCGAGCTGGTCAAGGACAAGGCGACGAAGGAGACCTTCAACGACGCCGAGGCCGAGAAGCTCCTGCGTGGCTTCCTCTCGAAGGCCTTGTACGACGAGGGCCTCTACTGCCGTGCCGACGACCGAGGGGACCCGGTCATCCAGTTCGCCCCGCCGCTGATCTGCGAGCAGGAGCACTTCGACGAGATCGAGCAGAAGGTCCGCGTCGTCCTCGAGAAGGCGTGGAGCATCCTGCCCGAGGAGCCGACGGAGGTTGCGGAGGCCCCGCCGATGCGGCCCTTCCAGAGCACCGAGCGCTGGGGCACCTGACGCCACCGCCGCGACTCGCCGTCCGAGGGGGCGCTTTCCCAAGGTCCCTTGAGAAAGCGTCACTTCCCCATGGGAATACCGAACGGGATGTGACGCTTCTCAACGGGACGTGGGTGGAGCCGGCTCAACGGCCGGGCGCGCTCGCAGCTCGGCTCCGGGGTCTCACCGAGGGCTCTTCCGTCAGGCGGCGAGGCCAAGGCGCCTTGCGAAACGTGCTCCCGTCTCGGCCGGGCGGCTCAGGTCGGCCCAGACCAGCCTGCCCATGCCCCAGCCCGTGATCTCGCGCAAACGATCCTCGCGCCGCTTCTCCTCGAACACCACGTCGCCCGGCTCCTGTCCTGGCTTGAGCAGGCGACCGTACTTCACCCTGCCGTCGAACTCTCCGAGCATCCGCTTGTCCGGCCACGCGAAGTCCGTGATCCCGACCAGCTCGCCATGCTCGTCGTAGACATGGAACTGCAAGCAGGGCGCCGGGAGGTTCTGGGTCCAGAACAGATAGCGCGAACGCGACTCCCCCGGCGATGCGGCACCTCCGTCAGCCAGACGCAGGACGAGCTGGAGCCGCTGCGCCCCGGGCCACCGCTCCATCGCGCGGTACATCCGATCGAGCTCGTCTTGGTCGACCAACTGCTTGTGCATCGCCGAGTCAGTGCTCACCAACCCACCCTCGACCGGCAAGATCGTCGCCGCGTCGAGGACACTGCGGCACGGTCGCGTCAGGACCAGGCCCTGGTGCTCGACCGAGGTCGGCCGGTCCGAGCGCTCCCTCATGGTGTACGACGTCATCGGTTGTCCGACCCGATGCCCCATCGAGGCGAGTCACGTGGACGCGGGAGAGGTCAGCGCCCCACACCGAGACCCCAGCTCGATCAAGGCGCTCACGTGACTCAAGGCGACCCTGCCGTCAAGTGACCGCATGACGGCACGAGCCAGGAGTTCGGTGGCGTTGGACCCGCGTCCGCAGCTGAGCCCACGTGTCGTTGAAGCAGTAGGAGCCGTGGCGCACCCGATGTCACAACTTCAGCCTCATCGCTGCCCGGATCGCCTTGTCGTCGTAACCGCAGTCGCCGAGCCTCGCGGCGGAGGAAGACCCCGTGAGCCCGCTCGATCGCCCGCAGCCGTAGTCGTCCATGGAGCACAGCCTGCGACGCCCAACCGACCGAGTGAGCCTCGAGACCCACGGTTGTGGGTCAACGCGGTGCGACCTCCGGCTGGGGACGGCGAACCGGCTCGTGTGAGGCGAGGTGAGCGCCTCGGCGTCGTACTTCCCAATGCGTATCGTCACTTCCCGTTCGGTATTCCATGCGGGAAGTGCTGCTTTCCCAGGGGACCTAGGGAAAGCAGCAACGCAGAGGGGGACACGAAGCGGCCGGTCAGGAGTCGAAGCCGAGACCCAGCCGGTCGAGGGAGCGCAGCCAGAGGTTGCGCCGGCCGGCGTCGGCATCGGCCCGGGCGAGTGACCGCCGGGTGAGCTGGACGCCGGCGTAGCGGACCGGCTCGGGCGGGAAGGGCAGCGGCTTCTCGCGCACCATGCGCAGCCGCGTCCGCTCGGTCTCCTCCCCCGCCAGCAGGTCGAGCATGACGTCGGCGCCGAACCGCGTCGCCGCCACGCCCAGACCGGTGTAGCCCAGCGCATAGGCGACGCGCCCGTCGTACGCCGTCCCGAAGAAGGCGCTGAACTGCGTGCAGGTGTCGATCACGCCACCCCAGCGGTGGGTGAACCGCACGCCGGACAGCTGCGGGAAGGTCGCGACGAAGTGCTCGGCGAGCAACACGTGTGTGGCGTCGCGCTGCTCGAGACCGCGGCGGATCCGGCTGCCGTAGTGGTAGACCGCGTCGTACCCGCCCCAGACGATCCGGTTCTCGCGGGTCAGGCGGTAGTAGTGGAAGAGGTTCGCCGCGTCCCCGATCCCCTGACGCCCCTGCCAGCCGACCGAGGCCAGCTGCTCGTCGGAGAGCGGTTCCGTCGCGAGGACGTAGTCGTAGACCGGCACCGTCATCAGCCGCAGCCGGCGCAGCAGCGGCGGGAACGCGTTCGTCGCGAGGGCAACGTGCCCGGCGCGCACGGCCACGGCCCCGGCCCGCACCTCGACCCCGGCCCGCGAGTGGGAGAGGCCCGTCGCCGGTGTTCCCTCGTGGATGCGCACCCCGAGCGAGAGACATGTCTCGCGCAGCCCCCACGCCAGCCGGGCGGGCTCGAGGAGCACCGTGCCCGTGCGGTCGCGAAGCGCACCGAGGTACGACGGGGAGCGGACCTCGGCCTGTGCACCGGCGGCGTCGAGCAGCTCGACGTCGCGGCCCGCGGCACGCATCTCCTCCGCCAGGGCGCCGAGCTCCTCGACCTGGTGGGGTGCGGTGGCCACGGTCAGCTCCCCGGTCTCCTCCCACCGGCAGTCGATGCCGTGGCGACGCACCGTCTCACCGATCTCCGCAAGGTTGCGGGCGCCGACGTCGTCGAGGGTCGCGAGCTCCTCGGGCCACCGGGCGACCCCGTTGGCGAACCCGTGGGTCAGGCTCGCGGAGGCGAAGCCACCGTTGCGGCCGCTGGCCTGGTCCCCACAGCGGCCGGCCTCGAGCAGCACGACATCACAGCCGGGGTCGCGCTCCTTGGCGCGAAGGGCGGTCCACAGCCCGGTGTACCCGCCGCCCACCACGACGAGGTCCGCCGTGGTGTCGGCCGTGAGCGCGGGCAGCGACGCGGGCCTCGCGGGGTCCTCGAGCCACAGCACCGCGGGCGCCGTACCGGCCAACGCCTCGCGGGCCCACTCGCGGGCCCACTCGCACGTCGCGCTCCCCGGCAGACGCCCGGGACGTGCTGCTCGAGGTCACGGGCTACTTGACGAGGCGCCGGCGGCGGCCGAGCTCACCGAGGAGCACGAGGGTCAGCGCGGTCAGGAACATGATCGTGCCGATCACGTTGATCTGCATCGGGATGCCGCGCTGCGCGGAGCCCCACACGAACATCGGGAAGGTCACGACCTGGCCGGCGTTGAGGTTCGTGATGATGAAGTCGTCGAAGGACAGCGAGAAGCTCAGCAAGGCTGCGGAGAGGATTCCCGGGAAGACCAGCGGGAACGTCACGCGCCAGAAGGTCTGCCACTCGTTGGCGTACAGGTCCATGGCCGCCTGTTCGAGCCGAGGGTCGAGGCCGCTCAGCCGCGCCTTGACCGTGACCACCACGAAGGAGAGGCAGAACATCACGTGGGCGACGAAGATCGTCCAGAAGCCGAGCGCTCCGGCCATGTTCGCGCTCACGAACAGCGCCAGCAGCGAGGAGCCAAGCACGATCTCGGGCGAGGCCATCGGCAGGAAGATCCCGACGTTGGCGACGGCCCGGCCACGGAACCTGTGGCGCACCATGCCGAACGCCATCAGGGTGCCGAGTGCGGTCGCGACCAGGGTGGCCAGCAAGCCGATCTTCAGGCTCATCCCGACCGACGAGCACAGCTGGTAGGGGCCGCAGATGTTCGTCCAGTTGTCCCAGGTGAACCCGTCGAACTCGTAGCTCTGACGGTTGGCGGGGTCGTTGAACGACATCAAGATGACGACGAGGACGGGCAGCGCCATGTACAGCAGCACGAGGAACCCGTAGAAGAGGACGAGCCGGTCGCTGAGCCAGCGGCGCGTGCGGTAGGCGGCGATGCTCATGCGGCCGCCACCTCGCCCCGGGACGACAGGGGTGCGCTCGTCATACCAGCTCCTCCGTCCCCGCCCGCCGTACGTAGAGGAACACCAGCGACACGATGGCGACCATCAACGTCACCGACAGCGCCGCCGCGACGGGGTAGGCGCCCGCCGCGAAGAGGTCCTGGATCTCGTTGCCGACCATCCGCGTGTTGGGCGTGCCGAGCAGCTCCGCGTTGATGAAGTCCCCGGCGGCCGGGATGAAGGTCAGCAGCGTGCCCGCCACGAGACCGGGCATCGACAACGGCAAGGTGATCTTCCGGAACGTGGTGAACGGCGAGGCGTAGAGGTCGCTGCCTGCTTCGAGCTGTCGCGGGTCGATCTTCTCGAGGCTCGCGTACAGCGGCAGCACCATGAACGGCAGGAAGTTGTAGGTCAGGCCCGTCACCACCGCCACCGGCGTCGCGAGCAGGTGCCCTTCCTCGGAGAGGATGCCCAGCGTCTGCAGGACGCCGACCGCGAAGCCGTTGTCGCCGAGCAGCAGCTGCCACGACAGCGTTCGGACGAGGAAGCTGGTGAAGAACGGCGCGATGACCAGCACCAGCAGGAGGTTCTTCCACCGTCCCGACTTGAAGGCGATCGCGTAGGCCAGGGGGTAGCCCAGGGCGACGCAGGCACCGGTCGCGATCACCGCGTAGACGAACGATCGCCAGAGCTGGGGTGCGTAGTCCTGCATCGCGTCCACGTAGTTCTGCCAGTGGAAGGTCATCTGGTAGCCGAGAGTGACCGACCCCGCGGGGTCATAGAGGCTCGTGCTCACCAAGGTGACCGTCGGGATGACGAAGAAGAGGAACAGCCACAGGGCGCCCGGCAGCAGCAGGAGGTAGCCGGTCAGGCCGCGCTTCTGCTGAGCCGGCTCAGGGGGCGCCTGCTGCTCGGCCGGCCCGACGTGGGCAGCGGCGACGCTCACAGGTCCTCCTCCCGCTCCACTCCCGCCGTGGCGTCCTGGGTGGCGTCGAGCAGGAAGGTGTGGGCGGGCATCCAGTGCAGGTCGACGGTGTCGCCTGGCCGGAAGAGCTCGCGAGCACCGGTGTTCTGCTCGAAGACCATCAGCTCCTGGCCCCACGGCAGCTTCGCGAGGTACTGCGTGCTCACGCCGACGAAGCTGACGTCGGTGACGACGGCGCCGCGGAGCATGTTCGAGCCGTCGTCGGTCTCGGACCCGGTGTGCGCGAGGAAGACCTTCTCCGGGCGGACGCCGACCCACGCGTCCGTCTGGGCCGCGTGCCGCGCACGGGCGGCGGGGGCGATCAGCTTGCTGCCCTGCACGTCGAGCAGAACGGTGTCGGCGTCCCGCTCGAGGATTCGCCCGGCGACGAGGTTGGACTGACCGAGGAAGTTGGCGGCGAACGTCGTGGCCGGGTCCTCGTAGAGCGCCGAGGGCTCCCCCATCTGCTCGATCACACCGGCGTTCATGACCGCGATGGTGTCGGCCATCGTCATGGCCTCCTCCTGGTCGTGGGTCACGTGCACGAACGTGATCCCGACCTCGGTCTGGATCCGCTTCAGCTCGATCTGCATCTGGCGGCGCAGCTTGAGGTCGAGTGCGCCGAGGGGCTCGTCGAGCAGCAGCACCTGGGGTCGGTTGATGAGCGCTCGGGCGAGCGCCACACGCTGCTGCTGGCCGCCCGAGAGCTGGGCGGGCTTGCGCCCGGCGTACTCCTCGAGCTCGACCAGCTCGAGCATCTCGTGCACCTGCTTCTTGATGTTGTCGGCCTTCCGCCGACGCAGCCCGAAGGCGACGTTCTCGAAGATCGAGAGGTGCGGGAAGAGGGCGTAGCTCTGGAAGACGGTGTTGACGGGCCGCTTGTACGGCCGCAGCCGGGTGATGTCGTGGTCACCGAGGCGGATGTCGCCGCTGGTCGGCTCCTCCAGGCCGGCCACCATCCGCAAGGTGGTGGTCTTGCCGCAGCCCGACGGGCCCAGCAACGCGAAGAACGCGCCCTCCGGAACAGTCAGGTCGAGGTCATCGACAGCGGTGAAGGATCCGAACCGCTTGGTGACGGACGAGAGGACGAGGTCGGATGCTGGCATGGTGGGGTATCACGCTCCGATGACCTTGGAGAACTCGGTCTCGAACTTCTCACGCTTCTTCTCGTCCACGGACATGAACGCGAAGGCGTTCGACAAGAACTCCTCGGTGGGGAAGATCAGCGGGTTGTCGACCAGCGACGGGTCGATCTTCTCCATCTCCTCGCGGGCCCCCTCCACCGGGCAGATGTAGTTCACCCACGCCGCGAGCTCGGCCGCCACCGCCGGGTCGTAGTAGTAGTCCATGAGCTTCTCGGCGTTGCCCTTGTGAGAGGCCTGGTTCGGCACGAGCATGTTGTCCGACCACAAGGAGAGGCCCTCTTCGGGCACGACCCACTTGATGTCGGGGTTGTCGTACTGCATGAGGATGACGTCTCCGGACCAGGCCTCGCAGGCGACGATGTTCCCGGCGTTGAGGTCACGGATGTAGTCGTTGCCCGTGAACCGCCGGATCTGGTCGGAGTCGACGTACTTCTGGAGCTGGTCGAGCGCCTCGTTGAACTCGTCGTCGGTGAACTTCTCCGGGTCGGCGCCCACGATCTTGAGCATGAACGACATGGTGTCGCCCATCTCGCTGAGCAGACTCACCTTGCCCTTCAGGTCACTGCGCGTGAGCAGCTCCTCCATGCTCTTGACCTCGCCGGTGTACTTCGCGTTGTAGGCGATGCCGGTGAGTCCGCTCTGCCACGGGACGCTGTGCTCACGGTTGGGGTCCCAGGACGGCGACTTGAGGTTCGCCACCAGGTTCTTGTCGACGTTCGGCATGTTGGCCCGGTCGAGCTTCTGGATCCACCCGAGCTGCACCATGCGTGCGGCCATCCAGTCGGTGAGCACGAAGATGTCGCGGCCCGTCGGCTCGCAGGCGGCGAGCTGGTTGCGCACCTTGGCGAAGAACTCGTTGTTGTCGTTGACGTCGGTGTTGTAGGTGACGTCGATCCCGCTCTGGTCCTCGAACGCCTGGAGCGTCGGGAGGACCGTCTCCTTCTTGCCGTTGACCTTCTTGACCTTCTCGTCGATGTACGAGGGCCAGTTGGAGAAGTTGAGCGTCTTCTGCGAGGCGGAGAGGTCCTTGCTCACGCAGGACTCGGCCGTCTGCTTCGCACCCTCCGTGCCGCACGCGGCGAGCAGGCTGGGTGTCCCGAGCGCGAGAGCAGAGATCGAGGCGCCGCGTAGGAAGCCTCGCCGACTCACCCCCCTGCGCTGCGCGGCCGCCATGAGCGTGTCCACGCCCGGTCGAGAATGCTTTGACATGTGCTTCCTCCTGCATGCCGTCCGCGAGGCACGTTGGGGACGTGATCTGTGTGGATCTTGTCAAACGTGAACCAGCCTTACAAGGGATTTCGTAGATATGAAACATGAAAGCAACGAATTCCTTTGCCTTGGTGGCGAGTTTCTTTGACGGCTCCGGCCTTGGCTGGAACTATCTGTCCTGTGAGCAGAGCACCGAGGTCAGAACGTAACGGCGGAGCCACGCTCGACGACGTGTCGAAGGCGATCATCGAGGAGCTGCAGCAGGACGGCCGCCGCTCCTACGCCGCCATCGGCAAGGTGGTCGGGCTCTCGGAGGCCGCTGTGCGCCAGCGCGTCCAGCGGCTCATCGACAGCAACGTCATGCAGGTCGTCGCGGTGACCGACCCGCTCGAGCTCGGCTTCGCCCGGCAGGCCATGATCGGCATCTGCGCCCGCGGAGAGCTCGAGCCGATCGCCGACGCCCTCGCGCAGATGGAGGAGGTCGACTACGTCGTCATCACGGCAGGATCCTTCGACCTCCTGGCCGAGGTGGTCTGCGAGAGCGACGAGCACCTGCTCGAGGTCCTCTCCCACCGGATCCGCAAGGTCGAGGGAATCGTGTCCACCGAGACGTTCATGTACCTCAAGCTGCGCAAGCAGACCTACTCGTGGGGTGTCCGCTGAGCGACTACCGCTCGCTGTCGCTGTGGCACGACACCACCCCTGACGACTGGGTGCCCCGCGACCCCCTGACGGGCGACGTGCGCGCCGACGTGGCGATCGTGGGAGCCGGGTTCACCGGCCTGTGGACCGCGTACTACCTGCTCCGCGAGGACCCGACGCTGCGGGTCGTGGTGCTCGAGCAGGAGACTGCCGGCTTCGGCGCCTCGGGCCGCAACGGCGGCTGGGCCTCGGCGCTCTTCCCCGCCTCTCTCGACAAGGTCGCGACCCTTCCGGGTTCCTCCCGCGCGGACGCGCTCGCCCTGCACTCCGCCATGCGCGGCTCGGTGGACGAGGTCGGCCGGGTTGCTGCCGACGAGGGGATCGACGCCCACTTCCACAAGGGCGGAACGATCTCGCTGGCCCGCAGCCGCGCCCAGCTCAGGTCCGCCCGCGCGGAGGTCGCCCACGCCCGCGACTGGGGGCGCGGACCCGACGAGATCGAGCTCCTCTCGGAGGACCGGGCCCGAGCACGTCTCGACGCGACGTCGATCCTCGGGGCGACGTACACCCCCGACTGCGCGGCGATCCACCCGGCCCGGCTGGTCCGCGGTCTCGCGCAGGTGGTCGAGGGCAGCCGCGGCGGCCGGATCCACGAGCAGACCAGGGTCCTCGACATCTCCCCTCACCGCGTGCGCACCGACCGTGGCACGGTGAGCGCCGACGTCGTCGTCCGCGCCACGGAGGGCTACACCCCGCGACTGGCCGGCCAGGCCCGCACGGTGGCTCCCGTCTACTCCCTGGTCATCGCCACCGAGCCGCTGCCCGACGCGGTCTGGGCGGAGATCGGGCTGCGCGAGCGCGAGACCTTCACCGACTTCCGCAACCTGATCATCTACGGGCAGCGGACCATCGACGGCCGGCTCGTGTTCGGGGGGCGTGGGGCGCCGTACCACTTCCGCTCCAGCATCTCTCCCGGCTTCGACCGGGAGCCGCGGGTCTTCGCAGCGCTCTGGTCGACGCTCACCGCGATGTTCCCCGCGGTGAGGTCCGCTCGGGTGACGCACGCCTGGGGTGGCGTGCTCGGGGTGCCCCGCGACTGGTGCGCCTCGGTGGGCCTGGACCGCGCGACGGGGCTGGCCTGGGCGGGAGGTTACGTGGGCGACGGCGTGAGTACGACGAACCTGGCCGGTCGGACCCTGCGCGACCTGGTGCTCGCCAAGGACACCGACCTGACCCGCCTGCCGTGGGTCAACCACCGCTCACGGCCGTGGGAGCCGGAGCCGCTGCGCTGGCTCGGCGTCAACGCCGGACTGCGCGCGATGAGCCTCGCCGACCGTGAGGAGCGGCTGACCCGCCGTCCGAGCCTGCTGGCCCGGGCGATGTCACCGCTCGTCGGCGGGCACTGACTCGTCTGCCGACCGCGCCGACCCACCCGGGCTAGTCACGCGTCGAGCCGCGATATGCCACCGCTCGGGGCAACTCGGGCCCAACTCCCCTATCGGATCACTCGATCGCGTCATTGATGCCGCGGACCCCCTCGCGTTCTTCTTGAGAGGTCGTCCGGGGGATGACGGGGGAACGCGGCGGACGCCTCCCCCTCGAGACATCGCATCACGGGAGAGGCGCCCATGAGCAAGGCACCAGCCGGCCCTGCCAGTCTTCTCAGCGTCCGGAACCGGCCGCCCCTCGCCCTGTACAACGGGTCGGGCCGCCTCGAGTCGCTTCAGGCCTACCGCCGCGTGGTGCTGCAGCCGTGGGCGTACACGCCCGACGAGCTGGCGCAGCTGCGCCGCTCCGGGACGCAGCCGGTGGCCTACCTGTCCCTCTCGGAGGACCACGGGCCACCTGCTCCGTGGCAGTGCACCTGCCGCAACCGGGACCGCGGCACCGTCCTGGTGCATCTCGACCACCCCGGCTGGGCAGGGCACCTCGTCTCGCAGGCGGAGCAGGCTCTCGACGCCGGGTTCGCCGGTCTCTTCCTGGACGGCCTCAACACCGAGTGGACACACCCGCGGGACCTCCCGCAGCTCATGGTGCTGATCGCGGCCCTGCGCGAGCAGTGCTGCCCGGGCTACCTGCTCGCCAACGGCGGCTTCGCGATGCTGCCGCGACTCGCCGAGCTCGTCGACGGGGTGCTGTTCGAGTCCTTCTCCGCACGACACGTCGACGGCCGTTGCGAGCCGTGGCCCACCGACGTGCTCGATGCCCACGCGCGGCTCGCCGAGCGGCTGCTCGGCTTCGACCTGAACCTGCACGCGCTCGACTACGCCGACGACGACGAGCTCGCCGCATTCGCGGTAGCGCGCGCACGGCAGTACGGCATGAGCTGCTTCGTCTCCGACCGGTCGCTGTCGGGGCTTCCGGAGGTCGTGCCTGCCGTCTAGGAAGGTCACGGTCCAACCAGACCTTCGCGCAGGCTCGCGAGGTCACCGGCGGCGAGGACGGCCTCCTCGGCTCTCCGGGCTCCGCCCTCGTCTTCGGCGTCATCCTCGCCTTCGGGGTGGGCGCGGTCATCCTCGGCGGGCTCAAGTCGACCCCCTCTCGTCCGTGTCTGATGCGCTGTGACCCGGACCGCATGTCCTCGCGAGATGGGGGTACGGAATCACGCTGCCGACCGAGCGGCAGCCACTGAGAAGTGTGAGGAGCCGCAATGTCCACGACCACACCGACAGAGCAGCACAGTCGGAAGATGACTCCCAAGTCCATCGCCATCTGGGGCGGCATCGCCGTGGTGGGGGCCATCTGCTGGGCGGTCCTCGCCCTCTCGCGCGGTGAGGAGATCTCCGCGCTGTGGATCCTCTTCGCCGCGCTGGCGTCGTACGCCATCGCCTACCGGTTCTACGCACGTTTCATCGCCCATCGGGTCCTGGGGGTGGACGACACCCGGGCCACACCGGCCGAGCGGCTGCAGAACGGCATCGACTACGACGTCACCGACCGACGCGTGCTGTTCGGCCACCACTTCGCGGCGATCGCGGGGGCCGGCCCCCTCGTCGGGCCGGTGCTCGCGGCCCAGATGGGCTACCTGCCCGGCACGATCTGGATCATCGTCGGTGTCATCTTCGCCGGCGCGGTCCAGGACATGACCGTGCTGTTCTTCTCGATGCGTCGCAACGGCAAGAGCCTCGGGCAGATGGTGCGCGAGGAGATCGGCGTCGTCGGCGGCATCGCGGCCCTCATCGCGGTCTTCGCGATCATGATCATCATCCTGGCCGTGCTCGCGCTCGTCGTGGTCAACGCCCTCGCCGTGTCCCCGTGGGGCGTCTTCTCCATCACGCTGACGATCCCGATCGCGCTGTTCATGGGCTTCTACCTGCGGTACCTGCGACCCGGACGGGTCATGGAGGTCACCGCCATCGGCGTCGGCCTGCTCCTGCTCGCGATCATCGGCGGTGGCTACGTCGACGAGATGGGGCTCTCCGACGCGCTCAGCCTGTCGCCGGCGCAGCTGACCTGGGGCCTGATCGTCTACGGCTTCGTCGCCTCGATCCTCCCGGTGTGGATGCTGCTCACCCCGCGCGACTACCTCTCGACGTTCATGAAGATCGGCGTCATCGTCCTCCTCGCGGTCGGCCTGGTCTTCGCCGCTCCCACCCTCCAGAACGAAGCGGTGACCGACTTCGCCCTGAGCGGCACCGGCCCGGTCTTCGCCGGGAAGCTCTTCCCGTTCGTCTTCATCACCATCGCCTGCGGTGCACTGTCGGGCTTCCACGCGCTGATCTCCTCGGGCACCACCCCGAAGATGCTTGCCAAGGAGAGCCAGGTCCGGATGATCGGCTACGGCGGCATGCTGATGGAGTCGTTCGTCGCCATCAGTGCGCTGATCGCCGCCTCCGTGATCGACCAGGGCCTCTACTTCGCCATCAACGCCCCCGCAGCAGCCACCGGCGGTGAGCCGGGCAGCGCGGCCGCCTTCATCCGCGACCTCGGCTTCACGATCAGCCCCGCCGACCTCACCGCCGCGGCGAAGTCGGTCGAGGAGTCGACCCTCATCTCACGCACCGGAGGTGCCCCGACCCTGGCCTTCGGCATGTCGTCGATCTTCAGCGACGCGTGGGGCAGCGGTCTCGCCGCGTTCTGGTACCACTTCGCGATCATGTTCGAGGCGCTGTTCATCCTCACCGCGGTCGACGCGGGCACCCGGGTGGGCCGGTTCATGCTCCAGGACACCATCGGCAACGTGTGGCCCAAGTACGCCGACATCTCGTGGCGCCCGGCCGCCTGGTCGGCGAGCGCCATCGTCGTGGGGTTGTGGGGCTACATGCTCTACGTCGGGGTCACCGACCCCCTGGGCGGCATCAACCAGCTCTTCCCGCTGTTCGGCATCGCCAACCAGCTGCTCGCGGCTATCGCACTCACCGCTGGTGACGACGCTCATGATCAAGCACGGAAAGCTCAAGTGGGCCTGGGTCCCGGGCATCGGCCTGGCGTGGGACCTCATCGTGACGCATGACGGCGAGCTACCAGAAGGTGTTCTCCGACGACCCGAAGATCGGCTACTTCACCCAGCGCTCGACCTACCAGGCGGCCGTCGACAAGGGCGACGTGCTCCCCCCGGCGACGGACATGGGCCAGATGCACCAGATCGTCACCAACTCGACCGTGAACGGCACACTTCAGGCGCTGTTCGCGGTGCTGGTCATCGTGGTCGCCATCAACGCACTCGTCGTCTGTGTCAGGGCCGCGCGCGCAGGGGGTGCGCCGACCACCGAGGTCCCGGCCGAGCCGTCGCACCTCGTCGCGCCCTCGGACTTCTTCGCCACGAAGGAGGAGAAGCAGGCCGTGCGTGAATGGGAGTCGTCCCGCGCCCAGAGCGAGCCGGTCGGACGATGAGGGACGCGATCTCCCGGCTCGGACGCGGGGTCGGCTGGTACCTCAAGCAGGCGACCGGCGAGGCCAAGTGGGACGAGTACGTCGAGCGCTGCCGACGCGACGGCGTCGAGCCGATGAGCCGGAGCGCCTTCGAGCGTCGTCGAGCCGACCACAAGGAGCACAACCCCTCGTCCCGCTGCTGCTGACCGGGCCCTACTGCTCCTTGCGAAGCGCGGGGCGGAGCTTCTCGAGGACGGTCTCGTCCTCGATGGTCGAGGGAACGTGCGCCTCCTTCCCGTCGGCGATCTCGCGCATGGTCTTGCGCAGGATCTTGCCGGACCGTGTCTTGGGCAGTCCTCCGACGACGGTGACGTCCTTGAACGCCGCGACCGCGCCGACCTCGTCGCGCACCATCGCGATGAGCTGCTTCGCGATCTCGTCGGGGTCGTCGGTGACACCGGCCTTGAGCACGACGAACCCCCGGGGCAGCTGCCCCTTCATCGGGTCGGCCGCCCCGATGACCGCGCACTCCGCGACGGCGGGGTGCTGGGCGATCACCGCTTCCATCGACCCGGTCGAGAGCCGGTGGCCGGCGACGTTGATGACGTCGTCGGTGCGTCCCATCACGTAGAGGTAGCCGTCCTCGTCGACGTACCCGCCGTCACCGGTCAGGTAGTAGCCCTCGTACGCAGCGAGGTAGGAGGAGACGAACCGGGCGTCGTCGCCCCACACGGTGGGCAGCGTGCCCGGGGGCAGCGGCAGGCGGATGCAGATCGCCCCCTCGTGTCCTGCGGCGACGGGCTGACCCGTGTCTCCGACCACCTGTACGTCGTAGCCCGGCACGGGGACGCTCGGCGATCCGGCTTTGATCTCCATGGGCTCGAGGCCGCGCAGGTTGGACGCGATCGGCCATCCGGTCTCGGTCTGCCACCAGTTGTCGACCACCGGGACCCCCAGCATCTCGCTGGCCCAGGTGTAGGTGTCGGGGTCGAGCCGCTCCCCCGCGAGGAAGAGCGTCCGCAGCGAGGAGGTGTCGTGCTGGCCGAGGAGCTCGGCTCGCGGGTCCTCCTTCTTGACCGCCCGGATCGCTGTGGGCGCGGTGAACAGAGCCTCGACGCCGTGCTCGGCGATCACGCGCCAGAAGGCGCCGGCGTCGGGGGTGCCGACGGGCTTGCCCTCGTAGAGGACGGTGGTGGCGCCGTTGATCAGCGGCGCGTACACGATGTAGCTGTGCCCGACGACCCAGCCCACGTCGGAGGCAGCCCACCACACCTGGCCTGCATGGACGTCGTAGATGTTCGGCAGCGACCAGGCCATCGCGACGGCGTGGCCGCCGTTGTCCCGCACGATCCCCTTCGGCTTGCCGGTCGTGCCCGACGTGTAGAGGACGTAGAGCGGGTCGGTGGCTGCGACCTCGACACAGGGAGCCGGGTTGGCCAGGCCGGCCTTCATCGCGACGTCCCAGTCGACGTCGCGGGGCTCCGACATGTCCGCTCGCGCCTGGGGACGCTGCTTGACCACGCAGGTCCCGGGCTTGTGGGTCGCGAGCTCGAGCGCCCGGTCGAGCATCGGCTTGTACTCCACGGTGCGGGTCGGCTCGATGCCGCAGGATGCGGACACGACGACCTTGGGCTGCGCGTCGTCGATGCGGATGGCGAGCTCGTGCGGGGCGAAGCCGCCGAAGACGACGGAGTGCACGGCACCGATCCGGGCACACGCGAGCATGGCGATGACGGCTTCGGGGATCATCGGCATGTAGATCACCACCCGGTCGCCCTGGTCGACCCCGAACCCGCGTAGCGCCCCCGCGAACGCCGCGACCTTCTCGAGCAGCTCGGCGTAGCTGAACCGCTGCTTCGTGTCGGTCACCGGGCTGTCGTAGATGAGGGCCGTGCGGTCGGCGTGCCCCGCGACGACGTGCCGGTCGAGAGCGTTGTAGCAGGTGTTCAGCGTGGCGTCGGGAAACCAACGGTAGAAGGGCTTACGGGAGTCGTCGAGGACCCGTTGCGGCTTCTTGATCCAGTCCACGAGGCCGGCCTGCTCGGCCCAGAACCCCTCGGGGTCCTCGAGGCTGCGGTCGTAGGTCTGACGGTAGCTGCCGGTGTTCGCCATGAGGCCACCTTAATTCGGTTGCACGCCCGCCGTACGTCGGTCACGCTCGTGCCGTGGGGCGACGACGGGTCGCCTCCTGAGGAGAGAGGGGCGTGACATGACCACGACTGTCCTTGGCTCGTCCGCGACCAAAAACCTCTCTCACTCATGGAGCAACCCCACCGATGTCAAACGACGTCCACTTCACGACCCCTCAGCCCGACCCTCGGTCCGCTGACCTGAGCCGGCGCCAGCCGGACCCCGAGATCGACCCCTTCTTCGTCTTCGACTTCCAGGCCCTCGACGGCCCCGACGACCCCGATGCCCCTGACGGCGTCGGGGGCGCGACCCAGCGCTGGAGCAGCTACTGGGAGGTGGAGCGTCTGTGCCGCGGCCCCGAGCCGGTTCCCGACTGGGTGGTGACCGACCGTGCTGCCGTGGACACTGAGCTCGGCATCCTCAAGACCGGCAAGGAGGCAGACGTCTTCCTGCTCGAGCGGGCGGTGCCCACGGACGACGGCCCCGGCCCCGGCCCCTCGACCGTGATGGCGGCCAAGCGCTACCGCTCGGAGGAGCACCGCAGCTTCCACCGCAGCAGCGCCTACACCGAGGGCCGCCGCACCCGTAACACCCGCGACGCGCGTGCGATGGCCAAGCGCACCGCGCACGGTCGCGCGGTGGCGGCCGGCCAGTGGGCGTGGGCGGAGTGGGAGGCGATGAAGCGGTTCTGGTCGGCCGGCGTCCCGGTCCCCTACCCGGTGCAGATCGACGGCACCGAGATCCTCATGGAGCTCGTCACGGTCGGCGACGAGGTCGCTCCGCGGCTCGCTCAGACCAGGCCCGAACGCGACCTCCTGACGTCCTACTTCGACCAGCTGCGCGAGGCGATGGCGCTGCTGGCCGCGAACGGCGTCGCGCACGGGGACCTCTCGCCGTACAACATCCTCGCCGCAGGCGAGCGACTGGTGATCATCGACCTGCCCCAGGCCGTCGACATCGTCGGGAACCCGACCGGGATGGACTTCCTCATGCGCGACTGCCACAACGTCTGCACGTGGTTCGCCGCGAGGGGTCTCGAGGTCGACGAGCACGCTCTGTTCGGCGAGCTGCTCGCAGCCGCCTGGTGAGCGGTCTCGACGGGCCCGACCACCGCCTCACGCGCCTCACTCCAGGGGCGGCAGGTCCTGCTGCACGAGAAGCGCTCCGCGGAACATGTCGCCGTGCTCGGCCACCCGGTCGAGCACGTTGCGGATGGTGAAACCGTCCGGGCGCAGACCCTCGTCGTCGAGCTCGTCCCAGCTGATCGGCGCCGAGACGGGAGCACCAGCCGAGGCGCGGGGGCTGTACGGCGCGACGAGGGTCTTGTTGACCGCGTTCTGCGTGTAGTCCAGGCGTGCCTTGCCGCCTCGGGAGCGCACCTCCCACTTCCAGCTGAGCAGCTCGGGCACGACCGCGCCCACCGTCTTCGAGAGCTTCTCGACCCAGGCCCGGGTCTCGTCGAAGCTCGGGCCTCGCGCGATCGGCACCCACACCTGGATGCCGCGGCCGCCGGTCACCTTGGGGTACGCCTGGACGCCAAGGTGCTCGAAGGCGGTGCGATGCAGCCTGGCGAGGACGAGGATGTCGTCCCACGTCGTGCGGGTGCCCGGGTCGAGGTCGACGAGGGCGTACGTCGGGAGGCGGGGCTCGTCCGTGCGCGAGGTCCAGACGTGCCACTCGAGCGCACCCATCTGCGCCGCCCACACGAGCGCGGCGGGCTCGTCGACCACCGAGTAGGTGACCGTCTCGCCCGGACCCGCGCCGGGGTTGTCCCAGGCGGTGACCCACTCGGGCGCGTGGTCGGGTCGCTCCTTGTGCCAGAAGCCCTTGCTGCCCGCCCCGTCCGGGTGACGGCGCATGTTCAGGGCCCGACCCTCGAGGTAGGGGACGGCGACGTGGGCGATGCTCGCGGCGTACCGCAGCAGCTCTCTCTTGGTGACCGGCTCCTCGCCCTCCCGGGCCGGGAACAGCACCTTGTCGAGGTTGGTCACCCGGAGCTCCCGGCCGAACACCGTCCAGGTTCCGTCGTTCCCCATGTCCTCGAGCGCGACGAGCGCGTCCTGGCTGACCGGATCGGGCGTCGGGTGCAGATCGATCTCGGCCTCGGCAGCCGACAGGTCGGACCTCCAGATCCGCTCGGGCGCCGCCTTGACCTCGTCGTTGGTCCGGCCGCTGAGCACGGAGCGCGGGTGCTCGTCGGGATCCCAGCCGCTGACCGCGTCCTCGTCGTGCTTGTGGACGAGGAGCCACTGCTCCCGCTCCCCCGCGCCTCCTCGGCGCACGAGGGCGAGCCGCCCGCGGAGCTTGTGCCCGTACACGTCGACGTGGAGCTCCCCGGCCTCGAGGGCCGCTCGCGGGTCCTCGGTCCCGTGCGGCTCCCAGGTGCCCATGTCCCACACGGTCACGTCCCCGGCGCCGTACTGCTCCGAAGGGATCACACCCTCGAAGTGGAGGTACTCCATCGGGTGGTCCTCGACGCGGAACGCGCTGCGCCGGACGTCCGGGTCCAGCGTCGGTCCCTTGGGCACCGCCCAGCTGACGAGCACACCGTCGACCTCGAGCCGCAGGTCGTAGTGAGGACTCCTTGCGCGGTGCCGCTGGACGACGAACCGCGGCCTGTCGCCGTCGCCCTGGGTGCTCGAGCCGTCCACCACGCCATTGTGTTCCCGGGCGCGGTCGGTCTCATGCCGAAGCGGTGAAGTGGGTAGGTTCGTCCGCGTGAGAGAGCAGCGCGGTCGCACCGTCGAGATCGAGACCCTGGAGGAGTTCGACGAGCGCGTGGCGGCAGGTGCGACCTCGATGGACGGCTGGCACTTCCAGGCGGTGGACCTCCGCGACCGCGGGCCCGTCCTCCGGGAGCTCGACCCGCGCGGCGCGCTCTTCCTCGGTTGCGAGCTCGGAGCCGCCGACGAGGAGAGCCTGCGCGCGCGGGGTGGGCTGGTCTTCCCCGTCGTTCCCGACGTCCCGTTCGACGCCTACCGCGCCGGCCTCTACACGCCCCGCGAGCTGTACGACGGCATCGACGACTGCTACGAGAGGACCCTGGACGCCCGTGTCTACGCGTGGTCGAAACGGGAGCAGACCGTGGGCATCAGCCTGGCGCGGGCGCTGCACGACCATGCCGTCGACGACGCGCTGCGTGGCTTCGTGCGCGGCAAGCGCCTGGTCGGCGTGATGGGTGGCCACGCCCTGGCGCGGGGCAGCAGGGAGTATGCAGCCGCCGCCCGACCTCGCCCACGCGCTCACCGGCGTAGGGCTCACCGTCGCGACGGGAGGCGGCCCGGGCGCGATGGAGGCGGCGAACCTCGGCGCCTACCTGGCGGGCCGCCCCCGCTCCGACCTGGACCAGGCCCTCGCGATGCTTGCCGAGGTCCCGGGATTCACCCCGTCGGTGGAACGCTGGGCCCGGACCGCCTTCGAGGTCCTCCGGCGCTGGCCCGAGGGCGACCGCTCGCTCGGGATCCCGACCTGGCACTACGGCCACGAGCCGCCGAACGCGTTCGCGACCGACATCGCGAAGTACTTCCGGAACGCGGTCCGCGAGGACATCCTGCTCCACGTCGCGACGGCCGGCATCGTGTTCCTGCCCGGGGCCGCCGGCACGGTGCAGGAGGTCTTCCAGGACGCCTGCGAGAACTACTACGCCGACCCCTCGTCGGTCGCACCGATGGTCTTAGTGGGCCGCGAGCACTGGACACAGGAGCTGCCCGTCTGGCCGCTGCTCGAGAGGCTCGCCCGGGGCCGCGAGATGGAGAAGGTCCTGCACCTCGTGGACGACGTCTCCGAGGTGCCCACTGTGCTCAGTCGGTGACGCTCCGCCCGACGTAGCGGGGCGCGCCCTCACTGCCTCGAGCGCCTCGAGCGCATGCTCCTTCTGACCTGTCCCGCCGGCTGCCGTCGCTTTCGAGTAGCGCACGTACCACACCAGCATCGTCGCGGTCGTCACGAGATAGAACGAGTGCATTGCCCAGATGGGTCCTGGCGGAAGGCTGAAGACGTAGACGGAGTGGACCGCGTTCCCCGCGTTGGTCAACAGCATGTTGCTCAGGCTGTAGCTCTGCAGCTCCTTGGTACGCGCGGCCTTGACGAGCATCGGGAACGCGCTGAGGGCGAAGATCACTGTGGAGACGACACCTGCGACAACGGGAACGTTCATGTACTCGACGCTAGGTCCCGAGCTCACCGCCCACGTCGGGCCAACCATGCAACTTCGGCATCGGGACTGCATGGTTGATTCTGTGTAGTCGGGACGGTCAGACGAGGTCGTGCTGGAAGGCGTACGCCGTGGCGGCGGACCTGGATGAGACGTCGAGCTTGACGAAGATGTTCGCGACGTGACGTGCGACGGTCTTGTCGCTGAGGACGAGATCTGCCGCGATCGCGCGGTTGCTCTTGCCCGCGGCGACGAGCCGCAGCACCTCGAGCTCACGAGGAGTCAGGACGCTGTCCTCCTCCCCGACCGTGGAATCCTGCTGGGCGAGTGCACGCAGCTCGGTCACGGCGCGCAGCTGTTCGAGGACCGTGCGAGCGGCGCCGATCTCCACTTCGCGCCGTGTCCAGGTCACCGATCCGGCGGCTGGCCAGACCGACCAGGATGCGGCTCCGTGCTGCCTCGAACGGAACGTCGAGCCGCCGCCAGATCCCCCACGCACGCCGTGCCGAAGCCAATGCCGCCCTGGCATCGTCCTCGGCGAGCAGCACCGCAGCCGTCGAGCGGGCGGCAAGCGCTTCCAAGAAGGGGGCGCCCACTCCTTGGGCGATACCGCCGAGCTCGTCGGAGGCTTGGCGGGCGGCTCTGACATCTCCAGCGGCGAGAGCGAGCTCGACATGAGCAGCAAGCAGGCGTGGCCGGTTCGCCTCGGGCTTCGCCTCGTCGAGAGCGCGGCGGATCCCAGCAAGGCCGACGTCCACGCGATCCTGCGCAAGCCGCAGCAGGGCCAGACCGGGTTGGGTCTCTTGTCCCCGTTCTCCCGCCTCCCGATAGCACTCCTCAGCCTGGTTGAGCTCTCCGCGGAGTCGATGCACCTCGGCCTTCTCGTACAGGGCGGCGCCCTGAAGAGGATTGCCGTGAAGCGATGCCAGCAGCACACCGGCACGTTCCGCCTCCGTCATCGCCAGCCCCCAGTCCCCGTTCAGCTGCAGGATCTGAGCGCGGTGGACGAGGCAGTCACCCCGGTACGGCACCAGGTCAGGCTGCTTGTCGCACCATCGGGTCAGCGCCCCGGTCCACTCGCGCGCCCGGCCCACGTCGAACGTCCGATGGCAGGTTTCGATCACTCCGCAGTAGACGAGGCCGGACACCATCGCCGAGACCTCCTCGGCGGTAACCGCCACCATCACCTCGTCGAGGTAGGACACACCCTGCTCGACCTCTCCCAGCCTGACGAGGGCCTGGCCCTGACCCAGCCGTCCGAACGCGAGCAGGTCCGGGTCTGCGAACCGCCGGCCGCACTCGTAGACCTCGGTGAACATCTCGAGAGCCGTCTGCGGGTCACCGTGGACGTGCTGGAGCGCCCGGAGCGCAAGGAGGTAGCCCTGGGCTGAGCTGTGGCCCGGGCTCGAACCCAATGCGACCTCGCCACGACGGAGCCAGCCACTGGCCTGTGCCGCCTGCCCCCGGTCGAACAAGCTGAAGGCCACCCAGAACGAGGCGTGGGCCGCGGCGACCGTGTCCCCCGCCCGCATCGTCTCTCGGTGCACCCGCGCCATGAGCTCGACGAACCGATCCTCCTCGCCCACCAGGTAGGCGGTGGTGGCCAACAGCTCGAGATCCTCGGTGGCCAGCGGCGCATCGTCGTCCGCGGCGCTCAGGACGGCATAGGCCTTCCCCCAGTCCCGCCGCCGGAAGGCCGCCCGGCCGGTTTCGAAGACGCTCTCGGTATGCATCGCTCGCTCCCTCATTCGATGGTATGACCGGCGACGAGGGGCAGAACGCCGCGGGGCGTCGTTCAGGCCTTCCGGTAGGCGGCGACCGGGAACACCGGGTCTCCCCCGTTCGCCGAACCCCAGGTACTCGGTCCACTGAACGACTCCTGCCCCACCAGATGGAGTCCGTGCCTCGCGGCGACAGCGGCCACGCGGTCCGCGCCGTCGGCTCCGGTACGCCGGACGCGTCCGTGTGCGAGGTCCTTGTCGACCGTCGTCACGAGGTGCCCGCCGGGGCGCAGGACCCGGGCCGCCTCGGCGAGGGCCGCGTCCGCCACCGGGATGGTCAGCAGGTGCAGCAGCCACACCATCGTGACGAGGTCCACCGACCCGTCGGACACAGGGAGCCGGTCGGCCGCCGCCACCATCGCCCGGCCGGGGAGCCGCTCCGCGGCGACGGAGAGCATGCCCCTGGACAGGTCGGCCACGACGACGTCGAAGCCGCGGGCGGCGAGCTCCGCGGACACGATGCCGGTGCCACCCGCGACGTCCAGGGCGATGCCGTTGGAGGGGACCATCGCGGCGACCACCTCCGCGGCGGCACGCGCGCGAACGGTCCCGCCGCGGCTGTCGTCGTACACCGGCGCCTCGGCGTCGTAGTAGGCCGTGCGCTCGGTGGTCACGAGCCCAGAGCCTACGAGGATCCGTGACCCTGTGCGCCCAGGTTCGTTGACGTCACATGCATCTCTCCCGACGGGACCTCCTCCGCTCCGGTGCCGCCCTGGCCGGGGCATCCGCACTGGGCGGCACAGGTCTGCTGCGTCCCGCGCGGACGTGGGCGGCATCCGGTCCGGTCGCGCCCGCGGGTACGACCCTGGACTACACGCTGACGCGTGGGACCCCGGGTGTGGGCGGCTACGTGCCGGTGGTCCGCGGGCCCGGCGAACCCCACCTCGTGCGCACCGACCTCGGGGTCCCGGCCGGCCGCAAGCGCGCGGCCCGGCGTCGCGCCGTGCTCGCCTTCGCGCACCTGACCGACGTGCACGTGGTCGACGTGCAGTCACCGATGCGGCTGGAGTACTTCGACCGCTACGACGACAACGAGGTCGGACCCGGCATCGCCTCGTCTGCCTACCGTCCTCAGGAGATGCTCACCGCTCACATCGCCGAGGCGATGGTCCGGGCGGTCAACCGGGTCCGGGTAGGGCCGGTGACCCGGGCGCCGCTCGCCCTCGCCCTCCAGACCGGCGACAACTCCGACAACGCCCAGCTCAACGAGGTCCGCTGGAACATCGACCTGCTCGACGGTTCCCGGGTGCGCCCCGACTCGGGTGACCTGACCCGGTTCGAAGGCGTCGCCGACTCCGAGTCTCAGTGGTACGACACCCACTACTGGCATCCCGACGGCACGCCGGCCGGCGCGAGCGACGACTTCCCCCGCAGCAGGCACGGCTTCCCCGTCGTGCCAGGCCTGCTCGACGCCGCGCGGCGCCCGTTCGAGGCGACCGGGCTCGCGGTGCCCTGGTACACCGCTTTCGGCAACCACGAGGCCCTGGTGCAGGGGAACTTCCCCGCCACCCTCCAGCTGACCCTGGTCGCAGAGGGCGGGCTGAAGCTCGTCTCCCCGCCCGCCGGACTGAGCCAGGACGACCTCCTGCGCGCTGTGCAGGGCGACTACGCAGGGTTCCTGGCGAGCCTCGCAACCACACCGCACGTGCGTCCCGTGACCCCGGACGCCCAGCGCAGGGTGCTCTCGCGCGCCGAGATCGTGGAGGAGCACTTCACCTCCACCGGCGCACCGCAAGGTCACGGGTTCACCGAGCGGAACCGCGTCGACGGCACGGCGTACTACACCTTCGACCGGGGACTGGTCCGCTTCGTCGTCCTCGACACGGTCAACCCGAACGGTGAGGCCAACGGCTCCCTGGACGCCGGCCAGTTCGCGTGGCTCACCGAGGTGCTCGCCGCCTCCACGGACCGGGTGGTGGTCGTGGCCTGTCACCACACCCTGAGCACCATGGACAACCCGCTGGTCGCAACCGGGGGGGACCCGGAGCCACGGGTGCTCGGCGACGAGGTGCGCTCGCTGCTGCTGCAGCACCCCCAGGTCGTGGCCATGGTGGACGGCCACACGCACCGCAACGAGATCTGGGCGCACCGTCGCGAGGACGGGACGCCGGGAGGGTTCTGGGAGATCAACACCGCGTCGCACATCGACTGGCCCCAACAGTCCCGGCTCATCGAGATCGCCGACAACCGCGACGGCACGTTGTCGATCTTCGCCACGATGCTCGACCACGACGGCCCGGAAGCGTACGGCGGACGCACCGGCGACCCGCTGGTCCTCGCGGGGCTCGCCCGCGAGCTCGCCGCGAACGACTGGCAGCAACGTGAGTCATCCGGGCGCGGCGCCGTCGAGAACCGCAACGTGGAGCTGCTCGTCGCCGCTCCCGCGGGCCTCGCGGGTTAGGTCAGACCTCGGTCGCGGCGAGCTGCCCGCAGGCGCCGTCGATCTCCTGCCCACGGGTGTCACGCACGGTCGTGGGGATGCCTTTGGCCTCGAGGCGTCGGACGAACTCCCGCTCGACCTCCGGGCGCGACGCGGTCCACTTCGAGCCGGGCGTCGGGTTGAGCGGGATCAGGTTCACGTGCACCCAGCCCCAGTCGCCGTAGGAGTTCAGCACGTCGCCCAGCAGGTCGGCGCGCCAGCCCTGGTCGTTGATGTCGCACATCATGGCGTACTCGATCGACACCCGACGCTTGGTGACCTTGGCGTAGTTCCAGGCGGCCTCGACCGCCTCGTGCACCGTCCACCGGGTGTTGATCGGCACCAGCTCGTTGCGCAGCTCGTCGTCCGGTGCATGGAGCGAGAGCGCGAGAGTCACGGGGATCCCCTCCTCCGCGAGCTGACGCATCCGCGGCACCAGGCCCACCGTGGAGACGGTGACCCCACGGGCGGACATGCCCAGACCGTCCGGGGCCGGGTCGGTCATCCGGCGTACCGCCCCGATCACCGCCTTGTAGTTCGCCAGCGGCTCGCCCATGCCCATGAACACCACGTTGGAGACGCGACCCGGGCCACCGGGCACCTCGCCCCGTGACAGGGCGCGTGCACCGGCGACCACCTGCTCCACGATCTCGGCGGTGGACATGTTGCGCTGGAGACCGCCCTGGCCCGTGGCGCAGAACGGGCATGCCATGCCACAGCCGGCCTGGGACGACACGCACATGGTGGCCCGGTCGGGGTAGCGCATCAGCACCGACTCGACGAGAGCGCCGTCGAAGAGCTTCCACAGCGTCTTGCGCGTGGTGCCCTTGTCGGCCTCCATGGTGCGCAGCGGGGTCATCAGCTCGGGCAGCAGCGACTCCACCATCGCCGCGCGGTCGGCCGCGGGCAGGTCGGTCATCTGCTCCGGGTCGTCGACGAGGCGGGAGAAGTAGTGCGTGGAGAGCTGCTTCGCCCGGAAGCCGGGGAGGCCGAGCGTGGCCACGAGCTCCTTGCGCTCTGCGGCGGTCAGGTCCGCGAGGTGGCGCGGCGGCTTCTTGCGGCCGCGCGGCTCGTCGAACACGAGGGGAAGGGTCTTGGCGGGCTGATCAGACATGACCGGTCAAGTGTCCCACCCCGGGCAACACGCCGCCCAATCCGAGCACCGGCTGGTCCGGTGGTCGAGCCGCTCGCCCCCGTCGGTCGAGCCCGTCGAGCCTGTCGAGACCCGCTCGGCTGGGGGCTCAGGCCCGGGGCCCCGCGACGTCGTGGATGACGTGGCCCGCGACCCAGGCGATGTCCGCGGCGGCGTCGGCCGGGGACTTGCCCGGCTGCATGACGTGGCTGAGCACCAGGCGGACGATGGTGTCGACGGCGGTACGCTCCTCGACCTCGTCGAGACCCGTCTCGAGGCCCTGGTCGTGCAGTGCCTCGATCACGACCACGCTGGCGTTGTCGATCAGCCCTTGGGACTGTGTCGTGAGCAGGGGCAGCAGGTCACTGCCTCCGGTGTGGGCGGACCCGAGGATCGCCTTGAGCAGAGGGTTCGCGGCGGCAGCCTCGAGCGCTCCCTCGCAGGCGCTGCGCAGGGCCACGACGATGTCGGTCTCGCTGCTCATCCGGCCGCGCACGATGTCGAGGAACCGGCCGAGCTCGCGCATCACGAGCTCCTCGGCGATCCGCGGCTTGGACCCGAGCTCGTTGTAGACCGTCTGACGACTGACCCCGACGACGTCGGCGAGCCCGGCCATCGTCACCGCCCCCCAGCCCTCGGTGGCGGTGATCGACGCAGCGGCGTCCAGGAGACGGTCACGCAGCAGGCTGCGAACCGACTCGCGGAAGGTTCCTGGCGCGTCGACGGTCATGGCACCAGGCTATCCGCCAGGGCGACGGCCCGTTCCGCCAACGCCTCCGGCCACACCCGGGCCCCGTTCGCAGCACCGTGCCCTCACCTGGAGACTCCTCCGTCGCCGGTGACGTCCAGCGGCTCGAAGTCCTGCTGCTCCCGCACTCCGCAGTCGGGACAGCACCAGTCGGGGTCGATCTGGTCGAACGGGGTGCCCGGCGGCCAGCCCTCGTGGGGGTCGCCCTTCTCCTCGTCGTAGACGTACTCGCAGCTGGGGCAGACGAACCTGCTCATGCCGCGCTCGCTCCTCCGCTCGTCACCCGTGCGTACTTGGCGACGATCTTGTCGCGCTTGCGCGGGAGGAGGTTGGCGCGGCTGATGTCGCCGTCGAAGTGGGCGAGCACGCGCGGGTCCATCACCCTTCGCCAGATCGCGGGCACCCAGGTCAGCACGATCATCCCGGCGTACCCGGTCGGCAGCACCGGCGACTCCTTGAAGTCGCGCAGCGCCTGGTAGCGACGCGTCGGGTTCGCGTGGTGGTCGCTGTGCCGTTGCAGGTGGTAGAGCAGCACGTTCGTGCCGATGTTGTTGGAGTTCCAGCTGTGGCTGGGGTTGACACGCTCGTAGCGCCCGGACGCGGTCTTGTGTCGCAGCATTCCGTAGTGCTCGAGGTAGTTCACCGACTCCAGCAGCCAGATGCCGACGAGCGCCTGGATGACCAGGTAGGGGAAGATCTGCCAGCCGAAGGCGAGCATGAGGCCTCCCCACAGCACGACCGACATGGCCCAGGCGCTGAGGATGTCGTTCCTGAGCGTCCACGGCGACTGCTTGCGGCGCTGGAGACGGCGCTTCTCCAGCCCCCATGCGCTCTTGAGGCTGCCCCAGACGGTGCGCGGCAGGAAGCCCCAGACGGTCTCGCCGACCCGCGAGCTCGCGGGGTCCTCGGGGGTGGCGACCCGCACGTGGTGGCCCCGGTTGTGCTCGATGAAGAAGTGGCCGTAGAACGGCTGCGCGAGGGCGATCCGGGCGAACCAGCGCTCGTGCTGCTCCTTCTTGTGACCCATCTCGTGCGCGGTGTTGATCGCGATGCCGGCGACCATGCCGATGCCGAGCGAGAGCCCGATCTTGTCGGCGACGTCGAGGGCGCTGCTGCCGAGCATCCAGGCGCCCCAGGCCAGCGAGAGGTACTGCATCGGGATGAACGCGTAGGTCACCCACCGGTAGTACTTGTCGTTCTCCAGGCTCTCGATGACCTCGTCGGGCGGGTTGTTGCGGTCGAGGCCGGTGAGCAGGTCGACCAGCGGGATGATCCCGAAGACGAACACCGGCCCGAACCACCAGAACAGGTCGAGGCCGGTGACCGCGACCAGCGACCACGCGGCGAAGGGCACGAGCGGCATGACCGCGCCCATGATCCACAGGTAACGCTTGCCGTCACGCCACTCCACCTGCGTGGCCGGCAGGGACTGCACTGCCATCTCGTCGCTCCTCACTCCGACGGGCGCCGCGCCCGCGGTTTACAAGAACGTAGCGACTGTAAACCGTGCTGACAAGAGGTGCGTTGGTGTCAAATTGGTCCGGTCTCGACCAGCCACAGGTCCGGCATCCGCAGCTGCGCCCACGCCTCGAGGTCAGGTGGCCGGCCGGTCAGCTCGGCGGCCAGAAGCGTCCACGCGGTGCCGTGCCCCGAGAGGACGATCTCGTCGTCGGGTCGGTCTGCCAGGATCCGGCGTACGGCGGGGAGCAGCCGCTCGCGGGTCGCCGACAAGGGCTCCCACCCCTCCAGTGCGGCCTCGTGGGGACGGTCGAACGCCCGTCGTACGACGGCTCGGAACTCGGCCGGGTCGCTGAACCAGCGCGTCGAGTGGCGCTGGTGCTCACGCAGCTCCGGCACGACCGTGACCTCGTCGTCAGTGAGCATCCGTGCGGTCTGGAGCGCCTTGGTCTCGGGCGAGGAGAACCAGCGAGCGGCGTCGGGAAGCCGACCGGACTCACGCAGGGCGACGACGGCCGCGTGACCTTCGGGGTCGAGGCCCCACTCGTGCGGCGGGCGGCCTCTCTCCACCAGGGACCTTCCGTGGCGGACGAGATGAACCCTGCGGGACGTCATGCGGAGCGGCTCCTATGGCGACCGGGACGTATGACGTCCGACGCGGGGTTCAGGACACGGGGACGAGGTAGTACAGCATCAGCCAGATCGGTGCGACCGTGGCGAGGAGGGAGTCCAGCCGGTCCATCAGGCCGCCATGGCCCGGGATGATCGAGGACATGTCCTTGATGCCGAGGTCACGCTTGATCACCGACTCCGACAGGTCTCCGAGCGTGGCCATGACCACCGAGACCAGGCCGAGCAGCACACCGACCCACCACTCACCGTCGAGCAGGTAGACCACAGAGCCCCAGCCGGCGCCGACGCAGAAGACCGCGGAGCCCGCGAAGCCCTCCCACGACTTCTTCGGCGAGATCACCGGCGCCATGGGGTGCTTGCCGGCGAGAACGCCGACGAAGTACCCGCCGATGTCCGAGGCGATCGTGACGAGGATGAACGTGAGCACCCGCAGCGGCCCGTCGTCGGGCTTGAGGAGCAGCATGACGAAGCCTGCGAGGAACGGGAGGTAGACAGCTGTGAAGACACCCGCGGTGGTGTCGCGGACGAAGCCGTCGACCCCTCTGCGCAGCCGCCACAGCATCAGCGCCCACGCCGTGACGGCCAGCAGCGTCGACATGGCGGGCAGGCCCCAGATGTAGGCGCCCACCAGCATCAGCACCGTGCCGACGAGCAGCGGCTCGATCGCCAGCGCGATGCCCTTCTCGGCCAGCGCCTGACGCATCTCCCACACGCCGAGCAGGATCGCGGCGGTGACGACGCCGACGAACGCGGCCTTCCAGAAGTACAGCGATCCGGCGATCAGTGCCAGCAGCACGACCGCCGAGGCGATGGCGGCGGGGAGGTTGCGCCCGGCGCGTCCGGTCGGGGCCGGAGCGCCCGACGGCGTCTCGGATGTGGTCATGAAGGATCGGCGCGCTCAGACCTCGAGCAGCTCGGCTTCCTTGTGCTTGAGCATCTCGTCGATCGCGTCCGTGTGCTTCTTCGTCAGGCCGTCGAGCCGCTTCTCGGCGCCGGTCACGTCGTCCTTGCCGACCTCGCCGTCCTTCTCGAGCTTGTCGAGGGCCTGCTTGGCGTGGCGGCGGACGTTGCGAATCGCGATCTTGCCGTCCTCCGCCTTGGTCTTGGCGAGCTTGATGTACTCCTTGCGGCGCTCCTCGGTGAGCTCGGGGAGCACGATGCGCAGCGTCTTGCCGTCGTTGGTCGGGTTCACGCCGAGGTCCGAGTCGCGGATCGAGCGCTCGATGGCGCCCATCGCGCCCATGTCGTAGGGCGCCACGATCACGACGCGCGCCTCCGGGACGGTGAACGAGGCCAGCTGCTGCAGCGGAGTCGGCGTGCCGTAGTAGTCAGCGGTGATCTTGTGGAACATCGACGGGTGCGCCCGACCGGTGCGGATGGCCGCGAAGTCCTCACGGGTGACCTCGACGGCCTTGTCCATCTTCTGGTCGGCCTCGTTGAGGGTCTGGCTGATCACGGCTGCTCCTTGATACTCGTCCAAACGTCGGTGGGGCTCAGGTCGGGCCGCCCCTCAGGCCCTTGGCAAGACTCAGACGGTCCGCGAGACCGTCGTACCGATCTTCTCACCTGCAACGACTCGCGCGATGTTGCCCTCCTCGGACAAGTTGAACACGATCATGCTGATGTCGTTGTCACGGCTGAGGCTCACGGAGGTGGCGTCGGCGACCTTGAGCCCTCGGGCGAGGAACTCGTCGTAGGTGAGACTGTCGAACTTCACCGCGTCGGGGTGCAGCTTCGGGTCGGCGTCGTAGACACCGTCCACGCCCTGCTTGCCCATCAAGATCACCTCGGCACCCACCTCGAGCGCGCGCTGCGCGGCGACCGTGTCGGTCGAGAAGTAGGGCATCCCCGCGCCGGCGCCGAAGATGACGACGCGGCCCTTCTCGAGGTGGCGGATCGCGCGCCGCGGGATGTACGGCTCGGCGACCTGCCCCATCGCGATGGCGGTCTGCACCCGGGTCTCGACGCCCTGCTTCTCGAGGAAGTCCTGGAGGGCCAGGCAGTTCATCACGGTGCCGAGCATGCCCATGTAGTCGGCACGGCTGCGGTCCATCCCGCGCTGCTGGAGCTCGGCGCCGCGGAAGAAGTTGCCGCCTCCGACGACGATCGCGACCTGGACGCCCGTCCGCACGACGTCGGCGATCTCCCGGGCGATCTGGTTCACGACGTCGGGGTCCACGCCGATCCTGCCGCCGCCGAAGACCTCGCCGGAGAGCTTGAGAAGGACCCGCTTGTACGCCGTCACACTGTTTCCCTTCGCGACCGTGCCGTGGTGGTGACGAACCAGAAGGCCGGTCCGTCGGATGCTGCAATGCGCTCCACGGACCGGCCTCCTTAGTCGTTCGTCTTCGCCTGAACCCTAGTTGATCAGGCCCCGACCTCGAAGCGGGCGAACCGCTTGACGGTCACGCCGGCCTCGTCGAGGACGGCCTTGACGTTCTTCTTGCTGTCCTGCACGGACGGCTGGTCGAGGAGGGCGACCTCCTTGAAGAAGCCGTTGAGGCGGCCCTCGGTGATCTTGGCGATCGCCTGCTCGGGCTTGCCCTCCTCGCGCGCGGTGGCCTCGGCGATCTCGCGCTCCTTGGCGACCACGTCCGCGGGCACCTCGTCACGCGAGACGAACTGCGGGCGCATCGCGGCGATCTGCATCGCGGCACCGCGCGCGGCGTCCTCGTTGCTGCCTTCGTACTCGACGAGCACGCCGACGGCCGGCGGCAGGTCCGCGGCGCGACGGTGCATGTAGGTGGCGACGGGACCGTCGAACACGGCGACGCGGCCGAGCTCGATCTTCTCGCCGATCTTCACAGCGAGGCCCTCGACGACCTCGCCGACGGTGGAGTCACCGAGCTTGACGGCCTTGAGGCCCTCGGCGTCGGCCGGCTTGGCCTCGGCCGCGACGTCGGCGACCTGCTGGGCGACCGCGACGAACTCGTCGCTCTTGGCGACGAAGTCGGTCTCGGAGTTCAGCTCGACCAGCGCGCTGCCGGAGGTGGCGACCAGGCCGGCGGAGGCGGTGCGCTCGGCACCACGCTTCGCAGCCTTCTGGCCGCCCTTGATGCGGAGGATCTCGACGGCCTTGTCGAAGTCGCCGTCGGCTTCCTCGAGGGCCTTCTTGCTGTCCATCATGCCCGCGCTCGTGAGGTCGCGGAGCCGCTTGACGTCTGCGGCGGAAATGTTCGCCATGAGTCTGTTCGTCCCTCGTGGTTTCTGAGTGTGGTCGGTGGGGTGCGGCCCTCTTGGTCAGCGGCCGCGGGCCGGTGGCGGGTGGGTACGACGGTCAGCGGACCGTCGTACCCACCCTCACCTGCGCTTGGTCAGGCCTTCTCGTCCTCGGCGGCAGCCTCAGCAGGGGCCTCGGTGGCAGCCTCAGCAGGGGCCTCGGTGGCAGCCTCGGCGTCGCCGCTGACGGGGGCGTCGCTCGGGGCGGCTGCCTCGGTGGCCTCGGAGGAGGCGCCGGTCGACTCGGCGGCCGGGGTCTCGGTGGCCTTCTCGTCGCCGCCGGTGGCCTTGACGGCTGCCTTGTCGGCGTCACCCTGGAGGAGCTCACGCTCCCACTCGGGCAGCGGCTCCTCGGCGCCGAGCTCGGCACCGGTCGCTGCGGCCTCACCGGACTTCGCACCGGAGCGGGCCATGAGGCCGTCGGCGACGGCGTCGGCCACCACGCGGGTCAGCAGACCGACGGCGCGGATGGCGTCGTCGTTGCCCGGGATCGGGAAGTCGACCTCGTCGGGGTCGCAGTTGGTGTCCAGGATGCCGATGATCGGGATCCTGAGCTTGCGGGCCTCCTCGACGGCGAGGTGCTCCTTGTTGGTGTCGACGATCCACACCGCCGACGGCGTGCGGGACATGTCCCGGATGCCACCCAGCGTCTTGTCGAGCTTGATCTGCTCGCGCTTCATGTGGAGCAGCTCCTTCTTCGTACGACCGCTGCCCGCGACGTCGTCGAAGTCGATCTCGTCGAGCTCCTTGAGACGGTTGATGCGCTGGTGCACCGTCTGGAAGTTGGTGAGCATGCCGCCGAGCCAACGCTGGTTGACGTAGGGCATGCCGACGCGGGTCGCCTGCTCGGCGATCGCCTCCTGAGCCTGCTTCTTCGTGCCGACGAACATCACGGTGCCGCCCTTGGCGACGGTCTCCTTGACGAAGGCGTACGCGCGGTCGATGTAGGCCAGCGACTGCTGCAGGTCGATGATGTAGATGCCGTTGCGCTCGGTCATGATGAAGCGCTTCATCTTCGGGTTCCAACGGCGGGTCTGGTGCCCGAAGTGGACGCCGCTCTCGAGGAGCTGGCGCATGGTGACGACGGCCATGCCGATCGTTCCTCCTGCGTCCTATGACCCACAGGCACGAGTGCGCGCACGCGTGGACCTCACGGTCACCGCGTGCTCGTCTCGCGCGAGCGGGTCTCTCTCAGTTGTCGCAGGGAGACGGGTGTCCCCTGCCCTGACGCCCGGCGCGTTCCCACCCCTTGCGACGATGAGCCGAAGAGGACTGACGAGAACGACGCCCGTGGGAGAGCCGGCGAGCCGGTTCGGTCACGGTGACGAGCGTGCGAAGTACAACCTGTGCTCGATGCACGGGTTGCCACCCGCGAGTCTAGACGAGATCGGCCGGACGGGGCGAATCGAGCGAGGCCACGGACCGTCCACAGGAGCCGCGCCGGGCTCGCTTCCTCCCCAGCCCGCGTCGGCGCCGTTGGTACGACGGCCGCTCCGCCTGATGCTCGGAGCATGACGACTGCCCTGACTCTCACCTGCTCAGCCTGCTCTTCGTCACCACCGGGACCACCGGACTCGCCCCGGGGCCCGTGACCGGGGTGTGGCCGTTGGCACCTCGACCGGTCGTGGTCGCCGGCTTCGACCCCCCGCTGTCGGCCTACGGACCCGGGCATCGAGGTGTTGACCTCGCGGGGACCCCCGGCCAGCAGGTTCGCGCCGCCGCGCCCGGCCGGGTGACGTTCGCCGGGTCGCTCGCCGGGCGCGGGGTGGTGGTGGTCGGCCACGGCGCGACGCGGACCACCTACCAACCGGTGCGGGCCGGCGTCGAGGTGGGCGCCGTGGTGGCCGCCGGAGACGTCATCGGAAGGCTCGAGAGGTTCGGCAGCCACTGCGCCCCCGAGGCCTGCCTGCACTGGGGGCTCATCGAGGGCGAGACCTACCTCGACCCGTTGACGCTGGTGGGCGCGGGGCCGGTCCGGCTGCTGCCGTTCCTCGGGCTCCCCGCCGGTCCGCTGTCCCTGGGGACGCCTGCCTCGGATGGCCCGACGTGAGCAGCCGGGAGTCCCGAGGTCCTAGAGGGTGATCCAGTAGCGGCGCTTGCGGCCGACCTCGGTCTCCCGGACGTCCTCGATCACCCCGCCGTTGCGCTCGATGGTTCGTGCCGACGCGACGTTGTCGTCGTCGCAGGTCACGAGGGCGCGGTCCAACCCGAGCGCTCGGGCCTCGGTCAGGACGGCACCGAGGGCCCAGGTCGCGTAGCCGCGTCCCCGGGCCGAGGGCCGCACGCCGTAGCCGATGTGACCTCCGCTTCGAGGAGGAAGTCGTTGAGCCGGTGACGCACCGTGATCGCCCCCAGGTAGGTGTCCGCATCGGCGATCCACCAGTAGGTCGCGTGCACCTTGCCCGCTTCGGGCGGGATCGAGGTGTCTCCCTCACGGCGCAGCCGCTCGATCCAGGCCGAGAAGCCCTCGGACGTGTCGAGGTCGAGGTCCTCTGCGAGCCACAGACCGGCCCCGTCCTGGTGCACGCCACGGCCCCACTCGTCACGAGCCTCGAGCCAGGAGACGTGCAGCTGCTCGGTCGGGGCGATCAGGCGGGGCTCGCTGCGGATGCTTTCTCGGTGGGTCACGAGCCTGATTGTGCTGGACGGTCGTGCAGCTTTGCGGTCAGGCCCGCGGGTGGGCCTGTCGGTACGCCTGGCGAAGGCGGTCTGTCGTGACGTGCGTGTAGATCTGGGTCGTCGCCAGCGAGGCGTGTCCGAGGAGCTCCTGCACCGTTCGGAGATCGGCCCCGCCCTCGAGCAGGTGCGTGGCCGCCGTGTGGCGCAGGCCGTGAGGTCCGAGGTCGGGGGCGCCTGGCACGTCGGCGAGCCTCGCGTGGACCATCGTGCGAACTGCTCGCTGGTCGATCCGCCGGCCGCGAACACCCAGGAACAGCGCTGCGCCGGACCCCTCCACCACCAGCTGTGGACGCCCTGACCTGAGCCACGAGCCGACCGCTTTCTCCGCCGGGCCGGCCGAACGGGACCGTCCGCTCCTTGCGCCCCTTCCCGAGCACCCGGACGACGCGTCGCTCGTGGTCCAGATCGTCCACGTCGAGCCCGCACAGCTCCCCTACGCGGATCCCGGTCGCATAGAGCAGCTCCAGGATCGCCACGTCGCGCAGCCCGACGGCGCTACCGTCGTCGGCCCCGGCGGCCGCCGCCTCGAGCAGCTCCCGCGCCTCCTCGCGACGCAGCGCCGCAGGCAGGGTCCGGTGCGCCTTGGGCGACCCGAGGAGCGCACCTGCGTCGGTCTCGGCGAGGCCGGCTCGCTGCAGCCATCCGGTGAACACGCGCACGGCCGTCGCCCGACGCGCCATGGTGGTCCGTGCCTTCCCCAGCGTCTGCTGCTTGGCGAGCCAGCTGCGCAGCGTCTGGACGTCGAGGGTGCGCGACCTCACTGTGCCCGAGCATCGCAGCGTGCTCCAGCATCCCGGAGATGTCTCCCAGGTAGGCCCGGACCGTGTGCGGAGTCAGGTCTCGTTCGGAGACCAGGTGCCGCTCGTAGGCGGCGAGCACGGCTGCCATCGACTCGGGGAGGACCCTGCCCCGGTCCTCGACCGGCGCCGGATCCACGCTTCCTCTGCTCTCGGCCCGCTCCGGCTCCTCGGTGGACGTCACACGGGGAGGTTACGCCCCGACAGCCTCGGGTCCGTTCCTCATCCGCCCCACGGGTCAGCGTGGCGTCTCCTGCGGAGCACGCAGCCACCCGTCCGTCGTCTCTTCCACCAGCCCGTGACCGTGAAGACGCACCATCGCCGCGCGGACGTCTCGTTCGGCCACACCCGCGGTGCGGGCGATGGAGTCGCAGCCGGCGGGCCTGCTCACCGGGACCGCGTCGAGGATCTGCCGGTCGCGGTCGGCGAGGCGGTCCGTCACGAGGACCGGAGCCTGGGGTGCCTCGCTCAGGAAGCAACCACTCGGGGACAGCAGCTCGAGGACGTCCTCGCCTCGCGTGACCAACGTGGCTCCCCGGCTGCGGATCAGCTCGTGGACGCCCTGGGACGGTGCGCTCGTCACCGGCCCCGGAACGCCCATGAGCACGCGGTTCAGCCGTGTGGTCCAGTTCGCGGTGTTGAGAGCGCCGCTGCGCACGGCGGCCTCCACGACGACGGACCCCCGGCCGAGCGCGGCGATGACCCGGTTGCGCGAGAGGAAGCGGACCCGTGTGGGAGAGCAGCCCGGCGGCAGCTCAGACACCACGAGCCCTGTGTCTGCGATGTAGTCCAGCAGGTTGCGGTGCGCGGACGGGTAGGCCCGGTCGACACCACACGCGAGAACCGCGACGGTGAGGCCTTTCGCGGCAAGCGCCCCGCGATGGGCAGCCTGGTCGATGCCGAACGCGGCGCCGGAGACCACGCACATGCCGTGCCCGGCAAGGTCGGCCGCGATCTCGGAGGCCACCGAGGCTCCGTAGGTGGTGGCCGGACCGAGACCCGACGATCGCGGCGGCGCTGCGGCAGGCCTCGTCGAGCCGGTGAGCTCCTCGCACCCAGAGACCCAGCGGCGTACCTCCGCGCTCCTGAAGCGGCTCCGCACGGTCGAGGTCGGCGAGCTGGGCCGGCCACTCGGCGTCCTCCGGACACACGAACCGGATGCCTTTGGCCGCGGCGTCCTCCAGCTCTCTCTCCGGGTCGAGGCCCCGCAACCTCGCTGCCACGTCGGTGTAGACACCGCCGATGTCCTGCTCCTCGCGGAGCAGGTGGTACACGTGGTTGGCACCGAGTCGTCTCACAAGGGTGGTCAGCCGGACGTCGCCGGGCTCGCTCAACCGGCTCAGCGCGGCCCGGGCGACACGCTCGCTCACCGGTGCACCACCTCGAGCGCGCTGAGCAGCAGCGGCTCCCCGGAGCGAAGGCGCAGGGCCGTGTCGACCTCGGTCACGCCCGGGCTGTCGACGCCCTTGAGATCAGCCACCGTCCACGCAAGCCGGTGGACGCGCGTGGCCCCGCGCCGGGTCAGCGCCCCGGCATACACGCGGTCGTCCACGAGCAGCTCCGCCTCGGCCGGGAGCGGCCAGCGGTCTCGAAGCACCGGTCCGGGGACCGCGCTGTTGAGCCGCCAGCCGGTCCCGGCGTACCTTCGCGCCTGACGCTCGCGAGCCGCGGTCACGCGCGCCCTCACCGTCTCCGAGGACTCGTTTCTCGCCAAGGGGTCGTCCTTCTCCAGGCGGGTCAGTGGCTCGACGTGGCGCGTGATGTCGATCCGGTCTGCGATGGGGCCGCTGATCTTCCGTCGGTACTCGCGGCGGCGGACCTCGAGGCACTCGCAGCGGTTGTCGCGGTTCGTGGGGTGGTACTCGCCGCAAGGGCAGGGGTTGCAGGCCAGGACGAACATCGCCCGCGCCGGGAAGGTCGCGATCTCCTCGCCGCGGGCGATCGTCACCTCGCCGCTCTCGAGCGGCTCCCGCAGGCCCTCGATGATGTCGGCCTGGAAGAGCGGGAACTCGTCGAGGAAGAGGGCCCCGGTGTGGGCACGGCTGACCTCTCCCGGGTGCACCCGGCCGCTGCCGCCGCCGAGCATGCCCGTCCTGGTGGCGGAGTGATGCGGGGATCGGAAGGGCGGCCGGGTCATCACGGTCTGTCCGGTCGGCAGGCAGCCCGCGAGAGAGTAGATCGCACTGAGCTCGAGTGCCTCCTCGAGGGTGAGGTCGGGAAGCAGCCCCGGCAGCCGTTCTGCCAAGGTCGTCTTGCCGGCGCCCTTCGGGCCGCTGAGCATCACGTGATGGCCTCCGGCCGCGGCGACCTCGAGCGCGTACTTCGCCTCGGTCATGCCGAGGACGTCGGAGAGGTCGACCTCCTCGATCCGGTCCTCGCCCCTCCAGGAGAGCAGAGGTCCTGGGGCCAGCGCCTCGATCGGAGGAGCGTCCGGGACGGGGTCACCCCGCAGGAGCGCGACGACCTGGGCGAGCGAGCGCGCGCCCAGGACGGTCATCCCGGGGATCATGGCCGCCTCCTCCGCCTGGGACTCCGGGACGACGACGCAGGAGATGTGGCGCGCGGACGCCGCCATCGCCATCGGCAGGACCCCGGGCACCGCCCGCAACCGCCCGTCGAGGGTGAGCTCACCGACGAACACCACGCCCGCCAGCGACGAGGCGGGGATCTTCCCGGCCGCGGCGAGCGTCGCCACCGCGATCGGCAGGTCGAAGTGCGGTCCGCGCTTGGGCAGGTCTGCCGGCGAGAGCAGGATCGTCACCCGACGGGTCGCGGGCCACTCGAAGCCACTGTTGGTCACGGCTGCACGGCAGCGGTCACGAGCCTCGCTGATCGAGGCGTCCGGCCGCCCGACCATGGCCGTCATGACCACCCCCTGCGAGACGTCGACCTGGACGTCGATGACGTGCCCGTTGGCGCCTTGCAGAGTGATGGTCCGAGCCGTCGCGACGCCCATCAGGCCACGCCCCGGACGTGGTCCACCTCGGGCGGGCCGCCGGCCGGCACCAGCACCCCGACGATGTCGATGCGCACCTCGTCGGGGTGCACCTCGTGGTCGGCCAGCCAACGCGCCGCCAGTCGGCGGAGCCGGGCTGCCTTCTGCACGGTGACGCCCTCGAGGGGTGTCCCGTAGGCCAAGGACGACCGCGTCTTCACCTCACACACGACGAGGACGCGTCCGTCGCGGAGCACCAGGTCGATCTCGCCGAGGTCACACCGCCAGTTGCGGTCGAGCAGCACCATCCCCTGTTGGGTCAGGTGCTTGGCGGCGAGGGTCTCGCCGAACGCTCCGAGGGCGGAGCGCTGTCGTGCAGTCGTTGTCATCGCGAACCTCCTGGCCGAAGGCTCGCGCAGATCGGCACCTCTCCCCCGTCGATGAGTGCAGGCCTGTGGACAGGAGGCGAGCAACCACCGTTGTGGAGGAAAGCCGGCTTCGACCTCTCGTCGGAGGCGAGACCTCAGCCGCTCAGTAGGTCCCGCCCGGGACGGAGTTCTGCGAGCCGTCGCAGGCCAACCTCTGCGGAGGCAGGTTCTCGATCCGGCCGACACCCGTCTCGGTGACGACCCCGCCGTTGGGCAGCGGCAGGAACGGCATCCCCAGGTCGAGCGACTGGAACGAGACCGTCACCGTCACGAGCGACCCGACGACCGGCGCGGCCTGGGTCGCTCCACCCTCGGTGTGATAGCGCCGGGTGACGACCGGCGTCGCGGACCCGATGGCGGGCCCGTTCGCGTCCTGGACCGCTTCCGCCTGGGTACACCCCCAGTCGGCCCCGACGATCAGCCGCCGCGCGGCCTCGCGAGCGGCGGCGGCACCCGTCTCGAGGGACCAGAACAGGTAGCCGTACTGGATGATGCCGAAGATGACGAGCATCACGACGGGCAGCACCAGTCCGAACTCCAGCGCGGCGGCACCACGCTCACCGCGCCCACCGTGCTCACCGCGCCCGCCACGCTGACCGCGGTCGTGTGCGAGGTAGTGCGCCAGGTTCCGGGCGAGCCGATGGGCGAGATGGCGTGACCTGGGGCGGCGCATCACTTCACCAGCTTCACGAGCTTCGGCCCGACGCCCACATAGTCCGTCGTGGGGCCGTCGTAGGTGTCCGCGACGAGGGGCAACGACGTCGGCTCGATCGTCATGAACCGCAGGGCCCGCAAGGTCTGACCGTCCTCGCTCATCAGCAGTCCGTGCTGGACGTCGCCCTCAGCTGAGGCCGAGCGCGGCGACCAGGGTGTCGACCTGGTCCCAGAGCATGTCCCACGCCGTCCAGCCCGACGGCACGTCCTGGGTGACGAAGATCGGCCGGAACGTGAGGATCGGGTAGTCCCCTCCCGCCGTGGGCGTCAGCGGGGCGCTCATGACCGGGACCCACATGAACCTGTGCGACTTGTAGAGGTCGGGGCTCAGGGCGTTCTCGGGGGTGAGGACCGGCAGGCCGTTGGTGAGGTAGGAGCTGAGCCCGAAGAACAGCTTGCTCCGCAGGAGGCTCGGGTCCACGACGAACTGGTCGAAGTCGTCGTCGTTGATCTGCACGCCGCGGACCGTTGCGGTAGGTCCGGTGCAGGGCCGCGTGGACGAGCACACAAGCCGCCCCGCCTCCCCGCCGCTCTCCGCACCCAGCATGCCCGCGGTGAAGGAGTCCGCCAGCCAGGAGTCGTCGCCCTGGAGCCGCACGCAGTTCGGGGTCCCTGCCGGGCCGGCGACGTCCAGCACGTGGGGCGACGCCCCGGAACAGCTGAAGAGGCTGGCCGGGTCGGTGGCCAGGGCGACTGCGTCGTCCGCGTTCAGACCGGGCGCGGTGATGGAGACCAGGTTGGGGTGGCCCACCAGGGGATGGTCGAGCCCACGCTGGAAGTTCCGGACGAGCGCGGCAGCGCGGTCGGGCTCGTCGGCACGCGGACTGTCGAGCAGCCGTCCGCAGCCGACCAGGTCGGCGGTTCCGCCGGCCGCCGTGACGTTCAGCTGCACCGGGTTGGACCACTCGCGGGCCCCGCCTAACGTCTGCTCGACGCCGACCTTGACCTCCCAGGTCCCCGGGTTCTGCATCACCGTGTCGGGGAGCTGCCCGGTGGCAGACGTGCCCAGGACGTTCAGTGACGCCGCCAGGGCCGGTGTGCCCGTGTCGGGGCCCTTGTGGAACGCGACCTGGACCGAGGTCGGGACGATGCCCCAGTTGGATCCGGTCACGGTGAACGTCGCGGCGGTCGGGCCGGAGACGACCGGGTTCGGGACGGTGCCGATCGAGGACAGCGTCGGGCCGCCCGCCGTCGTGTCATAGGCGCTCGGCCACACCGTCGCGGCGGTCGAGCTCGGGGTCAGAGAGCCGGCGGTGACGTAGTTGATCGGCAGGATCCCGGTGACGGTGTTGCCCGTGGCGGGCACGTTGCCGACTGCGCTGAGCAGACAGGGGACGGAGAGACCCATCGGCACGACCGAGCCGGGAGAGCTGACCTGCGCGATGGCCATCTTGCGCTGGGTGCTTCCGTCGAGCCCGGCGAGCTTGCCGAACCCGTAGTCGATCCGCGCCTGCGGTGTGAGGACCTTGATCTGCGTGCCCTTCGGGAAGGTCACCGAGCCGTTGTCGAGCAGCTGCTGCGCGTAGGTCAGGATCGACGTCGAACCGGGACCGGTCCCCGCAGGACACTCGGGGATCTCCGGGTGGAGCTGCCTCTGCCCCGGAAGCGTGTGGCAGGCGAAGTAGTAGGCGACGTACCTCGCGGCCTTGAGCTCCGCCGGCCCGTCGGTGGCGGGGAGGCTCCGCGCCGCGAGGAGGGCGGCCTTGTCGGCCTGGACCTGCAGGTCGCCGCGCCGGGCCCAGGTGCTGCCGAGGTCGATCACGAAGGCCGAGACGAGCATGAGGACGACGGCGACGATCCCGGCGATCACCGCGACCACACCACGCTCGTCACGTGCCCGGCCCCTCCCGGCCGACCAGATCCCCGTCATCATCCGCAGAGGCTCGTGCTGAGGGTGGCGTTCTCGAGCTGCACCGACGCCTCCGTGACGACGGGGTCACCCGTGCCGTCGGGTGGGGGCACGGTGACCGTCACCTCTACCAGAACTCCCACGTCCGGCACGGCCTCGACGACCTGCGCCTTCACCCAGCCAAGGTCGATCGGTACGCCGAGACCCTGGATGTTGTTCGCGACGGTGGACTCGACCCTCGAGATGAGCTCGCTGCACGTGAAGACGCCCACGACCTGGGACGACGCGATCCGAGGCTCGTAGGGGTCCTTCTTCTGCGCCTGCCAGAGGCGTTCGCCCAGCGTGAAGGTGCCGACCATCAGCGGGATCAGGAAGAACGAGATGACCAGGGCGGCTTCGACGACCACGGCGCCTCGCTGGTTCCTCCGCCGGCGCGCGCCACCGCGCGTGGGGTTGCTGCTCATCAAGTCGTCCCCTCCCAAAGACTGACTCAACCCGGTCCCCTCCCAAGGACCGGTCAGCAGATGCCCCCGACTCACTGCTCAAGGTGGCGACGCCAGCAGCGCGATGCCTGTCGAGCGTCCGTCGTCAGGACGAAACGGGTCGTCCGGACGATCCGGGAAGTTACCCACCTCACATGGCTGGCAAACCAGCCAAAAGAAAGAAGTCAGTTTTTGGGGAGCTCGAGGTCTGACTGGCTGAGCTCCTCGACGTTCACGTCCTTGAAGGTGAGCACCTTGACGTTCTTGGCGAAGCGGGCGGGGCGGTACATGTCCCACACCCAGGCGTCGGTCATCGACACCTCGAAGAAGACGTCGCCGGCCTCGGTGCGCGCCTTCACCTCCACCTGGTTGCACAGGTAGAACCGGCGGTCGGTCTCCACGACGTACTTGAAGATGCCCACCACGTCGCGGTACTCGCGGTAGAGCTGGAGCTCCATCTCGGTCTCGTACTTCTCGAGATCCTCGGCGCTCATCGTGCATCCTCCGCTTCCAGGACCGGCATCGGGTCCTCTTCCGTCTCATTGTCGCCGAGCCCGGCCACACGCCGCACGTTCACGAACCTGCGGCGGTGCACCGGGCAGGGACCGTGCTCGGTGAGTGCCGCCGTGTGGCTGCTGGTGATGTAGCCCTTGTGCGTGGCGAAGTCGTACTCCGGGTAGACCTCGTGCAGCTCGACCATCATCCGGTCGCGTGTCACCTTGGCGACGACCGACGCGGCGGCGATGCACGCGGCGACGCGGTCCCCCTTCCACACCGCGAGCCCGGGGACCTCCAGCCCGTCCACAGGGAACCCGTCGGTGAGCACGTACGACGGACGCACCTCGAGCCGTGCCAGCGCCCTGCGCAGGGCCTCCACGTTGGCGACGTGCATGCCGATCCGGTCGCACTCCTCGGGCTCGATGACGACCACCGACCAGGCGAGCGCGCGTCGCAGCACCTGGGCGTAGCAGCGCTCGCGTGCGAGGGGCGTCAGCAACTTGGAGTCCGCGAGACCGGGAATCTCACCGCGCCGGCCCTCGGGCAGGATCACCGCTGCGGCGACGAGCGGGCCTGCACAGGCACCACGACCGGCCTCGTCCACGCCTGCGATCGGCGCGAGTCCGGCACGTCGCAGGGCCCGCTCGTAGCCGTAGAGGCCTGCGTCGCGGCGGATGGTGAGGCCACGAGGCAGCACGCTCATGGTGCAGCGCCCACCGACTCGAACGTGGCCGGCCGCTCCATCATCTTCGCGTGGCCCCACGGCCACACCACCGCGAAGACCTTGCCGACGACGTCGTCGACCGGGATGAACCCTCCGCCGGGGTCGCCGAGGTGGACCCGCGAGTCGGCCGAGTTGGACCGGTTGTCGCCCTGGACCCAGATGTAGCCCTCCGGCACCTCGACGTCGAACCGGATCAGTGACGGCTTCTCGCCCGCGGCGAGGTAGGAGCCCTCATGCAGCGGGGTGCCGTTGACGGTGACCCTGCCGTCCTTGTCGCAGCACACGACGTGGTCCCCGCCGACACCGATGACCCGCTTCACCAGGTGGCCGCCGGTCGGGTAGAGGCCGAACGTCTCCAACCCCCGGGTGACCGGGTTGTCCGCCGTGCGGACCTCGGCGGGGCCGAGCCAGCCGCCGGGGTCGGAGAAGACGACGATGTCCCCCCGCTCGGCGTCCCCGGCCCAGTAGGAGACCTTCTGGACGAGGATCCGGTCGTCGAGGACGAGCGTGTCGTTCATGGATCCAGAGGGGATGTAGAAGGCCTGGACGAAGAACGCCTTGATGACGATGGCGAGCACGAGCGCCATGCCCACGAGCAGCAGCATCTCCTGCCAGATCGGCAGCTGCTTGCGCTCGCGCCCGCGACGGGGCCTCGGCGTACGCCGGTGCGCATCTTCGGCCCGGACTGCCTGAGCGGAGTCGCCTGCCGGAGAGGCCTGGGAAGCAGAAGACCGCGACCCGGTCACGGGGTCGCGGTCCACGTTCTGCGGCGCGTCGTCGGTCACGCAGTGAGCCTAGCCAACGATCGGTCAGCTGGCGGGCGTCGCCTCGCGCTTCTCCTTGATCTTCGCGGCCTTGCCGCGCAGGTCGCGCAGGTAGTACAGCTTGGCGCGGCGGACGTCGCCACGGGTGACGACCTCGATCTTGTCGATGATCGGGGAGTGCAGCGGGAAGGTGCGCTCCACGCCGACGCCGAAGCTGACCTTGCGGACGGTGAAGGTCTGCGGCCGACGCCGGAGCCCTGGAGGCGGATGCACGACGCCCTGGAAGACCTGGATCCGGGAGCGGTTGCCCTCGACGACCCGGACGTGCACCTTGAGGGTGTCACCGGCGCGGAAGGCGGGGATGTCGTCGCGCTCACCGAGGCTGCATCGACGCGTGTCGAGGCGTTGGTCATGTCGTCTCCTCGTAGGTGCCACAGGTCACCCACGGTGCTGGTCTTGCGGGATCGATGGTGGCCCTCCCCAGGAGATCTGGGGTCATCGCCGGCACTCCCCCTGTGGCAGGTGGACCGCTCGGCTCACGTGCGCCGAGAAGGCTGCACGCGCAGCCGTGATGCGCAGGACCGAGGGTCAAGTCTGCCACAGCGCTCACTCGGGGCTGAAATCCGGCAGGACCTCGCGGTCGCGCTCGCTGAGGCCTCCGAGGCAGCCCGGCGACCAGGTCCGGTCGACGGTCCGCCGTACGGCGAAGCGCCTCGTCGCGCCGCCACCGGGCGATCGGGGCGTGGTCGCCGCGAGAGCAGCACCTCGGGCACGGCGAGGCCCCGCCACGTCGGCGGCTTGGTGTACACCGGGTACTCGAGCAGTCCGTCGCCGCCGTGCGACTCCTCGACCAGGGACTCGGCGTTGCCGAGAACCCCGGGCAGCAGGCGGGCCACGGCCTCGACGATGACCAGCACGGCGACCTCGCCGCCGTTGAGCACGTAGTCGCCGATCGAGACCTCGTCGACGCGCATCCGGCCTCGCGGCGTCGTCGATCACCCGCGGGTCGATGCCCTCGTAGCGCCCGCAGGCGAACACCAGCCACGGCTCGCGGCCAGCTCCTCGGCCAGGGCCTGGGTGAGCGGCTCCCCGACGGGGTGGGGACGATCAGCAGCGGCTCACCGGATCCTGCCGCCGGCCACCTCGTCGAGCGCCTCCCCCCAGGGCTCGGGCTTCATGACCATGCCGGCTCCGCCGCCGTACGGCGTGTCGTCGACGGTGCGGTGCCGGTCGTGGGTCCAGCCGCGCAGGTCGTGCACGTGCACGTCGAGCAGCCCCGACGCCTGCGCCTTGCCGACCAGGGAGAGGCCCAGCGGCGCGAGGTAGTCGGGGAAGATCGTCACGACGTCGATGCGCACGCTCAGGCGCCGCCTTCCTCGTCCTCGACCGCCGGGGAGAGCAGGCCGGGCGGGTCCTCGACCACGATCCGGCCCCCGTCGACGTCGACCTTCGGCACGAGCGGGCCACGAACGGTACGAGCATCTCGCGCCCGTCCGGGCCCCGCACCGACGAGCAGGTCCTGCGCCGGACCGTGCACGACCTCGGCGACCTCGCCGACGTCGGCACCGGCCGTGGTCAGCACGCGCAGTCCGACCAGCTGGTGGTCGTAGAACTCCTCCGGGTCCTCGGGCACCTCGGCGGGGTCGACGTCGACTGCGAGCAGCAGGCCGCGCAGGGCCTCGGCGCCGGTGCGGTCGCGCACCTCCTCGAACGTGACCAGCAGGCGCGACTGAGTGCCAGCGGGTCGACCGCACCGTCAGCGTCGCGGGCCGACCGGGGCCGTGCGGCTCTCCGCCCGCGGCGCCTGGCGTGCGCAGGACCGCGCCGTCCGCGAAGCGGCGCTCCGGCTCGTCGGTGCGCACCTCGACCGAGACCTCGCCCTTGATGCCGTGTGCCCGGCCGACGCGGCCGACCACGACCTCGGTGCCTGCCATGACGCCTCGTCCTCTCCGGCTTCCGCCGCGAACGTGTCGACGGTGTCCCGACACCGCCGACTCTCGTACATCCCTGGAACGCATGAATGGGGAGGCCGGTGTGGCCTCCCCATCCATGATGAGCCTGTGCTCGGACGCTCAGCGTCGACGGTCCACGTCGACGAAGTCGACCCGGACCCCCCGCGACCGGCGAGTGCGCCCATCACGGTGCGCAGCGCGGTCGCCGTGCGTCCGCCGCGGCCGATCACCTTGCCGAGGTCCTCGGGGTGCACCCGAACCTCGAGGAGTCGACCCGCGGCGCAGCTGCTTGTCGCGGACGGTGACGTCGTCGGGGTGGTCGACGATGCCCCGGACCAGGTGCTCGAGCGCTTCGTCGAGCATCGCGATCAGGCCTTGTCCTCGGCCTGAGCCTCGGCGTCGGCAGCCTTGACCTCTTCGGTCTCGGCCTGCTCGGTCGCGCCCTCAGGCGGTCTCGGCGGCCGGGGTCTCGGTCGCCGCGGAGCCGCCTCGGCGGGAGCCTCCGCCTTGGGAGCCTCCTCCTTGGGAGCCTCCGCCTTCTTGGCCTTCTTGGTCGCCGCCTCGGCCTTGGGCTCGCTGGCGGCCTCCTTGGCAGCGGCCTCGTAAGATCTCGGCCTTGTCGCGCTTGGGCGCGGCCGTCTTGCAGGGTGCCCTCGGCACCGGGCTCGCCCTTGAACTTCTGCCAGTCGCCGGTGACCTTGAGGATCGCGGCCACGGCCTCGGTCGGCTGGGCGCCGACGCCGAGCCAGTACTGCGCCCGCTCGGAGTCGACCTCGATGAGCGAGGGCTCCTCCTTCGGGTGGTACTTGCCGATCTCCTCGATCGACCGCCGTCACGCTTGGTGCGGGAGTCGGCGACGACGATGCGGTAGTGCGGCGCACGGATCTTGCCCATGCGCTTCAGACTGATCTTGACTGCCACGGGTGTGGTGTCTCCTTGGGAACTGGTGAGTTGGTGAGCGTCTCGCACCACGTGGGGCCAGGGCGAGACCGCTGCGCTGTGTCATGCCTGTCCGGGTGAGAGGGTCCGGGCACGCATGACTCGGTCGGTCATTCTGCCAGACAGCCCCACTCGGTCTCCAATCGAGCGGGCAGCACCTGCGCCGGCGGTCCGCACGGGTGGCCGCCGAGCCGCAGGACCGTCCGTCCGGGGGTCGGTTCAGCCGACGACGGCGCCGCGCAGGACGATCCTCGCGGGCTCCTTCAGGACGCGGAGATCCTCGAGCGGGTTGCGGTCGAAGACGACGAAGTCGGCGGCGTGCCCTCCGCCAGCGTGCCGTCGAGGCCGAGCCACTCGCGGGCCCGCCACGACGCCGCGCCGAGCGCGTCCTCGGGGGTCAGCCCGTAGGTCGCGAGCTCGAGGACCTCCTCGCCGATCAGGCCGTGCGGCAGCACTCCCCCGGCATCGGTGCCGGCGTAGATCCGCACACCGGCCTCGTACGCCGCCCCGATCGTCTCGCGGCGGCGGGCGTAGAGCGCGCGCATGTGCTCGGCGTACTTCGGGAACCTCGCCTCGCCCGCCGACGCGTAGTTCGGGAAGTTCTCGAGCTGGCGCACCGTCGGCACCAGGGCCACCTCGTTGGCGACCATGTCGTCGATCAGGTGGGTGTCGAGGCCCGTGCCGTGCTCGATGCAGTCGATCCCCGCGTGGATCAGGTCCGGGAGCGCGTGCTCACCGAAGACGTGGGCGGTGACGCGGGCACCGCGCTCGTGCGCGATCTTCATCGCCTGGTCCAGCGCCTCACGCGGCCAGGACGGGGAGAGGTCACCGGCCTCCCGCTCGATCCAGTCCCCGACCAGCTTCACCCAGCCGTCGCCGCGGTCGGCCTCCTGGGCGACGTACTCGGGCAGCTGCTCCGGCTCGATCTCGTGGGCGTAGTTGCGGATGTAGCGCTTGGGGCGTGCCAGGTGGCGACCGGCACGGATCAGCCGCGGCAGGTCCTCGCGCTCGTGGATCCACGCGGTGTCGGCTGCGGAGCCGCAGTCCCGGATCAGCAGGGTCCCGGCGTCGCGGTCCGTGACCGCCTGCTGCTCCTGCACGTCCTCGGGCACCGCCCCGTCGGAGTCGAGACCGATGTGGCAGTGGGCGTCGACGAGACCCGGCACGATCCAGCCTTCGGCGACCAGCTCGGCCGATGCGTGCGGCTCGTAGGTGACCCGGCCGTCGACGACGTACAGGTCCCGGGCCTCGCCGTCGGGCAGGACCACCCCGCGGAACTTCAGTGCGCTCATGGCGCCCGACGCTACCGCGTGCGCGGGGTCACTGCTTCGGCAGGAACTTGGAGAACTCCGCGGGAAGCTCGAAGTCCTCCGGCTTCGCGCCGTCCTCCCCGGCGGGCAGGCCGAACGGGTTCGCGCCCTGACCGGCCGGGGCCTTCTCGGCGGCAGCCTTCTCCTGCTGCGCCCGCTTCGCGGGGTTGCCGGAACCGCGCTTGGCCTTGCCCTTCTTCGGAGCCTGCTTGGCCTTGCCGCGCTTGCCCATGCCCATGCCCGGCATCCCTGGCATGCCCGGCATCCCCGGCATGCCGCCGCCCTTGGCCATCGACATCATCATCTTGCGGGCCTCGAAGAACCGGTCCACGAGCTGGTTCACGTCGGAGACCTGCACGCCGGATCCGCGAGCGATGCGAGCGCGCCGCGACCCGTCGATGATCTTGGGGCTCTCCCGCTCGGCGGGGGTCATCGACTGGATGATCGCCTGGATCCGGTCGATCTCGCGCTCGTCGAAGTTCTCGAGCTGCTCCCGGAACTGGCCCATCCCGGGCAGCATCCCCATGATCTTGGTCAGCGACCCCATCTTGCGGATCTGCTGCATCTGCTCGAGGAAGTCGGTGAGCGTGAAGTCGCCGCCCTGCCCGGTGAGCTTCGCGGCCGCCTTTGCGGCCTGCTCCTGGTCGAACGTCTTCTCGGCCTGCTCGATCAGGGTGAGCATGTCGCCCATGTCGAGGATGCGCGAGGCCATCCGGTCGGGGTGGAACAGGTCGAAGTCGGTGAGCTTCTCGCCTGCCGAGGCGAACATGACCGGCTTGCCCGTGATGGAGGCGATCGAGAGCGCCGCACCACCTCGGGCGTCGCCGTCGAGCTTGGTGAGTGCGACGCCGTCGTACCCGACCCCCTCGAGGAAGGCCTGCGCGGTGTGGACCGCGTCCTGACCGATCATCGCGTCGACGACGAAGAGGACCTCGTCAGGCCGGACCGCGTCACGGATGTCGCGGGCCTGCTGCATCATCTCCTCGTCGAGACCGAGCCGGCCCGCCGTGTCCACGATGACCACGTCGTGCAGCGTCCGGCGCGCCTCGTCGACGCCGCCTTGGGCCACTGCCACCGGGTCGCCGACGCCGTTGCCCGGTTCGGGGGCCCACACCTTCACTCCGGCCCGCTCGCCGTTGACCTGGAGCTGGTTCACCGCGTTGGGCCGCTGGAGGTCGGCGGCGACGAGGAGCGGGCTGTTGCCCTGGTTCTTGAGCCAGAGTGCGAGCTTGGCGGCCAGCGTCGTCTTTCCGGTGCCCTGGAGGCCGGCGAGCATGATGACGGTGGGCGGGTTCTTGGCGAACCGCAGGCGCCGGGTCTCGCCGCCGAGGATCGTGACCAGCTCGTCGTTGACGATCTTGATGACCTGCTGGGCCGGGTTCAGCGCCTGGCTGACCTCCTCGCCACGGGCCCGCTCCTTGACCGCGGCGACGAACTCCTTGACGACCGGCAGCGCTACGTCCGCCTCGAGCAGGGCGATCCTGATCTCACGCGCGGTCGCGTCGATGTCGGCTTCCGAGAGCCGCCCCTTGCCCCGCAGGTTCTTGAAGGTCTCGGCAAGGCGGTCAGAGAGAGTCGCAAACAATGGTGGTCAGTCCTCGTGTCGACGTCGCAGGCGTGCGCTACCCACCCGGACGTCAAAGCCGGGGGGTCAGACGTCAAGGGTAACCGTGCCGGTGAGGGCATGCCGTACGGCGTGGGCCGCCTCAGCGGCGCGTCCGTCGCGGAGAGCACCTGCGCTGTCCTCCTGGACGTAGAAGACGTCCACCGCCTGGGGCCCCACGGTCGTGACGTGAGCGGAGCGGACGGCGAGCCCGATGTCGGCGAGCGCCTGGCACACCAGGTGCACGACGCCGGGGCGGTCCTCCATCCGGACCTCCAGCACCGTGGCCTGGCGCGACGCCTCGGGCCGTACGGCCACCGAGGGCTGGAGGTCGCCGGCCGCCCTGCGCCCCAGCCGCTCCCCCGGGTCGAGCCGGCCTTCGAGCACCGCCTCCACCCGGGTGCGCAGGACTGCCGGGTCGACGTGCACCTCGTCGACCTGCCACTGCGAGACGGCGTACTCGTCCTGGGTCCAGGCCCGTGCGGACCGGATCGGCACGCGGAGCAGCCCCAGCGCTCCCGACACGGCCGCGAGCACGCCTACACGGTCCACGCGTGACGACGGTCACCTCGCTGCCGCCCTCCCCGGCCTCGACGCGTACGTCGACAACAGAGCTGTCACGGCGTACGGCAGCCGGGATCTCGACCGGACGCTCGTCGAAGGCGGCGTCGGCCTCCGCCTCGCCGCCTTGGTGCAGGACCGCGCGAACACGAGAGGCGAGCTCGCCGATCAGGGTCGCCCGCCACGGCGTCCACGCCTTCGTCGACGTCGCCTTCGCGTCGGCCTCGGTCAGCACGGTCAGGAGGTCGAAGGTGAGCGGGTCGGCCACGCGGGCGACGACCTGCTCCACGGTGGCCGGGTCCTCGAGATCCCGGGTGGTGGCGACCTCGGCCAGAAGGAGGTGCCAGCGCACGAGCGACGCGACGACCGCCACGTCACGCTCGGAGAAGCCGAGGCGCCGGGCGGACGCCGTGGCGATGGGCTCTCCGGCGATGCTGTGGTCCTGCAGGCCGCCCTTGCCGATGTCGTGCACCAGCGCGGCGACGAGCAGCAGGTCGGGCCGCGAGACGCGGCGGATCATGCGCGAGGCCTCGATGCAGGTCTCGACCTGGTGCCGGTCGACGGTGAACCGATGGACCACGGAGGCGTGCGGAAGCAGCCTCACGCGCTCCCACTCCGGCAACAACCGCTGGAGGGCACCGGTCTCGTCGAGCGTCTCCCACACCGCGAGCAGGCCGGGCCCGGCGGCCAGCAGGCGCACGAGGAGCTCGACGCGCCTCCTCGGGCCAGGGCTCCGGCGGCGCCGGGGACTCGCGCACCAGACGGGCGGCCGTGTGCGGGGAGAGGATGAGGTCGCGCTCGGCGGCCTCTGCGGCCGCCCGCAGCAGCGTCATGGGGTCCGCGACGGCGTCCCGGCGCTGTACGACGACCTCGCCACCGGTGACGGCGAGCCCGTGGCCGATGGGAGTCATCACCGGCCCCGGCGAGCGCCTTGCCCCGGCCGGCGCCGGGGACAGGACGGCGTCCACCCTGCGCCACGTGAGCCGGGAGATGTGGGTGATACGACGGCCGATCTCGCGCACCAGGCGCTGGGTCTCGGCGGCACCGTCGTGGCCGAGCGCGGCGGCGAGGTCGGTCCACATGTCCGGGCCGATCCGGTCCGAGGGGCGCCCCGCGACGGCCTGCAGGGCGTCGCGGACGTCGAGCAGGGTCTGCCGGCTGCGTTCGAGGTCGGTGTGTGGCACGTCGACGAGCCAGGTGGCGACGAGGGCGTTGAGGATCGTCGCGTCCCGCAGACCCCCGCCGGACTCCTTCAGGTCGGGGACCGAGGCGTGGGCCAGCTCGCCGAGGCGCTCCACCCGACGACGCACCATCTCCCGCAGCTCGGGCAGGTGGTGGCGGGCGTCGCGGCGCCACTGCGCCAGCAGGCTCGACCGCATCCGCAACGTGACCGACGGGTCCCCGGCCAGGTGCCTGGCGTCGAGGAGGCCGAGGGCAACCCTCACGTCCTGTCTCGCCGCGGCGGTGACATCGGGCAGGGCGCGCACCGCGTGGTCGATCGTGGCTCCGGCGTCCCACAGCGGGTACCAGACCTCGGCAGCGACCTCGGTGACGTCCGCGTCCTCGGTGTGCACGAGGACCACGTCGAGGTCGGAGTAGGGAGCCAGCTCCCGGCGGCCGTAGCCACCGACGGCGACGAGGGCGACCCCCGTTTCGTCGGCGCCCGAGGTCCGCTTGCCCAGCGCACGGGTGAACGCCGCGGAGCACGAGGCGTCCGCGGCGTCCACACGTTGCTGCCGGTCGACTGCGGTCATGTCCGGCTAGAGCGCCGCCTCGTCACGTTGACCGGTGCGGACCCGGACGGCGGTCTCCACCGGGACCACCCACACCTTCCCGTCGCCGATCCGACCGGTCTGGGCGCTCTTGACGATGACCTCCACGACGTCGTCGGCGTCCAGGTCCTCGACCACGATCTCGAACCTGACCTTGGGCACCAGCGCGATGTCGTACTCCGCGCCCCGGTAGACCTCGGTGTGGCCCTTCTGCCGGCCGTAGCCGCTGACCTCGCTCACCGTCATCCCGGTGACCCCGAAGGTCTCGAGGGCCGCGCGGACCTCTTCCCACTTGTGCGGCTTGATCACCGCGGTCACGAGCTTCATCCTTCGGCGTTCCTCTCCGTGTTCATCAGTGCGATGTTCCTGGGTGCGCTGCTGCCGAGAGCCGTTCCCCCGGTGCGGGCTCCCGCGGTCGCGTGGAGGTCGTACGCCGTCTCGGCGTGCACGACCAGGTCGATCCCGCTGACCTCGTGCTCCTCGTCCACGCGGAAGCCCATGGTCGCGTCCAGCACCTTCGCGAGGAGGTAGGAGACCACGAACGCGAACACCAGGACCGTCGAGCCACCGAGGAGCTGCTTGCCGAGCTGCTCGGCGCCGCCTCCGTAGAACAGGCCGTCCACACCGGCTGGGGCGGCGGCGGTCGCGAGCAGACCTATCCCGAAGGTACCCACGAGCCCTCCGACCAGGTGGACGCCTACGACGTCGAGGGAGTCGTCGTACCCGAGGGTGTACTTCAGGCCCACGGCGAGTGCACAGACCACACCGGCGAGCACGCCCATCACCATCGCGCCGACCGGCGACAGCGACGCGCAGCTCGGCGTGATCGCGACGAGCCCGGCCACCAGCCCGGAGGCCGCGCCGAGGGAGGTGGCGTGGCCGTCACGGAGCCGCTCGACCGCGAGCCACGCGAGCGCCCCGGTGCACCCGGCCAGCAGGGTGTTCACGAAGACGACCGCGGCGGTGTGGTTGGCCCCGAGCGCGGAGCCGGCGTTGAACCCGAACCAGCCGAACCAGAGCAGACCCGCGCCGAGCATCACCAGGGTCAGGTTGTGGGGCCGCATCGGGTCCTTGCCGAAGCCGACCCGGCGGCCCAGCACGAGCGCCACCGCCAGCCCGGAGGCCCCGGAGCAGATCTCGACGGCCGTGCCCCCGGCGAAGTCGACCAGGCCCAGCGTGTTGGCCATCCACCCACCCCGGTGCCCGTCGCTGTCGAAGTCGAAGACCCAGTGCGCGACGGGGGCGTAGACCAGCAGCGTCCACACGGACACGAAGACCATCCAGGTGCCGAAGCGCGCCCGGTCGGCGATGGCGCCGGAGATCAGCGCGCCCGTGATCACGGCGAAGAGCCCCTGGAACGCTGCGAAGAGGATCAACGGCACCGTGCTGTCACCGTCGGCGCCGGGCTCCAAGAGCGACGAGAGGCCGAGGTACTGCGTCGGGTTGCCGAGCAGGCCGAGGCCGACGTCGTCACCGAACGCCAGCGAGAAGCCCACCAGCGCCCAGACCACGGTCACCGCACCCAGCGCGCCGAAGGTCATCATCATCATGTTCAGCACGCTCTTGGAGCGGACCATCCCCCCGTAGAAGAGCGCCAGCCCGGGCGCCATGAGGAGGACGAGGGCAGCGGAGGCGAGTAGCCAGGCGGTGTCGCCGGTGTCGATCATCGCGAGTCGGTACCTCGGGTCGTGCCCCACGGCGGGTCCGTGGGGGTGGCGGCAACACTTTCGGGGCGCGAGGTTTCCTCCGATAGGCCGAACTGTTTCACCTTTGTGACAGTGGCCGGGGGTTTGTTACATGCAGGTGAACCAGGCGGGGCCGGTGTCGTGGCTTGCGCCACAGCCGGTCACCCGCCTGGTCCGGAGCCTGGTCAGAGGGCGGCCTCGTCGCGCTCCCCGGTGCGGACCCGGACTGCGGTCTCGACCGGGACCACCCACACCTTCCCGTCGCCGATCCGACCGGTCTGTGCGCTCTTCACGATGATCCCCACGACGTCGTCGGCGTCGGCGTCGTCGACCACGATCTCGATGCGGACCTTCGGCACCAGCGCGACGTCGTACTCCGCGCCCCGGTAGACCTCGGTGTGGCCCTTCTGCCGGCCGTAGCCGCTGACCTCGCTCACCGTCATCCCGGTGACCCCGAAGGTCTCGAGAGCCTCACGGACCTCTTCCCACCTGTGCGGCTTGATCACCGCGGTCACGAGCTTCATGCGTTGACTCCTTCGGTCTCGACGGTGGTGGGCGGCGACAGGGCGCCGGCAGAGCCACGGACGGCCCCGGACCTCGAGACGAACTCGTAGGCGGTCTCCCCGTGCTCCACGAGGTCGATGCCCTCGACCTCCTCGTCGTCGGCGATCCTCCAGCCCATCGTGTACTTGAGGGCGAGTGCGACCACGAGGGTCATGACGCCCGACCACAGCACCGCGAAGAGTGCGATCACGACCTGTACCACGAGCTGGCCGAACCCGCCGCCGTAGAAGAGACCGGTGGTCGTGGACAGGAATCCGATGGCCACGGTGCCGACGAGTCCGGCCACGAGGTGGACACCCACGACGTCGAGCGAGTCGTCGTACCCGAGCTTGTACTTCAGCCCCACCGCGACGGCTGCGACCGCACCGGCGACCACGCCGAGGGCGAGCGAACCGACCGGGCTCAGCGCACCGCACGCGGGGGTGATCGCGACCAGGCCTGCCACGACGCCGGATGCGGCACCGAGGCTGGTGCCCTTGCCGTCTCGGATCTTCTCCACGACGAGCCAGCCGAGCATCGCCGCGGCGGTGGCGGCGGTGGTGTTGACCCAGACCAGCCCGGTCTCTCCGACGAAGTTGGTCGCGAACTGGACCGAGCCGTCGAAGAACGCGCCCTCCTCGCCACCCACACCGGGAGTCGCGGTGGGCACGAACGAGCCGACGTTGAAGCCGTACCAGCCGAACCAGAGCAGGCCGGCGCCGAGCATCGTGAACGGCAGGTTGTGCGGGCGCATGACCTCCTTGCGGAAGCCGCGACGGGCACCGATGACGAGAACGAGCACAAGGGCCGCCATGCCGGCGTTGATGTGGACGACGGTGCCGCCGGCGTAGTCGACCGGGGCGATGTCGTCGAAGAACCGGGGGGCCAGCGCCCCTTCGGCACCGCTGAGGAAGCCACCGCCCCAGACCATGTGCGCCAGCGGGAAGTACGAGAGCGTGACCCAGATCGGGACGAACACCATCCAGGTCGAGAACTTCACCCGATCGGCGATCGCACCGCTGATCAGCGCCGCGGTGATGATCGCGAAGGTCAGCTGGAACGCCACGCTGATGTAGGCGCCTGGGTCGATGCCCTCGAGCCCGAACAGCTCGAACGGGTTCCCGAAGAGGCCGGCCTTCCCCGCGCCGAACGCGTCGGAGCCGTACGACATCGACCATCCCCAGAGGATGTAGACGACGGTGACGATGCCCATCGCTCCGAAGGACATCATCATCATGTTGAGGACGGACTTGGCCCGCGTCATGCCGCCGTAGAAGAACGCCAGGCCTGGCGTCATCAACAGGACCAGGGACGCGGAGGTGAGAACCCAGGCTGCGTGGCCGGTGTCCATGGAACCTCCAGAAGTTGTTGCACGAGGAGGATGGAGCCGACCGCGACCGCGCTGTCAGGGACGCCCCACCCGGATGCAGAAACCTTGGAGGGGAGACGTTTCACACGGTGATGCCCCATGTTGCGGCCAGGTGACGTCTCGCGGCCCCGTGTTACAGGTAGGTGAAGCATTTCGCCACCGGGCGGCCCTTTGGAGTTCCGGATACCTGGGTATCGTTGCGTGCCATGAGCGTGGACGCGCAGCGCGTGCAGGAGGGGCAGCCGGTACGCCGGGGCCGCGGCCGGCCGCGCGACCCGAAGACCGACGAACGCATCATCGCGGCCGCGGCGGAGCTGCTCCGTGAGCGTGGCTTCGAACGGATGACCGTCGACGACGTCGCCTCTCACGCGGGCGTGGGCAAGGCCACCGTCTACCGGCGCTGGCCGAGCAAGGACGACCTCGCTGTGGCGGCGATGGAGCGGCTGTACTCCGTGGAGATCCCCGACGTCGACACGGGCACGCTCCGGGGCGACCTCACCCAGAGCTACCGCGCCGTGCTGGCCTTCGTCGGCTCCCCGCAGGGTTCGGCCTACCTGAAGATGTCGATCGCGGAGTCCGTGCGCGACGAGCGGATCGCCGCGCTCTACCGGACCGCGACCGAGCGCGCGGAGGACCAGGCCCGGCGGATGTACCTGCGCGCCATGGAGCGCGGTGAGATCCGGCGCGACGTCGACCTGGACTGGTGCGTCCAGTGGCTCGGCGGTCTGATCGCGATGCGCACGATCACCGACCGGCCGCTCCCCACCCTCGAGGACGTCCCGGCCCTCGTCGAGCTGACCCTCCGAGGGATCGTGGCCGGCTAGGAGGTCTTGCCGAGCAGCGCGTCGACGAAAGCGTCCGGGTCGAAAGGCGCGAGGTCGTCGGCGCCCTCGCCGATGCCCACCAGCTTCACGGGGACGCCCAGCTCGCGCTGGACGGCCACCACGATCCCGCCCTTCGCGGAGCCGTCGAGCTTCGTGAGCACGATGCCGGTCACGTTCACGACCTCGCTGAACACCCGGGCCTGGACCATGCCGTTCTGACCGGTTGTCGCGTCGAGGACGAGCAGCACCTCGCTGACGGGCGCCTGCTTCTCGATCACCCGGCGCACCTTGCCGAGCTCGTCCATGAGGCCGGCCTTGTTCTGGAGCCGTCCGGCGGTGTCGACGATGACGACGTCGGCCTCCTGCTCGACACCGGCCTTCACGGCCTCGAACGCGACGCTCGCCGGGTCACTGCCCTCGGGGCCGCGCACCGCAGGCACTCCCACTCGCTCGCCCCAGGTGGTCAGCTGCTCGGCAGCGGCGGCACGGAAGGTGTCCGCGGCACCGAGCACGACCTGCTTGTCGTCGGCGACGAGGACGCGGGCGAGCTTGCCGACCGTGGTCGTCTTGCCGGTGCCGTTCACACCGACGACGAGGACGACGCCTGGGCGGCCTTCGTGACGGCTCACGTTGAGGCTGCGGTCCATCGAGGGGTCGACCAGGGTGACGAGCTCCTCGCGGAGGATGTCCTCCACCCCGGCAGAGGTCTTGCCCTCGACCTTCATCCGCGTGCGCAGGCGCGCCACCAGGTCCTGTGTCGGGCCGACGCCGACGTCGGCGGTGATGAGGGTGTCCTCGATCTCCTCCCAGGTGTCCTCGTCGACCACGTCACGTGAGAGCAGCGCCAGGAGGCCACGCCCCAGCGGCCCCTGGGAGCGCGAGAGTCGCTCCCGAAGCCGGACCAGCCTGCTCGAGGCCGACTCGGGGCGCTCGAGCGGCGGAGCGACCTCCGCCGGCGGCTCGACCGGTGCCTCCGGAAGGGTGGCGTCCTCGATCGTGCGGGTCGGCGTGTCCCTGGGAGTCTCAGCGTCCTCACCGACCGCGGGCTCCGGCGGCGCGAGCACGTCCGTGCCGGACCGCTGCCCCTCACGGGTCTCGGACCGGCCGCGACCGGAGCGGCCGAGCGACGCGACCAGGCCGACGAAGACGGCCAGCGCCACAACGGCGATGACGATGATCAGGTAGAGATAGTCACCCACGGGAACCATCCAACCAGACCCCGGCAAAGGCCCGGACAGGCCTCTGGAGCAGGCGCATCACGCGTCGGAGGTCTGGCGCTCCCGCTCCTGCTGGTTGTCCAGGGTGGGAAGCATCTCGACACCCTTGCGCATCGCGTCGCCGACCCACGGCGCGTGAGGCATCTCCTCGCCACGATGCGGGAAGGCGACGTAGAGGACGACGACTCCCGCCAGGGACATGATGACGAGCATGGCGACGAGGATGGAGATCAAATGGGCACCGCTTTCCCGAGTGGTCCTGTGCGAGGCGTCGGTGCTGAGGTAGCCGTTGGCGGTCCTTCTCAAACGCCGACGACACCTATCTTCCCGGGGTCGGGTTCAGTCCTCGTCACCGGGGGAACGCAGCAGCGGCTCGGCGACCGCCCGGATCTCCGGCGGCACGGGGCGCACCGGGCGGTTCCCGGGTCCGTTCGCGTTGTCGACGTAGACGTGGACGAACCGCCCCTCGGCCGCCGCGACGTCCGTGTCCCCCTGGAACAGGCCGATCCGGTAGGTCACCGACGAGGTTCCGAGTCGCTCCACGGCCAGGCCCATGTCGATCGGCTCCGGGAACCCGATCTCGCGGAAGTAGCGGCACGAGGTCTCGGCGACCACACCGATCGCCGGAAGCAGCCGGACGTTGAGCCCGGTCGCCTCGAACAGATACGCGTTGACGGCGGTGTCGAACAGCTCGTAGTAGCGGGCGTTGTTCATGTGCCCGTAGGCGTCGTCATCGGCCCAGCGGGTCGTCGCCTGGCGCCACACCACGTAGTCACCGCGGCTCGGCGGTCCGGGTCGGTTGCTCACGGCGCCCTATGATGCCGCGGTCTCGCGCAGCCGCTGCGAGATGACCGCGGAGACGCCGTCGCCCCGCATCGTCACGCCGTACAACGCGTCGCCGACCTCCATCGTCCGTTTCTGGTGCGTGATGACGAGCAGCTGGCTGTTCTCACGCAGCTCCTCGTAGATCTCGAGCAGCCGACCGAGGTTGGTGTCGTCGAGCGCCGCCTCGACCTCGTCGAGGATGTAGAACGGCGAGGGCCGGGCCTTGAACAGCGAGACCAGGAAGGCGACTGCGACCAGCGAACGCTCGCCACCGGAGAGCAGCGACAGCCGCTTGACCTTCTTGCCGGCGGGTCGGGCCTCGACCTCGATGCCGGTGGTGAGCATGTTCGAGGGGTCGGTGAGGACGAGCTTGCCCTCACCGCCCGGGAAGAGCCGCTTGAACACGTGGTCGAAAGCCTCCCGGACGTCGTCCCACGCCTCGGTGAAGACCTGCTCCACCCGCTCGTCGACCTCGCGGACGATGTCGAGCAGGTCGCGCCGGGTCCGCTTGAGGTCCTCGAGCTGCTCGGTGAGGAACTTGTGCCGCTCCTCGAGCGCGGAGAACTCCTCGAGGGCGAGCGGGTTGACCTTGCCCAGCATCGAGAGCGCGCGCTCGGCGGCCCGCAGGCGCTTCTGCTGCTCCTCGCGGACGAACGGCACCGCCTCCGGCGTGTCCGCTTCGTCCTCTCCGGCAGACCCGTCCGCAGCACCCCCGGCCGGAAGTGACGGCGGGACGAGGTTGTGGGGGCCGTACTCGTCGACGAGCACGCCCGGTTCGAGCCCGAGCTCCTCGACCGCTCGTTCCTCGAGCTGCTCGATACGCATGCGCTGCTGCGCCCGTGCCATCTCGTCGCGGTGGACGGCGTTCACGAGCTCGTCGTGCTCCTTGAGCAGGTCCCGCGACCTCGCGCGGAGCGCCATGAGCTCCTCCTCGCGCCCACGACGCGCCTGCTCCACCGCCGTACGCTCTGCGGCTGCCTGCTCGACGGACCCCTCCAGACGCTGGAGTACGACGGCAACGGCCCTCCCGACCGCCTCGGCGACTCGTCCCTCGCGGGCGACCCTCTCGCGTCGGGCTGCCGCCTTGGCGCGGGCCTCCTTCTCGGCCTGGGCCGCGCGGACCAGGGAGTCTGCGCGACCGGAGAGGGCACGAGCGCGCTCCTCGGCCGTGCGCAGCGCGAGGCGGGAGTCCATCTCCTTCTGACGTCCGGCCTTGGCCTCCTCGGCGAGCCGCTCCCGCTCCGCGGTGTCGGGCTCCTCCTCGGGAGACTCCTCCGCGGCCGCGAGACGCTGCTCGAGCTCGGCGAGACCGGCCAGGTCCTTGTCGCGGGCGGCCTCGGCAGCCTCGATCGCCTTCGCGAGCCGATCGGCCTCTCCTCGTGCCGAACGCACCTGGGAGCCGTACTGGCCGAGCTCCTCCGCGACCGCTGCCAGGGTCGCGTCGGACTCGTGCAGCCTCGCGAGCGCCACGTCCATGCGCTGCTTGGTCTGGGCCCGTTCCTCCTCGAGCCGCGACAGGTCGAACGCCAGACGCTCGGCTGCGTGGTTGGCCTCGGAGAGCTTCTCGGTCGCCTCGTCGACGGCCGCCTGGACCTCGATCAGGCTCGGCTGCGCGGAGGAGCCGCCGGAGGCGAAGTGCGCTCCGAGGAGGTCGCCCTCCCGAGTCACCGCGGTGACGTCGGGGAGGTCGGCGACCAGCGACCGGGCGGCGGCGAGGTCGTCGACGACCGCCACCTTGAACAGCAGCCGGGCAAGCGCCGGACGCAGCGACTCGGGTCCCTCTACGACATCGGTCGCGTAGACCACGCCCGTGGGCAGACCCGGCCAGGCGGTGTCGTCGACGGCGCCGCCCCCGAGCAGGATCCCGGCGCGGCCGAGGTCGTCGGACTTCAGGTGTGCGATGGCGCCGATGGCCGCGTCGACGTGCTCGACCGCCACGGCGTCCGCCGCGCTTCCGAGCGCTCCGGCGATCGCTGCCTCGAAGCCCGGCCGGACCGAGAGCAGCGCCGCAACGGAGCCGAGCAGGCCCGAGACGGAGTCGCTGGCAGCAAGGAGCGCACCGGCGCCGTCCTTGCGGTTGAGCCCGATCTCGAGGGCCTCCTTGCGAGCCGCGAGAGCACCTCGCTCGCGCTCCGCGGCCTGCGCCTCCTCGCGCGTCTTGGCCAGCCTGTCATCGAGGTCGGACAGTGCGGCGGCCGCTGCCTCGTGCTCGGCGTCGAGACCCTCCTCGCCGGCGTCGAGCCCGGCGACCTTGGTCTCGAGCGCGGTGAACTGGCGCTGCGCGCGGTCGGCTCGGGCCAGGGCCTCCTCGCGGGCGGAGGTGAGGCGGCCGAGCTCGTCCTCCGCGGCGGCGGAGCGGCTCTTCAGCGCGTTGACCTGCCCGTGCAGCCGGGCGAGTCCCTCTCGGCGGTCCGCCGCCGCCCGCAGCAGCCCGGCGACCCGCCGGTCCTCCTCCGCGTGACGGGCCTCGACCTCCTGACGCGCCGCGACGGCCGCATCGAGCCTCGTGCGGTTCGCCTCGACCTCACGGGTGATCTCGGACTCCTGCCCACGCACCCGCTCCGCCTCGGCAAGGAGCTGCTCGGGGTCGCGGCCGGACCCGCCGGTGGGCTCCGCGGCCGCCTCCTGGGCGTTGCGCGCCCGCTCGGCGGCGAGACCCGCGGTGCCCTTGAGGCGCTCCCGGAGACCGGACAGCGCGAACCACGTCTCCTGTGCCTGCGCCAGGGCGGGGAGGTCCTCGCGCAGCGCGGCCTCGAGCTCGGCCTCGGTCCGGCGCGCCTGCTCGATGGCTGCCTCGAGCTCGGTGCGTCGCTCCATCAGCACGCTCTCGTCGGCCAGCTCCTGCTCGAGCGAGGTGCGCGCGGTGACGAGGTCGTCGGCCAGCAGCCGCGCGCGGGCGTCACGGACGTCGGCCTGCACCACGGCGGCCTTGCGCGCGACTTCCGCCTGGCGGCCGAGCGGCTTGAGCTGCCGGCGGATCTCGGTGAGCAGGTCGTTGAGCCGGGTGAGGTTGCCCTCGGTCGAGTCGAGCTTGCGAAGCGCCTTCTCCTTGCGCTTGCGGTGCTTCAGGACCCCGGCTGCCTCCTCGATGAAGCCGCGGCGGTCCTCCGGCGTCGCGTGCAGGATCGTGTCGAGCTGTCCCTGGCCGACGATGACGTGCATCTCGCGGCCGATGCCGGAGTCGGAGAGCAGCTCCTGGACGTCGAGCAGACGGCAGGACTGGCCGTTGATGGCGTACTCGGAGCCGCCGTTGCGGAACATGGTCCGGCTGATCGTCACCTCGGCGTACTCGATCGGGAGGGCGCCGTCGGTGTTGTCGATGGTCAGCGCGACCTCGGCGCGACCGAGCGGCGGACGGCCCGACGTGCCGGCGAAGATGACGTCCTCCATCTTGCCGCCGCGCAGGGACTTGGCGCCCTGCTCCCCCATCACCCACGCGAGGGCGTCCACGACGTTCGACTTGCCGGAGCCGTTGGGGCCGACGATGCAGGTGATCCCGGGCTCGAGCTGCAGGGTCGTCGCAGAGGCGAACGACTTGAACCCGCGGAGCGTCAGGCTCTTGAGGTACACGTGCTTTGGCTCCTCACGGTGCGCCGTAGGTCGGGTCGGAAAAGATGATGCCGTGGGGAAGTCAGCACGCAGCAGCGTACCCGCTCGACATGCCGATCCCGCGGATTCCAGCCTCTGGTCAGGTGGCCGCGAGGCTGGTCGACCTGTCCGAACCGTCCCGCTTCACGACAAATCATCGTAGTCCGTGTGGCCTGCCGCGTCGGCCGACCGGGCCAATTGGCCGCGATCCTGCCAACAGCCTCGCCGTCGGGCTCCATAGTCGGGGAGTCGGTTCGGAGGGGGGCCAGGTCATGGGTGTTCGACGCGTGCCAGCAACGCTCGCGGCCCTGCTCGGGCTGCTCCTGGCGACCCCTGCGGTGCCCGCTTCCGCGCATGCAGAGCTGGTCGGCACCAACCCGCGCAACGGCGCGACCCTGACGACGTCACCTCACCGGCTGGTCCTCGACTTCAGCGAGCACGTCGTACTCCGTGCCACGCGGATCGAGGTCGTCGACGGCGACGGCGCCGTGGTTCCCGTGACGGACCTCCGCCTGGTGACCCTCGACCCGGAGGACGACGAGCAGCCGGCCACGGTCGTCGCGCGGCTGCCCGACCTCCGGCCCGGCGACTACCGGGTCTCCTGGGAGACGCTCTCGGCCGACGACCTGCACCAGGACTCCGGGGCCTTCGCCTTCGGTGTCGGAGAGCCCGTCACCGCGGTCGGAGCAGTCGAGGCGCGGCCGGGGACCGCCGAGGCCGTGCTCCGTTGGGTCCTGCTCCTCGGGATGGCACTCGCACTCGGCGGGTTCCTGGCCCGGTCAGTGGTTGCCTCGACCCTCCCTCAGGCCGTTCCTGCGGTACGACGGGCGGGCAGGCTGTCCCTCGCGGGCGCGGTGACCGCCCTGGTCGCCGCCCTGGCGCTGCTCGCTGTGCAGGCCTCCTCCGCAGGTGTCGGGGTGGGCGAGGTGCTGGCCGGCGGCTACGCCGTCCGTTGGGTCGTCCGTGCGTCCGGGCTGGTGCTCCTCGCGCTCGCGGCCGCTGCCTCGCTCCAGGATCCGGGTAGGGGCCAGGTGCGACAGGCGAGGCGCCTGCTGCTCGCCGGTGGCGCGCTGACCTGCACAGGCACCGCCCTCCTGGGTCACGCAGGCGCCGGAGCACTCAGCATCACCAGGGTGCTGGCGACTGCGGCTCACCTCGCCGCGGCGCTGACCTGGGCCGGCGGGGTCATCTGCCTCGTGCTCCTCGTCCTGGCACGAAGACCGGCCACGCCGGCAGACGTGGCCTGGGTCGCCGCCCTGCGGGCCTTCGCCCTGCCTGCGTCGGCCTGCGTGAGCATCATGGTGGTCACGGGCCTGTACCTCACCAGTCACGTCGTCGGCTCTGTGGACGCCGCCTTGTCGACGTTCTACGGCCGCACGTTGCTGTTCAAGCTCACGATCGCCACTGCCGCCGGCGTACTCGCCCTCACGAACCACCGCAGGCTTCGCAGCGCCCGGGTGCCCGGACCGCCACGTCGCACGCTGCTCGCCGAAGCCGCCACCGTTGTCGTCGTGGTGGCCGCTACCGCTGTGCTCACCAGCGCCCAGCCGGCTACTGCACCAGGTCCGGGCAGTCCTTTCCCCCTCGACAGCGTCCTTCGGGACTTCGCCGGTCTGTTCGCGCTCGGCATCGCCGGGGCCTGGCTGGTGTATCTCCGCAGCCGCTCGCCCCGTCGCGGGACCTATCCCGCCCGCTGGGCGAGCGCGGCCCGGCGACGGAGGAGCGCCGAACCGACGAGTCCGAGGACGACCAGCGTCATCGGTAGCGCGTCGTCCGGCCAGGAGAACACCGCGAACGGGTTGGTCGAGGCCAGCGACGGAGAGCCGGCGGCGGCAGCGCGGCCAGGTAGGTCTACCCGGTAGACGTCGAGACCGCGGACCGCGTCGACGGAGTAGGCGAGATTCGTCTTCCCGCGCGCGGTCCCCGACCTGTCGTAGCGCGGCACCCAGTAGGCGTCCCACACCTCGGAGACTCCCCAGGTGGCGTGGCCGTAGGGCTTGATGTCGCGTGGGTTCCGGACGTCGACGAACTGGGTCCCGCCGCCGTAGAAGCCGACCGACACGATGCCCGAGGGGTGGTAGTCGAACCAGTGGGCGGAGCAGAAGGCATCGTGCGGCATCGGGAAGTTGCCGAGGTCGGCGAGCTCGACCTTGTCGAGGGGCACGATCTGCCCCGGGCGGCCGTTGAGCCGTCTCACGTGCCAGGTCTGGAACGACCCCGCCTGCGCGCAGTCGGTCTGCATGTAGTCCTCCTCGGTGACCAGGAGGACGTTGCCGTTGGCGAACGACGGACGCGTGTTCGGGCGGAACGCCTTCGCGTTGGGCCGGAACGAGTTGTGGTGGATGAAGTCGTTGTAGCCCGGGTGGCGGGGGTCCTCCCCGCGGCCGGCGCGTCCGGTCGTGGTCACCAGGCGGGGTCTGCGGGGATGGCTGACGTCGAAGACGGAGCTGCCGTCGAAGCCGGTGTGGGTGCCGTAGCCGGCGTTGTCGAAGTTCCACTTGTGGCCGGCCGTCGGTGACGCGAACGGTTGGACGCCGGGCTTGTCGCGGTTGCTGTCGACCTCTCGCGGACGGTCGAGGTTGCGCAGGTCGAAGATCGAGAAGGAGTCACCCGACCCGGCCGAGTAGGCGTAGCGGCAGTCGGTCTCCTCGACACACGCGACCGTGTGGGTGCTCGTGGTGCCCCGCACGCGCGACCGGATGTGCGGGTCGGCCGGGTCGGTGACGTCGACGACGATCAGCTCGTTGCCACCGGTCACGGGGTCGTTGACGTGCTGGATGTCCCCGGGGGAGGCCTGGTAGAGGTCGACGCCGATGAGTGAGAAGCGGCGGGTGCCGCGTGCGGTGCGACGCTCGCCGCAGCTCATCGCCTCGTTCTCGAACTGCAGGCTGGGCAGGACGCCGGTGAGCCTCGGTGCGGCGGGTTTGCTGACGTCGTACACCCGGACCGAGTCGAGGTTCGACATGACGAACAGCGGTGCTGTCTTGGTGAAGCAGCCGGAGATACCGGCCGAGCCGGGCACCGACGCCAGCAGCTCCACGTTGGGGCTCGCGATGAGAGGGACGCTGCCGTCGACTGCGAGCTCCGAGCGGAGCCGTTCGATCCGGTCCGCGTCGCCGTGGGCCGACGCCGGCGAGACGGTCCCGAGCCCGCCCAGGAGGAACACCACGACCGCGGCGAGCAGGGACAAGTGTCGCTTCGGCCTCATCAGTTGTCGGTCCTCCGGTCCGTGGCCGACCCTGGTCGGGCGGCCCTTCGACCTGACAAACGACCGACCCGTCGAGGGGTCACGCCCTCGGCTGGGGACCCTTGCTACGACGCCTGGTCGGGAACACCGGTCGTGGCCACGACGAAGTCCCACAGCCGCTGGACCTGGCCGGGTGTCGGCTCGGTGCGCGAGAGGTACGACGTGGGGCGCGGTCGCCGGTCGTGCCAGAGGAGGCCGGTGCGCTCGTGCGCCTCCGGGGCGGCGAGCAGCCAGACCGTCGTGTCGGCGCCCTCCTCCGCGGAACGGAGCAGCGGCCCCGTGATCTTCCGGAACGTCGGCAGCGACGTCTGCACCCCAGGCGTGTCGGCCCAGCCCGGGTGCATGCTGTGCGCGGTCGTGCCCTCGTCGGCGAGCTCGCGGGCCCACTCCTGGGCGAGGTGGACCTGCATCCGTTTGGTGCGCGCATAGGCGGTCGCCGGCTTGTACTCCCCGCGGGTGTACTCGGGATCCTCGATGTGCAACGGCTGCGAGTACATGCCGCCGGAGACGACGAACACGACCCGCCCGTTCCCGTCCGCCGCGAGCGGTCCACGGAGTGCGTCGGTGAGGATGTGGGGCCCGAGGACGTGCGTGGCCAGCGTCAGCTCGTGACCCTCCGTCGTCTCCGTCCGCACCGGTGGCATGAGACCTGCGTTGTGGACGAGTGCCCGCAGCCGGGGCACCTTCCGCGCCAGCTCCGCACCGGTCTCACGCACCGCTGCGAGGTCGCTCAGGTCGCAGCGGTCCACGTGGAGAGCCGCGCCGGGGACCTCACGCAGGATCTCGTGCCGCGCGGAGTGGCCCCGGTCGACGTCGCGGCACAGCATCCTGACCTCGGCGCCGAGGCGTGCGGCACCGAGCGCTGTCGCCTTGCCCAGTCCCGAGTTCGCCCCGGTGATCGCGACGACGGTGCCTGCCAGTGCTCCCGGGGCGGCGTCGTCGGGCCACCAGGTATGACGCACCGCGGGACCGATGCGTGTGTAGCCGAGGACGACGGAGCGGTCGAGCACAAGGTCGAGACCTCGGCTCAGGGTGGCCGTGACGGTCATGCCGCGAGCCTACGGGGCCCCGCGAAGGGACGCCGGTCGCAGCGGGTGGTCAGGCGGGCTGCATGCTCTCGTCGAGCGAGAGCAGGTGCGCGTCGGCGGCCGCGGCCGCGAGGGAGTCGTTCTCCGCCTGGAGGCGCAGCACGCAGGCCTCGAGATCGGCGACCTGTCGCTGTAGACGACGGTTGTCCGCCATGAGGTGGGCGAGTGCGCGAGGGTCGGTGCTGCTCATGTAGCCGAGGAGCGCCTTGGCCATGTGTCCTCCGGATGGAAGTCAGGTCACACCGCGGGACCGGCTGTGGCCGGGAGAGGTGGAGTGTGTGTGCTTTCCAGAGTCTCACTCCCCTGGCTCAGGGTCAATCCCGGTGTCTGCCCGTTACCGGAGGCCGGTAGTTTGCCCACATGAGAACCCGTTTGGAGATCGCTGCCTGCCGCCGTCTCTGCAGCTGGGGTCCGACCGAGCGGGTGCTCGGGGGCGAGCCTGTGTTCGCCTGCTCCGGGTGCGGAAGCGAGTGGGTCGCCTCCGAGCCATGGACGCCCATCGACCACACGGGCGTGGTCCCTGAGTCGGTTCAGGCAGAACGCCGCCGCGGGCGCGGCTGACACCGCGGGCAGAAGTACGACGAGCGGTTCATGAACGGCACGCGCACGATCGGTGTGCCGCAGCGCGAGCACAGCTCGCCCTCCTGCCCGTACACCTCGAGAGACCGGTCGAAGTAGCCGCTCTCCCCGTTGACGTTGACGTAGAGGGCGTCGAACGAGGTGCCGCCCTGCGCGAGTGCTGCCGCCATGACGGTGCGCACCCCGGCCAGCAGCGCCACCACGTCAGCCCTGCGCAGGCGGCTCCCCGGCCGGTCGCCGTGCATCCTGGCGAGCCAGAGCGCCTCGTCGGCGTAGATGTTGCCCACCCCGGAGACGAGGGTCTGGTCGAGCAGCAGCCGCTTCACTCCTGAGCTGCGCCGCCGCACGCGGGCTACGAAGAGCTCGTCGTCGAACTCGGGGTCCATCGGGTCGCGCGCGATGTGCGCGATCTCCGAAGGCAGCTCCGCGCCGCCCCGCGAGAGCAGGACGCCGCCGAACATCCGCTGGTCGACGAACCTCAGCTCCACGTCCTCGAGAACAGGGGGCTGTTCCCCGCTCGGGCCACCCGAGAGGGAGAAACGGACGCGCAGGTGGCGTTCCGGAGGGGCGGACGCCCGCTGGACGAGCATCTGCCCGCTCATACCGAGGTGGGCGAGGACGGCGTCGCCGCTGTCGAGCGGGAGCCAGAGGTACTTGCCCCGTCGCCTGGCGGCGAGGATCTCTCGCCCGGTCACGGCGTCGACGAAGTCGTCGGGACCGGCGAGGTGGCGGCGCAGCGGACGCGGATGAAGCACCTCGACAGCACTGACCACCCGCCCCACCACGTGGGCATCCAGACCGACGCGGACGACCTCGACCTCGGGGAGCTCGGGCACCGCGGTCAGCCGTCGGAGCCGGTAGCCGCCTCCGAGGCCGCATCCGCCACCACCGCGCGCAGGGCGGAGCCGCGCTCCTCGGCGATCGCCCGGTAGGCGGTCTCCGCAGCCTGCTGCTCGGCCTCCTTCTTCGACCTGCCCGTGCCACGGCCGTAGAGCGCGTCACCGACCTGCACCTGGGCGGTGAAGGTCTTCTCGTGATCGGGCCCCTCGTCCTCGATGACGTACTCGGGGACGCCGAGGGAGTGCTCGGCGGAGAGCTCCTGGAGGCTGGTCTTCCAGTCCAGACCCGCACCGAGCCCCGCGGCGGTCTCCATCAACGGGTCGAAGAGCAGGTGCACGACGTCGCTGGCAGCGGCGAACCCGCCGCTGAGGTAGACCGCGCCGATCACGGCCTCGACCGTGTCGGACAGGATCGACGCCTTGTCACGCCCGCCGGTGGCCTCCTCGCCGCGACCGAGCTTGATGTGCTCGCCCAGCCCGATGACGCGGGCCACCTCGGCGAGCGCCCGGGCGTTCACCACGGCGGCACGCAGCTTGGCCAGCCGGCCCTCCGAGAGGTCGGGGTGCGCACGGTAGAGCGTGTCCGTGACCACGACCCCGAGCACGGAGTCCCCGAGGAACTCCAGCCGCTCGTTGGTGGGAAGCCCACCGTTCTCGTAGGCGAAGGAACGGTGGGTGAGTGCGCGGTCCAGCAGCTCGGCCTCCAGCTCAGGATGGCCGAGCGCTGCACGCAAGTCGTCGTACGACGGCTCGCTCACGACTGGTTCCGTCAGAGAACCTGGCGACGGTCTGCACGGGCGCCGTACTGACCGCAGTCAGGGCAGGCGCGGTGGGGCAGGTGCTTCGAGCCGCAGGCGGGGTTGCTGCAGGTCACCAGCGAGGGCGCAACAGCCTTCCACTGCGAGCGACGGTGACGCGTGTTGCTGCGCGACATCTTCCGCTTCGGGACTGCCACTTATCTCACTCCTTGGTCGGGCCGGTTTCACGGCCGAGCTGTTCTTCGGTCTGTTCTGCCAGCCCTTGCAGCGCCACCCATCGCGGGTCGATCGCTTCGTCGTGCTGGTGTCCCGGGTCGTCTGCGAGCCTGGCACCACATTCGATGCACAGGCCGGGGCAGTCCTCCCGGCACAGCGGCTGGAACGGCAGTGAGAGCACCACCGCATCCCGCAGCAGGGGTTCGAGGTCGAGCAGGTCGCCCTCCAACCGGCTGGCATCGTCGTCGCCGGCGTCCGTCGCAGTGTCGCTCTCCTCATAGGCGAAGAGCTCCTGGAAGTCCACCTCGACCTTGTCTTCGAGAGGCTCCAGGCACCGCGCGCACTCCCCCGTCAGGTCGGCGCTGGCGGCGCCGGTGACGAGTACACCCTCCATGACCGCCTCGAGCCGCAGGTCGAACTCGACCGGTGAGCCTTCGGGGACATGGAGAACTTCGATGCCGAGATCTGCTGGCGCCGGTGCCGTGAATGACACCCGTCGTTGCGACCCCGGGCGGCGGCCGAGCTCGCGGGTGTCGAGCACGAGCGGCGCTCTCGGGTCGAGAGACACGGTGAAGTCACTTCCGTCATCGGGCACAAGAGATCACAGCCCTCCGCGCCCGCTCCGGACCTGACACCGCCTGAGGCAGTCCCCTGTCTGGATCGAGCATGGCGAACCGTCGACAAGGGTAACGTCTGCGGGCATCGGCAACCAAAACGAGGTGGTCGCCGGGCGCGCTGGCCTCGTGCTCAGCCCTCGAGGTGCTCGGGGAGCTTGATCCGGCTCACCTCGTCCTCGGTCAGGGAGTCGAGCGCCGAGCGGCCGGCCAGGCGCTCTCGACCGCGCTTGACCGCCTCGATCGTGCGCTCGAGCGTGATCTCGAACGTGGCGAGCTTCTCGTCGACGTAGTCGTCGGTCTCCTTGCGCAGCTCCTCGGAGTGCTGACGTGCCTCGGCCAGCAGCTCGTCGGCGTGGCGCTGGGCGATGCGGAACACCTCGGTGTCCGACACCAGACGGTCACGTTCGTTGCGCGCGTCCGCAATGATGTGGTCAGCCTCACGGCGCCCCTCGTCGACGACCTCCTCCCGCTGCCGCTGAACCCGGTCGGCCTCGCTGAAGGCAGTGTCCATCTCGGCAGCGAGGTCGTCGAGCAGCTCGAGCATCTCGGCGCGGTTCACGACCGCAGAGGCAGACATCGGCATCGACCGAGCCTGTTCGACCACTCGCCGGATCTCGGCGAGCTTGGCACGCACGTCCACGTTGACCTTTCTGAGTATTCAGGGATTCCCCGGTCTTCTACCCAGAAGACGATTCCCTACCCCTGAGCAGAACGATACGACGCGGTATGGACGCGCGTCACAACCTTGCTACTCCCGGCTGCGCTCGGCGAGCCGGGCGGTGAGCCGCTCGAGAACCCGCGGCGGGACCAGTGGGGAGACGTCACCGCCGAAGGTGGCGACCTCCTTGACAAGGCTCGAGGCAAGGAAGGAGTACTCCGGGCTGGTGGGGACGAACACGGTCTCGACCGGCGCGAGGCTGGAGTTCATCTGTGCCATCTGGAGCTCGTAGTCGAAGTCGCTCACCGCACGGAGGCCCTTGACGATCGCGTGGATGCCGCGCTCCTGGCAGAAGTCGACCAGCAGGCCGTGGAAGGCGTCGATCTTCACGTTCGGGAAGTCGGCGCAGACTTCGGTGAGCATGTCGATGCGCTCCTCGACGCTGAAGAGGCTCCGCTTCGACTTGTTGATCAAGACGGCAACGGTCACCTCGTCGAAGAGGCCGGAGGCCCGCGAGACGATGTCGATGTGTCCGTTGGTGACCGGGTCGAACGACCCGGGGCACACGGCTCTGCGCACAGCAGCTCCTCGGTTCACGGCGGCGTCATGGCGCTTTGGTGGATCGGCAGGTCCTCCTGCTCTGATGCGTGACCGTACCAAAGCGTCGTCTCGCCGTACTTCTTCGACCGATCGGGGACGAAACCGTCCGGCCAGGGCACCCCCCCGCTGCGGGTCGAGCGCTCGACCACCACGACGGCGCCCTCCGCGAGCCAGCGGTGCTCGAACAAAGCGGTCAGGTCGGCCACGACGCTCTCGGTCGCCAGGGGGTACGGCGGGTCCATGAAGACCACGTCGTACGGCGCCGGTGGCGGCTCGGTGAGCACCCGTGCCACCGCGCCGGCGACCACCTCCACCTCCGAGAACCCGAGCGTGCGCAGGTTGTCCCGGATCAGCGTGGCGGTGCGGCGGTCCTGCTCGACCAACATGACCGAGGCGGCCCCGCGTGACCTCGCCTCCAGACCGACCGCGCCCGACCCGGCGTACAGGTCGAGGAACCGCAGGCCCGACAGCGAGCCGACGCTGGAGTCGAGGCTCGAGAAGAGCGCCTCACGGACCCGGTCCGAGGTGGGCCTCGTCTGTTCACCCGGGGGTGCCTTGAGGCGCCGCCCACCCGCGACGCCCCCGATGATCCTGGTCACCGACTCATCACATGCGCTGAACGGCCGGGATCTTCCGCGGGCCGCCTCCGTCTGCTTCTCATACCGCCTCAAGCGTAGGCGTAGTTCATCTCCGGCCCCGAAATACGGTGGGCACGACCGCTCAGGAAGCCTCGTCGCCGAGGCCGAGAGCGTCGAGCAGCTGCGCGTGCTGGGTGCGGTGGAAGGCGAAGTAGTTGGCCTTCTCCTCGTCCACCCGGGCAGCTGCACCCGTCGGCGTCGTGAGGACGTAGTCGTTCTGCTTGAGCAGATCGAGGATCTCGTCGTGGTCCAGGCTGATCTCGAGGAACACGATCGGGCGAAGGCGGCGCAGCACGTCGGTGGCGCCGCGTAGCACGAAGACCTCACCGCCCTCGACGTCGAGCTTCAAGAAATCGAGTCTGTCCGCCTCTGCGTAGCGATTGTCGAGGGTGTCGGTGGGGACGGTTATCTCGCGGACCCGGGGGGAGATCCCGGAAGTGGCCGCGTTTCTCCCCAACGGCGCATAGTCGTTGACAAGGCTGCTGTTCTGCCCGGTCAGGTTCTCGACGAAGAAGCTGGCCTGCCCGACGCTCTCGGAGAGCGCGCAGTCGAAGACCTCGACGTTGGCGCGCGACGCCACGTTTCGGCACAGGTACTTGAGGTTGTCCGGGCTGGGTTCGAAGACCTCGACCCGCCCGGTGGGTCCGACCAGCGCGGAGAAGATCACCGTGAGGTATCCGATGTTGCCGCCCACGTCCGCGACGCGGTCCCCGGGCTTCAGCAGGCTGGCGGCCATCAGCAAGGAGTCCCGCTGGCCGTCGGCGAAGTGGAACCAGTAGCCCTTGTGCTTGAACGTGTGGAGCATGAACGGGTCGCGGGTCCATTGGTGCTTGATGGTGATGTCGCCAGGATTGACGTAGTAGAACGTCCGCAGCGCTGCTCGTCTGATAGCGGTTTGCGCCTTGCTCATTCCGGGCCCCTTGTCCGCAACCGATAGATCCTCGAGGTGCCCGAACACTCATCGACAAGTTTTTCGAAAGATACGCGAGGTCTCAACACACGTCCACCGCTACGGCGATTTCGGCGACCACGTCCGAACTGTCGGACAAAGGCTTGAAAACCGCTTCTTTGTGACAGGCAAACCGTGCATCGTGACCGCGCGGAGGACTGGCCCTGCCGGTCGCCGTCGGACCCCTAGGCCTTCTCGAGGTAGTCGGCCTGCTCGGACTCCTCGAGCCGCCGGACCGCCTCGGCGAGCGCGGCGTGGTGTCGCAGTGTCGGGTCGTCGGCGAGCACCTCGACAGCCGACTCTCGTGCGGCGACGATCTCGTCCTCGTGCTCGAGCACCGAGAGGAGGCGGAGCCCCGAGTGGCTCCCGGACTGGGCAGCGCCGAGCACGTCACCCTCTCGACGCTGCTCGAGGTCGACGCGCGAGAGCTCGAAACCGTCGGTGGTCGCGGCGACCGCTTCGAGGCGTGCGAGCGCGGGGGTTCCCTTCTCCGCCTGGGTGACGAGGAGACAGAGCCCCGGGTGGCCCCCGCGGCCGACCCGACCCCGGAGCTGGTGCAGCTGGGACACGCCGAAGCGGTCCGCGTCGAGGACGACCATCACGGTCGCGTTGGCGACGTCGACCCCCACCTCGATGACCGTGGTGGCCACGAGCACGTCGACCTCTCCCGCCGCGAAGGCGCGCATCACGCCGTCCTTCCGATCCGGCGTCATCCGGCCGTGCAAGGACTCCACGCGCAGACCGTCGAGCGGGCCACGCGAGAGGACCGGGGTGATCTCGTCGACGGCCGCGAGCCTCACGTCTCCGGGCTCGGCCTTGTCGTCGGGCTCCACCCTGGGGCAGACCACGTAGACCTGATGGCCCTTCTCGACCTCCTCGCGGACCCGCCGCCAGGCGCGGTCGAGCCACGACGGCTGGTAGCGCATGGGCACGACGCTGCTCTGGATGGGAGCACGTCCGGCGGGCAGCTCGGTGAGGGTGGAGGTCTCCAGATCTCCGAACACGGTCATCGCCACGGTCCGCGGGATCGGGGTCGCCGTCATCACCAGGACGTGTGGCCGGGTCTCCCCCGCCTTGGCGGCGAGTGCGGCCCGCTGCTCCACGCCGAAGCGGTGCTGCTCGTCGACCACGACGAGGCCGAGGTCGGCGAACTGGACGTTCTCCTCCAGGAGCGCATGGGTGCCGATCACGATGCCCGCCTCCCCCGAGGCTGCGTCCAGAAGGGCGCTGCGCCGTGCGGTGGCCCCGAGCGAACCGGTGAGCAGCGCGACCTTCGTGGCACCCTCGGCTCCCCCGAGCATGCCGGCCGCGGCCAGCTCACCGAGCATGGCCGTGATCGAGCGGTGGTGCTGCTGTGCGAGCACCTCCGTCGGCGCCAGCAGGGCCGCCTGACCGCCGGAGTCCACGACGCGGAGCATGGCCCGCAGGGCGACGACGGTCTTGCCCGAGCCCACCTCGCCCTGGAGGAGTCGATGCATGGGGTGCCCACCGGCCAGGTCCTCGAGGATCTGCGTGCTCACGAGGCGCTGTCCCTCCGTCAGCTCGAACGGCAAGCGGGCGTCGAAGCGGTCGAGCAGACCGCCTTCGACACCGGCGCGGGCCTGGGCCGGGAGCGCGACCAGCTCGGCGCGCCGGCGCGCGAGCACGGTCTGGGTGACGAACGCCTCCTCGAACCGAAGCGTCCGCTCGGCTGCCTGCTGGTCCTCACGCGAGTCGGGACGGTGCATCCACTCCAGGGCCTGGCGAGAGCTCAACAGCCCGTGCGCCAGACGGACCGCCGCGGGGACCGGCTCCGGGACGTCCTCGACCAGGTCGAGTGCGAGATCGATGGCACGCTTGAGCTGCCAGGTCTGCACGGTCGCGGTCGCCGGGTAGAGCGTGATGAGGTTCGGCTGCTTCTCCCAGCTCTCGCGAGCGCGGTCGAGTCCACCGCCGTCCTCCTGCTCCTCGGCGAAGAGCTGGGTCTGCGGGTTGGTCAGCTGCCACTTGTTGCGAAAACGCCCGACCTTGCCGGAGAAGACGCCGTGCATGCCGGGCTCGATGTTCCGCCGGCGCCAGTCCGCGATGTGCTTCTTCTTGTCGAAGAAGGTCAGCATCAGCTCGTGGTCACCTGTCGCGACCGCGACCTCGAGGCGGTACGCCGTACGGCCGGTGCGACGCTCCTGGTAAGGCCTCTGGTCCACCGACAGCACCTGTGCGATGACGGTCACGTGCTCGTCGACCACGAGCCCGCCGAGGTCGCTCAGGCTCCCCTTCGACACGTAGCGGCGCGGGTAGTGGCGCAGCAGGTCGCCCACCGTCGTGTAGCCGAAGGCCTTCTCGATCTTGGACGCCTTGGCACCCGCGACGCTCGCCAGCTTGGAGTCCCACCTGATCGTCGGCACGGCTCGTCCTACTCCACTCCTAGGAGCACCGGGTAGCGCTCCTGACCTCCGTCATACACCACGACGTCGACAGTCGGGTGCTCCGAAGCCAGGTGTGCCGCGCACCGCCGGGCAAGCTCCTCCCCCTCGGCGCCGGTGACCACCGTGACGAGCTCACCGCCGCCGCCGAGCAGGCGCTCCAGCACTTGGACGGCCACGGTGAAGAGGTCGTCGCCGACGACGACGAAGTCACCCTCGACAGCACCGAGCACGTCACCGGGCTCACACGGCCCACCGGTGGTCATCGCCTGCCGGGCCGCCACGGTGACGGCGCCGGAGCGGGCGTGGCGTGCCGCAGAGGTCATGTGGAGCAGGTCTTCCTCGAAGGAGCGACCCGGCTCGTGGACGGCGAGCGCCGCGAGACCCTGGATCTGGGCGCTCGTCGGGATGACCGCGACGCGGAGGTCGCCGTCCTCCCGGGCGGCCTGCGCCGCGGCCTCGGCGACCGCGACCGAGTCACGGTCGTTGGGAAGGACGACGATCTCGGCGGCCCCGGTGGCGGCGATGGACTCGAGGACCTCTCCTGTCGAGGGACGCCGACCCGCGGTCCGAACCACCTCAGCACCTGCCTCGGTGAACAGTCGCTCGAGGCCTGCGCCGGCGGCGACCACGACCACCTTGCGCCCCTTCCGGCCAGCGCCGCGGCGATGGTCGGCCGGAGCGCCGGCCAGGCTCTCGAGCTGCTCGGCGAAGTGCGTCACCCTGATCCGGTACGGGCGACCCGCCTCGATGCCGGCCTCCACAGCGGCGCCGACGTCGTCGACGTGGACGTGGACGTTCCAGAGCCCGTCTCCCCCGACCACGACGAGTGAGTCACCGAGCGGAGCCAGGCGGCGGCGGAGCTCCGGGATCGCGGAGTCGTCGGCGTCGAGCAGGTACATCACCTCGTAGGCAGGGCCGTCGGGGTGCAGGTCGTCGGTCGGCAGCGGCATCGGGATCGCATGCGCGCCTAGCGCCAAAGGGATGGCCACCGTCCGCTTCCCGGTCACGGCGGTCTCGGCCGCGTCGAGCACCACGCACAGTCCGCGACCACCCGCGTCGACCACGCCGGCGTCGCGAAGGACCTTCAGCTGCTCCGGCGTACGCGCGAGCGCTTCTCGCGCCGCCGCTGCCGCGGCCCGGATCACGTGGCCGAGCCGGTGCTCCGGCACGAGAGCGGCATCCAGCGCGGCCCGGCTCGCCGCCCGCGCGACGGTCAGGATCGTTCCCTCGACCGGCTCACCGACGGCGGCGTAGCTCGCATCCGTCGCGCGGTCCATCCCTTCGGCGAACACCACGGCCGACCGGTCGCCGGGCCCGGCCTCGCCGATCCTCTTGAGGAGCGCGCTGATCAGCTGGGACATGATGACGCCCGAGTTGCCGCGGGCACCGAGCAGAGCCCCGCGGGAGTAGGCGGCCAACGCCACCCGGAGGTCGCAGCCGGCCCCGCCCTCGATGCGCTCGAGCATCATGTTGCGTGCCGACTCGAAGGTGAGGAAGAGGTTGGTGCCGGTGTCACCGTCGGGGACCGGGTAGACGTTGAGCGCGTCGATCTCCTCCCGGGCAGCGCCGAGTGCCTCCAGCGCGACCTCCGCGAAGCGCATCACCGTGGGGAGGTCGAACGTCGCCACCGCGTCGTCCTGCGTCATCCAAGCTCCCCCTTTCGCCGGGTCGTCCTGCCCAACACCATCACTCCCAGGCGGCTGTAGGTTAGTGCGTGGGGATCGATTGGCGCCCGAGCGGGGGCGTCGGATACTCTTGTGCGGTTGCCTCGACGCCGTGACGCTGTGTCGTCCACCGGCGTCACCCCGCACCATCAAGAGGCAACTCATCAGTGTCAAGAGCAATCTAGTCTTCTCAGGAGTTCACGGTGGCTGCCGTCTGTGACATCTGCGCCAAGAAGCCGGGCTTCGGTCACAACCGGCCGTGGTCGCGCAAGATTACGAAGCGTCGCTTCAACCCCAACATCCAGCGCGTCCGCGCGACGGTGAACGGCACCCCGAAGCGACTCAACGTCTGCACCGGTTGCCTCAAGGCCGGCAAGGTCACCCGCTGACCTGATCCGCACCCATCACGAAGGGCCGCTCCCGTCGGGAGCGGCCCTTCGTGCGTGTGAGCGGTCCCTGCAACGCCCTGCCGCCCTTGGGCACGGCCTCGGCGAGGGCGTGCCTTCACGGGCGGGCTGCTCGGTCAGAAGTGCACGTGGCCGGTGGGCCCTTCGTACGCCGCGCCGTCCACCGTCACACCGGAGCCCTCTGAGACCGACCCGATCCGAGACCAGCCCTCCGGCAGGGGCGCGTCTGCCGGGAAGGTGGCGACCAGGGCGTGGTCGTCGCCGCCGGTGAGGATGAACCGCATCGGGTCCGCTCCCAGGGCGGCGCCGACGGCGCGCAACGGCTCGGCGACCTCGAAGACACCGGCCTCGACGTCGATCGCGACCCCGCTGGCCGAGGCGATGTGCCCGGCGTCGGCGAGCAGGCCGTCGGAGACGTCGATCATCGCCGTCGCCCCGGCCCGGGCAGCCTCGGCACCGGCGGCGTACGGCGGCTCCGGTCGCCGCTGGGCCTCGACGAGAACCCGCGGCGACCTGAACCCACGGGCCAGCACGGCGAGTCCGGCAGCAGCCCACCCCTGACGTCCGGCGATCGCGACCACGTCGCCGGGGCGTGCGCCCGAGCGTCGTACCGGCTCACCGTCGACCACCCCGAGCACGGTCACGGCGATCATCACCTCGTCGGCACGCGTCAGGTCACCACCCACCACAGAGGCGCCGACGAGCGCAGCCTCCTCCGCGATGCCGTCGGCCAGCTCGAGCGCCCAGGCCACGGGCAGGTCCGGAGGTGCGGCGAGGCCGACGGTCAGCACGGTCGCCCGACCGCCCATCGCGTTGATGTCGGAGAGGTTCTGCGCGGCCGCCTTGTGGCCGATGTCGAGCGCGGAGGCCCAGTCGCGCCGGAAGTGCCGACCGTCGACGAGCAGGTCCGTGGAGACCACGACCCGGCCGCTCGGGAACGAGACGACAGCGGCGTCGTCGCCCGGCCCGAGCACCACGTCCTCGCCCTGGGGGAACCGCTGGGCCAGTGCGTCGACGAGGCCGAACTCACCGATATCGGACAGTGTGGCGTCAGCAGGGATAGGCGCGGAAGTCATAGGGGCTATTCAAACCGATCCACGGCCTATGTTCCTGACCGGGCACGCAACGCGGTAGGTTGAGCCCGAAACGAGCACCGGAACGAGGCACCACGAGGGCCGGTGCCCCACGAGACCCCAGGAGTGCACATGGTGGTTCAGGCCTACATCTTGATCCAGACCGACGTCGGCAAGGCTGCCGAGGTCGCCGCCGCGATCGCGGAGGTCAAGGGCGTGACCCTGGCCGAAGACGTCACGGGTCCCTACGACGTGATCGTCCGCGCGGAGGCCCGCAACGTCGACGAGCTCGGCAAGCTCGTGGTCGCCAAGGTGCAGAACATCAGCGGGATCACCCGGACGCTCACCTGTCCCGTGGTCCACATCTAGGTCTTGCCCCACCGGAGCAACCAGCCGCGACGCCCGTCCTCTCGCACGAGGGCGGGCGTCGCGGCATGTCTGGCCACGGTCGGCCTGCTCGTCTCGGGCTGCGGGAACGGCGCCGTGGAGGTCGACGTCCCCGAGCTCACCGGTGAGGCGGCCCGTACCTGCTCGGCGCTCGTCGAAAGCGCTGCCCTCGACCGTGGACGGGGCGGAGCAGCGCACGGTGGAGCCGGCCGGCGGTCAGGCCGCCGCCTGGGGCGACCCGGCGATCGTGCTGCGCTGCGGGGTCCGCATGCCCGAGTCCTTCGACAGGTTCGCGGCCTGTCAGGAGACCAACGGCGTCGGCTGGTTCATCCCCGAGGAGCAGATGACCGGGGCTCCGGAGTCGATCACGATGACCACCATCGGGAGGTCCGTGAACGTCGAGGTCAGCCTGCCACCCGAGCACTGGCCGCCGGCCGCGGCCATGGTCGACCTCGCACCCGCCATCAAGAAGACAGTGGCAGAGACCGACCCCTGCGTCTAGCAGACCGGTGCCTCGGCCATCGCAGGCCGGTGCCCCGGCTAGCGCAGGCCGGGCCCGTGGCGCAGGCCGGTGCTCCGGCTAGCGCAGGCCGGTGCCTCGCTGGAGGGCGAGCTGGATCAGCCGGTCGACGAGCGAGGGGTAGTCCAACCCGGTCGCGGCCCACATCCGCGGGAACATCGACGACGGCGTGAAGCCGGGCATCGTGTTGATCTCGTTGATGACGATGCGCTCGTCGGGGAGGACGAAGAAGTCCACGCGTGCGAGCCCTTCGCACGAGAGAGCCTCGAACGCCTCGACCGCGAGCTCCTGCACCCGCTTGGCGAGGTGGTCGGGAAGATCGGCCGGGACGGCGAGCTCAGTGTGCTCCTCGGGGAGGTACTTCGCGGCGAAGTCGTAGAACTCGTGGCTGGCGTCGATGGTGATCTCGGCGACCACGCTGGCCTGAGGCGGCTCTTTCCCCGTGCCCTCGATCACCCCGCACTCGACCTCACGGCCGTCGACCGCCGCTGCCTCGACGAGGACCTTCGGGTCGTGCCTCCTGGCCTCCTCGACCGCCTCGTCGAGCTCGGAGGCGTCGTGCACCTTGCTGATCCCGATGCTCGAGCCGCCGCGGCAAGGCTTCACGAAGACCGGGTAACCGAGGGAGTCCACCGCCTCTCGGCAGGTGGCCGGGTCGGTCTCCCACGCCCGGGGTGTGATCACGGTGTACGGCAGGACGGGGAGACCCTGGGCCTGGAACACCACCTTCATGTAGTGCTTGTCCATGCCGACCGCCGAGGCCAGCACCCCGGCTCCGACGTACCGCACCCCCGCCATCTCCAGGAGGCCCTGGATGGTGCCGTCCTCACCCCACGGGCCGTGCAGCAGCGGGAAGACCACGTCCACCTCGCCCAGCGTGCGCGGGACCGAGGTGGGCTCGTGCACCACGAGCTGGCTCGTGCCGTCGTCGTTGGCAAGCGCGACCGTGGCACGTGAACCGTCGACCTCCGGCAGCCGGTCGGCACTGGTGAGCGCGAGCCGGTCGGTGTCCCCGGACTCGAGGACCCAACGACCTTCGCCGGTGATGCCGATCGGCACGACGTCGTACCGCTCGGGGTCGATGGCCTTCAAGACGCTGCCCGCGGTGATGCAGGAGATGGCGTGCTCGCTGGAGCGGCCACCGAAGACGACAGCGACACGGGGACGGTTCGAGGAGGTCTCCATAGCGACCCGACCCTACCCCGACCGGGACATGACGCCCACAGCGCGCCGCCTAGTGTGGGGGCATGTCAGCTGAGCCATACGACGGCAAGACCCTTCGTCCCGCGACCACGGTGGTCGCCTCGGGTCGTCCCGCCCACGAGCCGGACAGCCCCCTCAACCACCCCGTGACCATGGCGTCGACCTACGTCGCCGGCGGTGACATCGAGTACGGCCGGTACGGGAACCCCACCTGGTCCGCGTTCGAGGAGGCGCTCGGGACGCTCGAGGGCGGGCGAGCCCTGGCCTTCTCCTCCGGCCTCGCCGCCGTGGCCACCGTGCTGGATCTCGTGGGCCACGAGCAGAAGGTCGTCGCACCCCGGCACGCCTACAACGGCAGCATCCTGCAGATGGCCGACCTCGAGGCCCGCGGCCGGATCAAGGCGTCCCTCGTCGACATCTCGGACACCGACGCGGTCCGCGAGGCCTGCGACGACGCCTCCCTCGTCTGGGTGGAGTCCCCGACCAACCCGGCCCTCGAGGTCGCCGACATCGCCGCGATCACCAAGGCCGCCCACGACGCCGGGGCCTACGTCGTCGTCGACAACACCTTCGCCACTCCCCTGCTCCAGCAGCCGCTCGACATGGACGCCGACATCGTCGTGCACTCGGCGACGAAGTTCCTCGCCGGGCACAGCGACGTCCTGCTCGGCGCTCTCGTGACCCGCGACCCCCAGCTGTTCGACGTGCTCAAGAAGCGCCGCGACATGACCGGTGCGGTGCCGGGCACGTTCGAGGCCTGGCTCGCGCTTCGCGGCATGCGGACCCTGCACGTCCGGCTCGACCGGGCGCAGGCCAACGCGAAGGAGCTCGTACGACGGCTGGAGGGGCACCCGGCGGTCGGCGAGGTCAGGTACCCCGGCTTCGGGGCGATCGTCTCGATCGTGCTCGCCCAGGGGGCGCTGGCAGCCGACCTGCTCACGCACAAGACCAGGCTCTGGGTGCACGCCACGAGCCTCGGCGGCGTCGAGTCGACCTTCGAGCGGCGCCGCCGCTGGAAGGTGGAGCCGGCCACGATCCCCGAGGGACTGGTGCGGATGTCGGTCGGCATCGAGGACGTCGACGACCTGTGGGACGACCTCGCCGCGGCGCTCGACCAGGTCACGGGCGAGGCGCCGACGAGCACCGGCGGCTGAACCGCGCTAGTCGCGCTCGTGCTTCGTGTCGCGGTTCACGAGGCTCTTGAGCATGTCGCCCGCGGTCATCTCACCCTCCACGACCGCGTGCACGTGCTCGACGATCGGCGCGTAGACGCCCGTCTGCTTGGCGAGGTCGAGCAGCGAGGAGCAGGACTTCACGCCTTCCGCGACCTGGCGTGACGACGCGAGGATCTCCTCGGTCGTCATCCCCTGGCCGAGCTTCTCGCCGAAGCTGCGGTTGCGCGAGAGCGGTGACGAGCACGTCGCGACGAGGTCGCCGAGCCCGGCGAGACCCATCAGGGTCATCGGGTCGGCGCCGAGCAGCGGTGGCCGAGGCGCGCGGTCTCGGCGAGGCCACGGGTGATCACCGAGGCGGTCGTGTTGTCGCCGAAGCCCAGGCCGACGGCCATGCCGACGCTCAGGCCGATGATGTTCTTGTAGGCGCCGCCGAGCTCGCAGCCGATCGACGTCGATGCTCGAGTAGGGGCGGAACGCCGGCGAGTGGCACAGGTCGCGCAAGCGCTTGGCGACCTCCTCGTCCTCGCAGGCCACCACCGCCGCCGCCGGCTCCCGCCGGGCGATCTCCTTCGCGAGGTTCGGCCCGCTGACCACGGCGATCCGCTCCGGGCCGACGCCGGTGACCTCGTGGATCACCTCGCTCATCCGCTTCAGCGTGCCGAGCTCGACGCCCTTCATGAGCGAGATGACGACGGAGTCCTCAGGAAGGTAGGGCACCCAGTCGACGAGGTTCTCCCGCAGCCTCTGGGACGGCACCGCGAGGACGACGAACTCCGCTCCCGCCATCGCCTTCGCAGGGTCGTGCGTCGCCGTGATGGAGGCGGGAAGCTCGATGCCCGGGAAGGTAGTCGGTGTTCTCGCGACGTGTGTTGACCTGGTCGCACAGGTCCTCGCGCCGGGCCCAGATGGTGACGTCGTTCCCCGCGTCGGCGAGCACGATCGAGAACGCCGTACCCCAGGAGCCGGCACCCATCACAGCGACCTTGCTCATCTTCACTTCCTGTCCTCACGGCTCGTGTGCCGCCGGCGCCTGCTCTTCTCGCGGTTCGGGTTGCCGATCTCGCGCACCCCCGCGACCCGTGAGTCGAACCTCACCGCCGGCGGCTCCTCCTGTCGCAGGTCCGCGAGGAGGACCGTCACGGCATCCATGATGCGGTTGGTGGCCTCGTGGAGGACAGCAGGGGTCAGCGGCTGAGCTCGCAGGTCGTCGAGCTCGACGGGGTCGCCGGCCTTCATCGAGATCGTCTTCCTCGGCAGGAGGCGTGCCATCTTGGCGTAGGGCGCCAGGATCTCCTGGACTCCCCACTGCGCGACGGGGACGACCGGCACACCGGTGCTGAGCGCGATCCGCGCGGCTCCGGTCTTGCCCGTCATCGGCCACAAGGCCGTGGTCCCTGGTGATCGTGCCCTCCGGGTAGACGACGACGCACTCACCGTCCTCCACGGCGCTCACCGCGGCACGGAATGCCTTGGAGGCATCGGTGGTGAGCCGGTAGACGGGGATCTGCCCGGCGCCGCGGACGATCGCACCGACGACGGGGACGTCGAACACGCCGGCCTTGGCCAGGTAGCGCGGGAGCCGCCCGTGGTCGTAGACGAAGTGGGCGAACGTCAGCGGGTCGAGGTGTGAGATGTGGTTGGCGGCGAGGATGCAGCCGCCATCGGCCGGGATCTTGTCGCCGTCGATCCAGCGGCGCTTGGTGAAGAGCAGCAGCAGCGGCTTCACGATGGCGACTGCGACGGCCCATGCCCATCCGCGCTTCTGGCTCAGCTGACGCGGCTTCGCCACGGCCACCTCTTCCTTCGGTCCGGCTCGAATGCTCGCCCGAGCGTACTGCCCGATCGAGGATGGTGCATGCACGACGCCTCGGGCGGCCCTGGCAAGATCGAGGCGATGCCGAACGCTCCTCTGACCCGCTTCGCCGTGCTCGTGCCGGTCAAGCCTGCTGCGCGCGCGAAGTCCCGGCTCGCGTCGCTGGGCGACCGGGCGCGCCAGGCGCTCGTGACCGCCTTCGTCGCGGACACCGTGACAGCGGCTCTCGAGGCCCCTCGTGTCGGAGCGGTGCTCGCGGTCACCGACGACCACGTGCTCGCCGCGACCCTGCGAGAGCTCGGCGTCCAGGTGGTGCCCGACGGGGCAGCCGATGACCTCAACGAGTCCCTCGTCCAGGCAGCGGCCGAAGCACACCGGAGGTGGCCCGGCCTCGGGATCGCCGCACTCTGCGCGGACCTTCCGGCCCTCGACCCCGCCGAGCTCGGGGAGGCGCTCGAGGCCGCCTCGAGCCATCGCGCGGCCTTCGTTGCCGACGCCGCCGGAGTGGGTACGACGATGGTGGCGGCTGCGTCCCGCGACGACTTCGCGCCCTGCTTCGGACCGGGCTCTCGCGAAGCGCACATGTCCCAGGGCGCCCACGAGATCGTGGAGGTCGACGTACCCACGCTGCGTCGCGACGTCGACACACCCGCCGACCTGCAGCACGCCCTGGTCCTCGGTGTGGGAAGCCACACCGCCGACGTCGCCGACGGGCTTAGGCTCTGACCATGCAGGCCACCGTCTCCTCCTTCGACCCAGCCTCGGGCACGGGCGCCGTGCTCCTCGACGACGGCGTCGAGCTCCCCTTCGGGGCGGAAGCCCTCTCCGGCAGTGGCCTGCGCCTCCTTCGTCCGGGGCAGCGGGTGCGGATCGAGACCTCCGGCGCCGACGAGGGCTCCGAGGTCCGGCGCCTTCAGATCCTGACCCTCGCCTAGCGACTCGCCTTCTGAATTCCTCTACTCCCTGACAAGAAACGCCGCTCCCCTCGGCGATGAACCGAGGGGAGCGGCGTTTTGTCCAGAATGCTTTCGAATGTTTACGCCGACTTCTTGGCCGTCGACTTCTTCGCGGGCGACTTCTTGGCCGTGCTGGTCTTCTTGGCAGGAGCCTTCTTGGCCGTGGTCGCCTTGGTGGCGGTCTTCTTGGCCGGGAGCCTTCTTGGCCGTGGTCGCCTTGGTGGCCGTCTTCTTGGCCGGAGCCGACTTGGCCGCCGTCTTCTTGGCCGGAGCCGACTTCTTGGCGGTGGTGGCGGTCTTGGCAGGTGCCTTCTTGGCCGTGGTCGCCTTGGTGGCCGTCTTCTTGGCCGGAGTGGCCTTGGCTGCGGTCTTCTTGGCAGTGCCCGCTGCAGCCTTGGCGGTCCCGGTCGCGGCCGAGAGGGTGAGCTTCGGCAGCTTCTTCGCCCCGGAGACGACGGCCTTGAGGTCGGCGCCGGGGTTGAACTTCGGAACTGCGGTCTTCTTGGCCTTGATGCGCTCACCGGTGCGCGGGTTGCGAACCCAGCGTGCGTCGCGGACGCGCTTCTCGAAGGAACCGAACCCCGTGATGGCGACCTTCTCGCCCTTGGCGACCTCTCGGGTGATGGTGTCCAGCACCGACTCCAGCGCGTGCGCGGCGGCCTTACGGTTGCCCTCGTAACGAGCCGCGAGAGTGTCAATCAGCTGACTCTTGTTCACTAGCTTCCCTTTCGTGAACCTTGAGGCCGAGCCCGTGCTCGACTTTTCCCTTTGCACGCTAAGGAAAAGTCGCCCTCGTCACAATCACATCGCCACTAATTCCCGTGTTCTTTTTTCGCGTCGCAGGAGCTTCTGCTGCGAGGAAGTCCCTGACCTGACTGGCCGATCCTCTCCGGCGATGGCCGATTCCCCTTGTTTCAAAGGGAAAACGACGTTTCGGAAACGACTGATGGGAGCCTTCCCGGCACATGCTGCCGGGAAGGCTCCCATCGACGTCTGGCAGAAGTTTTCTTGCCTCGCGTCAGAGCGTGGCGGGCTTCCACGCAGGACGCTCGGCTTCGTACGCCGCGATGTCGTCCTCGTGCGAGAGCGTGATCCCGATGTCGTCGAGCCCTTCGAGCAGGCGCCACCGCGTGTAGTCGTCGATCTCGAACGGCGCGACCAGGTCGCCTGCTCGAACCTCCCGCGCCTCGAGGTCGACGGTGACCGGCGTACTCGGGTCTGCCTCGACCAAGGCCCACAGCCTGTCGACCACGCTCTGGTCGACCTGGGCCGCGAGCAGACCCGCCTTCCCGGAGTTCCCGCGGAAGATGTCGGCGAAGCGGGAGGACAGCACGACCTTGAAGCCGTAGTCCGTCAAGGCCCACACGGCGTGCTCGCGCGAGGACCCCGTACCGAAGTCCGGGCCGGCGACGAGGACGGAGACCCCGGCGTACTCCGGTTTGTTGAGGATGAACTCGGGGTCGTTACGCCAGGCTCCGAAGAGCCCGTCCTCGAAGCCGGTCCGGGTGACCCGCTTGAGGTAGACCGCCGGGATGATCTGGTCGGTGTCGACGTTGCTGCGTCGAAGCGGCAGGGCGGTGCCGGTGTGGGTGGTGATCTTGTCCATGTCTTCTTCCTTCCGGCTCAGGCCTGCGAGGTGGCTGCGGCGCGCGGCAGGTCCGAGGGCGAGGCGAGGTGGCCGGTCACCGCCGTGGCCGCGGCCACGAGGGGCGAGACCAGGTGGGTCCGTCCGCCCTTGCCCTGGCGTCCTTCGAAGTTGCGGTTGGACGTCGAGGCGCTTCGCTCCCCCGGCTGCAGCTGGTCGGGGTTCATGCCCAGGCACATGGAGCACCCGGCGCCGCGCCACTCGCCGCCGGCCTCCTTGAAGACGACGTCGAGGCCCTCATCCTCGGCCTGGAGCCGCACCCGCACCGAGCCCGGGACCACGAGCAGCCGGGTGTCGTGGGCGACCTTGCGCCCCTTGATCACCTCTGCTGCCGCACGGAGGTCCTCGATGCGGCCGTTCGTGCACGAGCCGACGAAGACGGTGTCCACCTTGATGTCGCGCATGGGAGTGCCGGCCTCGAGACCCATGTAGTCCAACGCCTTCTCGGCCGCGATCCGGTCGCCCTCGTCCGAGAAGTCGCTCGGGTCGGGTACCGCGGCACCGAGCTGCACGCCCTGCCCGGGGTTGGTCCCCCAGGTGACGAACGGCGTCATCTCCGAGGCGTCGAGCACGATCTCCTTGTCGAAGGTCGCGTCGTCGTCGGTGACCAGGGTCTTCCAGTGCTCGACAGCCGCGTCCCAGTCCGCGCCCTCGGGAGCCTCGGGACGTCCCTTGACGTAGTCGAACGTCGTCTGGTCCGGCGCGATCATGCCCGCCTTGGCGCCCCACTCGATGGACATGTTGCAGATCGTCATCCTGGCCTCCATCGAGAGCTCCTCGATCGCGGGACCGCGGTACTCGACGATGTAGCCCTGGCCGCCGCCGGTGCCCGTGTGCGCGATCAGCGTCAGGACGAGGTCCTTGGCGGTCACGCCCTCCGGCAGGGACCCGTTGACGGTGACCGCCATCGTCTTCGGCTTGGCCTGCATGAGGGTCTGGGTCGCGAGGACGTGCTCCACCTCGCTGGTGCCGATGCCGAAGGCGATCGCTCCGAAGGCGCCGTGGGTAGAGGTGTGCGAGTCGCCGCACACGATCGTCATGCCGGGCTGGGTGAGGCCGAGCTGGGGACCCACGACGTGCACGATGCCCTGCTCGACATCACCGAGGGGATGCAGGCGTACGCCGAACTCCTCGGCGTTCCTGCGCAGCGTCTCGACCTGCGTGCGCGAGACAGGGTCCGCGATCGGCTTGTCGATGTTCAACGTCGGGACGTTGTGGTCCTCGGTCGCGAGCGTCAGGTCAGGGCGTCGCACTCGGCGTCCGGCCAGGCGGAGGCCCTCGAAGGCCTGTGGCGAGGTGACCTCGTGGAGCAGGTGGAGGTCGATGAAGAGGAGGTCCGGCTCGCCATCCGCGCTGCGGACGACATGCTCGTCCCACACCTTCTCAGCAAGGGTCTTCCCCATTGCCTGCTCCCTTCACCAGTAGGTAACCGTCCACCCCGGACTATTCAGGCTTACATCCTGGCTTGCATCCCAGGATGCGAGACGGCATTATCAAGATATGGACAACTCTAGCGGAGTCGGCGTTCTCGACAAAGCCGCACTCGTTCTCTCGGCCCTCGAGGCGGGCCCCGCGACGCTGGCCGGACTCGTTGCAGGCACGGGGCTGGCACGTCCCACTGCCCACCGACTGGCCGTTGCCCTGGAGCACCACCGCCTCGTCGCCCGGGACATGCAGGGCAGGTTCGTGCTCGGCCCCCGACTGGCCGAGCTCTCGGCGGCCGCCGGCGAGGACCGGCTGCTCGCAGCCGCCGGCCCGGTGCTGGCCCGCCTGCGTGACATCACCGGCGAGTCCGCCCAGCTGTGGCGCCGCCAGGGCGAGTACCGCGTCTGTGTCGCCGCTGCCGAGCGTCCGTCCGGGCTCCGCGACACGATCCCGGTCGGCTCGCAGCTCACCATGCGCGCGGGCTCGGCAGCCCAGGTGCTGCTCGCCTGGGAGGACCCCGAGCGGATGCACCGTGGCCTCCAGAACGCCGCCTACAGCGCGACAGCGCTGTCGGGGATCCGCAGGCGCGGCTGGGCGCAGTCCGTCGGGGAGCGCGAGCAGGGCGTTGCCTCCGTCTCGGCCCCGGTGCGCTCCCCCTCCGGCAAGGTGATCGCTGCTGTGTCCGTGTCCGGGCCGCTGGAGCGCCTGTCGCGCCAGCCGGGCCGGATGCACGCCCCGGCGGTCCTTGCCGCGGCGGAGCGGCTCTCGGAGTCGCTGCGACGCGCCTCCGAGTGACTCCTGGGAGTGACCCTCGGGGGGGTGCAGCTCAGAACAGCGCACCCTGCTCGAGGTCGAGAAGAGCCTGCTTTCGTTCGACCCCGCCCGCGTAGCCGGTCAGCGTCCCCTTGGCGCCGACCACCCGATGGCACGGGATGACGATCGCGATCGGGTTGCGCCCGTTGGCCAGGCCGACCGCCCGTGAGGCGGCTGCCGTCATGCCCAGGCGGAGGGCGATCTCGCCGTAGGACGCCGTCTCTCCGTAGCCGATGAGCCGGAGCTGCTCCCAGACCGCCTGCTGGAACACCGAGCCCTCCGGGTCCAGCGGGAGGTCGAACTCCTTGAGCTCGCCCGCGAAGTACGCGCGCAGCTGCCGCACCGCCTCCACGAGCAGCGGATGAGCATCGTCGCGCTCGCCGACCGGCCGGGCCGCGGAGCGGACAGCGGCACGTCCGGCCGAGGACGTCTTCGATGCACCGGCCGGTGGCGGTCCGGCGAACTCGATCGCGGTGATCGCGGAGCGGCCGGCGATGACGCGCAGCTCTCCCACCGGAGACTCCATCGTGGTCCACATCGTCCTCAGCACCTCTCCGTCGTGGCCACACGGGTCGCGTGTGACTTGTCCGGCGCGACATCGGCGGTCGCGCTCCATACATGCATCTGTGCGTAGCTGCGCCAGGGCCGCCAGCCGTCGCTGAGCTCCTCGGCCCGCTGGTGGTCGAGCCCCAGGCCGCGAAGGCCGTTGCGCACCCCGATGTCGGTGGGCAGGAAGACATCGGGGTCGCCGAGCGCTCGCATCGCGATGTAGTCGGCGGTCCACGGACCGATCCCGGGCAGGTCCACCAACGCGCGCCGTACGTCAGACCGGTCGGCGCTGCGGTCCAGGGCGATCTCTCCCGAGGCGAGGCGCGTGCACAGCGTCACCAGAGCGCGCCCGCGTGCCCGGGGCATCGGAAGCTCCTCCGGGCTCACCTCGGCGAGCACGCCGGCCGAGGGGAACAGCCACCCGCCACCGTTCGCGAGCGGCTCGCCGTACCTCTCCACGAGGAGGCCGGCCAGCGCGCGAGCACGCGCCACCGAGACCTGCTGGCCGAGCACCGCCCGGACCGCGACCTCGTCGCCGTCGACGTGACCGGGGACCCTGAGTCCCGGCCGTCGCCTCACGAGGCCCGCGAGCTGCCGGTCGCCGCCGAGGTGGGCGTCCACCGCCTCGGGGTCGCAGTCGGCGTCCAGCAGGCGGCGACAGCGCTCGACTGCTGCGCCAAGGTCGCGCAGGTCGGTCAGCCGGAGTGTGCACCGCACTGCGCCGGTGCGCCTGCCCTCGTCGAGAGCAAGGTGCGCATGGCCGGGCCCGTGTGGCAGGCGCAGGGTCCGGGCGTACCAGCCCGGACCGACCTCCTCGACCCCCGGCACCACTCGGGCGGCGAGGAAGGAGAGGAGCTCGTCGGCGGCGAACGGCAGCCTCACCGCGAGCCTGAGCTCGACCACACCCGGCTGGCTGTCCGCGGGAGCCGCCTGATCTCTCAGCTGCGACGGCGTGCTGGCGTACACCGCACGCACCGTGTCGTTGAACTGGCGGATGCTGGCGAACCCGGCGGCGAACGCGACATCCGCGAACGGCATCGCCGTGGTCTCGATGAGGATCCGCGCGGTCTGGGCCCTGCGTGCTCGGGCGAGCGCGAGCGGCCCGGCCCCGAGCTCCTTGGTGAGCAGCCGGGACAGGTGACGGGAGGTGTAGCCGACCCTCGCCGCAAGTCCCTCGACTCCCTCGCGCTCCACCACGCCGTCCGCGATGAGTCGCATCGCCCGCCCTGCGGTGTCGGCGGCGACGTCCCACTCGGGCGAGCCGGGGGTGGCATCGGGACGACAGCGCTTGCATGCCCGGAAGCCCGCATTCTGGGCCGCGGCGGCGGTCCGGTAGAAGACCACGTTCCGGCGCAGCGGCGTGATGGCTGGGCAGGAGGGCCGGCAGTAGATGCCCGTGGACTGGACCGCCGTGTAGAAGACACCGTCGAACCGGCGGTCGCGGCTCTTCACAGCCCGGTAGCAGGACTCGGTGTCATGGATCAGCACCCGTTCATCCTCGCCGCTGCGAGTCCCGTCCGCTAGCGGAAATCAGACATGAGTCTGCGGCTGCTGCGACGCCGAACCACGACCCCGGAAATGCGAGAAGGTCAGCGGCTCGGAGGAGCTGCTGACCTTCTCGGGTGGTACCCCCGACCGGATTCGAACCGGCGCTACCGCCTTGAGAGGGCGGCGTGCTAGGCCACTACACAACGGGGGCTTTGAGCGACTGAAACCCTAGCCTAGGCTGAGGATTTCGGCCAATCGCTGGGGTACTAGGACTCGAACCTAGACTAACTGGACCAGAACCAGTCGGGCTGCCAATTACCCCATACCCCATGGGATGTTGCTGCGACTTCTTGCGAAGCCGAGGCATGACAATACACGCCCTCCGGTTCCCCACCAAAACGCCCACGGCTGGTTCCGGGCGGGCGTGAGGACCCTCACATCAGACCTCCGAGGACACCGGCTCGGGACTCGGCGGTTGCTGCTGCGGGAGGAGGTCGCCCGGCGGCTCGGTCCGCCGCTGGAGGTTCGTCTTGCGAGCGACCAGAAGCACCAGTACGGCGTACGTGCCGGCCTGGGTCAGCGTCAGCGGGATGTTCTCCCAGCCCACCTCGGAGACGTTGAGGGTCGAGCTGAGGTCGGAGAACGCCAGGGCGTAGCCGAAGGCCAGGAAGTTGTTGAGGATGTGCATCGCGATGCCCGCTTCCAGACCTCCCGTGCGGACCACGAGCCACCCGGCGATGAGGCCGAACATGAAGCGGTCGAAGAACAGCGGGAAGTTCTGCACGCCGTGGGCGAGGGCGAACAGCGTCGCGGTCCCCAGGATCGCGACCCACCTCGCGACCCAGGCGGGCGCGTTCGGGAAGGACCAGAACGACCCGATCGCCTGCATCAGGTAGCCGCGGAAGACGTACTCCTCCCCTGCGGCCTGCAGAGGCGTGGTCATCAACACGATGAGCCCCAGCAGCGCCGTGGTGGCACTGAACTCGTTGACCTGCCCCGAGAGGTCCGACTCCTGCGATCCGGGCATGAGCATGCTCACAGCGACCTGGGCCACGAGCGCCACAACGGACAGCCCGACGAAGATGAAGAAGAGCTTCCAGCGCATCTTCGGCACGACCGAGGTCAGCCATCGCGGCCGCATGCGGTGCACCAGGCGCATCACCGCCCAGCACACCAGGATCGTCGAGCCGAGAGTCAGGTTGAGGTAGAGCAGCGCCGCGGGGCCGACCGCCTCGAGGCTCGCTGCCTTCTCGAAGTTGTCCCAGAAGGAGCCGTCCTCGAACGTCACCCCGACCACGAGGATCGGCATCAGCGCCAGGGGCGCGACGATCACCATCCCCACGATGACCATGAGGACACCGACCACGGGCTTCCACCAGGCGTAGTTCCAGGTCCGGAGCATCTGGTGGTACTCACGGGGCTCCGGGTGGGGGAAGCGCGGCAGCGGCGGCTTCTGAACCGTCACCGGAACAGTGGGATACGCCGGCGGCGGACCCCATTGCTGGCCCGGGGCCGGCGGTCCCCATTGCTGGCCCGGTGCCGGCGAGCCGTAAGGCGGGCCGGACGGGGCTGGTGGACCCCACTGGCCCTGGGCCGGCGGCCACGCGTTCTGCCCCGGCCGGCTCTGCTCATCCGGCGGTCGACCCCACCCGGCCGGCTGGCCGTTCTCTGGACCTTGCTCGCTCACCGTCTCCCCCCTCGCCAGCCCCGGTCAGACTTCCTGCGCACTGTGCAGCCGCGACAACGAGCGCTCACGTCCGAGGAGCTCGAGCGACTCGAACAGCGGCGGCGAGATCCGCCTGCCGCTGACCGCGACCCGCACCGGCCCGAAGGCGTTGCGTGGCTTGAGCCCGAGGTCCTCCACGAGAGCCTGCCTCAGAGCGCTCTCGATCGAGGCCGTGTCCCAGCTGTCGAGTCCGGCGAGAGCGTCGTGCGCCGCCTTCACCACCGCGCGGCCGTCGTCGTTCAGCATCTTCTCCACGTCGGCCGGGTCGCGCTCGAAGCGGGACTCGTCGACGAACAGGAAGCCGAGCATCTCGACGGACTCCCCCAGCGTGCCCATGCGCTCGTGCACGAGCGGTGCAGCCTCGGCGAGAAGCGCACGTTGCTCCGGCGTCACGTCCTCACCGAGGACCCCGGCCCGCTGCAGGTAGGGGACCATCCGGTCGGCGAGGTCCTCGACGCTGAGGGCGCGCATGTGCGAGGCGTTGATGGCCTCACACTTCTTCATGTCGAACCGCGCGGGGTTCGGGTTGACCCGGCGGATGTCGAACGCCTCGGCCATCTCGTCCATGGTGAACACGTCACGGTCCTCGGCGATGCCCCAGCCGAGCAGGGCGAGGTAGTTCAGGATGCCTTCGGGGAGGAAGCCGCGCTCGATGTACTCGCTGAGGCCGGAGCCCTTGTCGCGCTTGGAGAGTCGCTTGTTGCCCTCCCCCATCACGATCGGCAGGTGTCCGAACCGGGGTGAGCCGTTGCCGACGCCCAGCTCGGCGAGTGCCTCGTAGAGCACGATCTGGCGAGGGGTCGAGGAGAGCAGGTCCTCGCCGCGCAGCACATGGGTGATCTCCATGAGCGCGTCGTCGACAGGGTTCACGAGCGTGTAGAGCGGGTGGCCGTTGCCGCGCACGAGCACGTAGTCCGGAACGTGCTCGGGAAGGAACGTGATCTCGCCGCGGACCAGGTCGTCGAAGACGATCGGGCGGTCGGGCATCCGGAAGCGCAGGACCGGCATCCGGCCCTTGGCGATGAACCCGGCCGTCTGGTCCTCGGTGAGGTCGCGGCAGTGGCCGTCGTACCCGGTCGTCTTGCTCTCCGAGCCCGCAGCCGAACGCCGCTGCTCGACCTCATCCTGAGTGCAGTAGCAGTCGTAGGCCTTGCCCGCCTCGTGGAGCTTGCGTGCCACGTCCTGGTAGATGTCGAAGCGCTCGGACTGCAGGTAGGGACCGTGCGGGCCTCCCACCTCCGGTCCCTCGTCCCACTCGAGGCCGAGCCAGCGGAGCGAGTCGATCACCGACGCGTACCCCTCAGGGGTGTTACGGGCCAGGTCGGTGTCCTCGATGCGCAGCACGAACGTGCCTCCGAAGTGCCGCGCGAAGGCCCAGTTGAACAGCGCGCTCCGGACGTTGCCGACGTGGAGCGACCCGGTCGGCGAGGGTGGGAACCGGACCCTCACCTTGTCGGGAGCGATGTCGCCCAGAACCTCGACGGGCGCTTCAGTCACGAGTTACCACCTTGTTCGTCAGGGTCCCGATGCCCGAGATCGTCACGTCGACCTCGTCACCGGGGTTCATCGGACCGACACCCTCTGGAGTGCCGGTGAGGATGACGTCGCCGGGCAGCAGCGTCATCACCGAGGAGACGTGCGCGACGAGGGTCGCGACGTCGAAGATCATGTCCTTGGTGCGGCCGTCCTGCTTGAGGTCGCCGTTCAGGTGCGTCTGGACCTGCAGGTCCGCGGGGTCGAGCTCGGTCTCGATCCAGGGCCCGAGCGGGCAGAAGGAGTCGAAGCCCTTGGCCCGGGTGAACTGGACGTCGCTCTTCTGGAGGTCGCGGGCGGTCACGTCGTTGCCGACCGTGTAGCCGTAGATCACCTCGCCCACCCGCTCGGGCGCGACGTCGCGGCAGATCCTCCCGATGACCACGGCCAGCTCCCCCTCGTAGTGGAGGTCCTGGGTCTGCTTCGGGTAGAACACCGGGTCGCCGGGGCCGATCACGGAGGTGTTCGGCTTCATGAACATCAGCGGCTCGGTGGGCAGGTCGTGGCCGAGCTCGGCGGCGTGGGCGGCGTAGTTGCGGCCGATGCCGACCACCTTGCTGCGAGGGATGACCGGGGCGAGCAGCCGCACGTCGGACAGCTTGTGCTGCTCCTCGGTGAGGTGGATCCCGACGTAGAGGGGGTCGCCGGCCAAGGCGACCACCATCGCGTCGTCCGCCGGGATGCCGAGCTCGTCGACATCGCCGGTGACCACGCCGTACATGGGGTCTTCTCCGGTGGTGAATCTCGCGATACGCACGGGGTCGAGCCTACCTGCGGGAACGTCATCATCCGGTGTCTACCCTCGTGGTTGTGGAGAACCAGGCGATGCTGACCCGCGCGGCGCTCGAGACGCCGTCGTGGCACGCTCGACGTGCAGCGCACGAGGAGCGCGTCGACCTCTGGGTGCAGCCCCACCTCGAACGGCGGCGGGCCCGGCAGGCGCACCCGGTAGAGGACTTCCTCTTCACCTACTACTCTCAACGGCCCGCGGCACTGCGCCGCTGGCACCCGGGATTCGGCGTGGTGCTCGAGGACGCCGAGGAGTACGTCGGGCTCAAGGGGTACGTCGGGGTCTCGACAGGCTCGACCCGCGGGGCGACCGTCTCCCACGAGCACGTCGTGTCCCAGGCGCCGCTGCTCCGGTCGCTGCACACGCTGCTCACCGCCACGGCCTCGCGCCCCGCGCATCTCGGCTGCTTCGGCATGCACGAGTGGGCGATGGTCTACCGGCTCGACCCGTCCGACGTACGCCACGCCTCCTGGCCCCTCAGACTCGGGAACGAGGGGACCGACGAGGTCGTGGAGCGACACCGGATCGCCTGCTCGCACTTCGACGCGTTCCGGTTCTTCACCGACGAGGCGCGGCCGCTCAACACGCTCTCGCCCGGCCGGGACGACCGTGCGGCCTTCGAGCAGCCGGGCTGTCTCCACGCCGGGATGGACCTCTACAAGCACGCGTTCCGGATGAGCCCGATGGTGTCGTCCGAGCTGGTAGCGGACTGCTTCGAGCTCGCCCACGACATCCGGGTGCTCGACATGCGCGCGTCGCCGTACGACCTCTCCGCCCTCGGCTACTCCCCAGTGCGCGTGGAGACACCGGAGGGCAAGCAGGAGTACGTCGCCGCCCAGCGCACCTTCGCCGAGCGGGGGCAGCCCCTGCGGAAGCGGTTGATCGCGGAGACCCAGCGACTGCTTGCGGTCTGAGCAACCCCGCACCTACTCCGGGCGGTGGCAGACCGCTTCCACGTTGTTGCCGTCCGGGTCGCGCACGAAGACGCCGAAGTACGACGGGTGGTACTCCTCCCACACACGCGGCTCGTACAGCACCTCGGCGCCCAGCTCCACGGCCGCCTCGTGGAAGGCCCGCACCGCGTCCCGGTCGCGTGCCTGGAACGCGACGTGGATCTCGCGGTTCGGCTCGCCGGTCGTCAGCGGGCCGATCCAGAAGCTCGGGTTGCCCTCGACCCCGTAGCCGATGACGTCGTCGAAGGACATCACCCGCCCGCCGCCGACCGTGGCGAGCACCGCGTCGTAGAACCGCGCACTGCGCGCCGGGTCGGCGCACTGGATGGACATGTGATCGATCATTCGGCGATTCTCCAGGTCACCGGACCCGCTCCGCAGCGGTTTCCGGCTCCGGAGAAGTCACGCCATGCCGGTCCCTCCGAACATGCACTAGGCGCGCGTCCTGCGTCCGGTCCCGCCTGGTTCCACCTCGAGACGGTGTCGAGTGCATGTCCCCAGGGCTCGCTCACCCGGGCCCCCGATTCGGTACGGCGCCGGCGCACTCATTCCGCCCATTCACCAGCAGGGTGGGTGCCGCTCGTGCCACGGCGCGGCCGCCTCGACCTGGGCGCACAACGACAGCAGGAGCTGCTCCTGGGCGGGACGGGCCGCGAGCATCACCCCGACCGGAAGACCCTCCGGCGTCACGTGCAGGGGCAGCGAGGCGGCCGGCATGCCGGTCACGTTCCACGCCGAGGTGAAGGGTGTGAACGCCTTCTGGTTCTCGAAGTCGCGGGCCGGGTCGGCGTCGTCACGGATCTCCCCGACGCGCAGTGGTGGCTGCGCCAAGGTCGGGGTCAGCACGGCGTCGTACGGCGCCAGCGTGCGCAGGGCCTCCGCCGCCACCCGGCGCAGCTCCCCCACCGCGAGGCCGAACTCCGGTCCGCTCACCGCCTCGCCCCGCTCCCGGAGCCACCTGGTCAGCGGCCGCAGCAGGTGCTCGTTGCCGTCGGGCACAGGGGTCAGGGTGCTCAGCACCGACCAGCAGGTCTCGAACGTCGGCACCGCCTCGGCAGCAAGCGGTACGTCGATCTCCTCCACGTCGTGACCGAGGCGCTCGAGCAGACGTGTCGCGCCCTCGTACGCGCGGAGGCACTCGGGATGCACGTCGACCGCGGCGATGACGGGACTGCTGAAGCGGCCGATGCGGAGCCGCCCGGGGTCGTGCGAGCAGGCATCGAGGAAGGTCTGCCCCTCCGGCAGCGGCGGCGCCCAGTACGGGTCGCCGACAGCGGGGCCGGCCATCGCGTCGAGCATGGCCGCGGCGTCCCTGACCGTCCGGGAGAGGGGGCCGTTCGCGCCGAGGCCGACCGGGTCGCCGTACACCGGGCCGGCGCTGATCCGGCCCCGGGTCGGTTTGAGGCCGAACAGCCCGCAGCAGCTCGCCGGGATCCGGATCGAGCCACCGCCGTCGGAGCCCTGGGCGACGGGGAGCAGCCCGGCGGCGACCGCGGCGCCCGCACCCCCGCTCGACCCGCCGGCCATTCGCTCGAGGTCGTACGGCGTACGCGCGGGAGGTGCGACGTCGGGCTCGGTGTAGCAGGGTGAGCCGAACTCCGGCGTGCTGGTCTTGCCGAGGCTGACCATCCCGGCCGCCTCCATGCGAAGCACGACCTCGTCGGACACCTCGGGGACGAAGTCGGCGGTGGCGGCAGAGCCGAAGGTGGTGCGGAGGCCGGCGGTCATGTTCAGGTCCTTGACCGCTGTCGGCACGCCGAACAGCGGGGGCAGACTGTCCTCCGGATCGGACGAGACGAGCCGCTTCTCCAGGCGCGCCGCGCGTTCGCGGGCCTCGGCACCGCTGACCGTCACGAACGCCCCGACCGAGTCGGAGAGCCGGTCGATCCGGGAGAGGTAGTGGTCGACGAGCTCGCGCGGCGAGACCTCACGGGCGCGGACCGCCGCCCCCTGCTCGAGGGCGCTCAGGTCATGGAGGGCAGCCATACGGCGACGCTACCGCCCCCGGCGCCGTCGAGAGCCCGGTGCGGTCAGGACACGACCGGCAACCTCGAGAGCGCCTCGTCGACGGCGGCCTTGACCTCGGGGTCCTCGAGGCCGTGGTCCGTGACCTGGCCCGAGAGGTAGGCGTCGTAGGCGGGCAGGTCGAGGTGCCCGTGTCCGCACAGCGCGGTGAGGATCACCTTCTCCTCGCCGCTCTCCCGGCAGCGGACGGCCTCTTCGACCGCGGCGGCGAGCGCGTGGGTCGGCTCGGGCGCCGGGACGATTCCCTCGGTGCGTGCGAACAGCACACCCGCCGCGAAGCACTCGGTCTGATGCTTGGCGACCGCCTCGATCTCCTTCTCCTCGTACAGGTGGCTGATCAGCGGGCTCATCCCGTGGTAGCGCAGACCTCCGGCGTGGATCGGATCGGGCACGAAGTCGTGCCCCAGGGTGTGCATCTTCATCAACGGCGTCATCCCGGCCGTGTCGCCGAAGTCGTAGGCGTAGGTCCCCTGGGTCAGCGACGGACACGCGGCCGGCTCGACGGCCCGGACCGTCGGCGCCATCCGGCCGGCCCACTTCTCCCTGAGGAAGGGGAACATGAGTCCCCCGAAGTTGGATCCGCCGCCGGTGCAGCCCACGAGGAGGTCGGGCGTCTCGCCCACCTTGGCCAGCTGCAGCAGCGCCTCCTCGCCGATGATCGTCTGGTGCAGCAGGACGTGGTTGAGCACGCTGCCGAGGGCGTAGTTCACGGCCGGGTCCTTGGCGGCCACCTCGACCGCCTCGCTGATCGCGATCCCGAGCGACCCGGTGGAGTCGGGGTGCTCGGCCAGGATCTTCCGGCCGGCCTCGGTGAGGTCGGAGGGGCTCGGGTGCACCTTGCCGCCGAAGGTCTCGATCATCATGCGCCGGTAGGGCTTCTGGTCGTACGACGCCCGCACCTGCCAGACCTCGCACTCGAGGTCGAACTGGGCGCACGCGAAGGCGAGCGCGGTGCCCCACTGCCCCGCGCCGGTCTCGGTGCTGAGCTTCTTGATCCCGGCCTTGGCGTTGTAGAAGGCCTGCGGCACGGCGGTGTTCGGCTTGTGCGAGCCCGCGGGCGAGACGCCTTCGTACTTGTAGTAGATACGCGCCGGCGTCCCCAGCGCCTTCTCGAGGCGGTGCGCCCGGTACAGCGGGCTCGGCCTCCACAGACGATAGACGTCGAGCACCTCGTCGGGGATGTCGACGTACTGCTCGGTCGAGACCTCCTGCAGGATCAGGTCCATCGGGAACAGAGGGGACAAGTCGTCCGGGCCGACCGGCTGCCCGGTGCCGGGGTGAAGCACCGGTGGCGGTGGGGTCGGCAGGTCGTGCAGGACGTTGTACCAGCGGGTCGGCATCTCGTCCTCGGTCAACAGGACCTTGTGCTGCTTGATGTCGGTCATCGACTCAACCTCCGGATGTCACTGCGAGCGACTCCCCCACCGCGGGTGACTGTGTCACATGTCACCGGGGCAGCGATACCGGTCACGTCGACCGAAGGCTCACTGCGGCCGCTCGCCGTGGCGGCGCAGGCCGAAGGTGACGGCGTCGAGCAGCGCACCCCAGGACGCCTCGATCACGTTGTGCCCCACACCGACCGTGACCCACGAGCTCTCGCCGTCGCTGGTCTCGATGAGCACCCGTGTGACGGCGTCGGTGCCGTGCCCCTGGTCGAGGATGCGGACCTTGTAGTCGATCAGCTCGAACTTGGCGACCTCCGGGTAGGCCTGCCCGATGGCCTCGCGAAGCGCCTGGTCGAGCGCGTTGACCGGGCCGTTCCCCTCGCCCGTGGTGATGATCCGGGCACCGCCGGCCCGCAGCTTGATGGTCGCCTCCGACACGGCCTCGTCGCCCGGCTTGGAGTCGGTGATCACGCGCCAGGACTCGATCTCGACGTACGACGGCCGCGCCCCCTCGACCTCCTCGGTGAGCAGCAGCTCGAAGGAGGCATCGGCGGCCTCGAACGTGTAGCCCCTCGACTCGAGGTCCTTGACCCGGTTGGTGATCCGGGTGACGAGGTCCTTGTCCTCGCTCAGGTCGAAGCCGAGCTCGCGACCCTTCAGCTCGATGCTGGCGCGGCCCGCCATGTCGGAGACGAGCAGCCGCATGTCGTTGCCGACGAGCAGCGGGTCCATGTGCTGGTAGAGGTTCGGGTCGACCTTGATCGCGCTCGCGTGCAGACCGGCCTTGTGCGCGAAGGCGCTGACTCCCACGTAGGGCTGACGCGAGGCGGGCGGGAAGTTCGTCACCTCTGCGACCGCATGGGCGATCCGGGTCGCTTCGCGCAGGTGGCCCTGGGGCAGCACCTGCCGACCCAGCTTGAGCTCGAGGTTCGCCACCACGGAGACGAGGTCGGCGTTGCCGGTCCGCTCGCCGTAGCCGTTGAGAGTCCCCTGGACGTGGGTGGCGCCGGCGTCCACGGCGGCCAGCGTGTTCGCGACCGCGCAACCCGTGTCGTTGTGGCAGTGGATGCCCACACGCGTACCTGTGCTCTCGATGACGTCGTGGACCACGTCGGCCACCCAGGGCGGCAGCATCCCCCCGTTGGTGTCACACAGGGCCGCCACCTCGGCTCCCGCCTCCGCCGCGACGCGCAGGACCTCCAGGGCGTAGTCGCGGTTGGCACGGTAGCCGTCGAAGAAGTGCTCGGCGTCGAGGAAGACCTGCTGGCCTTCGGCGCGAAGGTGCTCGACGGTGTCACGGACCATCGCGAGGTTCTCCTCCAGCGTGGTCCGCAGCGCGAGCTCGACGTGACGGTCGTGCGACTTGGCCACGAGCGTGACCACGCCCGCGCCGCTGTCACGCAACGCCGCGACGAGCGGGTCGTCCGCGGCCTTCATCCCGGCCCGCCGGGTCGCCCCGAACGCGGTCAGCTGGGCGTGCTCGAGCCTCAGCTCCTCCCGGGCCCTGCGGAAGAACTCGGTGTCCTTGGGGTTCGCCCCCGGCCAACCCCCTTCGATGTAGCCCACGCCGAGACCGTCGAGCTGTCGGGCGATGGTCAGCTTGTCCGCGACGGAGAGGTTGAGGCCCTCCTGCTGGGCGCCGTCGCGCAGCGTCGTGTCGTAGACGTGGAAGTCACCGGAGGGGGTGCCGGCTGTGCTCATCGTTGGTTCCTCGGCTAGGGGGTGGGGCAACAAAAAAACCTCCCGTGTTCACGAGAGGTCAGCGCACCGAGCGGGGCTCGACGCGCTAGCTGATAATGATCTGCTGCCTGGTCACCCTTCGAGTCTGCCAGACGTGTCCACGTGGCGAAACCGGGTCTCGCGATGCGGTCCGTCCGGTCAGAGCCAGGCCGCGAGGTCGCCGAGCACGGTCCCCCTCCGCCACGGCGGCCCCGGCATCGGTTCCCACGCGACCCCGGAGGTGAGCAGGGCGTAGCCGCACGCAGCCACCGCGAGCGCCACGACCGCCACGCCGACCCAGCCGGCCGCCGTCCAGCGGGTCATGCCCAGCACCAGCTGCCGCGTCGGCACACGCAGCCTCCGGCTGCCCGGCCCCCACCACAACGAGAAGGCCAGCACGCCGCCCATGGCGAGCAGCACCGCCTCGACCGGCGGGCGGAAGAGCAGCAGCCCGAGTCCGACGATGAACGCGAGCGCCGCCGACCAGAGCAGCAGCATGAGGGTGCCCCCGGTCGCCACGACCAGGTACCACGGAGACGTGATCGCGGCGAGCGGACCGTCGTACCAACGGCTGCCCCGGCGCCAGGTCCGTTCACGTGCGGCCTCAGCAGTCCAGGAGTAGGTGCGCGCGGCAAGGGCTGCGACCCCGATCGCGGCGAGCGAGAGGTACGGCGCCAGAGCGAAGCCGACGGAGACGAGGGCGAAGAGGCCGCACAAGAGCAGGCCGCGCTGCGCCCGTGCGGTGCCGGTCGGCGGCGGCGCCAGTCCGCAGGCGGAGCCTGCTGCGGGCGCCAGTCCGCGGGCGGAGCCTGCTGCGGCGGGGCGGCCGGAGGCGCCGGCTGCATGTACGGCGCCCGGGCAGCCGGCTGCAGCGAGGTCAGGGGGGTCGTCATGGGCGAGCTCGGCGGCGCCGTCGCCGGCCGGCCGTCGACCAGGGTCTCGGCAACGGTCTGAGCCTCGTCGATCTGCACCGTCTGCTGGTCGTCGGAGATGACATCCGTCGGGTCGTCGTCGTGACGCCGGGTGGCCAGCGCGAGCGGCATGGTGGCCTCGTCCACCGGCCTGCGGCCCCAACGCCTCGGCGGCCGCAGGTCCGCCAGCAGTGTGGGAAGAGAGGGCCGGGATGCCGGGTCGGGTGACAAAGCCGCCTGGACCACCGGGAGCATCTCGGCCGGGATGCCGGACAGGTCGTGCTCGCCGCGTCGGACACGGTCCATGACCGCCATCGCGGGGCCGCGACCGAAGGGCGGCGTTCCGGTGGCTGCGAACGCCACGGTGGCGGCCCAGGAGTGGACGTCGGAGGCGGTGGTGGCGTCCTCGCCGTAGAGGATCTCGGGAGCCAGGTAGCCGGGCGTACCAAGGAGCCAACCGGTGATCGTCAGGCGGGGGTCGTCGGCGAGCCTGGCCAGGCCGAAGTCGATGAGCACCGGCGCGCGCCCCTCGAGCAGCACGTTGGAGGGCTTGATGTCGCGGTGCAGGACACCGACGGAGTGCACGGCGAGCACGGCTTCGGCGAGGCCGGCCGCGAAGAAGCGGAGGTCGTCACCGTCGAGGAGGCTCTCCTGCTTGACGTGCTCGTGCAGCGAGAGCCCGGGGACGTAGCGCGTCGCCACGAACGGGGTCTCGCCCCAGGGGTCGGCGTCGATGATCTCGGCGATCCGAGGGCTTCGGACTCGGCGGAGAGAGGCGACCTCGCGGGCGAGCCGCTCACGGGCTTCGTCGTCGCCGATGATGTGCGGCCGCAGCACCTTGAGTGCGACGCGGTTGCCGTCGGGCGCCTGCGCGAGGTGCACGACCCCCATGCCACCCTCGCCGATCTTGGCGAGAAGACGGTAGTCGCCGACGCGCAGCTCTCGGGGTGGCGTCGAACCCAGGGGGCGGGTGGTCCTCACCGCACTACGGTAACCGAGCAGGGGTCGCCCGGACGGGAACGCGACCTGCAACGACGCCATGTCCACCCGGGGCCGGTCCCCCGCCCCGGCCCCGGGCTTTCATGCCCGAGGCGCTCCCTCTCATCGAACGGAGGCCGAGCGCAATGCCGCTCCGCCAGCTGGGAGGTCCGGCGGAGCGACAACGCGGCGTGGGTGCGATTTCCCGGCCGAGTCAGCGTGTGCCCGGCCCCGCTCCATGAACACTGCCACGACCAGACACTCATGTCAAAGGTTTGTCAAAGGTCTAGCGCAGCAATAGTCTGGACGAACTATGTACACCATCAAGGAAGCCTCGACCCGGAGCGGAGTCCCTGTGGCTTCCTTGCGCGCCTGGGAGCGGCGTTACGGCATCGTCGCAGCCACGGCGCACGGAGAGCGGCTACCGGCTGTACGACGACCTCGCGATCGCCGCTCTGAGCACGATGCGTCGACTGGTCGACACCGGCTGGTCCCCTTCCGCGGCCGCGGCCGCGATCGCGTCCGGCGAGGTCGACACCGAGTCTCGTTCGGCGAAGGTCGTGAAGGCACCGGAGCGGAAGCCGATCCCGACCCACCCCGAAGCCGAGTCCTTGACCGCGGCCCTCGTCGAGGCAGCCGCCGCGGTCGACGCTGCCGGTATCGACTCGGTCCTCGACCGCGGCTTCGCCCTCGGCACGTTCGAGACCGTCGTCGACACCTGGCTGATGCCGGCGCTCCGCGAGCTCGGCGATGCGTGGGCATCCGGCCGCGTCGACGTGGCCGGCGAGCACGCCGCGAGCTATGCGGTCACGCGCCGGCTCGGCCAGTCGTTCGCCGCCGCCTCGAGCCTCAGCGGCGGTCGCCGGGTGCTGGTCGGCCTACCCGGCGGCTGCCACCACGAGCTCGGCGCGCTCGCCTTCGCCACGGCGGCACGCCGACGCGGGCTCGCCGTGGTCTACGTCGGTGCCGACCTCCCCGTCGAGGGCTGGCTGCGCGCCGTGCAAGCCTTCCCGACCCGGGTCGCGGTGCTGGCCGTCCCGACCGCCGCCGACCGGCCGATGGCGACCAAGACCATCCGTGCGCTCCTCGACGGCGCCCGAGATCACGGTCGCCGCCGGGGGGTGCTTCGCCGACGACCTCGACCCCGACGTCGTCCGTCTACCGGGATCTATCGCGGAGGCCGCCGAGGTCGTGGAGACGCTCGGCTCCTGACCGGGGCAGGTCAGAGGACCCGGTGCATCCAGCCGAACGTGTCCTCGGCGCGGCCGTACTGGATGTCGACCAGAGCACGTCGCACCTGCTGCGTGACAGGGCCGGTCTCCTCGCCGCTGCCGACCTCACCGCCGCGCCACTTGAGGGTGCCCACGGGAGTGACGACCGCCGCCGTGCCACAGGCGAAGACCTCGGTGATCCGGCCCGAGGCCACACCCTCACGCCACTCGTCGACCGAGACCTTGCGCTCCTCGACCTTCCAGCCCTGCTGTCGGCACAGCTCGATGATCGAGGAACGGGTGATGCCCTCGAGGATCGTGCCGGAGAGCTCAGGGGTGACGATGGTGCCGTCGTCGTGGACGAAGTAGAGGTTCATGCCGCCGAGCTCCTCGACCCACGTGCGGTCGACCGCGTCGAGGAAGACGACCTGGTCGCAGCCGTTCTCGGTCGCCTCCTGCTGCGCAACGAGAGAGCTGGCGTAGTTGCCGCCGGTCTTGGCCGCACCCATCCCGCCGGCACCGGCGCGGGAGTAGTCCTCACTCAGCCAGATGCTGACCGGGTGCACGCCCTTGGCGAAGTAGGCACCCGCTGGGGAGGCGATGACCATGTAGGTCACGTGCCGTGAGGGCCTCACCCCGAGGAACTTCTCGGAGGCGAACATGAACGGACGGAGGTAGAGGCTCTTCTCGCCTTCCGGCTCCGGAACCCAGTGCTCGTCGACGCGCACGAGCGCGTCGACCGAGGCGACGAAGTCGTCGACCGGCAGCTCGGGCAGGGCGAGGCGGCGCGCTGAACGAACCATGCGGGCGCCGTTCTCCTCGGGGCGGAAGGTCCAGACCGAGCCGTCGTCGTGACGGTAGGCCTTCATGCCCTCGAAGATCTCCTGGGCATAGTGCAGGACAGCGGTAGCCGGGTCCATCGAGATCGGGCCGTACTCCGTGACCCGCGCGTCATGCCAGCCCCTCTCGGGGGTCCACTCGGCTACGAACATGTGGTCGGTGAAGTGCAGGCCGAAGCCGGGGTTCGCGTGGATCTCGGCCAGCCTGGCCGGGTCGACGCGAGAAGCTGCGGGCGAGAACTCGATCTGCAGTGAACCCTCTCGGGATGCGCTGTCCATGGGGTGAACGGTACCTAACGTGAGTCGCGAACGGAGCGGGCGCGGCACGGACGCGCAGACCGCGACTTGCGGCTCGCGCCTCGCCGGCCCTGAGAACCGGTCAGCCGGCTACGCGAGCGGCGATGGCGTCGCCGACCTCAGAGGTACGACGGGCCGGGCCGCTGCCCCGCTCGGCGAGGTCGGACACCACGGCGTTCTCGACCCTGCGGGCGGCGTCTTCGAGCTCGAGGTGCTCGAGCAGGAGCGCCACGGAGAGGATCGCCGCAGTGGGATCGGCCTTCTGCTGACCGGCGATGTCGGGAGCCGAACCGTGGACCGGCTCGAACATGCTCGGGGCGGTTCGGTCGGGGTTCACGTTGCCGCTCGCCGCGAGGCCGATGCCACCGGTGATGGCCGCGGCGAGATCGGTGATGATGTCGCCGAACAGGTTGTCGGTGACGATCACGTCGAAGCGCGCCGGGTCGGTGGTCATGAAGATCGTGGCCGCGTCGATGTGCAGGTAGTCCACCGTGACGTCCGGGAACTCCTTGCTGACCTCGGCCACGAGGCGCGACCACACGGCACCGGCGTGGACCAGCACGTTGGTCTTGTGCACGAGCGTGAGCTTCTTGCGGGGACGCTTGGCGGCGCGCGCGAACGCGTCGCGCACCACCCGCTCGACCCCGAAGGCGGTGTTCACGCTGACCTCGGTGGCGATCTCGGCAGGCGTGCCGACCCGCAGCGCGCCACCGTTGCCGACGTACGGACCCTCGGTGCCCTCGCGGACGACGACGAAGTCGACCTCCCCCGGGTTCGCGAGCGGGGAGCTGGCCCCCGGGAAGATCCGCGAGGGGCGGAGGTTGACGTAGTGGTCGAGCTCGAAGCGCAGTCGCAGGAGGAGCCCCCGCTCGAGGATGCCGGGCGGCAGGTTCGGGTCACCGGGCTTGCCACCCACCGCGCCGAGGAGGATGGCGTCGTGCTGCTTGATCTCGTCGAGGACCGAGTCGGGCAGCACCTCCCCGGTCGCGAGGTACCGCTCTGCGCCGAGGTCGTAGCGGGTGGACTCGAACTTCACATCGGCCGGGGTCACCGCCTCCAGCACCTTGAGTGCCTCAGCGGTGACCTCCGGACCGATGCCGTCGCCGGGGATGACGGCGAGCTTCAACGACTGCGTCATGTAGCGGGACTCTAGTTGTCGTCGGGGCGCTGGCCGCCGTTGTCCCGCAGGTCGAGAGCCGCCTGCAGGGCCGCCTCGCTGGCTGCGTTGTTGTACTCGTGACGGGCCGGACCCCACTCGGGATACATGTCGTACATAGCTCTGCTCCAAGGATCGAATGCGCCAGGTGGCGCGGGATGTCTTCGGGTGTGCCGGCAGCGGATCGCACGGGGTGCCCGTGCCGTGATCTGTGCTTGGTGGCCAGTCGGACTGTCGACGGCCGGCTCCGCTGCGAGCCGATGAGACTCGATCCTCGAGTGCGGGTTACGCGTCTGCGAGGGGATCTCTGACGAGGGGTGCAGGTGATGCAGGCTTCGTGCCACTCGCTGCGGAGGTTCTTCGTAGGGCCAGGCAACGCCGAACTCCGCGGCGAGGTGGCCTTACTTAAGAGGCCTCGCCGCGGCGGCTGATAAGTACGAAGAAGCTCCGCATGATGAGTAAAGGGTAACCAGTGACCGTCGGGACCGTTCGGCCTTTCCGGTGGCTTCTCAGCATGCGAGACGGCGTCCCGCGACCTGGACTGCCCCGCCGGATTTGACAGACTGCCAGGCATGAGCGCACCCCTCGAGCTCCCGGACCTGGTCTCACGCGCATTCGACGTCTCCCGGCGCAGCGGGTACGTCTCCTTCTGCCGCAACGAGACAGGCCGACTCCTCGCCACCCTCGCGGCCACACGCACCGGCACGCTGGCGGAGTTCGGCACGGGGTGCGGCGTCGGCACCGCCTGGCTGCGCAGCGGTGTCCGCGGGGACGCCCGCATCCTGACGGCGGAGCTCGACCCGGGGCTGGCCGAGGGCGCCGCGGAGATCTTCGAGGGCGACCCGCAGGTGGAGGTCGCCGCAGCGGACTGGTCGACCCTTCGCGACCGCGGACCCTTCTCGCTGCTCTTCCTCGACGCCAAGGAGCCCAAGAGCAGCGGCGCCGACACCGTCGTCGACCTCATGGAGCCGGGCGGGATCGTCGTACTCGACGACTTCACACCCTGCCCGTCGTGGCCTCCGGTCTTCGAGGGCCGGGTGGACGTGCTCCGTGAGCAGTGGCTGACCGACGACCGGTTCACCACAGTCGAGGTGATGGTGGCCTCCGACGCTGCCGTGCTCATCGCGGCGAAGCGCTGACCTCCCTCTCCAGCGGCCGGCCGCAGTCGAGCGGCACGATGAAGAACGGCAGCATCAGCTGCACGAGGGGACCGATGGACAGCGCGTAGACGATGGTCCCCAGACCCACGACGCCGCCGAGCGCCCATCCCACGGCCACGACCGTGACCTCGATCGAGGTGCGTACCAGGCGAACCGAGAGGCCGGTACGACGTACCAGGCCTGTCATCAACCCATCGCGCGGACCGGGGCCGAGCTGGGACCCGATGTAGAGCGCCGTGGCCAGGCCGTTGAGCACCACACCTCCTGCGAGCAGGCCCACTCGGCCCCCGACGGCGTCCGGTGCCACCAGCAGTGACAGGGCTGCATCCGTGGCCAGCCCGATGACGACGGCGTTGGCGAGTGTCCCGAGGCCGGGAACCTGACGCAGCGGGATCCAGAGCACGAGCACCGCCAGTCCGGTGATGATCACGACCGTGCCGAAGCTGACCGGCAGCCCGTCCGCCACCCCGAGGTGGAAGACGTCCCAAGGGTCGAGCCCGAGGCCGCCGCGCAGCATCATCGCCATCGAGACGCCGTAGAGGACCAGACCCACGGCGAGCTGGCTCAACCGCCGCGACAGCCGTCCGGCTCGCAGCTGTTCGAGGGGAGTGAGGTTGGCAAGCCCGGGGCGGGCGGGGACAGAGGCAGGCGTCGTCATGCAGACCATCCAACGTGAAATTGGCCTTGTTAGAAATAGCCAATTGGATGACACTGGCCTCATGGCTCGAACCATCTCCGCCGCGCGACTCAGGTCCCTGCTCGGCTCTTCGCTCGACCGGTCACCTGCCTACCTCGCGCTCGCGGACGGTCTTCGGCTGCTGATCTCGGACGGGCGGGTGACCGCCGGCACGCGGCTCCCCAGCGAGCGCGAGCTGACCTCGGAGCTCGGGTTGAGCCGGACCACCGTGACGCGTGCGTACGCCGAGCTCCGCGACCGCGGCTACCTGACCTCGCGACAGGGGTCAGGCAGTGTGGTCCGACTGCCGGCTGCGGTGGGAGGGAGCCGCGACGCCCTGCTCTCCCCCGCGGACGCACCCGAGGGCAGCATCGACCTGACCTGCGCGGCCTCGGCTGCACCGCCCGGCGTGGCTTCGGCGTACGAGGCGGCCATGGCACAGCTTCCGACCTTCCTCGGCGGCGCCGGATACTTCCCGTCGGGCGTGCCCGCACTGAAGGAGGCCATCGCGCACCGGTACAACGAGCGCGGCTTGCCGACCTCTCCCGACCAGGTCGTGGTCACCGGCGGCGCCCTCGCTGCGACCGCGGTGGTCATCCGTGCCCTGGCAAGGGTGGGAGACCGGATCCTCGTGGAGAGCCCGAGCTACCCGAACGCGCTGATGACCATGGCCAGGTCCGGTGCTCGTGTGGTGGGCACCGGTGTCGACCCGGGCGGCTGGGACGTCGACGCATTCCAGACCGCCCTCCGCCAGGTGTCCCCCACCGCGGCGCACCTGATCCCCGACTTCCAGAACCCGACCGGCCGGCTGATGCCTGAGGAGCAGCGGGCCGAGATCGGAGCTGCCCTGACACGCGCCCGGACGGTGGCGATCGTCGACGAGACGCTCGCGGAGATGGCCGTCGACGACGTCGACATGCCACTCCCGATGGCGGCCTTCGCGGCGGACACCATCAGCATCGGCAGCGCGAGCAAGGCCTTCTGGGGCGGCCTGCGCATCGGCTGGGTGCGCGCGCCCAGGGAACGTGTCGGCGCGCTGGTCTCGTCCCGGCTGAGCCTCGACCTCGGCGCGCCGCTTCTCGAGCAGCTCGCGCTCACGGTGCTCCTGAAGGAGCGCGGATCGGTGCTGGCGCACCGTCGGGAGCAGCTCCACGCCTCCCGCGCCGCCTTGGTCGACGCGCTCGCCGAGCACCTTCCCGACTGGCGGTTCCAGATGCCCTCGGGAGGGCTTGCCCTGTGGTGCGAGCTCCCTGATGCCCTGTCCTCGGCGCTGACGGCTGCCGCGGAACAGCACGGTCTCCTGCTGGCCGCAGGCCCGAGCTTCGCACCGGAGGGCGGCCTCGAAAGATTCCTCAGGCTGCCGTACACCCAGCAGCCGGAGGTGCTCACCGAGGCCGTGCGCCGCCTTGCCCTGGCCTGGCAGGACGCTCGGCTCAACCGGGGAGTCGCGCGCGGGAGGTCACCACTGGTGGCGTGACCTCCTCGCTGCGCGTCGCTGCCAGGTGTCAGTCGGTGAGGTCCACAGCGCACACCGACGCGGCGTCCATCGCGGTCTTGATCTCGCCGAGCACGTCGACCGGGATGGCCGAGTCGACGGTGAGCGCCACGAGCGCGTGACCGCCCTTCGCGTCACGGGCAACCTGCATGCCGGCGATGTTCACGTTTGCCTGGCCGAGGATCTGGCCGACCGTGCCGACCATGCCCGGGCGGTCGGCGTACCGGAAGAACGCGAGGTGCTCGGTCGGCTCGATGTCGAGGTCGTAGCCGTTGACCTCGACGAGCCGCTCGCGCTGTGCGATGCCGATCAGCGTGCCGGAGACCGAGACCTGCGAGCCGTCGGCGAGGGTGCCGCGCAGGGTGATCAGGTTGCGGTGGTCGGGGCTCTCCGGATCGGTGACCAGCCGCACCGCCACACCTCGTTCAGCAGCGAGCAGGGGCGCGTTGACGTACGAGACCTGCTCCTCGACGACGTCGCTGAAGACACCCTTGAGGGCGGCCAGCTCGAGCACCTTGACGTCGTACTGCGTGATCTCGCCACGCACCTCGACGTCGAGCTGCTGGGCCACCTCGCCCGCAAGGCCGGTGAAGACGCGGCCGAGCTTCTCGACGAGCGGGATGCCCGGGCGGACGTCCTCGGCGATCACGCCGCCCTGGACGTTGACGGCGTCCGGGACGAGCTCGCCGCCGAGTGCGAGCCGGACCGACCTCGCGACCGCGATGCCCGCCTTCTCCTGGGCCTCGTCGGTGGAGGCGCCCAGGTGCGGGGTGGCCACGACGTTCTCGAACTCGAACAGCGGGCTGTCGGTGCACGGCTCCGAGGCGAACACGTCGAGCCCGGCCGCCGCGACCCTGCCCTCCTTGATCGCGAGGTAGAGCGCGTGCTCGTCGACGATGCCGCCACGTGCGGCGTTCACGAGCACCAGGTTCGGCTTGACCTTGGCGAGCTCCTCCTCGCCGATCAGGCCGATCGTCTCCGGGGTCTTGGGCAGGTGCACCGACATGAAGTCCGCCTCGGCCAGCAGGTCGTCGAGGCTGACCAGACGGACACCCATCTGGGCCGCGCGGCCGGCCTGCACGTAGGGGTCGTAGGCGATGACCTTCATGCCGAAGGCCGAGAGCCGCTGGGCCACGAGGACACCGATCCGGCCCAGGCCCACGATGCCGACGGTCTTCTCGTACAGCTCGATGCCGGTGTACTTGCTGCGCTTCCACTCGCCGTTCTTGAGCGCCGCGTTCGCGGGGCCGACGTGGCGTGCGGCCGCCAGCATGAGTGCGACAGCGAGCTCGGCGGCGGAGACGATGTTCGAGGTGGGCGCGTTCACCACCATGACGCCGCTCTGCGTCGCGGCCTTGACGTCGACGTTGTCGAGGCCGACACCAGCTCGCGCGACCACCTTGAGCCGCGTGGCCGCAGCGAGTGCCTCGGCGTCGACCTTGGTGGCGCTGCGCACGAGGATGGCGTCGACGTCCGCGATGGCCGGAAGAAGCTCATCGCGGTCCGCACCGTTGCAGCTGCGGATCTCGAAGTCGGGGCCCAGCGCGTCGACCGTTGCGGGGCTGAGCTCTTCTGCGATGAGTACGACGGGCTTGCTCATGAGACGTCCCTCAGAGTTGTGAGTCGGCTTGACCTGGCTCTGCTCCTCGCTGCTGCGAGGGCGGCCGCGCACGACGCTGTGCCCGAGGCCCAACTCTAGCCGATCGAGGTCGGCCCGTTCCGCCGCAGGGAGGCGTGTCAGCGCACCGGTTCGGCGAACACCAACGTGTTGCCCAGGAACTGCTGCCCGTCGTAGTCGCTGCACGTGACCAGGACGAGACGCCCCGGCACCTCCTGGCTGAAGACCCTGTCGGCGACCCGGGCCAGGGCCTTCTTGGAGTACCGGCCAACCGCGACCACCCCGTACGGAATCCGGCCCCGGTGCGTGACCACGCGCAGCCGGTCGCCCCTCGACAGCCGGTCCAGGTGGTCGAGCGCCCCTCCCCCGGTGCTCACCGTGTGACCCGCGATCACGGCGGTGCCGGTCATCGCGCCCGGCTCGGCCCCACCCGTCCACCAGCCGAGAACTCGAGGGTCGTCGGGCGGCACGAGGATGCCGTCGGTGAGCGCGGTCCCGACGACGGGCACCGCGACCCCGAGTGCGGGGAGGCTCAACGACACCGGCACCCCTTTGGCCCGTTGCGGCCCCGGCCCCGCGTCGAAGGTGACCTCGGCCCCTACGACGTACGACGGGAGCCTTCTGCCTCGACCCGAGCGACCTGAGGCCCCGCGTCGAGCCGTGCCGGGGCGGGCGGCTGTTGCGACGAGACGAGCAGGCCCGCAAGCGCGACCACGACACCCCCGAGCGCGAGGACGCGGAGAACCGTGGCCTCGCGCTCGGGCCTGTTGCTACAGCTGGTGCTCACCGCGCCGACCTTGGCGCAGTCGTGCAGCACCTGCGACGGCCATCATCACGAGCCCTGCGCCCGCGAGGCCCGCGCCCCATCGGTCGTCGGGATCCTGCTGACCCGTCATGCCTGCCGCCACCCCGGTCGGCAGGGTCTCCTCCGCAGGGGCAACGATGCCGTCCTCCTCCGGCGCTACCTGGTCCGGCTTCGTCGTCCTCGGCGGCTGGGCATCTTCGGTGGGAAGCGCCGTCGGTTGCCCGGTAGGTTCCTCGGTCGGCTGGTCCGTCGGCTCCTCTGTGGGTTCGTCGGTCGGCTGGTCCGTCGGCTCCTCGGTGGGTCTCGTCCCGTCGGGCTCCTCGGTCGGCTGGTCCGTGGGCTCGTCCGTAGGAGTCGGCGTCGGGATCAGCTGGCAGGAGGAGGCCCAGAAGACCTTGGACTTCGAGTCGTTTCCCTTGCTCCCAGGCGTGTTCACAGTCAGCTTGACGTGGAACCCCTGCTCGGCCTGGGTCGGTCCGGCGAAGTAGAGCCGGTAGACCGCCTCCCCGTCGAGGTCGTTCCCGGCACCGCCGGCGGGATCCGCCCCCACGAAGACGGTGCTCGGGCCGACCACGTCCAGGTCGTACGCTGCGCCGGCAGTAGGCTCCTGGAGCTCGAAGGACACCTGGGAGCTGATGTCACCCTGGTCGAAGCCGTACCACTGCACGGTGAACGGGCATGGCAGATGTGGGTTGTTGTCCGGCACCTCGTCCACGTCGCCGAGCTCGGCGACCTTCACGGTCCCGTTGTTCCCTGGCGGGTTGTCAGCCTGGGCCGGAGCCCCGGTCACCATCATGACCGTGCCTGCGCCTGCTGCGAGCACACCCGCGGTCGCCAGTGCGACTGCCTTCCGTGCGTGCATCTCCGCTGACTGCGGGCGCCGCGTGTGAATCCTCATGGCCCCACCCCTCGCGTCGGCTAGCGCCGGGGTACGGCAAGCCAGGACACTCGAAGCACGTCCGGATCCTGTTCCACCCCCAGGCCCAGGATCCGTTCAGGCCTCCGGCCTGCCCCCCGAGCTAGGTTTCCTGTCTCGATTGTCCGACTGGTGCGTGTACTGCCCCATGGGACAAAGACCCTGGTCTGCACCGACCTATGGCCTGTGTGAGCTTTTACCGTCCTAGATCATCACCCGGGCGGTCTGGCAGAGCCGTGTGCGACGGCAGCACAGGCGCCGTCAGGCGGACCGTCGTACCGGCCAGACGTAGTCGAGGTCGTCGGGCACCCCGAGAAAGATCGGTCCGTAGTACTCCGGGTCCTTGCGCAAGAGCGACGACTGGTGGCTCCGATGGAAGTCCGGGTCGCCGAGCCAGAGCGGCAGAGCGCCGGCATCGGAGAGCTGGGTCTGGCTGCGCACCTTCGTGATGCCGTGCTCGGCGAGGTCGGCGGAGATGGTCGCCGCGCAGGTGTCCGCGAAACCACGCTCACCCCATACCTCGCAGCAGGTGAAGGCATACCTCGCGAGTGCCTCCTCGTAGCCCTTCCACATCAAGACGGCCGGGTGGTGACGCCAGCCGTAGCCGGGCCGGACCAGGCCGCGCAGCACCTGGATGCACTCGACTCGCTGCTTGCCGAGACGGCGCTGGTCGAGCACGCGCGCGGACCGCTCGAAGTCGGGGTAGGGCAAGAACGTCTGCACGAGGAACCGGGTGCCCGTCGTGAGGTCGCGGCAAACCCGAGGTACCTCCCACGGCAAATGGTCGCTTCCCACGGCAAGATCACCGTGGGAAGCGACCATTTCCCTGCATACCTTGGTAATTGGTGCCGGAGGTCAGCGGGTGGCGGTGCCTTCCGTGTAGTCGGCGTCGTGCGACTTGACCCAGCTCATGAGCTTGCGCAGGTCGCGGCCGGTCTTCTCGATGGGGTGGTGCTCGCCCTTGGCACGCAGCTCCTTGAACTCCGGCGCGCCGGCGTCCTGGTCGTCGATGAAGCGCTTGGCGAACGCGCCGTTCTGGATGTCGGCGAGGACCTCCTTCATCCGCTCCTTGACCGAGTCGTCGATCACCCGCGGGCCGGAGACGTAGTCGCCGTACTCCGCGGTGTCCGACACCGACCAGCGCTGCTTGGCGATGCCGCCCTCGTACATCAGGTCCACGATCAGCTTCAGCTCGTGCAGGCACTCGAAGTAGGCGACCTCGGGCTGGTAGCCGGCCTCGGTGAGCACCTCGAAGCCCTTCATCACGAGCTCGGACATGCCGCCGCAGAGCACGGCCTGCTCACCGAACAGGTCGGTCTCGGTCTCCTCGGTGAAGGTGGTCTTGATGCCACCGGCACGCAGGCCGCCGATGCCCTTGGCGTAGGACAGCGCCAGCTCCCAGGCCTTGCCGGTCGCGTCGTTCTCGACGGCGACGAGCACCGGGACGCCTCGACCCTCGGAGTACTCCCGGCGCACCAGGTGGCCCGGACCCTTCGGCGCGACCATCGCGACGTCGACGCCCTCGGGCGGCGTGATGTAGCCGTACCGGATGTTGAAGCCGTGACCGAAGAACAGCGCGTCGCCGTCGACGAGGTTGGGCTCGACGGCCTCCTTGTAGAGGTTCCGCTGCACGTGGTCGGGCGCGAGGATCATGATCAGGTCGGCCTCCTCGCACGCCTCGTTGGGCGTCACGACACGAAGGCCCTCGGCCTCCGCCTTCGCGCGGCTCTTGGAGCCCTCGGGCAGTCCGACGCGCACGTCGACGCCGGAGTCGCGCAGGGAGAGCGCGTGGGCGTGCCCCTGGCTGCCGTACCCGAGAACCGCGACATTGCGGCCCTGGATCACGGACAGGTCGGCGTCATCGTCGTAGAACATCTCAGCCACGGTGGGCTCTCCTTCTCGGTTTTCGATTCATTCGGTGCGGTGGGGGCGGACGGTTCCAGCGTCATGACGCTGCGTCCATCCCGCGTTACAACGGGTACGGCGGGTCAGACTGCCGCGGGTGGTGCCGGGACGGGCACCGGCCGGAGCGTCCGGTCGGTGATCGAGCGACCGCCACGCCCGATCGCCACCATCCCGGACTGCACGAGCTCGCGGACCCCGAAGGGCTCGAGCACCCTGAGGAAGGCCTCGAGCTTCTCGGCGCTGCCGGTGACCTCGATCGTGACGGCGTCGGTGGAGACGTCGACCACCTTGGCCCGGAACAGCTGGACCGTCTCGAGGACCTGGCCACGGGTCTCGACATCGGCCTTGACCTTGACCAGCAGCAGCTCGCGCGTGACCGAGGCGGGCTGGTCGAGCTCCACGATCTTGATCACCTCGACAAGCTTGTTCAGCTGCTTGGTGACCTGCTCGAGCGGCGACTCCTCGACGTTGACCACGATCGTCATCCGCGAGATCTCGGGGTGCTCGGTCGGGCCGACGGCGAGGGAGTCGATGTTGAAGCCCCGGCGGCTGAACAGGCCGGCGATCCGGGCCAGGACGCCGGGCTTGTTCTCGACCAGGACGGACAGGGTGTGCTTGCTCATCTGTGCTGGCCCCTCAGAGGTCGTCGTCTTCGAACTCGGGCGCCATGTCCCGGGCGTACTTGATGTCGTCGTTGCTGGTGCCGGCGGCGACCATGGGCCACACCATCGCGTCCCGGTGCACCCGGAAGTCGATGACCACCGGCACGTCGTTGATCTCCATCGCCTTCGCGATGGTGGCGTCGACGTCGTCTGGCGAGTCGCAGGCCAGCCCCACGCAGCCGTAGGCCTCGGCCAGCTTCACGAAGTCGGGGATCCGGACCTCCTCGCGCCGCTGGAGGTCGGTGTTGGAGTAGCGCTCGTTGTAGAAGAGCGTCTGCCACTGCCGGACCATCCCGAGCGAGGAGTTGTTGATCACCGCCACCTTGATCGGGATGCCCTCGATCGCGCAGGTGGCGAGCTCCTGGTTGGTCATCTGGAAGCAGCCGTCGCCGTCGACCGCCCAGACGGTCGCCTCCGGACGGGCGACCTTGGCGCCCATCGCGGCCGGGACCGAGAAGCCCATCGTGCCCAGCCCCCCGGAGTTGATCCACGTGTTGGGGTTCTCGTAGCCGATGAAGTGGGTGGCCCACATCTGGTGCTGGCCGACCCCGGCGACGTAGATCGCCTCCGGCCCGGCGATCTGACCGAGTCGCTCGAGGACGTACTGCGGCGCGAGGGAGCCGTCCGCGGGGGCGTCGTAGCCGAGCGGGTACTTCTCCTTCACGCCGGCGAGGAACTCCTGCCAGGCCTGGTACTCACCGCGACGGCCGGCGTCGGCCTCCCCCTGCAGCGCGACGATCAGGTCTGCGATCACCTCGCGCGCGTCGCCGACGATCGGCACGTCCACCGCGCGGTTCTTGCCGATCTCGGCGGGATCGATGTCGGCGTGCACGACCTTCGCGTTCGGGGCGAACGACTCGAGGTTCCCGGTCACCCGGTCGTCGAAGCGGGCCCCGAGGCTCACGATCAGGTCACTGCGCTGGAGACCCGCGACAGCCGCCACGGTGCCGTGCATGCCGGGCATGCCGAGGTGCTGCGGGTGGCTGTCCGGGAAGGCGCCCCGGGCCATGAGCGTGGTCACCACCGGCATCCCGGTCATCTCCGCGAGCACGCGCAGCTCCTTGGCCGCCTGTGCGCGGATCACACCCCCTCCGACGTACAGCACCGGCCGGCGCGCCTCGAGGATGAGCTTGGCCGCCTCCCGCACCTGCTTGGCGTGCGGCCGCGTGACGGGGCGGTACCCGGGCAGGTTGAGCTCGGTCGGCCACTCGAACGTGGTGGTGGCCTGGAGGGCGTCCTTCGCGACGTCGACCAGCACCGGACCGGGACGACCGGTGGAGGCGATGTAGAAGGCCTCGGCGATCGTCCGCGGGATCTCGGCTGCGTCGGTGACGAGGAAGTTGTGCTTGGTGATCGGCATCGTGATGCCGCGGATGTCCGCCTCCTGGAAGGCGTCGGTGCCGATCGAGCCGCTGGCGACCTGACCGGTGACCGCGACGATCGGGACCGAGTCCATGTAGGCGTCGGCGAGCGGGGTCACGAGGTTCGTCGCGCCCGGTCCGCTGGTCGCCATACAGACGCCGACCTTGCCCGTGGCCGCGGCATACCCCTGTGCGGCGTGGCCCGCACCCTGCTCGTGACGGACGAGGATGTGGCGCAGCTTGACGGAGTCGAAGAGCGGGTCGTACGCGGGGAGGATCGCTCCGCCGGGGATGCCGAATACGTTCTCAGCACCTGCGCACTCCAACGCCATGATGAGGCTCTGCGCCCCTGTCATGCGGGCGCCGCTGGCCTGCTCGCTCATGTTCGCCTTCCCTCTGGTCTGTGCATCGTCTCGCCCAACAAAAAACCCCTCGGCCCGATGGGCAAGCGAGGGGTGACGCGTGTGCTGCTGGCTGGTGACCGGTCAGCTGACGCGTCGCGTGCGTACAAGAATCTCAAAACGCATGCGTCAACCTTCCCCGCAAGCGCGACCCCTCGTCAATCGAGTGTGACACGGGTCTCAGAATATGGAACAGCGGTCCCACATCGTGGAGACGAGTCGGACCCAAGCGTACGGCGGTCCCTGCGACCGCCGTACGTCCCCGTCCTGCCGTCCTGGCCTCCTGGCGTCAGGTGGTGGTCTTGGCGGGCGCCTCCATGAGCCCGAGCTGGGTGAGCATGTCCAGCTGGTCGAAGTAGAAGTCGTGGCGGACGATCTTCCCGTCCCGGACCGTGGCCATGTCAACGGAGCGCATACGCACCTGCTTCCCCGTCGGCGGGATGCTGCCTCCGTCCGGGAGGCGGAAGGCCCCCGTGTGCGTGCCGATGACATCCCCCTGGTCGATGGCACAGTCCCCTGCCTCGTGCGCCGCGGTCAGCTCGTAGCTCATGTCCGGGAACGCCTCGACGAGAGCGTCGTTCCACTGCATGAGCGCATCGATGCCGTGCAAGGTGCCGACGTCCGGGGTCGTTGCCACGACGTCGGCAGCGTAGAGACCACGGAGGGTCTCACTGTCCTTGGCGAAGTAGGCCTCGGTGGCTCGGTCCATCACCTCACGTGCCTGTCCCATGGTGCACCTCCCAGAGGTGGGCTGTCCGGGCGGCCCGGGACCAGGTCGTCCGGGTTACCCATCCAGCGAACGCCTCGACCGAGTCGAGCTCTATAGCCCAGACGGGTCGTCCGAGATGCGAGGTGCGACGGGTCAGCCGCAGACCGCTCCGTGCGCCGCCGACTGGACGACCTTGGCGTACTTGCCGAGCACCCCCCTGGTGTACTTCGGCTCGTGGGGCACCCAGCCGTCCTTGCGGGCAGCGAGCTCGGCCTCGTCGATGGTCACCTCGAGCAGCCGGTTGCCGACGTCGAGACGGATCGGGTCGCCGTCGCGGACGAACGCGATCGGTCCGCCGTCCACGGCCTCGGGTGCGACGTGCCCGACGCAGAGGCCGGTCGTGCCTCCGGAGAAGCGCCCGTCGGTCAGGAGCAGGACGTCCTTGCCGAGCCCGGCACCCTTGATCGCACCCGTGATCGCGAGCATCTCGCGCATGCCGGGCCCACCCTTGGGTCCCTCGTAGCGGATCACCACGACGTCGCCGGCGGTGATCTGTCCGGCCTCGAGCGCGTCCATCGCGGCGCGCTCGCCGTCGAAGACGCGAGCCGTCCCCTCGAACACCTCGTCGTCGAAGCCCGCGGTCTTCACCACGGCACCCTCGGGAGCGAGCGAGCCCTTCAAGATGGTCAGCCCACCGGTCTTGTGGATCGGCTGCGACAGCTTGCGGATGACCTCCCCGTCGACGTCCGGGGGCGAGATCTCGGCCAGGTTCTCGGCCAGGGTCTTGCCGGTGACCGTGAGGCAGTCACCGTGCAGCAGGCCCGCGTCGAGGAGCACCTTCATGACGACCGGGATGCCACCGACCTTGTCGACGTCGGTCATCACGAACCGCCCGAACGGCTTGAGATCCCCCAGGTGCGGAACCTTGTCGCCGATGCGGTTGAAGTCGTCGAGGGTGAGGTCCACCTCCGCCTCGCGCGCGATCGCGAGCAGGTGGAGCACGGCGTTGGTCGAGCCGCCGAGCGCCATGGTCAGGGCGATGGCGTTCTCGAACGCCTCCTTGGTCATGATCTGGCGGGCGGTGATGCCTCGGCGCAGCATCTCGACGACCGCCTCGCCCGAGCGGTGGGCGAAGCCGTCGCGCCTGCGGTCCACGGCGGGCGGCGCGGCGGACCCCGGCAGGGACATGCCGAGCGCCTCGGCGATGGAGGCCATCGTGTTCGCGGTGTACATCCCGCCGCACGCACCCTCACCTGGGCAGATCGCACGCTCGATGCGGTCGACCTCGTCGCGGCTGATCCGGCCCGCGAGACATGCACCCACGGCCTCGAAGGCGTCGATGATCGTGACGTCCTTGCCGTCGACCTGGCCGGGCATCGTCGACCCGGCGTACAGGAACACCGACGCCAGGTCGAGCCGGGCGGCCGCCATGAGCATGCCCGGCAGCGACTTGTCGCACCCGGCGAGGAGCACCGAGCCGTCGAGCCGCTCGGCCATCATCACGGTCTCGACGCTGTCGGCGATCACCTCACGGGAGACGAGCGAGAAGTGCATCCCCTCGTGTCCCATGGAGATCCCGTCGGAGACCGAGATCGTGCCGAACTCGAGCGGGTAGCCGCCGCCGGCGTGCACGCCGTTCTTCACGGCCTTCGCGAGGCGGTCGAGCGAGAGGTTGCACGGGGTGATCTCGTTCCACGACGACGCGACGCCGATCTGCGGCTTCGCGAAGTCGTCGTCCCCCATGCCCACGGCGCGGAGCATGCCTCGCGCAGCGGCGCGCTCGAGGCCGTCTGTGACGTCACGGCTGCGGGGCTTGATGTCCGGCTGGTCCTGGCTGGTCGGGGTGCTGTCGGGCATGTCAGGAGACTACGCCGCAGCCCTCGTACGACGGACTGGTGTCTCACCCGGGTGCGACATGAGCGGCATGTGTGCGGATGTCCCCGACCGCGCTGTCTAGGGTGGGCCGGTGACCGCCGACGACTCGCCGACCGGCCGGCAGGCACCGGGCCACGAGGGCCGGGTGCCGGCGATCTGGCTGGTGGTCGCGGGGATCGTCTCGGTCCAGGTGGGCGCAGCCATCGCCAAGGATCTGTTCAGCCTCGTCCCACCCACCGCCATGGTGTGGCTGCGGCTGGTCACCTCGGCGGTCATCCTCGTCGCGATCGCCCGGCCGCGGCTGCGTGGCCGGTCCCGTGCCGACTGGCGCGTCGCCCTCGCGTTCGGCGTCAGCCTGATGACCATGAACTGGGCGATCTACCAGTCGTTCGCCCGGATCCCGCTGGGCATCGCGGTGACCATCGAGTTCCTCGGGCCGCTGACCGTGGCCGTCCTCGGGTCGCGCAGAGCCCGCGACCTGGTGTGGGTGGCGCTGGCCGGCGCGGGGGTCGCCCTCCTCGGCGCAGAGCGGGCCGAGCTCACCACCTCGGGCGTGCTCTTCGCGCTGCTCGCCGGTGCTGCCTGGGCGGCGTACATCCTGCTCAGCGCGAGCACCGGACGCCGCTGGCCCGGCATCTCGGGGCTTGCGGTCGCCAGCGTGGTCGGCGCAGTGGCCCTGGCACCGCCGGCGGTCGTCGAGGCCGGGTCGGGCCTGCTCGACCCGAAGGTCCTGGCGCTCGGGGTCGCGGTCGGCCTGCTCTCGTCGGTCATCCCCTACAGCTTCGAGCTCAAGGCACTGCGCCGTATCCCGCCGCGTGTCTTCGGGGTGCTGATGAGCCTCGAGCCGGCCGCCGCCGCGCTCGCCGCGATGGTCGTGCTGCAGGAGTTCCTGACCCCCCTCCAGTGGACCGCCACGGCCTGCGTGGTCGCCGCGAGCGTCGGCGCGACCCGCTCCGCCGAGCCGGCACGCGAGCCGTCCCCCAACTGATCCGCCCGCCCCGGCGTACCCGTCACACGACGGCGGCGCGCACCACCGTGACGTCGGGCAGGTGCTTGACGACCTCCCGCCACGTGTCGCCTGAGTCGGTGCTCGCGAAGACGTTCCCGCAGCGGGTCCCGAGGTAGAGCCCTGCCGGGTCACCGTCGTCGGCGCACATCGCGTCACGGATGACGGCGGAGTAGAACTCGTCGGGCAGCCCCTTGCCGAGCTCCTCCCACGAGTCGCCGGCGTCGCGGGAGCGCCACACCCGCGCCCGCGCCTCTGGCGGGAACCGCGACTCCCCCGCGCCGTTGGGGAAGACGAACACCGTCTCGGGCTCGTGCGGGTGCACCACGACCGGGAAGCCGAAGTCGGAAGGAAGACTCCCACCGATCGGCGTCCAGCTGTCGGCACCGTCGTCGGAGCGGTAGACGCCGCCGTGGTTCTGCGCGTACAGGCGGTCCGGATGGTCACGATGGCGGGTGACCTTGTGCACGCACTGCCCGAACTCCGGGTACTGCTGCCCCTCGGGCATGAACCCTGCTGCGATGCCGACGTTGGCCGGCGTCCACGACGCGCGGGCGTCGTCCGTGCGGTACACCCCACCGGTGGACATCGCGACGACCATGCGGGAGGCGTCGGTCGGGTGCGGGAGGATCGTGTGGATGGCCTGCCCGCCGAACCCCGCGCCCCACTGCGGCCGGTGCGGGTGGTCCCACAGCGAGCGGACGAGCTCGAACGTCTCGCCCCGGTCCTCGGAGCGGAACAGCGCCGAGGGCTGGGTCCCCGCGTAGACGACGTCGGGCTCCGCCGTGCCGCCGGGCCACAGCTGCCAGACCTGCTGGACGCCCGTGTCCGCCTCCTCCGGGAGGACCAGCACGTTCGGCGTCTCCTGCCAGGTCTCGCCGAGGTCGTCGGAACGGTAGACATGGGGACCCCAGTGCGGCGACCCCGAGCCGACCAGCAGCCGCGTGGTGTCTCCTCTCGTGTCGACCAGGCAGGAGTAGACCTCCTCCATGAGGAACAGCGGCTTGTCCCAGACCCAGTCCTCGCCGGCCGGGTCGGACCTGCCGATCCACAGCCCCTTCCGCGTGCCGACCATCATCAGTCGCTGACCCTGCTGTGCCATCCCGTGCCCTCCTGGTTCCGAAGACCCATGACCCGCCTCTGGACCATTGGACTCTCCCGGCGCGGAAAAGTCATCGGAACGAGGCGTCGTCAGTAGGCGCCCTCCATGACGTTGGCCAGCGGCTCGCCCGCGGCGAAGCGCTCGAGCTGCTCGCGGACGAGCTTGTAGGCCCGCGGCGTCATCGCGCTCGAGGCACCGCCCACGTGCGGGGAGAGGAGCAGGTTCGGGGCGCTCCACAGGGGATGGCCCTCCGGCAGCGGCTCCGGGTCGGTCACGTCGAGGGCGGCGTGGATCCGCCCGGTGTGCAGGGCCTCGACGAGCGCGTCGGTGTCCACGACCGGGCCTCGTGCCACGTTGACCAGCAGAGCGTCGTCCCTCATCCGAGCCAGGAAGTCCCGGTCCACCATCCCGCGGGTCTCCTCCGTCATCGGCACGGTCAGGATGACGACGTCGACGTGCGGCAGCAGCCGGTCGAGCTCGTCGAAGCCGTGGATGCCCTCGCGAGGCCGCCGCGCCACGCGGACGATGTCGACCTCGAAGCCGTCGAGCCGCTGCTCGACGGCCGCGCCGATCGCGCCGTACCCGACGATGAGCACGGTCCGGTCGGCCAGCGACCGGGCACGGACCGGCCTCCACTCACCACGGTCCTGTGCACGCACGAAGTCCGGGAAGCCCCGAAGCGACGCGACGACCAGGCCCACGGCGAGCTCCGCGGTGGACGCGTCGTGGATGCCGCGGCCGTTGCACAGGAGCACGCCGTCAGGCACGAAGGACCGGATGTGGTCGACGCCTGCGGTCTGGGTCTGCACGACCCTCAGCCGGGGCATCAGGACGATCACCTCGTTGTCCGAGGGGTTGAAGCGGTACGGCGGCACGTAGAACTCCACCTCCGACACCGAGGCGGGTGTCCCGTCGTGCTCCTCGGGCACGAACCGTTCGTACCTCAAGGACGACGGCAGGGCACCGAGCTCGTCGGGGTCGAAAGGGAGCCAGACCAGAGGGCGCGCGTCGCTCATGCTCAGACACTAGTCACGCCGGACGCCGCCACAGGGAACCGATGGGCGGCCGCGCTGGTTCACGCAGTCGTCACACGCCGTTGACCACCTGGAAGCACCGGCCCAATAGCGTCGTGGACAGCCGATCAAGCTCACGTTCCAGCGCACCAGCGGGAGGCCCGATGTTCGCGACAGCAGCACAGCTCGTGCAGGCCGTGGGTCAGTGGCACGTGCGAAGCCAGCAGGTGTCCCGACGCAACGCGCTGCTCGCGTGCACGGCCCTCGCCGAGCGTCGCAAGGAGCTCGCGGAGGTCGACGCGTTCCTGGCTTCCCACTCCGCCCGGTCCGCGGCGGCGACGACTCTCGAGGTCGCTGTCCGACCGGCCTAGCCGAGCCGCGTGACCTCAGGCACCTTCTGAGCGACCGACATGTCCGTTAAGGCACACTCTGCGGCATGTCAGCCGTTTCGCACGAGCAGCTCGCACTGCGCTTCTACGACGTCACCAGCGCCGACGGCACCCGGATCAAGGCCTGGACCAACGACGCCGAGGGCCCCACGCTGCTCCTCTGCAACGGGTTGGGCACGAACCCCTACGCCTGGCCGGCACTGCTTCGGCCCGACTGCGGCGTCCGCGTCGTCTCCTGGTACCACCGCGGCGTCGGCGGCTCCGACCGCCCCAGCGACACGAGCCGCGTCGGCATCGACGCCTTCCTCGAGGACGCGATCGCCGTCATGGACCATGCCGGGATCGACGCCTGCGCCGTCGCCGGCTGGTCGATCGGGGTCAACACCGCCTTCGAGCTCGCCGCGCTCCACGCTTCCCGAGTCACCGGCCTCTTCGCGGTCGCGGGTGTTCCGGGTGGCACGTTCGCGTCGATGGGCGCGCCGCTGATGATCCCCCGGATCGCACGCCGCCCGATCTCGGTCGGAGTCACGCGCCTCCTGCGTCGCACGGGCAAGGCCATCACCCCGTTCTCCTCCCGCCTGCCCGTCGGCCTCGCGTTCGCCCTGGCGCTCAGCCACAGCGGCTTCATGCTGCCCACCAAGGAGCTGCCGGCCGTGCAGCGCGCGGTGAAGGACTTCCTGGCCACCCCGGTCGACTGGTACATGCACCTCGCCCTCGCCGCAGCCAAGCACCCGCGGGTGTCGCTGCGTCACATCAAGGTGCCCACCTCGTTCGTGGCCGGGAGGTTCGACCTCCTGGCAAGCTCCGACGACATGGCCACCGCCGCGGAGCGGATCCCCGACGCGACGTACCTCGAGCTGCCCGGGAGCCACTTCCTCCAGCTCGAGCACCCCGAATTGGTGCATCAGGAGCTCATGAGCTTGCTCGAACGCATAGCCTGAGCGACATGAAGGCCGCCGCACCCGTCCTCGTCACCATGCTCGTGCTGGCCGCCTGCTCCACCGAGGGAGACCCGACCGGGCTCGGCACGCCCACGCCGTCGCCGCAGCCCACGACCCGCACCGTCGAGCCCGCCGCCCCGAGCTCGTCCCCGGAGCGCCAGGGCCCGGTCCGGCCGAAGGTCGTCGGGACGGTCGCGAAGGGTCTCGCCGTTCCGTGGGGCATCGCGTTCCTTCCCGACGGCACGGCGCTGGTGAGCGAGCGCGACACGACGAAGGTGCTCGCGATCGCCCCCGACGGCGGTGTTCGCACCGTCGGCCGGCTCGACCAGGCCAGCCCGGTCGGTGAGGCCGGGCTGCTGGGTCTTGCCGTCTCCCCGACGTATGACGAGGACTCCTACGTCTTCGCCTACTTCACGACCGAGAGCGACAACCGGGTCGTGCGGATGAAGTACGACGGACGCACCCTCGGCAAGCCGAAGCCGATCCTCACCGGCATCCCCAACGCCTCCTACCACGACGGCGGCCGGCTGCAGTTCGGCCCGGACGGCTACCTCTACGTGTCCACCGGGGAGGCCGGTCAGACCGAGCTCTCCCAGGACCGCAGCTCGCCGGCCGGGAAGATCCTGCGCATCACGCCGGACGGAGACCCGGCACCGGGCAACCCTGTCGAGAGTTCTCCGGTGTGGACGATGGGACACCGCAACGTGCAGGGGCTTGCCTTCGACGACCACGACCGGCTGTGGGCGAGCGAGTTCGGTCAGGACACGTGGGACGAGCTCAACCGGATCGAGAAGGCCAGGAACTACGGCTGGCCCCTCGTCGAGGGCAAGGGCGACCTGGAGGAGTACCGGAACCCGTTCGCGCAATGGCCCACGTCGGAGGCCTCGCCCTCCGGTCTCGCCTACGCCGAAGGGTCCCTGTGGATGGCGTCCCTGCGTGGCCAGCGGCTCTGGCGTGTGCCCGTCCACGACGACGGCACGATCGGCAAGCCCCAGGACTTCTTCGTCGGCGACTACGGGCGGATGCGCACTGTGGTTCTGGCGCCGGACGGCACCTTGTGGCTTTCGACGAGCAACAAGGACGGCCGTGGCGATCCGGCAGCGCAGGACGACCGGATCTTCCGGGTCGCTCTACGCTGACCCGGCCCCTGGCGCCGGCCTCCTCCCATGGAGATCTGCCTCCTCCCTCGGCAAGATCACCGTGGGAAGAGGCAGATCGCCTGCATCACCTGGTAAACCGCCAGGTCAGCTCAGCTTCTCGAGGATGAGCTCGCGCACCCGGCCGGCGTCGGCCTGGCCACGCATCTCCTTCATCACGGCGCCGATGAGCGCGCCGGCCGCGGCGACCTTGCCGTCGCGGATCTTGTCGGCGACGTCGGGGTTCGCGGCGATGGCCCGGTCGACCGCCTCACCGAGTGCGCCCTCGTCGGAGACCACGGCGAGACCACGCGAGGCGACCACCTCGTCCGGCGTACCCTCCCCGGCGATGACGCCGTCGAAGACCTGCCGGGCCAGCTTGTCGTTGATCTTGCCCTCGTCCACGAGCTCCTGGACCCGGGCGACGTCGGCCGGAGAGATGCCGAGGTCGGCGAGGTCGACCCCCTGCTCGTTGGCCCGTCGCGCCATGTCCGAGAGCCACCACTTGCGGGCTGCGGCGGGCGTGGCACCGGCGGCGACGGTCTGCTCGACGAGGCCGAGCGCACCCGCGCCGACGGTGTCGCGCATCTCGAGGTCGCTGAAGCCCCACTCCTTCTGCAGACGTGCCCGGTGCTCGCGCGGATGCTCGGGAAGCGTCCCGCGGAGCTTCTCGACCCACGCGTCGTCCGGGGCGATCGGGACCAGGTCCGGCTCCGGGAAGTAGCGGTAGTCCTCTGCGTCGGACTTCTCACGGCCCGAGGTCGTGATGCCGGTGTCCTCGTGCCAGTGGCGGGTCTCCTGCACGATCGACTCGCCGTCGGAGAGGCGCGCCGCCTGACGGCCGATCTCGTAACGCACCGCGCGCTCGACCGACCGCAGCGAGTTGACGTTCTTGGTCTCGGTGCGCGTGCCGAACCGCTCCTCACCCGCGGGCTTGAGGGACAGGTTGACGTCGCAGCGCAGCGACCCCTGCTCCATCCGTACGTCCGACACGCCGAGGCTGAGCAGCAGCTCGCGCAGGTGCGCGACGTAGGCCTTCGCGACCAGCGGCGCCTTGTCAGCGGTACCGGTGATCGGCTTGGTGACGATCTCGATGAGCGGGATCCCGGCGCGGTTGTAGTCCACGAGCGAGTAGTCCGCGCCGTGGATGCGACCGGAGGTGCCGACATGCAGCGACTTGCCGGTGTCCTCCTCCATGTGGGCACGCTCGATGTCGACGCGGAACGTCTCCCCGTCGACCTCCACCTCGGTCCAGCCGTCGTACGCGATCGGCTCGTCGTACTGCGAGGTCTGGAAGTTCTTCGGCATGTCCGGGTAGAAGTAGTTCTTCCGGGCGAACCTGCACCACTTGGCGATCGAGCAGTTCAGCGCCAGGCCTATGCGGATCGCGGACTCGACCGCCTTGCCGTTGACGACCGGCATCGCGCCAGGGAGGCCAAGGCACGTGGGGCAGACCTGCGTGTTCGGCGCCGCGCCGAACTCCGTCGGGCAGCCGCAGAACATCTTGGTCACGGTGTTCAGCTCGACGTGGACCTCGAGACCCATCACAGGGTCGAACTTCTCGAGAGCCTCGTCGAAGGACATCAGGGCTGGTGCGGTGGTCATCGCACGGCCTCCTTCTCGGCGAGCACAGGAGCCTTGTCGAGCAGCGGGGCGCCCCACCGGTCGAGCAGCGCGGCCTCGAGGGCGGCACCGACCCGGTAGAGACGGTCGTCGGCCATCGCAGGCGCGAGGATCTGGAAGCCGGTGGGCAGCTCGTCCTCGTCAGCGAGGCCGCTGGGCAGCGAGAGTCCCGGCACGCCCGCGAGGTTGGCGGGGATCGTGGCGATGTCGTTGAGGTACATCGCGACCGGGTCGTCGAGCTTCTCCCCCAGCTTGAAGGCCGTGGTCGGGGCGGTCGGCGAGACGAGGACGTCCGCCGACTCGAACGCAGCCGCGAAGTCCCGGCTGATCAGCGTGCGCACCTTCTGCGCCTGGCCGTAGTAGGCGTCGTAGTACCCGCTGGAGAGGGCGTAGGTGCCGAGGATGATGCGGCGCTTGACCTCGTCGCCGAAGCCCGCGTCACGGGTGGCCCGCATGACCTCCTCGGCGTTGGGGTCGTCGACCCCTTCCGGGTACACCCGCAGGCCGTAGCGCATCGCGTCGAACTTGGCGAGGTTCGAGGACGCCTCGCTCGGCAGGATCAGGTAGTACGCCGCGAGTGCGTGGACGAAGCTCGGGCAGGAGACCTCGACGACCTCGGCGCCGGCGTCCACGAGCAGCTGCACCGACTCGTCGAAACGAGCCTGGACACCAGGCTGGTAGCCCTCGCCGGTCAGCTCCTTCACGACGCCCACCCGGACGCCCTTCATGTCACCGGCCGCGCCCTGCCGCGCCGCCTCGACCAGCGGGGGCACCGGCTGGTCGACCGACGTCGAGTCGAGGGGGTCGTGGCCACCGATGACCTCGTGCAGCAGCGCGGAGTCGAGGATCGTCCTCGTGACCGGGCCCGCCTGGTCGAGCGAGTTCGCCAGCGCCACGAGGCCGTAGCGCGAGACCCCGCCGTACGTCGGCTTCACCCCGACCGTCCCGGTGACCGCACCCGGCTGGCGGATCGAGCCGCCGGTGTCGGTGCCGATGGCCAGCGGCGCCTCGAAGGCCGCGACCGCGGCCGCGGAGCCACCTCCCGAGCCGCCCGGGATCCGGTCGAGGTCCCACGGGTTGTGCGTCGGGCCGAAGGCCGAGTGCTCGGTGGAGGAGCCCATCGCGAACTCGTCCATGTTGGTCTTGCCGAGGATCGGCAGGCCGGCCTTGCGCAGACGGTCTACGACGGTGGCGTCGTACGGCGGCACCCAGCCCTCGAGGATCTTGGAGCCGCATGTCGTGGGCAGACCCTTGGTGGCGAGCACGTCCTTGACCGCGATCGGCACGCCGTCGAGTGGGCCGGCCGAGGCCCCCGCGGCACGGCGCGCGTCGGAGGCCCGGGCCTGCTCGAGGGCGCCCTCGCGATCGACCTGGAGGAAGGCGTGCACGTCAACGTCGACGGCGGCGATGCGGTCGAGGTGCGCCTCGGTGAGCTCGACCGAGGTGGTCTCGCCCTTGGCGAGCGCGTCGGCGAGGTCCGCGGCGGTACGTCGGATCAGGTCGCTCATGCTTCCTCCCCCAGGATCCGCGGAACCGCGAAACGCTGCTCCTCGACCTGCGGCGCACCCGAGAGCGCCTCCTCGGCGGACAGCCCGGGGCGCTCGACGTCCTCGCGGAAGACGTTGGTCAGCGGCATGGGGTGCGAGGTCGGAGGGATGTCGTCTGCGGCGACCTCGCTGATGGACTTGATCGAGTCGAGGATGACCGCCAGCTGCGGCGCGAGGTGGTCGAGCTCCGCGTCGCTCAGGTCGATCCGCGCGAGGTCGGCGAGATGCGCAACCTCTTCACGGGTGATGTCGGGCATGGAAGTGCTCGCTCCCCTGGGTCGATGCTGGGTGGATGCCGGATGGCCCAAGCCCCGTACAGGCTCGGAAGCCTCCATCCTAGGGCTGGCCGTGACACCCGAGCACACGGCGTCGCACCGTTCGCACAGTGCTCGCGGGGCGAGTGTTTCGTCGGGTGTGCCGGGATCGAGGACATTGTCCACCATCGCAACCGCGTCCTCGAGATGCTCGGGCCCGGCATCGAGCCCCTGCCCAAGTCTTTCTGCGCGAGAAGCCGCACCGAGCAAGAGGTTCTGGGCGTTCAGCGCAGCAGGCGACCGAGCCCCGGTGGGAGCACAGCGGGACCGTCAGCGGTCTCCGTAGGTAGAGCAGATGTCCTGGCTGCCAGAGGCGGCGTCGGTAGCGCCTGCGGTGCCGACACCGGAGGCGGAACGGATGGCGAGAACACGTAGGTGACGAACACCTTCCCGTTGCCCTGGCCGTTGCCGTTCCCGTTGCCGTTCCCGTTGCCGTTCCCGTTGCCGTTGCCCTGGCCGTTGCCGTTGCCGTTGCCCGTTGCGCCGTTGCCGTTGCCGTTGCCCTGGCCGTTCGCCGTTGCCCTGGCCGTTGCCGTTCGGCCGTTGCCGTACCCGTTGCCCTGGCCGTTGCCGTTCCCGTTGCCGTACCCGTTCCCGTTGCCCCTGGCCGTTGCCGTTCCCGTTGCCCTGTGACGGAGGGACGGGGACGCTCGGCTCGGAACCACCACCGGAACCCGAACCACCACCCGAACCCGAACCACCACCACCCGAACCACCACCCGAACCCGAACCACCACCCGAACCCGAACCACCACCCGAACCCGAACCACCACCCGAACCCGAACCACCGTCGGGCTTGGAGCCGCCGTCGGGCTTCGAACCTCCGCCGGTCGCAGGGCCCGCTGGCGTCTTCGAGCCGGGCACGGGAATCCCACCAGAAGGTGCCCCGGACGGAGGCACCGTGCCTGGCCCGGTCGGATACGTGGTCACCACAGGTCCGATCAGCACAGGAGGCCGCAACCCGGCGTCGACGGAGTTGGGACCGGCAGGTCCAAGGGTCTGCGGCGGCGCGGACGTGGGTGCGGACGTCGGGGCGGACGTGGGTGCGGACGTCGGAGCGGACGTGGATGCGGACGTCGGGGCGGACGTTGGTGCGGACGTCGGTGCGGACGATCGTGCCGACGTTGGTGCGGACGAGGGCCCAGACATGGACGTGGACGTGGTCCCGGTGAGGGTCGCCCCACCCTCACTGCCCGAACCTCCCGCCTCTGGACCGCGGCCGCCGGGTGGCTCTGCGGCTTGGTTGGTGACGGCTACGACGACGCCCCCTGCGGCAAGCAGGGCGGCGAGCGAGACCACGGGGCGCAGGAGAGGCATGTGCTGGCGCTCCTGGCCGTTGAGCGAGGCCTGTGACCGGATCAGGTCCCGAGCGTAGTGCTGCCCCCGCGACAGAACGACGAGCAGGAGCACACCCACGGCTCCTGTGACCACGAGCTGCGCCGCGTCCATGGATGTGCCGACCATCTCCTGCACCAGCCAGCCGATGAAGCCGACGGCTGCTGTGACGAGGAGGGCCCACATGACCACCCCTCGCACCGCCCATGAGGTGCTCAACGGCGCCCAGGCCAAGACGGATCCGCCGAGGACGACCGCGACGATCGATGCCGACAGCGGACCGGCGTCGAGAAGCGCCGCCACCACCAGCGCGGCGAGTCCGACCACGGTGGCCGCGACCACGAGCCGTACCCGGCGGGAGGTGTCCTCCGCCGGCGCCACGTGCCTGCGCCGCTCGACACCGAGCAGCGCGGCGAACGCGGGGACGAGAAGCACCACCGCGGTCATCGTGAGCAGCCAAAGGACGGAGTCGAGCACCTGCCCATATGAGCATGGTGATCAACCAGGGCGGAAGCCTTGGACCACCCTATTCCCCAACTTTGGCGACCTCGCGCGCCGCTTCCGGCCCCGCCGAGAGCAGCACCTGGAATCCGGGCTCGTCGAGGACAGGAACCTCGAGGGAGACCGCTTTGTCGTACTTCGACCCGGGTGCGTCACCCACGACCACGAAGTCGGTCTTCTTCGACACCGACGACGAGGCCTTGCCCCCGCGCACGATGATCGCCTCCTTCGCCTGGTCGCGGCTGAAGCTCGTCAGTGACCCGGTCACCACGATGCTGAGGCCCTCCAGATGGCGTGGAACGGACTCGTCGACCTCGTCCTCCATCGTCACCTCGGCCTCGCGCCACTTGTCGACGATCGCGTTGTGCCAGCCGGCCTCGTCACCGTCGAACCACCGGCGGATCGACTCGGCGATGGTCATGCCCACGCCTTCGACCTGGGCGAGATCTTCGAGCTCCGCGGCCTTGATGGCGTCCATCGAGTGGAGCTCGGTCGCGAGAGCGCGCGCGGCGGTGGGCCCGACGTGCCGGATCGACAGCGCGACGAGGACCCGCCAGAGCGGTCGGCGCTTGGCCTCCTCGAGGTTCACGAGCAGCCGCCTGCCGTTGGCGGACAGGACCGGCGCCTCACCCTCCCCCTTCTTCGGCGCCCGGGTGAACATCGGCACGCGAAGGAGCTTCTCCTCCGTCAGCGTGAAGACGTCCCCCTCGTCCTCGAGAACGCCTGCGCTGAGGAGCGCGTCGGCTGCCTCGTAGCCGAGGACCTCGATGTCGAACGCGCCGCGGCCGGCGACATGGAACACGCGCTCGCGCAGCTGGGCCGGGCAGGACCTGTGGTTGGGGCAGCGCAGGTCGGCGTCGCCCTCCTTCTCCTGCCGCAGCGTCGTGCCGCACGAGGGGCACACCGTGGGCATCACCCACTCGGCGAGCCCTTCGGACCTCAGCTCCTTCACCGGCCCGACGATCTCGGGGATCACGTCACCGGCCTTGCGAAGGATCACCGTGTCACCGGGGCGGACGTCCTTGCGCTTGACCTCCTGCGCGTTGTGCAGAGTCGCCATCTCGACCGTCGACCCGGCCACCTTCACCGGCGTCATCACGCCGTAGGGAGTCACGCGCCCGGTCCGCCCGACGTTGACCCGGATGTCGAGCAGCTTGGTGTTGACCTCCTCGGGCGGGTACTTGTACGCGATCGCCCACCGGGGAGCACGAGAGGTCGACCCCAGCCGACGCTGCAAGGAGACCTGGTCGACCTTGACGACGACCCCGTCGATCTCGTGCTCGACGTCATGGCGGTGCTCGCCGTAGTAGTCGATGAACTCACCCACCGCCTTCAGGTCGGGGAGCACCTTGGCGAGATCGCTGACGGGCAGCCCCCACGCCTCGAGCGCGGTGTACGACTCCGACTGCCGAGACGGCTCGAAACCGTCGCGGGTGCCGAGGCCGTGGCACACCAGCGCGAGGGGCCGCGTCGCCGTCACGCGCGGGTCCTTCTGGCGCAGCGAACCGGCGGCGGCGTTGCGAGGGTTGGCGAAGGGTCCCCGGCCGGTGTCGAGCATGGTCTCGTTGAGCTTCTCGAAGGCAGCGACGGGCAAGAAGACCTCGCCCCGGACCTCGACCCGGTTGGGCACTGGGTACTCGTCCGAGCCGGTCAGCCGGTGCGGCACGTTGTCGATGGTCTTGACGTTGGGAGTGACGTCCTCACCGGTCCGGCCGTCGCCTCGGGTCGCGCCTCGCACGAGGCGACCGTTCTCGTAGAGCAGGCTCACCGCGAGGCCGTCGACCTTCAGCTCGCAGAGGAACTCTGCGTCGTCGACGCCCTCACGACGCAGCCTGGCCGCCCACGTCTGCAGCTCCTCGGTGGAGAAGGCGTTGTCGAGGCTCATCATCGGCTCGACGTGCTCGACCGGGGTGAACTCGGTCGAGACCGCCCCGCCCACCTTCTGCGTCGGCGAGTCCGGGGTGCGCAGGTCGGGGAACAGCTCCTCGAGCTCCTCGAGCCGGCGCATCAACCGGTCGAACTCCGTGTCGGAGATGGTCGGCGCGTCCTTGACGTAGTAGCGCCAGCGCGCCTCCTCGACCTGTTCCGCGATCTCCTGGTGCTCCTCGCGGGCCTCGGGAGTCGCCGCTTCGGCGGTGGCGCCGGACGACTCCGGCAGCTCTGCGTCGTCACCACGAAGATCAGCGGCGTCCGGACTCTGCGTCATGCCGCCTATCTTGCCCAATGACACCGACAGGATGCTGCGTGACGTGCGGCCAGATCCCCCACGTGAGCAGTCCCGGGCGGTTACGAGAGCGAACCGTCACCGACCGTTTGAAAGGATTTCTCCATGCCCGGTCCGCACCTCCGACGACTCGACCCTGCCGGCACGCCGACAGGCCTCGTCCTCATGCTTCACGGAGGCCAGCCTGACAGCTTCGACCCGGTGGACGGACGCAGCACGTCGTGGCTCAGGTCGCGCTGGATGCAACGGCAGATCGCCGACCGGGCCCATGCTCGAGGCGTCGGCCTGTGGCTCCTCCGCTACCAGCACCGTGGCTGGAACGCCGAGGCCGGGGGGCACCCCTCGCCGGTCCAGGACACGCGGTGGGCTCTCGACGAGGTTCGCCGTGAGCTCGGCGGCCTGCCCGTCGTACTTCTCGGCCACTCGATGGGGGCGCGGACCGCCGTGTCCGTGGCCGACGATCCCTCCGTAGCCGGAGTGGTTGCCCTGGCGCCCTGGCTGCCGGCCGCCGAGCCGGTGGAACCGATCGCGGGCAAGCGCCTGGCCGCCGCTCACGGACGGGCGGACAAGATCACGAGCTTCGCTGCGACCGAGGCGTTCGTGCACCGGGCGGCGTCGGTCGCCTCGACCACCGAGCTCGTAGACATGGGCACGGTCGGCCACTACATGCTGCGTCGCGTCGGGGCCTGGAACGACTTCGCCCTGAGCCGGTCCCTGACGTTCCTCCAGGAGCACGTCGACCGATGAGGGCTGCCGGTCAGCCGGGGTAGTCGACCGCACCGGCGTCGGGGGCGTAGTCGCGCGCCGAGGTCGACGCGGCCATGCTCTCGTAGCTTCCCCACTCCGATGCCGCCGACCACCGGAAGCTCTCCGCACCGCCGATCCTGTCCATCGGGAACCGGGTCACGAGCGTGTTGCCCTCGACGGCCACCTCGATCCCCGTCGCGGGCCCGAACGTTGCCTGGTTCTCGCGGTCGTCCAGGTGGCCGGTGCCCCAGCCGCTGTCGGCGAGGCTCGCCCACACCTCGTAGTCGATCATCCCGTTGCCGTCGACGTCGTAGAACGAGGCGACGTTCATGCCCTTGCTGCCGCTCTGCCTGGCGGGCACGGCACCGGCGAACGTCGTGCGGACCTCGATCTCCTTGCCCTTCCGGGTGAGCTGGACAGCGACGATGTCCGCTGACGCGGGCGCGCCTTCGACGCTGCTGCTGAGGTCACCGGCCGGGTCGCTGATGCGTACCGGCCCAGGGGCGACGACCGCTCTTCGGTCTAGTCCGGGGAGCATGTCCGCCGCCGGCTTCCGTCCCGGCTCTGGGTGACGTCGGCGGGTGGGGTGAGCTCGTCGCAGCGGGCTGCTCGGGCCTGTCGGTCCCCCGTTCGCGGCCTGGCTTCTTCTCCCGCGCCTGCGCATTTCTTCCCGTGTCGGCGGGGGTCCGGGCGTCGTACGACGGCGCCAGGTCGGACATGGCGGGGCCGGCGGTTCCGTCCTCGGACGAGGCCGCGCTGCAACCGGTCGTGGCGAGGGCCAGGAGAGTGATGAGGGCCAGACGTCTGGTCATGGTCAAATTTCATGGTTTCGACCCTTGTGTCCGCAACGAGTGGTAGGTCAAACTACCGCTCAGTAACGCGTGGTGTCACCGGGGAGGGACTGCACCAGCAGCGTGGTGTGGACCACCGTCCAACCCTCTCCGAAAGGATCGACATGAGCCTCAAGAAGCTCGTGGTACCCGCAGCCGTGACGCTGCTCGCCATCGGTGGCATCGCCACCACCGCCATCGGCCGACCCCGGCCCGAACGGCCCGAACAACTTCGGCCTCTGCACCGCCTACTTCGCCGGCTCCGAGAAGGGCCAGGAGATGAAGCACAAGGCTCCGCCGTTCGCCGCTCTCGAGGCCGCCGCCGAGGCCGCCGACCAGAGCGTCGAGGAGTGGTGCGCCGAGAACGGCCAGCAGCCGGGCAACCGCCAGGACGGCTGACCAGCAGCCTCTTCACCACGAGGGGAGCCCCGGTACACGGGGCTCCCCTCGTCGCGTCCCGGCCCGATCCCCTCAGGTCTCGTCCGCGACCAGCGCCTGCCAGCCGGTGCCCTCGACGCGCTCGAAGATGAGGTTGGTCTCCGAGTGCGCGACGGCCGGATGCGTGGCGAGGTGGGTCAGCACGAACTCGCGCAGGTCCTCCGCGTCCTTGGCCACGACGTGGAGCAGGTAGTCGTCGGCGCCCGCGGTGTGGAACATCGACAGCACCCCCGGCCACCCCGGTGCCGCCTGCCGGAAGCTGTCGACGGCCGCGCGGTTGTGCTGCCCGAGTCGCACCGCGATCAGCGCCTGGAGGGAGAGACCGAGGACCGAAAGATCGATGTCGGCGCGGTAGCCGCGGATGAGCCCGCTCGCACGCAGGCTGCGCAGTCGCGTCGAGACGGTGGACTCCGCGACGCCCACGGCGGTGGCCAGTGCCGCACCCGAGGCCCTGGCGTCGGAGGAGAGCGCACGCAGGAGCGCCCGGTCGATCCGGTCGAGCACAGGTTTCTTCGCCATACCGTGCCATCCTCAACGCTCGTCGAAGGTTCTAGCGCTGACATCCTAGTCCGCCGAAGATCCATGCTCCTCTGTTGTCAGCAAGCGGGGATCAGTGCTGATCTGACGCCATGAGCACCCACGTTCGCCGTATCGAGACGCTGGCCGTCCACGCAGGAATGGAGGGCCTTGTCGAAGCCGGATCGCACGTCCCCCCGATCGACCTGTCCTCGACGAACCCGCTCCCCTCGGTCGAGGAGGGCGGCGACGCCTACGAGGCCCTTGCCACCGGACACACGATCGCGCCGGGCCAGACCGCGGTCTACCAGCGCCTGTGGCAGCCCGGCGTCGCACGGTTCGAGGACGCTCTCGCACAGCTCGAGGGCACCTCCCACGCCGTGGCCTTCGCCTCGGGCATGGCCGCGCTCGAGCGCCTGCCTGATCGCGTCCGTGACCGGCGGGCGCCCGCACGTCGTGGCGCTTCGACCCTTGTACGGCGGCACGGACCACGTGATCGCGACCGGGCTCCTCGGCACCGAGGTGACCTGGTGCGACCGCCAGGACCAGGTTGCCGCGGCCATCCGCCCGGACACCGGGCTCGTCATCGTGGAGACCCCGGCCAACCCGACCTGCGACCTCGTCGACGTCGAGGCTGGTCGCGGCCTCCGCCGGGGACGTGCCGGTCCTCGTCGACAACACGTTCGCGACGCCGGTGCTGCAGCAGCCTGCGTCGCACGGCGCCCGCCTCGTCCTGCACAGCGCCACCAAGTTCCTCGGCGGCCACGGCGACGTCGTCGGCGGCGTCGTCGCCTGCGACCAGGAGTGGGCTGCCTCGCTTCGTCAGGTGCGCGCACTCACCGGCGGCATCCTGCACCCGTTCGCGGCCTACCTGCTGCACCGTGGTCTGCGCACGCTCCCGCTTCGGGTCCGCGCCCAGCAGGACACCGCGGCCGAGCTCGCGCAGGCGACTGGGCGCTCACGAGGCCGTGCGCGCGGTGCACTACCCGGCAGGGACCGCGACCCCCACGGCGTCCTTGGCCGCCAGATGCACGGCACCGGCGCGATCCTCGCCCTGGAGCTCGCCGGTGGGTACGACGCCGCGGCCTCGTTCGTGGAGAGCTGCGAGCTCGCGACCCACGCGGTCTCCCTCGGCGGGGTGGACACGCTCGTCCAGCACCCGGCGTCGCTGACGCACCGGCCGGTGGCCCCCGAGGCGCGTCCCGGTGCCGGGGTAGTGCGCATCTCCGTCGGTCTCGAGCACGTCGACGACCTCACCGTGGACCTCCTCCACGCACTCGACGAGAGCGTCAGCCGGACGACACGTTCCGCGCCACTCGTGCACTGAGCGTGCAGGCGCGCCGCGCCCACGCCCACGAGGCACCCGCCAGCCCACAGGACGGGGTGACCACGAGCTCGCCGCCCGAGTCCGAGCCGGCCGGGTCGATACCCAGCATGTCGAGAAGCCGGAGGACGCGTTCGGTCAGGCTGCCGCTCGTCCGGCCAGGTCGCCGGGTCCGTCGACGGCACGACGCCGAGCATCAGCGTCCGGCCGCTCTCCAGCACCTCCGCAAGACCGTCGTACGACGCAGCGCCGAGCGCGGACAGGTCGACCGAGACGCCCTCGGCTCCCGCGCCGGTCAGGAGGGCGAACGGCACGTCCGGGGCGCAGCAGTGCACCACGGGCGCAGCGCCGCTCTCGGCGATCGCCGACATCACCCACTCCAGCGCGGGCGACGCGGCCGGGTCGTCGACGCTGCGATGCCGGTGGAAGCCCGACGCAGTGGGGATCTTGCCGGCCAGGACCGCGGGAAGCGCCGGCTCGTCCAGCTGTACGACGAGGGTGGCGCCCGGCACTCGTCGACGGACGTCGGCGATGTGCTCGCGGAGCCCCTCGGCCAGCGCCTGGGCCGAGCTCGCGGCGTGCACCGTGGTCGGCGAGGAGCCGGTCGCCCTTGGGGCGTTCGACCGTCGCAGCGAGGGTCCAGGGGCCGGCGACCTGGATCTTCAGCCGGCCGTCGTACCCCTGCGTCGTGCTCCTCGAGCATGTCGAGGTCCTGGGCGAGCATCGACCTGGCCCGTCTCTGGTCGATGCCGGGCGCACCGCCGGTGAGCCGCCACCCCGCGGGCTGGAGGTCCGCCCCGAGCTCGGGCACGAGCGCGAGGGCGCGGCCGGTCATGTCGGCGGGCGCGCCGCGGCCGGGGAGCTCGGGCAGGTGCGGCAGGTCGGGCAGCTCACCGAGCACGGCCTTCAGCGCCTCGCCGAACGCGGCCGCGTCGTCGCCGGGGAAGGAGCCGACGCCCGTGGCGGCCAGCCTCATGCGTCCTGGCGCTCACGCCGTGAGGCGCGGGTGATCGTGGCGGAACCGACGACGCGGGTGCCGTCGTAGATCACCGCGGCCTGGCCGGGTGCGATGCCCTGGGCGGGCTCGTGCAGCTCGATGACCACCTCGTCGCCGCCGGTCGAGCCACCCTCGTCGCGGGTCGAGCCCGTCGAGACCCGCACCGTCGCCCGGTGCTCCTCGCCGTGCGCTCGCAGCTGGACGGTGCCCTCGAGCGCCTCGGCCGGGACGGTGCCGCACCAGCGCGGGCGGAACCCGGTGATGTGGTCGACGGTGAGCTCCTCGCGCGGTCCGACGGTGACCGTGCCGCTCACCGGCTCGATGTCGAGGACGTAGCGGGGACGGCCGTCTGGGGCGGGCCGGCCGATGCGCAGGCCCTTGCGCTGGCCGATGGTGTAGCGGTAGGTGCCCTCGTGCGTGCCGAGCACCTCGCCCGTGGCGTGGTCGCGGATCTCGCCGGAGGTCACCGGGACCCGCTCTCCCAGCTTCTCGTGCAGCCACCCGCCCGTGTCGCCGTCGGAGATGAAGCAGATGTCGTGGCTGTCGGGCTTCTTGGCCACCGAGAGCCCGCGTCGCTCGGCCTCGGCCCGGACGTCCTCCTTGCGGGAGTCACCGAGCGGGAAGAGCGAGTGTGTCAGCTGCTCCTGCGTGAGCACGCCGAGCACGTAGGACTGGTCCTTGCCCATGTCGACCGCGCGGTGCATCTCGACCAGGCCGTCCTCGCCGGTGACGAGCTGGGCGTAGTGGCCGGTGGCGACCGCGTCGAAGCCGAGCGCCATCGCCCGTTCGAGCACGGCGGCGAACTTGATCTTCTCGTTGCAGCGAAGGCACGGGTTGGGGGTCCGGCCCTCGGCGTACTCGGTCATGAAGTCCTCGACCACGTCCTCGTGGAAGCGGTCGCTCATGTCCCATACGTAGAAGGGGATGCCGATCACGTCCGCGGCGCGGCGGGCGTCGTTGGAGTCCTCGATCGTGCAGCAGCCGCGCGCGCCGGTGCGGTACGACTTCGGGTTGCGCGACAGGGCGAGGTGGATGCCGGTGACGTCATGGCCCAGCTCCGCGGCACGGGCCGCGGCCACGGCGGAGTCGACGCCGCCGGACATGGCAGCGAGTACGCGCACGCCTCAGCCCACCTTCGCCGTACCGGCCGGGGTGACGCCGAACCCCGACGCGACTCCGGCCGCGCGGGCACGTTCCACGACCGGGCCGATGGCCTCGACGAGCGCATCGACGTCGGCCTGAGTGGTGGTGTGGCCGAGGGAGAACCTCAGCGCGCTCCGTGCGGCCACGTCGTCCGCACCCATCGCCAGCAGCACGTGCGACGGCTGCGGCACACCGGCCGAGCAGGCCGAACCGGTGGAGCACTCGATGCCCCTCGCGTCGAGCAGCATCAGCAGCGAGTCGCCCTCGCAGCCGGGGAACTGGATGTGGGCGTTGCCGGGCAGCCGGTTGGCGAGAGAGCAGTTCTTGTCGCCGTTGAGGACCGCGTCCGGGACGCGCTCGGAGACACGGCGCAGCAGGTCGTCACGGAGGGCGGCGACGCGCGCGGCGTACTCGGGGCGTCGCTGGACCGAGAGCTCGACCGCGGTGGCGAAGCCGCGGATCGCGGGCGCGTCGATGGTCCCCGAGCGGACGTCCCGCTCCTGGCCGCCTCCGTGCAGCAGCGAGGTGAGGGCGATCTCGCGGCGTACGACGAGCGCGCCGACGCCGAACGGTCCACCGAGCTTGTGGGCGGTGAGCGTCAGCGCGTCCACCCCGCTGGCGGCGAAGTCGACCTCGACCTGCCCCACGGCCTGCACCGCGTCGGTGTGCACGGGGATGCCGTGCTCGTGTGCGATCTCCACCACGTCGGCCACCGGCTGGATCGTGCCGACCTCGTTGTTGGCCCACATCACCGAGACCAGTGCGACCGACTCGGGGTCGCGCTCGATCGACTCGCGCAGTGCCGCGATCTCGAGACGTCCGCAGCGGTTGACCGGCAGCAGCTCGACGTCGGCGCCCTGGTCCTCGAGCCAGTGCAGGCTGTCGAGGACCGCATGGTGCTCGACAGCGGTCGACAGGATCCGGGTGCGGCGCGGATCGGCCTCACGGCGGGCCCAGTAGAGCCCCTTCACGGCGAGGTTGTCCGCCTCCGTGCCACCCGAGGTGAACACCACCTCGCCGGGTCGCGCGTTGATCGCGCGCGCGATCGACTCCCGCGACTCCTCCACCACGCGCCGCGCGGCACGACCCGAGGCGTGCAAGGACGACGGGTTGCCGATGCGGGTCATCTGCTCGGTCATCGCGCCGACGGCCTCGGGATACATCGGTGTCGAGGCGGCGTGGTCGAGATAGACCGTCCGGGCGGGACCGGTGGCCGCGCCAGGAGTAGGTGTCGGGTGAGTCATCGCGTCTACCAGGGTACGGCGTGCATGGAACCGCGCGGAACGTCCTCCCGTCGGCTGTCGTGCCCGCTCAGCCGATCCAGTCGCCCGCGCGCATGACCCGCAGCGGGCGCAGCTCCGCGTCGGCGACCACCAGGTCCGCCGGCCGCCCGGGCGCCAGTGTCCCGGCTCGCGCGTCGAGCCCCAAGGCTGCAGCGGGCGAGCTGGTGGCGGCCGCGACCGCCGAGGCGAGGTCGACTCCCGCCTCCACGCAGCGGCGTACGACGGCCAGCAGGTCAGCCGTGCCGCCGGCCAGCGGCCCCTCCGATCCTTCTCCGAGGCGGGCGACCCCGTCGACCACCCGGACGCGCTGCGGGCCGAGGCCGTAGGAGCCGTCCGGCATGCCGGCTGCGGCCATCGCGTCGGTGACCAGGACGACACGTTCAGGGCCGAGGAGGTCGAAGACTGTTCGCACGGTGTCGTCGGCGAGGTGGACCCCGTCGGCGATGAGCTCGACGCGCGCATCGCCCGCGGCCGCGGCACTGAGGGCACCTGCCACAGGACCGGGGCGCCGGTGGTGCAGCGGCGGCATGCCGTTGAAGAGGTGGCTCACCAGACCGGGCCGCCCGAGCGCTGCGCGGGTGTCGGCGAGCGTCCGCCGGACCACGGCGGGATCGGCCTCGGTGTGTCCGACGGCCGGGACCACTCCATGGTCGAGCAGGAGCCGGACGACCTCATAGGCGCCCCTCAGCTCGGGTGCCATCGTCATCACGCGGACGTGTCCGCGCCCTGCCGCCACGAGGTCTCGGGCGAGCCCCTTGTCGGGTGACCGCAGGTGGCGCGGGTCCTGGGCCCCACAGCGCCGCGGCGCGAGGAACGGCCCTTCGACGTGTACTCCTGCGACGACGTCGCTCTCGACCGCGTCGGCAGCCGCCGCCACAGCGGCCAGCATCGCCTCCGGGGCATCCGCGACCACGCTGGCCACGACGCTGGTCGTGCCGCACCGCAGGTGGTAGGCGGCCGCAATCTCCAGAGCGTCCGGGTCGGCAGCGGTGAAGGACGCGCCACCGCCTCCGTGGTTGTGCACGTCGACGAGGCCGGGAAGGACCACCTGGTCCGCTCCGGGTGTCTCCTCGGCGTGCCGGGCGGCGCGTCCGACGTACTCGATCCGGCCCGCCGACACCACGACCAACCCGTCCTCGACCACACCCTCCGGGGCGACGACGCGTCCGAAGATCCTGGTCTCGTCCACGACCGCGACCCTATTCCGAAAACCGGTTGCGGCGTGGCCGACCGCAGGCCAGACTCCTCCCATCATGAAGAACTGACATCGGCTTCCACTCGCGCCCGCGGCTGCTCCGTCTCTGTGAGCCCATGCCCGGCGAGTGACCCCTTCTCACCTCGAACGGTGTCGCTGATGTCTCACCAGCTCCACTCCTCCGTGTCCTCGCTCGTCGCCCGGGACCTCGTCCGCGTCTACGGCGACCGTGTCGTCCTCGACGGCGTCGACCTCGTCGCCAACCCGGGCCAGCCCCTCGGCCTGGTCGGTGAGAACGGCGCGGGCAAGTCGACCCTCCTGCGCCTGCTCTCCGGCGAGGAGCAGCCCGACGGCGGAACCCTCGCCGTGCCTGCCGACCTCGCGTACCTGGGACAGGAGCCCGCGTTCGCCCCCGGGGCCACGATCGGCGACGTGCTCGACGAGGCCCTGGCCCCGCTGCACGAGGCGGTCGCCCGCCTCGAGTCGCTCGCGCTGAGCCTCGACGAGAGGTCGGCTCAGGACGAGTACGCCGCCCTCCTCGACTGGGCCCAGCTCCACGACGCCTGGGACGCCGAGCACCGGGCCGAGACCGCCGCGGCGAGGCTCGGACTCGGTGACCTGCACCGGGAGCGCCCGGTGGCCGCGATGTCCGGTGGTCAGCGGATGCGACTGGCGCTGGCTGCACTCATCACGCGCCGGCCCGAGTGCGTCCTGCTCGACGAGCCCACCAACCACCTCGACGACGCGGCCATGGCCTTCCTGGAGGAGTTCCTGGTCGGGTTGCCGGGCGTCGTGGTCGTGGCCACCCATGACCGCACGTTCCTGGAGAACGTCTGCACCACGGTCGTCGACCTCGACCCCATGCACCTGGGCGTGGACGGCGACGGGGGCAACCGGTTCTCAGGCGGCTACTCCGACTACCTGCACGCGAAGCAGGCCTCGCGCGCACGGTGGGAGGAGGCGTTCCTCACCCAGCAGGAGGAGCTGAACGGACTCCGCCATGCGGCCCGGACGACGGCACGTGCGGTTGCACCGAACAACCGGCCACCGCGCGACAACGACAAGTTCATCTACTTCGGGAAGGGGCAGAAGGTCGCCAAGGCGGTGAGCCGCCGCGTCAAGGACGCCGAGCGGCGCATCGAGGTCCTCGAGCGGGAGCGAGTCCCCAAGCCCCCGAAACCGCTGAGCTTCCGAGGCACGCTGACGACCGGCCGCGACGGCGGCAGCGTCTTCGGACGGGACGTCGTGGTCGCCGGCCGGCTCCAGGTGTCGCGCATCGACGTGGCCAACGGCGAGCACCTGCTCGTGACCGGGGCCAACGGTTCCGGGAAGTCGACGCTGCTCAAAGCCATCGCCGGTGAGCTCCGAGCACGAGGGTTTCCTCCAGGTCTCCGCACGCAAGGTGGGCCATCTTCCCCAGGAGGTCACCTTCGCTCGGCCGGACCGCTCGGTGCAGGAGGTGTACGACGGTGCGACCAGCGCACCCGTCGCGCTCGCCGAGCTCGGGCTCGTCCACCCGCGGGACCTCTGCCGGCCGGTGGGTGTGCTCAGCATCGGCCAGCAGCGGCGGGTCGCCCTCGCGGTGCTCGTCGCGCGCCGGCCCGACCTGCTGCTTCTCGACGAACCGACGAACCACATCTCACTGGCGCTCGCCGAGGAGCTCGAGGAGGCGCTGCAGCGGTCGGCGGGAACGGTCGTCGTGGCCAGTCACGACCGCTGGCTGCGCAGCCGATGGCAGGGGTCGGTTCTCGCGCTCTGAGGCGACGTGTGGCGGTACGACGTACCCGGGTCGACGCGTCGCGGGGCGCTGAGCCTCCCATGGAAAATCGCCTCTTCCCATGGTGAATTCACCATGGGAAGAGGCGATTTCTCGACATACCCTGGTAATTGACCACCAGGGATCCGCGGGGTCAGCCCTTGCGCTTGGTGACCTCTTCGGTCGCCGCGGGAAGGACCGCGTGGAGGTCGCCGACCACGCCGAAGTCGACGAGCTCGAACAGCGGGGCCTCCTCGTCCTTGTTGATCGCGACGATCGTCTTGGAGGTCTGCATGCCGGCCCGGTGCTGGATGGCGCCGGAGATACCCGCCGCGACGTACAGCTGCGGCGAGACGATCTTGCCGGTCTGACCGATCTGGAAGGAGTGGGGGTACCAGCCGGAGTCGACCACGGCGCGCGAAGCACCGACCGCGGCACCGAGCGAGTCCGCGAACTTCTCGACCGGCTCGAAGTTGCCGCCGGTGCCTCGGCCGCCCGCGACGACGATCGCCGCCTCGGTCAGCTCGGGGCGCCCGGTCGCCTTGCGAGGCTCGGACGCGAATACCTTCGCGGCCTTGGCGGTGTCGGAGATGGTCACCGCGACCTGCTCGACCGCACCCGCACCCTCGGCCTGCTCCGGCGTGGCGGCGTTGGGCTTCACGGTGATGACCGGGGTGCCCTTGGTGACCTTCGCCTGCACCGTGTAGTTACCGGCGAAGACGCTCTGGGTCGTGACCGGACCCTCCTGGACGTCGACGGCGTCGGTGATCAGACCGGAGTCGATCTTGACCGCGAGGCGACCCGCGATCTCCTTGCCCTCTGCGTTGGAGGAGATGAGTACGGCGCCGGGGCTGGTCTTCTCGACCAGCTGCTGCAGCACCTCGGCCTTCGGGGCCACCAGGTAGCCCTTGATCTCCGCGTCGTCGACGACGTAGACCTTCTCCGCACCGTAGGACTTGAGTGCAGCGGTCGCCTCGTCCGAGGGCGAGCCGATGAACACCGCAGACGGCTCGCCGAGCCGGCGGGCGATCGTCAGAAGCTCGTTGGTGGTCTTGCGTACCGCACCGTCGACGTGGTCGACGAGAACCAGGATCTCGCTCATATCAGCTACCAGACCTTCCTCAGATGAACTTCTTCGACGCGAGGAACTCGGCCAGCGCCTTGGCGCCCGAGCCGTCCTCGTCGGTGACGATCTCGCCCTGCGTGCGCGGCGGGCGCGCGGCCGTGTCCTCGACCTGCGACCAGGCGGCGGAGAGGCCGACCTGAGAGGCGTCGACACCGAGGTCGGACAGCGACCAGGTCTCCACCGGCTTCTTCTTCGCGGCCATGATGCCCTTGAACGACGGGTAGCGGGCCTCGCCGGACTGGTCCGTCACGCTGAGCACCAGCGGAGCGGTGCCGCCGATGATCTCGGTGGCCGTGTCGCCGTCACGCTTGATGCGGACCTCCTTGCCCTGCATCTCGATGACCGACCCCAGCGTGACCTGCGGCACGCCGAGCCGCTCGGCGAGCATGGCCGGGACGACACCCATCGCGCCGTCGGTCGACGACATGCCGCAGACGACGAGGTCGTGGTCGACCTTCTTGATGGCCTCGGCGAGCACCAGGGAGGTGGCGAGCGCATCGGAGCCGGCGATCGCGTCGTCGACCACGTGAACACCCTTGTCGGCGCCCATCTGGAGGCCCTTGCGGATCGCGTCGAGAGCCTGCTCGGGGCCGACGGTGAGCACCGTCACCTCCGTGCCCTCGTTCTTCTCCTTGAGCTGGAGAGCCTGCTCCACGGCGTACTCGTCGAGCTCCGACAGCAGCCCGTCCACACTGGCCCGGTCGACAGTGTTGTCATCCTCGAAGTCCCGGTCGGCAGTTGCATCCGGAACGTACTTCACACACACGACAATGTTCATGGCAGTCTCGGCCCTGAGGGCCCCTCCTGTGCACTCGGTATGACGGTCGCCCGCCTACGTGTCTCCCCGAGGTTACTAGCGCGTAGCAAGCAGAGGAACAGGCGACCGGGTGGGTTCGATCACACGCTCTCCCAGCCCCGAGAGCAGGGTCAAGCGCGTCTTACGGACGGATGATCCGGTCGAGGATCTTGCCGATCAGCAGGTAGACGACGGCGGCGATCCCCCAGTTGGTCAGCGCGCTCTTGACCCGTCCGTCCTCGTCGGCCGGGAAGGTGAAGATGCCGTCCTGCAGGCTGAACGGTCCGTCCAGCTTCTCGGCGCCCGAGATCACGAACGAGACGATGCTGTTGTCCTCGTTGGCCTTGAGCGCGATGAGCAGCGCGCCCACGGCGAGGAACAGCGCACAGACGACCGCAACCAGCCACACCACGGTGGCGATCTTGCTGCGGACGGCGTTGGTGCGGGCCTTGAGCTTGGCCGACCCCTCACCGGAGGCGCGTCGACCGCGGTTGTCCTGCGCGGTCCCCGAGCCCGTGCCTTCGGTGCCCTTGCTGGCGTCAGTCACTGTGTCTCCTTGTCCGAGGTACCGGCACGATAGCCGACCCGCGAGCACCCGGAGAACCCGTTCCAGACCGTGACTCAGGTCGTGGGCACCGGGCGGCTTCCGAACCCGACGGTGGCCGGTCGCGACACTCACCGCGGTCGTCCCGGCCGCCGGACTTGCCCGTGTAGCCTCCCCGCATGCCCGAGACCCCCTCTGCGCCCCGCTCCACTCGCGCCCGGGTCCGTGCCGCCGCCGGGCGGCTCGCACCCGGGCTCCGCACCAAGCCAGGCAGCGACCGGCAGGCAGTCGGCGACCGGCCGGGGCCGGACCGCGAGAGCCGGAAGGCGCGTACGCCGAAGGGGCCACAGCGGGCGAACGAGGCGGTGTCGCTCGCGCCGCGCTGGGAGCAGCTCACGCAGAGGACGCTCTCGGAGCTGGATGCGTGTGACCCGGCGTTCCGTCCCACGAACTTCTGGGGCCCGGGCGTGGAGCGGTTGCTCGGCGAGATGCGCACCCGCGGGCTGGAGTCGTTCAAGTCCTGGCCGGAGGCGCTGTTCTGGTTCTACCCGGTTCATGAGCTCAGCCTCCGCCCGCCCCAGCGCAGGCAGCTGCTCGACCTGGCGGAGTCGTTCAGCCCGTCGGCCCGCAAGCAGCTGCGGGCGCGACTCGACGGCGTGTCTGCGGCGCGGAGGGACTTCGACGCCGCACGGCTGGCCTGGGACCACGACCGCTGGCCGGCGGACCTGGAGGCCCACGGCGAGAGCCGGGTGGGCAGGCCGCGGCACCTGTTCCACCTCACCGGTGCGGAGGTCGCCTGGGGACGGCCCTACCTGAACTACCTGCTCTGCCTGGCCGCCCTGTCCCGGCACGTCCGCACACCCCCGAGGAGCTTCCTGGAGCTCGGCGGCGGCTTCGGCGTGCTCGGCGAGATCGTGATGTCGCGCGACGCCGACGCCCGCTACGTCAACTGCGACATCCCGCCGCTCCTCACGGTCGCCTCCTACTACCTCACGACCCTCTTCGGCGACGACCGCGTCCTCACCTACGACGACAGCGTGCCCTCGAGCGGGCCGGTCGAGGTGCCCGGGTCGGCGTGCCTGCCGAACTGGCGCATCGGCGACCTCCAGGGGCCGTTCGACGTCTTCGTCAACTCCTTCTCGTTCCAGGAGATGGAGCCCGAGGTCGTCCAGCGCTACGTCGACACCGTCGTCGGCCTCGGGGTCAGCTACGTCGTCTCGCTGAACTCCCGCAAGGGCAAGCACGTCGCGCAGGACGAGGCTGACATCGGCGTGCTCGACCCTGTGACGTCCAGCCGGATCGTCGCCATGTTCGAGGCTCACGGCTACAAGCTCTGCGGCGCCTACAACAGCCCGCTGGTCGCCGGAGCGGGCGAGCTCGTCGTGCTCAGCAGGATCTAGCCAGCCTCCGGGTCAGCGACCGACGAACTTCGCCTTGCCGGGCCCCTGCTCGACGAACGAGTCCATCCCGATGCTGCGGTCCTCGGTCGCGAACAGCGCCGCGAACTGCTGGCGCTCGATCTCCAGACCCGTCTCGAGGTCCACCTCGATCCCGCGGTCCACCGCCTCCTTGGCAGCCCGGAGGGCGTACGACGCCGCGCCGCTGAACTGCTTGGCCCACGCCACCGCCTCGGCGTACACCTGGTCCGCGGGGACGACGCGGTCGACGAGCCCGATGGTGAGCGCCTCCTCGGCCTTCACGAAGCGGCCGGTGAAGATCAGGTCCTTGGCCTTGGCCGGACCGACCAGACGGGTCAGACGCTGCGTGCCGCCGGCACCGGGAATGATGCCGAGGAGGATCTCGGGCTGGCCGAGGACCGCGTCGTCCGCGGCCACACGGATGTCGGCGCACATGGCCAGCTCGCACCCGCCGCCGAGGGCGTAGCCGTTCACGGCTGCCACGACCGGCTTCGGGATCCGTGCCACGGCGCTGAAGGCGGACTGCAGGCCGCCGGAGCGGCGGACCATGTCCGTGTAGGACATGTCGGCCATCTCCTTGACGTCGGCGCCGGCGGCGAAGACCCGCTCCCCGCCCCACACCACGACCGCCTTCACGTCGTCGCGGTCGGTGCACTCGGCGGCTGCCTCGCGGATCTCCTCCTGCACCTGCTTGTTGAGCGCGTTCATCTTGGGCCGGTCGACCCGGATGGTCGCCACGCCGTCCTCGACCTCGACCCGCACGAACTCGCCCACGTTGCACTCCTCTTCTCGCCGGATACCTGCCTCGGCAGCCTAGACCGGCCCGCGCCTCCCCCACCGGGCGGGTCACAGGAGGGTGACGACCCAGGGGGACGGCGGTTTGTCCGGCCTGCCCGAGGAGAGAATGGTGCCGTGACTCCGGGAGTGTGGACAGAAGACCAGGACCATGTCGCCGGGTGGCCGGGCCAGCACCAGCCGCTCGGGGCGACCTGGACCGAGGAGGCGACCAACTTCGCGGTCTACGCCCCCGAGGCGACCAGGGTCGAGGTCTGCCTCTTCGACGACGACGGGCAGGGCGGCGACGTCGAGCGCCGCTACGAGCTCACCGAGTACACCCTCGGCATCTGGCACGGCGCGATCCCCGGCGTGCCGCACGGGCAGCGCTACGGCTACCGGGCGCACGGTCCGTGGGACCCGGAGAACGGCCGCCGGTTCAACCCCCACAAGCTCCTGCTCGACCCCTACGCCCGCGCGGTCAGCGGCTCCGTCGTACCCGGCCCGGAGATCTTCGGCTACGTGCTCCCCGACGCCACGGACGGCAAGGAGACGAGGGTCCGCAAGGAGCGGACTCTCAACGAGCAGGACTCCGCGGCGTACATGGCCAAGAGCGTCGTGGTGCACGACGAGTTCGACTGGGGCGACGACGACCGGGTCCGCCCGCAGGTGAGGCTGACCGACACCGTCATCTACGAGCTCCACGTCAAGGGCTTCACCAAGCTCCACGACCGGGTGCCCGAGGAGCTCCGCGGCACGTACGCCGGGCTCGCGACGCCCGCGGTCGTGGACTACCTCAAGGACCTCGGCATCACCACCGTCGAGCTGCTCCCGGTGCACCAGTACGTCCCCGAGCCCGCTCTCGCGGCCAAGGGACTGACCAACTACTGGGGCTACAACTCGATCGGGTTCTTCGCGCCGCACAACGCCTACGGCGCCACGGGTGACCGCGGTGAGCAGGTGACCGAGTTCAAGAACATGGTCAAGGCCCTGCACGCCGCCGGTCTCGAGGTGATCCTCGACGTGGTCTACAACCACACCGCCGAGGGCAGCCCGCTCGGCCCGACGCTGAGCTTCCGCGGACTCGACGACCGCGGCTACTACAAGCACGTCGACCCCGGCAACGGGCCGAGCAGCTACTGGGACGTGACGGGCTGTGGCAACACCGTCGACGCCTCGAACCAGCACACCCTGCGAATGATCCTCGACTCCCTGCGCTACTGGGTCACGGAGATGCACGTCGACGGATTCCGGTTCGACCTCACCTCGGCGCTCACGCGCAACCGGCTGACCGTGGACATGAGCGCCCACTTCCTGACCGCCATCGGCCAGGATCCGGTGCTGCGCCACGTGAAGCTGATCGCCGAGCCGTGGGACGCCAGCATGGACGGCTACCAGGTCGGCCGCTTCCCACCGCCGTGGTGCGAGTGGAACGACAGGTACCGCGACACGATCCGCGACTTCTGGCGGCTCAGGTCAGGAGGCATCGCCGAGGTCGCCTCGCGGCTCTCCGGGTCCAGCGACCTGTACGCCGACGACGGCCGTTCGCCGTACGCCTCGGTCAACTTCATCACCGCGCACGACGGCTTCACGCTGCGTGACCTGGTCTCCTACAACGACAAGCACAACGAGGCCAACGGCGAGGACAACCGCGACGGCACGGACAACAACCGCTCCTGGAACTGTGGTGTGGAGGGCGAGACCGACGACCGGGCCGTGCTCGCACTGCGGCATCGGCAGGCGGCCAACCTCATCGCCACGCTCTGCCTGAGCAACGGCGTCCCGATGATCACGGCCGGTGACGAGCGGGGTCGCACGCAGCGGGGCAACAACAACGCCTACACCCAGGACAACGAGATCTCCTGGATGGACTGGCGACCCGACGACGCGTGGCTCGACACCTACGAGGTCACCAAGACCGCGCTGCGGCTCCGGCGCGAGCACCCCGCGCTGCGTCAGCGGCACTACCTCGAAGGCCGACCGGCGGTGCCCGGCGGCCCGAAGGACCTCGCCTGGATCCACCCCGACGGCCGGGAGATGACCGACGCGGACTGGTGCGACGGCAGCCTTCACCAGTTCGGCATGTTCCTGTCCGGCGACCCGCTGCGCGCGCCCGGTCCTCGTGGCGAGCAGCTCCAGGACGCCTCGTTCCTGATCTGGTTCAACGCCCACCCCGACCCGGGCGTGGTCGCACTTCCCGACCAGGACTGGGTCAAGGCCGGCGAGGTCGTGCTCAGCACCGACGAGAACCACCGGCCCGGTGTCCGCGTCGAGGCCGGCGACGTGCTGGAGATCGCACCCAGGTCGATGCTGGTGCTGCGCCAGCTCTGAGCCCCGCGAGAGGTCATCCGGACCGGTCGCGATGACGACCGGTCCGTATGACGTCCGCGTGGGTCAGGGGGCGATGACGAAGCCGAGCTCTGCCGGGGAGGCCAGCAGCTCGTGCTTGGGCACGACCCGGGCGGTGTAGCCGAACGGGCCGGTCTGCTTGAGGGCCACCGAGCCCTCGTAGCGGTACCTGCCCGCCTCGTAGGTCTCCGCGAGGTTCAGCGACTCGACGTGGGTGTCCACCAGCTCGTCGTCGTGCCGGATCCGGCCGTGGACCACCTGGACGTCGACGTCCTCCGGGCTCAGCCTGCCGAGCGAGACGTAGACGGTGACCCCGAGCGTCTGGCCGATCTCCGGGGTGTCCCCCACGCCGCTCGAGTCCACGTGGTCGATCGCGACGTCGGACCACGTGGTGGCCACGCGCTGCTTCCACTCGGCCAGCTGCCGGGCCCGCGCGTGGTCGTCGTTCAGCGACCGCGACGAGCCGGCCGACGGGGCGTAGAGCTGCTGGACGTAGTCGCGCACCATCCGGCTCGCGAGCACCTTGGGACCGAGCGACTTGAGGGTGTGACGCACCATCTCGATCCAGCGGATCGGGACGCCGTCGTCGTCGTGGTCGTAGAACCGCGGCGCGACCTCGTTCTCGATGAGGTCGTAGAGCGCGTTGGCCTCGATGTCGTCACGACGGTCGGGGTCGTCGACGCCGTCGGCCGACGGGATCGCCCAGCCGTTGTGGCCGTCGTACCACTCGTCCCACCAGCCGTCGAGGATCGAGAGGTTCAGGCCGCCGTTGAGGGCAGCCTTCATGCCGGAGGTGCCGCACGCCTCGTAGGGACGCAGCGGGTTGTTCAGCCAGACGTCGCAACCCGGGTAGAGCGGCTGGGCCATGGCGATGTCGTAGTTGGGCAGGAAGACGATCCGGTGGCGCACCTCAGGATCGTCGGAGAAGCGGACGATCTCCTGGATGAGCCGCTTGCCGCCCTCGTCGGCCGGGTGCGCCTTGCCGGCGATCACGAGCTGCACCGGACGCTCCGGGTGCAGCAGGATCCGCTTGAGCCGCTCGGGGTCGCGCAGCATCAGGGTCAGCCGCTTGTACGACGGGACGCGGCGCGCGAAGCCGATGGTCAGCACATCGGGGTCGAGGGCGTCGTTGATCCACTTGAGCTCGGCCCGTGCCGCGCCGCGGTGCTGGTAGGAGGCCGAGAGACGACCACGCGCATCCGCGACGAGGTTCTCGCGGAGCTTGCGCTTGGTCTCCCAGATGCGCTGGGCGGAGATCTTGTCGGCGGCGTCGAAGACGCTGTCCGGCTCCGCGGTCGCGGGGTCCACGCCTGCCTCGGCGGCGAGGGCGTAGACCTCCCGGGCCACCCAGGTCGGGGCGTGCACACCGTTGGTGATGGAGCTGATGGGGCGCTCGTCGGCGTCGAAGTCGGGCCAGAGTCCGCCGAACATGCCGCGGCTGACCTTGCCGTGCAGCTCCGAGACGCCGTTGGCTCGCTGCGCCAGCCTCAGGCCCATCACGGCCATGTTGAACACCGACGGGTCGCCGCCCTCGTAGTCCTCGCAGCCGAGGGCGAGGATCCGGTCGACGGGCACGCCGGGACAGGCGTTGTTGCCGCCGAAGTACTGCTCCACCAGGTCGCGCGGGAAGCGGTCGATGCCCGCGGGCACGGGGGTGTGGGTGGTGAAGACGGTCCCGGCGCGGGTGACCTCGAGCGCGGTCGCGAAGTCGAGCCCCTCGGACCCCTCGGCGAGCTCGCGGATCCGCTCCAGGCCGAGGAAACCGGCGTGGCCCTCGTTGGTGTGGAAGACCTCGGGGGCGGGGGCGCCGGTGATCCGGGAGTGAGCACGCAGCGCCCTGACACCGCCGATGCCGAGGAGCATCTCCTGGCGCAGCCGGTGCTCGGTGTTGCCGCCGTAGAGCCGGTCGGTGACGTCACGCAGGACGTCGTTGTTCTCCTCGACGTCGGAGTCGAGGAGGAGCAGGGGCACACGGCCGACCTGGGCCACCCAGATCCTCGCGGTGAGCCGGTCACCGTCGGGCAGGCCGACCGAGATCTGCGCGGGAGTGCCGTCCTCCTCGCGGAGCATCGAGAGCGGCAGTCCGTCGGGGTCGACGACCGGGTAGGTGTCCTCCTGCCACGCCTCCCGGGAGAGCGACTGCTGGAAGTACCCGTGGCGGTAGAGCAGGCCCACACCGACGATCGGGACGCCGAGGTCACTCGCGGTCTTGAGGTGGTCGCCCGCCAGGATGCCCAGCCCGCCGGAGTACTGCGGCAGGACGGCGGTGATGCCGAACTCGGGAGAGAAGTAGGCGATGGAGCGCGGCGCGGACTCGCCGAGCGACTGGTACCAGCGTCCGCCGGTGAGGTAGGCGTCGAGGTCGGAGCGCGCCGCGTCGAGGCGGCCGAGGAACTCCTCGTCCTTCGAGAGCTCGTCGAGGCGGTCCACCGAGACCGCACCCAGCAAGCGCACCGGGTCGTGGCCACTGGTGTCCCAGGCCTTGGGGTCGACCGAGGCGAAGATGTCTTGCGTCTCGTGGTGCCACGACCATCTGAGGTTGTTGGCGAGGTCACCGAGCGCGACGAGTCGCTCAGGCAGAACAGGACGAACGGTGAATTGGCGGATTGCTCTCACGCCCCGGACCTTACCGAGAATGGAACGATCCAACTACCTGCGGGGGTGCGGTTCTGGACCACGAGGGCGGTCGCGGGCCGGCGCAAGGGCCGAGGTGGCGCGCACCTGCGGCGGAGCTCCCGGCCGACGTGGGCCGACGTAACCCTGGCGTGGATCGGGCGTTAGAGGTTGCATCTCGGGTCGCAGAACCCACACCCCGAACGCACCGCGAGAGGCACACCATGCCCTTGAGTCAACGAGTCACCCGCCCCGGCACCGCCCTGGCAGCTGCAGCCGTCATCCTCGGCCTGACCCAGCTCCCCGCCACCGGCACCGTCGCCACGAGCCGTGAGGACGCCGCCGCCCGGCCCGTCGTCACCTGGGGCGACTCGCCCCTCGCGCTCCCGGACCTCGACCGTCGCGGGGCCGCTCTCCCGTCCCCGGCGCAACGCAAGGCAGCCGCCGGCCTCGGGGCCACGGTCCGCTGGAACCGCTTCGGCACCCCCTCCTCGATCCTCACCACGGACGGTGACCTCGGCCCGGCCGCCGGCAGTGACCCCGTCGCCGCCGCGCGCTCATGGCTCCAGGACCACCGCACTGCGCTCGGGCTCAGCAGCGACCAGGTCGCCGCCCTCGAGCTGGTCTCGAGCCAGAAGCTCGCGGACAGCCCCGCACGTGCCGTGCTGTTTCGACAGACCTTCGGCGAGCTCTCGCCCGCCCTGGGCAGCATGGTCACCGTCGGTGTCGCCAACGGCCGGATCGTCTACGTCTCCTCCTCGCTGACCCGGACGACCGGCGAGCCCGAGCCTGTGACGCTCACGCCCGTCCAGGCCTGGCAGATCGCCGCCACCAACGTCGGACGCGAGACGCCCCTCACCGCGATCGACGACACCGTGAAGAAGGGCTGGACCCGGCTCAAGGTCGACGGGTTCGCGCAGGAGCAGCAGGTTCGCCTGCGCGCGCTCGCCCTCGCCGACGGGACGGTCCGTCCCGTCTTCGAGACCAACGTCGTCGACGTCCACGGCGGGAAGTCGATGGCCTACACGCTGATGGTCGACGCGGTGACCGGCAAGATCCTGCACCGCGAGAACAAGGTCGAGCACGCCTACGCGGCCGCCACCGAGGGCGTGACGCAGATGCAGGGCGCGGTCACGGCCACCGAGTGCGGGGAGAAGCACCAGTTCGAGCTCACCGACGCCGCGACCAAGCAGATCGTGGTCGCGGCGAACGCGGTCAACCCCGCCAACGACATCGTGGTCAAGATCTTCGACCCCGCCGGCGAGCTGCTGACCAGCGGCGACCTCGGCACCAGTCCGGAGACGGCCACCTACAGCGCCGACAAGATCCCGGCCGGGACCTACAGCGCCCAGGTCTGCCCCTTCGACAGCCCCACCGTGCCGTTCACTGCTCCCGGCGACTACGTCGGCGTGATCACCACCTCTGACAGCGAGGCACCGGCCGCGGCTGCGCCGTACCCGCCGAAGTGGACCTACTTCGCGGCCAACCCGGCGCTGGACTACTCGACGACCCACGTGCCCGGCAACCGCGTCACGGGCTGCTGGGAGACCCGGTTCCAGGGTGAGAAGGTCCCCGGCTGCGACACGCCTCCGGGCAGCCTTCGCAACCTGGCCTCGCGTGGGCCCTGGGACTTCGACTTCACGACCGGCCTGCCGACGATGACCACCTCCGGCAACAACGCGATGACCCGCGAGGCGTGGGCGTCGCCGCTCACGCCCGGTGGCGCACAGGCTCCGGTCTCTCCTGACCGGAACTACTCCGCCGAGTTCACCGACGCCTGGCAGAACAGCAAGTGCGACCCCGCCAACCTCGTGCCCGGCGGCAACGACATCGACGCCTCGGTGACGAACCTGTTCGTCGCGCACAACCGTATGCACGACTTCTCGTACTTCCTCGGGTTCACCGAGGCGAACTACAACATGCAGATGAAGAACCTCGGCGGGAACCCCGACCCGACGCGGGAGAACGACCCCGAGGTCGGCGACGTCCAGGCGGGCGCCCTCACCGGCGGCACCCCGAGCTTCCTGGGTCGCGACAACGCCAACCAGATCGCGTTGCAGGACGGGATCCCCGGCATCACCAACCAGTACCTCTTCCAGCCGCTCGCCGGTGGTTTCTACTCGCCGTGCGCCGACGGCGGCCTCGACATGAGCATCGTCGGCCACGAGTACACCCACGCGATCAGCAACCGGATGATCGGCGGCCCGGACGAGGGCATCACCTCCGAGCAGGGCGGCGCGATGGGCGAGTCCTGGGGCGACCTCGTCGCCGCGGAGTACCTGATCTCCCACGGCTACTCCACGGGCGCCAACCCGTGGGCGGTCGGCCCGTACGCCACCGGCAACAAGGTGGCCGGCATCCGCGACTACGCCATCAACCGCAACCCGCTCCAGTACGGCGACTACGGCTTCGACAGCACCGGTCCCGAGGTCCACGCCGACGGCGAGATCTGGAACGCCGTGCAGTACGACGTGCGCCAGGCCCTCGTCCGCAAGTACGCCAAGAGGTTCCCGGCGAGCGACAAGTCGCTGCAGCTTCGCTGCGCCGCGGGGACAGGCGACGAGCTCTCCCCTCCCGGCGGACAAGTGCCCGGGCAACCGGCGCTGGGTCCAGCTGATGTTCGACGGCTTCCTCCTGCAGCAGGGCGGGACCAGCATGCTGGACGCACGTGACTCGATGCTCGCCGCGGACCAGATGCGATTCCGCGGCGCCAACCAGAGGACGTTGTGGACTGCCTTCGCCGGCAACGGCATGGGCGTCGACGCGAGCACCCCGAACGCCGACTCCGACCAGCCGACGCCCGGCTACCGCGCCCCCGGCGTGCGTCCCGCGACGGTGACGTTCGCAGCGAAGTCGGGAGACAGGAAGGTGCCCGGGCGGTTCTTCGTCGGTCGCTACGAGGCACGGGTCACCCCCGTCGCCGACACCGTCAGGTCGACCAAGCTCGACAGCCACCGTGAAGTTCGTCCCCGGCACCTACGACCTGCTCTTCCAGGGCAAGGGCGCCGGGCTGCGCCGCACCCGGTTCACGGTGAAGGCCGGCCAGCGCCGCACCGTCGTGGTGAAGGCCGGCAAGAACCTCGCCTCGAAGTACTCCGGCGCCAAGGTGGTCGCCTCCAGCGCCGGCTCGGTGAACGCGGCGAGCCTCATCGACGACACCGAGGGCACGAACTGGGCCGGGATCAACGCAGCCGACAGCGTGGACGGCAAGGGCAAGAACCCCTACGTCGTCGTGGACCTCGCAGGCGGCCGCCAGACCGTGCGGAAGGTCCAGGTCAGCGCCTTCCTCCGGCCCGCCGGGGACGACGCGAGCGACCCCGACTCGGGCAGCAGGTTCACCGCGCTGCGCAAGTTCGCGATCGACGTGTGCACCAGCGCCTGCACCACCAAGGGCGCGCGGTGGAAGCGGATCTACACCAGCCCGGGGAACGCCTTCCCGGCCCAGCGTCCGCGTCCGGTCGCCCCGAACCTGACGCTGCGGTCCTTCGACGTCCGGGACACCGCCGCGACGCACGTGCGTCTGGTGGCCCTCGAGAACCAGTGCACCGGCTTCGCCGGCTACGCCGGGGAACAGGACAACGACCCGCTCAACGACACCGACTGCAAGGCAGCCTCCGACCGCGACCTCTCGGTCCGCGCGGCAGAGCTGCAGGTGTTCGCACGCTGAGTAACGGGTAAGGGCACCTCGTCAGAGGCATCCAGGACGGTGCCCGGCGCGACGTCGTACAAGCGTCGAGCCGGGCGCCGTACCCACCCCTGGACCGCTCCAACCCCTCACTTGCAGAGGTGCCCGTGATCGGACAGATTGGCCCCATGGTCGGACGAATACCCATCATGGATGTACGCCCTGTGGTCGATCTCGGCCGCTACCCCGCCAAGGCCGTGGTGGGTGAGCCCTTCGAGGTCACTGCCCTGGTCTTCCGCGAGGGGCACGACGCCCTCAGCGCCGACGTGGTGCTGACCGATCCGGACGGTGACCGCCGCCCCTGGGTCCGGATGGCCAAGGATCCGCAGGAGCCCGACCTGTGGCGTGCCGAGGTCAGCGCGGACCAGGAGGGAGCCTGGACCTTCTCCGTCGAGGGATGGTCCGACCCGGTCGCCACCTGGCGGCACAACGCCGAGATCAAGATCCCGGCCGAGATCGACGTCGAGCTGATGTTCGCCGAAGGGGTGCTGCTGCTCCAGCGCGTCCGCGACGGTCTCCCGGCGAAGGCGGTCGGCTCCGACACGGACCGCCGCACCATCGACGACGCGATCACGGCGATGCGGGACACCAGCCGGCCCGACGACGTGCGCTACGCCGCCGCCGTCTCCCGGGCCGTCGAGGCCATCCTCGACCGCCACCCGCTGCGTGACCTCGTCACGACCGAGGGCCCCTACAAGCTGTACGTCGACCGCCCCCGCGCACTGTTCGGGTCGTGGTACGAGTTCTTCCCGCGCAGCGAGGGCGCCTACGTCGACACGAAGACCGGCAAGGTCGTGTCGGGCAACTTCCGCACCGCGGCCAAGCGGCTCGACGCGGTCGCGGCGATGGGCTTCGACGTCGTGTACCTCCCGCCCATCCACCCGATCGGCAAGATCAACCGGAAGGGCCCCAACAACAGCCTCGTGACCGAGGAGAGCGACCCCGGCTCGCCCTGGGCCATCGGCTCGGACGAGGGCGGGCACGACGCGGTGCACCCGGACCTCGGGACGCTCGAGGACTTCGACGACTTCGTCGCACGGGCCCGGGAGCTCGACCTCGAGGTGGCGCTCGACCTCGCTCTGCAGGCGGCACCGGACCATCCGTGGGTCAAGAGCCACCCGGAGTGGTTCACCACCCGCGCCGACGGGTCGATCGCCTACGCCGAGAACCCGCCGAAGAAGTACCAGGACATCTACCCGATCAACTTCGACAACGACCCCGAGGGCATCTACAACGAGGTGCTGCGCGTCGTACGCCACTGGATGTCGCACGGTGTCCGGATCTTCCGCGTCGACAACCCCCACACCAAGCCGGTCGAGTTCTGGGACTGGCTGCTCACCGAGGTCCAGAAGACCGACCCGGACGTGATCTTCCTCTCCGAGGCGTTCACCAAGCCCGCGATGATGCGCACGCTCGCCACGGTCGGCTTCCACCAGTCCTACACCTACTTCACCTGGCGCACCGCCAAGTGGGAGCTCGAGGAGTACCTCACCGAGCTCTCCCACGAGACGAGCCACGTGATGCGGCCGAACCTGTTCGTGAACACCCCGGACATCCTCCACGCCTACCTCCAGTACGGCGGCCCCGCGGCGTTCAAGATCCGCGCGACGGTCGCGGCCACCGCTTCGCCGACGTGGGGCGTCTACGCAGGCTTCGAGCTGTTCGAGCACGTGGCGGTCAAGCCGGGCAGCGAGGAGTACCTCGACTCGGAGAAGTACCAGATCAAGCTCCGCGACTGGGAGGGCGCCGAACGCACCGGCCGGACCCTGGCGCCCTACATCACCCGACTCAACGAGATCCGCCGTCGGCATCCCGCGCTCCAGCAGCTGCGCAACCTCACCGTCCACAGCAGCGACGACGAGTCGATCCTGGTCTTCAGCAAGTACGCGAAGGGGCCGGGCGACGATCGGCACGAGGACGACCTGATGATCGTCGTGGTCAACGTCGACCCGCACGCCACCCGGGAGAGCAGCGTGCACCTCGACATGCCGGCCCTCGGCATGGACTGGCACGATCGGTTCACGGTGCACGACGAGCTCACGGACGAGTCCTGGACCTGGGGTGAGCACAACTACGTCCGGCTCGACCCTCACCACCAACCCGCCCACATCTTCACCGTTCGGAGGCCCATCCTGTGACCCAGCCTGTGACCGACCAGGCGAGCGAGCACCCGGAGATGCCGGAGACGGCGGAGGGGCTCCCCGCTCACGAGCCGGACTGGTTCAAGAAGGCGGTGTTCTACGAGGTCCTCGTCCGCTCCTTCAAGGACTCCAACGGTGACGGCGTCGGCGACTTCAAGGGTCTGACGGAGAAGCTGGACTACCTCGAGTGGCTGGGCGTGGACTGCCTCTGGGTCCCGCCGTTCTTCACCTCGCCGCTGCGCGACGGCGGGTACGACGTCGCCGACTACATCGACATCCTCCCCGAGTGCGGGACCGTCGAGGACTTCCACGAGTTCCTCGACGCCGCCCATCAGCGCGGCATCCGGGTGATCATCGACTTCGTCATGAACCACACCTCGGACCAGCACCCGTGGTTCCAGGCCAGCCGCAACGACCCGGACGGCCCCTACGGCGACTTCTACGTCTGGTCCGACTCCGACGAGCTGTACGAGGAAGCCCGGATCATCTTCGTCGACACGGAGCCGTCGAACTGGACGTGGGACCCGGTCCGCCAGCAGTACTTCTGGCACCGCTTCTACTCCCACCAGCCGGACCTGAACTTCGACAACCCCAAGGTCCACGACGCGATGCTCGACGCCTTGAAGTTCTGGCTGGACATGGGCATCGACGGCTTCCGGCTCGACGCGGTCCCCTACCTCTACGAGCGGCCCGGCACCAACGGCGAGAACCTCAAGGAGACCCACGAGTACCTGAAGAAGGTCCGCACCTACGTCGACGAGCACTACCCGGACCGGATCCTGCTCGCCGAGGCCAACCAGTGGCCCTCCGACGTCGTCGACTACTACGGCGACTTCGAGAAGGGGGGCGACGAGTGCCACATGTGCTTCCACTTCCCGGTCATGCCCCGCATCTTCATGGCCGTCCGGCGTGAGTCGCGCTTCCCGATCTCGGAGATCCTCGAGCAGACCCCGGAGATCCCCTCCAACTGCCAGTGGGGCATCTTCCTGCGCAACCACGACGAGCTGACCCTCGAGATGGTCACCGACGAGGACCGCGACTACATGTGGGGCGAGTACGCCACGGACCCCCGGATGAAGGCGAACATCGGCATCCGCCGCCGCCTGGCTCCCCTGCTCGACAACGACGTCAACCAGATGGAGCTGTTCACCGCTCTCCTGCTGTCCCTGCCCGGCTCCCCCGTGCTCTACTACGGCGACGAGATCGGTATGGGCGACAACATCTGGCTCGGTGACCGCGACGGTGTGCGCACCCCGATGCAGTGGACGCCGGACCGCAACGCCGGCTTCTCCGTCGCCACGCCCGGCAAGCTGCACCTGCCGGTGATCCAGGATCCGGTGTTCGGCTACCAGGCGGTGAACGTCGAGGCAGAGCTGCAGAACGCCTCCTCGCTCCTGCACTGGACCCGTCGGATGATCCACGCTCGCAAGAAGCACCACGCGTTCGGGCTCGGCGACTTCACCGACCTCGGCGGCTCGAACCCCAGCGTGCTCAGCTACGTGCGCGAGTACGTCGCGCCCGACGGCACGGTGGACTCGGTGCTCTGCGTCAACAACCTCTCGCGCTTCCCGCAGCCGGTCGAGCTGGACCTGCGACCCTGGGAGGGCGTCGAGCCGATCGAGCTCCTCGGCGGCGTACGCTTCCCGAAGATCGGCGAGCTGCCCTACCTGCTCACGCTCGGCGCCTACGGTTTCTACTGGTTCCGGCTGCCCGCTCCGAAGCCTGAGGAGGAGATCGCGCCGTGACCCAGGACATCGACGAGCACACCCTCCAGATGCTTGCCGCGTACATCTCCGAGGCGCGGTGGTTCGGCGGCAAGGGCCGGGGCATGCACGTGTCCGGCGTACGCCGTCTCGGCTGGATCCAGCCCGACCCCGGACCGGAGATGCCGCACGCCCGGGTCGAGCTGGCCACGATCCGGTACGACGACGGGGACGAGGAGTACTACCAGGTCCCGCTGGCCTACTACCCAGAGCCGCAGGAGCGCCTCGCTCACGCCCTCGTCGGCACCTGGCACGACGAGGAGCTCGGGGAGGTGCACGCGTACGACGCCGTGCACGACCGCAACGCGACCCACCAGTGGCTCACCGCCTTCGCCGGGAAGCACAGGAGCGAGGACCTGGAGTTCCATCTGCTCGAGGGTCATGAGCTCGACCTCGAGGCGCACTCGTCGCTGTTCTCGGGAGAGCAGAGCAACTCCTCGGTGCGGTTCGGCGAGGACAGCCTGATGAAGGTGTTCCGCAAGATCACGCCTGGACGCAACCCCGACGTCGACATCCACGAGGCGCTGACCCGGGCCGGAAGCGACCACGTGGCAGCGTTGTACGGCTGGCTGGAGGCACCGGCCCGCTACTCCGAGGAACCGCTCCAGCTCGCCATGCTCCAGCAGCTGCTGCGCACGGCGAGCGACGGCTGGGACCTCGCGCTGGCGAGTGTGCGCGACCTCTTCGCCGAGGGGGACCTGCACGCCGACGAGGTGGGGGGCGACTTCGCCGGCGAGTCGCACCGGCTCGGCGTCGCCACCGCCGAGGTCCACGACACCCTGGCGCACGAGTTCCCGACCGAGACGTGGGGGAAGACGGAGCTGGGCGACCTCGCAGCTGCGATGCAGCGCAGGCTCGGCGAGGCCGTGTCCGTTGTCGCCGACCTCGAGCCGCACCGCGAGGCGCTCGCGGCGACGTTCGCCGCGGTCGCCGACCTCGACGAGCCGGTGCCCGTCCAGCGCATCCACGCGGACTACCACCTCGGGCAGACCCTGCGCACGGTGCGCGGCTGGAAGATCGTGGACTTCGAGGGCGAGCCGGCCAAGCCGCTCTCGGAACGCGTCCGGCCCGACTCGCCGTGGCGCGACGTCGCGGGGATGCTGCGCTCGTTCGACTACGCCGCCCACGCCGTCGAGGCCGACGTCGAGGAGGCGGGCCCGCAGATCGCCTACCGGGCACTGGAGTGGGCGGAGCGCAACCGCCAGGCCTTCCTCGCCGGTTACATCGAGGCGAGTGCGGGTACGTCGGAGGACGCAGACGCAGGCATGACCCCCGCGCAGCAGGTGCTGCTGAGGGCCTACGAGGCCGACAAGGCCGTCTACGAGACGGTGTACGAGGCTCGCAACCGGCCGAGCTGGCTGTCGATCCCGCTCGCGGCGATCGGCCGGCTGACCAGCACCCCCGAGTCCAGCGACAACCCGCAGGAGGCGAGCGAACGATGAGCAGCACAGCCACAGCCCTGCCCCTCGACCAGCACGTGCTGGAGCAGATCGTGAGGGGCGAGCACGGCGACCCGCACGCCGTCCTCGGCGCCCACAAGCACGCCGGAGCCGTGACGGTGCGGGTGCTCCGGCCGCTCGCCGACTCGGTCACCGTGGTGCACGAGGGTGGACGGGTGCCGCTCGAGCACGAGCACGGCGGCATCTGGCTCGGTGTGCTCGACGTACCCGACGTACCCGACTACCGGCTCGAGGTCGCCTACGGCGGCGGCGAGCCGAGCCTCGTCGACGACGCGTACCGCTACCTCCCGACGCTCGGCGAGATGGACCTGCACCTGTTCAACGAGGGCCGCCACGAGCAGCTGTGGGAGGTGCTCGGCGCCCACGTGCGCCGCTACGACAGCGTCAACGGCCCGATCGCCGGCACGTCCTTCGCGGTGTGGGCGCCGCACGCCCGTGGCGTCCGTGTGAAGGGCGACTTCAACGACTGGGACGGCCGTGAGCACCCGATGCGGCAGATGGGCACCTCAGGTGTCTGGGAGCTGTTCGTCCCCGGCGTCGGAGTCGGCACGAAGTACAAGTACCTCATCCTCGGCGCGGACGACCAGTGGCGCGAGAAGGCCGACCCCATGGCCTACCACACCGAGATCCCACCGCTGACCTCGTCGGTGGTCTTCGACTCCGGCTACAGCTGGGGCGACGACGCGTGGATGGCCGAGCGAGCCCAGCAGACCGATCCGCAGCAGAAGCCCATGTCGGTCTACGAGATGCACCTCGGCTCGTGGAAGAAGCACAACGGCGAGACGCCGTTCAGCTACGCCGAGCTCGCCGACGAGCTCGTGCCGTACCTCCAGGACCTCGGCTTCACGCACGTGGAGCTCCTTCCCGTGATGGAGCACCCCTTCGGCGGCTCGTGGGGCTACCAGGTGACGTCGTACTACGCACCGACCGCACGCTTCGGCGACCCCGACGGCTTCCGTCACCTCGTCGACCGGCTGCACCAGGCGGGCATCGGCGTGATCGTTGACTGGGTCCCCGCGCACTTCCCCAAGGACGAGTTCGCCCTCGCCCGCTTCGACGGGACGCCGCTCTACGAGGACCCGAACCCGATGCGCGGCGAGCACCCCGACTGGGGCACCTACGTCTTCAACTTCGGACGCCGGGAGGTGCGCAACTTCCTGGTCGCCAACGCGCTCTACTGGCTCGAGGAGTTCCACGTCGACGGCCTGCGGGTCGACGCGGTGGCCTCGATGCTCTACCTCGACTACTCCCGTGAGGACGGTCAGTGGACGCCGAACGTGTACGGCGGCCGCGAGAACCTCGAGGCGGTGCAGTTCCTCCAGGAGATGAACGCCACCTGCTACCGGCGCGTGCCGGGAGCGATGACGATCGCCGAGGAGTCCACGTCGTGGCCCGGTGTCACGCGCCCCACCCACCTCGGTGGCCTCGGGTTCGGCTTCAAGTGGAACATGGGCTGGATGCACGACAGCCTCGGCTACATCCAGAACGACCCGGTGCACCGGCAGTACCACCATCACCAGATGACCTTCTCGATGGTCTACGCCTACTCCGAGAACTACATCCTCCCCATCAGCCACGACGAGGTCGTGCACGGCAAGGGCTCGCTGCTGCGCAAGATGCCCGGCGACCGGTGGCAGCAGCTGGCCAACCTCCGCGCCTACCTCGCGTTCATGTGGGCCCACCCGGGCAAGCAGCTGTTGTTCATGGGCTCGGAGTTCGCCCAGGAGTCCGAGTGGGCCGAGAGCCGCGAGCTCGACTGGTGGCTCCTCGACCACGTCGAGCACCGGGGTGTCCAGGGCCTGATCCGCGACATGAACCGGATCTATGCCGAGACGCCCGCGTTGTGGTCCCTGGACCAGGACGAGTCCGGGTTCGCGTGGATCGACGCCAACGACGCGAGCAACAACGTCTTCAGCTTCCTGCGACGAGGCGCGGACGGCTCGCAGCTCGCGTGCATCGTGAACTTCTCGGCCGTCCCGCACCACGACTACCGCGTGGGCCTGCCGGCGGCCGGACGCTGGACCGAGCTGCTCAACACCGACGCCGACACCTACTCCGGTTCCGGGGTCGGCAACATGGGTCAGGTGGTCGCCGAGGAGAGCTCCTGGCACGGGCTGCCCGCCTCGGTCACGCTCAGCGTGCCGCCGCTCGGTGCGCTCTGGCTGCGGTACGACGGCGTCTGACACTGCTCTTGCGCTTCCTCTCCGCTGTCTCGGATCGACGGACGGCTCATGGCCCTGCACGGGCCGTGGGCCGTCCGCACACCGTGCGTTAGGTTGCACGGGTGAGTGACGAGCAGGTGCCAGGCTTCGGCCCCCAGCCCGAGCTGACCGACGGCGTGGTCCTCCTGCGTCCGTGGCGCGACGAGGACATCGAGCCGACCCGACTCGGGCACGACGAGGAGATCGCCCGCTGGTTCGGCTTCGAGGAGGTCGTCCCGTCACGGGAGGGCCAGGCAGCCGCCGTCGAGCGGTGGCGGAGGTCGTACGCCGACAACCGTTCGACGGTGAACTTCGTCATCGACTTCGAGGGCGTCCCGGTCGGCAATGTCGAGGTGCGCACCAAGGATGCCGGGATCGGGGAGCTCTCCTGGACCCTCTACTCCGGTCACCGCGGCCAGGGTCTCGCCTCCAGGGCGGTCGCGCTCCTGGTGAACTACGCCATCGAGGAGCTCGAGCTGACCCGGGTGGAGGCCTACGTCAACCCGGCGAACGAGCGGTCGATGCGCGTCGCCACCCGGGCCGGTCTGCGCCGCGAGGGCGTGCTGCGCGGGCGGGAGACCCTCTTCGGCGAACGCCACGACACCGTGCTCTTCGCGCGGCTCGCGACCGACCCGCCGATCACCGACCCGGGCGGCTTCCGCGAGCTGCTCAACTCCTTCCTCCCCCGCAAGCGCGCCATCGCGCAGATGCTGGTCCGGGACCGCTCGGACCGGGTGCTCCTGTGCAAGCTCACCTACAAGAACGACTGGGACCTTCCTGGCGGGGTCGTCGAGGTCCACGAGTCCCCCCAGCTCGCGGTCTCCCGGGAGCTCGAGGAGGAGCTCAGCCTGGTCGTCGAGGCCGGTCCGCTCCTGCTCACCGACTGGCTGCCCTCGTGGAGCGGCTGGGACGACGCGCTGTGCCTGGTCTTCGACGGCGGCGTGCACGACGCCGCGATGCTCGACGGTGTCGTCGTCGAACCGCGCGAGATCCGCGCTGCGGAGTTCTGCACGATCGAGCAGGTTCGCGAACGGTGCGCCGACTTCACCGCGCGCCGGATCGAGTCCGCCCTCGCCCACGCGCGTGGGGAGGGCCCGTCGTACACCGAGTCGGGCCGACCCTGACCGCCCGGGCCCGCCGCGTCGGGCGCAGGCGCCTCAGAACAGCGCAGAGGCGAGCGCCTGACGTGCCTTGAGCACTCGGGCGTCGTCGTTGCCGACCGCGGCGAAGAGCCCGACGAGGTGCGTGCGGGCCCTTTCACGGTCGTCCCCGGAGGCACGTCGGACGAGGTCGACGAGCCTGCTGAACGCATCCTCGACGTGGCCACCGAGCAGGTCGAGGTCGGCCACCAGGGTCTGTGCGTCGACGTCGTCGGGTCGCTCTGCCCCTGACGTGCGCACTGCCTGCGCAGTGGCCGCGTCGAGGTGGGAGGTGCGCTGGAGCACCTTCGCCATGGCCAGGCCACCAGCGGCCTCGGCGTCGGCGGGGTTCGCGTCCACCAGCTTCTGGTACTCCGCCACGGCGCGGTCGACGTCGCCCTCGGCGAGAGCGTCCTGCGCCGGGGCGTAACGCGGGTCGACCTGCGGCTCGCCGCCCTCTTCCTCGACGGCGCCACCGCGCGGCTGCACCCGACCGGTCATCCCCTGCGCGGTGGCGGCCTGGAGGACCTGGGTCATCAGGTTGCGAAGCTCCTCGAACGGCGGCGCGTCCTGCAGGAGCGGGGCGAGCTGCCCGCCCATCGCGAGCGCGACGAGGGGAACCGAGGGGATCTGGAGCGCCTGGGCGATGCCGGGAGCGTCGTCCACGTTCACCCGGCCGAGGAGGAAGCGGCCCTCGAACTCGCCGGCGAGCGTGTCGAGGTCGTCGGCGAGCGTGACGCTGGCCGGCGACTGCCCGGAGTAGAAGACCAGCACGACGGGGGCGTTGCCCACACCCTGGAGCTCGGCCTGGAAGTTCTGCTCGTTCAGCTCGACGGTGTAGGACCCGCCTCCCTGCGCCGGCGCACCCGCCCCGCCGGAGGGCGCGGCTGTGGTGCCTCCCGGAGGTGTGGCGGGACGCTTCAGGGCAGACAGGTCGACGGCGCCGGGGCGCGAGAACGAAGGCGTGCTCATGGCTCCTATCTTTCCCGATGGGTCCCAGGGTCCACCACGGGGTCCGGGCTGGTGCCCCGCGGCCACCCGCGCGGCTCGGCCGAGGTCGAGGAACGGGCACCGGACGGCGGCGTGGTGACCTTCGCCTCTGGGCCGAGACCGACAGGGCGGACGACTGTTGCCCGTGTAGGACCCGCTCGAGGAGGTGACCCCGAGGCATGACCGAGAAAGCACTGATCATCTGCGTGTCCGTGTCACACGGCAACACCGCATCCGTTGCACGCGCGATAGGCGCGGTCCTCGCGGCGGACATCCGGGAGCCGGAGGAGGTCGATCCGCAGACGCTGGCCGACTACGACATCGTCGGGTTCGGGTCGGGCATCTACTACGGGACCCACCACCGGCGCCTGCGCGACTTCGTCGAGCATCTCCCCGAGGTCCACGGCACCCGGGCCTTCGTGTTCACCACCGCCGGTCAGGGCCGGGCACAGTCCCTTCCCTGGCAGCGCTCCCTGGAGACGATGCTGCGCGACAAGGGGTACGACGTGGTGGGTTCGTTCGCATGCTCGGGGCTCGACACCTGGCTGCCGCTAGGGCTCCTCGGCGGAGTCAACAAGGGGCACCCCGACGCGGTCGACCTCACGCACGCCCACGAGTTCGCCGAAGCGATCGCCGTGCCGCTGTCGAACCGGTGAGGCGGTTCCGATGAAGCCCTCGCCGCTCCCGACCCGGGCGTGGAATGTCCGTCCTCTCTGCAATCGTGTGGGCATGAGCCGAAACGAGTCGACGTGGCTGGATGAGGAGTTCCTCGACCTCGACTGGTACGCACGTGACCTGTCGGGCGAGACCTACACGGGCTGCAGCTTCCGGGATGTCGACCTCACGGAGTCGGTGAGCCGAGGAGCCGTCTTCGAGTCCTGCGAGTTCACGAGCTGCCGGTTCAACGCCTCGACGCACACGAGCTCGGCCTTCGTGACGTGCGACTTCCGCAGGACGTCCTTCTTCAGCGCCACCTTCGACGGCTGCAAGCTGACCGGCAGCACCTTCGTGGACTGCACCTCCGCCCGATGACCGTGCAGGGCGGTCAATGGCGCTCCGTGGTCATGCGCGGGGCCAACCTGTCCAGGCTCGAGCTCGACGGTCTCTCGCTCCAGGAGGCCGACCTGTCCGAGGCCGACCTCAGCGGCGCGTCCCTGCACCGGGCCGACCTCACCGGAGCGAGTCTGCGCAATGCACTGCTGCGCGCGACCGACCTCCGCGGCGCCACGCTCGCCCGCGTCGATCTCGCTTCGCCGAGCTCCACGACACGAGACTCGACCTGAACGGAGCGATCCTGCTCGCCGAGTCCGACGGCGCCCTCGTCGAGGTCTGACGGCGCAGATCACCGCGACTGCCAGGCGGCGAGACTCACGCGAGGCTGAGGGCGTGGGCCTCCTCCCAGAGCTCCTCGCGGACGTCGGGGTTGGCGGCGTGCTCGATGAGGTGACGTG